>NZ_CANDOA010000001.1:0-1242981 GCF_947387565.1 Flammeovirga sp. SubArs3 | reverse complement strand
ATTACTCTTTCTTTCTATATTTTGAAATCAGTGTAAAAACTGATTGTAATTTCTTAATTGTTATATCTTAAAAAACGTAAATGAAGTTGTTAAGGTTTAGGAGTTTTGGTTAATGGAATTTAATGTTTTTTAGGGTGTAAAGTAGGGTATAAAAAAAGAGCTCCTGGAAACCAGAAGCTCTTTTTCATAACCCAAAAACTAACTATTACTCTTTCTTTCTATATTTTGAAATCAGTGTAAAACTGATTGTAATTTCTTAATTGTTATATCTTAAAAAACGCAAATGGAGTTGCTTAGGTTTAGGTGTTTTGGTTAATGGAATTTAATGTTTTGCAGTAATAAATTTAGAGTAAAAAAAAAGGAGCCTCCGGAAACCAGAAGCTCTTTTCATAACCCAAAAACTAACTATTACTCTTTCTTTCTATATTTTTAAACCGGTGTAAAACCGATTGTATTTTCTTAACTTATATCAATTTAAACGTCATTTGTTTTTTCTCGTTACACCCTTTTCGTTAACGGTGGTAAACAAGAGTCGTTATTGCAAAAAAAAGAGCTAGAAGAAACTTCTAACTCTTTTTCATAACCCAAAAACTAACTATTACTCTTAATCTTATATATCTTTAACTCATTAATAAATGAGTGATTTGTCTTTTTTTGTTGACACAAATATACATTGAAATCACGTTATGAGTTTAAAGAATTCATTTAACAAAACGTAATGCTAATTAATGAGTGTAAATTTCTTAAAATAAGTGACTTACCTCAGATTTTAATTGAGTCAATGCCACATCAACAGGAGAACTTTCTTGTTGTAGGCTTTGTTCTAGTAAGGTTTTCGCTAGATCAAAACCTGTCGATTTATCGCCCAAAGACTTTGCAACTTGGTTGATAAATGAAATTTCTTCTTCCTTAGCTCCTCTAATCATTTCCCAAAGTTCATTGGATACATAGATTTGTTGAGATAAGTTATGATTGAATTCTTCTTTTATAGTTAATACTAAGGCATGTTGTAACGTTACAACGTCCATAGCTGAATAATCAACTCTATCTAAAAGTTCTCTGTATGAGATCCTTTCAAGAAATAAAGCCAAACGTTCAAAGGCTTGTAATCTCAATGGCAATGTTTGTTCTAGTTGATTACCCTTATATTTTATAGATAGGCTATCATATTCCTTTTGTAAAAACATCTTTACAATAAAATATGCTCCATATAGTACAGCCCCCGCAGGGATTGTCATTTTAAGTAAATCTAAAAAGTCTGTTGTCATCTTTAATAACTTTATTTATTGCATGCAACATTACAAAAAAATAGTCATAAAACCCTTTAAAATGGTTGTTATGACTATTTCTTTGTGTGAATTAGTTGGTTTTACGATAAGCAAAAATTGCCATTAGATTGATTATCATTGCATAGACACCAATGACAAAGAAATTATTTTTTACATCACTCCATGTAGCACCTTTTAATAAAACTCCTCTCATTACCTCAATAAAATATCTTACAGGATTCAAAAGAGTAATTTTTTGTGCCCAATCAGGCATGTTTTCGATAGGAGTAAATAGACCACTAAGTAAAACAAAGATGATCATGAAAAACCAAGCAATAAACATCGCTTGTTGCTGTGTATCTGCTAAAGTTGAAATAAACAGCCCAAGACCTAAAACAACAAACAGATAGATAATGGCAAAACTGTAGACAATAACTAAAGAGCCTACCATAGGGACACTAAAGAATAGTTTTGCGACTAATAGTCCAATAGTGAGCACAAACATACCAATAAGCCAAAAAGGAGTGAGTTTACCTAGTATAAATTCAGCCTTGGATATTGGAGTTACATTTAACTGTTCTATTGTTCCAATTTCTTTTTCTTTTACAATATTCATTGATGTAAGGAACATCCCAATCATACTCACCAAAAGGACCAATAAACCAGGCACCATATAGAATTTGTAATTCAAGGTTTTATTGTACCAATTTTGGTTGGATATATTGAATTGTAAAGGAAGTTGACCTTTTGCAATAGCAGTTTCTTTAATGCCATAACGTTCTCCAATTTCTTCTCTAAAGTCTTGGATAATTGTTTGAGCATAGGATACAGAAACACCTGCAGTCATACCATCAATAGCATCTACTTTGATTGCAATGCTAGTGGGTATTTCATTGACGATATCTTTCTCAAAATCTTTAGGTATTTCAAGGTAAATGCCAACTTCACCTTCCTGTAGACCTTCTCCTAAATTGTCTGTAGAGTGCCTAAAGGAAATAAGATTAAAGTATTTTGATGCCTCATATTTACCTATAAGTTGCTGGGATAGTACACTGTTATCTAAATCTGCAATCTCAATATTAATGTTCTTCACATCAAAAGTTGCAGCAAAAGATAAAACACACAACTGTAGAATTGGCATCATAAAGATTAAAGGAAGCATCCCTTTATCTCTGAAGATTTGTTTAAATTCCTTTTCGAGTAAAAATTTTAATCCACCCATTTTCTTATTTTTTGATTTTTATAATTCATCATAATGGATAAATCATTATTCTAATCTTATCTTAAAACGTTTGGTACTTACTCCCATCAGAACGATAAAGATGCCTATAAGAATGACTGTTTCTTTCCAAATGATAGAAAAACTCGCTCCTTTTAGCATGATAGCTTTTATGATGATATTGAAATAAGTAGCAGGAACTATTCTAGAAATAATTTGAAGAGGCAAAGGCATATTCTCTACAGGAAAAATAAATCCAGATAGAAGCATTGTCGGAAGAAATAAAGCAAATAATGAAATCATTAACGCTAATTGTTGTGTTCTAGCGACTGTCGAAATAAAAATTCCTAATGCCAATACTACCAAACAATACAGACCAATTTCTGCAGCTAATAATAGTGGATTACCTACAATAGGTACATAAAAGATAAATTTACCTAATCCGAGTATTAAAGAGGCATTAGCAAAAGATAATAGGAGATAGGGGAGTACTTTACCTAATAATATAATAGCCGGATGCATTGGCGAGGCTAATAATACTTCCATTGTTCCTGTTTCTATTTCTCTTGTGATGGCAATTGAAGTCATCATCGTACAAACCAACATTAATATGATGGTGATGAGACCCGGAACAAACATATAAGCGGACTTTAATTCCTTATTGTACCTCATTTCAACTTCCGCATTAATTAATGCAGGAATTTTTATCCCTCCTTTTGAAAATGCATTGGTGATTAAATACTCCTGAACTTGAAGTTGTAAAAAACTGCCTATTTGAGTTCCGGTGTTAGGATCTGAGGCATCAGCAATAATTTGAACATTGGCCTGATTTGTCCTCTCCAACTCTTCACTGAATTTTGGAGGAAATACTAAAGTGGCTTTGATCTTTCCTTCTTTAAAAGTCTCATCAATTTCTTTAGTATCGTTTAGGTATTTATCCAATACAAAATAAGGAGTAGATAACACCTTTTCAGTGATTTTTTGACTATGCTCGTCTTTAGCCATATCTAATACAGTAATTTTCACTTGCTTGATTTCAGTTGATATGGCAAAACCAAATAACACAATTTGGACAATTGGAATTCCAAAGAGTATTAGTAAAGTTCTTTTATCTCTAAAGATGTGAAAGAACTCTTTTTTTATAATCCCTTTTAATCTATTCATGTCCATACGATTTGAGCTTATAATTTTCTCCTCGAGCTAATTTGATAAAGACTTCGTCCATATTCTGAGACTTAAATTCAGATTTTAACTCTTTGGTAGATCCATATCCTTCGATTCTACCTTGTACCATGATGGAGATACGGTCACAATATTCTGCTTCATCCATATAATGGGTGGTAACAAAAACGGTGGTTCCATTATCACTTGCTTCATAGATCATTTCCCAGAATTGTCTTCTTGTAATGGGATCAACTCCACCGGTTGGTTCATCTAAGAATACAATTTTTGGTTGGTGAAGTGTAGCTACAGAAAAAGCAATTTTTTGTTTCCATCCCAATGGAACTTCCCTCAGCAACTTATTTTTTACATCAGTCAATTTCAATCGGTCGATCATTTGGTCTCCTCTCTCTTTTAATACCTTTGGGGGTAAACCATAAATACCACCGAAAAAGCGGATGTTTTCTTGCAAAGAAAGATCATCGTACAAGGAGAATTTCTGACTCATATAGCCGATAACTTTCTTAATCTCTTCTTGCTGAGTATAAAGATTAAGCCCGGCAACTTGTGCATCTCCGGAAGTAGGTGTCAAAAGACCTGTAAGCATTTTCATTGCTGTACTTTTACCAGCTCCATTGGCGCCAAGGAAACCAAAAATCTCTCCTTTTTTTACATCAAAAGAGATCTTATTGACAGCAGCAAAATCTCCAAATTTTTTCGTTAAATCTTTGGTCTCAATAATTTTTTCTGCTTCCATCTTACTTATCCTTTTTATTCATTAATCGAATAAAGACATCTTCTGTATTCGATTTGATAATATTGACATCTACCTCCTCAAATTGATTTTCCGTAAGGTAATGAGTAAGTTCTGTCGTATAATCACCCTCTCGTTTGTCGGTATAATGGAGTTTCTCCCCAAAAGGAAAAACACTTTCCATATAGGGGAATTTTCTTAGTGCTTTTAGCAGTTGGTAATTACTTCCTTTTACTTCTATAGCATAAAGTGTTTTATCAAAAGATTCCGCTACATTTTGAGGGGTGTCAATTCCTAATATTTTGCCATTATCCATCAGGGCTACTCGATCACACAAGTCAGCTTCATCCATATATGGAGTTGAAACAACAATAGTAATATTATGTTGATGGAGACCTTTTATGATTTGCCAAAACTCCTTTCTTGATACAGGATCTACACCTGTTGTAGGTTCATCAAGAAATAAAATCTTGGGGTAATGAATAAGTGCTGCACTTAATGCTAATTTTTGCTTCATACCTCCAGAAAGAGCACCTGCTTTTCTATCATTAAAGGGTTCAATTTGTTGATAGATATCCTTTATCAGATCGTAAGACTTTGCTATTGTTGTACCAAACATTGTGGCAAAGAATTCTAAATTCTCCTTGATTGATAAGTCTTCATATAAGGAAAATTTACCAGGCATATAGCCAATATGATTACGGATATAGGCATAGTCTTTATCAGGATCTTTTCCAATTACAGTTGCAGTGCCACTATCAGCAATAAGCAGTGAGGCCAATATTCTAATAAGTGTGGTTTTCCCAGCACCATCAGGTCCAATTAGACCAAATATCTCATTTTCTTTCACATCAAATGAAATACCTTTTAAAGCTTCTACATCACCGTATGACTTCTTAAGGTTTTTTACTTCTACAGCATTCATAACGATCTTATTTAGAAGTTGATTTCAGCCGGCATTCCTATTCTAAATTTTCCATCCTTATTATCAACTCGGACTTTAAAAGCATAAACAAGACTTACCCTTTCTTCTCTTGTCTGTATTGTTTTGGGCGTAAATTCTGCTTTATCAGAGATCCATTCGACAACACCTTGCGTTTGGTTCATATTACCTTCTTGTCCATCTGTTAAAACAGTCACTTTTTGTCCGGTTTTAATCTTCTGAAGTTGGGTAGCACTTGCGTAGGCTTTGACTTTAATGATATCAAGGTCTGCTACCTTGAATAGCGGTCTTCCAGTACCAGTCATTTCACCATTTTCTACATATTTTTGTAAGACAGTACCTGATATTGGAGAGGAAATCGTACATCTTTTAATTCTTTCATTAATCAAATCTACTTTTTTACTTAGAGGCTCATATTGACTAAGCGTAGCTCTATTAGAATCCTGGATCTTTCTTTTGGTTGCTGTTAGCTGCTTTTCATTAATGGTTAAAGCTGCATTAACATCATCTAATTGTTGTTGAGTAGCGGCTTCATTTGCGAATAGTTTTTCTAATCGATCTTTATCGTTAGTTAACTTTTCCTTCTGGGCTTTATATACTTCGATTTGTTCATGATAACTCATCACTCTATCTCCTAAGCTATTAATTTGAGCTAACATTTCTTCTTTTTGTAGATGAAGTAATACTGTATCGATTAACCCAATTTGCTGTTCAATTTTTATCTTCTGTCCTTCATTGACTTCAAATGATTTTAATTGTCCATTTTCTTGAGCAGATACTACGACTTCAACTGCTTCAAAATTTCCATAGGCATCTGACTTCTCATCATTAGAGTTACATGCTGATAAAGAAAATAAGCAGGCTAAACCAAGAATGGTTTTCGATAGTAGGTTTGTATTTTTATCTATATTTTTCATTGTTTTATTCTTTCGGTTTAAAGGAGTCCTTTTGTCATGGCTAAATGATAACGAGTTTGTAATAACTCTAATTCATGATTTGAGAGGTTTAACTTGGCATCCGTTAATTCATTCAAATTTGTAACATATTGAGAAGAAGTGGCAGCACCATTTTCTAATGCACCCTTCGTCCTTTTAGCTCTGTTTTCTTGAATTTTTATGATCTCATGATCTTCAGTGATCATAGTTTCTAGCTGATTAATTCTTGCTTGAATTTGTGAAACCTGAATATTTATATTTTTATTGAATGATTCTAATTCAGCATTAATCACTTCTTTTTGTATTTGAGTAACTTGTCTTTCCTTTTTGTTTTTACCGTAATCAAAAGGAGACCATTGCACTTTAAATCCCACTTGATAGAATACATCACCATCTACCTCAAAAAAGTTATAGGGGTTAGGTGTTCCATATCCTCCAAGTGCAAAAAGACCAACTTTAGGCATTCTCTGAGAGTGAAGAAGATCGCTAGTTGCATCCATTCTCTGTGCTTGTAGAGAGAACATTGTTAGTTCAGGCCTAAGAATTTCATTAGAATTTTCATTTAATATCTCTGGTCTTGTTAATTCAATCTCTTTCCATTCACTTTCCCTTTCTAACCAAATAGATAATACTCTTAAAGCTCCATCTTTTTGAGCCTGAACAGAGAGTAGTTTCTGCTTTGCCTTATGGTACTCTACTTTAAGAGCATCAGTACTATTAGGTAAGGCCGCCCCACCGCTTTGCAAAGCTTCCATTTCTTTGATGCGGTTTTCGATCTCTTTAATAATACCATCCTTTATTAGTATTTCTTGTTCTTGGTAGCTTAACGCTGCAAAATATACTTGAGAGACAGATTCTTTGATCTTAAATTGACTTACAGTGTTCTCTTGCATTTGAACACCGTATTCCGCTTCCTTATCTGCAAGCTTTTTCTTTTTTATACCTCCATCATAAAGGTTATAATCTACAGAGGCATAAGCAGACCATTGGGTATGTGGGATTTCCGGAAAAACTACTGCAGCAGGAGAATTAGGGTCAGAAGGAGAGATGACATCTGAGAAGTATCCAAGTTTACCCTGTAAATTAAACTTGGGTAATTTGTCTTTACTGATACTTTCTATGCCTGCTTGATGCATCCTTTCATAGATTTCTCTTTGAGTTGTAATGGGGTGCTTTTCTACAGCTTCTTTTTCAGCCTGTTCAAATGTAATGATGGTTTGTGCGTCTGTAGTATGCCAACATCCATATAGAATAAGCAAGGGGAGGAGGAGTTTATTTTTTGATCTCATTGGATTATCTATTTCTTATTCCATCTAAAATTATATCAGGTAATATTTCTTTTCTGTCTTCTAAAAACTGCTCATAAGTTTGTTCATCTTCCAGGCCTAATCGAGTTAACATCGGCCTTCCTATAAATGGGAAAATACAACTACCAATGATCATAGACATGATTTGAAAAGGGTCGATAGTTTTAAATCGATCGTCATCACGTAATTGAACTCTCAATACATTGAGACTTTCTTTTATATCTTCAGGTGGGTCAATAGGTATTTTATTCATTCTTAATTCGCCAAGAATAAAAGATACCATATTGGGGTTTTCTTTCATTATATCAATGTATCCTGCAACGAACTTCTTAATTTTTACTTCTAAGTCCTCACCACTCAAAAGATTGATTTTTAAAGGCAATAATGTCTTACGAATCATTTCTGTAAATACTTCCTTAAACAATCCTTCTTTATTCGTAAAGTAGTAATGGAGCAAAGCTTTGTTGACACCGGCTTTATCCGCAATTTCTTGCATCCTTGCTCCACTCTTCCCTTTTTCTTGAAATACTTCTCTCGCTACTTCAAGAATTTTATCTTTTTTATCCATAATTTTCACCATTTGGTTAATTCATTGCTAATTTAACTAATTGGTTAGTTAAAATAAAAATTTTAAGAACTAATAATGATGATTTGATAGTAAATGATCAGGAATTCTTATTTTTAATATAGAATCAATTAATAAAATGATATATGCGCTATAAATTATTTGGTAAGACAGGTTTAAAAGTTTCGGAACTATGTTTAGGTACCATGACTTTTGGGGAAGATTGGGGAACAGGTTCGGATAGAAATACATCTAAAGAAGTGTTTGATACCTTTGTAGAGGCTGGTGGTAATTTCTTTGATACTGCCAACTTTTATACGAATGGAACATCTGAGAAATACCTTGGTGAATTTGTAGGTCAGGAAAGAGATAAGTTTGTTCTTGCAACTAAATATACGCTCATCGAAGATTCCTCACATCCAAATGGAACAGGAAACTCTCGAAGAAATATGATGAGAACTGTTGAAGCATCCCTCAAGCGTTTAAACACCGAATATATTGACATCCTTTGGGTACATATGTGGGATTTTACTACACAACCAGAAGAAGTATTAAGAGCAATGAATGATTTAATCTCTCAGGGGAAAGTATGTTATATAGGAATATCAGATACACCTGCATGGGTGGTTGCAAAAGCAAATACGATTGCAGAATTAAGAGGATGGGAAGCTTTTGCAGGGCTACAAGTAGAGTATTCTTTAATTGCTCGTGATGTGGAAAGGGAATTATTACCTATGGCCAATGATTTTGGTATGACAACAACTAATTGGTCACCTCTTGGAGCTGGATTGTTATCAGGTAAATACAATAAAGAAATAGATAAGGATGGTAGGTTGACGGAAAAAAGTGTAAAGTATAATTCCAAAAATTTATCGATCGCTAAAAAAGTAGTTGAGATAGCAGATAAATTAGGGAAGAGTCCTGCTCAAGTAGCTTTAAATTGGTTGAGAGCACAGAATAAAAATATTATTCCAATTATTGGAGCAAGAAAAACGAATCAAATTATAGACAATATCAAATGTTTGGATTGGCAATTGGATCAGTTAGACCTTGAGTTATTGGATGGAGAATCAGCAATTGATTTAGGTTTTCCTACTAAATTCCTAAAAGAGGCAAACCCAATACAATATGCTTTTGGAGGTTGGTATGATAAAATTGATCAGAGAAAGTAAACTCTTCATTAAACAAAAGAGCGATTTACATTGGTAAATCGCTCTTTTTTCTTTAGAAGTTACGGTAACCGTTTTCTTCAAAAGTAAACCACCAAGATGGTTCAATCAATCTAGTTTTCTTACGCATACGACCATGTAGTATTATAGATTGTTCACCTTCTTTTGAAATAGGCTCAATCTTCTGTGGTTCAATATTTTCTTCAGTTTGAGGATCACAACTTAACATCAATAGAGATACTAAGCTTACTGAAATAATAGTTAGGAACTGTTTCATAGTTAGAATTTATATAGCTAAAAATCAATTAATTTGCTTTGTGATGTAAATATAAAAGAATAGTTCAGGATCTATTTAGGTTAAATCATTTATGATAATAAAACATTTTGCACACTTCTAATACTTATCAAAAAAGCCCGATTATTATTTAAAAAAATAACAATCAGGCTTTCGTTAATATCAGAGATTATCTTCTACCTTTTGGTTTAGGTTTAGGCCTGCCATAACCTGGTCGTTTAGAACCACCACTTGGTTTTCTATGTCTTGCTTGATTCGTTCTAGGTGCACTACCAGCATCCTTCTTTAATTTGAGTTTTTCCAACATAAACTCTTTATCAAGCTCAATAACACCACCTCTTGGTAAGTTGACAATCCTTAGGTCTTCGACAGCTAAGCGGATTAACCTTAAACAAGGAAATCCTACAGAAGCCGTCATTTTTCTTACCTGTCTATTTTTACCTTCATGAATTGTCAGCTCAATAAACGAAGTAGGGATATTTTTTCTAAATCTAACTGGTGGATCTCTTTCCTCTAAATTTTCCGGTTTTTCCACCTTTTTACAGCGGGCAGGTAATGTTTTATATTTTGTTTTGTTGACTGAAATTTCAGTTCCTTTTTCTAATTTTTTTATTGCTTCATCAGTAATATCACCTTCTACTTGAACCAAATAGGTTTTATTGTGTTCAAATTTTGGGTTTAATAATTTGTGATTAAGCATTTTATCATTGGTAATGATCAATAAGCCCTCGCTGTCAAGATCTAAGCGTCCAACAGGGTAGACATCAGATGGAAATTTTCCTAAACTTTTTAATGTTTTTCTACCATCTTGATCTGAAAACTGAGGCAATACTCCGTAAGGTTTATTGACCACAAAATATCTATACTCTGACATAAGTTTTATTTAAATGCAGGAATTCCTGTAATTTCTGCTCCCAAAATTAATAAATGTATGTCATGTGTACCCTCATATGTGATAACAGATTCTAAATTCATCATGTGTCTCATTATAGAAAACTCACCGGAGATACCCATACCTCCGAGAATTTGCCTTGATTCTCTGGCTATTTTTAATGCCATTTCTACGTTATTACGCTTAGCCATAGATATTTGTGCGGTGGTAGCCTTTCCAGCGTTTTTTAATTGGCCTAATCGTAATGCAAGTAGTTGTGCTTTTGTGATTTCTGTTAACATTTCGGAAAGTTTCTTCTGTGTTAATTGAAATCCAGCAATTGGGCGATCAAACTGTTCTCTTTCTAATGAATATTTTAGGGCAGTTTCATAACAATCCATTGCCGCACCAATAGCACCCCATGCAATACCATATCTTGCATTGTCTAGACACATAAGCGGTGCACCTAATCCATCTTTTAATGGGAGAATATTTTCTTTCGGAATCTTTACATCTTCAAAAACCAATTCCCCAGTGATACTAGCTCTTAAAGACCATTTATTGTGAATCTCAGGAGCGGAAAAACCTTCCATACCTTTTTCCACAATGACACCTTTTACTCTTTTATTATTATCTCGGGCCCAGACGATGGCAATATCGGCTTGTGGAGAATTTGTAATCCACATTTTTGCTCCGTTCAAGATATATTCACCATCTTTTTCAGTGAGCTTTGTTTCCATACCTGCAGGGTTAGATCCATGGTTTGGTTCCGTTAAACCGAAGCACCCTAAGATCTCACCTTTAGCTAAACGAGGTAACCATTTATATTTTTGCTCTTCTGATCCAAAAGCCTCAATAGGATACATCACTAATGAGCTTTGTACAGAAGCCATAGACCTCAGTCCAGAATCACCTCTTTCTACTTCTTGCATGATGAGGCCATATGAAATGTAATCTAATCCACCTCCTCCATATGTTTCAGAAATGGCAGGGCCTAAAAGTCCCATTTCTCCAAATTGTTTAATCAAATGGTTTGGAAAAGTAGATTTTTGTGCACATTCTTCAATAATGGGAGAGACATTCGCTTGAATGAATTCTCTTGTGGAAGTCTGAATTAGTAGTTGTTCTTCAGTCAGTAAATCTGAAATAGTATAAAAATCAGTCATGTGTTTATAGGGATTAGTGTTGTTTTAGTAAGTTCTTAAATTATCTGGAATTGTTGAATATTATGATAAAAAATCCAACATTTTTCTGATCAATTTTGTAGCTTCGTGATTCAAACTAAAAAAAGACTTAAGATGGCTTTCGAAGTAGTAGGAAAAGTTGAAAAGATCATGGATACTCAACAAGTATCAGATCGTTTCAAGAAAAGAGAATTTGTACTGTTAATCCAAGATGGAAGTTACCCTCAGTACATTAAATTTCAAGCAACGCAAGATCGTTGTACTTTATTAGACGGATTTAATGAAGGAGATGATATTGCTGTAACATTTGATTTAAAAGGTAGACCTTTCGATAAGGGAGGAGAAACTATATATTTTACAAACTTAGAAGCTTGGAGAATTCAAGCTGCTGCGGCTGCACAGCCACAAGCTGCTCCTCAACAAGCGTATGCTGCACCAACACAGCAAACAACAAATACACCACCACCTCCACCGCCACCAGTAGGAGGCGATGATATTGATGGAGATTTGCCATTCTAGTTTGAAAAACAAAAAAGGTTATGAAATTACTTCATAACCTTTTTTGTTGTGTTTATTTTTTCGCTGCTGCTAAACGGTCAGCTTTAATTTTTTCATAAGTACTATTCTTCAGAGGGAAAGTCTTTTTATAAGTAAGACATTTCCATCCCCATTCTAATGGTCCAAATTTAAAGTACTTCAACCAAACATAGCTATATGCTACTTGGAATGCATATATTAATACTGCAATGGCAAATATTGGAGCTAAGTTAAGGTGACCACCTAAACCGAAACCAACGCCATAGAAAATGACAATACCAATAAATGTATGTGATAAGTAATTGGTGAAAGACATCTTACCTACAGAAGTTAATGGCATAAATAGCTTTTCACCAAAACTTGTATGGTAGATAAGGGATAATAATGACGCATAAGATAAAGCAAGGAATACCTGCCCAACAACCATTACTGCTTTATATCCTAAATCACTTAGTGAACTTGGGAATTGTGCCATAGAGCCACCAATTTGATATCCAATCAAATGTAAAACAGTTCCTATTGCTGCATAAGAGAAGAATACTTTCCAAGAACGCCCTGTAACTGTGAAGAAGTTTTTAGACTGTAAATAAAAACCTAATAGGAAAAGGCCTAATACTTTAAACGGTCTACCAGATGGTAAGAAATCGAACCATCTCCACATAACGTTATGTAAATTTTGCTTGAATGCCGTTAAAACATTTCCACTTTGGAATGCTGCAACAACAGAAGCAGGATCTTGATCTATATAAGTCTTTTTTGCCAATGATTCTTCAGGAGACATCCAACCTGGGGCAATGAAATAAACTACTGCATCAATAGCTAATGGTGCAAGGAACATTAGTCCGATAGACCATTTTAATATTTTATCAGAAGACATGTTTCTGAACTGTATGAAGATAAATGCCATCATACCGTAAAGCATAAGGATATCACCAGACCAGAATAACATATGGATAAAACCGAATAAGATTAAAAATCTTAGACGTCTTTTGTATACTTTTAAGAATGCTTCTTGATTGTCTCTCTGACGGTCGTATTGTAAAAAGAAACCAACTCCAAATAAAATTGAGAAGATACTATAGAATTTAGTATCAATAAAAAAGCTTAATAAGCTATATAAAATATTGTTTTCTTCAAAATATGGTAATGTTTCAAGAGTTGTAAAAGGATTAAACTTAAACAAACTCCAGCTCAATATGTTTGCAAATAAGATTCCTAATATCGCAAAGCCACGTAATGCGTCGATTACTCCGAGCCTTTGTTTGCCAGTAGTTGGTCCTATAGTTTGAGATTTCGTCATGAATGCGTAAGATTAGTAAATTATTAAGTATCTGCGAAAGTCAAAAATGAATAATAGAAAATCGCAATCATTAAATTTATCGGTTACCTTTAAGTATTAGTTACAAGGCATTTGTTAATAAGGCTCTATTGTTAACGAAATTCAAGGATTTAGAATATTTTTTTATGAAATTTAACTGTTTTCTTTACATTTCTATCTGTTTTCTATCAATAACTACCTACGCTCAGGAAACGGAGAAGAAAAATCTAGACACTTCATATTGGACCAATTGGAACTTCGATTATCAATTAAATAACCTTGATTCATTATTTTTTGAGGTCAATACTCGATCATCTGCTTTTGACAGCTATATCGTAGATGGATTAAATATTAATAGAGCACATATAATGGCCGGTTATGCTCATCATCTAACTGAAAAATTATACTTAGGTGCTTCCATACGATCTGTTTTTGAACCTGATTGGAATGTATGGTATTGGCGATTATTCTTACAACATAATGGACAGATTGGTGATGGTTTACTAGATTTTCAGAAAAGGATACAGTATGAATATATTACACCTTTTAAACAGGTAGACACTCCTGGAACGAGAGATAATTACGGAAGGTTTGGCT
Organism: Flammeovirga sp. SubArs3; assembly: GCF_947387565.1. Classification (NCBI taxonomy): domain Bacteria; kingdom Pseudomonadati; phylum Bacteroidota; class Cytophagia; order Cytophagales; family Flammeovirgaceae; genus Flammeovirga; species Flammeovirga sp. SubArs3. Next base: position 1,228,858 of record NZ_CANDOA010000001.1, on the reverse strand, counting down.
TTTGGTTGTTATTAGGGAAAGATTTTAATATTGGTAAGCCAAAATTTCGAACAGAGTTTTCTTATGAGTTCTTTATTAATAATGGTGATGATGCTACAGATCAAAGGTTAGTCGATTTATCAAGATTACGATTAGATATGTATTGGTATGCGTCGGATAGAATTAGAATAGGAGCATTTGCTATGCGAAATACTGAGTTTTATTTTGCACCGGCCACTGGGCCAAGTTATGATGCCAACGGAGAGCTTATAAGTGAAGGTAAACCAGAAAGAAATTTAAACAGAATTACACCTGTCTATGGTTTTTCTTTTAAATATAGTATCCGACATAAGGAAGAATGTAATTGTCCCGGTGAAAAGAGAAGAAAAAGGAAATAAAAAAGGTAGGATGTTATTCCTACCTTATCACAAACAGTTGTTTTATTATCTTAAAGCTCTGCCATAGACCATATTTTTACGTTGGATTCTGTGCATATCTTTTTTCGATAAAGTGAAAATACCTTTTTGTAATGCTTTCGCATAGTAGCCATAAGCTTTTGTAATTTCACCTTTTCTTAAGTGATAATCACCTAGTAACTCATAGGCTTCAGCATTATCACTGATGTTTAAGGATGCATCTAACCATTCTTTAGCTAATTCTAAATCGGCATTCCAATTAATTGAGTATTGTGCTGCTTTGTTGAGTGTTTCCCAATCATTATTTTCAGCACTGTTTACCATCTTAATTAGTAATGACATTTTTTCTTCAGTAGGAGCTTCCTCTAAAGAAGTAGGTACAGCAAATGATGATAATAAAACGATTAATGACACTAGTACAGTTGAGATTACAGTTTTCATTTTTGAGTAAGGTTAAGTGAGATAGTAATTAATTTGACACACTAACTATAATTCGATAAATATGCCATAATTTTACAATACATTGACTATCAAATGATTATAATTATATGTTGTTATAAAATAATTGTAAATAATGTTCGAAAACGATCGCTTTGTTCGAGATTGTTCGTATTTTTACTAAGGTTACTCCATTTTTTTAGAAATAGTTATTACATCAAAAAAGATATAAAATGCATAAAGTGACTAAGGCAGCTTCAACGGCCTTATTATTAGTAATTATTGTTGTTTGTCTGATTTACCTGAAAAGTATTTTAGTACCCTTAATACTTGCTGCAATTTTCTATTTAATTGTAGTGGAAGTAAGAACAATGATCAGTGGAATGATTAGTTTGAAAGAACATAAACTTCCAATTTGGCTACAAAATCTCATGGCATCACTTACCATCTTTGGGATTTTATTTGTTGTGGTTAAAATTATGAGTGTAAGTATTCAAAACCTTTCAGAATCTATGTCACATTATGACGGTAACTTACAGTTAATGGAAGATAAGCTAAATGCACTTTTTGATATTAATATCACCAACTCATTAAATAAGATGGTGGGTGATACCAATTTTACAAGTCTACTAAGAACAGTACTATCTTCTGTTACAGGTTTATTTGGCAATGCATTTACGATACTTCTATACATTGTTTTCTTACTGTTAGAAGAGAGTGGATTTGGTGATAAACTTAAAGCAATGTATCCTAAAGATTCAGATTATGTTCAAGTAATGAAATTGCTTACTAGAGTGAGCAACTTAGTGAGTAGTTATCTAACACTGAAAACATTTGTAAGTCTAATTACAGGTATATTAAGTTATCTGGTACTTGTTTTCGTTGGAATTGATGCACCCTTCTTCTGGGCTGCTATTATTTTCATATTAAATTACATTCCTACCATTGGTTCTTTAATTGCGACTTTATTTCCTGCTTTCTTTATCATTATTCAAACAGCAGAACCAACCTTGGGTTTGGTAGTACTTCTTGCCGTTGGTGCGATTCAATTGATAGTAGGTAATTTTGTTGAACCAAAACTGATGGGAAATTCTCTAAATGTATCTAGTTTAGTGGTACTAATAGCTTTAGCTTTTTGGGGAACTATATGGGGAGTAATTGGGATGATCCTTTCTGTTCCTATTACAGTATTGATGATCATTATTTTTGGGGAGTTTGAGTCTACCAGAAGAATTGCCATCCTATTATCAGAGACTGGAAATATAGGAGCCCCTCAAATACGAACTAATTTAGACGATGATTTCTTCTTTGATGAAACCGTTCAGAATTAAAATAAAAAAGTCTTAGAGGTAAATCACTTCTAAGACTTTTCTATTTATAGCATTTAGATTCTTTCCTTTATCTGTTCTAAATGTCTATTTGTATGATAAATGATAAAATAAATCCAATCAGATATCGTCATTTCACCCAAAACAAAATGTTTATGTATCCTTTGATCAATAAGGAACCTCTCATTTATGATATCATCTACCATAGCATTTCTAAAAGCAAGAAACTCCTTTTTAAAAGAGTCTACATCTTTGTATATGCCTTTTGGTACAAATGAATCAGGAGACTTCACCTTATTCGCTCTTTTATTAATTAGAATATGTTCTAATTTACCTTTTCCCGCTATCTCATCAGACTCGGCAATCAAATCAGTGGGTTTAGAAAGCATTTTATAAATACCTCTATCGGTGATATAGATATGTTCAAGGATTTCTAAAATACTCCACTCTTGATCCTTAGTTGGTTTTTCATTAGATAAATCTAGATTTTCTAGAAATGTAACCAAATGGTTAGTATTATCTTGTATTTGTTCAATATGAGAATTCATTTAATTTATTGGCTTGCTAACATCATCAAATAAGCACAAAGCATTGCTCCATATGTACCTAATGCATATCCTAAAACAGCAAGTAATACACCTACTGGTGCTAAAGAAGGGTGGAAAGCAGAGGCAATAACTGGAGCCGAAGCAGCACCACCAACATTTGCTTTACTACCTACTGCCAAGAAGAAAAATGGTGCTTTAATAATTTTGGCTGTAATGATCATGATTATCACATGAATGGCCATCCAAACACCACCTACTGCTAATAAACCTGGGTTATCCATAGTTTTAGTAACATCCATCTTCATACCAATGGTAGCTACTAATATGTAAATACAAACACTTCCAAATTTAGAAGCACCGTAACCTTCCAAATCTCGAGCTTTAGTAAAACTCAAAATCACACCAATTGTAGTAGCAAGTAATACTAACCAGAAAAATTTACTACTTAGCACACTAGTACTTGGGTCTTCCACAATGGATGAAATATACCCACTTAATAGCTGAGCCAATAAATGTGACAAACCAACGATACCGAAAGCAACTCCTAATACGATCATTAAATCTTTTAGAGTAGGCTCTTTACTTACTTTCTTTTGGAAAGCAGTCATTTTCTCTTTTAATTCTTCAATAGCACTTACATCGGCTTTTAACCATTTATCAATTTGTTTGGTTTTACCAATACCCATTAATAGAATGGCCATCCAGATATTAGCAACAATAATATCTACGGCGACAATACCAGAATAGAGAGATTGATCATATTGATAGATTTCCAACATAGCTGCTTGGTTGGCACCTCCACCAATCCAACTACCTGCCAGAGTGGCAAGACCCCTCCATGCTTCTTGAAATCCAACCCCATTGAAAGTTTCAGGGGAAATTGCAGATACGATTAATATCGCTAGTGGTCCTCCCAAAATAATCCCAACAGTTCCAGATAAGAACATAATGATACTCTTAGAACCTAAGTTCACTATGCCTTTCATATCAACACTAATCGTCATTAATATCAAACTGGCAGGTAAAAGATAATTCTTAGCCATTGTATATAAATTAGAATGATCAGCTGAAATTAAATTGAATGTGCTCATCAAAGAAGGAATGAGGTAACACATCAATAGGGGAGGGAATATTTTATAGAATTTTGACCAAAAAGAATTCTTTAAGGATGAGGTATAAAATACGAATGCTAATGAGGCCATAAGTAGACCAAAAACTATTGCATCGTTCGTAATAACTGGCATTATATATATGTTTATGGTATGATTTTAATCCAAGTTACAAGAATAGGAAAATTTCTTTAATTTTAATTAATCAAAAATCTCAGAATATTTAAACTTATTTGAAACATTACTATTGGGGATGTCGTATTAATAGAATACATTTGTGAATGAACATTCATTCATGTAAAATTTAAGATTTATTTTTATATAGATCGGAGAAATAATGAAACATAAAAGAATACTATTATCCTATTTAACTTTGCTATTGAGTTTACTGGTTCAACAATCATTTGCTCAAGAGTTGACTAGAAAAGATCTTGTAGAAAAAGCACTGGATCATTCGCACTTACTTAAAATTAAAGAAAACGAGATTAAATCAACAGAATATGATAAGCAAAGAGCTTTATACACTTATATTCCAAAGGTAGGGGTAAAAGGTGGCTATGCTTACCTACTGAATGATATTAATATCTCAAGAGATATGTCTGCAGAGAAGAATAGTCTTATCTCAGGTATCGAACACAGTAAAGAACAATCGCTAGCAAATTTGGCAAATTCTGGGTTGCCACCTACTATGATTGGTATTGGAACTCCAATGATAGAAGGGATCTACAATAACATTGGTAATATGGTAATGCAGGTACCCGACCAACCAACATTAAGCCTAAAAGATCAAAATTTATGGTTTTATGATGCTTATGTAGAAATGGTCATCTTCTCAGGTTTGCAGGCTCCAAATTATGCCAAAGCAGCAGAAGCGAAAGCCAATGCTCAAAGAGCCATGCTGCAAAAGGATGAAAATGAAATCATTACGGAAACTGTCGGATATTACGATAAGTTAGCTGTGATAGCACAATCTTTAGTTGTACTAGAAGAGAGTCAGAAAAGGTTAGACAAGCAAAAGCAATTTGCAGAAAAAGCGAAAGAAGTTGGTTTAGCTACAGACTACGATCTGAATAAAATTAGAATTGCTGAAAAAGATATTGTTGCCAAAAGAATAGAATTGAATGCAAGTAGAAATCTAGTAGTTCAAAAATTACAGCAATTAACGGGTTTATCGAAAGAAGAATTAATTACAATATCACCTCAACTTGAAGTATGGTGGGTAGATCAAAACGAAATCAATTTAGGTAATAGAGCAGAAATTAAAGCAATTGACTTTTCTGTTGAAGCACTTGAAAGAAAACATAAAGCTGAACAGTATAGTGCCTTACCTAAGGCAAAAGCTTTTGCTCATGTTATGCAAGGTGGTTCTAGTTTAACAAGTGTAGATCCAATTCCATTTGTTGGTGTAGGTATGCAGTGGGAAATCTTTGATGGTTTGCAACGAAAAAGAGAAGTACAAAAATCGGAATTGGCCATTTCGTCAATGAGAGAAAAGAAAGCTTATGCTGAGGAGTTGGTTTCTCTAGATTTTGAAAAGAAAAAAATGGAATGGGAAGTTGCTACTCAAATGGTAGATGTAGCAAAACAAAAATTGGATGGAGCTGAGACTGGATTGAAAATTCGATCACAAGAATTAAAAAATGGTCTAGCTGATGTTAATGACATCTTGGAGGAAATCTCAGATTATGAAAAACTTCAATTAGAATACATTCAATCAGTAGCAGATCAACGCACATCTGCAATAGCATTATTAGATGCTATGGGAGTTTTAAACGTAGAACACATTCAAAAATAGAGCAATGAAAAAACAACTTACATATATCGTCTTATTATTATTAGCAGCATCTTGTGCTCAACCTATTCAAAACGATCAATTTAAAGGAAAAGTAAAACGTAAAGCAGTTTATGTAGCATCAAAAGTTCCTGGAAGAATTGTACAACTTAATGTTGAAGAAGGAGATATTGTAAAATCTGGAGATACCTTAGCGGTTATTGATTTACCAGAAGCTGAAGCAAAATTAGATCAAGCATTGGGTGCAGTAAAAGCAGCCAAAGCCCAATATCAAATGGCTTTTAATGGAGCAACTAAGGAACAATTAGATCAAGTAGATGCTGCCTATACAGCAGCAGAAGAACAATATAGATTTGCAGAGAAAAGTTACCAGAGAATAAAAGAAATGTATGAGGACTCTTTAATCTCTGCTCAGAAATATGATGAAGTGAAAACAAAATATTTAATGGCGAAAGCTAAATATGATGGTACTTCAGCTAAGAAAAAAGAAGTCATTTCTGGTGTAAGAAATGAAAAGCAACGTATGGCACTCGGGCAATTAGAAAGAGCGAAAGGAGCTTTAAAAGAAGTAAATGTAGCTTTATCCGAACGTTATATTATTGCTCCAAAGGCGATGCGTATTTCATCTATCTCACTTCAGGAAGGAGAGTTAGCTTTACCAGGTTATAATATCTTTTCAGGTTATGCAGACCAAAGTACATTTTTCCGTTTTGTATTGGATGAAAGTGATGTCCTAAAATATAAAAACAACGAATTAGTAGAGGTAGCAACAGCTTTTGGCAACCAAGAAAAATTTAAAGGAAGAGTTGTTTCTATTCAAGAAGAAATGTCTTTTGCTACAAGGAAATCGATGAATCCTAATTACGAGATGGATCAATCTCTTTATGTCTTAAAAATGATTCCAGTAGATAAGAAAAAAGCAGATCAATTGCTTACAAATACAACTTTAGTGATGTCTAAAAAATAAGGAAGATGAAAGAATTAAAAGCCTTTTCTCAGATAGTAAAGAGAGAGTTTAAATTATTCTTCTCCAATGATGTTTTGGTCATGGTCTTTTTTGGTGCACCTATCTTTTTTGGGTTATTAGTGGGGTATACCTACCAACAGGCTTCAGTAAAAGACTTAAGTATTGCTGTAATTGATCAAGACAATTCGCCTCTAAGCCATAAAGTGATAGATGCTTTAGAGGAAAATTATTACTTGAGTGTAGATCATGTTTCAATAAAAGAAAGTGATATCAAAGATGAACTACCAAATTTCGAAGCGATAGTTCGTATTCCTCAGGGTTTTGAAGGTGCAATTAATTATAAGAGACACCCTCATATCCAAGTTGAGGTGAATGGTGCGAATATGATTACTGGTAATTATGCAAATATCGGTATTCGTACGGTATTGGGGACACTCAATGCAGGAATCGAAATTGTTGGACTCAACAAACAGGGAATTCCATTAGCAACGGCGAAAGAACAATGGGAAGCCTTTGCTATAGATGATACAAGATATTTTAATGCGACATCGAATTACCTGACTTTTATTTGGCCAGGTATTATAGGTGCCGTGATGCAACAGGTTTTCTTATTAGGAATGGCACTCAGCTATAGTAAAGAACATGAAGAAAATACTTTTGGTAAAGTTGCGTCTATTACGAAAAACCCTTTCACTATATTTTTCGGTAAAGCACTTCCTTATTGGATCACCGGTGTGGTTTTGTGGGGTGGACTTCAATTATTGATGTTCCCACTCTTTAAATTACCAGAGCCGTCCGATTATGGTGTTTTATTGATATTAACTGCTGTATTTATGTTTGCCCTAACATGTTTGGGTGGCTTGGTCAGCTGGATCTTACCATCTCAACTGAAGGCAACAGAAGTATTGATGGTGATTTCCACTCCAAGTTTTATTCTTTCTGGTTTTACATGGCCTTTAAATGCTATGCCAGTATGGATACAAAATATTTCTAAAGGAATTCCATTAACGCATTTTCTTGAAGCTTTACGTAAGATACTTCATTTTAATGCTGATATGAATATGATATTTCCGCAAGTTAAAATGTTGATTTTAATCGGATCTTTTTCTGCAATAGGATTGCTCTCTCTTCTTTATAGGAAGTTAAAGATCACTGAATAAATTTAGGTAAGAATAATTTTTCTATTTTAGTACGAACACCTCTTAGGTTTCCTTTGAGGTGTTTTTTCTCTTTTCTAAGAATATTGTAATTATTACTGTGATCTTATGTTTATTTCATAATGTATAATGTTCTTCTATCAATTATTTTCAAATTCCATAATATTTAATTAAAATAGAGTTACTATAATGCCTTTTATAAGCATATCATAATACTACGACTTATTTTTTGACATTTGATTTTCAACTTACCAGCGTATGAAAAGGATTTTTTTACTACTACTATCCCTATTTATCAGTTTCGACTTTTTTGCAGCTCCACTTGAAGATGTACAATTAGACTCTTTGTATTCATTATTGGATCAGATCATTGCTGAAAGAGAATCTTATTCCATAGAGAAGAATAGAAAGATAGATCAATTCAGAGTAGTTCTTGAAACGGACTCAACCTCTACAAGAAATAAGTATTTTCTTGCGACTGAAATTTATAATCAATATCTAGTTTTTGAATTTTATGGAGCATTACATTTCGCCTATGAAGCGATCAAATTTGCACAAGAATTGAACGAACCCGAATTAATTCATGAAAGTCAGTTGAATCTTGCTCAGGTACTTGTGATTGCGGGTATTTATCAAGAGTCTTCGGAAATACTCGATAAATTAAATCCTAAAAAGCTGTCTACACATCTGTTACATAAATATTATGTGATTCGTAAGGACTTGTACAATCAATTGTATTTTTATTCACCGACAAAAAAAATCAAAGAAGGTTATAAAGAAGCTTATACTAATTATTGTGATTCTATATTAATGCATGTTCCTGAAAACTCTGAAGAGTTTTTACATATAAGAGAGACGAGGGCTTTAGATAATAGAGATCTTCAATTAGCGTTATCCATCAATTCGAAAAGAATAGCAAGGACTGAATTGGGACATAAATTATATGCAACAGTAGCTTTTGAACGTTCCTTAGTTTATGAAATTGAAGAAAAAATAAACCTTCAAAAAAAGTATTTGATACTTTCAGCAATATCAGACTTAAAAGCTGCAGTAAAAGATAATGCTTCATTAGCAACATTGGCCTTTTTATTATATCATGAAAACGATATAGAAAGAGCTTACAAATACATTAATATCTCCTATGAAGATGCTTTGTTCTATAATTCAAAGTTAAGGGCTATTCAAATTGCAAATATTCTTCCTGTCATATCAAAATCCTATGAAGTACAGTTGAGAGAACAAAAAAGCAGATTACAACACTTCAACATTATTATTACAATAATGACTATAGTTCTAGTTATAGGTTTGTTCTTTATTTATCGACAAGTTAAATCCATTAGAGAGGCAAGGAATATTACTATTACTACAAATAATAAGCTTAGAGATTCTAATAAAGAATTAGTTGATGCGAATGAACAGCTCAATCAACTTCATACTGATCTGTCGACTACAAATATGGTAAAAGAGGTCTATATCGGAGAGTTTTTAAAGATATGTAGTGACTATATAGACAAACTTGAACATCAAAGTTTACATACCCAAAAGATGTTGATTAAAAGAAAGTATGGAGAATTACTAACTGAAATTAAGAATAGTGATGTCCGTAAAATGGAAATGAAACTGTTTTATAAAAACTTCGATGAAACTTTCCTTCATATCTACCCTAGCTTCGTAGAGTCTTTTAATAAACTACTTGATAAAGATCAGCCCATCGTTACTAAAAATAAAAATAGCTTAACTACCGAATTAAGAATTTTTGCCTTGGTAAGGTTAGGGATTAACGACAGTAATAAGATTGCGAAGTTATTAGGCAACTCTGTAACGACGATTTATAACTATAGGGTAAAGATCAAAAATAAGGCTTCTGTAGATAGAGAAAAGTTTGACGATTATGTTATGAAAATTGGAGAGTTTAATAAAAATATAGAAAATTAAGCCTATTTATCATCTATATTTTTCATAGCTATTAATTTAGTTAACTGTCTGTATATTAGATTTATAGTATCTATATAGATCTACATTTTTACTACTATGCGTAGGTAGTACACTTTTAAACTGCCAACTTTGTATTGTTAGCTCGCTGAAGGTCCAGCTGAAAAAATAATTACCCTTCAATTTTTATTCGAGCATCTATTTATATGACATTAAGTTTGTACTATAATGACTAGACATAATACTCTTTATGATTCTGTTGTAAAACGGAGTTGTATTTCATTACTATTCCTTCTTTTACTTCTATCAACAAATATATATGCACAGACATCAACAATAAGTGGGATTGTAACAGATCGATCTGGAGATCCGATTCCAGGAGTGACTATCTTATTAAAGAACTCACTTGTTGGTACTACATCAGATTTTGATGGACATTATAAAATTGAGATCAACAATAGTTCTGATATCTTAGTTTTTAGCTATGTGGGTATGGTGACAGAAGAAGTAACTGTTGGTGCCAGATCGACCATTGATATTTCTTTAGCAGAAGACATGATCAAACTAGAAGAATTAGTCGTGATTGGTTATGGATCTCAAGACAAGAAAGACGTTACAGGATCAGTGAGTGTAGTAGGTAGTGAAGATTTAGAATCAAGACCGAATACTCAAGTAGGATCTTTAATTCAAGGTAAAGTAGCCGGTGTACAAGTTCAGGCCTCTTCTGGTAAACCTTCTCAGGGTATATCCATGCGAATTAGAGGTACGAACTCTATCAATGCGGGTTCGGAACCCTTGTATGTTGTTGATGGGGTACCAACTGCAGATACAAGATCATTAAGTCCTTCTGATATAGAAAGTATTTCGGTATTAAAAGATGCCTCAGCTGCGGCTATTTACGGAGCACAAGGAGCGAATGGTGTAGTATTGATTACTACTAAAAAAGGTACTTCAACAAAACCAACAGTATCATTAGACATATATGGTGGTATAAATGAAGTATGGAGAACTCAAGAGGTATTAAATGGCGAACAATATAGAGATTTAATGACCGAGATGGGATATAATACCGATTGGGAAAATTATCAGAATAATACAGATTGGCAGAATGAAGTATTCCAAACAGGATATACACAAAATTACCAATTGGCTATTTCAGGGAAATCTGATAAGACAAACTATTATATCTCGGGAGGTTTTACAGGGACACAAGGCGCAGTAAGAAGCTCTGAGATGAATAGAGCTAACTTTAAAGTGAATATCGATCAGGAAGTGAATGACTGGTTAAAATTAGGAACTCGCTTATCATATGTAGATTACAATGATGTTGATGTTAAGGATAATCAAGCTGTAAATCAGGGTGGTGTATTATTAGGAGCACTTACAACACCTGCGGTTATTGGAATCTACAATGATGATGGGACATTTACTTCGAATCCTTTTCAAGACTGGGAAAACCCTATTGCGAGTACCGATGGTTCCCAAAGAGGATTTAATAATAAGCGTTTCTTAGGTAACCTATATGCAGAAATAACCTTTTTGAGAGATTTTAAGTTCAAGACTAATATTGGTATTGATAACAATACAGATAAATACGATTATTTTCTTGATCCTTATAGAACTTCTTATGGGCGAGCATTAAACGGTCAATCGATAGTAAGTCAGAATAACAACTCTTATTATATTTTTGATAATACATTATCCTACGACAAGACATTAGGTAAACATAAAATTCAAGGATTAGTAGGTGCTGTCGTTCAAAAATACCATTGGCAAAGCAGTACTATTGAAAGAAGAAATTTTGCTTCAGATGCAATTTCAACACCCAATGGAGGTTCAGAAATTGCTGCAGCTACAGCTACAGAAGCAGAAAAAGCCAATTCTTCTTTTATCGGTAGAGTAAACTATGCATTCAATAACAAATATCTATTGACTGCCAATATACGAATGGATGGATCTAGTGCATTTGGTCCACAAAATAGATGGGGTATATTTCCATCGTTCTCTGCTGGTTGGAGAATTTCAGAAGAAGCATTTTTAGAAAGTGTAGAAATCATCTCAGATCTGAAATTTAGAGCTGGATATGGTATTGTAGGTAACGATAATATTGGAACTTATGCTTATATGGGTAAAGTTGGATCGGGTGCTAACTATCCTATTGGAGGTGCCACTCAACCAGGTTCTTACCCTGCATCAATTGAGAACCAGAAGTTGAAATGGGAAGAATCAGAACAAACCAATATTGGTCTTGATGTAGGCTTGGTACAAGATAGAATAGAGCTAACCGTAGATGCTTATATTAAAAGAACAAGCGATTTATTATTAAATGCTCCACTACCAAGATCAACAGGTTACGATAATGCTATCCAAAACATTGGGGCCTTGGAGAACAAGGGTATCGAATTTAATTTAAATACAGTAAATGTAGATAAAGAAGTAAGATGGTCGACAAACTTTAATATCTCATTTAACCGAAATGAAGTGACCAATTTAGTGGGACAGGAAATCTATACGGGTAGTATTGCTGGTAGAGGTGAGGCCATTCAAATTAAAGAAGGGCAATCTTTAGGTGTAATTTATGGGTATGAATTTTTAGGAGTTGATCCACAAACAGGTAATGCATATTACATGGGAAGTAATGGAGAGTCTAGATTTTCACCATCACCTGATGATAGAACAATCATAGGAAACGCAAACCCAGATTTTATCTACGGTTTTACAAATACCTTAAGTTGGAAAGGAATTACATTAAACATCTTCTTTCAAGGGTCTCAAGGTAATGAAATGCTAAATGCAACAAGGATTGATACAGAGGGAATGACTGATGCAAAATCACAAACTACTGCAGTATTAAGAAGATGGAAAAGACCGGGAGATGTAACTGATATTCCGAAATCAAGCCAAGGTAATACAGATAACTCTAGAATCTCAACCCGTTTTGTAGAAGATGCTTCTTACTTAAGACTAAAAGCACTTACAATCGGTTATGACCTTCCTTCAAACCTTCTGGAAAAAATTAGAGTGGGATCATTTAGAGTGTATGCAACAGGTGAAAACCTTTGGACTTTAACCAACTACTCTGGCTATGATCCTGAGGTAAATCAAGGCGGAAATTCAAATACAGTATTAGGAATAGATTATGGTACTTACCCTCAAACAAGAAGTATCATTTTCGGAGCAAACATTTCTTTCTAATTTTTTGATCTACAAAGTATGAAATATAAAAATATTATAGCGGGAGCGATTATAACATTAGGAACAATGTCTTGTGATAAATTCCTTGACTTGCAACCTATTTCAGAAGAGACATCAGATAACGCATATGGTAAAGCTTCTCAGATGGAAAGTGCATTAGTAGGTGCTTATGAAACTTTTCAATCATCAGAATATTATGTGTGGGACCATGTAGTATTTAGTGATGTGAGGTCTGATAATGCATATGCAGGAGGAGACAATCCAGAAGTATTTGAGGCAGATTTGTTAACGATAACACCAATCAACTCAAGAGTATTTAGAAATTGGTCTGAAATCTACAATGGTATTTTAAAAGCAAATACTGTCATCGAAAAAATAGAACTTATAGAAGATCCGGCATTATCGGAAGTTCGAAAAGATCAAATCAAAGGTGAAGCTTTATTTTTAAGAGCATACCATTATTTCACATTAGTAAAATTGCATGGAGGTGTTCCTTTAATATTAACTCCTACAAAATCTACAGACCCTAATGATGTAAGAGTACCAAGAAATACAGTAGATGAAGTTTATGCACAGATTATTACAGATTTAAATTTATCAGCTTCGCTATTACCTGATTATTATACAGATGAAAATGGTAATGATCTTGGAGGCTCAACAAACAAGGCGAGAGCGACAGCGGGAGCTGCCAATGCATTATTAGCAAAAGTATATGCTCAACACAAGGAGTGGGATAATGCGTTAGAAGCTATTCAAAAAGTAGAAAATTCTACTGCCGGCTACATGCTTTTGTCTGATTATAATCATTTATTCGATGGAGAGCATTATAACAATGAGGAATCCATTTTGGAAGTACAATACTTGGGTACGGATGAAGGAAATTTTGGTCCTCAATTGTTACTACCGCCTTCAATTTCTGGAGATACTTGGAGAAAGTTTGTTACACCATCTCAAAACTTAATTGCCGCTTATGACGCTGAAGGTGACAATGTAAGAAAAGGAGCTGCGGTATTGTTTGAAAGTGTTGATTGGGTAGATGAATATTGGGGAAATGCTTCTGGTTCAACCATCCCATTTTCATACAAATGGAAAAAGGCAATGGGTTGGGCTTCGACCGATAGACCTTATCTATTACGCTTTGGAGATATAGTTTTACTTAAAGCAGAGGCACTAAATGAAATAGGAAATACTTCTTTAGCATTAGTAGAGATAAACAAAATCAGAACAAGAGTAAATCTAGCCAACTTTTCGGGCTTATCGCAAGCGGAATTAAGAGAAAAAATTCTCAATGAGAGAAGGTTGGAATTGGCTCAAGAAGGACACCGATGGGATGATTTAGTGCGTCAGAATAAGGCTGTTTCCACTATGAACAATCTTGTTGAAATTGATTTGAGAACAGGAAGAGCCGTCAATTATGATATGACAGACGCTAAAATCTTATTACCAATCCCTCAACAAGAATTGGATAGGAACCCTGCATTAGATCAAAATCCATTATAAGAGACAAGACTTCCAAAAAGATGAAAAGAAATATAAAATATATTGTATTGTTTCTCATTGGATTATGGGGAATAAGTTGTACAACAAAATCCAATATGCAACCTGAAGGTGATTGGGACCTTAGCGAGCCAAAGCTCATCATTCCCTCTACTGATGAAAATGTTGAGCTGAATGAAGTATTTCCTAATGAAAACCTTGATTTTGAATGGGAACCCTCAATAAATACGGCGGATTATATCATTACATATTCAGTTGTATTAGTTAGAGATACGGCCACTTCTTATGATAATCCTTTAATTGAAGTGGCATCACATAACAATGGTAAAAGTGTAACGGCTAGTATCTCTCATAGAGAAATTGATTTAGCATTAGCCCAAGCTTGTTATCCTGAAAATGAAATGGCAAGTATCAAATGGGGAGTGAAAGCAACATCATTGTCTAGAGTTGCTTTTTCATCACTGGGAATTAATATTAAAAGATTTTCTGAGAATGAGCTACCACAACAATTATTTATATATGGTACAGCTACTGAAGTAGGTGAAGATCAAGAAAATGCTATCCCAATGAAAGGTTTTGTGGATGGAAATGGAGAGTTGACACATTTTGAAACTGTGACTTCATTAATCAAAGATGAAACATATCAATTTGTAAGTAGTATTGAAGATCCAGCATCGCATTACGGAACGGAAAATGGGGAATTAAAATTATGTGGTTCACAAATTACTGCTACAGAAAGTGGTGTATTTAGAATTTTAGCTGATTTTAAAACAAATACAATAGCCACTGAAAAAATCAATTTCTTCAGTATTGTAGGAACTCCTATTGAAGGTGAATGGGGTGGAGATGTTCCACTTGCGTATCAGGGGAATGGATTATTTCAGGATACTGTAAACTTAAAAGCATCAGGAAGTTTTATTATGAGAATTGATGGCGATTGGGGTAGAGTGTATAAACAGAGACCTGGAACCACTAATCTAATTTATGAGGCATTTGCTGATAATGAAGGACTTGATAAAGAAGATTTACAAAACCCTAATGTAGGTGATTATATAGTTTCTGTAGATTTCTTAGGAACAGCATATACTTATTCATTTGAAAAAGTAGAGTCTGAATTACCTCCACTTGTAGCACCAGAAACATTGTTCTTATTGCCTTCAGATGGATCCGAAGCAATAGAATTCAACAAAGATGGCAACACATTTACTTCACCATCTTATTTAGCTCTACAGGCTGAACTTACTTATACTTTAAATTCATCATCTGATGGGTCTGGGACATCCTATATTTTACAAGGAGAAATTGGTGCGACCGACGATCCTACAGGAGATAATGTATTCGATAGTTCTTCATTGAAAGAAGGGGAAGGAGAAATTACTGTAGCAAGAGACCAAGCTTATCAATTAACACTAGATTTTGGTACTCCATCTCTATCATGGCAATACTATAATATTAAGTTATTCCACTGGTTAGAATGGGATGACCGAATTGAAGTACAAATGACCTATGAGCATCCGTATACTTTTACCTTAAGTAATGTAGAATTAACTGGAGGAAACGATTCGAAATTTAATTCTCCTTGGGATGTTGAATTTGGAGCTTCTGATGCTGCCGGATCTACCGATGATGCAACGGCTACAACAGGTACGGCCACGAACAAGGCTTTTGCGGACGAGTCTGTAAACATTAACAACTTCAAGTTTATATCAACTGACGGTACTTACAATATTAGTCTCGAGATTTCAAATGATTATCGAACAGCTAATTATTCTGTAACGCAATAAAAAAATTATTGGAGGGGAGCATTTCCCTCCTTAACAAAGATATTATGAAAGAAAATAAAATGAATACATTATTTGGTGTTGTGTTTTTGCTGTGTTCATCTTGGATGAATAATGGGTGTACTGATGAAAAAAATAATGGTACACCTGTCCCTCCACCTCCGGTAGTAGAAGTAGATCATATCGAACTTTATGTGACTTCTACTGAAGACGTCAGAGGTCAAAAAAATCAAGGTCTCCGTCTACAAGAGGATATGGTTGCTTCTGGGTATGATGATTCGTTTCAAACATTAAGAATCGATCAGAATCAAGTTTACCAAGAAATGGATGGTTTTGGTTATACCTTAACAGGAGGAAGTGCCTTACATATCAACAATATGTCTGCAGCCAATAAATCGGCTTTACTTGAAGAATTATTCGGAAGAGAAGATGGGCAAATTGGTGTGAATTATCTAAGGGTAAGTATTGGAGCATCTGATTTAGATGTTGCTCCTTTTTCTTACTCTGACGTGGAAGATGAAACTCTATCCAATTTCACTATAGCTAAAGATCAAGAAAATCTTATTCCAGTACTTAAAGAAATTGTAGCAATCAATCCTTCAATTAAGATTCTAGCGACACCTTGGTCACCTCCGACATGGATGAAATCTAATAATGAATATAAAGGAGGATCATTATTAGCATCACATTATGCTGTATATGCTGACTATTTTGTTAAATACCTGGAGGCATATAAGACTGAAGGTATTACAATTGATGCTATTACAATCCAAAACGAACCATTACATCCGGGTAATGTTCCAAGTTTACTTATGGAATCAGATGAAATGGCCAATTTTATTGCAAGTCATTTAGGACCAAAATTCCAAGAAGCAGGTTTAGAAACTAAAATCATAACATATGATCATAATGCAGACAGACCTGATTACCCAATCAATATCATCAACTCAGAAGCAAATCAATATATCAGTGGTTCCGCTTTCCATTTATATGGAGGTGATATCTCAGCACTTTCATCAGTGAAGACAGCGGACCCTTCTAAAGGAATTTACTTTACAGAACAATGGGTTGGAGGAAATGAAGACTTCGGAGGTGCTTTAATGTGGCATTTTGAAAACATGTTTATTGGTGCTCCAAGAAACTGGAGTAAAACGGTATTGGAATGGAACCTAGCAGCCAACTCAAGTTTAGAACCGCATACAGATGGAGGTTGTACAGAGTGCCTTGGTGCTTTAACAATTGATGGTAATTCTGTGGATAGAAACGTCGCTTATTACACTGTAGGCCATGCTTCAAAATTTATTCCGACAGGTTCTTTCAGGATAAAATCGAATAACATGGGAGATCTTCCTAATGTAGCCTTTGTTACTCCGAACAATAAATATGTAGTCTTACTAATGAATAATTCTGATGCACAGAAAAAATTCAATTTGAAAATTACTGGTACTGAAGAAACATATATTATTTCTATCCCGGCACAAAGTGTTGGTACGATGGTATATGATGGAAATAAAAAGGCATAAAATCATTTTCTGTTAGACTGATGGACAGCATTTAGAGGCAAAGAAGATCGACAACTTTTTGTCCTCAGACTAAAATGAAAAATATATAAAACTATTGCTAAAATAAAAAGGAGGGTATTGGATATCTCTAACTACTCGCAACCAATACCTTCCCTCTAACTTCTCTTGTTTTAACTCTTAATACTAAAGGAATGAAATATCAATTATTACTTTTTTTATTATGTATCAATTTTACTGCTTTCTCTACAGATGTGACTTTTAGTGTAGATGTATCTAATGAAAGCTTGGACGGTAAAGACGTCTATATCGCAGGAGGCTTCTCAGGATGGGGACTTCAACAGATGACAGCTAATGAAAGCAATACTAATATTTATGAAATTACAATAGACGTAGCCGTAGGAAATCACGATTATAAATTTGTGATCGGAAACTGGGAATTAGAAGAGGATATGACAGGGAACGGCTGCTCTGATAATAACAATCGAAAACTATCTATTAATTCAACTGACGCCGTCATTTTACCAACAGAAACATTCAATATTTGTTCAACACCAAAATACGTTAAAGTAACGTTTAGTGTGGACATGAGCAATGAGACTGTTGGGGATGATGGTGTTTTTATGACAGGTTTATATGGATCATGGAATCATAATGACCTAGAATTAGTAGATGATGATAATGACCAAATATATACTAGAGAGCAATATTTAGAAATTGGTTCTGAACATAGCTATAATTTTATTAATGGCAATTGGGAAGATGCTAGAGAAAACTGTTCAGAAGGGAAAAATAGAAAGCTCAAGATTTATAATGATGATATATCAGTACCTACTGCCATATTTGGAGCATGCGATGATCAAGTAATAGTAACTTTTTCTGTCGATATGTCTGAAGAAGAAGTTGGAGGTGATGGTGTTTACATGACTGGGTTAAACAACTCATGGAATCACAATGAAATAAAACTTTATGACTTAGATGAAGACAATATCTGGGAGACTCAAGTTGCCTTGGATAAAAACTCTACACACAGCTACAATTTTATCAATGGCAATTGGGAAGATGCTAGAGATATTTGTCCAGAAGGGAAAAACAGAACGGTAGAGGTTTTAGAAGATCATTTAGTAGTACCTACTGTGGCATTTGGAAAATGTAATAAAGAGTTGGTGTATGTAAGCACTACTTTCCAAGTTGATATGTCTTCCGAAGAACTTGTAGATGAAAAAGTTTTCATTGTTGAATTAAATGGAAAATGGGAACCTAAAGATTGGATAGAAATGTCTGATGAGAATGAAGATGGCATCTATACGGCAACCGTAGATTTACTTCCGGGTGATCAGTTCTATAGATTTAATAATGGTAGTAGTTGGAATGACGAAGACCTTTCAGGGGAAGAATGCGCAGGAGAAGGTGTAAAAAATAGATTTGTTGAAATTGTAAATGATGGTTCAGAAACACCAACGATGACAATTCCAGTTATTGCTTTTAACTCTTGTACATCGACACCTAAGGAAAAAGTGCAAAAAGAGGTGACATTTAAGGTAGATGCATCAGAATTTGAAGACCTTTCCAAAGGGATGTACATCGCTGCTAGTTGGAACTCTTGGGAACCTGAAAACTTCACCATGATGAGCGACGAAGATGAAGATGGAATCTGGGAAGCTACTGTCACTTTAGAAGGAAATACTACCCATGAGTACAAGTTCACTTTAGGTAATGATTGGTCAGATATTGAGGATATGCTGAAATCAGGTTGTGAAAAAGAAGGAACCAATAATAGGTATATCACTTTAGATGAGACAGAAGATGCCGTTATTTTAGACGCTGTCAGGTTTAATTCATGTACTTCAGATGTACCCGAATGGATAAAGGTTTCTTTTATGGTAGATGTTAGCGATCTAGAAGCAAAAGAGGCAGTTACTCTTCAAGGTGAATGGTCTAATGATGCAATTACTATGAATGATCTTGGCAATAATATTTTTTCAAAAGCGGTATACCTTAGAGCAAACGCTATCTATGAATATTCTTTTATGGCAAATGAAGAAGGAGAAGATTTTGAAGGAGAATGTTTGAGTGAATCAAAAAAGAGGACAGTGGCAGTCATGGAAGAAGAACTTACTTTAACAACAGTAATTTTTAACTCTTGTGATGAAAGTGAGAATGAACCATCAGTGAATACGGTTCAAGTTACTTTTAGTGTCAACCTTTCAAAAGAAAAACCTTCAGATGAAGGTGTATTTATTGCAGGGTCTTGGCCTAGCAATGATTGGGATCCAAATTCTTTTGATGCTATGAGTGATGAAGATGGTGATGGAATCTGGGAAGTGACGTTAGAGCTACTTCAAGGTATGACTTATGAATACCAATTTACTATAGGGCAAAATTGGGAGAACACTGAGGATATGACAGATACAGGCTGTGAAGTTGAGGATACAAAAAATAGAAGTATTACTGTAGAAACATCAGACATCGTATTACCAACCGTATGTTTTAATACTTGTAGCGAATGTTATTTCCCTGTAGTTAGTATTACGGTCAGCGGAGATGACATTACTGAAAAAGGAGGTACTTCTCAAATGATAGCTTCAATATTCCCTATTAACGCTGATGTTCAAACGGTGACTTGGTCAGTAGATAATACAGATATAGCTACTATTGATGCTAATGGCTTGGTAAATGCAATTGCCGATGGTCAAGTGATTGTTACTGCTACTTCAACTGAAGATGGCTCGACAGTGAAAGGAACAAAAGAAATTAATATCTCAGGACATACCATTAACTCATTAGAGAGTGAATTGAAGGCTGCGGTAAAAGTTTACCCGAATCCCGCAACGGAACGAATTCATATTGCTTCGGAGCAAAATGTATTAGGTATAAATATTTTAGATGCTCAAGGTAAATTGATCCAAGAAGTCAATTTTGGCAATGCTTCGATAAATAATACTGTGGTGAATATTCAGTCTTTATCAAAAGGGCTTTATATCATCAAAATAATTGGGGAAGGATGGAACAAGAGTTCAAAAGTTCTCCTGAAATAACAGACAGTTGTGATACAAACAATTAAATATTCTAAAATGTAGATTCAATGCTAGATATGCAGTAGGCGCTTGCTTACTGCATATTTTTTATAAACTAAATTCGAAGTTCACCCATTGATTATCATCCCATATATCCGTTTGTACAACATTAGATGTATAATAGGGAGGAGTAAGCAATAACATTCCATTTGCATGATAATTAAATTGAATTTGCTTATTCTTAGGTATTTCTGAAAGTGGAAAACGGATTTCATAATGGCGATCTCCCAAATCTTCCATCAATACTTTTTGACCAGGCGTTTCTAAAAAAGAAGCATATAAGTACATATTCTTAATTTCAAATCGATTGGAATAAGTTCGCTCCCAAAAAGTCAGTAGGTCAGAATCGTTTAAATGCCAAGAAAATACAATTTCATTACCTTGAATTGTATACCCTTGAATATTATCAATGTTAGGGTTTTTATAAGTGAAATTATATTCTCTTGTACCCGTAAAATGTCCTAATTTATTACTTGCATAAAAAGGAGGGTTTACCCAAACTCTACCATTTATGATAAACTTAAATTCTCCCCAAGTATTTACATCTTTCAAAGCCAAAGACTTATAGTATTTATCTCCGACTTTATTCATTTTAAAATATTGAGACCAAGCATTAAAGCTCCCTGCAACTTCTACATAATCAATCATATCTGGATGATAATTTTCTTGTATACCATAACCGTCATTGACTAAAGCATAGATATTTGGATCAAAAATAAACTGAATTGAATCATCTTTAAGTTGATATGCCATTTCATATTCTGAATCTAGAATATATAGTTGCCAAACAAGGTACATTCTCAACAAGGAAAAATCCCAGTTATGAGGGTTTGTAAATCTAGGTGTATGAATATTTTTACCAAAGAAAAAAGGGAGAGTGACTGCATACCTTTCATTAATAATGAATAAAAAGTCTCCACCTACAGGTTGAATATGGTTTTTAGCTTTAGGAATAACCCAATAATTTCCATTAAATATTAGTTCATCTGTTAAAGAATACTCATTGAAAGCACCTAATACATGTACTTTCTTTATTTTGATATCCTTTGCCTTATGGAAATAAGATGAGTCTTCATGAAAGTTTGGAGCATGAGCTGTCTCAAAAAAATCGGTATTTTTAAGATCAATAAAGTTCATGATCTCAGATTCTTTTAGGATAAAATAGACTGAATCATCTTTTAATTCATACCCTAAAATTTCTCCGCCTCGATTCGACATTGTTTCTTCATTCCCATAGTTACATGAAAAAAGAAAAAGAGACATTATGGAAAAAAGGAAATACCTCATTACTTCAATCCTTTAATAATTAAATTCCCTTGTGTTAGTTGATCAGTAATTTCCTGTTTCTGAGAACGACTCATACTTATCATTTGATTTTTTACAATAACACAATTTCCTTCAATGGCTTCTACGGCATCCATATTTACAATAAACGATTTCTGAACCTTTATAAAGGTAGAAGGCAATTTATCTTGGATTTCTTTTAAAGTAAGATGAGTGAGATGTTCACTATCGGAAGTGACAATATTGATATAGTTGTTTTTGGATTCTATATATTGAATCTCTTTACACCAAATTTTCTTGATTTGTTGTTCTACTTTGATAAAAAGAAAATGATCCTCTTTTTCATTTGCGGAAAATGAGTCTCTTGCTTTAATACAACTTTTGTAGAATCGATCAAACGATATGGGCTTAAGTAAATAATCTAAAGTATTTACCTCATAGCTTTGAATTGCATATTCAGAATATGCTGTAGTAAATACTACCATTGGAGGGTTATTCAAAGACTTTACCCAATCAATACCCGATAAGTAGGGCATGTTAATATCACAGAAACATAAATCTATCTGTTGTTCATCAATGATTTCTTGTGCTTTCATAGCTGAACTCACGGTCCCTTTTAAATCTAAAAAAGGAACTTGTTCTACATAACTTGCTAGACCTTCTCGAGCTAGTTCTTCATCATCAATGATTAAGCATTTTAAGTTAGATTTTGACACTGGCATGATAGATATTGTTGAGTTGATAAGTAGAGAATTCAAAATTGTCTCCGTACAATAAGTTCAGACGCTTTTTAATATTAGAGAGACCAATTCCGCTATATTTTTTGTCATCAGATAGCTGTATTACACTATCATCTGTGGAGTTTCTTATCTTAAAGACACAAGAATTTCCATTTTGTTGCAAATTGACATAAATAAAATTCTCTTCATCTTCCCTTTGAGAAACATATTTTAACGCATTTTCAACGAGAGGCAGAAATAAGAGAGGTGGAATTTGATAGTTATCGTTTTCAAAATTGATGATAACATCTACCTTAACATTTTCTCTCTTTCTGAAATTTTGAATCTTTATTAAATGATTAAGATAATCAACTTCCTTCTTTAATGGAACAAAGTCCTGTTCACATTCATAGAGCTGATATCTTAACATATCACTTAATGTTAGCAATAAATCCTGAGCATTTTTTGGGTCTTTTACAATCAACCAAAAAATAGTATTTATAGTATTAAATAAAAAATGGGGGCTTAGTTGTCCTTTCAAGAAATTTAGTTCAGCTTTTGTCTTTTCAAGGATTAGGGCCTGTCTAATCTTTAATTGTTTTAAATACTCGAATACTATTTCTATACCTGCTCCAATACCAAAAGGAAAAAACACTTCGGAAAAGTCTTCTACTGAGATCGTTGATCTAAAATTGGAAGAAATATAATAGTTCCATTTAAAGAACCACATAAGCTCCGTATTGAGATAGAGTATAATGATAAAGCAGAGGAGAATAGAGACGATTCCTAAAGTAATTTTCTTTATTTCAATAAAATAGAAGCACAGTTTCATACCAAGGATTGTGAGTCCACACTTTAACAAAGCAGACGCAAAATCAAGTAATACAAAATGCTTTAGGCCTAACCATTGAAATTGAAGAGAAAAATAGTCTTCGAAAATATACAAAAGAAAGAAGGCCATGAAATATCCGAGAATAGATATGAAGTAAGTGCGTGATAAGTTCATGTGTTTAAATCTTCTTTCTTTTGAATACAAATTTCATTCCTTATTCATGCCTATTGGGGGCAAGCGTCATAAGTGAAATCTTTAATATAATTCTCTTGGTCGAGGTCTTCACTAGTGATATAAAATGAAGTAGAACCTACTACTTCCCCTGTTTGAGGGTGATAGAATTTTACAGAATAAGGACCATAAGATAACTCTTCATCGTAAGACAAGTGATAGACACCATCAATTGGACTTACAGTTGTCATAAAATCTAAACCGTTTGAGTTTAAAAGATTGACCGACAATGGCTCTTCACAGCTACCTTCAACCGGTTGCATGTTGATTTGTAAAAAAGCTTCCACATCTAACAAAGCAGCAGGTGCATCGCTTGCATTGTTTGCAGGATTTAACTCTGGAATGATATTGCCTTCAGATGCACATGATACAGCAAATAAAGAGAAAATAGATACGATAATAAATTTTGATAGCGTGTTCATAATATTGACATTTTAATTTGAGTAATACTTTGCTTTCGATGACTCAAATATCTTTGAACACTCTTTTTTATTGAATTAATTTTGGTGAGATGCATCTACATGATGGTGAAATGCGCAATAATCTGTTTTTCAAAATTTCAATAGTTACCGATTTACATTAAATGGCCCTGTGTAAAAGAATCAATAACATCTTTTTTTAATGATCTACTAATGTTGATAAGTACATTGTTGATAATCACAGAATTACCTTCTATTGCAGTAACATAATTCATATTTATGATAAAAGACTTCTGAATTTTGATGAAATCAGATTTTGGCAAAACTTGCTGAACATCTTTCAACTTCATCAACGTAGAATATTTATTGTCTTGTGTCACAATCTGTATATAGTTGTTTTGGGATTCTATATATAGAATATCATCATAGTTGATCTTATAGATACGGTTATCACTTCGGATAAATAAAGAAGTACGTTGCTTTCTTTGTGATTTTGAAAAATAAGTCGCTCTGTATCGTTCCCTAATTTTTAAAACACTCTTATAGAATTTTTTCATGGTGAGAGGTTTCAGAAAAAAATCGATAGAGTTATAATCAAATGCTTTGACAGCATGACTTGCATCATCCGAAATGAAAACGCATAACTGTTCTGTTCGAAGGCTTTCAAACCAATCAAAACCAGAGATATAGGGGAGGTCTACATCAATAAATAATACATCTAATGTCTTAATCGTCTTAGACATATCTGCTTCCAATGGTGACTGATGTACTTCCAAAAGCGAAAGAATATCAGTTTCATTAAAAAGTTGCTCAATTTGACACCTAAAATGTTCATCGTCCGTTAATAGACCGCAGGTAATAACGGTTTTAGTACTATTAGACATGATAATCAATTTTGTAATTTTTGGTTCGGGTAAACATTGTAATCTTTCAGATTCTCATGAAGAGATGAGAGGTAATAGCAATGTTAATTTTATAATCGCACTAATGAAGAATTGTTTAGTAAGCGTAAAAGTAGAAATAAATTCTGTAATTGATGAATATCTAAGAATTAAAGTGATGTTTTTTGAAGAAATAAAAAAGCGTAACCTAATTCAATTAGATTACGCTTAAGATTATTTTTTTATTAGCTACTATTTTTTTCCAGCTAATAGATATAGTGCAGCCATTCTTGTTGCTACTCCATTTTCAACTTGATCAAGTATAATCGCGTTTTCACAATCAGCAACATCTGAAGTGATTTCTACACCTCTATTGATTGGACCCGGATGCATTACTACGATTTCTTTGTCTAAAGAATCCAATAACTCTTTATTTAGACCAAAGTGTTGCGAATACTCGCGGATAGAAGGGAAGTTTTTCACCAATTGACGTTCCATCTGAATTCTCAGCATATTGGCAACGTCGCACCATTCTAATGCTTTTCTTAGGTCATGTTCTACTCTTACTCCAAGTTGGTCAATATATTTAGGAATAAGGGTGTGAGGTCCACAGACCATTACTTCAGCACCTAATTTTTGCAGAGCGAAGATATTAGATAAAGCCACTCTAGAATGTAGAATATCACCAACGATAACCACTTTTTTGCCTTCTACTGTTCCTAGTCTTTCTCGAATTGAATAAGTATCAAGAATAGCCTGAGTAGGATGCTCATGAGTACCATCACCTGCATTAAGGATTGTGGCATCAATATGCTTAGATAAGAAGTGGGGGGCACCCGGGCTAGAGTGACGCATCACTATAATATCCACTTTCATTGATAGGATATTATTGACAGTATCTAGAAGTGTTTCACCCTTTTTTACTGAACTTCCACTCGATGAGAAATTGATAACATCGGCAGACAAACGCTTTTCAGCCAGTTCAAATGATAATTTTGTACGTGTTGAGTTTTCAAAAAAGATATTCGCAATAGTAATATCTCTCAACGAAGGAACTTTCTTAATAGGTCTGTTGATTACTTCTTTAAATTGATCAGCAGTTTGAAAAATTAGTTCCAAATCTTCTTTGGTCAGGTCTTTGATTCCGAGAAGGTGTTTCGTACTTAACATTATATCTTAAATTCTATCAGTATTTTTTCTCATAAAAAAACGGCGATCAAAACGAAAGCCGTTAAATAATTTATTGATTAATAAGCCAAAGCGTATCCTCCGCATGGCCTTCCTCTTTCCATTCTGCTGTGATATATTGAGATTGAATTGAGTTAACTACCTTACCCACGTAAGTAGGTTCGATAGGTAAATCTCTGCTGTATTTACGGTCAATCAAACACAATAACTCAACTTTCTTAGGACGACCAAATGCCATCATTGCATCTAATGCTGATCGGATAGAACGTCCTGTGAAAATCACATCATCAATTAAGATTACATTCATATTTTCAATTAAGAAAGGAATCTCCGTCTTACTAGGTGTAAGAATATTTTCTCTTCTACGGTAATCATCTCTGTGGAAAGTAATATCCAACTGACCACAAGGCACCTCAATATTCTCTAGCTCCATGATACGTTTTTTGATACGCTCAGAAAGAATAATTCCGCCTTGTTGAAGTCCAATGATCACTGTATTTGAGAAATCTCCATGATTCTCAATAAGTTGCTGACTTAATCTACTAATTGTGATGTCAAGTAATTGACTTTGTAAAATGCTAACTTTCGCCATTATTGTTTTAGAAGTTATACAGGTTCTTAATACCTGTTTGATTCTAACTTACAAGTTTACAAATTTTCTGTCAAATTGCTGTAAAATCCTTCCATTTTGATAAGGTCTTTTAACGAATTACAATGACGGAATAAATGATGCTTTTCATCTTGGTGCTTTTCTTGGAGCTCATCAAAATCAATAAAAACCATATTTTCAAGTACTTGTTGCTCCATTTCAGGGTCATAACCCAATTTTAAAGTACCTCCCGTTTTTTCAACAAGAAAAAATAATTCTATACCATGTAAGGGCAAATCAAAGAACTCATGAGTAAAAAGATGTTTTTTAATGGTAATGTCTAATCCAGTTTCTTCTAAAAATTCTCGCTTCAGAGCATCCTGAACTGTTTCGCCATATTCTAGTCCACCACCTGGAGGAGCCCAAAAAATTCCTCTAGGACCAATCCCTTTGTGAACTGCCATGAGAATTTTATTGTTCTCTATAAGTATACCGCAAACTCTTACTCTTAAGCGATGCCCAAACGTATTTTCTACTTCTTTTGAATTCTTCATTGTGTTTAATTTATCTATCACAAATGTAACAATAGAAGTAAATACATTTTAATTTTATTAATACGCCTAATTTTAAATCACGTCATATAACATTTAATACTCAGTAAAAATCCCAATTATTATATTGGTAAAATCATATTTATCATCCTATACTTTTCAATAGAATTATAGTTGGGAAATCTTAAATTATAGCACTAATTATTAATAATTTATAATACTATTAAGAGTTTATTTTGTTAAGACAATAAGTAACAAAAAAGTTGGTATTAAAAGAGATAGGATTTGTATATTGATATGGAATTAAATTAAAAATGATATGTTAAAACGATGTTCTATTCTACTACTAACATTAATTATCAACGTTTCTTGCTCAATCAAAAATAAACCTATAGAAGAGATTAAAAGTAGCCCATCACCAGAGGATTATGTAATTGATAAATTTGAAGATCATTCTATAGTTTTATTAGGAGAAGATCATGGAATAAAACAAAATCTTGATTTTGTAAGAAATATGATTCCCACCTTATATGAAAATGGTATTTATCAGATAGGGATGGAGTTTGGCGCTTTTGAAGTTCAAGATCTTTTGGACTCTTTACTTGCAGCTCCAGAATATCATGATGCACTAGCCAAGGAAATGATGTATTTCTACAATGTGGGCTGGGCGTATAAAGATTATAGAGATATTTATAAAAGTGCTTGGGAATTTAATCAAACCTTACAGCCTGATCAGAGAAAATTTCGGATTGTCAATTTAAGTTACCATTTCGATTGGACTAAGTTCAATATGGATGATAAAGAATGCATGGGAGATGTTTTCTATAGAGGAGAAATTGATTCTTTCCGATATGAGTTGGTAAAAAGAGAAATTGTGGAGCCTAAAGAAAAAGCATTATTATTAGTGGGAACACCACATGCTTTTACCAAGTTTCTCAATAAGAAGTTGCCTGTTACTTTAAAGAAAGATTGTCCCTGCCAAAGTGTATTCCTCGGGAATCGATTATATGATCTTTTAGAAGATGATATTTGTACCATCTTACTACACCAAGGGTTTTATGGAACTGAAGCAAGTGATTATAAATTAATCTCTCCAGCCGATGGAAAAATTGAAGCTTTAATGAAGCAAAATAATTATAAACCAGTAGGCTTTGATCTTACGGGAACCGTTGGAGAGTTCAGTGATCATAGTTTTTATAGCAGTTGTCATGATACCTTTAAATTGCAAGATTTCTTTGACGGGTATATTTTCTTAGCTCCTTTTTCTGAAATGGAAGGATGTACTTTTGATGACTACTTTTATGAAGGAAAAGACTATGCCTCGGAGATCTATCCTGAGATTCCAGACCCAAATTGGAATCCAAGACCAAGATCAGCAGAAGAATATATTCAACAAAGAAAAGAATACGTAGATATTAAAAATAGATACAAAGACATTATAATCAACTAAGTAAAAAGGCTCTCAAGAAATTTGAGGGCCTTTTTGTTTTTTTAGGATCACTATAAATATAGTTAAAGGTGATTATATCTTTTTTTGAATGGTGTCTTATTTATGATAACCTATAATTAATCCGTTAACCAAAAGTGTTATGTGACCACAAATGAGTCTGTGTATATTGTTATGTGTAATTGCAAGTAATAGAAATTTTTAGTAATTTTGTATTACTATAATTATTTAAAGAAAAAATGTGAATATATCGATATAAGCTACTTTGGTTTCAGTCGATTAAAGTGTGTTCAATAAATTTTTTAATAACAAGTCTATTACTGTATAATTAAACTAATCAAATACTCCTATGAAATCTTATGTATTATCTTTCGCTCTAGCTTTTTGTTTCCAACTAACAACTGTGTTTGGTCAAAGCGTTGCTGAAGATGTAAGTTCTTATGTAAATCAATTAAATCAAATCTCTACCTTAACAACTGTTCAAAAGCAAGAAATTTCTACTTTGAGAACAAAATATGAAAAGGATCTTCTTGCATTAGGTTCAGTAGATCTTGACAAGAAAAACCAACTTCTAATCTTGTTTTTACAGAAAAGAGAAAATATTCTTGAGAGAGAACAAAGGGTAGCTATCAATGCGAAAGAGATCACAGAGAAAGAAACAGAAGAATTAAAAAGTATTCTTTCATTAGACAACAATCAGTTTAACGTCATCCATACTGATTTTTCTAATTTTAATACTTTATTGATGAATGCTAAGCAAGCATATGCAATAAATAGCCAAGAGTATTTGGAAGTAAGTACTATGATTGCAGATCGTAAATTTGAAACGATTAATGCAAACTGTACTGTACAACAGCAAAATCATTTCAAAGCACATAAAGATATTTATCGTAAAAGCATCTCAAGCTTTATGACAAAATATATTTATTATAATCAGGATACTAAATTAGTATCTAGATAATGAGCCTCAGGACTCTAACACTGAAAACCTAATTTTTTTAAATGCAACAAATTTTACTCAACTTATTTACACTTCCATGTATTGCGGCCTTACTTATTTTTGCTTCTCAATTGAAGAAAAATAAAGTACTTAAATATAAAATCCGCATGATGGTTTTGAGACTTTTCTTCTAAACCAAATTATAGCATCATACACCAATGATGCTATAATTTTTATATCTTTAGGTTGCAAGTTGCAACTAATAACCATTAATAATCTTTTTAATAAACTCGATAAACAAAATATGTATAACTGAAAGAGGGGAGATTTCGATTATGTATTTAAAAATTATAAATCATGATCAATCACTTTAAAGCCTTTTGGATAGGATTAATAATAATAATAGGTTTCTTCTGTATCAGTTTAAATATGGTAGCTTCTCCAAGAACTACTTCAAACTACCTAAAAAATGATGTACATAAACACTTAGAGGTACCTCACCTTTTAGATAAAATATTTAATCGTTAAAGACAAAACAACCTACACCGGCAGGATCTTTAAGTACAATATTATCAACAATACCTTCCTCATTGAAATGAGTGATTTCCTCAGCAATAGGAGTATTGCTTTCTCGAATATTATTGATAACGATGGGGTTCTTTTCTTTACCATTGAAAAATGTCATTGATGGATTAAAGAATTGATGGGGACACATTCCGTATTTCATTAAGCTAATAATATCTCCATTGTTGTTGGTCATGCTTACCCATCCTTGGTCCACATTTCCCATTCCTATCGTAAAACCTAAATTATCCCAGAACCCAACAGAAGCATTCATATTGATCGTTTCAATACTAATACCCATATAGTTACCAAGTATACTAGTTTTCTCTGATATTAATTTGGGTGATTCTTGATTTACAATAGTCATTAATATTCCAGCAGGAGTCATCACTGTAATTTCTCCATTCTCACTTTCATTATAGAACACATTGTTCTTTTTAATCAAATCGATTGCTTCTGAATTAAAGTATAAAAGACCTTTACGATCTGTTGGAATAGAGCTTAGAGCAATCTGAACTTCTTTTGAAGCTGCCCAGATTCTATCCTTTTCTTTAATGATTTCAAAACCAAGATCAATATAATAAGCTGCCGTATTAAGCTGAGATGTATCGGTACTTGAGAGAAATAAATTGGCCATATAGAATTTAAGAGAGTAAAAAAATAGACTACCATAAAAGATAGCCTATTTAATTTAATATTCAATAAGAGCATTTATGTGATGCCCTTTTAATTTATCTTTTCCGTTGAGGAAGGTTAGGTCAATGAGAAAATCTAATTGAACAACTTCAGCTCCTTGGCTTTCCACCATTTTAACTACTGCTTCTGCAGTTCCTCCTGTAGCTAATACATCATCATGGATTAAGACTTTATCTCCCTTTTCTATCGCTCCTAAATGCATTTCTAAAGTGTCTGTTCCGTATTCTAATGCATATTCTTGTTTAACGGTCTGATATGGAAGTTTTCCCGGTTTACGAACGGGTACAAATCCAGCGTTAATTTCATTGGCGATCATTGGGCCAAAAAAGAAACCTCTAGATTCCATTGAAACTACTTTAGTAATCCCTTTGCCTTTAGCTAATGCTACAAACTGTTGAAGTGCTTCTTTTACTGCCTCAGGAGCAATAAGTAAAGTTGTAATATCTTTAAAACCGATTCCTGGTTTTGGAAAATCTTGTACGTCTCTAATGTATTTTTTTAAATCCATTCTTCTTTTTTATTGTTTGTAAAGGACAATATAATAAAGTTATTAGAGCGTGAGTACAAACTAAGCATTTGTTAGGAACATTTATTCCAATCGAAATAGTCTAATGTTCCTCTAGACGAAATGTTTGTGATAATTGGGTCTGATATCCATTCTTATCTGATAAATACAAAATTATTTCATATTCGCCAGAAGCATCCTTTGGAATACTGTATTGACCATGAAATTCATATTCTGTAAGATCATCATAAATAAAAGTTGAATTCCAATGCTGAGTAACTTCATCCGTAGGTTTAATATCTACTCTTAGATAAGCAAAATCTATATAACTAAACGAGGCATTTAATCCTAAGTACTCCGTAGTGTCTTCTTCAATAATATGATCTGTCTCTATTTCATATATCTGAACAAGTTCTTTTTGAAACTCATCATTGTCCTGACAACCGACTGATCCAAATAATACTATAATGAGAAAAAGATAATTTTTTAGTAGGTGTTTTTTCATAATATCTGGTTTACATCATTAATAGACAGTGGAAATATTGAAATGGTTGGTGGTCCAAATGTTAAGAAATCAACGAAAAACGTCATTTTGTTTAACTATTGAAATGAAAAGAATAAACAAAAATATTTTTTTTCATTTTTTTTCAACTTTCACTTTAAGGAGTTTATATGTCAAAATTACGTTTAAATTCAAAGTCAAAAATATAACTATTCTAATATAACTCTCATTTTTATTTAGGTTTAGACAAAAATTGTTTAAACAATTGAATCTTACAAATCCTTCAACAGACTGAATTTTCAACCAATAAAAACTGTAATTGAATGAGAACTATTAATCTTTTTAAAATCATGCTAACAATAGGCCTGTTCGGTCTATTCACGTCTTGTTCAGATGACGACAATGACAATCCAACAAATCTTCCTGCTGTTGAAGAAGTACAAACTATTGCAGGAATTGCATCATCAACTGATGATTTTTCTACATTAACTTCTGCACTTACAGATGCGCAGTTAGTGTCAGTTTTTGCAGACTTAGGAGGAGACTATACAGTATTTGCTCCAACCAACGATGCATTTAACAAATTACTTGCCGCTGAAAATGGTATTTCTTCATTTGATGATTTATCAGATGAAGCTCTAGATAAGCTCTTGAAGCACCACGTAGTACAAGGGAGTGTTTTTTCATCAGATCTTTCTGATGGACAAATGGTTGAAACACTAGCAGGTACAATGCTAGAAGTCGATATCACTGATGGTGTTGTCACTGTTGGTGGTGCTCAAGTTACCGCTGTTGATGTAGAAGCAAGTAATGGTGTAATCCATGTTATCTCGGATGTGATGGTAACCACAGAAGCGTTAACTATCGCTCAGGTGGCTATCAGTAATCCTAGTTTCACAACTTTAGTATCTGCATTATCACAAGCAGAATTAGTGGCTACTTTCTCAAATGCTGATGCCGATTATACAGTATTTGCACCAACAAACGAAGCATTTACCGCTGCAGAAGTTTCATTATCTGAAGTAGAGAAAATGGATCTTCAGAGATTATTAATGCACCATGTTGCAGAAGGTACAACATTATCTACATCATTATCAGATGGAATGGAAGTGGCTACACTAATTAGTACAGATTTAAATGTTGCTGTTTCAGCTTCAGGTGTAATGATTGATGAGGCAAATGTAACGGCAGCTGATATCAAAACAATTAATGGTGTAATCCACGTAATTGATGGAGTATTAAAACCAACAACTATTTATGACCTTGCTAAAGAAGCTGGTAGTTTCTCATCACTATTAGGTGCTTTGGATGCCACTGAACTAACTTCTTTAGTAGATATGGATGGAACAACTGATTACACAGTTTTCGCTCCAACAGATGATGCTTTCGAAATGGTAGACTTAACGGGTCTATCTACAGAATATATCGCAAGAATTTTAGCACATCACGTAGTAGAAAATACTAACCTTTCAGGTTCATTAGAAAATGGTCAGATGGTAACTACGTTAGCAGGTACTAAGCTAGAGATCAGCAAAAGTGAGGGTGTACAAGTTGGTAGAGTCAATGTTGTACAGGCTGATTTAGTAGCTTCAAATGGTGTAATTCACGTGGTCGATGAAGTACTTCTACCAAACACTATTTATGATGTTGCTATGAGAGCAGGTAGTTTCACTAGTTTATTAGGAGCATTAGAAGCGACAGATTTAGCTTCAACTTTTAATATGGATGGTGATATGGAATACACTGTATTTGCACCAACTGATGACGCTTTCAGTAATGTAGATGTATCCACACTTACTATCGAAGAATTGGCAAACGTTTTAAAGCACCATGTTGTATCTTCTAAAGTATTATCAACTGCCCTTTCTGATGGTCAAATGGTAACTACACTAGCAGGAACAACACTAACAGTAAGTATCTCAGATAACAATACTGTTATGATAGGTAATGCGACTGTAAGTACGGCGAATGTTGAGGCCTCAAATGGAGTAATCCATATAATTGATACGGTCTTATTGCCCTAGTATGTAAATTAATTGAATGAATAGAGAAAAGTCCACTTCATATGAGGTGGACTTTTGTTTTAATTTAGATTATGCTTCTATAAGATATGTGGGTTCAATTCACTCCATTGATTTATTGGAGGAATAATACCCATGTTTATCACTTCGTCTCTCAAACTACAGAGATGTTTGTAACTTCTTTTTAGCACTTCCAACTCATTACTATTTCCTTTAGGCAAATGAACTTTTACACCTTCTTTTGATAGCTGAGTATCCATTGCCATCATAATGTTTTGGTAGCCTAGAATATTAGAATAGGCTCCAACTGGCCAAATAAATGCTTCACCACCCATAATGGCTTCTATCATTTTAATGGATAAATAAGCTGGACTTTGAAATGAAGATCTTCCTCTTAACTCAATAATATTTTTTCCTCCCTGAATAACTCTTTGTTGTAAAGCATGCCAATCCTCTTCTGGAAATGCATCAGTACCAATTATTTTATTTAATGGCAAATTATCAATGGTTGTTGAAGAAGAAAACACAGCCATTTGCTCACCATGTCCGCCATAAGTATTAGTATTTTTCACCTTATCCAAAGGCAATTTAAAATACTTTGCTAACTCTGATCGTAATCGTGTTGAATCTAAAGCCGCCAATGTACTTACCTGATGAGGTTGTAAACCAGAATGAAGTAACGTCACTAGACCAGTAATATCTGCTGGATTAAATACAACTACAACATGTTTAACATCAGGAGCGTAATTTCTAATGTCACGACCTAACTTTGCGGCGATTTCGGCATTGCCTTTTAATAAATCCTCTCTAGTCATTCCTGCTTTTCTTGCAGCACCACCTGAAGAGACTATATAATCAGCACCTTGAAAAGCAACACTAATATCGTCTGTATATTGTAAATTGAAACCATCAAAACCACAATGCAACATTTCTTCATAAGTCCCTTCTAAACCTTTAATGTAAGGATCATAAAGCACAATATTAGGAGTTAACCTTAACATCATTGCAGTTTGTAACATATTTGACCCGATCATTCCTGCAGCTCCGCAGATAACTAATTTTTCTGATGTTAAGAATTTCATATCTATAATATTTTATTATTTATCTATTGTTGTAATAGTATAAACGACTATCAATTCAATGGTGATTCATTTATTATCGAATACTCTATAACTATTTGTTATAAATAGACAGAGAATACAACACCCTATTTTATTCTATAATCTATTTTTTTCATAAATAATTTTAAATAACTTTCACTTTCCCATCGCTATATCGTAATATTGCGATATGGGAATAACAAAAACACAAGGATTTTCAGAGGAAATAACCTCAATGGCGGATATTCTAAAAGTATTAGGACACCCGGCAAGATTAAGTATAATGATGCACCTGGCAAATTCACCACAATGTATTAATAGTGATTTGGTGGATGAATTACCGCTAGCACAGTCGACAATTTCAAGACACTTGTCTGAATTAAAAAGAGTAGGATTGGTTAGAGGGACAATTTCTGGGAATAACATCAGTTACTGTGTCGATGAAGAAACTTGGGAAAAAGTGAAGAGCTTCTTTGCAGCAACTTCTGATTTATTATCTCCAAAAAAGTGTTGTTAATTAAAAAATATCTCAACTAATTATGTCAAAAATCAACGATTACATTTCATCAGCAATTCAAGAATTTGATCAAATCTCAGAAGAAAGAAAAGCACAATTAGAAGTAATTACAGAATATGTAAAAGAAAGTTTAGCAACTAATGGAGTAGCCAACTTAATTTTAATCTGTACACATAATTCTAGAAGAAGTCATTTATCACAAGTATGGACACAGGTGGCTGCTCATTATTACGGCATTACAAATGTTTTTGCCTATTCTGGTGGTACTGAGGCTACAGCAATGTTCCCATCTGCTGGTAATGCATTGGAAAGAGCTGGTTTAGATATTTTAAAATTATCTGAAGAGAAGAATCCTGTTTATGCAATTAAGTTTGATGAAAATCAACCTGCAGTTATTGCTTTTTCTAAAACATTTGATCATCCTTTTAACCCACAATCAAATTTTGGTGCTGTTATGACATGTACACATGCAGATCAAAATTGCCCAGTTATCCCAGGAGCAAAAAGGATATCATTACCATTCGAAGATCCAAAAGCATTTGATGGAACACCTCAACAAGAAGAAAAATATGATGAGAGATGTCGTCAAGTAGCTAGAGAATTATTATACGCATTTTCATTAGTTTAAGGAACACTGTTTAATTCATATATAACATGGAAAAGGTATTAGATCAGGACCCTTTATGTCCTCAAAAACAACCAAAGAAGTTATCTTTTTTAGATACTTACTTAACACTTTGGATTTTCCTTGCAATGGCAATCGGGGTAGGAGTAGGTTATTTCTTTCCTAATGTAGCAGATAGTATTAACGATATGTCTGTAGGTACGACAAACATTCCTTTGGCTGTTGGTCTTATCTTAATGATGTATCCTCCACTTGCAAAAGTGAAATATGAGGAAATGGGAAAGGTATTTAAAAACGTAAAAGTTTTATCTCTTTCATTAGTACTAAATTGGATCGTTGGTCCGGTATTAATGTTTGCTTTGGCTCTTATTTTCCTTCATGATTATCCTGAATATATGACAGGTTTAATCTTGATAGGTCTTGCTAGATGTATCGCTATGGTTGTAGTTTGGAACGACCTTGCTGATGGATCTAGTGAATATGCTGCAGGTTTAATTGCACTTAACAGTATTTTCCAAGTTTTATTCTACAGTGTATATGCTTATATCTTTATTACTGTATTGCCTCCATTATTTGGTTATACAGGGTTAGATGTAGATATCACAATGGGACAAATTGCTGAATCTGTATTTATATACTTAGGTATTCCATTTATAGCAGGTTTCTTAAGCAGAAAAATCCTTGTGAAAGTAAAAGGTAAAGATTGGTATGAAAATGAATTTGTACCAAGAATTTCACCAATTACATTAGTAGCATTGTTGTCAACTATTGTCTTGATGTTTAGTTTAAAAGGTCAGATGATTGTTGAGATACCAATGGACGTAGTAAGAATAGCGATTCCATTAGTGATCTATTTTACATTGATGTTTGTTGTAAGTATGTATTTAGGTAGATATTTTGGTGCAGATTACCAAAAAGATGTTTCTATTGCATTTACTGCAACAGGTAACAACTTTGAATTGGCAATTGCTGTAGCTATTGGTGTATTCGGTATTAATTCAGGTCAGGCGTTTACAGGTGTGATTGGTCCATTGGTAGAAGTACCAGCACTTATTGGATTGGTGAACCTCGCTTTCTGGTTTAGAAAAAAATACTATACTTCAGAAAAATAACCATCAAAAAGCCTGAACTAACAACATAGTATCAGGCTTTTTTGATTAAATTTTATACGATATGAACACATATACAAAATTTCTTTTCTTTACCGGTAAAGGTGGAGTAGGGAAAACATCTCTAGCATCAGCAACCGCTGTGAAGTTAGCAGATGAAGGAAAAAAAGTTTTATTGATTAGCACAGACCCAGCATCTAATCTCTCAGATGTTTTGGAAATGAATGTAGGAGAACGAATTCTAAAACACCCTGAATTAGAACAACTTTCTGCTATTAATATCGATCCTGAATCAGCAGGTGAAGAATATAAAAATAGAGCAGTTTCTTCATTGGGCATGCTTGCCACAGCAGAGTATAAAGCAAAAGTACGTGAACAACTGTCTGGTGCTTGTACTGTAGAAATTGCCTCGTTCGATGAATTTACAAGGTTTATTTCAGGTGAGGCTAACCCTGAGAACTATGATCATATCGTTTTTGATACCGCACCAACAGGGCACACATTAAGATTATTAGAATTACCAGAAGCCTGGAGTTCTTTCTTGGATCATAGTGAAGGAGCTTCTTGTATAGGTCCATCTTCTTCTCTAAAAACAAATCATTTAAGATATAAACAAGTTGTAGAAACTTTAAAGGACAAAGAACAAACAACCTTTATCCTTGTTGCAAGACCTGAGGTGACTTCACTAAAAGAAGCCAATAGGACCTCAGAAGAGTTAATGGAACTCCAACTTGAAAATCAATTATTATATATCAATGGTGTTTTTGAGGCGGTTGCTTCGACCGATACTTTTGCCAATCAGCTACAAGAAAAAGCAAACGCTTCGATCGCACAGTTGCCAGCAACTTTACAAAAGTTAGTGCATTTTACTTTTCCATTATTATCCTATAATGTATTAGGTTTGGATAAATTACGTTCAGTATTTTCTGTAGAGAAAAGAGCTTCTATCGCTACCAATTCGAGTAATACAATTACAACTACTGATCTTGAAAACCATCATTTAGAAGAACTTATCAACGATCTTGAAAAAGATGGGAAAGGACTAATTATGACCATGGGTAAAGGTGGTGTAGGTAAAACAGTATCTGCAAGTGCGATCGCTCTAATGTTAGCAGAAAGAGGGCATAAGGTCTTACTTACTACTACAGATCCTGCAGCACACCTCACAGACTTTACTTCACAAATCGATAAGTTACCTGATACTTTAACGGTTGAAAGAATAGATCCAAAGGTGGAAACTGAGGCTTATATTGAAAAAGTAATGCTTCAAAAAGGAGTGGGTAAAACGGAAGAACAGAAAAAGTTAATCCGAGAAGACCTTAACTCTCCATGTACTGAAGAAGTAGCCGTTTTTCATGCATTTTCTAAAGCAATAATGGGTGCAAAACGCCAATATGTTGTGATGGATACTGCACCAACAGGACATACATTATTATTGCTTGATACAACTGGTGCTTACCATAATGAAGTTGTAAAACATAGTAATATTGATGTTTCTAAGTTATCGACACCTTACAAGATGATCCAGAATAAATCATTGACTAAGGTGATTCTTGTAACGCTACCAGAAACCACTCCAATTCGAGAAGCACAAAGTCTACAAAGTGATTTAGAAAGAGCAGGAATTACTCCTTATGCTTGGATTATGAATCAGGAACTAATGACAAATAATACTATTACTGACCCAATTCTACTTCAGCGTAAAGAAAGTCAGTATACGTTGTTCTCGAATTTTAAAACGACCGAAGATAAACCAATTTATACAATACCTTATATACTTAATGAAAAGGTATTGGCTGAATTACATCAGAACCAATCGGTAGTGAAATAATATTTGAAAGTGCTTTGTGTGAAAATGCAAAGCACTTTTTTTATGTAAGAACTAAAAAATGATAAACCAGTAAACTTGGTAAATTGTCATTGAATCTACTGAATAAAAGCCTCTAATTGGTATGAATATGGTGGGTATTGAGAAGGAGCGAACGCCAGATCATAAGTTTCAGTATAATGGGAAGGAGAAGCAGGAGGAGATTGGATTTTATGATTATGGTGGAAGGCATTATGATGCTAGTTTGAGGAGGTGGTTTGTGGTGGATCCGTTGGCGGAGAAGTTTAATCATTTATCTCCTTTTAATTATGCATTAAATAATCCAATTAATGTTATTGATCCTGATGGTGAAGATGCAGTAATTTTGATTGAAGGTAAAAAGGTGACAGTTACACAAACGTTTTATTATTCAATTGAGAATTTTCAAACGAACACAGGTTGTGCGTCTTCTTATGATTCATTTGATAAAAGGTTTTCAATTGAAGAATTAATAAGTGAATTAAATAACCAATTTTCTTCTGAAAATATTTCTATTGAAGGTGAAGATTATGAAGTATCATTTATGTTCGAATTTAAATCTTTTGAAACAGATGAAGCCATGAATTCAAATCAATTTAGTAACTTGTTAACCTTTCAAAATTTAGAGAGTGCTGGTAAATATTCTTCAAGATTATTAAAAATTGATCCTTTGAAATCTCAGCGAAGTACAATTGTTCATGAAGCAGGACATAGTATGGGATTAAATCATGAACATAATTTCTTTAAACCTACAGAAAATTATCCTATTATGTCTTATAATAGTAGAGATAGAAATGTCCAAACATATGAGAAAGAAAATATAATTATTGATGCAATAATAAGAAGTAAATCTTCTAAGAAAATGATTAATAAATATCATTTAAAGGTAGACGTAATTAGTAATGAGAATAAAGAAAATGAAGTACAATCACAACTTTTTGAAATTGATTAGTGTGTTTATTTTTTTGTTTATCTTAGATAACAATGTTTTTTCTGAGAATAATGAGGAAATACTATTAATGAAATTTAAAAAATGCAACAAAGTGGATGAAGAATCTCTCTATTTTTTTGATGATTTCTATGTTATGTATGGAGAAAATAAGATAATGATACCTTCTAACAATTCAGGTAAAAAGACAAATTTTGGCAGGCTCGAAATTTTTAATTACTTGATTTTAAATAAAGTGGCATTGATGCCAATTTTAAATGGTAGAAGAGTTTTTAAATCTGGTACATTCTACGAATTAAAAGATGAGGGTTCTGATGATCTTTACCTTTTTTTTAAATTAACAGGAGATTTACAAATTGTTATATTAAATCAAGATGAAAAAAGAGAGATTGAAAATCATAAGAATAAATTCTATATCGATTCGAATTATTGTATTGATAAAGAGAGTTTTACGTGCGGTGATTCAATAGTATTAATTAATTCAATCTCTAAAATTAAAAACTTAGAGGGAAATATTAGAGAATTGTCTAATTATAAACCAGTAAATAAATTATTTGTTTCTCTTTTTTTTATGGAGTAATTAACGCCCCTCTCATGCTAATATGAGCCTCAAGTGCAAAGTCACTCGGAACTTGGCTATTGAATAAGTTTCCAACTTATAATTTCAAATAAAAAAGGAGAATAGGTTAAAACATAAAGGTCAATTTTTGATAACTATATATTCAAAATTGACCTTTATCTACTCTTATGTAGAAAGTTGTTTTTGTGAGTCCAAGTTATCAGGGAATTTCACGATTCTCTATCCGGTTGAGATTGTCACCTCCTTTGGCAGAGAAGATGAATACACATTCTGTTTATAACTATGCTTTTGATAATCCAATTAAATTTATTGATCCTGACGGGATGGCTCCAGAGGTCGGTAACCCTCTTACTGAGTTAGCAAAACAAACAACAGACTATGTGGTTCAAAAAACTGCAGAGACAGCAGTAAAAGTTGTTGTAAATACGGTGAAATCGATGAAAGAAGTTGGGCTCGTGATAGTACCAGAAATAAATATTGAATTAGGTTTTAGAATTACAATTGATAGATTATGAGATATTTAAGTTTAAGTTATTGCTCGGTTTTAAGCCAAATTATTTTTTTAATTATGTCATTTTTTTTAGTTATTCCATTTTTTTTTACTATTAAGAATCCTAGTCTTGAAGGTGTGATATTTCTTTCTTGTTATGTAGGAGGTTTGTTTTTAATGAATTTTGTTAATTTTCAGTTCTATGAGATTCATTTAAAACCTAAAGGTATTGTGGTTAAGAGGTTATTTTTAAAGAAAACATATTCGTATAATGATTTTTGTGATGTGTCTCCTTTCTTTTTATTCATTTATAAAATTCAATTCAATGAAAGAAGTGTTCTATTTATTCTACCTAAAAGATATTCTTTAAAATATTTGTTTTCTGACCCGGTAGAATTATCAAATAAAATTAAGGAAAATATAAAAGAGTATTATCAATAAGTGTGTTCTCCTCACTGTTCCGAGTGTAAAACACTTTTGTTATAAATAAACTTATTCATCAAATAAGTTTATTTATAACAAGATGACAAAAAGCAAACATCAAAAAAATGAGAAACACTCTCTTCTTAGTGGTAAACCACCTAGTGAACTAATTCAGATGTTGTTAAATCTAATGCGGAGAGAAGAGCTGCATATTTTATTCCTACTAATGGTCTTATATCAGTTGACCGAAATGTTGTAAACAGACTTAAAGTAGGTAAAGTAAAAAAGAACGAATAATATGAAAAATATAATATTATTAATCATTTTCATGAGTTGTACTTTTTATGGCTTTGCTCAAAAAAACATAAAATATTATTCAGTGGATACAGTTGAATTAATTAATCCATATAAAGTATTCATTCACAAGAAGAGGGAAGCAAATTTAGTTTGTATAGTTGATAGTGTTAATAATTTAAAGAAATATTCATACTCAAATATACTAATGGATAAATATATATATTTGGATGGTTACTATATTGAAAGTACTTCCTGTGAATTTTATGATGATTTTAATCCAATTATAAGGTTAAATAATAAAATTATGATACAGAAGTTAGAGACCAAAAAATTCAAATTGATCTTTATGAGAATAGAAGATTACCACCAAGAAATAATTGATATGGATGGAGATATATATTCTGAAATTTTGTTTAAAGAGAAATATGTGAAAAATTTTTACTTAAGAGTTTTGATACCAATTTGTGATTTAAAACAATAAATGAATTTATACACTACTGTTCAGATTATTAAAAACAATGTCACTCCGAATTTACCAATAGATTAAGTCTTTGACTTATAACATAACATCAAAAATATGAGATACACTCTCAAAAAGCAGGAGAGATTTTGAAAAATACTGCAATAAATGCAGTGAAATCAATTAAAGAAGGGATTAATAATGTTCTTGAACATTCTTCTTTTCAAGCTAAAGGTGAAATTAAAGTTACAGAAAAGGTTGGTGCACAATTTGAATTAAAAGGTATTGGAGGGGCTGGTTTATCACTTACTACTGGTGAGGCAAGTATTACGTCGGAGTTAAATTTAGGTTTAAAAGATGGGGAAATTACTTCAAATTTTAATACATCTGAAGATATATATTCTACTTTTGAAGTAACAGGACAAGTAGGGGGTAATGGTGCAAAATATAAATATTCTATTGAACCTGAGGGGGGTACAAGTGCAGAAGGAGCTATTACAACTTCAACTAATATCCCTGGAGTTCAGACAGAAACTTCTTATAAATTTGGTTCTAAAACTACAGAAGTTTCTTTTGGTGTAGCTGTAGGTACAAAAGCTCCTGTAGCAGTTAGTAATAATTTAAAGTTAGTTCATATATCCGCGGGAGTATCAGTTTTAGATAAAGATATTGTAGATGAACCATTTCAAAATTTAAATTCAGTTTTTAGAACTTTATATAATGAATAAAACTATGAATTATTATTCTATTCAAGATAAGTTTAGAAAAATTCCTAAAAAAATAAGGAAACTAGAAAAAATAAACTTTATAGAAGTTAATGAACTATGTCCATTAACTGATTTTATATTGGCTTCAAATTTTAGAAAGAATAAATTATTAATATCAAATAGATGTTATTATTCATTTAAACAAATGAATTTACCACCTCATTCAGTAGAAAAAGTAAAAATAAAAAGTTCACAGGAGGAATTTGTAATAATCAATTTTAAAGATATTTATGGTTTAATGTTGAATTCTATAGAATATGAGAAATCAGAATTCTACCTTGGGTATTTGAAGTCTCTTAATTCAATTCATACAATAGATGAATGTTATTTTCTTAATAAAAAAGAATTAATAAGCAAATCAAATGAACTTATACTCTCAGATAAGTATTATCATGATTCTTATGGTCAATTAGCCATTTTTCCAAAGAAGATCAAATTATCGTCTAAATTTGATTACGATTATTTCCATTTTACTGAGATGTTCATTAGCAATTACCTTAAAGATGAAATAATAAAACACAATCTAACAGGTTTAGAAATTGAACAAAAGTCAACAAGTTTATTTTTTTGATCTAACTTCACTGTAATCCCTCACTGTTCGGAGTATTAAACGTTGTGTCACTCCGAACTTACCAATAGATTAAGTCTTTGACTTATAACATAACGTCAAAAAAGCTAACATCTAAAAATGATATACACTCTCTTCTTGTTTAATTTTTGTATAGGTAAAGGGGCTTTCCCACCAATGATTCAAAGTGTTTTAATTGGAATAGGTGGAGTAGATGCTACCGCAAACTATATTAAAATATCATTGATTTTTCAGGATCAAAAGTCTTATTGAAATCACAGTTTAATGAAAGACTAACGTTATATACTAAGGTAACAAAATCAACAAATTATATGTATATATGAAATCCAAATTTGAAATATTATATATATCAATATTGATAATAATACTATTCAATAGAATAATACTGTTTTTACCTGAAACAGTTATATTTTATCTCAGCGTCTTTATAATTTTTTTAAATTTATTTAGGTTGATATTTCTCAATGGTATTAATAAAGGAGTTATTTATAATAATTTTAAAGTAATTAATTATAATAGTTTTTACTTGAAACTATCTTTCCCTAAAGGGTTTTTACCCAT
Organism: Flammeovirga sp. SubArs3; assembly: GCF_947387565.1. Lineage (NCBI taxonomy): Bacteria > Pseudomonadati > Bacteroidota > Cytophagia > Cytophagales > Flammeovirgaceae > Flammeovirga > Flammeovirga sp. SubArs3. Next base: position 1,184,440 of record NZ_CANDOA010000001.1, on the reverse strand, counting down.
GTACTTATTTATAATATTAATACTCTTCTTTTTTTATGAAACTTTGAGTTTACAAGAAGAAAAAAATTGTGTTATATCATTTTTTATTTATTTGACTTCTTATGTTAAGATAAGTGCTAGTAAATAAACCCTTTAACTATATTTAGTGAAAGAAGTTTTTTAAAAAAGATTCCACTGCTCTGAGTGTTAAACGCAGTGTCACTCCAAACTTCCCAATTGATTAAGCCTTAAATTTTAACACAATGCTAAAAAGCAAACATCAAATAATGAGATAGACTCTCTTCTTGTTATTATTTTCACAGTGGAGATTTTACATGTAGAAACCTACGTTCTTTCTATCAATTAAAACAGTAACAAGTTGAACTTCAAAAACAACGGTTAGAAGAGAGTTTATTGCAAATGGGAGAGCTACCTCAGTTGGAATCTTTAGTAGATTATAAAATAGGTATATCAAAAGACCTCGATTTCAATCATGGACAAAAAGAGCCTTTGAGTTCAATAACAGACAACTTTATTTTTTGAACTAAGTTACAAACTTATGCCGTAAACAAATTCGTAGTGACATTATCGTATTAACAATACGAATGGAGGAAATTTTCAGAAAATGGAATTCAACTCGGAGAAATGAATGCTAAGCTGCTTCAAAAAGTCGAAGAACTCACTTTATATGTTATAGAGATCAATAAAGAGGTGAAAGAACTAAAGGAAAAAAATGCAGAACTAGAGAAGAAACTTAAAACTCAGAAGATTCTCGAATAATTTCCCTTTCCATTTCATCATTTTTTAATATCTTGTGTTGTAATTATCTAATACAATCAGGCTATTTTTTTAAATGGATAGACAAATCACTTCAGATTTTTTGGTGCTGGATACTGAAACCACCGGGCTTGATGCAGGTGTCGATGAGGCCCTTCAGATAAGTATTATTAATGACCAAAAGGAGGTTTTATTGAATACTTATATCAAACCAAAATACCGTAAATCTTGGCCAGAAGCCATGGAGGTGAATCATATAACACCTGAAATGGTAGAAGATGCACCGATCTATGACTTTGGTATGCAAGACCTGATCAATGAAATTGTTGAAGGAAAAAATGTCATTCTATATAATGCAGATTTTGACCTTTCTTTCGTCGATTTATCGTATGCAAAAGGGGTTTACTGTGCCATGAAAGTATTTTCTACCGAAGTGATAAAAGAATGGCATGATAAGTACAATGATTATCGCTGGCAACGATTAGCCACCGCATTCAATCACTTTAGTGATTTACAGTCAATTGAAGATAAAGTTCTAATCGACAACGCGCATGACTCGTTGTCTGATAGTTTTATGACCCTTTTTGTGTGGCAAAAACTAATGGAAATGGGTTATGAAAGAGGAAAGAACTATCTTTTAACTAGCAACATATAGTAGATTAATACTTCAAAATACTTTATCTTTTACCTTACCAAACTCAAACATTAAACTTTAGCTTGCTTTATGAATCGAAAACGGAAGTTTATACTTTCAATGTATTCTGTTATCGCTTTTTGGGTCTCTTTAGTCGCTATCTATTATTACAATGTTATTAATACTGGAGTTCTCGATATCAATGAAAACTATATCACGCCAGATGTACAAATGCTTATGGATATAGACTCTACCTTTGACGATAAAATATACTTAGAAAATAGGGAAGAAAACTCTTCTATTATCTTATTCGATAATTAGGGAGATAAAAAAATCCTCATCAAACAAACGAATAACTTGTATTGATGAGGATTCTATTTTATTCTGTAATTTTTTAGCCTTCTAGTGCTTCTTCAATTGTTTTTCTAATATCAACAATCATATCAAATCCTGAAACTGTAAGAATTTCAGAGACAACATCATTGGCATTACACACTCTAAAGATACCGTCTTTGGCCTGCATATTTTTTGATGCCGAAAGAAATACTCGTAAACCTGAGCTACTCATATACGACACGTTTTTAAGATCCAGAATAATTTTATCCTTTCCTTCATCATTGATCATTTTTACAATCTTTTCTTCAAGGATAGGGGAGTTACTTGCATCAATAAATCCTTGAGGTGTTAGCACCTCCATATCTTTAATTTTTTCTTGAGTAATATCCATCAGTCTGTAAATGTTTTTATCAATGTTATTTCGTTTCTGTCCTGAGAACGTTCATAAACATATTCATTCGCTAAACTCTTAACGATATGAACACCAAGTCCGCCTTGTTCTCTTTCTTCAAGTGGCAATTGAGTATTTGGAGTTTCCAGTATAAATGGATTGAACTCTATTCCATTGTCACTTATTTTTATCCTAAGCTGGTTATCTTCCTGGATAATTTTAATTTTTATATCGGGTTGCCTGACTTTATCAAAGGCATATTTCACCATATTACTTAATAATTCATCTAAAATGATTTGGACTTTTTGCCCAACATTTTCAGGTATATTATTTTGCTCAATAAACTGATTCAGTTCATTGGTGATGAGTATCTTATCATTTAAAGATTTTCCAATTCTCTTTTCGAAGGTAGGAGGCATTGTGTCCTTATATTTCACACACATTACCGTAATATCATCCGCTTGTTCATGACCATCTTCAAATTCTCGTACAGACTCGATTGTTTTTTCGACTAATCCCTTTACAGAATCAATCTCTACATTTCTACAAAAATCATCGAGCTTTTCGTCTGTATAAAACTCTTTATGGCCATTTCTAGCTTCTGTCACCCCGTCGGTATATGCAAAGATAACATCATTAGGAGACAATTGTATAGTTTTCTCTTTATATGATAATCCTCTGATCGCACCAACAATAGGGCCATGTCGTTCTGTTAATTTTGTAATACCATTTTCTTTAATAACAATTGATGGGTTATGTCCTGCATTGGTGTATGTCAACTCACCACTTTTCAGATCCAACATGCCTAAGAAAATCGTCACAAACATATTATTTTTGTTCTCCGAGACTATCTGATTATTCACATGTGTAATAATCTTGGCGGTAGATAATTCGGTCATGGCTGCACTCTTTAATAATGATTTAGTCATCGCCATTAGTAAAGCAGCAGGAACCCCCTTGTCAGATACATCACCAACAACGATGTACAAATAGTTGCCGTTAATCAACTGAAAATCGTAAAAATCGCCACCCACTTCTCGAGCCGGGATTAGATCAGCGAATAAAGAGACATAGTCGTTTTTCAAGAAATTCTTAGGAAGCATACTCATCTGAATATTACGTCCAACAGAGAGTTCACTTTCCATCCTTGCATTATCATCCTTTGCTTTTTTAAGGTTATGATAAGACATTTCTAGATCCTGATTTTTTACTTTTAGTTCATCTAAAAGTTCATCTCTAGATTTCTCATTAAAAATTTCTGCTATGCTATTTAATGCCCCAAGTGGAAACTCCCGAACGATGTTCATAATAATCCTTCCTGAATTCATGGCAATTCTAAAGAAATGCACATCAATTGGAGGAGGCATCGTAGTAATCGGAGTAGAAGGATCTGTAATTTCTATATGAAAAGCTCTACCATGATTATTGTTCATCGAATAACTACTCTTTAGCATAAGTAAATCGTGGTTATTCAGTAAAGATCTTAGGTAAGAGGAGATAATTGTTGCAATTTTTACAGCATGTACATGGTCATTTCCCAGTATTCGAGACATCTGATACACCTTTTTTCTCAAGTGAATCACTTCCCGCTCTTTGCCAATAATTTTTGTTTCAAAACTATTCTTCATATCACTTCACTTTTACACAAATCACAGAGGCATCATCATACAAGGATCCCCATTGTTTAATGATTTTCTTCGATAGAATTTCACTTGAAAAAAGGTGGTAATTAATATTTTCTTGATAGGATAAACTTCCGTTTACACCATCACTATGTATCAATATTAGATCTCCTTTGGATAAAGTCTTTTTATCAATTTTAATCGTTCGTTTCCTTACTCCCAATAAACCATCTGTGGTTAACAATGTAGCGTTGCCTTCTTCATTAATTACTCTACATGAGATATTGCCTAATGATCCATAGGTAAGTTCTTGATTTTCAATAATGCCAATACCAATTACAGCACCTTCTTCTCCCAACATATATTCGTGGGCATTAGCAATTAACGATTGAATATCTCTTTGGATATGAGTTTTTATATACTCACAAAGTTTCTTTGATATAACAGAAGCTCTATAACCATGGCCAATGCCATCAATTACACATAAAAAAGTAAAATCAGGAGTGGTATGATGGAACACACAATCTCCATTTGCCTTTTCCCCAACAATCGGAAGGGAGTAGGCGCCCACTTCTATAGTTATTTCTTTATCCAATATGTTACTTTTATATGAGTCCCGTCTTCTTCTGAAGATTCTATTTCTAAAATATCTGCAATACGTTTAATTCCTGGAAGCCCTAGACCAAGAGTTCCGCCAGTAGAAAAACTGTCTTTTAATGCCACATTTACATTGGATATACCCTTTCCTTTGTCAATAGCTTCAATAAGAATTCCTTCTCGATGTAGCATTCTTCTTTTGGAAAAACGTACAAAACCTTTACCCACATATTTCAGAATATTTTGTGCTAACTCAGAAATAATAATAGAGATTTTGGTACAATCTAAAGTAGCAAAGCCTAATGATTTAGCAAAGCTAATCACCTCATGCTGTGCATAGTGTATGTCATTTTCGGATTGGATACTAATAGTCATAATTTCAGACGATTAATATTGTCCAAGATAACATAAGCTTCATCTAAATTAAGTGCTGCATTGAGATCATCAACATCTGCATCCATTAAAATCAATGATGAAACTACAGCAGGTTTTAAGCCAGAAATAACCGTTTCAAAACCAGTTAATTTGATCATTGAAATAATGCTTTTAATCCCTTGAAAATCTACAAGGTCTATAATTTCCAATCCAGATAAATCGAAGATGATTCCTTTTAAGTTATTATGTTCAACAATTGAGTTCAACAGTTCTTGACGGAATAACTTTAAATTTTTTTCATCCAGATCTAATTGAAAGGAAGCGATGATACAACCTCTATGCATTTGAAGAGGGATACTAGATTTCACCCACTGATCCATATTATTGCTTTACAATTTTCATATTCAACTTATTGAATGCAATCTGAATGGCTGCTTTAAGGTTTGATGTCGTTTTTATAGTTCCAACATCAATACCCAACTCAACAATAGTCTGTGCTACTGCTGGCGATAAACCAGAAATAATACATTCACAACCCATTAAACGGGTTGCCTTAGTAATTTTAATTAAGTGATTAGCAACAGCTGTATCCACTACAGCAACACCCGAAATATCTAAAATAAAGCTCTGAGCATTATGATTGGAAATCTGATCCAATGTATTATCCATAATGTCTTGAGCTCTTCTTGAATCAATTAAGCCAACTACAGGCAGTAAAAGAATGCCATCCCAGATTTGTGTTACTGGAGTCGACATCGCCATTAAAGTTTTACTCTGTGCTGTAATTTTTTGATTGACAATATTCTCATAACTCTGAACAATGATAGTCATATCCATGTGTACCATTTTATTCAGTGCTCTCCTTGCCAAGTTTAAATCAGAATGTGACCAATCTAATGTACCTAACATCTCAACAAAAAGACTAAGGAAATGATCTACTCCAGCAAGATAAATTTCTTGTGATAGGCCAATACGGGCATGTACTTCGCCTACTTTCCTTCTAGATTTCACATAATCACCATCAATATCTGCATCAAAAAATTGTTCCCAAAAGCCCAACTGCATCCTTTGTACTCTTTCAAGAGTATTAGTATCTGCAAAGTATTCAAAAAATTCTGGGGTAGACTTCAACCAATTATACCAACTTTCTATCATTCCAGGTAAAGCCTTAAGTGCAGTATCTTTAAGCTGATGAATATAATTTGTGTCTTGCTCTGTAATGCCGTATAGCTCACAGAGTTGCTGTGCATTTCTAGTAAAATCGTCCATTAGAAAGAATAGAAATCTTCTGTTTTATGATATTGAGTAATAGTTTGAAGATACTTTATAGATCAGAATTTATCAAAATTTTCCGTTCAAGTTATTTACAATTGTTTCAAATTCTGATTGTTAAATTTATTGGTATTACCACTTATTAATGATTAGACTTAAACAAAATATTTTCATAACAGTATATATACTTATTCATATTAAGGAAATAATGATTTGAATAAAAATTAGGAAAAGATTGGGATAGCTTCAAGAAACATTTTCTTGAAGTTATTTTTTTGTCTCAACTTTTTTGATTTCCCCAAAATTCCCATTTACGATATTTTTAATCATCAATATAATTCATTCATAAAATGACAAATATTGATGGATAACAAAGAATAAATCACTTAACATTTTGCACTATTTTGAAATAATAATATTTGTATATATCATTGAATAATGAATCGTTAAGCATTACAGTAAACCTCCTTCTCATTGAGAAGAGGTTTATTTTTTTGCCCTAATTTTTTTAATCAATCTAACTTCAATACTCAAAACAGCAAAGTCAGCTCTTCGTTACAATAGATTAAATGTATAATAATAAACTACTATTTTTTGATAGTATTTGATTGAAAGAGCGGTATATAACAATCTATTATTGTTAATCAGAACAGACCCATTTTCTGTAAGCTAATATTTATTCTGTCAGACAATGATATTCTTTTAATGTGGTACACATTATTATTCGGGCAAAAACTGATAAAATATCACAAGATTAACGATTATTTGTCATTAAAATGGTAATTCGATTTTAGGAAACATCGTTACAGTAAAAATGATTTTATACTTTTATCATTAACAATTAATCCTTTTTTTAGAATACGAAAAGTAACGTCGTTATTTTGACTGTTCTTCGAGAAGTCATTTTAATTTATATACACTTTACACAGGACTTAACTTATCAACAAGTCATTTATTCTACAATGAATCAAACAAAAAGAACATCATCCTTAATAACACTAATATTATGGAGTTGCCTATTTGCTGTAATAAGTAGTCAGGCTTATTCTCAGTCAGATACGAAAAAAATAGGCATAGGAATACTAATTGATGGGGAAGAATACCGTACCTCTCCATTTGTTGAGATTCTTAAAGAGGAAGTCACTGCTGTCTTAGGAGCTAGTTATGAAGTTTCATTTCCCGATGAATATATGATCAGTATAGATTGGGATGCAGAAAAAGGTAAAGTAGCTTATGAGAAATTAATTCAAGCTAAAGAAGTAGATGCGATTATTACCTTGGGTGTACTTAGTACATTGACTGTAACTGAGGCGAAAAATTTTCCAAAGCCAACAATGGCTTGGGGAGTGGTTGATCCGATCACACAAGGTATACACATGACACCAGAAGGGACAACTAATATTTCAAACTTTACTTTCGTACAAACCAGTTCCAACCTAAAGTATGATTTAAATACTTTTAAAGAGGCTTGTAATATTTCGAATGTCGCCATTGTAATTGATGAGTATATTTTTAATGTATACCAAGAGCGTAAGCCTATCGATCCTATTATTAAAGAAGCAGGTTTAAAAGGAAAAGTAATTAAAGGAAAAGATAGTGTATCCGAAATTCTAGCAGAAATCGATACGTCCTTCGATGCTGTTTATCTATCACACCTCTTCAAACTTAAGGATGAGCAAATCAAGGTCTTAAATGATTCATTAGTAAATAGAGGATTATTGGTCTATTCTACAGATGGTAAAAAAGGCGTAGAAAATGGCGCTTTAATCGGAACGATCACCGAAGACCGTTACAATATTATAGCTAGGCGTTTTGCTTTAAATTTTGAATCCATTTTTGATGGAGATGCCAACGCGAAAGACCTTCCAGTCATCATTAACTATGAAAGTAAGATTGTATTAAATGCTTCTGTATCACAAAAACTTGATTACCTTCCAAAGTGGGAAACAATCTTTAATGCAGATTGGGTCTATGATCAATCAGAAAAGCAGACCACAGTATCTTTAGAACATGTAATTGAAGAAGCCATTGAGAATAATTTAAGTTACCAAGCTTCTACATACGGTACGCTTTCAGGAGATGAAATAAGAAGGTTGGCCAATTCGGCACTAATGCCTTCTATTGAAGCGAGTGTCGGTGCAACGTTAATTGACCAACCTACAGCATCAAGATCATTTGGTACAAGAGCTGAAAGACAAGCTTTTGCCAATGCTGAGTTACAACAAATCATCTATTCTGAACGTGTATTTGCAAATGCAAAAGTGCAACGTTTTTTACAAGACGCAAGGGTAGCTGGAAATGAGCAAGTTTTATATGATGTGGTTTATCAAACGGCAATAGCGTATTACAATTTATTATTTGCTAGAACTCAGGTAAATATCACAAAGAAATATTTAGAGTCTACCAAGCGAAACCTTGAGATCGCTGAGATGAGAGAGAATGTGGGTTACTCTGGTAGCTCAGACGTTTATCGTTGGAAATCAAATCTTGCAAAAGCAGAACAACAGTTGATTGATGCCAATATTTTTGAACGCCAACAAATGCTCGTTATGAATTCAATACTCAACAGAGAAATGAAAGAGAGTATTATGGTAAAAGATGTTGATTTAACAGATGGTATCTATGGAGGACTAGCTACCGATGGTATGGCATATTTAGTTGAAGATCCGATCTCACTTTTAATCGTTTCAGAATATATTGTGGACAAAGCCCTTATACAGCGACCTGTTGTACAACAATATAGTGCTCAACTTTTAGCTTTGGAACGTCAAAGAAAAGCGGATAGTAGAAATCGTTTTATTCCTGAAGTAGCATTGAGTGGTGGATACAATCGAGTACTCGCAAGAGGAGGAATCGGTTCTGAATCTCAATCTTTAAATGGAGTAGAAATTGATCCTTTAGACCAAAACTGGAATATATCTGTAGTGGCTCGTATTCCATTATTCTCTGGTTTTGAGAAGCAACGTACCTACCAAAAAGCAAGATATGATCAACTTCAGACGCAATCTTTACTTGATCAGACCAAAGTGGATGTAGAAAGAGAAGTCAGAAGTGCGGTATTGGATTTAGCATCCACCTCAACTAATATCACTAATTCACGAGAAGCCATGGAGGCCGCTCAGAAAAACTATGAGATTGTTCGAGACAACTATTCTAAAGGAAGAGTGTCTATTATTGAGTTGATTGATGCACAGAACAATGCTTTTGAATCGGAACAACAGGCCTCAAATGCTGTTTATCAATTTTTAGAAGCATCAATGTCAATTCAACGCTCGGTAGGTAATTTCTCTTTATTACAAACAGATGAAGAAAGAGAACAGATCAATCAAGAAATCACTGAGTTATATCAGAATCAAATCAGAAAATAGAAATTAGCAAAATATAGATCCATGAAAAATCTTATCAAGATAACACTTTCAATTTGGTTGAGTATATCCTTCTTTTCTTGTCAAAAAGAAGAGGAAACTAAAGAAGAGATCATTAGACCTGTACGATATAAACAAGTATTTTATTCCGGTGGTGAAGCATTCCAGACGTTTGCTGGTGTTTCCAAAGCTGGAACAGAATCTGATTTAAGTTTTAGAGTTAATGGTGTACTAACGAGCATCAGAGTCGTTGAAGGTGATGTTGTCAAGAAAGGACAACTTATTGCGACAATTGACGATTCTGATGCGAAAATCGCCTTCCAGCAAGTTGTTGCTCAAACACAAAGTGCAAGAGTACAACTAGAAACAGCTAAGGCCAACCTTGATCGTACTAAGAAGTTATATGAGGCGAACAATGTATCGCTTTCAGAATACGAACAAGCTAAAAATGCTTTTTCATCATCAAAAGCTTCTTTTGAAACCAGTCAACAAACAGAAGACTTAAAAAGAAGAGAATTGGGGTACTACAAACTTTATGTACCTATGAATGGTATTATCGCTGAGAAAATTGCTTCGAAAAATGAAAATATAAAAGCTGGTAATGCTGTAGTCAAATTTGCTTCTGGCAATGATTTAGAAATTAAAGTTGGCATTCCTGAAAAATATATTTCTAAGATATCAAATGGAGATAAAGTAAGCGTTTCATTTACTTCCGTAAAAGGAAAGAAGTTTACCGGACGAGTAACAAAAATGTCTTATGTTTCTGATGTTTCATCCACTTTCCCTGTCACCGTTTTACTTGATACAAAATCAAATCTAGTTCGACCAGGCATGTCGGCTAATGTCACTTTCCAAGTTCAGAAAAAATCTACTGAGCCATTTATGATGGTTCCCGTTGAGGCTGTCAATGAAGATGTGCAAGGTGAAAAGTTTGTTTTCGTGGTAAAGAAAAATGATGACAAAACAGGAACGGTACATATGACCAAAATTAAAATCGGAGAGCTAAGAAATAATGGATTTATAGTACTGTCTGGTTTAAAAGAAGGTGATAGTGTTGTCACATCTGGAGTCACAAAAATTACAGATGGACTTAAAGTAAAGTTCTTACCAAAATACCAACAGAAATAAAAAAGTAGGATGAATATTACTGAATTTTCGATAAAATATAACATCCTCACATTTACATTAATAGTTGTGTTGGGTGTACTTGGCTTTCAGACGTATGAACAGATGCCAAGAGACAGTATGCCTCCATTTACAGTACGTTTTGTTTCTGTAGTGACGACATACCCCGGTGGTTCCCCTGAACGTGTTGAAATGCTTGTTACAGATAAAATTGAGAAGCAGCTTCAACAAGTTTCTGAATTAAGCTATATCAAATCTGAATCTAGAAATAATGTATCCATCATCACTTTAGAGATTAAAGAGATGTACAAGGAGATGCAACCTATCTATGATAAGATTCGAAGAAGAGTCGATGAGGTGAAACCAGATTTACCAGACGGTTGCTCTATTCAAATTAAAGACGAAGATATTGTCGATATGTTCGGTGTCATCTATTCTATTACGGGAGATGGCTATTCGTACAAAGAGCTTTATGATATCGCCAAAGACGTAAAAGATGGTTTAATTAAACTACCCAATGCGGCAAGAGTAGAGATTGTAGGTGAACAGGTAGAAAATGTATTTGTAGAGTTTGATAATGCAGCTGTTTCTCAATATCAGTTGACTACAAATATGATTAAAAGTGCCATTGCCAATACCAATATCATCTTCCCTGGAGGAGATATTAAATATGGTAATGAAAGAATTATTCTAGAGCCTACGGGTAGTTTTGAGTCAGTAAAAGATATCTCAAACGTTGTGATTCCACTAAAAGATGGTAAATCGGTACACTTAGGAGACATTGCAAAAATTAGGAGAGGGTACAAGGATCCTGCGTCTAGTATTGTAAAGGTTTCCGGAAAGCCTGCCATTTCTATTGGTGTCAAATTAAAGGATGGTGGTAATATTGTGGATCTTGGGCAAGAGATTGATGAAAAAATAAAATACTACCAATCACAATATCCATGGGGTATTGAATTTACTAGAAGTGCCTCTGCGGATTTATATGTAGAATCTTCGGTAGACGCTTTCGTTAGTAACTTAATCCAATCTGTAGCAACTGTATTAGCAGTAATGCTACTTTTCTTAGGGCTGAGAACAGGGCTTGTTGTAGCAGCTTTAATCCCTTCTACAATTGTAATTTCATTTGTTATCATGGGATTATTAGATGTAGGTTTAAATCAGATCTCATTAGCTGCCTTGATCATGGCATTGGGTATGTTAGTAGATAACGCTATTGTAGTTTCTGAATCCATTATGGTAAAAATGGAAAGGGGAGATAAAGTATATGATGCAGCTATTAGTTCGGCAAAAGAACTTACTGTTCCTTTATTAATTTCGACCTTAACAACGTCTGCAGCGTTCTTAGCATTCTACCTTGCCAAATCTACAATGGGAGAGGTAGTAGGTCCAATTTTCGTAGTAATTACGATTGCTCTTGTTAGTTCATGGGTGATGTCGATTACTTTGATTCCATTGCTTGCAACATACCTCATTAGAGTAAAGAAGAAGGAGCCAAAATCAGAGAACAACAAGCACTCTGAGTCCAATTTTGATAAATTGGTAGGTTTGTATAAACCTTTTTTGATATGGAATTTAAAAAGGCCAATTCTTTTTATCATGGTGATTCTTTTATGTTTCCTATCGATGACAAAGATTGCTCCTTATGTTCCATTTATCTTTATGCCTGACTCTGATAGAGCTTTAGTAACAGTAAACTTAGAATTACCAATGACTTCTGATATTACAGTTACTGAAGATGTGGTACAGCAAGTCGATGATTATCTACAAAGGTTCCTTTTAAAACCTGAGCATGAAGAAGATGCTGAAGGAGTTGTAGATTTCACCACTTACATAGGAGAAGGTGCTCCAAAATATGATTTGGGTTATAAAGCTCCAGAGAAATCCTCTTACACAGCACATATTTTGATCAACACCACTTCCGATAATTTTAATCAGACTGTAATAGATAGTTTGGATTGGTTTATTTTCAATCACTTCCCTGATGTTCAGCCTAGAATCAAAAGGTTAGGAAGTGCAGGTGGAGCGGATAATCCTATCGAAATACGTATTTCTGGTAGAGATCCTTTAGTTCTTTATGAATTGGTAGACAGAACGAAAGAGAAGTTAGCTACCATTCCGGGTGCTAAAAATATCGGGGATGACTGGGGGATGAAAACGAAAAAGTTCATCATTAAAATTGATCCTGATCGGGCTGAGTTAGCTGGTGTGACCAATCAAGATATTGCCTTATCCATGCTGACTTCCATTACAGGTGTTGAATTGGATAAATATAGAGAAGATGACGAATCGATTCCTATCATGATGAAAGATGCTCATAATGGAAATTATACTCTAAATCAGTTAGAATCGATCAATATCTACTCTCAAATGAATGGTCAAAACGTACCTCTAAAACAAGTAGCTGATATTATCCCAAGGTGGCAGTATACAAAAATTAAAAGGTATGACCTGTTCAAGACAATCACAGTAACTGCCAATGTAGATAAAAATACAACTTCAAATGAAGTAATGGCGTCTATGAGACCGTGGTTAGAAGAAGATCAAAAGGAATGGGAAACAGGATATTTCTTCGATTTTGGTGGTGATATCGAACAAACAAGAAAAGGTATAGGCTCAGTGATCGAATTTTTACCTTTAGCATTCTGTATTATTGTGCTGCTCCTTGTAGGACAGTTTAACTCGCTTAAGAAAGCAGCGATTATATTATTGACAATCCCAATGGGAGCAATTGGTGTATACTATGGATTATTTATTGGTAATTCGTATATGGGCTTCTTTGGTTTCTTAGGCTTGGTTTCACTCGCTGGTATTGTGGTTAATAATGGTATTGTTCTTATTGATAGAATTGAAATTGAGTTAACTGAAAACCAACGTACCCCACAAGATGCTGTAGTAGCTGCAGCACTGGAAAGGTTTAGACCTATCTTATTGACAACAGCAACCACTGTCTGTGGTTTAATTCCACTTTGGTTAGGAGGTGGAGTAATGTTCGAACCGTTAGCAGTCAGTTTATTGTTCGGTTTACTGTTTGCTACAGTACTCACGCTGGTCTTAGTTCCAGTATTCTATAGTTTGTTCTACAGAGTAAAATACAAGGATTACACTGGTGATTTTGAGATCTAAAAAGTATAAAAATAGAACCTATCTCTTTTGAGGTAGGTTTTTTTATTTTCAACAAACAACACAATAATATTCTTCTTCTATATTTGTAGTATATAAAACTTCTCTAATTTTCATTTGACCTAATTTATGAAATCTAATTTGTTCGTAATACTACTTATGTTCTTATCATTTTACAGTTTTTCCCAGAATGATGATGACATTGTTTATTCCAAAACACAAGAAGATAGTATTTATATTCACCATTATGAAGATGATCAATTACCTGTAAAAATTCTCCATGCAGAGCCTCTATATATAGACCTTATCCGAGACCTAGGTGCAAGAAAAGGCGAAAAAGAATGGAACGTCGGAATGGAACTAGTAGATAATCTCAAATATGATAAATACGAAACTTTAGTAGAATACGAATGGGCTCCCATCAATAGATTAGGTTTTGAAGTCGAATTGCCATTTGTCTTTTATGCACCACAAGAAGGTGTAGAGAGAGATTCTATCCCCTCTGATAAATTAGAAAGTTTAAAATTAGCGACACAATGGACTTTTCTTGTTTCTGAAAAGATGAACATGTCTATGGCATTAGGATACATCAACGAAATCACTTTTTCAGACTTTAGAGATTGGGGAGATCCATTAGTCAAAGGAAATATTTATAATCCATTCTTTGTTGTTGCAAAAAGATGGGGAAGAAACTGGCACTCCTTAATTTATACAGGGCCAAGTATTGAGCAAGTATATAAAAGCAAGACTTTTGATTTTTCTTATGAAATCAACCCTTCCTTTCACTATATGATTCCAGGTACCACCAATTTTGTTGGTGTGGAATTCAACCAAACTATAGAAAGTGGTGATTTTGATATGACAATAAGACCACAAATGAGAGTCGCATTGGCAGATAATCTATTAGTAGGTATCGTAGCCGGTATACCTATTTACAGAGAAAATGAACGTATGAGTGCATTCTGTAGATTAATCTGGGAACCAGGAAATAACCACTAAAAAAAGGATCAAGTAATTAATTTACTTGATCCTTTTTATTTAAATTTCCATTTGAGCTTCTACTGATTTAATCCATGCTTCAGCTCCACCTTTTTGATATCCCATCTGAATTCCTTTTCCATCTTTTACCACTAAAATAGTAGGGTAGCCCTGTATTTTATACTGTTGTGAGAGGAAATAATTTTGAGCTCTTAACTGTTCTGATTGTTTAAAGCTCTTTGGGAAGTCAAGTTCAAGTAAAATAATATCGTTTTCTTTTACCCATTTTTTGAATTCAGGTGTATCAAAAATTTCTTTGTCAATTTTCTTACACCAACCACACCAATCACTTCCTGTGAAGTCCATGATCATAGGCCTGTTCTCTTCTTTTGCTGATTTAAAAGCGATATTTGCATCATTAATCCACCCTTCCTTCGTTACAGGATCTTCAATTGGTGGTATTTCTTTTTTTTCTTGTGCAAATAAAGTAATTGATACGGTTAATAATAAGAATAAAGTGATGATCGTCTTTTTCATATCTATTTTGAATAATATCTATTTATAAAGGTAATCATTATTATAGTTATTTAAAATTGACAAAATTAAAAAGGCCATACAGTGATGTATGACCTAAGAAAAGTTTAATAAGAAATAACGAATTAGTTGATGATCTGGTTAACTTCTTCTCTTTTTTCATTCATTTCTTCCTCTGTTAATTCAATACCTGAATCAAAACGAGGAGCAAACTGGACTTGTGCATGCCAACCATGACCGATTTCATCTCTATGAATACCATAGGTATATACCGTCAACTGATTCATCTGTTGGATAGTATTGTCCATATCTTTTTCAAACAACCATTGATCTGTCGTTGCTTTGAACTCTGTCCATCCTTCCATGCCATTTAAGACCTTTTCCAGCATGATTAAGTTAGATTCAACTAACCCTACATCTTCAGATCTGAAAACAATCTCTACTTTACTTAATCTATCATTTTCAAAAATAGGACGCATAAATACTTCCTGCCCAAGAAAATCAACTAGATATTCACCATGGCTTTCTACTTCACCATCTAACTCTTTAATAATATAATTGTATGTGTCCTCATCAGTCATATTTAAGTACATGCCTTTAAATATTTCTACTTTCTCTGTACTTTCTGATGAATTGACAATGGCTTCTTCAGTATTTTTATTTTTATCATCTTCAGCAAAAACGAATAATGACATAAGCATTGATAAGGCGATTGAGAGAAACTTTTTCATAATGTAATTTTGTTTTGTTTTTTGATTCACCTTCTTATATCGATGCTTTAAAAATGTCACCAAAAAAAATGGTCACTTTTCAAAAAAATGAAAAATGACCATTTATATCTCTGGTAATCTATTGATTATATTTTCTTCTTATCTCTATAATAAGCGGTAACAGCCAATATAAATACAAATGACACTACCCAATAAACAAAGGTAGGAACAGGTACAGGGTCACCTGTAGCATACGAGTGTAAACCAGTTAAATAATAGTTTACACCAAATGATGTCATTACGATACTTGAGAAAGCTAATAAACTTGCTAAGTTAAAAGTATAGTTACCTTTTAAAGAAGGAACTAATCGTAAGTGCAATACTACGGCGTAAATAATTACTGAGATAAGTGCCCAAGTTTCCTTAGGATCCCAACCCCAATAACGTCCCCATGATTCGTTCGCCCAAACACCGCCTAAGAAAGTACCTATCGCTAACATATATAAACCAATTGTCATCGACAACTCACTTACATAAGTTAATTCAAGAATTGGCTTCTTAAATTTATCATTTCTAATGGCAATGAATATCAAATTGATAAAACCAAGTAATGCTGATAGTGCTAAAGGTGCATATGAACTTACAATAATAGCTACATGTATTTTTAACCAATATGATTTCAATACAGGAACTAAATTGGTAATCTCAGGGTTCAACCAATCTAAGAAACTTACAAATAATAATGTACCACCAAATAATGAAACAAGCGGTAAAATAAAATCTGATTTTTTATAGAAGATAAAACCAAATAAGAATAAGGCCCAAGCAACAAGAATCAACATCTCATAACCATTTGTCCATGGTGGATATTGTGCGATATACCATCTTAACAGTAAGTTACCTGTAAAGAAGACAAAAGCAATCATTTCTAAAACGACACCTGTAGTATACGCTCTATCACTTAGCTTATTTATAGTAAATACTCTCCATAAAGCAACAGCTAATAAGTAAATACCCAACATCCAATAAATAGGGAAGAGGTTATTGAAAATATTCATCTTGTTATACAACATTTCCATTTTGATTGCTGTATCCGATAAATAAATCTCTTCACCCATCTTCTTTTGGAAAAGGCGGATATATTCTAATGTTTGATTTGCATCTTGCCACTCATTCGACTGACGAGCTTTATAGATTTCCATGAAATACATCTTTGTGATATTACGAACAAACGTAGAATCCTCAGATGTATATGGAGTACCCATAAAATTGGAATTAAACCAATTGTTATCAGGATCGTTTGGTACAGGGAAAATCTTTAAATAATTACCTGTAAGACCTTGAAATAAGATATTGAAACGCTCATCTATTTTAATCAGCTCCTTATCAAATTCTCCTCTCTCAGAAGGTTTCTTCTTTTGAGCTTGATCTACGGCATCTCTTAATAGATAATCGCCTGCCTCGTCGATTAAGTCATTGAATGAAACCATTGGCTTCTTTTCAATTCCCAAGATTTCGAAGACAGGAGTGCCTGCATCTTTATCGACCTTAATTATTGGCATTGCTTGCCAGTAGTTAGGGTCCATCTGTAAAGCAAGAAATAATTGATCAGAGTTCATCTTTTCAATAGTACCGTCTTGCTTTTCTAATTTATAAGTTGTTTTTCTTGTAAGTTTACGAAGGAATTCTGAGCTCAAAGTATTGATCGGTTTTAAACGTCCGTCCATATCTTGAACTAACAGACTACCAAATAACTTTGAGTGTTCCAAAGCTACATGTTGTGATCTCTCAACAACTGCTGGAGCTTCTGCCTCTTTAGTTACCTCAATTGCCACATCTTCTTCTACAAGTTGTGCTTTTGCTGAGTTACTATATCCAATGGCAAGTAAACCAATAAGAAGTGTAACTGATTGTGCTTTTAACTTGGAAAGTTTTCCACTTACTAATCTGAACCTTGATTTCTTTTCGAATAAGCTCAATATCATGGCTAAAGTCATTAATAAGTAACCGATGTATGTGATGATTGTACCCGGTCTATCTTGATTCACAGAAAGAATAGTACCTTTTTCATCCTGATCAAAAGAAGCTTGGAAGAAACGGTAACCGGCATGATCTAATACATTATTCATAAAGATGGTGTAAGGATATGATGTTTCTCCATCTTGAACGATAACTTCTGATGAGTAAGCAGAAGGGTTTTCAGAACCTGGGTATTTTTCCATTTCAAAGTGATTTAAGAACAAGCTAAATGGAAGCTCAGTAATCACAGGTCCAAATGAGACATCAATTTTATATCCTCCAAGATTCACTTCTTTAAAAGGAGTAACAACACCACTTAAGCTAGCTAAAGTCACTTCTTTTTTCTCTCCATTAACTTCAACATCTACAAATAATAAATCAGCCGCTTGTTGCTTCATTTTCTTTGTAGTTGCTGGAGAGTACCCAATTTTTACACCTTGATGTATATCTTTAATCACAAACTTTAATTCACCCATAGTGTATAAAGCTTGTTGTTGTAATTTATCTTCCTTGTTAGCATCAGTAGATCCACTTACCTGCTGAGCCATGATGAAATAACTTAAATGTGCTGGAGCATTGATGGTATAATCAACTCCTTTCTCCTGAATATTGATAGCTCCTGGAACAGGATTATCAAAAGTAACTTCTTGTCCGTTTAAGAACATACTCTTACCTCTTTCAAGAAAGATAGATTTTCTACCTTGATCCGTTGCCGTTACAATTTCAATAATGGCGTCGTTCGCTTCACCTTCAACAACAGATTGTACCGCATCAGGAATAAACTCTCTAGGTGTGATAATAATATTATCTCCTTTAATATCTTCTTCCCAATCAAAATTAGGTTGATGGATCTGTGTGAAAGTGCTTTTCTTTGAAAATTCTTTATTTTCGCCGTTTCCATGAATGTGTGCCTGGAAATAGCGATCTAAAGAGACAAGTTTATTACTACTTTGTCCCTCTCTAATATGCATGTTACCTTCGTATCCAAAGTAACGAGTAACGAATGCACCAAATAAGATGATAATGAAAGCAGCATGAAAGGTAAATACAGCAGCTTTTTCTTTTCTGAAAAGCTTGTATTTTTTAATGTTACCAATGAAGTTTAGTCCTAATATTACTTGTAATATTTCGAACCATGTAGCATTGTAAACAAGTTCTCTTGCAGCAGGTGTTCCGAAGTCATTTTCTACGAAAGTTGCCACCGCCATACTGATGGCATAGAGAAACAAACTTACAAGAGTTAGTTCGTTTGAAAATATAAATTTGAAGATCTTCTTCATAATTCTGATATATCCTAGCTTACTAAAAGGATTTGAAAATAATTTATAATCCCTTTGTATTAAATTAAGAAAAGCTGTTGCACATACACTAAATCTAAAATTTAGAAATAGAGTAGTAGTACAACAGCTTCAAATATAGTATGTAAATTTCTTATTTACTTGAGATCGTCTGGATACCCATAGCCGCTTCACGTTTTTTAGCAGCTTCTAACCATTCAGGAACGATAGTCTTCTTGAAGTTAGCTTTTTCAGCTTCTAACTTATCCATATCTAAACCGATATACTTTTGCGCTTTAGCTTTAGTATCGATATCTGGATAAGGAACTTCTTTATCATAACCAAGGTCAGCTAATAAACGAGCTAGTTTGATACGAGCTTCTTGTGCTCTATCAGTACCAGTGTTTACAATTCTACCTACCTCAACAGGAGCGTGGAAAGAACCACCATGAGATGCTACAGCATAATCCCATCTCCATTGAGCGTGACGAATGTTCTTTAAGATAGGCTCCATTTGCTTTTCAGTAGCACCTAAATCCCATGCTTTTTTCGCTTCAACGTGAGCTCTAACTAACAATTTCTCTAAACGTTTAGCACCTTCTTTGATTTTGTCTTGGTTAGAATATACGTTAGCGATAAGCTCTTTCTCTTCCTCACGGTGACAAACCTGACAAGAGTTAGCAGGGTTTGCTAAAGGAGACTGGATATGGTGATCTGTGAATTTTTGTCCACCTTCAGTTTTGTAAGGCATGTGACAGTCTGCACAAGAAACACCTCTTTTCGCGTGAATACCTTGTTGGAAGATCTCATAACCTGGGTGTTGAGCTTTCAACATTGGAGTTTTTGATAAACTGTGAGTCCAGTCTGAGAAGTTGATATCATCATAGTATTTCTCAGCGTCATCAACAGTTAAACCGTCTTTCCAAGGGAAAGTTAAGTAAGGAACACCTTCAACTGGTGTTTTCTTATTAAAGTAGTATTCAACGTGACATTGTGCACAAACTAATGATCTCATCTCTTGGTGAGATGCATCGTTAATATCTTTACCCATTGATTCGAATGCCTCGATTAACGCTGGACGAGTAATTTTCAACGCCATTGTTTTGTTATCATGACAGTCTGCACAACCAATTGGGTTATGGATTTCAGCACCTTTGTCAAACCATTTTCCTTTGTAGAATTCAGCGATACCAATTTCGTTCATTAAACGAGGTACATCTGGAGACTTACAAGTCCAACAAGTAGCAGGCATAGGACCTGTACCTGGTTCAGTAGGACCACCTGTTCTTAATGTATTAGTGATGTCATCCATAGCATAACCGTGGCCTCTTGGTTGGTTATAGTCTTTTGAGAAACCATATCCAGCCCAAAGAACTACTAGTTCTGGAGACTCTTCTAATGCATCACGAAGTTGGTTACCATTATACTTAGAAGAGAAATCTTGTTCTTTAGTTTCTAAGAAAGATTGGTATTGACGAGGGAAGTTTTCACCCCAAACTTGATTACGAGGATCAAGGTTTTGAATTTTCACTTGTGGCTGGTAAGCGAATTGAGATTCAGATTTACGGTCTGAAATGTTGCTTCCTAACATCGCAAGAAGCACTACTACCGCAACGGTAGCTAAAAATAAAAGCCAATTTGTAACTTTAGAACTCATGTTTATTAATTCTTATTTTTAAGGGCTGCTTCGAGCCAAGAAGGTATAACATCTTTTTTCTCACCTTGTACAGGTAAAGTTTGAATTTGGTATCCTACAGAAGATAAAGATTTAACTCTTCCGTGTGGGATTTCTCTATGACACTCCCAACATGCACGATCAGTACGATTGTGTACATAAGAAGTAACCAAAGATTCATCCTTAGGATCCATTACTTGATCACCATGGCAACGAACACAGTTAGCCTGAACAGTTTCTCGTCCTGGCTGATGCATCTTAATTACCTGTGGTTCCATGTGTAATGTATACATGGATGCGTGGTATAGTCCATCTTTTGCTTTAAAGGCATACTTTGATACAAAGTTGTCGTGGGGTACATGGCAATCATTACAAGTAGCTACTTCCCTGTGGGAACTGTGTTTCCAGCTCTCAAATTGAGGAGTCATAACGTGGCAGTTAACGCAGGTTTCTGGATCATCTGACAAATACGAAGTGACTCTAGCATTATATGCAATGTAAACCGTAAGCCCGACGATCGCTCCCATTAACGCAAAAACAACGGGTTGCCACTGTTTTGGAGGTATGAGTTTTTTGAACATCATAAGGCGTAATAATTCACAAATGTGATTTACTTTTTTTACAGCTAGATTTAATAATTCTTCTTCAAAGATAGTGAGGGCAAATTCATTTAATTAGTGCTTTTCGTCACCTTTTCTAGTTTAGAAAACTTCTAAACAAATTCTAGATTTTTCGAATTACACAATTTCTTCATGGAATATTTAAATTATTTTTGGATTATTTATTTGTATATTGTGTAAGTTATTAAATATGAGTGACTTACTCAAGTTAAACCTAGTACTATCTTTAATTTATTACCCAAAAATGCTACTTTCTACAAAAGATGATTTTAGTCAATTCATCTCACTCTCGTTTAAATTTATTATCGTTTTTATTGTTATAAATGGTGCAAAATCCATGGGTCAAACTGTTACTAATTTGTCTCATAATAACAATACATATATCAACAATTCTACATTATCTTGGTCATTAGAAGGGAATGGTCTGGATGTTTCGGAAGATGACTTTCAGGTATTAAAAAATGATACTCAAACCTCAGATGTAACGATTTCAGTTAACACTGTATCCACAGGCACTGAATTTACAATTGATGTCACCATCTCATCAGAATTAGTCCATGGCGATTCCTATAAGCTGAGAGCAAATATTAATGAAAACACCTATATAGCTACCAATAATTATAAAATCGATAGTGAACCTCCAACATTTAGTACGGTAGTCATTTCAACGGATAATGATTCTGATGGAACTCAAATTGAAGATGGTAATATTGTACTTATTAATGCTACCTTTTCTGAAAGTATTTCGAGCATTACAGCAACATTAGATGGACAAGATATGTCTGTTGCTGGACAAGATGACGGAAGTTATAATATTACCATTCAAATATCACCAATTCCTAATGACCTTTCAGGAGCTGAGGCCACTTTTGAGATTAACATTAATGACCAAGCAGGAAATTATGCTATCACTTCAGCCACTACCAATAATTCAAGAGTGTATTATGCCGATTCTGAAATGAGTGTTATCACATTTGATAATACAATTTCTGCACCTTCTACAGAGCATTTTTGTAGTAATTCTATAGAGATCAATTTAGTGGGAAGTGAGGTCGATCCTTCCGATATTTCTCCTGAAGTTACTTCTGTTACCTATCAATGGGAAAGTAACCACAACAACAATGGCTGGAGCGATATTAGTGGAGCCACTTCTAAAGATTATTATATCAATACATTAGATGATGACGGGGATTATGAATTCAGGAGAAAGGTAAATGCTGATGGAGAAGATTTTCATTCCAATGAAGTTGATATTACAGTTCAGAATGTAGAAAACTATGTCGTAAATCTATTTCCATCTGATGCCACTTACCCAACATCTTTATCTACACCTATCGATTTATCTACTGATGTAGAAAGCGATGAAGTTACGTTAACCTGTAGTGGATCATCAGTCAGAGAAAATCAATTCTTTCCTAATGAAGCAGGGGTAGGTCAACATACAGTTACGTATAGATTAGAAGATGAAAATTGTTCAAAAGAATACACTAAAGTTTTTCATGTTTATGATGAAGGAAATACATTAAATTTAGGCTCAAGCAAATGTTCCAATTCTGATGATGTAGT
Source organism: Flammeovirga sp. SubArs3 (assembly GCF_947387565.1). Classification (NCBI taxonomy): domain Bacteria; kingdom Pseudomonadati; phylum Bacteroidota; class Cytophagia; order Cytophagales; family Flammeovirgaceae; genus Flammeovirga; species Flammeovirga sp. SubArs3. The sequence goes on along the minus strand of NZ_CANDOA010000001.1, from coordinate 1,161,465 downwards.
ATTATCGACTCACTCTAGCTTGACCGGTTTTGAAGACTACACTATCGACCGTTATGAGGGAACGGGTTTATCCTCTGATGGTCTAAGCTTTGTTCCTTCATCAATATTTAGTGATGACATTACATCAGGAACACAAAAGAATATTACTATCACTGCATTTTTTGAAGATGCGAGTGGAACAGTTGTAGATTCTGTCAAGCATAATTTTTATGTTGTGAAAACTGCCAACGTAGAACTGAATTTACCTTCTGTAAAAAGGTATTTTTATTCCGATGATGTAAGTTTTTTGGTAACAGCCATAATAGATAATGAAGATCTAAGCGATGGATATTATTTTTTAGATGATACCTATATAAGTTCTGGGTCATATACTATCGACCCTAGTACCTTAGAATTAGGTGAACATACGATTCGTTATGACTACATCACCGATAATGACTGTGTCATTCAAATCAATAAACAGATTGAAATTGTAGAACGCTCCACGAGTAGCTTAGTATTATTAAATGGTTCTTATTGTAGTAGTGAGTCTGCTCAAGATATAACCTTGGTTGATGAACTCCCTTTACCATTTAGTCAATATACTTTCCAAAATTTCACTGTCAATGATATTGAAACCAATAGTTTTACACCTGCGAATTATATCTCTTCCGATTTGCCTTATGAAAGTAGCACCGATGTTGTTATCAAAGCACACTTCACTTATCCGAATACCACAATTATAGATAGTATTGTCTATCAAACAACCGTTTACAAAGAAAGTGTTTTAAGTTTTTCACCTGATTTAGATACCGTTTTTGTTACTAATGATACCGATGAATTTCATCTAGAACTTAGAGTTAATGGTGAAAATGATAATACTGCTACAATCCTACAAAACAACAGTATTGTTGGTAATGCCGAATATGTGTTTTTACCTAGAAACGAAGGCAACGGTACATATAATTTTGAAGGCAGGTTTACTGGAAGTAGCTACTGTGAAATAGCAAAGAATTTAGTGATTGTTGTGACTGACCCTCCTCCAGTTTTCATTCCAATTGTTGATGAAGATTCAATTGCTTTAAAGAATTTATATGATGAATTAAATATCACATATGATGCAAGTACAGCTATACAGACTTGGCCTTATTATAGTAGTAATGAAGACGGAAGAGTGACTGAACTATTATTATACGGTATAAATAACTTAAGGGAACTTCCTGATGAAATCAATCAATTAAGAGATTTAGAGATCATTAAAGCATATAATAGTGACTTGGAGACATTAAGTGATTCCATTTGGACTTTACCTAATCTTTGGTTCCTGGATGTATCCAATAACCGTTTAAGAGATGAAGATTTACAAAGAGTGAATGAACTTGATAGTTTGCGTACCTTCTTTTTTCATCATAACGATTTAGACCAAGTACCCAATCTAGCTGGATTAAATAACTTGATGCATGTCTTAGGAAGCCACAATAATATACAATCCCTTACTAACCAATTAGACAATTGTAATGCCCTTAGAATATTAGATTTAAGTTATAATAATATCAGTGAAATTGATGATTTTATTACAGGTAAATCAGAATTAAATCACCTTAATCTAAGTCATAATACACTTGATGGTTGGGCTATTAATATTCCCGATCAACTTCAGACAATTGACCTATCAAATAATCGCTTAGCTACTATTGTTAGCTTGCCTAATGAAAGTCAAATCAATGTTTCTTATAACCGACTTTTCTTTGATGAGTTAGAGAAACTAACTAGTAGTGATATGAATTATGCTTCTCAAAGTAGTATCACTTCTTTTGTCGATCAGAAAGTGGTGAAGGGCAATGATTATACTTATAATTTAGAAAATACTATTGAGGGAGTAGTGTACCAGTGGTATAAAGAAGATCAACTAATGGGAACATCATTGAGTATCTCAAATTTTCAATTAGATGATATTGGAACCTACCAGTGTAAGGCTACACACTCTGACTGGGATAATTTAGAATTTGATGTACTAACATTAACCTTAAGTATGAACTGTTCGATTGATGAAAACTTTGAAATTAGTAGTTCAAGACATTCATGGTTTTGTAATGATGAAGATATTAGTATTCAACTATTGGCCAACCCACATGACACTACCTACACTTACTCATGGTACAAAGACAACGTACTGATTGATGATTCAGAAAATTATGCCTATACAGCATTTGAGGAAGGGACTTATAAAGTAAAAGTGATAAATAACGAAGGCTGTTCATCTTACTCTAATAGCTTTACTGTTCTGAAGAACGACAGTATTGCTACTCCACAGATTTCATTTAGTGATAGAAAAATTCAGATCGCTAACCTCGACACATTAAATTCATACATTTGGTATCATGAAGATCAGATGTTTAATGATACATCGCAGGTTATCTATCCACATGCATTGGGAGAATACACTGTAATTGCAGTAGATTCTAATGGCTGTGAAAAGAGTTCGAGCATATTGTCAATAACTGACAACGATCAGGTGACTTCAGTTACAGCTAACTACATAGCTAGCATAAAAGTCTATCCAAATCCAACCTCTAACACTATTACTTTAGAAAGTGCTCAACAAATTAAACAAATCACTGTTTTTGATATTTATGGAAGAACAGTACTCATGCAAGATCACTTATTTCAAACTTTGACTATTGATGTAACATCTTTGGTAAACGGCATGTATATTGGAGAAATATTGGATTTTAATGGAGTAAAGACTTCAATTAAATTTCAAAAAGAATGATACCATAATGATCATAAAAAAATGGAAAAAAGGCCACCTTACTTAAAATGGATAGTCACTGGGGCTATTATCACATTAATACCTTTACAGATTTTTGCTTATTTCACTAGCTTTAAACAGTTGGTACCTATAGGTACTTCATTAGGGTCAGTGATCTATTTAATTATTAAGATAAATCAGCATAAAAAAGATACTGCAGAATAAATGTTTTGCTTGTAAGTTAATGTTAACCTAAATAATTATAAATCAGATTTAAATAATGCAAAATGATTTAATTTTCAATTAAAATTCACCTCCTTTGTGGCATCAAAGAAATGTATTATCATTCTGGTAATATCAACTTATGTTGAGTAGTATTTTTCTGAGGTATAGCAGGTTAAATTTGTTTTGTACCAGCTTTTTAAACTATTCCTTTTCTCAATCTTATAAGAATAGCATACACTCTTTACAACACTACCTCAGTAAATAGTCATTTAACACTCAACAATACAATCCCAACGGTTTTTATATAAAAATCACCCTTTTTAGGTATTGAATAAAAAATTAGGTTGAAGTACTTTTATCATGTGAACAAAAACAATAAAAGACTTATGACCCTATAACTATACAAATTAGTTTAACCGTACCTCTAGTTTACGAACTAGCAAGCAATCGTTAAATAAAAAAAGAATAAAGTAGATGAAGTAGGACCACAATTATATTGTGGTCCTACACCTTTTTATAGCGATATTTGATCTTTATCATCACAAGAATCTTTAACAGTACATCCTACAAAGTTTCCCATATTATCATATTCAATATTACAACAGCTATGGAATAGCTCTAGCAGTTTTTTCCTACCTCTTTGTACTCTCATTTTTACAGCAGACAGTCCTAAGTCTAATTCTTCAGCAATTTTTTTCTGAGGTATTTGATCAATATCTGCCATTTTTAATGGCTTGGCGTATTCTTCCGGAAGCAGGTTGATCATTGAAATGATGTAATCAGATGCTTCAAGTTCCGTTTCTTCTTCCGCTGTAAATGCATTATCATCTAGTACTGAACTTGTATCCAATTTTTTAGATTGATAATAATTATAGATCACATTTCTTGCGACCTGAAACAACCAAGCTTTAAGGTTTTTAATGTCCTCAGCTTTTAAACACGAAGTCGTCAGACGGAACATCACTTCTTGAGTAAGGTCTTCAACATCTTGCTGATCACCTACTTTTTTATTTATAAATGCATGAATATAATCGTAGTACTCATGCACAATTTCATTCATATTATTACAGGTCTTCATCTATATTTATTAATTTTTGTATAACTTAATTGTGGTACACTACATATTAAACATAATGTTTCACTATGTAGTGTCGATATCCATAAAAAAGACACATTATTTCTAAAATAACTATATAGTGAAACACATTTTATCCATCCAATCTCATGTAACTTATGGACATGTGGGGAATTCTGCTGCTGTTTTCCCTTTACAATATTTAGGGAATGAAGTATGGCCCCTTCATACGGTTCAGTTTTCTGGACAGACTCAATACCCTTATTGGGATGGAGATGTATTTTCAGAAGAACATTTACGAAAAGTAATAAAAGGAGTATTTTCTCATGTTTCCATGAAGACATGTGATGCCATACTAGCGGGTTATTTAGGTAGTAAATCAACAGGTGATGTTGTTTACGATACAGTGAATGCGATTAAAAAGGAAAACCCTAATGCAATTTTCTGTTGTGATCCCGTAATGGGTGATGTCGATTCTGGGTTCTACATTAGTGAGGATGTCCCACCTTTATATAAAGAAAAAATATTAACAATTGCCGATATTATCACTCCAAACCATTTTGAAACCGAATACTTAGTAAATGGGAAAATATCTACATTGGATGAAGCGAAAACTGCAGCAAAAACATTATATGACAAGGGACCAAACCTTGTATTTATCACCTCTTTAATAGTAGAAGAAACGCCAGCCAATCATTTTACTATATTATTATTTGATGGTAGTGAATACTATATTATTAATAATCCTTTGATCGATATGGGGGATGTGTGCGGTACAGGAGATGTGTTTGCTGCATTAACTCTTGCTCATACATTACAAGGACAAAACCCTGTTTCAGGCATGGAAAGAACGGTAAGCAGTATGTATACCTTACTTGAAAACACCAATAAATTAAAACAATTTGAGTTAGATTTGATTGGAAGTAGGGAAGTATTTAGTAAACAAGAAATTCTATTTAAAGCAATAAATATATAAACCATCGTATGACTTTGATTGATAAGACAAAACCGGTAATGATTTCAGGTGCCACTGGGTATGTAGCTGGGTGGATTGTAAAGAAACTACTTGATGAAGGATTAACTGTACATGCTCCTGTGAGAAATCCTAACAATCCTGAGAAATTGAAATACTTAAATGATCTGGCGGCAAATGCTCCTGGCACCATAAAATATTTCAAAGCAGACCTTTTGGAACAGAGTTCTTACAAAGAAGCTATGGAAGGCTGTGAATTGGTTTTCCATACAGCATCACCATTTATTATGAATGTAAAAGATGCTCAAAGAGATTTGGTTGATCCTGCATTAAAAGGTACGATGAATGTTCTTAATACAGTCAATGAAACGGAGTCAGTAAAAAGAGTCGTATTGACGAGTAGTTGTGTTGCTATTATTGGTGATGCTAAAGACAATCTTCATTTACCTAATCATACAGCAGATGAATCCATTTGGAATACAACTTCCTCAGTTACTCACCAACCTTACAATTATTCAAAGACTGTGGCTGAACAAGAAGCTTGGGAAATAAATAGAAAACAAGATAGATGGGATTTAGTAACTATCAATCCTTCTTTTGTTTTAGGCCCTGGTATCAATCCAAGAAGTACATCAGAAAGTTTCCAAATTATAAAACAAATGGGGGATGGGTCTATGAAAATGGGGGCTCCTGGTTTACATATTGGTATGGTGGATGTAAGAGATTTAGCAGAGGCTCATTTCAATGCTGGTTTCTTGCCAAATGCCAATGGTAGAAATATTATTTCCAATGTTAGCTTAACTGTTCTTGAGATGGCCAATTTACTCAGAGAAAAGTTTGGTAACGAATATCCACTACCAAAGAAAGAGCTACCTAAGTTTATGGTTTGGTTACTAGGACCGCTACAAGGATTAAGTAGAAAAATGGTCAGCAAAAACTTTGGTTATAAATGGCTTGTAGATAATTCTAAAAGTATTAAAGAATTAGAAATGAATTATAGACCAGCAAAGGAAACATTGAATGACTTCTTTCAGCAAATGGTAGACACCAATGTGTTTGTTAAAAAGTGAATAAACGTTCAATAATATAATATTATTTTATTTACTTTGCGATATATCATTTCATCATACCGTATTGATAGTATTAGAGTATAAAAAAATAAGCTAATACTATTTAATATCTTAATAACATTAGTAATATCTAGATAACCTCATATGGATTCAAATGGGGTTATTTTTTTTGAAAATATATAGAAGTAAACATATTATAGAATGATATATTGATTACATATATTCGAATATCCACTTAATAAAAACGAACATTTGATATAACAACTATCCATATAATATTACATTAATCATTTGAATAACTGAAATCAATTAATTTTCATGATATTTATTTTGTGTTATAAATTTTTCCTATCATTTAATGATTTATCGAAAGAATAGGTTAAATTCATCATACCACAAAAACTATTTAAAATGAGGACCCAATCACTACTTCGATCTATTTTTATATTATCGATCCTGTCTTCTTTATTTGGATGTAAAGAAGAGCAAAAACCTAAAAAAGAAGTGACTTATTCTGTAAAAACACAGAAGATCAATTCAATAACTACTCAAGATGAAATTGACTTATTAGGTGAGTTAAAGTCTGAAGGTAAACATGAACTCTCTTTCTTAGTAGATGGTAAACTGATTAAAGTATATGTCAAAGAAGGACAGAATATTAAGAAAGGGCAGAAGATCGCACAATTAGATAAAAGTGATTATCAACAAGCTTTAGAAATATATCAGGCCAAACTAGACGAAGCCAATGATCAACTTTCGAGGCTGACTAAAATGTACAATGCTGGAAGTTTAGCAGAAGCCGATTATCAAAAAATTGTTTCGTTACAAAAACAAGCGGAATCAGGCTACAACCTTTATAAAAATAAATTAAAATATACCACATTATATTCACCTGTAAATGGTAAGGCTGGTAGAATTTGGGTAAGAAGTGGTGGTGGTGTATCACAAGGAGAACCTATTGTAAGTGTAATTGATAATTCTTCAGTTTATGCAAGTGTTGGTGTACCTGAAAATAAAATCAACTTAATAGATGATCAACATAAGGTAAATGTAAAAGTTGAAGCAACAGGAGAACTACTTGAAGGAACAATCAATAAAATATACCCCTCCGCATCAAAATTAACTAGATCATTTACTCTTGATATTCTATTGAATAATCCTTCTAAGGAATTAAGAGAAGGTATGCTTTGCACCGTTCATATTAAAGAAAAAGAAGTAATAGAAATGGTGCAAGTTCCTATGGAATTAGTAGTACATGATATTGATGGTTTAGATTATGTCTACCTAGCAAGGAAAAATATTGCATACAAACAAAGAGTAATAACGGGTAAGATCTTCGGTAATAACATACAGATTACTAAAGGGGTCTATAACAACGATATTATTATTACTAATCCTCCATTAAAGTTAATGGACGGTTCAAAAATCACTTACTAATCATACATTATGTCGATAGTCAAAGCCGCGTTAGATCATAAGCAGATTATATTGACCATCACATTTATGATTGTGATGTACGGTGTTTTCTCTCTGCAACATATGCCAAGAAGGGAAGATCCCAAATTTAATATTCGAGAAGGATTAGTTGTTGCAGCCTATCCAGGTGCTACTTCTACTGATGTCGAAACAGAAGTCACCGATAAAATAGAAGATCTTCTTTTCAGTTATGAAGAGGTAAACAAAGAAAAGACGTATTCAAATTCAAGAGAAGGAGTACTCTATATAGTTGTTGAACTTCAAGACTTTGTGACAGATGCCGATATTTTCTGGTCAAAGCTTCAACATAGACTTACTTTATTAAAGTTATCTGAGTTACCTGCTGGAGTAATAGGACCAATTGTTCAATCTGATTTTGGTGATACTGTTGCCTTATTACTTTCCTTTCAAAGTGATGATAGAGACAGTCGAGAAATACAAAGTTATGTAGATCAACTATGCGATAAACTTCGCTCTATAGAATCATTATCTAAGATCAAAAAATTAGGCTCCAAGCAAGAGTGTTACTATGTAAACATAGATTTTAGAAGGCTAAGTCAATATAAAATCTATACGCCACAAATATTTGCAGCTTTACGATCCGAGAATATTATTGTTCCAGGTGGTAGTGTAGATGTGAATGGACAAAAAGTAGGCTTTGTAAACCGCGATTTATTCAAGTCAAAAGAGGATATAGAAAACCAAGTGATTGCGAAAGATGCATTGGGTAATGTCATTCGCATTAAAGATATTGCCGATGTTGAAAGAGGCATGACCAAAGAAACTCAAAAAGTAAGAGTTAATGGCACAGAATCTATCATGATCTCTATGGAGATGCAGAATGGCTACAATATTGTAGATTTTGGTACTGAAGTAGAAGAAATGATATCAGAATATCAATCTGAAATCCCATCCGATATTCGAATAGATTTCGTAGTCAACCAGCCCGAAAATGTAAAAGAAAGTATCAATGATTTTATTAGAGAGTTTTTCATTGCAATTGTCTCTGTAATCATTGTAATTCTTTTATTGTTACCTTTTAGAGTAGCACTCATTGCAACATTAGCAATTCCTGTTACAGTTGCCTTTACATTTGGTATTTTAGATGGAATTGGAATACAACTTCAACAAGTTTCTTTAGCTTCTTTAATTGTGGTATTAGGCATGTTGGTAGATGATGCCATTGTGATTGCAGATAACTATGTTGAGAAACTAGAAGAAGGTTTACCTGCTTACGATGCTGCTTGGAAATCTGCTGACGAATTAAAAATCCCAGTATTCACTGCAGGCTTGACTATAGCAGGAGCGTTCTTCCCATTAATTGCATTATCGGGTGCAGTAGGAGAGTTTATACATTCTCTGCCTTTAACCGTTGCCATTGCTATTAATGCAAGCTACCTCGTTGCCATGTTCTTAACTCCATATTTATGCTATACTTTTATCAAGAAGAAATTCGAAAAGAAAGAAGGTGGTAAGAAGTCTTTATTAGATTATTTGGAGTTATTTTTTGATCATGCTATTGATTTCTGTTTTCAATACCCAAAGACGTTAATGTTCTTCTCTTTTATCACATTTGTAGTAGGAGGATCTTTATATTTCTTACAGAAACAGAAACTATTTCCTGCTGCGGAGAGAAATCAATTTGTTATTGAGATTCGTACCAAAGCGGGTACATCTTTAAGCGTTACGGATAGTATCACATTCGCCATAGAGAAAACAATAAAAGGCAATGATAAATTAGTGAATTATGCTTCTTTTGTTGGAACATCATCTCCTAGGTTTTATTATAACTACGCTCCAAAATTTCCTCAAGAGAATCTTTCGCAGATTCTTATCAATACTATCTCAAATGATGCCACTGATGAATGGGTGAAAGAGTTAGAAAATATATTACCTGAAAAATTCCCACAAGCATTAATATTGGTCAAAAAGATGCAACAGGGTACTCCATATGAAGCTCCGATTGAATTAAGAATCATGGGTAGAGATTACCATACTTTACAATCTATTGCTTCAGATATGGATAGTATTTTGAGAACCTCTGCTCTTTCTTACAATGTTACTACAGATGTTTTTGAAAACCAGATGAGTTTAAAGATTGATGCCAATAAGAATGTCGCCAATCAACTTGGGATTACAGAATCAACGATCATGAGAGAACTAGCGGTGGCTTACAACGGGTTAACTGTAGGTAGCTTATGGGAAGGGAACACTGCTCTTCCTATCATCTTACAGGATAAATCTGTTCAATCTAAAAATCTTGAAGCCATTGAAAGTTACTATGTAACGAGTAGTATTACAGGAGCTAGTGTACCAATAATGCAAATAGCGGAGGTGAGCCCTACATGGCTTCCATCTAATATTAAACATAGAAATGGAGTAAAAACAATTACAGTTCAATCTCAAGCTAAGAGCGATGTTTTACCTTCTGAAATCTTAAAAACTGTAAGAGAACAGATTGAAGCTTATCCTTTACCAAAAGGGTATGAACTAGAAATTGGAGGTGAAGATGAGAGTCAAAGGGAGACCTTTGAAGAAATGAATAAGGTAATCGTTTATTGTGTACTTATCATCTTTGTCGTTATTTTAATGCAGTTTAAAACATTAAATCAAGTTGGAATTGTTCTAGCTGCTATTCCACTTAGTGTTTTTGGAGCTTTCTTTGGTCTTTTGGTTTCAGGATATCCTTTTGGATTTACTGCTTTTGTTGGTCTAGCAAGTTTAGTGGGTGTCTCTGTTAGAAATTCAATTATACTTGTAGACTTTGCCAATGACCTTGTTGAAAAAGAAGGACACACGATAAAAGAAGCAGCAATAGGTGCTGGAAAAAGAAGAATTCGCCCAATTTTCCTTACTACTATGGCCGCAGCAATAGGTGTTACCCCAATGATTATTTCTGGTTCACCGATGTGGGCTCCACTTGCTACAGTATTAGCTGTAGGCTTAATATTTTCTATGTTTATGACCTTATTGACCATCCCTGTTTTATACTGGAAGTATGGTGAAACGGAAGAATTGAAAGGTCACATCTTAAAGAACACTACAGGAGCGAGTATTCTACTAATTTTCTTTTTCCTCCCTAATCCATCTTTAGAGGCACAAGATCAAATTACTTTAAATGAATGTGTCGAAATCGCTAAGCAAAACAACCAATCGCTACAATTGATTCAATTGGAGGTTCAAAAGAAGGAAATGGAAGTAGATAAAGTAACTGCCAATTATCTTCCTAAAGTAATGTTAGATGGTGGGGTATTTTGGTATTATCATACGGAAAAAACTACAGATGTGAACATCAGTTTAACTGACCTACCGCTAATCGGTGGGATTCCTCCTTTAAATCTTGGTACTCAGTTTACATTACCTGAAAACAACACCTTCTTTGGTGTTGCTAACTTGGGTATATATCAACCGATATCTCAAATATTTAAAATAAAATCTGGGAGTGAAGTAAAGTCCATTGATAAGCAATTAATTATCAATAAATACTCAGAGATAGAATCTGAGATTAGAGAAGGAGTTTCAAAACTTTACGTCGGAATTGCTATTGAAGAAGCCAAGTTTGAAGCCTATGAAAAACAAGTAGTTTTGATACAAAAGAAGTTGAAACAAGTAGATTCGGGAGTAGACGCTGGAGAAATCTTAGACGTATATGCTCTTGGTTTAAATGCAGATTTATTAGATCATGAATCAAAGTTAAAACAAGCTGAAATTGATGCTGATAAATATCGCATGCAATTAAATGGTGTTTTAAATTTCCCTGAAGACTCTTTGTGGTCGGTGATGGATGTAAATTATGATTCCATTGAAATTATGTCATTGATTCAAAGAGCAGAATTAGACTCAACTCTGATTGAAGAGAATTACAAAGTGAAAGAGTCTAATTTAATGATCAATAAGGCAGAAGCGGGATTAAACTATTACAAAAAGCAACATATTCCTGATATCACTCTGACAGCTCAAGGGTTTTACTTTAATAACCTTCCTTTGGTTCCACAAACCAATGTATTTGTTGGAGCAACTTTTAGTTGGCCAATTTTACAATGGGGACAAAAATCAAAAGACGTTGAAATTTCAAAAATTCAATTACAACAAGCGAGGGTTCAGTTGGATGAAAACAAAAGAAAAGCCAACCAAGAAGTGACTACTAAGTTACAAGAACTCAAAAATGCTTTAGTTGTACTACAAACGGCACAAAAAGCCATGGAATTTAGAAATAGAGAATTAAAAATAAAGTCTGATGCTTTTGAAAATGGTTTAATAAGTTTCAAAGATTTTGCTGATACACAAGAGAAAAACCTTGAAACAAAAACATTGATCCTAAAGGCTAAATCTAATGTTATTGTAAAAGAGAACGAATTAAGAAATCTTATGGGAGTATACGAGTAAAAGTCAAGTCTTACAACAGTAAAACTTGACTCCAGAATTATGCTCTACTTTGAATGGTGAGCGATTGAATATCTGTTTCAGAAAAGCCTGATCTTCGTAATGTAGATTTGGCTTTTTTTAATATTGTTTGTTGAGTATCTGTTGGTTTACAAACAATAGAGATAATACCGTTATGGTGTTTTATCTCATATTTAACTTTAGCAATCATAGTGTTTAGTTATTTATATGTGTGTTTAGGTGATATCTATAATATAGTGAAAATCTAACACTTATATAGTGATAACAATCTCAAAAAATAAGGGATTATCGTACTTGTTTATTTGAAATAAGTAGAGAAATTAAATAACCAATAAATACAATTGATATTATTGTTGTTTCTGCTACGTTGAATTATTTCTACAAAAATCGGAAGCTAGATTATTTGCTTAGATATTTTGCATAAATCATAGTATAAACTGAATTAAAGGTTAAGATCAAATGAAAAATTCTATTTAGTTCTACTGCATTTTGTAATTAATCACTACCCTTTTTATTATTGATTTATGGTCACTCATATCTCCTCTTTTGAAGAACACACTCAGTTAATCGGAAAAGTTTTATCAGAATTACCCAATCAAAACACCTCTAATTACAGACAGTTGAAAGGAGGGGAGTTCTATTATTATACTCTATCAGAAGGTTTATATAGCATTGTTTTTAATGTGGATAAGGTTCACTCCACACTATCTAATGATTTTATTTTAGATTTCTCTAATTATGAAAATGTGGACTATGTTCTTTCATTTTTGATGAAAGACATGAAGGTCGAAAGCAATATAGATCAAGAGCAACATCAATTAGAAAAAATGACAATGATGTTGATGGAGAAGGAGAATAAATTCATCTTTGATTTTAATGAAATAAAAAGTGTTCATCACGTGTTATTGCTGTTTTCAAAAGAGGAATTGAAAGAAAAAGGAATGGGAGAGTACATTCAATATCTAGATAAGAACGATTTTTCTCTATTTGAAACATTTGATGATATCAATATTCTTAGAGCTGCTATTTCAACCACTTATAATTATCAAAGTAAAGAAAAAGAAGTCGTCCAAAAACAATTATTGCAAAGTCTATTCTCTATGGCTTTTGAATATTTTTATCGACGAATAAATACAAAGTCAAATAATGAAACTAATACAGATGATCATATTAAGGCAGCTTATATAATAAGAGATGCCATATTGAATAACTTAGAAGAAAAACCTAATATAAAATCTCTTTCAAATCAACTATCAATGAGTGAATTGGAATGCAATCAACTCTTCAAAAAAGTCTTTGGGCAAACTATTCTGAAATTCTATAATCATTACCGAGTATATTATAGTCGAGAGTTATTAATCACTAATAAAATGGGAATTAAGGAGGTAACTTATCATTTAGGGTATACAGATATGGCTTATTTTTCTAAAATATTTAAAAAAGAGTTTGGTGTTTCACCTAACGATTTTTTGAAAAACAATGGAATAAAATAAAAACTACAACTGACAAAATTAAAAATACAACTACCTCAGAATACGATGAGATACCTTTGCTTTATCATTAAAAAAATAGAAAAATGAAAAAGCAATATTACATCCAATTCGTCCTTTTAATCGTTATTGTCCCATTTGGTTTATATTCTTTCAAAACAATATTATCCAGTTGGGAAAAGAATTTAGAATTAGGAAAAATGACTACGAAGCAGAATTATTTAAATGTACCTTTCCATGAACCATCCAACCCAAATACACCTTTTACTGCTCCAGAAAATTGGCCAACAAAAGGAAATAGAGCTCCATTGGATCGTTCACCAAAAGAATTCTCATCAAAAGTAATCACATTAGGTACTGGAACTCCAACACCTAACCCTTTTCGAAATGGTGCAGCCCATGCCTTGGTAGTAAATGGTTATCCATATTTTGTGGACTGTGGTGAAGGCTGGTGGCGAGGTCTTACAAAAGCAGTGCAAGCTCAAAAAGATATTGACTTGATAAATACATTTAAGTTTAAGAATCTTAAGTATATGTTTTTAACACATCTACATGAAGATCATACTGTTGGATTACCTTCATTTATCAATAATCCATATAAATTCCATGATGGAGCAGATAAAAAAGTTTATGGACCTGAGGGAGTAGATGAAATGATCAGTCATATAAATGCAGCTTGGAAAATAGATAGACATGATGTGACGCAAGCAGATAGTAAAAGAGGTGCTGATGGAGCAACTGCAGTAGGTATCCCATTAAGTGAAAATTTAGACAATAATGGTAGAAAAATATTTGAAGATGAAAATGTAATAGTGGAAGCTTTCCCAACTAAACATGGAGCATTGAAACATACTTATGCATATCGTTTTACATGTAAACCTGATGGTAGAATTGTTGTTTTTGGAGGTGATGGTACTTATTCAGAAGGATTAGTGAATGCTTCAAAAGATGCAGATTTATTAGTTGTGGAGGGTATTACTAGAAAGAACATCAAATATGCTACATGGGGAGGTGAAACTGAAGAAGAAAAAGTAAAAACAATCGGTGAATATCATATGTTCCCTAATTTATTGAAGAGGGTCTATAATGAATCGAAAGTAAAGAATATCGTATTAGTTCATGTTCAAAATTACAATGACCCAGACAAATTCAACCGCCTTGATGTACTTCACGAAATGATCGATGAGGGAATTCAAAACATACTTATGGCTGAAGATGGGGACATATATTAACTCTTTACCAAAAAGGTGTTTTTTTTAAATATAAAAGCCCTTTTCATCAATAGTATCACTTGATGAAAAGGGCTTTAGCTTTTTCTTTATAAAAGAATTAGTCAATTACTGTAACTAAATCTTCTTTGCTTTTACGTACTTTCTTCAAGTTCACTAGCCAGTCATTTTCAGCATCTCTATAACCAACAGGAAGCATAACACAACTTCTTAATCCTTTTTCTCTTAGGCCAAGAATCTCATCTACTTTTTCAGGAGAAAATCCTTCTAGAGGAGTGGCATCTACTCCTTCAAAAGCACATGCAGCAATCGCTTGAGAAAAAGCAATATAAGCTTGTTTTGCAGCATGATTGAAGTTTTCTTCAGCATCTCTATTTGGGTAGATGTTCAACAACATCTTTCTGTAATTTTCCCATCCTTCGTTTTCAAAACCTCTTACTTCATTAACCAAATCAAACATTTTATTGATACGGTCAGCTGTATAGGTATCCCAAGCAGCAAAAACAAAAAGGTGGGAACAGTCTGTAATTACTGATTGATCCCAAGAAACGGGTTTGATTTTTTCTTTGATTTCCTGGTTAGTGATCACCAAAACTTCAAAAGGTTGTAGTCCACTTGATGTAGGTGCTAAAGAAATAGCCTCTATAATATTATCAATTTTTTCTTGTGGTACTTTTTGGCCGTTCATAGCCTTAGCAGCATAACGCCATTGTAATTTATCTAATAACTCCATTGTTTGTTTTATTTTTATTATTGGATGGTTCAAAAGTACAAGACTGAAAATGGAAATAATTAACCATATGGTAAGAAATCTACTTTTTCGAGTTTTCTACACGAATTCTGCTTAAACTCTGTTGTGTGATACCTAAATAAGAAGCGATATGATAATTAGAAATCATTTTTTCAATATCAGGGTATTCCTTTAAAAACAACTCATAACGCTCAGCGGCGGATAACTGTAATTGATTGAGAATCCTTTTATGAACACTGACCACATGCCTCTCTAAGTTTTTTCTTTGAAAGGATTCAAATTCAGGAAATAGCTTAAAGCCTTTCTCTAAATCTTTAAAATCAAACTCAATTAAAGTAGCATCCGTTATACTTTCAACAGTTAAAGAAGAAGGTTCATGGTTATATAAAGCTATAAAATCACTAATCCACCATTCTTTTATAGCAAATTGAAGGGTATGTTCTTTAGCATCTTTGTTCATACAATAAGCTCTCATACAACCTTCTGTTACAAAGTATGATTTACTTATTGGTTTACCTGGAATTATTAAATCTTCTCCTTTTCTTATTTTAATAACTTTTCCAATACTAGATAAATACGTTAAAGCATCCTCCGGTAGGCTATTACTTCTTTTGATTTTATCGATTAATATATTGTGTTCCAAGCTGATTCATTTTAGGTTCATAATTTCACATCAATATAGGTGTTTTTGAAAGATAATAATTGATTTATCATACAGTAGAATAATTATAATCAGAAGTTTTCGCTATTCTTTTTACAGGTTATTTGTTATGAGAAAAAAAGATAAAATAAAAAAACGCAAGCTAATAAAGCCTGCGTTTTTACTTTGATCTACTTTAAAATGAATTTTACTTCGTAAAAGATAGTCTGCTAGTTTCCAATATAGCGACCATTAGAATTCATTACTTCTGGTTGCCATGTTCTTGTGAAAGTAGCTAGGTTTTCTTGTACTTCTGGAAGTAAATCTCCAGCGTACTTATCAATCGCACCATCGCCTAGGTATAAACCTATATATGCCAAAATATCATCAGTAGCTAATCCATTTTCCTGTCCGAAACCAGTTCTTAGTACTTGTCTTGGATCGCTTCCTTTTGCTTGAGAAGCTTCATTACGAGTTAGTATACCGTCCTTATTCGTATCTAAATCTTCAATTAACCATTGTGCCTTTTGTTCACCAATTAATGCCTCGAAATATACTTTAGCATCTACCGCTGTAATCGAAGGGTTAATTGATGGAACTGTTCCTTGGTATCCACATTTATCGATAAATTCATCATCGATGTCGATACCTAAGTTGATTTCGATATCTAGAATTGCTAAACGAGCATTTTCAGGATCTGAAACAACACCATCGCGGCTTACAAAGTAACCATCTGAATTCAGGCAACCATCATTACCATTACCCACTGGGGTTACACAAGTAGTATTGTTCGGGTTAAAGTTCCCACTACCGTTGTCTGTATTATCTCCCTCATTTCCTGTTGATGTATCAGTACACCCTGCACTTGATGCTTGAACTGCATCAGTCCAACATTGTCCACAAGCTTCAAATGGGTGAGAAGAAGGACAGTTTGGAGAGGCCGCTGTATCATTAGTACCTTCCTCTTCTGTAGTACCTTCATCACTACTACCTGTTTCTGTACACCCAGCTGAAGTAGCTTGGGCTTCATTTTCCCAACATTGGTCACATGCTATATAAGGATGCGACGACGGACAATTGATTCTATAGTTTGATGCCTCTTGAGCAATCTCATCTTGTGCGTCGAATTGACAAGATGATAGAATAATAGTTAGAAGTAAGAGTGTTGATTTTAATAATTTCATTTCATACAATATTTAAAATTTGAGATGCACAAATAAAGAAGTGATTCTCCTGAAAATCTATTATTTCACTACTACAAGAGTTTTTGTGACTCAAAATTTAAGTACTTTTATATCACGTCAATATCAAATAATATCATTGATTTCAACTATAAAAACGACATTTTTATAAACTTCAACACCACTTTAAAATTGATAAAGTCGTATTTTTTGATATCTGAAAAAATAAAAATACTTCATCCTTTTCTGCTTTATAAAGTGGTACGAAACCTTAACAATGAAGCTGTATATTGTACGAATGAAAACAATTAGAATTATTACTTTTTTATGTACACTTATGTCTTGTCAGATACAGGAAAAAGGTACAGAAACTATCAACAACTGTAAGCTTGAAGAATTAAGGTTTCAAGATACTTCCACAATTCAATTAGAAGACCTTCAAGAATGGGTCAATACAAAACGAGTTCAAACTGTTGAAGAATTAATGTTTGCACTTCCCGATGTTTACAGAAGAAATTTTTCTTTAGTTGAACATACAAAAGCATTGGGGCAATCGGATTTAAATTCACCCAGAATTATTCTATTTGGAGAAGATGGTCATCTACTTTTCAATATCAGTACCATGGAAAAAGCTGTCACTTATGACAAGGTTGATGGAATGATATTGGATAAAAAGTCTGGAGACTGGGAATTATTTCAATTAGACTTCACTAATAAAAATATAGAAGTAAGACGATCACCTCAAGAATGTTTTAGATGCCACGGGGAAAAACATCCTAAACCCTTATGGGGATCTAGTAATGAATGGCCAGGAGTATTTGGTGATAATGAAGCCAAAGGACCTAATGGAGAGGCTTTATCATTAAGGCATTTAAATAAAATGAATGAAATTAAAGATAAAAAAGTTACGAATAAACGCTTGCTTTCACTAGAATGGGATACACTTCAACAACTTAGATCAGGTGGTGTTAGAAAAATTAAAAACAACAGATTCGGAGCAGAACTTATTGTTTCAAATCAATTTATTGGTAGTTCTGTTTCTCTTGGTATTTATCAGAGGATGAAGAATAAGGACCAAGAATTATTAAAAGAACTAAGTATTCCATTGCTATTACTAACTGCGCAACAACATGATTCCATTTCTTTAGGTAGTATCACACAATCAAAATTAAAACAGAATACAGGTCTTGAAATTGATGCATTATATTCAAAATTAGGGATTGAGCCTTCCTTTGATTTTTCTATAAAAGACAGTAAAGAGAATAGTACTACTGATAAATTTTGGCGACTAGGGAAGGGGAACATCTACGAACAAATTGCATTACAACTATTGTATGATCTAAGTAATGAAGACAAACAAATATATCAACTTCTAAATTCAACAAAAACTGAGGTGCATTGCGTATCAAAAGATCATACTATCAATAATTTACTTGAATTAGTACACCATAAAATGCAATATATGTATCTACTTTCGGGCAAAGGAAAGGCAAATATTGCCGAAGAATATTTGCCTTTAGATGATGATGAAGTTTACCTATCCATTTTAAAACCCATCTATCAGAAGTTGCAACACCTATATGTTATGGAGCAGACTTTATGATATTTCGTTCATGTGTGTGATGTTTTCAATAAACTCGGTTAAACTTTCATGACGGTCAAGGCCGAGTTTTTTCCTTAATCTATATCGGGATGTTTCTACTCCTCTCAATGAGATATTCATGGCTGAAGCCATTTCCTTAGAGGATAGATTCATTCTGATATATGCACAAATTTTTAATTCTTGTGTGTTTAAATCAGGATGTCTTTTCTTTAGTATTTTAAAGAAATCCGAATGAAGTAAATTAAAGTGATCTTCAAACCTAGACCATTCCTTTTCATCATTAATATCTTTTCCGATTCTGTTAATAATCAATTCTAAAGCATCGTAAGTTCTTACCTTAGAAAAATTCCCCTTATTGATCTTTTCTAATATCCTTTGAAGGTCAGATTTCAAACTATTTAAAAGCTCATTGCGCTGTGTTAGGTGCACAGTGCTTAAGGCTAATTCTTTGTTCTTATGATCAAGGTCTTGCTCTAGTTGCTTCTCCTTTAAACGCTGAATTTCAATGTCTTTATTTTCAAGTTGTATTTGTTTTTCGCCTAATAAGCTTTTTACTCTATGTAAGAATGACCATCTAGATGCCAAGACGACACCAATTGTTAACAGAATTCCTATAAAGAGATATAAAACATAAGCATAGATACTTCGACTCCAAGGTGGAGAGATGGTGAAATTAACAAAGATAGGAGCACTTTCTTCTCCATATATGTTTTTACCCTTAATTCTCAATTGGTAATTACCTTCTTTTAAATTGGTGTATTTAACTGAGTTCTGAATACTCCAAGGATTCGGTTGTTTATCAAAACCAATAAGATAGGTTTCATATTTATTGAACTGCATACCATCATAATAGGAAGCTACAAATTCGAAATCAATATTATTTCTATCGTAAGGTATCGTTATATTTTCTTCTGAATTATTATTCAATTCATTCTTACTTTCGAGTCCATCAGAACTATTAAAACTCACTAAAGATACAGGTACCTGTTTATGAATAGCCCTTTGAAAACGGGGATTATAATCAATAAAACCTTCCTTAGCAGTAAATAAGACATGTTGTTTATTAATAGGAATGATGGTCTCTAGGTCATCACTGACTAAGTGATTAATTCTACCAAAAATGTTTCTTTCTATAAATGGACTTTTTGCGTTGATATTCTTTATCATTCCCAACTTTCCGTCTTGTATAAAGAATACATTGTCATCATAATCACTAGCCATTGAAGATATTCTTGTCTCAGTCCCTAAAAGCTTGGTATACAAGGGGTGAAGTTTAAATTTATCTGTTGGCTCATCATAAATAAAAACACCTCTTTCTCCACAAAAAATCAATTCGTTTCTTACATAAAATAAATTGATTAATACATTACTAAAGAACCCATCGTTTTCTCCATAATGCCTTACCTTAAGGATTTTATAGTTTTCAGGATCAAAGCTTATTTTGTAGACACCTTTAAAACCATGTGAAACCCAAATAGTCTTTTGACCAGGCTCTATATAAATCAATCGGCTAGACTCTTTAAAACCTGGAATTTTTTTTGTTTTCCACTTGCTATTTTTTGTTTTCTCAAGTAGATATAAACCGTTATATCCCCCTTGAAGAAAATGAGTATCGTTCAAAGCAATTGTGTTCCATGCACCTATTTCCTTATTGATTTGTAAGCTTTTATCTTTTTGTATTTCATATAACCCAAGATGTTGGGCATGAAATAATTTACCATTTACTTCTTCAATAAAATAGGTATGTCCTCTAGCTTCAGTAATACTTTTAAAAGCAAATTTTTCGCCCGTTACATTATCTACATCTTCAACAAATAGTCCATTGGATGTACCAAGATATAATCGATCATTTGATATACAAGCTGCATAACCTCCGCCTTCAACACCTGCATTTTTATTAATCAGTTTAAATGGCGATTCTAACTCTATGTATGACAGCCCATTTCTATGGGCCACCCATAAATTATCCTGTTTATCAAGAAATAACGAATAAACAATAATATCTGTAAGTCCTTTTGTCGTATCGATATGATCGATCAGTTGATAATTTTCAGATAGAATAAATATCCCAGCGTTTTGAGTACCTATTGCAATTCTATTGTTTGTCAAAAGAGTTGCAGTATTGATCATCGCATCATTAAACTTTGACCAAAGTGACTGAGCAACAGGTAAAAGGACATTGTTTTTCTCAAGGTAAATTTCTCCCTCAAGAGTAAAAATCATATGTTCATTTTTAGAAATTCTTAAAATCTGACGTATGTTTTTACCTTTCAGAAAATATGAATTTTGAATCTTCTTTCGCTCTTGGGTTAATGGTATATACTTTTCGATCCCTAATTCATTATTAGAGGAAAAAATATATCCATCCATATAGTAGGAGTACCTTGTTTTTTCGACGGTTTGAATCGCCGTAACGTACTCGTTATTATACCTGAAAATAAAATCATGCGCAATGAAATAAATCTCATTACTTTTCCCTTCTTGAATATTCCAAACCTCATCAAATTCGATATCCTTAGGTAATTCATCCGAAAGTGATGTATAAAAAAGTTGGTTTGCACTATCCAATTGAAAGTAACCAAATTCTTTTTGGCCGCCAACGTAAATCCTTTTATCAATTGCTTTTACAGACAACAGATTGGAGTTGGCCTTATTTAGTTTGTATGTATTCCAATTTCTACCATTAAACTCTAGTAACCCAAAGTTGTTCGCGAAATACATATACCCCCTAAAGTCTTGAGTAATTGACCAATTTTGTGAACCTGCATTATATACTGAAGACGGAATATTAGTAGTAATAGGAACTCCTTTTATAGTGTCAGTAATTTTTGAAAATGCCGGTAGTTGTAATATGAAAAGTAAACAAAAAAGTAGTACCGTTAATCTCATATAGTTAATTGTAGTGTTATAAATAAAGTAGACCTATAGCTCGTTGAAATATTAAAATATAAAGAAATAACTCCCCATACAAAAGTACAGGGAGTTAATTTTATAAATGACTAGTTGATAAGAATCTTTTGAGTAATGTTATCATTGATTTTCAGAAGGTATAAACCTTTTGGTAAATCAGTAATTTTTATCTGCTGACCAATACCCGTTTTCATTAATTGTCCTTGAATATTGATAAGTTGGAACACTGGTTTTTCCTCTAATCCACCAATATTAATGATAGATCTCGCAGGGTTTGGATATACCGTAATGTCCTTAATTGTTTCTTTTAACTCTTCTGCTAATTGAATCTGTCTTTGGTTACTTGCATCATCAAATAATTGATCGCTGATAGATGGACTACCTAATAACCAAAATTCTGAATTTGTTTCTTCTAACCATAATGCTTTAATAGCAGGGTTCTCCTCAATTCTAGTATCACCCCAATAACCTTCAGCATACGGTGAAGCCCATTTCGCTTGTGTATTCCAATTGGCGTTGATATAAGTAACTGCTCTAATCACATCTGCATTTGTATGGATATAATCTAGGAAAGGAGTGAACCATCTATCCCAAGCTTCTTGAGCATCTAAATTTGCGATCCAAGTACCTGGAGTATAGTTTTCTTCAGCTGTAGCTAAACCTTCTGTTAATAGTGTTTTTGCACCTTCATACGTATAACCTGTTATTGCTCGAGAAACTTTACTAGGTGTAGTATCATACTCTGAGATTTCAAGGTCATAGCCTTGAGGTGTTGCTTCAGCAATCATCACAGGTTTGTTATGTTCTCTTGCAAAAGCAAGCATCTCGTCCGCAAGATCATTTTGATTTGGCAAATTAGGCACATCATCAAACCCGAAATATTGTGAGGCCTCAGTTGGTGAAATAAACCATGAAATACCACACCAGTCTACGTAATCATCACCTGGGTACCAACCTGCAATGTCTTCTTTTGCAGCTACCAAGTCTCCTCCGTTTCCAAAGTATCCATCCAATACATCATCAACTGGAGAAGTAGACGATTGCCATACATAAGCAACATTATTCACGCCTCTAGCATCCATTCCATCTACAATGTGTCTCCAAGCTGCCTTATATTCTTCTTGTTTATGGTAACCACCAGGATAATCTCCACCCGCAGTTTCTTGAGAGTTCCATCTACCATCAAACTCATAACCAATTCTTAAATAGATTTTTTTCTCAGGGAATTTATTACAGAATAAGGCAAGTTTATCTATGTGCTGCTCATATTGTCCATTGGCAATTCCTTGTAAACCATTTAGGTTCCAGTTTTCTGTAATTGACATGGCAACAATTAGTGCAGATTCACCCCAGCCTAATGCAGTAGATGAAGCATTCAACGGTCCAGAACCCCAATCTGTATCAATATCAGTAAAGTTACCTTGGTTATCCATACCTGTAGCACCATAATTAATTCCATAGTTATCTTGAGTTAACATATAGAATGCTACATATGCAACAGCAGCACCTGGCTCTGGCATATTACCATTTCTGTAACCCGACATTGCCGATAAATCTTGACCTATTGCTAATAATGTTTTACCATCTTTAGGAGTAAACTTCCCTTCAATTTTGTTTCCAACAGGAGGTGGAGTTGTCGATTCTTGCTTAGTTTTTACTTGAATTTCATTTGTTAGGTCACTACTTCCTTCAGAGTTTGTCGCATACATAGTAACGTAATAATTCTGATCTGCTGCCAAGTTATTAATAGTTGCAGATGAAGAAGAAGTTTGTACACTATCCACATACGTACCACTATTTGTACCATATAGCACCCAATAGTTTGAAGCATTCGATACTGCATCCCAACCTAATGAAATACTTGACGTAGTTTGACTTGATGAAACTAAATTAGTTGGCACTGAAGGTTTTGTTTCAACTGGAGGATCAATCGGTGTTTCTGAATTATCACAACCTGTTGTTAGGATAGCATATAAATTAGGATCTCCATTTTGATAAAAGCCTGAAGAAATTTCTTCATTCCACTTTTGAGCTACATAAGTATTTCTTTCTACTCTTGTGTCTCCCCAATAACCATTTCCTGCTTCAGGCCATTGCCATTGTTCTTGTGATTGCCAATCTGCATTAATGTAAGCTATTGCTCTAATTACATCTTCGTTGCCTTGAATGAAAGGTAATAATTGACCTTCAAAATATTGTTCCCACATTTCCTGACCTGTCAATGAAGTCTTTTGTGATGGATCGGCAAAGTTAGCAAAAGTGTTTTCATCAAAATCATAATATTGTGCTGAAACTTCTGCCATCATCACTGGCTTTTGCTTAGTTCTAGCCATATCCAATAAGAATTGGAGATTTGGTCCATTAAACCCTTCATCATAGAAGAAAAAAGATAAACCAATATAATCTACATACTCATCTCCAGGGTACCATGCATCAATTGGTAAACTATTATAAGTAAATCCGTAAGCTGCAGACTGCCATACATATGCCACATTTTCAACTCCTGCAGCATTTAAACGATCTACTAAATATCTATAAGCATTGATATATTTTGTAGGCTCATAATGGTTCCATTGCCCGTCAAACTCATAACCGACACGTAAAAAGAATGGAGTTGTTGGATTGGCTTTTGCGAAGTTGGCAAACTTATCAATAGAAGCATCATAAAGTCCATTAACTACGTCTGTTAGACCGTTCGGGTGATCTTCACCAACACCATCATTATCTTCCACCATGTATAAGCCAATAGCTACCGCTGCACTTGGATGCTTATCAATCCCACATTGAATACACATATCACCACTACCATAGTTATTTACAGATTCCAACCCTGCAAAATCATAAATATTGGTGTAGTTTGTAAATCCTCCAATGCTAGGGAATAAATTACTGTCGGTGTAACCATCAACCGAATTATTATCTTGGCCTAAGAACAATAAAGCTTTACCATTTTTAGGAGTGAATTTCCCTGAAACTTTACCATTTTCAGCATTCTGTGAACCACCTGCACAGCTAGTTCTTATTTTAGTTATCGTATTCGAAACTTTTGAATCACTTGAATTACTAACAGTAAGTGTATACTTGTAAGTAATATCCTCTACAGGATTAGCTTCAGTGTAGTTAAAGCTTGTAACTACAATATTTTGATTACCTATTTCGGCACTTCCATCAAGCGTTACAATATTCAAAACATATTGTGTTGCATTTGTCACTGAATTCCATTCTACAATCCAACCATTTCCAGTATCACTAGAAGTAAAAGTTATAGTACCTAAATCATTAGGGTTCTCAACAACCTCTTGGTCGGTAGTAACTGAAACAGAATTACTTTGTGTTGAACTTAAACTTCCATTCACTGCAATTACATAATAGCTGTAAGTTGTATTAGAAGTTAAAGTTGACTCCGTAAAAGATGTGCTATTCGCATTAGTTGTTGAGATCAAGCTATTATCTCTATAAATCTCAAAACCTGTTTCATCATTGCTGTTGTCATTCCAGCTCAATGTTACACTGTTCGTAGTAACATTTGATGTTGATAAGTTTGTTGGAGCAATAGGAGGAGTGTCTTCTGGTGGATCTTGAGTTTCATTACAACCACCTGATGCTGCTTGCTCAGCACTTTCCCAACATCTTCCACAAGCCTCAAAAGGATGGGAAGGAGGACAATTCTGTGCATTAATACCAAATGATATTAATGACCATAGTAATAGTAAAGTTAGTTTTTTCATTTTAGTTATTCATTTCATTTAATGCAGAAAAGATGTGCTGCATATTTAATAAAAGAGGCTCATAGCTGCCTCATGGACTATGAAAACAAATCTAAGTGTGATATATACAATTAAACAGCTTTCCTCTACTACAATAACTTTTGGGTTTAGCTATGACGTGACGATCAAATGACGTAAAATTGACCCGTTAATATCAAAAAACAGGGTCTGTATACGTGTTTGCCAAAGAATATTTCTAAAATCAAGTGGAAAAAGAATAGGAAAATAAAAGGCCAATGAAGTACCAAAGGTGTGTTGACTATCGATAACCTGAAGTAGTAAAATCTATCAAATAATAGTTGCAATCAATATTGACGTGTACTTTATTACTTCGATTCATCACTCATTCTCTTAGTTAACCTTAATACAAACTCATATAGTTTTTCATTTTCTACTAACCAAATCTAAACAATGGTATATAAGTTCTTTACAACAAAAAAATCAAAATAGTATTGCTTTAAGTGAAATACCTAAAATGCATATTATGTTCAAATCAAGTATGTTTGGATAAATGAAATGACGATGATGAGATTACACACTATATTGACTTTCTGTGTACTTTTTATACAACTTGATGTTGTGGCACAGCAAACGATTAAAACGTATACACCAAAAAACTTAAAACAAGAAAATTGGTTAGAACAGACTATCAAAGCAAATACAAAATCTAAAATTGTATTTAACTATAATAGCCAACCTTTAGACCTTTCGACCTATAAAAACCTAGGAGTTACTTTTGATAACAAAAACAAGTATCCATTAGATGTTACGGTCTTTGTTAGAGGAAAAGAAAAATATAAGGAGCAATTTTGTAGATATATTATTCCTGCTAAGGATACATTACTAACAAAAGTAATACTCCCAAGACCAAATCTATCTAAAGAGAATGACTGGAAGAAAACACTTGGAAGTACCTTTGTTTTACCCTACGATATGCATCCAAAATGGTCTGCTTTTGACCTCAAAAATACATTGAGGGTAGAAGTTGTAATAAATAACAAATACGACCATCCAATAAAGGTAAGACTAAAACAACCTCAAGGAGTAGGGGAATTCGAATTTCATCAACATCCTACTTTTGATCTTCCGATTCCTACAGTAGATAAAATGGGTCAGTTAAAGTCTGAAAATTGGGAAGGAAAAGTAGAATCAATATCAGAACTAAAAAAACAAGGTAACAAAGACCAGAAACAATATACTCAATCTGAATTCTCGAATATTGAATACGATCAGTTTGGAGGTTGGAAAAATGGTCCTCAACTAGAAGCAACTGGTCAATTTTATACAAAAAAGTACAAGGGGAAGTGGCATTTAGTTGATCCTCTTGGTCATCTATTTTTCTCATTGGGAGTAACAGGAGTTGGACAAGGTTCTGGTACTCCAACTAAGAATAGAGAACAACTCTTTTCATTAGATCATGCTCTTGAAGATGTCTATTCGGATAAAAAAGGATTTATCAATTATTACGATAGAAACTTAGTTTATAAGTACGGAAAAGAATGGAAAAATATCCATCATGAAGTTACAGTAGGGCGTTTACAATCTTGGAATCTGAATACTTGTGGAGCTTGGTCTAATGTAAAACCTAAGCAAAAAGTACCATATACTTTAATCATTCATCCAAAACTTACTCATTTTGGTAAAGTGGATAAAGTTCCCGACCCATTCGACCCTGACTTTGAAAAAGGATTAAGATCAAGAATTCAAGGGGTAATTAGTAGAGGACATAAAGGAGATGCATGGAATTTAGGCATTTTTGTCAACAATGAGATTCATTGGGGAAATGATAGTTATGCTTTAGCATTTGGGGTACTCAATGAAAAACTTGAAATTCCTGCTAGAAAAGAAATGTCAAAATTCTTAGAAGGAAAATACTCAACAATAAAGAAGTTAAATCAGCAATGGAATTCTTCATTTAATGATTTTGATAGTATTCAGGTACAGAAAGTTAATGATTTAAATGAGGCTTTTAAAGAAGATATGAAAGCCTACACACAGCATCACGCAGAAGTATATTATAAATTATGTGCTGAGGTTATTCATGAAATACTACCTGGACATCTTTATTTAGGAAGTAGGATTCATGGTAAAGTCATGGAAAAAAATGAGGCAATACAACTGGCTGCAGCAAAGTATTGTGATGTAGTCAGTTTTAATATCTACAGGTATGATGTTAGTGATTTTAAGCCGCTATACTTAGTAGATAAACCAATAATCATCGGTGAATTTCATTTTGGTTTCTCATCACATGGTGTCTGGGGAGATGGTTTAAAGTATGCTACATCAGAGAAGCATCAGGCTGACTTATATAAAGCTTATATGAAAGGGGTTATTGAGCATCCCAATTTAGTTGGAGCACATTGGTTCCAATGGTCTGATCAACCTGTATTAGGTAGAAAAGATGGTGAAAATTATCGAATAGGTATAGTAGATGTTACAGATCAAGAATTTACTCATCTCACTGACGCAATTAAAGAAGTATCCAGTTGGATATATGAAAATCAATTTGAGTAATATGATTTTGTCAAAAAAAGGAGTCCATTTAGCTGAACTCCTTTTTTTGATGTGTTCCTAACTTTTGATTAATAAAAACACCAAACATCATTTAGTAAATCGCCTCTCCATCCACCAATAATGAAGATTTTATTGTCAAAAGTAACGGCTGTTTGATTAGATCTTTTGTGCATTTCACCATAAGATCTTTGTTGTTTCCATTTTATTCCGTCTTCTGTAGACCATAAGTCGTTATTATAACCTCCGGAAGTAACCCACATCTTACCATCAAATACAACAGAAGATAATCCTGTTCGTTTAGACCATTCGGCATTTTGGGTTTCTTTTATCCAATTTTTTCCATCAACCGATGACCAAACTTCATTATTTGATCCTGATCCTAGGCCACTTTTGTATCCACCCATAACCCACATCTTATCTTTAAATACCACTGAAGTATGGTAGCCTCTAGGGTCAAAATCTGCATTTTTTGTCTCACAAACCCAATTAATTCCATCTACCGATGACCAGATATCATTGAGATAATGGCTATTTTCTAATCGTCCTCCAATAATCCAAATCTTGTCATTATATACTAAACAAGTATGCGTATATCTAGGATCAAATGGGGCATTTTCAACCTCTAAAGTCCAATTTTTTCCATCAGATGATGACCAAACATCATTCTTTATACCATCTGCAGTGCCTCCTCCAATAGTCCATAATTTATTTTTAAATGCAACAGTGGTATGTTGATGTCTTGAAGTAAATGAAGTAGGGGAGTTGACATGCTCGACTTCTGTCCAATTTTTTCCATCATTTGATGACCAAACATCATTTTGAATTCCATTGTTCACCCCACTTGTATTGGATCCTCCAAAAATATATATCTTCCCATTAAAAACTACTGAAGAATGACCATCTCTTCTTATAAAAGGTGCCGTGCCTACCCTTAATACCATGTTTTCACTAATCCTCTTTGAATAAAAGGTATGGTTTGCACTATGAGTGGTATCGTTATAACTATCTTTTGCGATGACTTGCCAATCGTATTTAGTGTACATCACTAATTCATCTGATATTTGGAATGTAGTATCCATATAGTTATCAATATCTACTACAACTTCATTGGTCTCCGTATTAGTCACTTTCAATTGGTAAGAAATAGCATCTCCATCAGGATCAATAGCTGATTCCCATTTTAACAAGGGTAGAAAAGGAATTTCATCTTCGTTATTATAAGGAGAAATTAGATTAAATTTCTCAGGCTGATAGTTTCTATATGTCGTAAAACTAAATATTGAACTCTCCGTTGATGCACCATGAATATCTGACGCCACCACTTTCCATGAGTATTGCGTATCTCTCTTTAAAGGATCGACTATAGTAAAAGTTGTAGAATCGAAGTTTTCATGATAAAGATTACTTGGATTATCAGATCCTTCTTCGATATAAAATGAATAGGATACGGGATCTTGATCAGGGTCTGTAGATTGTTGCCATATAAATCTGGGGTTTATGGTAACATTTGTAGCTGAATCTTGAATCTCCACAAGTTGAAAAGAATAAGGAGGTTGGTTTAAAATTTCTTCTTCTTCAATACCATCTCCAGGAATGTTTGTTGCTTCTTTCTGACAAGAAATGATGATCAAGATAGTTACTGATAAAAGTAATGATCTAAATAATTGCATATTGATTTAGTCGTTGATATAAGTTTGCTTAAATAATATTGTTTGCCTTTATATTTAATAGCATCAAAATTATAAAATTTATTGATTTGATATCAGTATTAATGAATAAATAACATATTTAATATAATTTACCTTATGTTAAATAGAACATATAAAAATAAACCCAGTTTATCTCTGGGTTTATTTTCCTTCTTATAATGCTCTTTGAGGCCTTCCTCCTTTTAAAGCAGTTCCTTTTTGAAGACTTTCTTGGATAATAAAATCACAGAAAAGCTTTGTTTCGTCTGCCTCTCTTTTAACTTCACCAATTTTTAAAGATTTATAATCATCAATCACTTTATTTAAATGAGCGATCATTTCTTTTTGTTCAGTAAGATTTACGTTTACTTTTTCTAAAGTAAATACATGTTCTTTCAACTTATTATAAGCCTCTTCTTTTTCATGTAACTGCTGATTAAAGATAACCTTTAATTCAATTGTCACTTTATCGTACATTTCTTTGTATTGAGGTTGTGCCTGAGACTTAATATATAATCCTCTAAGAATGTTTTGCTTATCTACATAAAGCCTTTTAATCGTTGAAATCTGTTTAGATAAGGTTTTATGATTGTAATATCTTTCTTCCTCTAGGTCCTTCACTTGTCTTGTTAACACATTGATATTGTGCTCAACCTGCATCACTTGATTTGCTTGGTGCTCTAAGATTTTTAAACTTACATTAGCTTGTAAGAGATAGTCTAATCTACTTAAAAAACGAATCTGTCTTGCACTAAGGTTTCTTAAATCTCTACTTGATTTATCAATTTTTTTAATCAAGTCTACTCTTCTTTTTTCAAGTGTATCTACGCTTACAATAGCCACTTGTAGAGCTGAATCCACACCATATAATCTTGCTTCTTGAACGTTCACATAAAACTCATCATATTCCACCTGACGGCGAGGCTTATTTAATGCCGGATACTTTTTATCCTCAAGTTTATGCTTAAAAGTATTTAATGACTGCTCATGATTCTGAACTTGAATCTTTTTCTGCTTGATTTGGTCTTTATTAATCCAATGTCTGTCAATGAACTTCTGACGCTTAGCAATTGGTGTTTCAAGATAATGTCTGATCCACAATTTTAATGCTTCAGATTCAATGGAAGAATAAAGATCAATAAATCTAATGTATGAATAAGCAGAAGTCTTTGCCTCTTCTAAATATTGAAGTCGATCTCTTGTCTTTAATTCTGAATCATTTTTGTCCTTAGCCATCAACAAAGAAGCATAACCCATTGTTGAGAAATTTTTCTTGTTGTATGATAACGCAGACTTAGCATCAGCATATAGATACTCTGCTTGATTCATTTCTAGGTATGAGTCAAGAACTTCAGATCTATTCTTTGTTCTATTTTTCTCTGGAAATGTATTCGTAATAAAATCTTTAATATCTACTTCCTTCTCTAAAAGTTGCCAATTAGGGTTAGATGGTAGATGCGATTCTATTAATACATGTGGTGAAGGCTTAAAGAAAGTATAATCCACCTTTTTGATAAAAGTTGGCGCGTGGAAACTAGACTTTGAATTTTTACCACTCTTTTCTTTAACAACAATACCACTCCCCCACATTGTATCTACAAGATACCATGCTGAGTCAATATTAATTGCATTCCAAGTGTGGTTTGCCTTATAAAGATTGGTCGTTATGCTTTTATTATCCGTAAAGACATAACCGACTATTATCCTTGATGGAATGTTTACTTCCTCGCACAATGCAGAAAATAAAGCTGAATAATCAAGGCTTGTTCCTTTCTTCCTTTTGAGCACTTGCTCTGGAGTAAGGATTCTAATTTTTTTCTCATTATATACTTTTATATCAAGTGATATATTATGTACCACCCAAGTATATATATTCATTGCTTTTTGAATGTCAGAGGACTCATTTTTAGTCAAGTAGTTCGCCAATCGCTCTATAGACTTGCTCGCCGAATTTGGAGAATATTTTGCATATTCTTTTACATTATTTTGAGCTAGTATTCGTCCAGTAGTACAAAAAGTTAAACAAACAGTTGCGATAATTAAAAAAGTAGTTTTCTTCATTTTAGAAGTTCACCGAATTGATAAAAATTTACAGTAGTTATAGTAATGTAGTAATCATTCATATTTATAACGATAAGCTAGTAAATTATTGTACAATAATTATAACAATTTGTACGTTCGGCTGTTTATTCTTGAAATAATACCATCTAAAGTTAGGGTATTAACACAAAATCACCCTTTTGGGGGATAAAGAAACCGTTAGTATTAATACAAAAAAAAACTCTTGATCATCTTTTTATAAAGTGGCCAAGAGTTTTTTCTATTTTATGATTAACGAGATGCTTATTTCATCACAGGTGATACACCTGCAGTCCAATTTAGCTCAGCAACGGACTTAGCGTATTCAGCTCTCATTTTAAATAACTTCGTTTCTGCTTCTATTAGCTTACCTTCTCGGACGTTCATATAGAATACTGAACTTTCACCAGCTTCGAATTTATCTGACTCACCTTGTAATAGAATTTGATAATTAGATGACATTTCCTGTTGCATTTCCGTTAACTCAACGTAATTTTCTACAGTAATAAATGCTCTTCTAATATTGTTACCAATTTCTCTTCTTTTCATGATCAAAGAAAGTTCATTACTCTGAACCTTTAATTTTGACATTTGAAGTTTTGCCCTTTCTTTTCTTAAGAATAAAGGCATTGAGAAAGTGGCTCCGAATTTATAATTCTCAGAAAGACCATAATCCCAACTGCTAGCAGTAGTTCCCAAGTAGTTATATTTTAAATTCAACTCAGGCTTAATCGATTCTTTTGCCAGTTTCTGATCAATTGCAAGTATAGAGTTCTTCGCGACTAAACTTACAATTTCTGGATGGGCAATATCTGCTTCTTTCAAGAGTTGCTCCAATTGAGGTAACGTTTCCACCTGAGTATTTTCAGGTAAAATATCCTCTAGAAGTTCCAAGGGTTGACCATCTTCTGACCATAAATGATTAGATAAAACTAATCTAGCTTTCTGAAGGTCCATCGCAGCCATTCTCACATTGATTTCTCTCTGCTGAATAGTAATTTTTGCTTCTACACCATCTACAGTAGCAAGATCACCTTGTTTGATACGTTCATCCACCGCTTCCATACGGAAAGTTGCTAATGCATACCCTTCTTGAGCTAATCTGTACTGATGGTAGCGATAATACCAGTTCCAATAATCCTTCGCAATCTGAAGAATTAATTTGTTGATGAGTTTAATTTGTTCTGCTTCTGTAACTTTTTGTAATTCAAAACCTTTACGAAGAGCAGCTCTCCTTTCATCCATCAATAAACCTTTCAATACAGGTAACTCTACCCCGATGTACATTAATCCATTTCCTGAATCCGTATCATTTTCTGGGTTAAGATTATAACCATCATTGCGTTCATAACCAACATTCAATGAACCTGCCCAAAGTGGTACTTTAGCATAAGAGTTCCACTTTTGGTAGTACTCTTTGTCTTTGAATACCTTTTGATCATATTTTGATTCAAGTTTAGGGTCAAAAGATCCTCTACCCAATCGTATTTGCATTTGCCCTTGTTCTGTAAGAAGTCCTGCCTGTTTAGCAACAGGGTGATTTAACATCACCATACTGTAAAGGTCTTCTAAAGTAAGAACGTTTTCAGTAGAATCTTTTTCCTGAGCAAATGAAAAGTGGAAAGATAATGAGAATAAGATAACAAGTAGTTTCTTCATATTATTTCTTTTTACCCTGGTCGGATCCTCCTTTATAATCTTTTAAGCTTGGTGGGAAACCATTGATTTGACGCCATAGTTCGTACCAAATTGGCACTTCCTCTAACATTACCCAACCAAATACACCTGTACCCATTCTTAACTCAGCAGGCCATGGCTCATCTTTTTCTTTTGAATCTTGTGTGATCAATACTCTAAAAGTACCATCCGGTTGATTCATAAAGTCTACAACTTGAACCTGACCACCAAATGTACCTACACTTACACTAGGCCAACCAGAGAATTGTATTGATGGCCAACCATCAAATCTTAATCTCACATGTCTGCCTTCTTCAATCAAAGGAACATCCATTGTTTTGATATAAATTGCTGCTGCAAGGTGTGGTTCATCAGGAACAAGAGTTAATAATGCTTGTCCACTTTTTACGTTTTCACCAATACCACTATTAAGAGCTTGTACAACAACACCTTTTTGTGGTGCTCTAATTACTCTCATACCTGCTCTAATTTCCATACTAGAAAGTTCGTTTCTAGCTTTAGCAAGTGCTGCATCACTATCTGCAATATCAGATAAAGTAGTGCTCAGTTCAGAATCCGTTTTAGCAATTTTATCTAATACTTCGTTTCTCGCTGCATTTTTACCTAATACGGCATTCTGGTATTCATTTCTTGCCATTTCAAGTTTCGTTCTTGCAGAAACTTCCTTGGCTACTGATTGTTGGTATTTACTTCTTACAGTTTCTAATTTTGTTAAAGAAATTAGTCCTTTCTCATGAAGTTCTTGATTCGCTTTATATTGACGGTCGGCGTTCTTTAAATCTACTTTTGATGCCTCCCATGCAATACTATCTCCTTCAATCTTTAAAATCGACTGCTCAATTTTATTATCAAATTGCTTTAACTTGATTAATAAACCTGCTTCTAATGCTTCTAATTGACGTTTCTTTGCTTCAACTTTATCTTGTTTTGCAATGATTGCTTCTCCTTTTGCTTGGATACCTTCTTCCAAACGTAAGATCATATCAGGGTCAATGTATTTATCTTTAACTTCTGCAATTGTCAATAATACTTGGCCAGAATCTACATGTTGTCCTTCCTGTACATTCCATTGAGCAATTGTACCATCAATTGGACATTGAATTTTTTGAGGACGATCTTGTGGTGTCAGTGCTGTAATTTCACCTCTAGCTCTAATGTTTTGCTGCCAAGGTAGAAACATTATGATAATAAAAAGAGCAAGAAGTACCATCAGTACTCTAGCCACTTTTCTTGCTTGACTAGGAGAGTTTAATGTATTTAATGTGCCAAATCTTCTTTCAAATTCATGTTGTTCAGAAGATTTCTTTTCTGTTATATTCAGCATTATTAAAAGAGTTAAGCGTTGAAAGTTTTAGTAGTAAGGAAACACTGCTTGTAACCTTCATGATCTTTGATTTCATTAATAGTACCAATCGTTTCAACTTTACCATTCGACAAAATTGCCACTCGGTCACTCAACGTTGATAATATAGGATCGTTACCGACAAAAATCACAGTCCATGGATTAGATTTATCAATAATGAAAGAAAGAATCTTTAATCTCACATTACTTTCAAGCTCTTGGAATGTCTTGTTTAAAATCAATAATTTTGGTCTATCTACAATACATCTAGCTAAAATAAAGCGAATAGCAACGCTTTCAGAGAATACGCGGC
The DNA here is from genome assembly GCF_947387565.1 of Flammeovirga sp. SubArs3. NCBI lineage: Bacteria > Pseudomonadati > Bacteroidota > Cytophagia > Cytophagales > Flammeovirgaceae > Flammeovirga > Flammeovirga sp. SubArs3. The sequence goes on along the minus strand of NZ_CANDOA010000001.1, from coordinate 1,126,306 downwards.
CACCTGCTGTAATTACCGTTTGAAGACCATTTGGTTGTTTTTCTACAAACTCAAGTAATTCAACACTCTTTAGCGCCCAGATAATATCTTCATAAGTAACACTTTCTCTACCCATGGTAATATTCTCGTATAACGTTCCATCGAAAAGCTCTTCTTCAGAAACGTTTTTAGAAATATCACTTCTAAGGTTTATGAGATCAAGGTCTCTTAAATTATAATCATCGTAGCTAATTGCACCTTTGTAGTTATCTAGGAAACTAGATAGCGCCAAGATCATTGTATCTTTTCCTGAGTTATTATATCCTGATAAACAGATACGTTCTCCAGATTTAATATTGATTGTAATGCCATTTAACGCTCTGTATCCATCAGAATAAGCAAACTTTACATCTTTCATTTTGATGGCAAAACCTTTTCTATCTTCGTTATTCATAAACACACCACCTTTTCTTTCTAAAGGAAGGTCTGTTACATGAGCAATTTTATCTACTGCTGTTAGCATATCATAGGCAACTTCCATCGAAAGCACTAACTTTTCTGAGGCAGAAAGCACTAATACAATAACGATTTCCGAAGCTACGAATTGACCTAAATTCATTTGACGATTAATTACTAACCATGAACCTATAATTAAAAGTCCACCTGTAACTAATGTTTTAAAGATATATACAAAGATAAACTGATTGATAACAACGTTGAATTGTTTCTCTCTGTAGTGTAGGTAATGGTTTGTTAGGTTTTCCGTTCTGTCTAATGGCAATAAAGTTCTACCAACGATCTTGAATGAAGAAAGAGTTCTCGCCATTTCTTCCAACCAGTGTACAACTTTGTATTTATATTTCGACTCCACCATATTGGCTTCCAAAGCCTTTGGTCCAGTGAAGTAAAATAGTATTACTAGCATTGAGATCAGAACTACACCAAATACAATAAATAATGGGTGGTAGAATGATAATAGAATCATTCCAAAAAGTATTTGAAGAACTGCTCCTGATAAATCAATTAAAAATTTAGGTAAACTTTTTTGTATCGTTAATACATCAAAGAAACGGTTCATTAATTCTGGTGCATAATTTCCCATTAGTGCTTCCAACTTTATCTTTGGAAGTCTAAAGGCAAATTCGAAGGCCGCTTTTACAAACACCCTTCGTTGCAAGGTCTCCACCACTTTCAACTGCATGATTTGTAACCCTCCAGTAAACATGGTAAACACTACCACCAAACCAATCATGACGGTGATGGAATCGATAACAACACCTCCGGCGATTAATTCTATGACAGTCTGTACACCTAAAGGCAACACTAAACCAAATAAAGATATAAGTAGAGCATAGATATAGATATAACCAATATCCTTTTTCTCTGCTGCTAATAATCTATATAAACGATTAGAAGACGTGTTTTTCTTCTTCGATTTACTGTCAGAAATTAATGGATTATTAGAAATAGGGATAGCGTAGATAATTTCACCATTATCTTCCCTTACTAATTGGCTTAATGCCAAGTTTAAGTTTATTTCTTCCTCCTGACCTAATACATCAACAGATTGAGCCACTACTTTTCCCTTTTTATTTAAGTGGAAAATTACTGGAACAATATTGTCGTCTATATTACACTGAGCGATAAAAGGAGTGATACTTTTTTCAAGATGAGTAGTCAGCTGATTTATAGTACCCTTACTTTTTACAATCGCTAAATTGATTTCATCGGCATATCGTATAAAGACCTCCCAAAAATCATTGGATAATTGTAAGTCGACAATTGGCTCGGTTATGCTTTCGTCAATATTGTGACGAATAAGAGATGAAAGAATTAAACTAAGTTTCTTATATCCTTTGTTAGTCATAAAACTGAAGTTGATTCTCGTAGTGTTAAGATTTCAATACAAATTTATACTTAATATCTATTTGATTTTACAAATAACTTCAAACGTTATCGAATGTTCGAAATATGAGAATTAAAATATTATAAATTCAGTATTATAATTTGTGAAATTTGTTTGGAACAAAATTAACAAAGAATACAAGAAATCTTATTGATTCAATTTAAATAATAAAGATTTTTTTGTGACAGCCCACTCATCGCGAACAATAGAGAAAACTACAGTGTCTCTAAGTGTACCATCTTCACCAATTTGATGATTTCTTAAAACCCCATCTTGCTTAGCTCCTAACCTTGCAATTGCTTTTCTAGAAGCTTGATTATGCCAATGTGTTCTAAATTCAACGGCAATACAATGTAGAGTTTCAAAAGCATGTCTTAAGAGAAGAAATTTACATTCTGTATTTACCCCTGTTTTTTGATAACTTTTTGCATACCAAGTATACCCAATCTCTACCCTTTTATGATGAGTAACGGCATTAGTAAAACGCGTAGATCCAATGACTTTATTTGTCTTTTTATCGATAACGACAAAAGGTAAAGACTTTTCTAACTGATAATCCTCTAATGCCTTTTCAAGGTATTTATCTATTGTATTGATAGACGGAACCGAGGTAAACCATAATTTCCATAATTCTCCATCACTTGCAGCATTTAGTAACTCTTCTTTATGATCTAGTTTTAAAGGGATTAGTTTCACTAATGCACCTTCTAACTCTATTTTATTTAACCACTTTTGCATTGTAGGTTGATTTAGTTGGGTGTGTCCAAAAGTTGATTAAAGTTAGACCTAATTTTGTGATACAGAAAATTATTGAAAGTTTTGTTTAGATATATCAATAGAAAAATAAAGGCTACTTAAGTTGATCCCCTCAAGTAGCCTTTAGTTATTATAATACTCCTTCAGAAAGTAATTGATATACTTCTTTTACATCCTGATCACTTCCAAACTTAGTTTCTATAGGTTCTGGAATTCTTTTAACCCAGATTTTCAACTCAGAATCAGCATCAAAATTTCCTTTTGTCTCCATAGAGAACTGCTCTATTTGTTTGTAAGGAATAGTTAGAAGTTCCGCTTTCTTTCCTGTGATACCTTGCTTATCGACAATTAAAAGTCTTTTGTTGGTAAAGATCCATTGATCTCTAACTAATTGATAAGCTTTTACAAATTGTTCGTCTGATGATAAAACGAAACTAAACTTTTCTTGAACGTCTTCAATATTAGCATTGGAAACATTACCCATTAAAGTATTAAACAGGCCCATTTAATTAGATTTTTTGGTTAATGATATTATTTGTAAGCAAAAAAAGATGCCTACCGTAAGATAAGCATCTTTTTTTAGAAATAAATCAGAAAGGAATTAATCCTCTTCAACATAATTATACATCTGCTGAGTTTCTTTCTCAATTTCTTTCTTTTCTTCTTTTATTTCGTCCTTGATTTTATACTTGGCTCTTCTGATTTCTTCATCACGCTTTTTCTTTTCCTCACAGGTTCCGGCGTACCAATGTGCCACCCCTGCTTTATAAGCTTGATATGGATTTTTGTAATCCTCTCCATCACAACCACAAACAGGGTCATCTGTGAAATCAAAAGCTACTTTACGATCGTCGTTTTCTTTAATTTCACAAGACATTTTTCTTAATTCTTCAATATCTCTTGAAGCTAAAGGTAAGCTCGTACGCATTGAACGCGTACATTTTGTAGGGTAATATAACGATTTGTCAAATTGATAAGGTTGAGCATAAATTAGGTATTCCTCATCTTCAAAGTAAACGAAGTCACATGAGCCATACTCGGCACGCATGTATACTTTTCTTTTCGGATATAAGGCACCTTTCCAATATTCTGAAACGATAATCCCTACTCTATCATACCCTTCATCAGTTGTTTCAATTTCAAAAACTTTCCCGACAAATACTGCCTCTGATTCGTTATATGCTTCGGCAACAGATACAGATTCTCTATAACAGTCACATGGCACATACTCATCATCTCTCCACTCACCTTGTTCTGTATCTCCATTTGGATAAAGCATTATACCTTTTCCATGGCGTTTACCGTTTTTCCATTCACCAATATATTGTGCTCCGTTAGCATACCAGTGTTGGCCTTCTCCATTGACTTGATTATACATCCAAGTACCTTCGTGTCTTTCACCTGAACGAGTAATTAATATACCACGACCATGCATTTTCCCATCAAGAAAACCTCCTTGAAATACATCACCATTTGCCCAATTATATACACCGGCGCCAAATGGTTGTCCTTTAGAGAAGTTCCCTTCGTACTTATTGCCATTCGCAAATTTTAAACTTCCTCTACCGTCCATCAAGTCATTTCTCCATTTTCCTTGATAAACCGTTCCATCTTCCCATGTATATGTTCCCATACCATGACGTTGACCATCCCCGTTAAATTGACCAACATATTTATCTTTTTCAGGATGCTCACTGATTTCTTGTCCTAATACTGACGTAAAATTTATCAGTAAAAAACACAACATAAATCCAAGAGACTTTCTTAACATTCTATTGATATTTTTATAGTTTGATTGCAAGGTAAGTTCCATTGTTCTGATAATTTCAAAGAATTGCCTAAGTTTATATATCAAGAACATTATTGAAGTTAATGCTTCATTCCTGCAAAATGCAAAAAATAAATATGTCAAGACAATTCTTATCTATAATTAGCTTATTATTTATCACTTTTTATTGCCAAGCACAGTTTGTTTGTACAATTCCAAGTACAAAAGCTTTTGAAGATAAGCTCACAACATTAAACCAACTTCCTTTACAAGGGCTTACTTCGAATGAAAAGGCAATCAGTATTGCCAAAACATTTGTAGGTGAACCCTATCTTGAAAAGACCCTAGAAATAAATGAAAAGAGGGAAGACTTAGTCATTAATTATCTAGGTTTTGATTGTACTACCTTTGTAGAATCTGTAGTTGCTTTAACTAAATTGTATTCTGGAGAGGACAATGAAAAATTTAGAAATCTCAATCATTATGCAAGTATCTTAGAATATTTAAGATATAGAGACGGGAGACGAAATGGGTACCCTTCACGATTACATTATTTTACAGAATGGATAAGAAATAATCAGAAAAAAGGTATTGTTACTGACGTTACGGAGAAAATCGGAGGAACAGTGTACGATAAGAAAATCAACTTTATGAGTACTCATATCACTGCGTACAAACAGTTAGTTGGTAATGATTCCGCTTTAGTAGAGATCAAGAAAATTGAAGATCAAATAAATACAAAGCCACTCTCTCAAATATATATTAAAGAAATAGCTGAGATAGAAAGTAAAATAGAATCTGGAGATATCATTGCTTTGGTTTGTAAAGTAGATGGTTTAGATGTCTCCCATGTTGGCTTTGCAGTAAGATTGGAAGACAACCGTATACATTTATTGCATGCCTCACAATCTGGAGGAAAAGTTGAAATCACAAAGAAGCCTTTAGCAGAGTGGTTAAAAAACAGCAAATTGAACACCGGTATAACAGTTGCAAGAATCAACTAGTTTATCTTTTGAATAATAGTATTTCTTGGCAAAACTGCTACTGATAATGGATTTGTAAATGATTTTTAATGATCACAGTCATGCTTCATAAATAATCTTTTTAGTTGTATTGTAAATAATCATCTATCATATTTGCATCAAACAAAAGGGAATTTGGTGAGAATCCAAAACAGTCCCCGCTACTGTAATCCTACCTGTAAGGGTTGATGAAAATGCCACTGAGTACACTCGGGAAGGCTCATCTAAAAGGAAAGTCAGGATATCTTTTGTTTGGAAATATTCTTCGGGTGTAAAGTAAAAAGGAATGCAGCTAAACAAGTCACTATATACTATAGTCCTTTCTTTCCTCATCCTATTTTTTGGATGTCAGCAGAAGGAAAACAAACAAACGTCTCAGAAAGAGAATCAAGAGCAAAATATTGGCTCAGTAAAATCGGAAGTGTTACATGCTAAAACTTTTAAGTTAGAATATAAGGACAATCTTAAATTAATACACTTCATCAATCCTTTTAACGACGGTCAAGAGACATTTGTATTATTACCAAAAGGGAATTCTCTTCCTGATCAATACAAAGGCCATCAAGTTATTTCAATTCCAGTAAAAAATGTAATTACAACGACCACCGCACAAACTTCTATGATGGAAGAACTTGGAAGTATTGATGCCATAAGGGGGTATGTTGATAAAACCTATATGTATAGCCAAGACATTATTGACCGTATGGAAGAAGGTCGTATTATTTCTGTTGGTTATGATATGGAAGGAAATGCTGAAAAAGTAATCTTAAGTGATGCTGACTTGGTTATGGTTGTAGGAAGCAGTTCAACATCTTCAACTTCCTTCCCAGTTATTCAAAAAGCAGGCATTCCCATCTTAGCCAATACAGACTGGCAAGAAAGTGACTTATTGGGAAGAGCCGAATGGATTAAGGTTTTTGGTGCTCTTCTTAACAAGGAAGCCGAAGCAAATGCTTTGTTTGAAAGCATTACAAAGCAATACAACGAATATAAACATCTAGCTACTCAGGCAAAATCTTCTCCGAAAGTGATTAGTGGTTTACCGTACAAAGGCCTTTGGTCTGTACCCGGTGGAGCTTCATATTTGGCTAAAGCTTTTCATGATGTTCATGTAGATTATCCTTGGTTCGACAATGATCAAAAAGGTAGTTTACAATTCGATTTAGAAGGCGTTTATGCAAAAGGAAAAGATGCAAAATATTGGATTAACGTTGGCATGGTCAATTCCTTAGAAGAGTTAAAAGGTATTGACAAAAGATATGCTGAATTTGATGCATTTACTAACGGAGGAATCTACAACAACAATAATAAAATGAATAAAGCAGCCAATGATTATTGGGGTACAGGAATTTTACACCCAGAAATCATTTTAGCTGACCTTATTAAGATTTTCCATCCGGAACTTCTTCCTGATCACGAATTATACTTCTTTCAAAAAATTAATTAATCATGAGATTAAAAGGTCTAATGGCCGTTTTATTCTTTATCTCCACTTATTGTGTAGGTCAAGAGTATCAGCTTCCTGATCGAGAATTAAAAGAAGTTGAGATCACTGCCAAATCAATGAAGTATTATAGTCAAGGGGCACATATTCAAACCTTTGACAGTACTGAAATGCAATTCTATAATGAAGGTACCCTAGCGACTTTATTAAGAGATAAAGCTTCAGTATATATTCGAGAATATGGTGCTCCAGGGCAACTTTCTAGTATCTCTATTCGTGGTGCATCTCCAGAAAATACTGCGATTGTATGGAATGGTATTAACTTAAATTCTTTGACGTTAGGTCAAACAGATATGTCTACCATTAATACTTTCTATTTTGACAATATTGACCTTCAGTATGGAGCAAGTTCTGCACAATATGGTTCTGGTGCAGTAGGTGGCACCATTATCCTTAAAGATCAATTGGATTGGGAGAGTGAAAATCATTTTGAAATACAAACAGCATATGGAAGCTTCAATCAACAATTTTATGGTTTTAAAGCTCAATATGGTAATAATAAATGGAAGCATAAGACAGTAGGCCTTTATCAGATGGCTGATAATGATTATACATTTTATAATGAGTATGCTAAAGAAGATCAGGTACAACAAAATGCTGGTTTTTGGCATGCAGGAATTCTTCATGAAACTCATTTTAAACCAAATGAAAACGAAGAATGGTCCGTTAATTTATGGTATACACAAGATCAAAGGGGTATTCAACCAATCATGGGTAATAACATGAAGCCCAGTACTTATGACTCTACTGAAAATACAAATTTTAGAGGAGTTGTTAATTACAAAGTGAAGAATGATCAATGGACACATACTGCAAGTGTCGCCTATATTCAAGATGAATTATTAAACGGTGGAAGCCAAATTGCCACACAAAGAGTTCAAGGAGATTATAGAGGTGAAACATCATTAACCAACAGTTTAACATTACAAACTGGTTTGACCCTTATGAACATTTGGCCAGATGTTTATGCCTACGCTGCCGACACAGAAGAATTTAGAGGATCCGTTTTTGCTGCTGTTAGATGGGATGTCACCAATCGTTTTAATGTATCTACCACATTACGTCAAACAGTCGTTACAGGATACTCAGCTCCATTTACACCCTCACTTAATTTATCTTATATCGCATTAGAAGATGGGAGTCAATCCTTAAAAATTAAAAGTTCGGCTGGAAGAAGTTATAGAGTCCCTACCCTTAACGAAAGGTATTGGGGAGAAAAAGCTAACCCAGACATTAAACCAGAAGATGGATATAATGTTGATTTAGGCTTTGACTATACAAAAAGCAACAACCATCTAACATTCAATACATCAGTAACGGGATTTTACCTTAGAACTTTTAATAAAATCTTATGGATTCCAGGAAATCCTACATATGCTGCCAACGTAAAAGAAACATATTCTAGGGGTGTAGAAGTAAGTGCAGATATTGGAAATCAGTATTCAAAACAACTATTAAAATGGAAGTTTGGAGCAGCATACTCTTTCACTGATGCTCAGAACTTAGACAAAGACAAACAACTTATGTATGTACCTAAAAACCTTTTTAGGTCCTACATCAACTTAGGTATAGCAACTTGGTCTCTTAATATTGATGGTAATTTCGTTGGCAAGAGAACTACAGCAAATGATTACTACAACCTTGACGCTTACCAACTACTTAATGTTGGATTAAGCAAATGGTTCAAAATAAACAATAGCAGAATTTTATTGACTGCTAAAGTGAATAATATAACTAATTCAGAATACCAGAACTATGAAGAATACCCTATGCCGGGTATTAATTATATGTTCAAAGCAAATTTCAATTTTTAAAAACGACATGAAAAAGTTTTACAAATTTCAGCTAATCTTTGCATTTATTGCAGTAATTTTTTCATCATGTGTTGAAGATAAAGAGTCAACTCCTTATGTTCCTGGTTCAGAAGGTTTCCAATTGAACTCATATGGTCAATTTGGTAAGCCTAATACTACTTCAATCATGGGTGCATCCATTTTTGGTGATGATAGCGTAACTGTTTCTCAACAAGCTTACAAAGATCAAAACGGTGAGATCATTGGTGGACATGTTGAAGGATTTACTTCAAATGGTGAGTTAACGGTGATCACTACTTCGTTAAGTGAGCAAATTATCATTGCCGATACAAAAACATTAAAGAAGATCCATGTAATCAACTCAGAAGTAGAAACTCCTAGATACGCTGCTTTTGATGGCAACTATGCTTATGTTACTCAATGGGGAGAAAAAAAAGTTGTTGATTTTGTTTACAGTTACATAGATCCAAAAGTACATGTTGTAAACTTATCAACAGGTTCAATTGAAAATTCATTTTCAGTAGGTTCAAATCCAGAAGGTATTGCAGTGGTAGATGGAAAGATCTTAGTTGCTGCTAGTAATACTACTGAAGTGGAGGTTTACAATACATCTGATTTTGAAAAAGTAGGAAGTATCGATGTTGGAGTTCATCCACAACACTTTGTTTATCAAAATAATGAGATCTGGGTATCTTTAGGTAATGGCTATAACCCTGATTGGTCTCCAAGTTTTGACACAGCAAAATTAGGAATTGCAAAAATTGATGTAAACGGTCTTTCTTATTCAAATTTCATCAACTACCCTGGTATCACAAACGAAGGTAATATTCAACCAACTACTAATGCTGATGAAATCTTAGCTATTGGTTCTGGTGAAATTGTAGTAATCAATACTGCAAGTAAAAATGTAGATACATTAATCGAAGAAGCAGCAATTACAGGCGTTGCACAAAATCCTTCAACAAACGACATCTATGTAGCATTAACTCCTGATTATGAAAATCCAGGAAAATGTAAAATATATAATGAAAGTGGTGATGAAAAAGCTGAAATCCCTGCAGGAGTCAACCCAGTTCATTTCATTTTCTACTAAAAAGAATTTGTCAAAATAAGTGGTAAAGAGTCAGAAGGTCCTACTTTCTGGCTCTTTTTTTTATTAAAAAAGTCACCATAAAAATGAATTTATGATGACTTTTAAATTGATATAATAAATTAGAAACTAACGACTAATTTCTTTGTTACTGTATTCCCATCTTTATCGGTATATGTCATAATATACACTCCAGAAGGTAGACTTTGAGTAGTTCCGACGTTAAACATTTTTTGATCACTAACATCAAATTCCTCAATAAGATCACCTACTGGTGAGAATAATTGAACATGTCCCTCTAAATTATTTATTGACTCAACCGTAAACTTCCCTTGTTTACTTGGGTTGGGAAATACGTTAATAGAATAATCAGACAATTCACTCTCAAGAGATGTTCCTATTGTTCTTGCAGAAGAACCACAGGCTTCATCTGCAGCAGTTTGATTTTCAAAACATTGGTCACAGCTTGCAATAGGCCTACAAGGTGGACATTTTACTGTTATTGACGCTACATCTTGCTGTGCCAAAGCTGATGTAAATGCTGATAGAATTAATACTATTGATATATAAAATATTTTTTTCATTTTGATGCTATTATAAAGATTCAACAAATTTGATAACTGCTTCTTTTTCTTCTGCAGTCAACTCTTCATATGCTGCTCTAGATCCAGCGGCCTCCCCACCATGTTGCATAATTGCCTGATCTACCGAAGTAGCAGAACCGTTGTGCATAAATAATAGTGCTTTGCCATTTCGATCTAACAATTGTTTATTGTAATACAATCCCCAAAGTGCTGGTGTTCTATAGCTGTTTCCAGTACCGATATCATGAAGTTTCATATCAGTGTAAGGTCTTAGCGTAATATTTCTGAACTCTTTTGGAGCATCATTTCTTGTACGCTGAGTTTCAGAGTGACAAGTAGCACAACCAATTTCCGAGAATTTCACATGACCAATTCCCACTTGTGGATCATCATATACTCCCTTCGATCTAGTTGGTACTGTTAAGAATTTAGTGTAGGCTACTAATAAGTCTACATCTTCTTGAGTGATTTGATTAGCATCTGATGCATCAATACCATGATCATTCAATAATGCATTTACAGTCTGTTCTTCTACAGTAGGTACTGAACCGTCCCAAGTTAAACCAACTTCAGCTCCAGCAATCCATTGTAACAGACCAACACCATAAACTGGTGGAGGTAAAAGGTTACCTTTCGGTGTACTCACTACTTCTGAACCTCTACCATCTCTAAAGTGACAACTACCACAAGTAGTCGAACCAATATTAATTTCACCTAATACTCTATTGTCTTGCTGTCCGTCTCCTTGTCCTCTATGTCTAACACCATGGAATAAATGATGGCCTTCAAGGAAATCATCTACGTCATCATCATCTTCTAAAGTGATGAGGTGTTGTGTAAATACTGCATCCTGCTCTTCTTTAGTAAATTGTCCTGATCCTGAAAGAATCATATTACTTGATGCTCTACCAGCCATTGCCAGTCGGGGATCTCCAAAAGTGTTAAACCCTTGTCCTACTACATAATTTTGGAAAGTGTTATAATGTTGTGCTCCTTTACTCCAAGGTACACCATCTACTAATGCTGTTACGGCAGTAATCTCATAAGAAATAATATTACCGTAGTTAACAGTTGCAATATCCGACCATGGATATAAGTCTCCGCCTTCATCATAGGTAGCACCTCCAGGTGCAATGTATGCTGCATAAGAAGGTGTAGATGCTCCACCTTTTGCAAGGAATTCCATACGACGAACAGGTATTCTATTACCTCCTTCCCAAATCAATTTATCTTTATCTGGAAGGTTTTCCTGATCTTTATGTCTAATTGTATAATCTTTTGTTGAGTACAAGAACTGCTCAAAGCGAATATTATCCGATCCATCTGTCACTTCCGTTTCATAACGGTCTAACGTTCTTAATAAAGAGCCATTATGAGAAGCATCAAAAATCGCTTCCGTAATACCATCTTGAGGGTGAGGATGCCTAAATCTCATCCAGCTTGCTCCTTTTGTTACAATTGTCGGTCTGTTGTCAGGATCTATTCTTTCTCCTTTTGTTGTAAATAAACCAGAGTATACCCAAATATCGGCTGGGTCATATGTATTCATAGTTGTATTACGTTTGTATCTAAAGAAGTAATAATAATCTCCTGCATCCACACATTCTTGAGGTACTGAAGCTTGAAGATTATCTCCTAGTTCAGCAGTATAGAAAGTTACTTGATTACATGAACAATGCATTTCAAAAGTACCCGTATTCGTCTGCATTTGGTCAGCAACTCCGCCTCCAATAGCAACAGAAACCTCCGTTAAGTCTTCACTTAAATCAAATGACCAACCATGTTCTTTAGCAGGGCTTCCTTGAATAGGAGTTTGAAGTGCAGGTGTTGGATAAAGTACTAATGGTACTTCGCCACAAGGGTCTTCTTCACATGGAGCACATGGACCTCCACAGTCTACTCTAGTTTCTCCTTGGTTTCTGATTCCATCAGAACATGTTGGAAGTGGACCTCCTTCTTGAATCGTCACATAGCCTAGATCCATCGGACAATCACCTCCTTCCCATCTCACAAAAACATGATATTCTTGTGGTGATAAACCTGTTATGGTTAACCATTTCAAATCATCATTCTCACTAAAAGGATATGTCACACCACCATCTAACGATACTTCGATGACTTCTCTTCCTTCAACATCATCAAAAGAAAGCGTAATGATACCATCTGCTTCGTTTTCAAATGTCTCATTTTGTTTAGTAATCGTTGCAAATGGATTTGGTGTTCCATTACAAATGGTTTCACAAGATTGGCAATCAGGGCCGCCACAATCAACACCTGTTTCCTCTCCATTTTGGATTCCGTCATCACAAGTTGGGCATGCATTACAAGATGAACCACCGCAATCGACACCTGTTTCATCACCATTTTGGATGCCATCATTACAAGTAGGTACGAAATAACACAAACCTACTTGAACTACTTTTTCCTGCTCATTACTTCCTTGCACCTTTATCGTATAATCAACTCCAGGTTGTACATTCACTGCTCTTTTATAATAACCGTCTTCTTGTACATCAGGAGGATAACATCCACCGTTTAAACATAAATAAAGTGCTGAACCTAGTTCTTCATTATAATATAAATACCCTTGTCCATCGATAATAGTCAAACCAAAGTCACCACATGTTCCTTCACCTCCAACTATAGGTGTACATGGAGTACAATCACCACCACAATCGATACCTGATTCTCCATTATTTTGAACACCATCTGAACAAAAATTAATTTGTGGTTCTTCTTTCACAAGCCACCAAACACCACCTGATGCTTCACCATTGATATCATTAGTGTTATTATCTCCAGAGAAATAATATAAAGGTTTATTATTAAATGTAAGTTGTAATTCTCCATCACAAGTACCACTTAAACCAAAGTCACCTACAAGACCATTTGGTAAAGTTTGTGGAAGAATTAAGTTCACTTTTGCATCTGTTACTACTGCAGGCCAACTTTGAATACAACCTCCAGTACAACTACTAAATTCGTTGGTATCATTATCCCAAGTATAAATAGCTTTAGCTGGTTGATCTCCATATTTTGCCACTAAATATTCTCCAACAGTTGGAGAAGATGATACTGAGATGACCAAATCTTCAAATGTTGGAACTGGTTGATCTGGGCAGGCAGGACAAACTCCGCCACAATCTGTTTCTATTTCATTTCCATCTTTGATGTTATTTTCACAAGAACCTATTGTCACTGTACCTATTTCTTCAATACAATCACCATTGGACCATTTTAGAGCTACTGGATAACTCCCTTCAGCTTTATTATTGATTGTAAAAGATTGATCCGTTAATGCAACACTAAAAGAGTCATTATCAAACAAGATCATAAGTGAGTCATAATCATTCTCGACGTTATTGAAAGTGAAAGTTACCGACCCATCCAATGCTCCACTTGACGTTTCATTGATAGTAGAAACGCCTGTATAAACATTTAATGGGTTGTTTAAGCCACTACAAGGTGATGGCTCCCCAATAAATTTAACTTGATCAATATTTAAAGCGGCATCACCCGATTGAAACTTCACTTCAAAAGTATCACCTTCTTGAATATCAATAGTTTTGCTTACAGATTGGTACGTACCCACCCAAGCACCTGTTGAATTAAAGACGATATTTCCTGCATCTTCATTATTGATGAAAATTGATATTTCACCACTAAGTTCTGAAGCATAAATAATTTCAACACTTGAAGCTGATGGCACATTGGGTAATCTAAAACCAGCTCCTTGAGCAGAAATATAGGCTACTCCTTGGCCATTTGACGCTGAACCGTCTGTATATCTTGATGCACTTCCAATTAATTCTCCACCTTCAGCCTCAATAAATCTTGATGAGGTTGGTGGAGGAGAAACCACTTCACATGGTTCACAAGTGCCACCACAATCGATACCTGTTTCCTCTCCATTTTGGATTCCATCAGAACAAGTAGGCAATGGATCAGGGTCTGGATCTGGTTGAGGAGAATCTCCTTTTAATGTTGCTACTACATCATGAAGATCAGAGATATATTGTCCATTTGAGGTAGCAATTTTTATTTGAATAGAGTAAGTATTACCAACAGTAATTCCAGTAACTGGCCTCTCCCATCTATTCCCCACTTTTTCTCCTGAAGTACAGTTCGCTCCAAGACAGATATAATTCCATCCCCCTGTCCAACCAGGTTGATCTTCAAAATAGATCGTTGCATTTCCATTATCAACCTCAATACCATAATTCTGTGCTATGATGTTTTGAGAATACATCAATAAACACATAATAAAGAGGTTAGTTAGATTGTTTTTCAGAAAGTTTGCCCAATAGGATATCAGGTACCCTCTTTCTTTTGAGCTACGTTCTTTCATAGTAGATAATTCTTTCATTTTACTTTACAGTCTTAAAAAATATTTATACCGTTCATCGGCTTGTTTTTGAAATTTATTATCAACCTAGACTGATTACTAAGAATTATCTACTGCAATTACTCATTGTTTTCTACTTTTTATATACTTCAAAATTAATCACACACTTTTAATAGACGTCAATTAAAGTAGTAGTATAAATTCACTCTTTTTAACATCCTGACGCATAAATAAAAAGTTGATGCGTAGTTTATTTTTTCACTTGATAATAGACTTAATTTCATCATTTATAGTGGCTAAAAGTGATGAAAATGGATATAATCAGTGTTTTTACTGCCATATGAACCCTCACCAAACAATTAGGAATCATCATATTTATTGATAATTATTCTTTGTTATTTTAAATACTATTTCAACATTCGTCTTTGAGAAATACTTAAAAAACTATACTTCATTTTTTTCAGTCGCTCATAGTTTTTTAGTAGGTAATAAGTAACTTCACTACTCGTATAAACACATAAAGTTATGACAACAGACAATAGAATTTGCCAACTATTCGATATTAAATATCCTATTATCTCAGGTGGAATGGTATGGTGCAGTGGTTGGAAACTTGCATCAGCAGTTAGTAATGCTGGAGGCTTAGGTCTTATTGGCGCAGGTTCGATGCACCCTGAAACTTTTTTAGAACATGTTCAGAAATGTAAAACAGCAACTGATAAACCTTTTGGTGTCAATATCCCTTTATTTTACCCTGAAGTGGACAGGTTAATGGAAATTATTATTGATGAGAAAGTTCCCATTGTTTTTACTTCAGCAGGTAGCCCTAAGAAGTATACCGCATTTTTAAAGGAAAATGGAATTAAAGTAGCTCAAGTGGTCTCCTCCTTAAAATTTGCATTGAAGTCTCAGGAAGCGGGTGTTGATGCTATTGTAGCGGAAGGCTTTGAAGCAGGTGGACATAATGGTAAGGAAGAAACAACTACGCTTTGCCTCATCCCTCCGATTGCTGAAAAATTATCCATCCCAGTCATCGCCGCAGGTGGTATAGGTTCTGGTAAATCGATGTTGGCCGCATTTGCTTTAGGTGCCGAGGGTGTTCAAGTAGGCTCTCGCTTTGCAATTACAAAGGAATCTTCCGCTCATGATAATTTCAAGAATAAGATAGTAGACGCACAAGAAGGAGATACCATCCTTACTTTAAAAGATTTAGTTGCTGTTCGATTAATAAAAAATGAATTCTATCAGAAAGTAGCCGATGCTGAAGCAAGAGGTGCAAATAAAGAGGAACTATCTGAAATATTGGGTAAAAGAAGATCAAAAAGAGGTATTTTCGAGGGAGATTTAGTAGAAGGTGAGATAGAAATAGGACAGATCTCAGCACAGATACATAATATTATAACAGCAAAAGAAGTGGTAGATGATATGTGGTCTTCATTTTTATTAGAGAAGAATAGAATAAGCCAACTTTTTAATTAGATTATTCCTGCATTTCTGTTTAAATTGTATAGATATACTGAACAATCTATATCATTTTTACATGCAAGCTAAAAGATTACTCACAGTACTCTTAGCAGGCACTTTATTCGGTGCCTGCCAAACTTCTACATCACCCGAAAAAGAAAAAGAAGTTAAGGCAAAAGAAGTCGTTTCTATGAAAATGACAACACCAATTCCTGAAGGAATTGAAAGCCCCAACGTCATTCACTCATCACAACTTGGAGACTTAAAATTCTTTGATGGCGTTCCTTTACCAGAAACTGTTGATAAAGTTTACGATTATATCGACTTACATAATGCAGTTGATGCTTACACTAAAGGGATTCAAATCGCCTCTATGGAAGCCATGAAACAAGGAATTTTATCTTTTGGCCCTGCCAATGAAACTGTTCTTTTGTTCGAAGGATTAATGGATTCAAAAGCTTTGTTCTTGACAGCCAACACTACATCAGTGTATATGATGTCATGGTTAGAATTAGGCGATGAACCTATGGTCATTGAAACTCCACCCGACGTTTTGGGTATTATTGATGATCATTATTTTAAATATGTAGCGGACTTTGGTCGTTTAGGTCCTGATAGATCAAAAGGAGGTAAATTCTTAATACTTCCTCCTAATTATAATGGTAAAGTACCTAGAGGCTATCATGTCGTAAAGACAAATACTTATGGGCATTGGGTAATATGGAGAGGTTTTCAAAAAGATGGAAGTCCATTGCCGGCCGTAAATACAACAAAGGAAATCTATAAAGTTTATCCACTATCACAAAAGAAAAATCCTCCTAAAATGAATTTTGTGAATGTTTCAGGAAAAAGCTTTAATACCATTCATAGAATGGATGAAAAAATTTATGAAGAGATTAACGCTGTCGTTCAATCTGAACCTACTGCTGCAGAAAATCCAGAACTTTTAGGTTCACTTGCCGCAATCGGGATTGAAAAAGGGAAGACATTTGCTCCTGATGTAAGAATGAAAAAGATTTTAGAGGAAGCTTCTAAAATTGGTAGTGCTATTGTAAGAACTGAAATGGCAAAACCTCGAAGTGAATACTTATATAAATTTCCAAATACTCAATGGTTAAATCCTTTGGCTTATAAAAGTTATTTGTTTGAACATAATGGAGCAAGACTTTTGGATGCCAGAAGTGCTTTCCATTTTTATGCTACAGGTATAACCCCTGCAATGTCGATGAAAATTATTGGAAAAGGCTCTCAATACTCTATTGCTTACAGCGATAAAAATGGAAATGTATTTGATGGAAGTAAGACCTATAAATTCCATGTACCTGCCAATCCTCCAATGAAAGATTTCTGGTCATTCACAATCTATGATAATCAGACCAGATCTATGTTACAAACAGACCAACAGTTTCCTGGAATTGATAGTAACCAAAAAGGTCTAGTACAAAATAAAGATGGCTCTTGGGATATTTTCATTGGTCCAAAAGCACCTAAAGGAATGGAGAACAATTGGATTCAAACTAATCCTTCTAAAGGCTGGAATACTATTTTCAGACTATATGGACCTTTAGAACCATGGTTTGATAACAAGTGGTATCCTTCTGACGCTGAACTAGTAAATTAAATGTAATAGATAATACAAAATTAAAGGTAACTTCATCAAAAGGTTACCTTTTTTTATTATTTAATAACTAACTTGCAACACTTCCATAAACCTAACTTTACTTCTAAATGAACACTTCCATCAGATTAGCTTTCAATAACTTCATTAGTATATACCAAGGCTTAAGCCGAGAAATATGGGTACTTTCCGTTGTCTCTTTAATAAATAGAATTGGAGCCATGGTGATCCCTTTTTTATCTATTTATTTAGCTGATGCAAAAGGATTTACACTGGCTGAAATTGGATGGGTCATGTCTTCTTTTGGTGTAGGGTCATTAATTGGCTCATGGCTAGGTGGTAAACTCACTGACAAATTTGGTTTCTACCCTATTATTATTTTCAGTTTATTCACTTCGGGTATTGGGTTAATCCTTCTAAAAGAATTAGATACCTTTTACGAGATATGTGGAGGATTCTTTTTAGTGACTTTGTTTACTGATATTCTTAGGCCTCCAATTTTTGTAGCTATAAGACAATATAGTAGCGAAAAGAATAGAACTAAATCTATCACATTGATCCGATTGGCCATTAATCTTGGTTTTTCGGCTGGTCCTGCCACTGGAGGATTATTGATAGCGACTTGGGGATATACATCATTATTCTGGGTTGATGGCGTAAGCTGTATCTTAGCTTTACTTATTTTCGTTTTAGCCATACAACCAAAGAAAAAGATGGTTGAAGAGAATGATGACTCACTTGAGGAAAATAAGAAAAGTCAGTCACCTTACAGAGATTTTCCTTACTTACTATTTATCCTTTCAATGGTATTTTTTGGGGTAATCTTTATGCAATATTTCAGTACTGTACCTTTATTTTACAAAGAGGTCCATGAGCTGAACGAAGCCGTAATTGGATTACTACTATCGAGTAATGGTTTTGTAATTTTCTTATTGGAGATGCCTCTAATACATTGGGTAGAAAAACAGAAGAAATACTCAACGATGCAGATCATGATGAGCTCTATTGTATTAGTGCTTTTAAGTTATATCTTATTGATCGTTGGACATGATTTGTGGGTATTATTCATTGGTATGATGTTACTCACATTAGGGGAAATGCTGATGTTCCCTCTTTCAAATGCTGAGGCAATGAGTAGAGCATCGGGTAAATACCAAGGAGATTATATGGCGTTATACACCATTGCTTTCTCTATTTCACATTTAGTGGGACATAATTTGGGTATGCAATCCGTAAATATATTTGGATACAATTATACTTGGACGTTTATGATTGCAGGTTTACTTCTATGTATCGTTCTCCTCCAACTTTTTCAATTCAGTAAAAAAAGAGAAGAGCTATCACAAACTGCAAAATAGTTGGTGATAGCTCTCTAGCTACATAATATATATATTGATATTATTTAGTCTTCCATGATGGATTTTCAGATAAATTCCAATCACTAATTTTGATGGTCTTAAAACCTAGCTCATTACATTCTTTAATGTATTGTTCAGGCTTATCATATTCTCCTGAAGCTTTATCATCATGAATAACTAAGACGCCATTTCCTACCCATTTCATCATAGGGAAATCACCATGAGAATTACCATATACGATTGTTGGTGTTATTCCATTTGACTTCAGGTTATCTATTTTACCTTCTTTATCATTGATACTGCTATTTGTAGGTTTTAATTTCTCTGCTCTAAATTCAGAACCAATAACAACATCAAACTTATTGTTAAAATATTTCTTATTAACCGCTTTGGCGAAACGAACTTCGGAACCAGTACAAATTACTAATTTATATCCTTCAGCTTTTAAACTGTCCACTACATCCATCATTTGAGGATAAACTTTAATCGGGTCAGTTTTCATAAAGCTTTTTAGCATTTTATCATACCTTGGATTTTTCGTCAATGCTTTTAGTTCATTCACTAAATCGTTGACTGTTTCTATTTGGTTTTGTCCGTATTCTTTAGCAAATATTGCCATAGCATAAGCAGGCTCTTCTGATATTAATGTACCATCCATATCAAAAACGGCTACTTTATCTTGTGCAAATGTAAACTGTGATACAAATAATAATAGTAATACTGCAATTCGTTTCATAAGAAGATTAGTAAGTAAATTTTATATATAATCTTTTATACGCACACAACGTGATATTTATTTTCCCAAAAAGACCAATAACTACCTAAAAAAGGTCATTTTGATATCAAACATTGGGATAATAAGTAATGGGTAAGTATAAAATCATTCTATGGATAAAAATACAATTTTAAATATATTTTCTCTTTCTATTTAAGTGATTTTATATAGATATTTTGTTAACTTATTTAATAATAAATTAAGCAATAACACATGAAACTATATACGGCACAGCAGATTAGAGATTGGGATAAATATACTATTGAAAATGAGCCAATTGCAGGAATCGACCTGATGGAACGCGCCGCAACTGCTCTCACAGAATGGTACGAAGAAAACCTAGATCGCTATAGAGATATTACTATCGTTTGTGGTATTGGAAATAATGGTGGAGACGGTTTAGTAATGGCCCGACTTCTTCATCAACAAGGCTACAATTTGAAATGTTATATTGTACATTTTGGTGATCACCCATCCGATGATTTCAAAGAAAACCTAGAACGATTACCAAAGAAAATTTCTTGTGAAGACATACGAGAAATTGAGGATATCCCCCACTTTTCAGACGAAACAGTCATTATTGATTGTATCTTTGGTTCCGGTATTTCAAGGCCTCCAAAAGGTACTACATTACAAGTAATTGAACGGATCAATGCCTCTCATAATCCAGTGATTTCTGTTGATATAGCATCCGGTCTATATACAGATCATTACTCTACTCATTTCCAGAGTATCATTAATGCTGACATAACGTTAAGTATTGAAATTCCTAAACTATCAATGCTTTTCCCTGAGAACGAAAAGAATGTGGGTGAGCTACATATTGTTCCTATTGGTTTACATAAAGGTTATCATAGTACGACCACTACTCCCTATTTCTTTACCACTTCTCAGACCGTTCAAGGGATATACAAACCAAGAAAACGATTTGATCATAAAGGAAAATATGGTCATCTTTTACTTATTGGAGGATCTAAAGGAATGATTGGTGCTGTTCAGCTTTCCACTAAAGCAGCCTTACGATCAGGAAGCGGAAAAACGACTGTGATTGTCCCTGCCTGTGGGTACGAAATAATGCAAGCAACTTGTCCGGAAGCTATGTGTATCGCTGATCCGTCAAGAAACCATATTGTTGCCTCAACCTTATTGTCTCCATTTAGTGCAATCGGAATTGGTCCTGGTATTGGAAAACATGAACAAACTGCCAAAGCCATCCGTTCGATTTTAGAAGATGCAAAAGTGCCTGTTGTTATTGATGCAGATGCTTTAAATATGCTTGCTGAAAACGAAGAATGGTGGGATTTCTTACCAGAAAATTCCATTTTAACCCCTCATGTGGGAGAGTTTGAAAGGCTTACTGATATACATTTTATCAATTCTTTTGATCGTTTGGAAGCTGCTTCAAAAATGGCACAAGAAAGAAAAGTAATTATCGTATTGAAAGGTGCGAATACTGCTATATGCTTACCTAATGGACATATTCACTTTAATTCTACAGGTAATCCAGGTATGGCAAAAGGTGGTAGTGGAGACGCATTATTGGGTATCATCAGCGGGTTGTTGGCACAACCTTACACTCCTCAAGAAGCTGCTATTCTCGGTGTTTACATACATGGTAAAGCTGGAGATTATACTGCAATAGATAAAAGTGTTGAAGCCATGACCACTTCAGATTTGATTGATAATATCGGAAAAGTATTTCTAGGTATATAAAAGAAACAGAAAAGGAGTATAAACAATAAAGTCTATACTCCTTTTCTGTTATCGACATTAAGTCTAATTTTTTACAAATCGGATAATCTGTTCTTGAGTTTTAAAATAATAAACCCCTTGCTTCAGTTCTTCTATATTTAACTGAATATGCTTTGTTTCCATTGATTCAATATTAACCAAATGCTGAACTGATACCCCTATAGAATTAAAGATTTGAATTCTTTCTTTTAAAATATCTTGTGTGGATGTAATGGTTACAATTTTTTCTGATGGAATTGGAAACGCAAGAATATTAGTAATCACTTCTTCACCATTCTTGTACATAATTGGTTCAAACATTTCATATGTTCCATCAAAATCAACTTGCGTTAAACGATAATAGGATACTCCAGGATAAGGATTTTCATCCATAAAACTATAGTTCATTGCAATATTAGAATTACCCATTCCCTGAATCTGAGTGACCTCATACCAGTTTACTTTATCTTGTGATTTTTCTAACACAAAGTGTGAGTTATTAATTTCAGCAGCTGTTTCCCAAATTAATTCAACTGCACTTTCATATTCATAGACTTCAAAATAAATTAACTCTACCGGTAAATCTTCATTAGCAGCATTCCTATTACAAGAATATACGTTTTCTTCATCTACTTGGAAAGTATTATTACCTGCATCAAGTAAAATAACTTCATTAAAAGTGTGAATACCATCTACATCTTTTACTTTATATTGAGGTGTACTACTATCGCCACCTTCACAACCATTTCCATCACTAATTACAATATCTGATAGAACTGCTTGTCTAGTTGGAGAGTCACCTTTATCATCTAATTCAACAAGGTCTACATTAACTAAGCCCCCACAAGAGATAGTTGCTCCATGTACTTTAAATTTAGCATCCCCATCTGTATTATGAATATTAAAAGTTCCTTGATTACACATTTCTCCATCTATGTGTAATTCGTCACTGATATTAATAATTCCATCAGAATAATTATACAACTCCCCATTTCCATCTTTGCCAATATCTAACTTTTTCAGAGTCATCTCACCGTAATTATATACATAAGGACCTGCATCTACACCTGTATTAGATCCTTCAGCTTTTATTTCAATACGTGAATCTTCGGCTAAACCTAATCCTGTGTCTGTGATTTCTCCAGATGAATTGACTCGTAATATGGCAACGTCATCAGTCAGTTCTACCTTAATTCCTTGTGGAAAGGTAACAACTGCATCAATAATCATTGTACCGTCTATTTCTGTCTTGTTCGCTTTATCAATTGTAGAATTTGCTGTAAAATGTAATGTTGTGCCTGCTTCGAGTTCTAATTCTTTATATTCAATGTCTCCATTTACTGTAATTGTACAATTACAATCTAATGTCACATTATCACCATTATCTGGTAATGCATCTCCACTCCAATTGGAAGCTGTTGACCATAATCCATCTCCGGCATCACCATCCCATGAGATATTAGCAGCGAAAATGTTTGAGGATAGCAAAATGATACACAAAGTCAGTAGTCTTGTCAATATAGTAGCAATCATAGTTAAGTAGTGTTTAGAATTTTTGAGGTTAAATCAAGAAGTAAAATAATGTTATGATCTTGGTTAAAAAACAATTTAAAAGTTCCCCTTTCATAATATTCTGATATGACATTCTTGATATATTCCTATACCATACTTTATCATCGAAACTATAAAACGGGCATTAAATATAGATTAACAAAAAATTAATTGGCTGAGTTAATTGTAGTATTGGTTCAGAAATATTTAAAATATTCAATTTTAACAACACAATGTTATATAAATCATATTCTTGAAAACAAGAAAAAGGGTAATACTTCTATCAAGAATATTACCCTTACTGCATTATGTTATAATCAAAACTTTAATATCTGATGACTTTCTTCTTTTCGATAAATTTGCCTTGTTGAAAAGTAAGGTAATAGACTCCTTTGTTCAACTTTATCATTGTATCGAGGTTGAAAGTAAAATTGTACTGTCCAACAGAAAGTTCTTTCTCGCCAACTAATTTACCATTACTATCATAGATGCTAACCTTTATAATAGCATTTAGGTCAACCCTATTTACATCCAGCCTAGTGATTGAAGTAGAAGGGTTAGGATAAACAGAAACATTAAAACGTTCAGCATTTATTCTATTATTAATATGAATTGGTCCAAACGTTTCGTTTTTACCATCAAAATCATATTGAATTAAACGATAATAAAAATCTCCATTTAGTGGGTCGGTATCTATATATTCATAATTAGTCACATGAGTAGAATTACCTTGTGCGGATATTCTTTCTAGTGATTCCCAATTCACTTTATCATTTGACTTTTGTAAATCAAAATAATCTGCATTTAACTCAGTGGCTGTAGACCAAGAAACAATCACTTGATCGCCTATAACACTTGCTGTAAAGTCAATAAGCTCAACAGGAAGATCATTGACTGATTGGATTTTGGAGTTTAGTGCAGAAGGGAAAGTACCGTCTGATTTTTTATTATAATCATGAAAGTCATCAATATTTTCATCACCATCAACATGTATTCCTCCTATGCCTGTTTCATCCCCATTTCTGATCGCTAAAGTAAGAGTAGAGTTGCCTCCCGTTGCATCACCCATAATAAATAATGATCCTTTATGATCAATATCTATCGTTGTGTTACCGCCAGGACTTGTGTTATTATTAAAGTCTCCTGTTACTAAAAAGTAAGACGATTTAGAAATATGCCCGGGATCTTCCACCTTAATAGTACTACCCGTACCTTCAACAGTTAAAGACCCATATAAAGTGAAATATGCTTCTCTCCGAACAATAAATGATGCACCCGACAACAATTTCATGTCTCCTATAATTTCAACATATTGCTTTTCAGTATCTGTTTTTTGGATGTCAAATTCAACATTTTCTCCTACAACAAGAGTGTAACCATCAGGTACATTAAAAATAATATAGTTTTCAGTGTTATTGGGAATTGTATTTCCATCTTCATCTTGATTTGCATTAAAGGTTACATCCCTTACAATGGTAAT
This sequence comes from Flammeovirga sp. SubArs3, assembly GCF_947387565.1. Lineage (NCBI taxonomy): Bacteria > Pseudomonadati > Bacteroidota > Cytophagia > Cytophagales > Flammeovirgaceae > Flammeovirga > Flammeovirga sp. SubArs3. The sequence goes on along the minus strand of NZ_CANDOA010000001.1, from coordinate 1,101,561 downwards.
CGTCTTATCAATGTTATTAATTACTGTGTCTTGTTCAACAAATCGGGCATAAGAATTATTGAATACACAGTAACAGGTAAGAAATAAAGTCGCTAATAAATTTTTCATTTGGGCAATTTCTGGTCATTAAGCCCTCAAATAGTTTTCACTTTTAGAATGAATAGAAATAATGTAGTTAAGTAGTAAAATATTTAGTGGCTCTAAAAGGTAACAATTTGGAGTGCTTTAATGAGATACAACAGTTTAAAAGCATATCAATACGTAATTATCACTAAAAATAGAAATTAATTCTAAATATTTGAAACTTTTATACAAAAAAAATCTGTTCAATTTTCACTCTTGAATCATTCATATATTTGACTGTTTTTCAATCTAATAAGAATGTCTACCATTTTTTCAAATGCGAAGGTTTAGACTTACTTCTTCTCATCAATTTCTTTCTTAGTTCAAGGATATTTTTTTTGTAATTCGTTATTTTCAATTTTCCATTAATAATACTTAAATCATGAAATAATTGAATAAAAAAAGAGTGCGACACCTCATCATTAATTTCTTTACTTGTTTGAGTTATCGAAATCTTATTCAACTTTGGATGTAATAACCATTTATATGTTCCATCTAATTTTGATGGTATATCCTCTTTCCCTCCTTCTTTTAAAGCTAATTTAAAAGCATATTTTTCAGAAAGCAGGTATTGTTCTCTTCTTTTTCTGTAGTAGTTAAATACATTTTGCAAACCTTTAATGATTCTTCTAAAGGTGATGAATAAAAGGAAAACTATACCTAATTGATATTTATAAGTTACAATGAACTCAATCACCTGTTCTTTTAATGACTTCTTAGGTTCATTATTGATTTCCAAAGGTTGATTTAACATAGAAAGGCTATCGGCAATAGAAGCAACTATTCCGAGATCTGAAGTCGTATCTACATGTATTTTGGTGGGTTCTGACTTGATGGTTTTATACTCTCCTGTATATGGACTAAAGTAGGAGATACTTGCACCCGGCATTTCAAAATCTCCTGCTTTTGTAAATAGATACGAGAACGTTTCTGTACGTGTGCTTATTAATGTTTCCTTCTTAGAATTGATGTTTTGATCCGTTAGGTTATTGTTTGCATACTTTTTAGCATAAGTAACAGAATCGATAGTAACATTAGGAATAAAATTAGCAATTGTTTTTACCGCGGTTACCTTTACCGTTCTTTCCACAACATCTCCTACTTTTAGCTTTTTAAAGTCTTTATTCCAATAATCTTGTAAGTAAACCCTTGACGCAAGAAAAGATGGATATTTTGATTTTGGTAATGCTTTCGCTTTAAATTGTATCGACCTAGTTTTCACTGGAGTTGGTTTTCCTTCATAATCTCCCGGAGGAGGAACATATGCGGTCATGGTTAATGAAGGGAATTCTAATGTTCCTGTTTTATATGGAAATAATAAGAAATAATGAGAGATCACTGCATAGTTCTTTCCTCCTACAGCTTCGTTACCCGAAACAGAATTAGTAAAAGGTATAATAAAAGCATCTTTGACCTTTAGGTCACCAAATTCAACACCTTGAGTAAACCATGTCGGTGAATACACTTTGATAGTTACTTGTATAGGTTGTTGAACAAAAACATATTTTTTATTTAAATATACTTTTGCAAATGGTTTCTGGCAAAATCCTTCTTGGATGAACAAAAACCAAAATGCTATAACTAAGATTTTCTTCACCATTTTTTTTCTGGATTCTTTATGTGTGGGTAATACTTTCTTTTTTGAAGAATAAACTTCTTTCTTAAAAATTCTGAAGGGTCCGCATTTGTTTTTTCCATCACCATACTTGCGGCACTCACTTGGTTCATGTCCTTCTCTTTTTTCTTATTCTGATTCGGCCAGTCTTGTTCTTTGTATTTTCTCTTTTTAGGATCTACTACTTTTTCTTTTTCTCTATCTGCATCTTTATCCTTCTTCTTATTGTAGTCATGATCTGAAAGCTTTCGTTCCTTTTCTGTTAGGGCTTTCACTGCCTGTTGAACATCTTTTTGAGTATTCTTAAAAGCCGATTTATCGGCAACATTACTTTCAATTATTTTAACGACTTTATTTAAAGACACAGTAGCTACCGCCAGAGTAGAATCTTTCTTTAAAGCAATCCTAAAAGCGGCCTGTGCCATTTCATAATTACCCAATTCCACATACATTAACCCTAGATTATATTGAGATATTGCTGTAGAATCTAATTCATAATTTTCTGCTGCGGTTTCATAGTTTCCACTTTTATAGTAAGCAAAAGCTTTGTGCGAAGGATCTTGATATAATTTTGCTGCACTCTCATAGTCACCTTCTTTTTCTTTTTGTTGGGCTTGATAATCTTTCGAATACCATAAATCATCATATTTTTCACTACAACCACCTAAAAAAATGAGTAGCATTAATCCCCAATTGACCATCCATCCTTTCCTAAACCAGAAAAGAGTAATTATTAATAATGGATAAATCAATAACTTCCCATCATCTCTCCAATCACTCTCTTTCTTATCATCTTCAGTTTTTATGACTTGATGCTGCACAATATGGTTTTTTAGCACTTCCACATCACTATTATCTAGTGTTATGGGAACTACTGAAATCCTTTCATTCTTCTCTAATTGTGATAATAAACTCCTATCAGCTTTTGAGAAAACTTCTTTTCCATTATGAATTAAATGCTTTTTCGAATTGTATGGATTAGGTACAAAACCACCATTAAATGAACTCGCCAACCATATTTGTACCCAAGAATTTGTCTTATTAGCAAATTTGACCACTTCTCGACTTACCTTTTGATCGATTTCATCTGTTACAATAATTATCGTTGGAGGAGCAATTTCCTTCTGAATTAAAGTATCCATATATGACAATAACAACTCATAGTTTGTTCCCTTCACCGGCATAATTCGAGGTTTAATTGTCGTCATATAGGGGACCATAATTTCCTTATCCAAACTAGGTGGAAAAATGACATGAGGCGTACCAGCGTAGGCCACTAATCCCACTTTTGTATTCATTTTTTCAGCAAATAAATCTCGGATTTTTAATTTTGCCCGCTCTAATCTATTTGGCGAAATATCTTTTGTCATCATACTTTGAGACAAATCCAAAGTAACCCATACAACGGCTTTATTGATTACTGTAGGTAGCTTTTTCTTTTTAAAAGTTGGTCCTGAAACACTAATAATAAGTAATGAAAGGCTAAAGAACATTAAAAATGCAGGTAAGTTGATCTTACTCAATTGTTGATCGAGTATGATTACTTTTCTCAAATCTTCTCGAATTAATTTTTGCCATGAAAGTGATCTTTTATAGTTGATCAGATACAAGACAAAAACAAAAAGCAAGGGAGCAAAACACCATAAGAATTTTGGCCTTAAAAAATGGAAATCATTGATATATGTAATGAGTTGTTCGTTATCCATTAGTATTCGATTTTAATAATGAGACAACGTTTAGATAGAATATCAAAAGAAAAGAAAGTGCAATTGATACTGCTATTGGATAAAAATAAAGTAATACTTCGGGTTTTAAAGTAGAGGTCTCGTACTTAATGGGTTCAAGATCATCTAAAGCTTTGTAGGCTTTTTTCAATTCTTTTTCATCCATCGCTCTAAAGTATTGCCCTCCGGTAGACTCTGCAATATAAGTCATCGTCTTCTCGTCTATTTTATCTCTTCCAGTAGGATCACCAATACCTAGGGTATATATCTTAATACTATCATTTTTTGCTACGGCAGCTGCATCTAAAGGGTTTGTGCCTCTTCCACTATCAACACCATCGGTCAGTAATAAAATCACTTTTTCTTTGGTGGTATCCTGCTCAAAAACTTTCATACTGTATCCAATAGCATCACCAATACCAGTCATTTGTCCTGCCATTCCCACTTCTGCATCATTGAGCATAAACATGACTGAGTGTAAATCTTCTGTAAGTGGTGCTTGTAAGTAGGGATGAGTTGCAAAAAGGACTAATCCCATTCTATCAGATTTACGACCTTTAATAAACTCAGTCATCAGTTTTTGTACGGCATGCCATCGGGTAAGTCGTTGTTTCTCTACTACCCAATCCTTATTGTCCATACTAAATGACATGTCAGCAGTAATTAAAAAACTTCTGGCAGTCTTAATTTTCTTCTCAGGTTGACCGACTAACTTAGGTCCAGCTGCACCTACTAAAATTCCGATATAGATAAGAAATAAAGTAAACCATTGGAAGACACTCTTTTTCGAGACCTTCGATTTCTTTCTAGGGTTAATACCCGAAACTTGAACTGCTCTAGAGAAAGACGGAAAAACTAAAGCAGCAGTTTTCTTCCGCATTGGAGGTAAAATCCAATACACTAATGGAACTATAATCACAAAGGTAAATACCCAAGGATAAGTCCATTCAAAGTGCATGTTTTCGTATCCAAAATTCGGCATATTGATAATAGTCTTTAAAATTTTCTTTCGTTTCTGGATTAAGTTTTTCTGAGAAGATGAATTGCTGTAGCATCAAAAATTTATCATCTTTCAATACATCTCTTTTTATTTTCTGGTCTAAAAAAAGTTTCCATTCTTTCCCTTCTAATTGCTTTATTCTATTTTCATTATAAGCTGTATAGGCTGTAATTCTTAATAACTTGTCGATCTCATACACATTATTTGGCGACGCCTGATTTTGATCAATTTGATGTAAAAGTTGAAGGGCCTCTTTTCGATATAAATTCTTAGTATGATGTTTCCATAACTTCCATATTAGAAGTATTATCAAAAGCAATATTATTCCTCCTACAACTTTCCACCCCAACGTATCAAAAGAAAATTGAACGGAAGGAGGTGGAATTACTATTCCTATATTATCCTTGATATTGATCATTCAAAACTTCTTTTACTTGAACTTTTAATGGCTTTACTGTATCAAATTTGATGAGTGGTATTCTATAATCCATCAATCTTTCTTCTAATTGATGATACATTACTTTATACTTTTCGGAAAACTCTTTCTGCTTCATTTTTGTGATATCCCAATCAATCTGTACTGCCGTGTCTGTCATCGGGATACGTTGAGCAGGCAAAAACTCATCTAATGGATCATAGATGTGTGTTACTATCACATTATTACTTTGTGCCAATGTACCTAGCCTCTCCAATCCAAGATCGGTTAACAAAGTGATATCGGTAACAACATTGATAATGAAGTCATGATGGGCAATCTGCAGCATCTGAAATAATGCTTCTTCTAGTTTATGAAATGATGTATTTTTAGAGATTTTCTGTTCTATTAAATTATGATTGAGTTGTAAAGCATGTTCCAATAATGCTTGAAATAGGTTTTTACTTCGAGAAGGTCTAAAAATAAGATTTTGCTGATCGTTATAGACAATTCCACCGAAACGATCACCCATTTTCAAAGCTCGAAACCCATGAATAGCCATTAGCTGAATACCTATATTCGCTTTTAAATCGCCAGTACTTCCAAATAACATGGATAAACTTTGATCTAGGATAGTCATCTGAGGCCTCTCTTTTTCTTCGCTAAAAACCTTAGTATGTGTTTCCCTTGTTCTTGCAGTTACTTTCCAATCAATGTTTCTAATATCATCTCCAAGAACATATTTTCGTACTTCAGAAAAATCCAATCCTCGTCCTCTTAACATAGAAGCATGACGACCCGAGAGTAATCCTGTAACTCTTTGATTTTTAAAAAATTCGGTCCCCTCAGTAATTCCTTCTAATTCTAAGAGATCTTGTATGTTTAATTTGATTTTTGTCAAAGCTTAAACAGGTACTGCTTTTAGTAGTTCATTAATAATTTCATCTGCAGATTTTTTATCAGCATTGGCTTGATAGGTTAAAGAAACTCTATGTCTTAGAATTCTATGACAAACTTCTCTAACATCATCTGTATCTACATAATCTTTTCCTTTCATTAATGCCATACACCTTGATGCTTTATCCAAGGCAATACTTCCCCTAGGAGAGGCTCCAATATTGATGTATTTCTTTAGCTCTTCATTGTATTTTTCTGGAAACCTCGTAGCATCGATAATTCTAACAATATATTTATTAATGGCTTCAGAAACATTGATCGCATTCAACTGATCTCTCAGATCAAAAATCACTTTTTTATTAATAGGTTCTTTGGAATTTTTTGATGCTGATGAAACTTCTCCTCTCACCAATTCCAACATCTTTTCCTCTTGTTCAGTCGTAAGGTATTCAATCACTATTTTCATCATAAAACGATCCAATTGGGCCTCTGGCAAAGGATAAGTACCTTCTTGTTCAATTGGGTTTTGAGTAGCAATAACCATAAAAAAAGGATCCATCTTATATGTTTTCGAAGCCACAGTTACCTGATGTTCCTCCATCGCTTCGAGTAATGCCGATTGTACTTTGGCTGGAGCTCTATTGATTTCATCTGCCAAAACAAGATTAGTAAAAATGGGACCTCTTTTAAAACTGAAGCTATTACCATCTTCCGAATCAGGGTTAAAAACCTCAGTACCGGTTATATCAGAAGGCAATAAATCGGGCGTAAACTGAATACGATTCATATCTATATCCATTACTTTACTTAAAGTGTTTACTGCCCTCGTTTTAGCCATTCCAGGTAAGCCTTCCAATAAAATATTTCCTTCTGTGATTAAACCTATAATTAGAGATTCAACCAATTCCTCTTGTCCAATGATAGAGGCATTTATACGTTCTTGTAAGTCTTTAATTTGATCTATCATATTCTTGGTTGATCTCCATTACATCGTTCCTATAAACTTGGGACTAGTACTCGTAAGCTGAAGTACTAATTCGATCATTATATTTTTCTTTTCTTTAGTTTTCAGTTTTTGCTTGATAATTAATGTTTTATCCCCCAAGAGCTTATGTGAAACGGTTTCTGATTTCATTATTTGTTCAAGAGTGATGCATTTCGTCCCATTGTACTTTTTCTCCTCTTCAAATCCACAAAAAAAGTTATCAATATACTTTGTTAATTGATCTTCGTGATTGATGAGATGTTGTGCTCCATCAAAGTAATTAGAAAGCTGTTGTATATCTTTATTGTTAATTGCTTGATTAAATGTTTTGATATAATCCTCTAAGAAAGCAGGAGCACCTTCTTCCTCAATCACATCATTGGAATTAAAAAAAGCAGGATGCACAGCTGCGGTCATTTCATTTTTCTCTGAAGATTCCGATTTCATCTCCTTTTCGAAGGGTGATCCAATCAAATAGGCCTGCCCAAACACATGAAAAGTCATCAATGAAAAAGTCAAAAGAAGTAATGGTCTCATTTTGTTTATTAATCAATATTAGCCCCACTCGTTATTACGAATGGGGCATTTAGTTAATTATTTATTTTGAATTCCTTCCCCTGTTGAACCTCCAGGTCCCATTCCAAAGTTTTTGTACACCATTTCTGATGCTCCATCCATGGTAAATGAACCAGGTCGTTGAGAAGGTGGATAATCTTTGTACGACTGAATATGTTCCATGATTATCCCATTGCCTCCATAGAAAACAAATGGGTGATTGATAAACCATGTCCAGTAGTTATTTGAATTATGGTCCGCCCTTTCAAATGGGTCACGCCTTAGATTAAAAATCTTTGGCATCCTGAGCCAAGTAAACGGTTCTGCCCATAACTCCATGGTTTTTCCTCTTTGTTCTGCATATACAATTTTCCAAGCGGTAGACATTCCTTCTTTAGAGGTTCCAGGGGTATCACCTGTACCTCCTCCTGCCATAAATGTGGAATTTCCTGTGACATAATTCCTTTGTTCGTAACGTAAAGCCACAATTTGAGCATCCGCATTTTGATAAATAAAGAAATTACGTGGAGATTCTTTTACTTCTCCAGTTAAATATGGAAGCATATTGTACCCATCTAAATGGACTTTAAACTTCTTGTTATTGGCAGCATAACCTCCTTTCATTAATTTATCTTTAATGTCTGGGTCACCTGCAGCCGCCAACAATGTTGGGAACCAATCTAAATGAGCTATCAATCCATTTAATACCTGTCCTCCTTTAAACTTTGCAGGCCAACGTATAAATGTTGGAACTCGATAGGCTCCTTCCCAATTGGTCTCTTTTTCAGATCTAAAATGGGTTATCGCACCATCAGGCCAAGCATTATAATGAGGGCCATTGTCTGTTCCATAGATCACAATAGTATTTTCTGTCAACCCTTTCTCTTCTAAGAAATTGAGCATATCACCAACATGTTGGTCATGTTCCATCATCGCATCGTTATAAAAACCTTGACCCGAGATGCCTCTATTTTCCTTTTTGACATGGGTAATAAAGTGCATTCTTGAGGCATTCCACCAACAGAAAAACGGCTTCTTCTGATCGACCGCTTTTTGGATAAACTTCTTCGCTCTAGCATTCACTTCATCATCAACCGTTTTCATTCTTTCAATTGTCAACGGTCCTGTATCATTTACAGGGCCATCAGAAGTACAATCTAATACACCTCTTGGTCCAAACTTCTTTAAGAATTCAGGATCTCTAGGGTAGTCTGCATCTTCTGGTTCTTGCATTGCATTTAGATGATATAAGAAGCCATAAAACTCATCAAAACCATGTTTTGTAGGTAGACTTGCATCACTATCACCTAAGTGATTTTTACCAAACTGACCGGTCATATAACCAAGGTTTTTTAAAGCTTCTGCAATGGTAATATCATCCGCTGCTTGTCCTTGTGGAGCCTTGGGAAGACCTACTTTTGTCATTCCTGTACGTAAACCACATTGCCCTGTGATAAAAGAAGAACGCCCGGCGGTACAAGACTGCTCTCCATAATAATCTGTGAAGGCGATTCCTTCATTAGCAATTTTGTCAATGTTAGGAGTAGAGTACCCCATCAATCCTCGATTCCAATAACTGATATTGTAAAGGCCAATATCGTCACCCCACATGACCAGAATATTTGGTTGCTTGTCTTTCTCAATCTTCTCTGTCTTTTCAGCATAAAGATTGAAGTTGCAAATCAGTAGAGTAATAAAAGAAAGGAGTAGAACTTTAATACTGTTCTTTCTCATAATTAATTGATTAAATAAAATAATTGTTGTTTTTGGATATATGTAAATTGTCTATGAATATTTATCAGTTGATCATTCTTTTGATTTTGTAGAGCCACCAGGGCCTACAGGACCTATTTCATAACTTTTTTGCTTGATCTCATTTAATTTCCATGAACCCGGTTTCTGTGAAGCCGGATATTCTTTAAAGGTCATCACATACTCTTGCATGTGGGCCATCGCTCCATACATGTATGGAATTTGATTGATAAACCAATCCATATAGGTATTAGAATCGTAATCTGCCCTTTCAAATGGGTCCATTTTTAGATCAAAAGCTTTAGGCATTCGTAGCCAAGTAAAAGGTTCCTGCCAAAGCTCTCCACTGACTCCTCTTTGTTCACCAAATACCCACTTTAAAGACATCAATTGTTCTTTTCCTTCAATATCTTGACGAACGGCAACAGGTTCCGCTTCAGAAGTATGGTATATAAACCATTTACGAGGAGATTCATCTACCTTACCTTGTAGATAGGGCAACATATTGTATCCATCTAAATGAATTTTAAAGTTTTTCCCATTGGCTTTATATTCTCCTTTGAGCAATTTTTCCTTGATTTCTGTATCACCGGCTGCTGCCAATAAAGTAGGTAACCAATCGAGATGAGCCACCATACCTTCTAGTTTTTTACCTCCAGTAATTCCTCCATCTGTCCATCGGATCATAAATGGCACTCGGTAAGCTCCTTCATATTGGGTTTCCTTTTCCATTCGATAGGGTGAAATTGCACCATCAGGCCAAGAGTTTGTCTGTGGACCATTGTCCGTACCATAGATAACAATGGTATTATCTGCAATACCTTTTTCATCAAGGTATTTGAGTAGCTCACCTATATGATTTGAATGCTCTACCATACCATCATTATAAAATCCTCTTCCCGAAAGGCCATTGGATTCTTCTTTTATATGTGTTCTAAAGTGCATCTTTGCTGCATTCCACCAAACAAAGAACGGTTTATCTTGTTCGATAGCTTTATCCATAAATGCTTTTGTACGTTTTGTTAAATCATCATCAATCGTTTTAATTCTTTCTACGGTCAAGGGACCAGTATCATTTACGGGGCCATCAGATGTGCAATCTAAAACGCCTCTTGGACCAAACTTTTTTAGGTAGGCAGGATCCTTTGGGTAATTCGCATATTCAGGCTCTTCCATTGCATTGAGGTGATATAGGAAGCCATAAAATTCATCAAATCCGTGTTTTGTTGGTAAACTTGCATCACTATCTCCGAGGTGGTTTTTACCAAACTGACCTGTCATATAGCCATGGTTTTTTAATGCTTCAGCAATCGTTAGATCATCATCGGCCTGTCCTTGTGGAAAACCAGGCATTCCTACTTTTGTCATCCCTGTCCTTAATCCAGATTGTCCGGTAATAAAAGAAGACCTACCAGCAGTACAAGATTGCTCTCCATAATAATCTGTGAATAAAACTCCTTCATTGGCTATTCGATCTATACCAGGAGTGGTATAGCCCATTTGTCCATGTGAATATGCACTAACATTCCATAAGCCGATATCATCTCCCCACATTACTAATATGTTGGGTTTCTCTTGTTTTCCTTTTTTGTTTTTCTTTTGACTGAAAACAATACTTGAAATCAAAAAGAGAGACATGAACATAAAAGATAGTTTCGCTCTAAATAGATTCATTTTCAATTGAGTTATTGTTCTTGGGTTGTAATTAATTATTTATTTCAAGGGTTTTAGTATGACATAAATTAATGAGATAAAAGGAGATTTTTTAATGGTTGAATTATTAAAGTTTCTTTTTCTACTAATATCACAATGAAAACGTCAATCAATTATAATGAGTACTATTCATATCATCTTATCACAAACTTTATAAAGAATATAACTGATATTTATTACTTATAATCAACAAATTATACTATTGGAAAAGGGTGATTTTCTTATTAATTTAATTAAGCAATACATCAATAAACTATTTCACTATCTCCAATTGAACCCCAAAAATTAATGCTCAGATCTCTACAACAATATCACAGAACAATATTACTTTCTCTATTATTATTTCTTTCTGGAATCACTTCTCTTTTATTTCAGACCTTATGGGTAAAACAATTAGGCATTGTTATAGGTGTGGATATTTACTCCACTTCTATCGTTATCAGTGGCTTCTTTACTGGCTTAGGAATCGGGAATTATATCTTAGGGAAGTATGTAGAAAAGAATAACTCTCCATTATTATGTTATGCTATTTTTGAAATAGTGACTGCGTTTCTTGGGGTTACTATAAGCTTACTTCTTTTTTATGGAGAGACCACATACATTCAAATGGAACACACTTTGGGAGCTTTTGCTTATATGATTCCATGGTTCCTCATTTCGCTCCCAGCCTTTTTTATGGGTGGAACTTTCTTAGCACTTTTAAAATACTCTAAACCATCTGAAGAAAATACGGGAAAGAGAATAGGTTACCTCTATGGTAGTAATACCGCCGGAGCAATAGTAGGAACATTATCAACTCCTTTTTTAATAATACCTATATTTGGTGTGATCGGTGCAGCCATATTTGCAGGGTTTATCAACCTTTTACTAAGTGCTTTTACGATATTCCTATTTCTTAAGACGAAAAAAGAAACGTATATAAAAGCAACACATGCTCCATTAGGGAAATTTCATATTGGATACCTATTGTATTGTCTCGCTGGGTTTATCGGTCTTTCACAAGAAATACTGTGGGGACAAATAGTAGTTCAATTTCAAAATACAAGAACATATGCTTTTGCCACTATGTTGGGTGTATTCCTTTTAGGATTAGCTATTGGTAATTTCATTGCGGGGAGATATGTCAATAAAATAAAAAACCTCTGGTTTGCTTTTGGTACAATCACTCTCTCGGGGCTTTTTGTGACACTTCTCTCTGTGTTATTTATTGATCAGAATATAATTACAATTCAAGAGCAATTTGGCAATTATATGTATTCCGTATTTGACACTAAGGGAGCTTTAATGATGGGGCGGTTTTTATTTATTAGCTGCTATTTTATTTTATTACCCACTATCTGTATGGGAGCTTTATTTCCGATTATTTCAGTAATAATATCAGACGGAAAGAATATATCCGAGAATAGTGGGAAGTTATTGGCATGGAATACGTTTGGAGGAGTACTTGGTAGTTTTATTACAGGTTTCATTTTATTCCCGACCTTAGGTACTATCTATAGTTTGTTTCTTCTATTTATTCTTTCATTAGGCGTTTCTTTTGTAGCTTTTTATCAGGTTGAATCGTTAAGGAAATTCACTCCTAGTTTAATCCTGTTTCTATCCATCGTCTTTTTTATACCTAAAACAAAATTTATTGATCTTCTCCTTCAAAAAGAAGGTGGTAATATCGTTTTCTTCCAAGAAGGAATTGGGCATACAGTTGCCGTCGTTGAAGAAGGAGATGATACCCGAAAATTTAATCGTTTATATATCCAAGGTGTTTCCAATACGGGCGATGTCTTTCCTTCACTTCGTTACATGAGACTTCAATCCCTTATCCCATTAATTACATTTAATGGAAAACCTGAATCTGCTTTAGTGGTGGGATTGGGAACTGGAATAACTGCGGGAGCCCTTCTTCAATTTCCGGAATTAAAAGAAAGGCGAGTAGTAGAACTTCTTCCTGAGGTAGTAGAAGCTACCAAATATTTTAATGGTAATTATCAGTTATCAGAAAATAAAGCCATTGAAATCCTTGTGCAAGATGGTCGACACCTATTAATGAAAGAAGATAGAGTATACGACCTTATCACTTTGGAACCACCTCCACCAACTGCTATCGGTGTTAATAATTTATACAGTAAAGATTTTTATCAATTATGTAAAAAACGATTATCAAAAAATGGTATGATGGCACAATGGTGGCCGATAACCACACAAACGGAGGAAGCTTCTGCATCTATGGTAAGGGCTATCCTTGATGTATTCCCTTACGCCAATTTATGGACAACAGAAATGCATGAAATGCTTGTGATTGGTTCAATGCAACCTTTAAATATTGACTTAGAACAAATAAGGAAACGTTTGGCTTACCCCGAAGTAAAGCAGGCGTTGGATGAAATTGGCATTCATAATGAAGCTCAATTTCTAAGCACCTATGTGATGGGTAGAAATGGGTTACATGTATTTAGTAGAAATGCAGCCCCTGTTACTGATAATCATCCGATTTTAGAATATGATGGGTGGGTTAAAAAATCAGTAATTACAGATATCCTCCCAAGGTTATTAGATCAACAAGAAGACCTTAGTATTTTACCTGAATCTCTTCAAAAAGAAATTGCTTATGAAAGGGAAAATCTACATCGATTTTATTACGCAGGTTTAGCTAGTTATATCGGCAGAAGAGACGTTTGGTCTATGCTCTTAACTGATTTATATGAGCATGATAACTCTAACAATTATTACAATTGGTATAACCCAGAGTAAATGGGCTGAAAAATAGAATAATCTGATTTTAATAGAAATCGATAAATAATTATTACTCAACAAAATGAGAATCAACGTATTTAAAGGTATACTTTTAAAAAATCAAATCTCATGAAATCTATTTTATTATATATCTCGTTAATACTTTTTAGTGTACCTGCTTTCTCTCAATGTGTAGAGAGCATTGATATAAAATCTCCATCCTATATCATGGAACGGCCGACTGCTACTTTTGTAGATGAGGTCGATGAAATTTCTAATAATGAAGTCAAATTCCTGCAAGTAGAAGAGAATTATCTCTTACTTATGGATGAATATAAGAATCAAGTAAAGTTATATAATTGGGAGTTTCTCTCTGATGTCTCTAGTGATCAAAATGAAGATATTATTTCTGCGTTCAAAATCACCAACTCTAAAACATTTACTACTGCTAAAGTGATTTATAGAAAAGAAGGTAGTTGTTATGCCACAACTGTCGAATTATATAATAAAAAAGGAACCCTAATATTAAAGTTCCACTCTGATAAGCTTAGAAAATCATATGAATAAAATATTAAGGTCATTGATTCAGAAAATGAGTCAATGACCTTTGTACATTAAAGATAAAGCAGAACATCATAGGTGTTATTTTCATCAAAATTGTTGGAGGTAACAATTAACTTTTTGATCGTTTCTCCGTCTTTTAAAACTTCAATTGAATACTTGTATTTATCTTCAACAGTGATGTTGAAAACACCATCACTTCCTGTGGTTTTTGTATTCAATATTTTTCCTTGATCATCTTTGATAGTAACTTTGTAGCCAGAGAGTTGACCTTCTAATGTAGCTAAGGAACCTGTTATATTTCTTTTCGAGATACGCATCATTTCACCATCTGTATCGACCATTAAGAAGCCTTGGTTTTTCCCTTCTAATTCATCATAATCATCTCCATAATAAGCTTCTTCATCAAAATATCCTGTGACATAAAACTCTGTTCTTCGGTTCAATTGATGTTCTTCTTCAGTACATTCCTTATCGAAACAATCCACCACAGGTCTTGTCATACCATATCCTTTATAAGTGATTCGTTCAGGTGAAATACCTTTAGAAACGACATATTCATAAGCCTTCTGAGCTCTTCTTTCTGATAACTTAAAATTATACTTTTCTGATCCTCTACTGTCTGTATGTGCCGAGAGTTCAATCTTTATTGTTGGGTTATAACTGAGCACATGTACCACTGTATCTAAAGCATGTGAGGCGTCATCTCTGATAAATGCCCTATCATAATCATAATAAATTCTTATTCTCTGACCTTGAATTTCTCGGACATCAAAGTTTCTTTCCGACACCATATTATTAGCGGTATTTACTGCGGCTCTTCTGGTAAAGAACTTTGGCTTCTCAGCAATCATATCATAAAATGTCTCAGGCTTTGCGGCAAATCGGTAATACCCTGTGGAATCAGGATACACTTCAAACTTTTCTCCAGTATGTCGCTCTGTAATTGTAATTCTTGCTCGTACAGCTTTCATTGACACTGTATCTTTTACATAGCCTTCAACATATGGCTGAGCAATTTCTAAGACACACAATTCATTTTTATCAATAAATTTTGCCGTTTCTACTCCACTTAATGTATCTGCAGTATAGCCAGAAAGTGATGCGATCAGTTGACTTTTTTCTGTCCAATATTGTTTATCAATTTCAAAATATCCCGTAGAATCTGATGTAGTAATCCTTGTATCATTTATCATAACACCTACATTAGGAATAGGCTTACGCGTAAATGCATCAATCACAACACCTTTAAACTTATTGATGACTACCTCATAAATATTATCATTCATGGAAGAATCCAATTCGGTGATTCTATTGGAAGAAATGTAAGCTGTTCCGGTTGCATTGGCTCCTCCACCGAAATCATCAAAACTTGAATTTAAAGGATACCTAAGATGATGTGGCGTTGGAGTAGGCTGATTCATATCTTGCATAAAAAAATCTAACCCACCATAACCACCTCTACCGTTTGAGGAGAAAAATAATTGGTTTTTCTTATTGATAAAAGGGAATTTTTCATCCATTTCTGTATTTACATCATTCCCTAATAAAATTGGTGAGGACCATGAATCTCCTGACCTTTCAGAATAATAAATATCTGTTCCCCCGATTCCTCCTTCTTTATCAGAAACGAAATATAGACGACTTCCGTCCAATGTCAAAGATGGGTGCCCCGTTGAATAGTCATCAGAATTCCATATAAAAGAATACGGTTTATCCCATTCTCCCTTATCATTTTTTTCAGAGATATAAATCTGAATAGTACTCACTCCAGCTTCATCTTTCTCTTTTCTAGAAGTCCTTGTAAAAGCAATCATGTCCCCATTTTCAGTAATTGAGGCTGATCCTTCATGAAAATTAGTATTCAATTTTTTAGAGAAATTGGAAACCGAACCGGCTGAATCTACATAGAAAATATCTAGATACCTTTTTCCATCCCAAGCTGACTTCTTGTTTCCTGTAGCTCCTTTTCGATTCGATATAAATAGGAACCCATTTTCAAAAGGAACAGGACCAAAATCATCCAATTCTGAATTGAAACTTACGCCGGATACATCATAAAAAATGTTCTTCGGTGTGTTTCTTATATCTTCAATATTTTTGATTTTCTCATATACTTGTTCTCTATCCGTAGAGGTATCTAGTGCTTTCTGATACCATGACGAAGCCTCATCATAATGCCCTGCCACAAATAATGCATCTCCGTACGATTCTGCATATTCTCCTTCTAAAGCGACATCATTTTCTAGTAACTTTTGATACACCTCAATACTATTTAAAGGTTTATTGACCTTCTCATAACAGACTGCAATTTTTAAAGCATATTCTTTCTTAAGCTCATCCGATTCTGTTTTTGCAAAAAGCTTTTGATACTCTCCCAAAGCTCTGGAATAATTGAGATCTTCCATGTCTTGCTCCAATCTCTGCTCTTTATTTTTTATTTCAACATCAGAAATTCTTTGAGCAAGAATAAAGTGACAAAAGCTCATCAACAATAATACTGTTAGTAATTTTTTCATGATGTTTGATTAAAAATAGCGCGGACTTAACATTTTAGTTTTCTTCCCTGTAAAGAAGATATTCAACATAAATTCATGAGAACCTCTGGTTACACCTTGCCCAGCATTTGTGACAATATCATAAGAATAACCAAAGCGGAAATGATGCCCGAATTCCAATTGTGTAAGTAATGTAAATGAGTTTTTGAGTGAATAACTTGCTCCAAACCATAACCAATTGTAGAGCAACGCATTCAGGTTAATGTCAAAATAAGTTGGAGAACCTTCTACAAATGCAAACAATGCATTAGGTTTTAATTTTACTGTAGGAGATACATCAAATAAATACCCCCCAGTAACAAAATAATGCCTTTCCTCTTTTGCGACTAATGTACCTTGACCATCGCTCAAATCATTAGCTAATAATTTAGGAGCCGATGCTCCTGCAAACCATTTATCAGTTTGATAAAAAAGACCAAAACCTACATTGGGTGTACTTTCTTGTTGCATGGAGGTGGGTAACGTTGGATCAGGCAAGAACGTATTTAGATTTTGAAAATTCACTCTATAAAAATTCATTCCTCCTTGTAAACCAAAAGATAGTTTGCCATTGCCTAACGGTAAACGATAAGCTGCCATCATGTAAAAGGTCTGCGTCGTTGTTTCTGCAGTTTTATCTTGTGAAAAGATTCCTCCAACAGATAATTTTTTAGACCCTAATGGACTATCCACAGAGATCGTTGATGTATTTGGACTTCCTTCTACCCCCGACCATTGTTGACGGTACATTAAATTTGTATTGATCCCTTCGTAATTACCTACATAAGCAGGATTTAGAACCAATCCATTAAACATATATTGAGAGTAAAGTGAAACTTGTTGAGCATTTGTATGTATCCATGCTGAACACACTATACCCATCATTAATAGTAGCTTTTTCATATTATTTTGCGATTACAACGAAACCTGATCTAACTTCTGAACCATCCTTCAAGTCAACGGTATAATAATAGGTTCCCACCCCTAACGTTTTTCCGTTATTACTATTGGTGCCATCCCATCTTATATCTTCATTATTGTAACTCGTAGTACTGAAAACTTCCAATCCCCATTTGTTGAAAATCTTCACAGTATTGTTCGGGTAATATTCTATATCTTTTATATGCCAATAATCATTGATGTTATCTCCATTGGGTGTAAAGGCATTAAATAGTTGCAATTCTGGTCCTACCTCGAAAAGTAAATTGGCGGCAGTGTCTGCATAAACAATATTAGCTTTACCATTCCATTTGGCAGAATCGATACCTGTAAAACCATCATCAGGAATAAAATGTAAGGAAGAGTAAGTAGCCATTTCGATAGCATCTCCTACTTGAATCGTATCTTCATTATAAAAAAGGTATCCATTTTCAGGAACTGATTCTATCCTAATGTATTTTAAAGTATCTCCATTAGGGTGATGATAGGCTGCAGCAAAATCTTGTTTTTCAACCGTCAGTTGAGCACCATGTTCTCCTTGTTTTAATATATCATCTAAAACCACTGAATTACCTCTGTAACCTGGAATAACTGTAAGGCTAATTTGAGAAAACTCTCTGGCGTATAAAGTTCCATTCGAACCTGTCCAATCCACTGAGTCTAAACCTGCATAACCTTCATTTGGAGAATAGAGAACACTATCTAATAAATCGTATGGAATCTCTTGAAGACGAACTATTGGGTTACCTTCTAAAGTTAGTATCCCGTTTCTAGGTAGGGAATCAAATACTACTTTTTCCAAAGGTAAATTATTAGGATCATCAAAGTTTTCATCAAAATCAAATCGTACAAAATGCTTTGGTGTATCTTGTCTCAGGTAATATTCAAAACCCGATGTGGAAGGAGTTCCTTCTGCGGCATTTACTGTAATATAAATATTCGCTTCTGCTGTTCCATCTCGATCATCAGTGATCGTATAATGTGCTATCACTTCTCCTGAGAATAATTGAGTAGGTATATACTCTACTTTCTGGTTTGGAACTTCTCCAATGATACTTATCTCTCCTCTTTCTCCTTCAGATTCCTCAAGAGTTACGTCTACAATTCTTAAAGGGTCTCCATCAGGATCATAGTCATTCGCTAAAACAACAATTTCAATCGTTGTGATTACATCTGTAGTTGCACTATCATCTACGGCCACAGGAGGGTAGGTTCTTTCCTTCATATTGATAAATACAGTGGCATCAGCATCAGCATAATCAATTCCATCTGAACCATTCCATAGAATTTGTTCTGCGACAGTTCCATCAGAAGAAACAGGTACATAATGAATACTATCGATCAAGGAAACGGTAATTTCTTCATTAGGAGTCAAAGCAACTCCCGAGATTCTATATAATGTTCCTTCAGAACCATCTGGAAGACTAGTAAATTTCACTCGATCAATTGGTAATGCATCGTCAAAGTGTGCTTTAAAGTCTTCTTGACTAAAATAAATGGTATCTGGTAAGTAACCAGAATAGTAGATATCTGAAATTTCAGGAATATCATTGGTAACGGTTATTGTGATTGTTGCTTGGCTACAGCCATCAATTCCATCACAAATTTCATAATCTATTGTCGCAGTTCCACTAAATAGATGATCGGGTGTAAAATAGACCAATTCATCTATTATTTCTGCTGTGCCATTACTTTCTGAAACTATTCTTTCGAGATAAATAGAATCCCCATCTTCATCATAATCATTGGCTAAAGCATCGATCCAAACAGGAATATTTACTGTAGTGGAAGCAACGTCATCAACAGCTACAGGAGGGTGTCGATCATCTGAGTAAATTAAAGAGATCGTTGCGTTATATAGAGGTTCTTCCGCTGCTGTATTAATCACACTGTATTCAAAAGTAGTAGTGCCATGATAGAATGAATCTGGTTGAAAATGAAAATCTTCCGTTTCAATTTTCGCATAGGGTATTCTATCATTTGCTTCGACTAAAACACTATTGAAAAATAACTCCCCATTTGCAGGAACAGTTGCTACAATAATTGAATCTAGTGGATCATTATTGAAGTCAAAATAATGATCATCAAAATCAGTTTGTGTAAAATGTATTTGATCATTTTTCGATTGAGATTTTTCAAAATCTACTATATAAAGGGTAACAAGTAGATGAATATGAAATGTATATTCTTCACTCTCTAGACTGTTACTATCTTTCACTTTAAAATTAAATGTACCCCAATTCCTAAAATCAGTATTATCATAAGTTCCTGGTGAATATTGAAGCGTAGCTGTAGAAGGTATTTCTTCTCCGACAACAACATTTGCAAAACTTCCACTTCCATTATGTTGAAGTGTTCCTTTTCCAGGAAGGGTTGTAACAATAAAGCTAGCAAAACTCGCATTATCATAAGAGAGAAAATAAATATCATCGTCGATATCTCCTGTATAGGTTTCTGACTGCCTTAGAACAATTGTTGTATCTTTTGAAATTGGAGGAGTATCTAAATTATTCACATGAATCACGAAATCGTATCGTTCAGAATGATTTCCGATGAGGGCCTCCCCTCCATTATCTTTTACTCTGAATTTAAACTGACAATAATTAGTTCCAAATTCATAGGGTAAAGGTTGATACGTTAATAAAGAAACATCCTCCACATAATAGCCTGTGGTTAACTGTAAAGGTGTTATTTCCTGTCCATCGTATGATAGTGTCCCCTTAAAATCATTCGTATCATCAGGATATGATACTCTTATTCCATCAAATGATAACCCATCTAATGAATTAAAAGGGAAGTTGGTCGTACTAAAAGTATATAACTCATCTTCATCTATAGTTAATGACTGATCTGATGAAGTTGGTCTTGCTTTAATATTGACATATGCTGTAGCCACAGGACCAAAGTCTTCGTTAGGAACCAATTGTGCCTTGACTTCAATCTGTCTTTGTGATCGGTCCGTTAATGCCGCATTTGTAAAATAAATCAGTTTTAATGCTTCTTCATATGCATCTGTCGAGGCCACCCCTAATAATACTATATTTTGAGTATCTGAAGGAGAGTTTACACCTATACCTGATGGTAATACTCCTCTGATCATTAATGAATCCGTTGCTTCTAAAGGCTGTCCATCTGCAAATGATATTTCTACTCTATTTAGTGCACCAGCAGAAAATGCAAATACTCTTGTATCAATATCTGAAATTCTTCCACTTTGCTGTGTACCTACGAAATAGTTGCTTTCATAATCTAGACCTGTTCGACCTGAACTATTATCATTATCTAAGTCTACAATCACAGGAACTAGACAATCTTCGATGATAAAAGGACCTATAAGGTTATTGGTAAAGTTACATTCTTGGATATTTGAGTAAACAGAATCTGCAGGTACAGGCATTTCCTTTACTGTATTATCAAAATTATAGGGATTATGATTTAAAACCACAAATGCATTGACCGTACTTCCATCGGTTGGTATGCGGTTTTGTAGTGTAAATTGTAAGGTGTCTAATGGATGAATTGGTACAGAAGTATGAAATGTATCGATTAGTGTAGCAGAAGTTTCATATGGATTACCATCAAAGATTGAAACGACCATGTTAGAAGGCACTACTTGATTTCCTACATTCTGAACGGTCATAATCATATTCAGAATTCCATTATTATTACAAAGGGCTACATCAGATTGAACTCTTCTTAATACAATATCAGGAGCTGCATTCAATACCTCCATTTCGGGTGTATAATAAGAAGCTTGTGATGAAAATGTATTTAATATACCATCAAAATAGCTGTGAGAATTACTTTGAAGCTCTTGAGCAACCTCTAACTGAAAATTAGTGTTGGTAATATGAAAGCCATTTTGGTTCCAATAGGATTGTGCGGTCACCCAAAATTGATCGTATGCATTAATCGCAATTAATCCACCATCATCAGTACCCCCTAAAGTCACTATAACTTCGGTTTGTCCATCATTATCAATATCAGCTACAATAGGGTACTCTGCTCTATTTTCTCCCGACACCTCATAAGATGAAATATTAAATGTACCTTCCTGATTTCTTATAGCATATACTTTAGTATCATCGTTAAAAAAGATTTCCGATTTTCCATCTCCATTTAGATCAAATAATGACACACCTGCAAGTCCAATATCATTGCTCGTCTGATCAAATATCCATTGTTCTTCAAGGTTTCCATTTTCATAATCTAATATATATAGTTGGTATTGACCTGTTCCAATAATTTCAGGAACTTGATCACCGTCTACATCACCAATAGCTACTCTACCTCCTATAGTAGAAGAAGTTAAGAAGTACTCTCCTAAAACTGTTTGATTATAAGGTGACCAAAGGTAAACCTCAGCTTGATTATTTTCTTGTGTGACTGTAACAATTTCAGGTCTATGATCACTATCAAAATCAGCGATAGATACAAACCCATCGTTGTTGGGTACTTCTGATATCTTTGTTAAACTCTGACCACTAATATCCACTGCGTATACCACATTTCCTGCCACTAATTCTAAACCATCAACATGGTCAGAAGATGAAAAAGTACCTAGAGTAGGTTTACGATCACCTACATCAAAAATGTTATAGGCAATAGAAAAAGCTTCCTGACCAACACTATTTCCACTTGATAAATCATTATCAAAGGCAATAATGGATGTAAGATCTATAGCATTGTAAATAGCATTCCCTATATAAACTTCAGGTATACCATCTTCATTAAAATCGGCAAGTTGTGGAGATTGGTATTCATGACCTACTCCCACCGTAGTTTTGGCAATAACCCCACTTGATCCAAATTCATACCGATGAATATTTTTTCCGACATTAATGAAAATATCTCCATTACCATTCCCATCAACATCTGCTATTGCCATTTGCGAATAACTATGGCTACTACCTTCTATTGGTATACTATATTTTACAGATTGATCGACGGTATTGAGTATATAGATCATTCCATCAGTAGAACTTTTCACTACTAATTCAGCGACCCCATCATTATCCATATCTCCAACTAAAACCCCAGAAGCTTTATCAATCACAATACCTAAATCATGACTATTCAGTTTTTCAGAAAAATAAATTGAAGGTGTATTTGGATAATCATCAAAATTACATCCTAAAGAAAAGTTATTGACGATACTTCCTCTGCAATCAGGGGAAAAAGCACAGTCGGGATCATAACAATCAATTAAGCCGTCATTATCATCATCTATACCGTTATTACATATTTCAGTATTCTGTCCATATGAAATCGTTGATAATAGCAGTAGTAGTAGTAAGGCTTTGGTAGTATGCCAAAACATTTTATAATTGGTTTTTGGGTTAATTATAGGTCAATAGTTTCTCTATTATTAAGTTATATAAATTAAAACACTAAAAAGTCAAAGTATTAAAATATCACTATACATTAATTGATTTATTTATAAATTGGTTTGAAAATAAATCTAACAACCAATGGCAAGACAACACCTATTTGAATTCGAGGACCAATCTTGGTTTCCTTCCACTCTTCGAAATTACGGAACAGACTTTTTACAATTTCTTGCAAATAAAAGTAAGATGTTTTCTCCTACTGCCGATATATTACATGACCTGATGCAGAAAACTGGAGTGGATACAATAATAGATTTAGCCTCAGGGGGAGGTGGAAGTTGGGAGACTTTATTTTCAGAGATAAAACAAAAAAATAGTTCAGCCCAATTAATCTTAACGGACTATTATCCAAATTTTCCCGCTTTGGAAAAATTATCGGATATGGATAAAAACATCTCATTTTCTAAAGAAAAGATAGACGCCAGAAATGTTCCTGTTTCTTTACAAGGAATACGAACTCAATATTTATCCTTTCATCATTTTAATGAAAAAGATGCAATTCAGATTTTAGAAAATGCAGTAAAAACCAATCAACCCATTGCAATATTTGAGGGACAAGAAAGGTCAGTGCCAAGTGTTATGGCCATGATTTTTTCTCCAATCACAGTTCTTTTAACAACATTGCTGATTAAACCATTTCGATGGGGAAGAATTCTATTTACCTATTTTATTCCTATTGTTCCCTTTTTTGTAATGTGGGATGGAATAGTTTCTTCTATACGAACATACTCCGTTGAAGAAATGAAAAAATTGGTCTTAAAAGCTGATCCTGAAGAGAAGTACCATTGGGAAATAAAAAGAATTAAAAATGGCCCAGGCGTGATTATTTCAACGATTGGCCATGCTAGATAGTAAAAAAATAGCCCAGGATATTTTCCTGGGCTACTGTTTAGTTTTTATTGATTTTATAACCTTGTCTTAAGGCTTGCTTTAGATCTTCTTCATAGAAGAATTGTTTTGCCATCTCTCTAATAGAGTATGGCCCTCTCAACCTTGCATTACTATTTTTATAATAGTAATCAGTCATCCAGAAGTGACCGTCATCAAGTCTGCCATTTTGTGCTACATACGATACATAATTATATTCTACTGGTAAGCTAGAGAATTCATTAAATAAACCTCCTTGCAGGTCTGATAATTCCTCATCAGAATAATCTAATATGCTTAAAGTTCTATTTGTATTACTGTTCGTTTTGAAAATCACATCATAGTCATATGAGGTAGTTCCTTCTGATTCTTTACTATATGTTTGAATCATTGTCATGTCTACAGATACATCCGTAAATGAAGGGACTCCAAGACTAGCTGTTGTACCATTGTCAGAATAGTTAAGGTTATCAGCGTTTAGATAACTATTACTTTTATCATTAATATCATCCAAGTGATGTACAACTATGGAAAATCCATGATCTCCGAATCTATTTACTTTTTCTTCAATATATTTGAAATCATCAGAATTAAGATTCTTAAAGTCAAAAGTGTAATAAATATCCTCTTCTTCTCCTTCCTCTCTTTGGAAAGCATTATTGTACATTAATTGATACTCACCATCACTGATCATAGTATTCAGTCTAGTATAAGTATTGTTATCCTTATAGTGAACACTATATGTTTTTGGAGAGACAAGATCATCCATAGTAATTAATATTGTATCCCCATCATTAATAAAATCAGTGGCAATATTAACACCTTTTGCTTCACTAGGATCATCCTGAGCATAAGTATAAACAGAATAGAAATAAGCACTATTAGGATAGTTTGAATACAAAGACTCAGTTTTGTTACTTTCTCTTAAATGTAATGTGTAATAAACAACCCCATCAATTGTTTCTGTTTCTGAATTATTATAGTAAGAATAGTGGTAATTAGTAATTGCCTCTACTTCCTCACTTACTCCCACAACCACTTGTTTTGTTATAACATCTTCATCAGTTCCCGAAGAGCTATCTTCATCTTTGGTATGAATTAATGGTTCATCTAAGTTTGAAGTGATAGAATTAAAAACTATGTTTCTATCATACCTTTTATATGTAGTAACACTATTATCAAATAATTCTGTGGATACTTCATCAAACTCATATGAATACGCTTCCTTTACATAAAAGTTTCTGCCTCTAATTTCAGCAGGAATTAAAAAGAAGATAGAATCGTTACTTGTTTTTGCATCATTGTAGCTTGTTAGAGGAGTTCCTGTTTCATCTACAATCATGAAGTTTAATTGGTAATTAGAATACGTTTGTTCAACTTCTCTCATTTCTCCATTATGGATGTTAGAGAAGTATGTAACCGTACGATTACTATTTAAACCTTCAATATAACCCGCCTCATAAAAAATTGTTGGAAGGTAATTATCTACTTCAACATCAAAATCTTGAGTGATCTCCGACTGAGAAAGCGTTAAATCACTACTCAATGATGCAGATAATTTAATAGGGTGAATACCATCTGTCAATTGTTTTGAATCGAAAGATATTTGCCATTTATCACTTTCTTGAGAAACTTCGATATCCAAGTCAGCACCATTAGAGGTCACTTTCACATCTGCAACAGATACTAGGTCGGCATATTCGTTGGATACTTCCATTTCAAACGATGCTTCACCTCTTAGAAAATCCATTTCGGATAATGTCAATGTAGGCAGCATATCTGAAGTAATAGTTTGCAATTCGTCCTCCACTTTGTTGTTACATGAAGACAACAGTACAGCTGACAGTGCAGCGTACTTCAATAGTTTTTTATTGAAAAACATAATTATTAAGAAATAAAAAATACGTCGTGTTAGTAGTTTATCACTATACACAATTAGTTTACTTATGATTTTTTATAGATAATCAAATCTGTGCGTATAAAATATAGCTGTGATGAATAGATTTTACCTTTCCATGTAAAGCATCATTTTCCAGTAGTTTAAATAGTTTGCATTTTACTGTTATCAGTAATTAAATAAAGTTTGCACTTCAATATTAATAAAAGATTTCAATCAAAACAAATGTTAAAATTAGAATTCTATTTTTGAGACATTGCTATGAGCAATCAAAGCTATTCTTAAAAATAGTATCAAAAGGGTATTATTTATTGTAGATCAAATAAAGATAGAAGTAACACTATTCATTTATTTCTGAAGTTATTATATTAATATTGAACCAATACATTAACTATTTGAATATCAACCCCTCATATTACTTAACGATTCTGTTTCTTTTGACCTCTTTCTCTATTTCGGCACAATACAATAGGTATTGGAGTAATAGCTTTAATACAGATGCAAGCTTACTTTCTGGTGCTGTAGTGGGTGGAGGAAGTGGCATTACTGCTATTTATTATAATCCTGCACAAATAGCTGATATCAGCTATAAAAAGTTTGCTATTACTGCGAATATCTTTAGTTTTTATAATACCAATTTCAAAAATGCTTTAGTAGAAGGAGAAAAAACCTCAGACCTAAAGTTTAGAGTACAACCCCGATTTGTAGCCTATTTATTACGACCAGAAAAATGGAAAAACACAAGCATTGAGATATGTACTTTTACTCGGGATTCTTATAAATATGAGCAACTATCGCGTAGTGTTAGGGAAGTCGACGTAATAGCTACTTACCCTGGTGATGAAGAATTTATTGGCGATTTTTATTACCGCTGTGAATATGAAGATTACTGGATTGGTGGAGGTATTGCAAGAGAACTATCTCCCAAATGGAAGTTTGGGGTAAGCGGTTTTTATTCCTATTCTTATATCCGATACAACTACAATGTCACGACAAGAGCCTATAATCTTGATAATAAAAGTTTAGACTTAGTCGAGTACAATTACAATCATTATATCTCTGGCTTTACTTCCAAAATTCTTTTTAAAGGCGGACTTACCTATTCTGGAGATAAATGGCAATTTGGGATGGCAGTCACCACTCCTTCGATGAGAATCACAGGTTCGTCTACTGTGAGTAGAGAAGTAAGTACACATAATATCCATAATCAAGATGGGAGCCGTAAAGAAGACCTTTTAATCACAGATCAACAATTGAAACTACGTACAAACTTCAAAACTCCCTTTAGTCTATCCTTGGGAACAAAAAGAAGTTTCAGGAAACACTCTATTTACTTATCTGCAGAGTATTTTGGTGGAATTGACCCATTTGCTATGATTAACCAAACACAAAATCAGGTATTATCTAGTGGTGGTGGGTATTCTATTCCATCTGATAATTGGTTAGGTGTATCCAGTAAAAGAGAAGGTATAACAAATATTGCTTTTGGATGGAGAGGTGATATAAATGATCACCTTGAATTGATGGGAGGGTTTAGAACAGATTTCTCTTTTGATAAGTATGATGGAGCTCATGACTATCACAACCCTGCCGAAATAATTACGCCATCTATTGATCAGTACCACTTTACTAGTGGGGTTGAATTCGAATTTCTACATTCTGATGTGATTATAGGCATTCAATATTCCTACTCAAAAGATCAGCATTTAGAACAGTTTGCTGATTTTTCTGATCCCATTGAATATGACCCTTCAACAAATACCATTTTACAAGGATATAGAAATAACTCTATGAGTATTTGGGAAAATACGATGAGCATCTTCCTTGGATTCACTTACAACATTAATAATCAAGGTAATTAAAAGTATCAGGATACTGTCTTTGAGCTTTTATTGATAGGGTTAAATCAATTTTTATACAACAAAATCGATTTATGAAAGCCTTCGACCGAAATATTAAAATAGATCGCTCATTTACAGCAGTATAATATAGTGTAGTTCATAGTTTTACAATCTATTTTTTTGACTCAATTACTGCTATTTTTTTACCTAGTTGATGATTTTTTTGACATCCCACTTTTTTGCTTTGTTAAGATGATGATAGTTTAAAGATGTAAAGAAATTAGAAAGCCCTTTCAGTTTGGAAGGGCTTTTTGTTATGCTAAAAATAGAATCCAAAGTTGATATTAAACCTAAGATGCCAATCTGCATCAGAATCACCATATGCCAATGCTGTATTATAATTGGGGCCCAACCAAGGTTGGTTCTTTCCTAATGCTGCATCAAAATAGGTATAGAGTAACCCTGCAGTTACCAAGCAACCTGTCACATTCTGATAAGAGTCAAAAAATGTTTCTTTTGTCTTATCTACGTACCCAAAGTCGTTATAAAATTGTAGGGATGAAACAGGCCCCCATTCAACAGGTTGTGTATAACTTAATCCTACAGTATATGAGGTGGCTTGTGATGCTACAAGATATGCTGCTCCAAAAGCTGTCATACCAAATACATCTGTTCTTTCTCCCTCAGGAGCATTGGGCGATTTTTGATAATGAGAAACTTGAGCTTTTAAGTTCCAAGGACCACGGTCCAACTCATAATGTACTGCCACAGCGTAATGGCTCCCTATGTTTTCTGTATCTAAATTATAAAGACCTCCAAACAACCCTGAGATACCAAAACGATGTGATGCTTTATCGTTGATAAATTTCTTCAATACACTACCTGCCAATTGATTCACTTCTTTATTGCGGTATTCTAATTGACCATCTCCACTCTCATCCATTGATGCCACATCATAAGCATATCTACTATTGGACAGGTCGGAATTACTACCGAATGAAAGCTCCTCGGCATTTTTAAAGAAAGCAAAGCTATATTCCCACTCCTCTCCATTATGGATATACTTAATACCCATATCATGATCATCTTCTAATCCCAAATAGAAATTGATACTAAAAAACCAGTTATGAGAATTATATGGAGTAATACCGAAAGGAACTTGGGTTAAGCCCAACTGAATTTGATTTTGTTCTGAGAAGTCATAGTCAAACCATCCTTGCTTTAGCATAATTCCACCAAAAGCATCAGAATAAATCCTTAAGTCCACATTTAAACCCAACCCTTTGTATGAAGCAGTAGGGCGAAGCGAAAACATATCATATCCAAAATCTCCTCCCCTTTTTTTATGACCTTCTTTCCAATCAGAATAATTGTAGTTAAACCTTAATGCTCCACCAAAATGTATTTCAGGCTTATCCTGAGCATAAGATTGTGGTAAAGAAAAGAAGAAGAGAAGAAATAGTAATAGGTAGTTTTTATAGTTCATAATCAGATTGTAGTAAGTTAATTAGAGGCCATTATCATCAGCCTTCGTTGCTTTTCTTTCTGTAATGTTCATCATAGTAGTCTCTCAGTGCTTTGTAAAAGCTAAAACACATAATGATGATTAATATGGCAAAAGGTAAACCCGTTAATATTGATGCCGTTTGTAAGGCAGTAAGACCTCCTCCAAGTAATAAAACTCCTGCGATTAAGCCTTCCATACAAGCCCAGAATATTTTCTGAATTGTTGGGGCATCATGCCTCCCTCCTGACGTCAAAGTATCCACAACAAAGGAACCTGAATCTGAAGAGGTCACAAAGAAACTAGTCACCAATAATATTGTCAGTATAGATGAAAATGTAGTAAAAGGAAACTGTTCCAATAAATAATAAATGGCAGTTGCCACATTCTTATTTACCGCTTCTGTAATACTGTGGTTACCTGTAAGTTCTTGAAATAAAGCACTCCCTCCAAAAACGGTTAACCATAAAAATGTAAGTAATGACGGCACAATCAATACACCTAGAATAAACTCTTTGATTGTTCTTCCTTTAGAAATTCTTGCGATAAATATTCCAACAAATGGAGACCATGAAATCCACCAAGCCCAATAAAAGACTGTCCACGAGTTCTGCCAATTCGTTTCCTTTCCGACTCCTTTATATGAATTGGTCCAATAACTCAGTTCAAAAAATTCATACAAATAGTAACCAAGGTTCTGAACGAATGATTTTAGAATAAAAAGAGTGGGTCCGATGGCTAAAACCAAAACCATTAAAGTCATTGCCAAACGCATGTTCCATTCACTTAGCAAACGTATACCTTTATCTAAGCCTAATACTAATGATAAAGTTGCAAAGCCAGTGATGATAACGATAAGTACTAACTCTACTTGAACAGAAGTAGGAATACCAAAAAGGTAAGTTAAACCTGCATTGACTTGTTGTACACCAAACCCTAAAGAAGTGGCTAAACCAAACAAAGTAGCAATCACAGCAATGATATCTATAAGATCCCCCAGAAGACCGTAGACCTTTTTGCCAAATAATGGAAAAAAGATGGATCGTATCGTTAAAGGTAATTTAAGGTTAAATGTAAAGAACGCTAAGGCCAAACCTACTACAGCATACAAAGCCCAAGCATGAACTCCCCAATGTAAAAAGGTGATACCCATAGCAGACTCTGCTGCTTGAGACAAATTATTCTGATTCTTTAAAAAAGGATTACTATTGAAATGAAAAACAGGTTCAGCTACTGACCAAAATAACAAGCCAATACCCATACCTGCACTAAATAACATAGAAAACCATGCGGTCTGAGAAAACTCAGGTTCAGCATCTTTTCCTCCAATTTTAATCTTACCAAATTTACTAAATCCTAAAAAAATGGCATAGAATAAAAGACAATTCACTAATAAGATAAATAGCCATCCGACATTATTTGCAATGCTATTTTGTGTTTCCTTAAACCATGTTTCCATAGGTTTCCCCACCACTAAGGTACTTACGACCAAAACTAATACAACACCAATCGAAACCAATGATACAGTAGCGTTTGCTTTTATACCCAGAAATGTTTTTTGATCACTTCTTATTTGAGCCATCTTTTTGATTTTCTTTTAAGATTCTAAAGACCATTTTGCAACGACCTTTATGATATCTTGACATCAGTAACCGAACGGTTAGAAAGAGAAGTAAACCCCTACTAAAAGCTTTAAAGGCTTTGAGAAAACTATGTTTTCATGTCCATCTGCTCAAAGTATAAAGATAACCAAGCATAGAACCACGTCATAATATCTAATTATTTTATACAAACTATCGATTTGAACAGTAGATAAAAAAATTAGCTATTCTTAATCCTCCTTTGTTATCAAATCTGACAATAAAATACCCTTTTAATACAAAAAGTAAACTTGAAAAATGAATTTAAATAACATAATACAGTTTAATCTTTTAAAGTATTGAAGAATGTCTGGTAATCTGTATCTGTATTGGTTAGCCCCAATTTTTTTCTAAGTCTAAACCTTGCTACTTCAATAGATTTTATACTTTGGTGCGTAATATTGGAGATGTCTTTAGTGCTTAGATTTAAATATAAATAAGCACATAGCTTTTTCTCATTAGGTGTGAGCTTAGGAAAATGATGATTCAATTGGTCATAAAACTCCTGATTGACTTTCTCAAAACGAATTTCCAATTCCTTCCAAACATCACTTTGGTTGTCATTCTGTAGATTGAAAACGATTGATCTCAGCTCTTTTTTTGCTTTGCCATTCAACTGATCATGTAAAACCATAAGTTCCTCAGATACCGCGTTAATCAATTCATATTTTTGCATTAAATGCATGATATTCGTGGTGAGTTCTCGGTCGCGATAAGAGATATCTGCCTGTAACTTTTCGTTCTCCAACTTGATTTTCTCTTGAGATAAATTGGTCATTTCATATTCCGCTTTAATCTTCGACGCCGTTGCTTTGGAGTGTTTCAAACTTAATCTATAATAGCGGAAAATAAGGAACCCTACAACCAAGAAAAATAATAGGACGATAAATAAGGTAGCACTGATATATTCTTGAAACTTCTTATCATTCTCTAAATTTTCTTGTTCCTGTTTTACCTGATACTCATACTCAAAAGCGTTCAGTTTCATTATATAATCTTGTTCTAATAACTGATCAGAAACTTCTTTGAACTTTTTAAAATAGTTAATGCTCTCTTTGTAATCACCTACTTCTTCATAGTAAACATAAAGGTTATTATAAGTGTATTTCAAAAGCAAAGGAGACTTTAATTGTTTCGCTAGAGCTAAGGCTTCAAAATACAAAGGAAGTGCTTGATCAAATGTTCTTTTTATTCGATAAATGTTACCGTAGATATTCAATGAGGTCACAATTCCTTCACTGTCATTTAACTTCCGTTTGATTCTTAATGCTTCCTCTATACTTAATTGGGCATCATCCAAACGGTTTAGTACAATATATTGAATAGCTATATTGTGCAAAGCCTTCCCTTTTATAGTTTCATACGATTCCCCTTTACAAGATTGTATGGCATTATAGAAAAATTGGATTGCTTTATCTGAGTCATTCATATCATCATATAAGCTTCCTGTGTTGATATAAAGAGTTGGAAGAAGACGTTCTGAAAAAGTGTTCTTCATTCCTTCCAACCTTGTGATCAACGCTAAATATTTCTTCTCTGCCTTATCAAATTTTTGTTCTCTCTGATATAAGATGGATAAGTTAATCTGAGTCTTCGTTAACTCCTCGATATTATCATTGGCCTGAAATATTTTTTCTGCCTGATGGTAGGCTGACTTTGCGTTAATTAAAAATCCTTTCGATAAATATACATTACCTTTCAAATGGTAGAATTTACCAAGGAGGAGAGCCTTTTTGTGATGCTGTTCTAATAGCAAAATCCCTTCTTCGATATAAGTAAGTGATTTATCTAAATCATGCTGAAGATAATAATCTGCAAGCTTTTTTAGTAAAACGGTCCTTTCTTCTAACGCTAAAGTGCCTGAAAGTTGAATATGTAAACTATCTACTGACTTAGCAGAAATAGTATGGCATAGCAATACCATGAAAAAGATAGTAAATGTTGGTCTCAATGAAGTTCGGTTTAAATGAATTGAATACTTTTAGCTGTAGATAAGTTCAAGGATAGGAGATAATATCAATCCGGATGTAAACTATTAATAGCAAATACTATTGTCGATTTTCCAATGTTTTAATTATCACTTGATCTATAAATTAGAACATCAAAATTAACAAACATAATCAGTGATAGTATATTATTAATCAATGAAATAGGATAATATAACATAAACAAAGTGAACAACGAATTCATCTAAAGAATGAAAAAGACCCCAACCCAGAATATCCAGGAAGGGGTACTTGTTGAACAATTTATCTGTTGATCTATTTGATCATTTTTCCAAATAATTTCACTTCGCCATTTACAATCAAAGTGTAAACATATACACCCGCTTGAAGACGATCCGTCGCATATTCATAATTTACTTTACCAACATGCTGTTGTCCCAATTTGATACGATCTACAGACTTACCCTGAAGCGTGTAAATATTAATTTCTACCTCTCCATTTTCAGGAAGTTCGAAAGTGAATGTCGTATGGTCTAAAACAGGGTTAGGATAATTATACAAATTGTATGTCACCTTGTCCTCTGTAATATTCGTTACTTCATCTTCGTCTTCCTCCTCGTCTGTACTCGCTGCTTCTATTTTTACAGGAATTACTTGTACAGAAGATGCCATATCTGCGTCAGATGCGATGACTGCTACTTCTGTAATACCTTCTTTTAATGCAGAGATAATAAATTCATCGTTAGCGATACCTGTAATCGCTAAACCATCGTTGTTATCAGCAATACTAAACGTCAATTCATCACCGTCAGGATCAACAAAAGTTTCTGAAGTTGACAGGTAATAAACATCACCTACTGAAAGAACAATAGTATCTTGTTCAATGGCTTCTGGCGCTCTGTTTACATTTTCTACTGTTAACTGTATGGCTGTTTCTGACGATACTCCATGTTCATCAGAGGCTACAATAGTGAAAGCATAATCATTAGCGTCATCAAACGTAGGAGCAAGCTCTAATGATATTGAATTATCGGTCGTTGTAAAGCTTCCGAAGTCTACAAAATCTTTTACTTCTAATGAGAAGGTATGTTCCTCCACATCCTCGAATGTGTAAGTAAATGTTATTTCTTCACCTTCATTGATAGTCAATTCTGTAATACCTTCAATCATCTGAGGAGCAGTATTGATCATCATCGCGGCATAGAATTGAGCATCTTCATCTACCATATTTGGATCATTTGTCGTTACATTGATCTTCGCTAAAAGATTGCTCTCGCCTCTAGAATTGGCACTATTAAACCCTGCATTGATCGTTTGAGATTCACCTACTTCTACAGTACCTGAATACTGATCCAATGAGAACCAAGAGTCACTTCCGGCATTTTTACCATATGCTCTTACATAATAACCGAAATCTGAAAAACGGATATCTTCAGTGATATCAATTAATCCTTGAGTAGTATGGAAGTAGAAAGTTTCAGGAATACTCTCCTCAAATCTCATCATTCCTTGAGGATAACCTGAGAACTTTTCATAGGTAAATGCAATAAAGATATTTTCTCCATTAAAGAACTCAAGAGGAGTACTTAACTCAAATAACTCCAATCTACCCACTTGGTCTGATGAACTTGTCTCCGTTGCAAATGTTTCTTCATACACTAATACTAGGTTGTCAATAGTTCCAGAAAGGATTTCCACTTTCACATCACCATTCTTCACTCCAGATGGAGAATACCAAGTCGAAACATGAGATAATTGGAACCCTTCTTCAGGCGTTACAAACTTCGTAATACTAATCATACTTTGACCACCACCGTAGCCAATCGATTGTACCTTTTCCGCATCAACTTCACCGTAATAAAGTACTTGGTGGAAATCATTATGATCAATAGTTGATGTACCTTGAATGGCATTTGCTCCAACTACTGAAGATTTAATACTAGCATTATTCGCTTGAGCACTATACACTTCATTCATTGGTAAGCCTTTTCTTACATACTCGATATCGAATTGATAATCTAGTGGATAAGCACCATTCTCGTTAGACACTGTAAACTGTTTAGTCTCTACATATTCATGTGTCAACGCATTCACAGAAAGTGTATCTGCAACATCCGACTCATATACTGGTGGTAAATAGAAATTAGCTTTTACCACTAAGTCAGTTGAACTACCATCTGCATTATTTACAGTGATTTTTCCTTCAAATAAACCTGCTTCAGATGGAATAATTCTGATCTGAGCTTTCATATTTTCGCCTGCAGGAATGCTTGTAGCAATATAGAATTCATTGAAATACGACTCGTAAGGAACCCAACCCGGAACAGGCGTCATTGGTAACCAAGGGTCTACTTCTTCTAAGATTCCCCACAGTTCTAAGTTCAGTGATGCATCTGCAACGATATCGCCAGTTTTTAACGTATGATGAGACATACTGTTATTTTCCAAAGCAAATTCATATTTATAATTTTTGAATTCCTCATAAACAATATCACCAAGATCAATTTCCTCTGTATCCCAAGATAACTTTGAGTCTGCAGTTACTTCTAATTCTACTGGGATGCTGATATTTTCTTTACCCGGAGTATGGTTTAAGAAAGTAAGATCCGTATAGTAATTACCCGCAACCATATCATGTGCGTTAACTTCAAAAGTCACTTCTTTTGTTTCACCTGCTTCTACGTTCATCACAGTACTTGGGTGATATTCGATAACTAGCTTGTCTTTCGCTAAACTCTTTCCATAACTCGTTAATACACCTTCTGTTCCGTCTTCATTCTCTAAACCAATCA
Organism: Flammeovirga sp. SubArs3; assembly: GCF_947387565.1. Classification (NCBI taxonomy): domain Bacteria; kingdom Pseudomonadati; phylum Bacteroidota; class Cytophagia; order Cytophagales; family Flammeovirgaceae; genus Flammeovirga; species Flammeovirga sp. SubArs3. The sequence goes on along the minus strand of NZ_CANDOA010000001.1, from coordinate 1,066,141 downwards.
CTAAATATTGGTTCCAGAAATCAACCGTACCTTGATTGATCGTTTTATATTGAATTTTAATTCTTCCGTCAAAATAGATGATCGTTTGTGTGTCTACTAAGCCTCCAGCACCTTCTCCGAATGAGTGAACCCAACGGTGATATGTGAAAACTACTTTTTCATCATCTTGATAGAAATAAATACCCTTTGCTAAGTTCTCATCAAAATAATCGTATCCTGTTAGACCCCATAATGAGGCAATGAAGTTATTGAAACCATCTGCATAAGGAATGATATTGTTAATGATTGGAACTAACTGAGTCGGTTCACTAAACGTAATAATACCTGGGTATCCCATCCATGCTTTGTCATACATCTTACCATAGAATGGCACTGGCTTATTAAATTCAACCTCTGCAGACATTGTAGATTGATCAAACTCCAATTTAGTACCACCATTGTTGACAATATCAATCCATTTAAATGTTGGAGCATCTTTGTCTTCCAATCCGGCTAAAGCTCTATCATTATCTTTAGAGAAATAAGTAAAGTCTCTAAGGTCTGGTAATGCATTTACTTCAACATCAGCTGCTTTCTCGTATACCCAATTACTACCTTCAACTAATACTCTAAGTGTTGTATCGCTCTCTAAGTTTGAAATTTCTACTGTAAACTCATCCTTATCACCTGTAGGCAAGACAAAAGGATCGACAGTATAGTTTAATGCAATATTTGGGGCTTTAACGATATTGGCTTTTACTTCAAAAACATGCGTATCACCATTTTCCTGAGTAAAAGTAACTTGTTCATTTATCTCTCCTAACTCATCCGTATTCAGATAAAGTTTTACCTGAGTACCCAATTTCGCTCTCAATTCAAAAGTTGACTTGTCTACAGACAGCTTAGTGTTTTCCTCAAATGTTGTTGATACAATATCAGTATTGCTATTTCCTTCATTCAAGAACGTCAACATGATCATCTTATCACTGCCTTTATAAACAGGACCAAAATCAATTGCCTTTTCTGAAGTTTTTACGATAGCTTCACCACCTTCGTTGATATCTACATTGATCTGGAAATGTGCAATTTGTTGGAATGGATCGTTGTTTTCTACACTAATAAACTGAGTATTCATTCCTTCTACAAGTCCATCTGTGTTTACATCAAATGTAATTTCTTTTGATTCTCCAACGCCAACAAAACCATTCGTTTGCGATAAGTTTGAAACGATTTGTGGACCAGGATAATTAATGTCTATCCATACATTCTGCCATTGTTTCTCAAATAAGAAATTAGGTTGATGGCTCTTATCATAGAAATAAATACCATCTTTTTTATCCGGGCTTTCCATACCCAACATTGGACCAATTGATTTAATATTTGAATAACTTAAATCTAAATAACGCATTTCTGCATGTCCATTGTAATGCAACACTAACTGGAATGTAAGTGGATCTCCCGACTCACCATAAGTAACTTTTGAATGAACATTTTTGTATTCGAAAATTACTTTGTCGTCAAATGTTTTATATAAGATTTTTGAATCATAAAGTAGATCAAAGTACTCATAATAGATGGCGAAATAACCATTTGATGTGAAAGAAGAACCTAATAATTCTCCCCATGATCCATTCACAGGATCTTTATCATCTACGGCAATTAAACCAATGTGAGACATATACATTTTATCTACCAATGTATCATAGAAAGGATATTGGAACCCTAACTCCACCTCAACAAAGTCTAAGAATGGATTTTCCTTAAATTGGTTAGAAACATCAACAGTTCCTTCCATACCATCCAGTTCTTCCCAAACAAAGTCTTCCGTCTTCAACTCCCAAGAGTAACCAAATTTATGGCCACTGAAGCTTGGCTTATCACTATACTTTGGAATATTAAATTCTAATGGGAAATTACCCGTATTCTCGATAACGATGCTGCTTGATGTTGAAGCCCCGTGAGCCAAATTAAACAACTGTACTTCTGGTGTGATATTAATTTCAGAAGGCTCTTCACCATTACCAAAAAGGTTGATTTCATTAGCGAAACCGTTCTTATCCGTAATCGTTAATACCGCATTGGTATTCCCTGCCATATCTGGTTGGAAACGAACAACTAAATCTTCTGTCGAACGAGCAGAAACTCTAGATGGCTTGTCTACTACTGAGAAAGCTGTTCCTTCTAATCCTGTCACAGATAAAGAACCTTTGAAAACACCATATCCATAGTTTTCTAACTTGATCGCTATATCTTTCTCTCTACCTAACTGTACAGAACCATAATTAACAATACCAGGAGTAATTAACTCTGGATCATGTCCCGATACTTTTACAATCGTAGGAATTCTTGCACCATCAGCATTCTCATCATTTGATGAAATAATGATGTTTGTTTTTACGTCTCCATTCTTGATTTTAGATACATCAGCTGTAAATGTCACTTCTGTTTCTCCTTCACCATTGATTTGACCTTCGTATGGAGTAAGTGAGATAAAATCACCTTGGTATTCTTCATCCGTAAAGATCCCTTGAGTAAACGAATACTCGTCAGTACCCAATGCGATACTTAATGGAACAAAAGACTTCCCTTCATCAAAAGACATCCATTGATAATTAACCGCATCTTTATGATCGTTGGTTGAGCTAATACCGATTGGATATAAGTTCCCTGCAGGTACTTTTACTACCAACCAAACAATATCACCATAAGGAACATAATAAGATTCACTATCATCTAAAGTTAATTCATGATTTCCTTCATCTGTCTCTTCTACTTTTTTAGAGAATACTAGTTTCGCTTGTGATAGGATATTACCATGATACACTTCATAAGTAGCCTGACCAGAAGTAATATCATTCAAATAGGCATCTACTTTCGTCACGTTAAAGCCATTCTCGTTTTCTACTTTAAAAGCAGAAGCTGTCATATTAGGAATTGACGTATCATTATCACCAATCAAGAAAGTAGCATAGAAGTAGTTAGTGTAACTTAGGTACTCTTTCACAAATGGGTTTAGTGGTTCGTAATCTTCATTTCTTACAGACTCCATCGGTACTACTCTATTTAGAATTAGAGACTTTCCTGAATTTTTCACTTCATAACCCAAAGAAGGAGTTGCCCAGTTTTTGATAGTGTAGCTCTTCTGACGCGTTTCTAAAGACCACTCTAACAATGCTTCGTTGGTATTTCCTAAAGTAAAAGAAGATTCCCAAACTGACTTTTCAGCAGCATCTGCATTAATTTCAACCGAATAAGACCATGCATTATCCACCATTGGATAAGACATTTGTGGGCCAAGGTTAGTACCAACTGAAATTACTTCTGAATAGGCTGAAGCATTTCCCCAACGGTCAAAACCTTTAATTGCAATTTCATAGTTTGTTTCCGCTGATAAATTCTCTAATCTATAATCGAATTTAGCTCCAGCTTCTAGTTTTGAGAAAACAAATACAGACTTTGCTGTTTCTTCATTAAAAGTACCTGCAGAATAAGAGATCATAAATTTACTTGGTTGATCATCATCTTCATCACTAGGCACTGTCCATTGTAGATCTACAAAATCTGACGACTTGGCTAACACTTCAATGTCTTGAACAACTTCTGGAGCTATCCCATCATTTTCTTTAATCGCTAAGGCAGCATCAATCAAACCTGTACCCAATTTACCAATATAATTAGGTGCAGACTCATCCATGCTATGCGTACCAAACAATAACTGATTTCTCAGTACATCTTGAGAGAAGGTCTCATTTCCTAATCTTGAAACGACCAAGGCAGCCACACCAGATACATGAGGACAAGCCATTGAAGTACCTTGAAGATAACCATACTCATTATCAGGTAACGTACTAAGTACCCCATGTGAAGTACCTAAACGAGTGTCTCCACCAGGAGCAGTAAGGTCTACCCACTCACCAAAGTTAGAATAAGAAGATCTCTCTCTTAAACCATTGGAAGAAGCAACAGTTAAACAGCTCTCATAGTATCCTGGGTAGTATTTATTATCCACTCCATCATTACCCGCTGCAAAGATTACAATACCACCTCTCATTGGTGAACCTTCATAATCACCCGCTTCAGCGATAAAATAGTCGATGGCATCTAATACTGATTGCTCATAATTTCCTGGAGCGATATAACCCCAAGAGTTTTGAGAGATAACAGCACCATTATTGGCTGCATAAACGTAAGAGTTAGCAATTTCATTTCCGCCATTATCACTAAGGATTTGACAAGCCATCAAGCGAACTCCATCATTATTACCTGAGCCACCTGCTACACCTGCTACACCAATACCATTGTTTGTTGTAGCCGCTACAGTACCTGCAACGTGTGTACCATGAACCATTGGATCAATAGCTCCTGAATTGTTGGAGAAGTTAAAACCATATACATCATCGATGTAACCGTTTCCATCATCATCTACTCCATCAGTACCGTTAAGTTCGGCCTCATTGATCCACATATTGTTGATCAAATCTTCATGCTGAACATCAATACCGGCATCATGAATAGACACTATCACTTCTTTATTTCCTGTCACTTGAGCCCAAGCCTCTGCAAGATTAATAGAAGCATCTTCTCTTTTCCCTGCCGATCCATCATTATCGTAATGCCATTGATTACTTAATAATGGGTCATTCATCGTGGCTGCATTTTCAGTAGTTGAAAAAGCTTCAATTTCTGCTTTTGTCAATCTTCTTACTCCACTTTCACCTCCGATAAGTCTTTTTGCTAAAATAGGCTCTGAAATTTCTACCTCAGCAAGGTTTCCAATAGTTTGACATACAGTAAGGGGGTCAGAGTTTAAATCATAAGATAACTCATACCATAAGTGTAAGCCATGCTTCTGTAGTTTATGTTCAAATTTAGGATCGTATGGGAATAAACGCTTTAGATCATGTCCCTGAAATTGTTTCACCACAGCATCAAAAGTAGCGATACCTAATTGTGCTGTAGCAATTGCTTTTGCATTAGAAAGTTGTAAGTGTGATGCAGTAGAAGGAGCAAATTTAATATGAATTACCCCCATTGCATTTCCATCAGCGTTAAAGCTTACAGGAGTTGGTCGTTGTTGCGCATATGTTGTGCCCTGTAGTATGGGAGAAAAAATACAACATATTAACAACAACAATGATAGTGAAAGTTTTCTCATTACTTTGAGTTGTTTTTAATGAATGAATTGGTTGAAGAGGAAGACAATTTTTTAAAGATCTTCCTAAGGGTGTCGATTTCCTTTTTTCGTTCTTCAATACGTCTAATGATCTCGTCTTTATCCGAAGCATCAGAACTTTTCTCTTTTGTCATAGAAGTCAATTGGTCTCTAAAACACTAATACACAACATTAGCTCATTGTGAGAAAAGAATATCTTAATGGCAGTCAAACAAATCTCCACATCGACTACTACATTTTAATAGTATTCACTACTACATCTCCACTACACTCTCTTGTAACTAACTGTTTTTCTATTATTTAAAAGGTGATTTTTTATTAATGGATGGTAAATATAAATTGGGGTAAAAAGGGGAAAAAGGTTCGTTTAGAAAAAATAAATCCGTCTCTTCTTCTCCAATAGTTTAATATTTGGTGAACAAGAGACGGATATTTTTGGATCATAAAATGATCTATTTAATTATATTCTAACGGCCATAACACATACATCATCAATCTGATTATTGTGTCCTTTCCATTCTTCGAATCTGTAATTTAAGACATCATGTTGGTCTTGTAGACTTTCCTGACTGATATCAAATAATAGTTTTCTAAAAGCTTTAATCAAAAACTTACGATTCTGTGGACCTCCAAATTGATCGGCAAAACCATCAGAGAAAACATAGATCATATCATTTGGCATAAGATCTACAGTATGGTTGGTAAAAGGTTTTGGTTTATTCGATAAGCCAATAGATTGTCTATCTGCCTTAATGTGGAATAACCCTTTATCATCATCTTCAAAAACAAAATCGACACCTTCTGTATTGAAAAGTTTTTGTCTAACGATGATCAACTCATTATGTGCTCCAGAATAGTTCAGCTTCATTTCTTTCCTATTCAAACTACATAAAGCGATGTCCATACCATCTTTTACATCGTCATAAGTACTTGTGTTGAAGTTCTCAATCACAAGACCTCTAACTTTATTAAGAATATCTGAAGGTTTAGAAAGTAAATATTCTTTTGTTGCTCTGTTTAATGCATTACTACATACCACACTTACCATTGCACCAGGAACACCATGCCCTGTACAATCTGCTGCAGCAAAAATGACCTCATCATCCTTTTTATCAACCCAGTAGAAATCTCCAGCAATAATGTCCTTCGGTTTATATAATACAAAGAACTGTCCACTTAATAATGACTCCATCTTATCAGGTGTCGGTAAAAGTGAACGCTGGATCTTCTTAGCATAGCGAATACTATCAGTGATATCAGAATTCCTTTTCTTAATAATTTCACTCTGTCTACGGATCTCCTCAGTTCTCATGTCCACCTTTTTCTCCATTGTTTGGTATAGGTGGGCATTTTCTAAAGAAATTCGAATTTGAGAAGAAAGTATCTTGATGATTTCTAAATGTATTTCACTAAAAGCACCTTCTACCAAGCTATTTTCCAGATAGATGATACTCTTTACTTCATTATTAGAAACGATAGGATAACATAATACTGACTTCGTATTGTTTGACGTCACATAACTACTTCTTCCGAATTCGAAATCCTGACTTGCATTCTGTAATATCAGATGGTCCCTTGTTTCAATGACCTTATTGATAATTAATGCAGGTATTTCGTTTTTGATAGAAGAAATTGGATAGTTAACAGCTTCAATACTCTTATGAGTACGACTTGAACTTCTGGCTTTAAGGTATAGCTCGTTATCTACACTAGTAATAAATAAACCATTATTTGCTCCAGCATTTTCAATAGCTACTTTTAGAATAGAAGGAACAAGTTTATCCACAGAAAGCTCTGCAAAGATCATATTTGAAGCTTTCAGAATACTCTTAATATCAAAATCTTCATTTTGATTACTTGTCGCATTTATGCTTTCATCTTCACTTGAGTTCAGGTGATCTTCAAATAAATGATTTCCTTTCTTAACACCCCATTTCTCAAAGGCTTGAACTGAATACTTTTTATAATAGCCAGCTAAAGAATGATTTCCATACGATTCATACGCTTCGAATATTACTCTAGAACAAATCGCAGTGATTAAGTAATCATCTTTTTCCTTACTATACTCCAGTACTTGATCCAATTGATGAAGTTCATTTTGTTTTAAATGATACTTCTTCAATAAGGTATCAATTAATAAGAATTTAGCCTGGAAGTTTTCAGGGTTAATAGCAGCTAATTTACTTAACCTCTTTTTATACCCTTTGATACTTGAAAGTGCCTTCTTATTACTTTTAGGATTTAATAAGTGAGCAACAGAATAATAGAAGATAAACTCATTTTGATAGAACACACCCATTAAGGCATCTTCTGAAGCTTTGATCTTATCTAATAACGCTACTGCGAATTCAATATCTCCAGAAAGTATACATTCAATCGCTTCGAATAAGTATGTATTACAAAGGTCACCCATACTGTTGATCTCTTTGTAATGATCTTGAATTTCTTCCCAAGACATCAAAGCATTTTCATCTTGCGTCTCTTGTAATAATGTATTCGAGAGCTTTAAGATCGCCTGTAAAAGTGGAGATCTTGTTTCATTACTTAAACTTGATACTTCAATACTTTTCTGAACCTCTTTTTTTACATAGTTCAAATTCTTACCACCAAAGAACAATTGTGCTGATCGGTGTAAGTTTAATAAACCTGTAAATAAGGTATCACCCGACTCATTACCCAATAGGATGGCTTTTCCGGCTTTTTCGATAGATTCATTATATCCTTTGAAAATAGGGTAATATGAAGCCACCAAGTTCTGCTCAATAGAACAATTTAATGGTTTATAATTGTACTTTTCTTCCAATTCAATAGTAAATTCACCATACATTCTGGCATCGTCGAAATCACCAATTCCTGAATTCAGTAATGAGTAACAAGAGTAACCAAACGCTGATACTGGAGAGTTTCCATATTTCATACTTAGTTCCAATACCTTGAAAATTAGTATCGGGAACAACAATGGTCTTGAAATATAGGCAGGGAAGAAACACTCACTCAATAGTTGTAACTGCTCTAGTTTACTCTCATCTGTTAAGTCTTTCATCTTTTGTAATTTCTCCAAAGAATAAGACTTTAACTTCATCTTCGATTTCATGACTCCCATCATGACATCCAATTGTTTCGGATGCTTTTTAAATCGAATTTTACTTTTTCTCAGTGAGGCACTAATCAGATCAATAGCTTCTGAGTATTTACCTAATACCACATATAAGTGTACCTTAATTAATACTGCTTCATGTAAATAAGTACGATCTGTACCATACTCTAGACATGAATTCACTATCGTCATACATTCATCGTAATTAGCACTTGCATAATAACACTGAGCCAATTTCAATTTGATATTTAACCAAATTGATTTGTTTTCCTTATTGATCTCCTCGCCTACATATTGTAAACCAAACTCCAAGAAGTTTTTGGCTTCGTCATAGGCCGCATTTTCAATCGCTAGTAAAGCCGCTTCATAGTTATGTTGAGCAAAATCAAGAGCATTTTCTTTCTCCTTAATTTCGTCAATACAAATATTTGCATGGTTTACTGCTTTTAACCTTACTTTTGGATCAGTAATATTGATGTTTTCAAGTAAAGAATAAGCAATTTTCAAGTGCCAATTCTTCTTTTCCTCTTCACTAAAGTGATTATAGTAAGTCTGACTAATTCTATCATGAATAAATTGATATTCAATTTTTTCAGTAGACTCACTATCGTAATATTTATAGTTATCAGAAAGGGGAACGACAATGTTCATCTTTACTGATTTCTTTAACTGATCAATGACTTCCTTAGGGTCCTTACCAATAAGATTGGATAAAACAACGGCATCAAATCGGTTACCTAATAAAGAAGCAATGGCTAACTTATCATTAATTTCGCTTGAAAGTAGATCTTTCTTTTTTAGACTGATTTCAGCAACATTTTCAGTGGCCATACTTTCTTCAATCTTCGCAAAATTAATCTCCCACTTACCTGTATCTTTATGATAATTGAAATTATCTTTTGCAGAGATTAATTCATTGATAAATTCATGAATATAATAAGGGTTACCCTCTGTGTTTCTCTGGATAATTTCACTTAATCGTTGTACCTCTATACTTGGAGATTTAGGAAGTATATCTCTGACCATTTCAATAATCATCTCTTTGCCAAGCGGCTCCAATTCGATATTGATTAATGGCTTTACTTTATTGATATCCTCTTTAATAGATTGGAAAATCTCACTTTCCTCCACTCTACTGGCAAATACCAATAATAGGCGCTCATCTTTTAGATCAGCAACCAATGCCTTCAGAAGGTTGACAGAAGATAGGTCTGCCCATTGGATATCGTCGACGAATAAGATAATCGGGTGTTGAGAGATAATTGCTTTAAAGAACTGAGAAACCGTATAGGTAAATCTTTTCATTGATTCCTTGGCTCCTAACTCTGCTAACTCATATTTATCATCAACGATAAACTTTAACTCCTCAGCTAGTTCTGTTAAGATTTTACCATTGGTACCAATGTTTTTAGCGATCAATGCTTTTAATGCTTCAATATCACTCGAAGATTTTAATAAAAGCTGACTACTTAGATTCTTTAGAATCTGAATGATCCCTAGATAAGGTACGTTACGTTGGTATTGATCAAACTTACCCGCTACTGTAATCAGTTTCTCATCTAGAATTTTATTAATTCCTTCTTTAATAAAGGCTGTTTTACCCACACCGGATACACCTGTTAACGCTAAAACAGAAAGTCCTTCATTCTTTATGGAATTATAGGCATCAACAAAGATTTCACTTTCGTTTGTTCTTCCGTATAATTTATTCGGAATCTTTAAAGTGATCTCGATATCATCGATACCTGCATATTGAGGAAGTTTAAGGTTTCTACCAGAACAGAAATCTCTTAACCTTTCAAAATCTTTAATTACCGCCTCAAAGTTATTGTATCTTTCATTAGAAGACTTTGCTAATAACTTACCTATCACTTCCGACAAGAATGGAGGAAGGTCCGGATGTAATTTATGTACAGGAGGTGGTGAATAGGCAATATGTGAGTGAATTAACTCTAATTTATCTTTACCTCTGAAGGGTAAGTTATTAGTGAATAACTCAAATAAACATACACCAATATTATATTGATCAGATTTTGCGTTTAAATAAGTATTGATACGCCCTGTTTGCTCAGGAGCGATATAATTCCAGTTATCATCTTCTAAGATAACAAGTGTCTGAAGTTTCGGGCTTGAACCATCTTCAGCACTTAGTTCATAACCGATTAGTTCAACGTCTCTATTTTCAGTAACACAGATATTCTGTCTGGAAATATTATAGTGAATTAAGCCAGATTCGTGGAGTTTTTTTACTCTCTTTAAGAGCTTAATTGAAAGGTCTATTTTCTCGAGTAAAGAGAGAGACTTATAATCAATCTCAGCGAATCTAGACAGGATACCAAATTTATAAACGATTTGTTCCTTATCAGATTTAGATTGATCAATTAAAGAAAGATTTTCTAAAACCTCTGTTTCATACTTCATGTAAGCCTGATACTTCTTAGACTTTACAATCTTGTGTAACTGGTGTGCTTTAGATATACAAACTTTATAGTTTGTTGTTTCTTGTAGCCTTCTTAGTTCATCATTTATTGTACCGATATTTTCTAACATGCTAGTCCTATTTTTTCAATAAAATAACTGAAGTTTTTTGCTCTAAACCAACACATAGTAAGAGTAGATGATCGGATTCAATCGTATCATAATGCAAAGCAAAATTGAATGCGACTGTCACCAATGTCATGTTGGCAAAGTTTGCTATGGTATTTATATATTGATTTGGTTGAATTTCCTCTCCCCAGAAGTCCATAAGAACAGATGAGGCTTGGTGTGAGATTAAAGTGACGTCGGTATTAGACACATTATTTCTTTCTAAAATTTCCTTCGACACTTTAACAGGTTCATTCATACCAAACTGCTTAAATACATTAACTCCTTGTTCTGTAAGGTGAAAATATGGGGAAGAAAATGTATTTGTATTTTCAAGAATTGGTTGTGATGGGTCCTCCTCCATTTTACCCTCTACATCGGGGGAGTTAGACATACATGAATAATCACTGGAGTCTACACTTACTCCATAATCTTCGATATAAAAACAATTGGTGTCCTCTGATTTTGTTACAATGAGAGCAGCAGCAGCATCAGACGCACTAATACTTGCACTACTTTTATAATCAACATGCTTTGTCCAATTGGACCCAAGGCAAATCAAAGCTGTATTTACACTTCCTGTTTCGATTAAGCTTTTCACCAAATGAAGGGCAGTATTCAGCTGGTTGAATTCATCGTTTAATGGAATAATCGAACATGTAGAGCTTAAACCTAATTCATAATGACACTTGGCCAAAATATTAGGAGTACTGTACTCCGAGATACTTCCATACCCGATTAATAAATCAATTTCATCAACAGGAACTCCTGCATCGCTTATAGCTTTAAACGATGCAGCAGTCATATATTCAGAGATACTTTCATTCAAGCTTAGTACTCTGCGTTCTTTATACCCTCTAAATAAACCATCGTCTTGGATGCCTTTAAAAATAGGGTCGTCATTATATCTAATTCTAGCAGGATAACTACAACCTTTGCCTGTTATCCTCACTTTTAAATCCTTACTCACTTTCAACCTCCTCTTTGCTATTTACCCAAGAGGGTTCTGAAAGTTTAAAATGCTGTTGAAGAACAATTTCAGCTGTTTCGAAAGCTCCTTCAACCCAACCTTGTCCATTTGAGTAGGCTTCACCACAGATAAATAAATCTACATTATCCACTGGTTTACAGATTTTTGGAATGATTTCCCAACTTTTCTCTCCAATATTCCAGAAGTTTACTCCACCACCGAATGGGTCTTCACTCCAATCTTTAAATGCAGCAGCATAAGGAGCTGGAGCATATTTTACTCCATGCATTTCTTGAATCTGTTGGTGCATGTATTTCACCATTAATGGATTTGATTTATGCTCTTCCCAAAGAGAAGTATCCCCATGTTCATGATCATGTTGTTCTGTCTTAAAGTGTTCTTTCTTCTTTTGGGTTTCTAATCCCTGCCAGAAGAAGACACTTTGGCCATCATCATAAGTAGCCATTAATACCGAGTTGGTATTGTTAGGGTCGGCTTTATCCAATTTACCTTCAGTTCCCCAATAATAAGTTTGTCTAATCGGCAAGTCTGTCACAGATCTACCTTCCGTTACTCCTACTTGTTCCCACCACGGGTAAGGGTAGCACATAAACATCTTAAACAAAGGAATTGGCGAAACTGATTCTATCAGTTCTTTAAATGATCCATCTTCTTTCATCAGTTTTGGATCAATATCGATAAGTTCTAAAGATCTTCTTGGCATCGCTAGAATCGTTTTTCTTGCATATACCGTTTCTTTTGAACCATTTATGTCAAATACTAACTCGAATAATTCTCCCTCTTCATCAGAAGTTAAGTTGAGCTTCTCTAGTTTATAGAACATCTTCACTTCTCCTCCTTTCTCCATAAACTGATCAACCAAGGTAATTGGTAAATTTTCGTAACCGTCTACCAATAGATGGTAAGAATTATCTGTTGCCGCTAAATCAAAATTTAGAACTATGGTATCATAAGCATTCCAATTTTGGAATGTTGAATCGTACCCACCGGCTTTTTTAACATACTCTATTGCTTCGTTACTTAATGACAATGACAATAAATTCCAGAAGCCGTATTCGTATAGATATTTCCCATTTACCTTGTAAGACTGAAGGAATTCTTTTAACTCATCCCCTTTCTTGGTTGTCACACCAGGAATAATGGATTCTAATGCGAAGCTTAAAATTTCATCGCTTGTTTTTCCTTCCTCAGCAAAAGTTAGGTTATAGGGTAGTAATTTTTTATCAACTAATTCACTAAATCTTAGTCTAATATTTCTAAGGTAGGCGATATTTTCATCTTCATATACTGCTTCAGGTTTAGTCTCTAATTTTAAATAATCGACTAAAGAGGCAACATATTTTTGAGAAGATAGGAATCTCATTCCACCAAGTTCACATCTTGTATTGGGCATACCCGGAGGTGTAACGGATAATAAGCGTCCACCGATTCTACAACTTGATTCAAAAACACTGATAGATTTATTAGCAAATTGAGCGTCATTTTGTAGTCTCCAAGCACTATACACACCAGATGCACCGCCACCAATTACAGCAACATCGAGAATAGAGAGTTTGTTATTCATAGCAAAAAATTATGAGTACGTAGCAAATTTGACTCAATATATATTTTTATTTTTATAAGACAGAATAATTTTAAAATGAATTCATATTTAGAATACATTATTTATTTAGTAGTAAGACATTGTACATCTACTATTAATATGATTATTCTACTATCAAAAAAATGGTGCTTTTGTAGTGAAAATGATAAAAATAAAAAATCTCCAAATCAATAGTACTACGACTATCAAGTTGGAGATAAAGTTGAAAAAGAGTTTTAGGTCAATCACAGACTAACCTAAATCCTATATTATTTGCTTTCACAGTAGATGCTGCTTTAAAGCGATTGGTATTTCTACACCCATTTTCAGATGCCTTCCAACCACCTCCTCTAAGAACTTTTTCAGGAGTAGGATTAGAAATCTCATGATATGCATAAGAAGGTGAATAATCATTATTACACCATTCCCAAACATTCCCATTCATATCATAGATACCATATCTATTTTTAAACTTTGTACCTACTTTATGAGTAGTTCCGTTGGAGTTACCTCTATACCAACCCACTGATGTTAAGTCAATTCCACCACTATAGGTGAACTTTTGCTGTGCTCTTGCTACATATTCCCATTCTTCCTCAGAGGGTAACCTAAATTTCTTATTCGTCAACTGATTTAGTCTTTGAATAAATTTTTGTACTTCATTCCAACTGACGGTTTCTACAGGAAATTTTTCTCCTTTAAAGAAAGAAGGCTTTTTACCCATAATAGACCACCATTGTTCCTGTGTCACTTCGAACTTACCCATATAAAATTCTTCAACGTCAACTCTTTTTTCATCTTTCTCATCAGGATCACCCTTCTTATTACCCATGATAAATTCTCCTTTTGGAATCTTTACCATTTCAATAAATAGGTTACCGGGTATCGCAACATCAATTTGAGAAATTGTATTTTGAGCAGTTAAGTATTCTCCTTTTATTATAGTTAAGTTTAAAACTTTCTTTTCGTTATCATTAATATAAATCACCTCTTCTTTACTACCATAACCTTCTTGAAGTACTTTTATTAAGTGTTCACCCTCTGTAATATCTCCTTCGTAAGGAAGATGACCTATTAATCTGTTATCTATATATAATTGTGATTGATTAGAAGAAGGCGAACAATTTACCAATAATTTACCTTTCTTTATTGAGGGTTGTAAGTTTAAAAAGGTGGTATCACTATTAGTAATAGCGATTGTTTCTACACTTGTTTTATAAGATGGCTTACTAACTTCCACTATATATTTACCTGTGGAAAGTGATATACAATTATCGTATTTTATAATTGTCCCATTAATTCTAATTGTTGCTCCTTTTAATGTTTTCAATGAAAGAAAACCAAAGTGTGGTTTGAGATCTACAGATAAATCATACTCTTTCGGTTCTAATATTTCAACCTCTTGAGTAAATGGCAAAAAATCGGGGTGTCTTACTGTTATTGTATGTTTTCCAATTTCCAAATAATCAACCAATCCAGGTGTTTTTAATCCTGTAGGTTTATCATCAATATATATTTCAGCTCCTTCTATCGCCGGAGTAATTAAACGAATGCTTCCATAATCGGGGGTTAACTCATGAGCTAGTTCAACAGAAAACTCTTTATCAATAACAAGTTCTTTACTTATTGGTTGGTATAATGGTCTTTTTAATGAGTAGTTATACTTACCAAATTCCAATAATATCACTTTTGGTGTTTGTCCATAATACTCATTATTGATATAAATATCTGCCCCACTGTTTACTGTTTTAAAAGTTACTAATTGGAATTTCTTCTCCTCTTCTTCAACAATAACCCTGACCTTACCAGACTTCAAAATCATTTCATAGGTTGTGGCTTCTTTTATTTTATGCGGGTAAATATAATTTCTTAAAATGCCCAAATTGGGGTGTTTAATTGTTAGTCTTTTTGATCCTTCTGGAATATATACCCAATATTCACCAGATTTTGGTAATACTTTTACTATCCCATTTCCATCACCTTCGAATTCAAAGTTTTTCTCAGAAGTTACAACCTTTACTATAGCACATCTTTCCCCATTTTGATCCTCCAAAGGTGATTTTATTCTCGCCTCCATGTCTTGTGTTAGTTCCTGAAAGTTGACCACAGCAAGTTCTGGTTCTTGAGCAATTAGATTCGTTGTCCAAAAAACAAAAATGTAAAGTAAAGATAGATGTTTCATTATTGAGTAAAGTAAAAAGAAACTCTCCCAAGACTATCATTCAAGTAATCTAAGCTTTACAAGAACAGTAGAAATGAGAGAGTCACATATCATTAATAATTAGCAACTAATCTAAAACCTACATAGTAATTAGAACTTGTAGGATAATGAGATAACCTTGCTTTAGTAGAACAATAGGTATAATCGTGAGCAAAACTTCCTCCTCTAATCACTCTATATGTTCCAGAAGTTGGACCAGTAGGGTTATTTTGATATCCGTAGAAATAATTTCCAAACCAATCACTACAGACTTCAGCTACATTGCCACTCATATCATATAATCCGTAACCATTAGGGTTTAGCTGACCTACAGATTGAGTAGAATTAGAGTTTTGTGTAGACCAAGCAACACTATTGATTGAACTTGACCCAGCATATTGATAAGTTTCTCCACCATTGGCAGCATATTCCCACTCTGCCTCAGTAGGTAATCTAAAAGTATAACTTGTTATTTCGTTCAATCTATCGATGAAGTTAATGATATCATTATATGTAATACTCTCTACCGGGTAATTCCCTCCATTATAATAGCTTGGGTTATATCCCATTACCGCATACCATTGGTTTTGGGTAATTTCATATTTACACATATAGAAATCGTTTACAGCAACTTCATGAATTGGGAAAGTATTATCATGATTGGAGTCTCCACCCATATTAAATGATCCACCAGGAATTCTGATAATTTCCATTGTCACACTTTCATTTAAATAAATAGTCTGAGAATAGTCATTTTCTTCCTCTTCATAGATCGGATCTTCTTGAACAGTAGAACTTACAGCTCTAAAACCTAATGCTTGTACAGATCCAGTTGGTAAAATATACCCTCTGTAAGTATTTGTTGAAGCATCATCAATCGTTAAATAAGACCCTCCTCTTAATACTTTATAGGTACCATAAGCTGGACCATAAGGATTATAGGTATCATCATATGAATATGTTCCATACCAATCGTATACCCACTCAGAGATATTACCAGTCATATCATACAAACCAAAAGCGTTACTCTTTTTAGTACCTACTTCACTTGGAGCCTCAAATGAGTTACCTCCAACCCATCCAACATCATTGATATTATCACTACCAGCATAAGTGTAGTTTTCATTTGCTTTTGCAGCATATTCCCACTCTGCTTCAGTCGGTAACCTAAAATTGTAACCAGAATAGTTACTAATTCTTTCAAGGAAATTAACAGCTTCTTCCCATGAGATATTATCAACAGGATAATTATCTCCATAGTAGGTACTTGGATTGTACCCCATTACAGCAACCCATTGTGCTTGGGTCACCTCGTATTTACCCATATAGAAGTCAGAAACACTTACACTACGTACCGGCGTTTCATTATAATCACCATAATCAGATCCCATATTGAATTCACCACCAGGAATTCTTATCACTTCCATTGTAGTATATTCAGCAATGTTGATAGTCAATGATTCATTTTCTACTTCTTCCTCTTGATTATTGGCTGTAACATCCGATGCTGCTAACCTAAAACCTGCATCATTATAAGAAGCATCTGGCTCACTACCATTTCTTAGTGTTACTCCAATATCAATAGATGAATTATGAGAACCACCTCTTACTACTCTGTACTCACCATAAGATGGTCCAGTTGGGTTAGACTCTTCATATGTAGGATATTCCCCATACCAATCATATACCCATTCCCAAACATTTCCACTCATATCATATAGACCATAAGCATTGGGTTGTTTGGTGCCTACTTCTTGTAGTGAATTTGAATTATTGACAAACCAACCTACATCATCATAAAAATCACTACCAGAATACATGGTATTTGTACCTCCTCTAGCGGCATATTCCCATTCTGCTTCAGTAGGTAATCTAAATTGTTCTCCTGTATAACTATTAAGAGATTCAATAAAGTTCTGGATATCATAATAAGAAACTGACTCTACTGGATAGTTATAACCAATAGTATTACTTGGGTTGGATCCCGTCACAGCTTGCCATTGTTCTTGTGTAATCTCATATTTCGAGATATAGTAATAGTCTAAGGTAACATCATGAGGAGTTTCATCATCATGTCCAAACTCACTACCCATTGTAAAAGTACCTCCATTGATTCTAAGGACCTCCAATGGAACACCTCCAGGGAGCATTATCGTAGCCTGACTCACTGCTCCTTTTTCATCTAAAGCAGATGTATCAATTAAATTCTGTTCTTCTAATTCCTGTAAAGAAACATTATTACATGCCTGAATTAAACCACAGGAAATTAGGAGAAAAAGAAATTTTATAAACTTTCTCATTTTTCTTCTTTATAAAAATTAGTTAGAATATCTCCAGAATGGGAAGCCAACACCAAATTGATGTGTCAATCCTTTGTCTTGATATTTAATGCCATATTTTAATACTACTGCATTAAATAATCTACCATACACACCTGCCTCAGGGAATACCTTCATACCAGAATTATCTTTATCTTCTGCATAGAATACATCTTCATAAGCATAAGGATTATTGCTCTCTACCTCAATATATCTACCATAGTAGCCAAAACCAGCTCCAACATAGAACCACACTGGATAAACCACATTAAAAGTGAATCCCATAGACATTGAAAGGTTGGTATTCTTCACTACACCTGTTGCTCTGTATCCTTCAGAATCAAGTTCGTCTTCCTTAATTTTATTGATAGAGAACATGTTTGTATTCATTTTTACACCTGTGTAGAAGCCCATCTTATTATGGTTGATTGAACCCATTGTGATCCCTAAGTCACTTTCTGCATCATAGGAGTACAACATAAAAAATGAACTGTTTCTGTTCTTCAGTTTCTTAATTTTTCTAATCTCAGTATATGCTGAATTAGTATATGGAGAGTTAGGGTATTTTGAAGCATAACCACTCAACATATCAATAGCATCTTGGTATTTTCTTTTCTTAAATGAGGCATCACTTGATTGTTTGTATAAGTTATACAAATACCTATAAGCTTCTGAAGTCTTAGAACTATTTGGGTAGTTTTGAATAAATGCATTACAATTAGCGACAGTAGGATGCTTGACCATATTATTATAATCAACATCGATTCTCTCGTTACTATACTTATCCTTTAACTCTCGATAATGCATTCCATTAGGAAAGTTATTAAAGTAATAAGAGTAAGCTCCATTTGTAATGGCTTCATTATAAGCTTGATTATCCAATTCTTTATAACGAGAATTCGCTTCTGTTTGATGATAACCATTCGGATATTCTCTTAAGTATTTTCTATAACTCGCAGGAGTATCTTCCGCTCTTGTATTTTCCCATGCGGCATGATCTTTTTGGGCTACTTTCTGACGTTCCACTTCCAATATACTTTCTCTTGCTTGTGCTACATAATCACCTTGTGGATAAGCAGAGATGTAGTTATTGTAACCATTTACAGTATTCAGTGCCAAAGCTTCATTCCAAGCATCAAGGTCAGGATTATACTCTAACAATCTATCATTGATCTCTGTAACTTTACCTTCCTCAACAACAATATCTTTAGCTAACGTTGCATACTTATCTTTCTGAATCTTCACTCTATAAGTACCAATCAACACATCATCTCTTACGAAAGGAGTGTTTCCTAAAAACTCATCATTAAAATATACTTTTGCGTTACTTGGCACTACTGAGAATTGTACAGTACCTGTAATCGGAGTTGGGTTTAAATCAATTATTTTCTTCTCTCCAACAGTAACATTAATGTCTTTATACGCAGTTTTATGTTTATCTTTTTTTAGTTCCAGTTTTACTAAACCTGGTCTCACTCTAAACGTTCTTTCTTCAGATAATTTATTATTTACATATAAATACCCCCCTCTATCTTCAGAGTTAACTGTAATTGTAGCAAAATTTGGACGCATTGAAACTCTTAATGTATCACTTTTTAATGCCTCAACATCTACTGTTCTAGATTCTGGGATATACCATTTATGAGTTAGTTGGATTTTCCTTCTACCAATAGGAATGTTTGGAATATAAGCTGGTGTTTTTTGGCCAGTATTCATCCCATCTACTTTTATTGTTGCCCCATCTTCAATAGGTGAAGTAACATAAACACCTCCAATCAGGTCATGATGAATCTTTGTATTCTTACCTTCTACAATTTTGAAAGTACTTTCAACTAGTGTTTCATCACCTAATTCTATCTTGTATTTATAGGTTCCAACTTCATATAATTTCTGTATTTCACCACCATATTCTTCGGCCGTTCCTACAAATTGATCGTCTACATATACCAATGCTCCTTCTGGTTTAGTAGAGAAAATCACATAGCTGGATTTCTTCTTTTCTGGCTCAAAAATGAATTTCCCACCTACTTCTAACGTAATGCTATATACGTTAGACTTCTTAATAGACATTGGAAAATTATAATTGGCTTTTTTGTTAAGTTCTGGAGAAGCAATAGAGATCATTCTAGTGCCTTCAGGTACATATACCCAAACTTCTCCGATCTTTTGTTCCACACCTTCATGCTGAATACTAGTACCTAGAGAAAACTCCAAGTCTTTACGATCGGTTTGAACCTTAATAATGGCACATTTATCACCATTAATGTCTTCCCTTGGGAAATTCACTTTTGCATCCATGTCTGTTTGCTTATGCTCAAAATCAATAATTGATAGTTTTTGTGCATAAGAAGCAGTACTCATAAATACCAAAAGGAATAAGAGTAGTTTAAAAAATGACTTATTCATAATAATAATTAATTCACAATTGACATGATGAGATTGTTTTTGAAATCACCACAAATAATTGGGGTTTGTTGTTTGTCTGTATAGTCTCTAACATTTTCTCTTGTGAAGGCAAATGCCTCTGAAACCGTTACATACAAGTCTTTATTTTTATCCGCTTGACCATATAGTGCATTGATCAGGAAGTAACTAAATACTCCTTGTCTTTTTGAAGAAGCTTCAACCGATGTTTCTTCTCCTTTAGAGGATAATATGAACACCTCACCTTTATCAATATCTGACAGATTCTGATAATGCTGCACTGGAGCATCCATATTTGCAATTATAGTTTCTGAATGATTGGCTTTATCTGCAGCTAAACTTCCAGAGTGACAAGCATCAACAATACAAAACTTATATTTTGCTTTACTTTCTTGCATCACTTTTTTCACAAGAGCATGTGTAACTAAACCAGGTACTACCGGGATATCTTCATTGCCAACTGTTTCGTAATATGGTTTTACTGTCGCATCACAATCCTGGGCTACCAAATGTTGGGTACTCCCATGGCCTGAAAAGTAAAAATAAATCGCATCTTCTTCTCCTGCCTGAGAATACAATTCTTTCAAAGACGATTCTATTCCATTTTTAGTAGCGTCCTCATCAATTAAAAGAATTACTTGATCTTCCGGGATGTTCCCACCTTCTTTACTTTTAAAGAATGCATACATCTTGTAAGCATCATCATTGGTGTAATTTAGTCGTAACTCCTCGTCTCTATAATTAGCTACACCCACGATCACTGCCCAATTTTTATGATTTTTTCGGGCGGCACCATTTACTGCTTCAATAGTCTCTTCCACTACTTCGGATTGAATTTCTTCAACCTGTTGCTGCACTACCTCTTCATTCTGAGGCTTTTGTGTTGGTGATTGTGTCGTTTGTTGTTGTGAAGGAGTAATACCATTGGCTCTCTGCCATCTTTCGTATTCACTTTCGCTATTTGAACGCCAATCATGTTCTGCTTTTTCAGCCGCAGCCTTCCAAGCCATATAGTCACGGTCCTTTTGGTTTAACCAAGTTTGAAAAGAACTCTGAGCTGTCAGGTAAGAAGTAGATAGAATGAATAGAATGAATGATAGTAAATGCTTTTTCATTAGAGTAAAGATTGTTGTATGTAAAACGAAAGAAATACTTCACTATTTTCTATCAATAATGAAGTATTCAAATCATATTATTCCGTTAATGAAGAATCTGGAGATTGATTAATAAAGTTGCTAGCACTGTTTGCCCACTCTTGGTTGGCTCTCGACTCTTCCACTGCTCTTTCTAAAGCTTGTCTTCTCGCTCTAGCAGCACCATCTTCGTCGATTAAAAAGTAAATTTCAAAACGATCTTTTGTTTTTACTGCAAAACTTTGCTTTAGAATCCCTGATAAATTTGAAGAAATTTGCTTTTCGTAAGCGGCATAAAACTTGTCCATCGCACCCTCTTGACGAGCAGCATCCAAACCAGATTCTGATACCATTTTACCTTTTAGAAAGCTATTCGCTAACGTGGCATATTGTACTTGAGCATTGTTTGTTGCATGTTGAATACAAAGATTAGTTGTTGGGCAATTTTCAGAAACACCAATAGTCTCTTCGTATCCTTCTGCATCCAATTTTGCATAGTGCTTTTCTAATAACACTTCCAAAGAGCGAGAAGAACCAATCACTTCTGCTTTTTCTTTTTTGAAATACTTCAGCTTCGCTTTGATCTCTTTCTTTTGAGCTTTAGACTGAGCTATAGAAGTTTGAGCGGCAAAGACCATCAGTAACATTACTGAAAGTGAGGTAAATAATCTAAGAGTTCTCATAAAGTTTATTCTACTATTATTGAAAATGAAATCCACAATAGGATTTATCTATATAAAAAATTTTGAATGATTGTTGCTTAAAAATCGGCAAGTCCAAACACTTCTCCATCAGCATTTTTTTCAGGTTGCCATGTTCTGACATGAATCATAGGTTCTTTGATAGAAGTTAAATCTACCATTAGAAACAAATACCCTTTATCACCATAGTTGTTAGAAAAATAATGTTGCTTGATTTGAATACCATAAATTGGCTTATCATATCCTGCCTTTTTGATCGTACTGTCCTCGAATTTTAAATTGATAAATTCCTTTCTTTGGAATTGGTATTTTAGCTTCCCGATATATTCCGCTTTTGTCTGTTTATTGTACTTCACCACCGTATGATCACCAAATCTACTTTCAGGACCATTCGATTTTTTCACAATGTTACCGACAATAATAAGTGCATCATCAGAGAAGATCGAAGAGATATAATCTAATCTTTTTAGTGCATATGCTGTTTTGTATTGCTCCATAAAATGGATGATCAATTGTTTTTCTTCTTTGGGCCAGTTCTTTTTACTTAAGATGTCCTCATAAGCAATTTTACTTAACGCAAAGTTGACATGATCAATTTTCCCATTCACATCAAAGCCAAAAACTACATCTTCAATAAACTTTCTATTGTTTCTAAATGAAAACGACATCGGGACGGCTCTCACTTCAGTAACATCACCTACTTTAAAAGTAGTCACATCGTCAGAGGGTAAAATAGACACACTACCATACGAAAAAAGTCTCTCTAAAAAGTCTTTACCTTGTGGAGTACAGATTTCAGCTAAAGAGGTGAAATCATGATTCTGAGATAACTTAATTGCTTTTTCTACTATATTCTGATAATCTTCTGATACCACTACATCAGAAAATTTAAGGTCTTTTGTAGTAGTAGTAGTTGGTGACACTAGCTTTTTGGCTACTTCTACTTTTTGCTTTTTATTGAATTCTATGGGCTGATAGGCAGATTTAAATGGAATACCTTTCACTTTTGAAAGAACATCTTCCACTTCTCTATCCATCTTCGCTTCTTTTTTACACATATATTCAATCTTGATCTTAGAATTTTCTTTTGATTCAGCCATAGGGCCCATAAATTCTAAAATTCCTCTTCCATCTTTTGCCGAAACAATACTCGACCAATCTCTTCCATCCCAATAGGTGTAATCAAGGTTTTGTACTTCTTGATCTTTATAGTACACTCCTAGATGAACAATTTTATGGTCTTCTTCAAGTTCGATCTCTTTTGTTTTAAAGTCGATATCTTCAAAGATATCATCCAATTGTTTTGGAAAATATGTCATCAGATTTCTTTCCTGATAATCTATTTCGGATTTGTATGTGAGCTCATTAGCATCTGGATGTGATCGAGTAAGAATCATACCCCAGTAGTAATACCTTACTGCATCTGCAATTTTCAATTCTTCCAAATACTTATCACCAAAATGAGCAAACTCTTTGATTTTATTGTATCGATTCGTGAAGACTTTTGCTACATCTTCTCTTTTGATATATCTAAAGACTTTAGCATCTGGCTCCTCCCCAAATACGATACGTTCTGCATTGTTCAGAGTGGCACTAGAGTAAGTGTTGACTACAGAAGAAACATTCTCCTTTAGTTCACTTCCTGTACCATAACAAGACTGCGTACTAAACTGACTTTCTACAGATAATGAAATCTGTGAAATCAAAGTTCTCAAAGCCTGTTGATCGGCTTCGTCGGTTGTGATCCCTGTTCCTTCACCCCACATGTACACATGTTGGGCTGCTTTAATTTTTTCTATCTGCGGAGTTTGTGCTTGAGTAGAAGTAGACACAAATAGAAATGTAGAAACACAAAAAAGAGAATAAAAAATTGATAAAGAATTCAAAATAATTTTGCTTGTTAAAAACAATAGTAACTAAACCAGCGGTAAAATAACACGGTGCAAAACTATTGATAAAAGGGTTAGAAAACAAAAAATAAATTAACATTATTCGAAATATTATTTGCTGTATCTAACTTTTAATAACTTTTTAATAGATTTTTAATATAAATTAAATTAAAAATAACACAGATTAATCACAGCCCATAATTCATTTTTTTTGATCGTATTACATTGGCTAGTAGACATATCCGTACATTGTTATATCTCTAAATCGCAATCACAAACTCTCGTAAATTTTCTTCTGCCGTCAACTCCATTTTTTTCTTAATACGGTAAAGACTTTTCTTTACTGCTTCAGGACTCATATTGGAAACTGTAGCAATTTCTTTCCTCTCCATACCCACTCTTAGGTAAGCGCAGATCTTTAAATCTCTTTGTGTAAGCGACGGATATCTTGTCTTCAGTTTATCAAAAAACCTTGGGTGAACCTTCTCAAACTGATAGGTAAAACTTTGCCAGCTGTCCTCACTTAGATTGAGTTTTATTGTCTTCTTAATTTCTTTTACTTCCGGAACTATTGTCTCATCTACTTTGCCAGATAAAGCAGTAATCTGTTCATTCAGTTGTTCCAATAATGTATTTCTTTCATGGGAGAGCATTGTAGTGGTTGCCAATTCTCTTTCTTTCAACGCTAATGTCTCTTCGGCCAATTCTTTTTCAGAGATTCTAAGCTCATTGATCTCCACATTCTTCCTCACTAAATTCAGGTTGGCTTGTTTTTTCAGTTGATAAGAACGGTACAACACAAATAGAATAATAAGAATTAATACTACACCCACAATAATTGCTTGTAAGATAATTTGCTCTCTGGCCAGCTCGTTTTGAAGGTTTTCGAAAGCCTGTCTCTTTTCCATCTCCAAGCGTTCCTTTTCCAAAATAAGTTTTGACTTGTATTCTATTCTAGCAATCTCATTGGCTCTTTCCTGATTAAAAGTTTCCGATTTCTTCTGATCCAATATTTCCAAGTAATGCAATGCTTCTCTTATGTTCCCTTGTTTTTTACTGGTCTCATACATCACATCGTAGTAGTTTCTTTCAGAACCTTCCGACAGACTACCATTGGAAACCTTAAAGGCTTCTTTAGCATATTTTTGTGCCTCATTGATTTTCCCTTGTTGCAAGTAAATACTACCCATTGCCAACAAAGAATTGGCCATCATCCCTTTGTATTTATTCTCTGATAACGTCAAAGATTTTTTGTAATTCTTGATGGCTTGGCCATAGCTATTCTTTCTCGCATAATATTCCCCAAAAAGATGGTACCCTTTTACCAACCCTTTTACATACCTGACACTATCAAAAGCTTCGATGCCTTCTTGTACAAATTGATATCCACTATCTAACTCCTGCAAATGAAAATACACCTCCGCAAGAGACAAATCCGTTTGACCTAATCGTTTGGTATCTCCAACACTTTGGTAATAGGCTCTAGAAGTAAACAATAATGATTGTGCTGTAGAATAGTCATTGATGGATTTATAAGCACCCGCTCGAATTCTATTGGTATACTGTTTCATTTTCTCATTTTTCATCAAATGGAAAATATGAAAAGCATAGTTTAACTCCGCCAACCCATCTACCGGTTCATTATTATCAATCAATAAAATTCCATGACTCAAAGAATGGTAGCCCATCCCCAATGTATCTTGTGCCAACTTAGCCATTTTAGTAGCTTCACCAAGACAGTATAGAGCAGAGTCGAGCTGTTTTAATTCTTTATAAATGATAGAGAGGTTTCCATAATTAAATGAACCTCCTTGTGGATCGTTGTATTTATTATAGAGTGCCAAACTTTGAAAGTGTGCTCTTTTGGCTTTTTCAAGTTCACCAATTTGTGCATAGGCAATACCTAAATCGTTAATCCCCTTGGCTTGGATAAGTGCAATTTTAGTGTCTAATGATTCTGAAGAAATCTCTAGCAAATGTTCGTAAGCAACAATGGATTCTTCTTGTTTGGATTCGTTCTCTTTCAACTCCCCCAACATACGATAATAGAGTACTTTTGATGGAGTATCTTTTTCAGAAATTTGCTCTGGAGAAAAGTCCTTCAATCCCTTTTTTACGGCCTCATATTTATTGATGGACAGTAAGGAATCCAGTGTCAATAACTGTTCAAAAATAGGCTCTTGTGCTGACTGTGCATAAAGAGGACAGCATAGGATACAGGAGGTAAAAAGTAAATAAAAAAATAGTAGAGTTCTTTTGATAGTCATCATTTCGAAATAGTGTATAAAATCACAGCATTACTTGCGTTCAAAAGTATTCATTTTCGATGATTTTTTAAAAAATTCACATTTATTTATGGGTGTCCCCCCTTTGTCCCCCCTGTTTTTTAGCATTTAAAAGCGATTCCTCCCACATTTGTATCAGATCGAAACAGCCGGTCAATATTATTTGCTACTTAAATATTACTTTTCATCTATACAATAAAATGCGAATCAAGTTAAGTATTTTTTTAGTTCTAACTATATGTCATTTCGGGGCGAAAGCTCATAGCCTTTCTACCAATTCAATTATTTCAATAGATAGTTTAGAAATTTCTACAGCTACTATAGACGGGAGTTTATCGTATGCTATAACCGAAAAACAGTAAGACTTTTCATTCAAATACTATCTATTTCTAGATTGTTAAAATAAGTATTGATATACTAACTACTTTATTTTTTTTATGGCTTATTCAGTGAATTAAAATCGAGGGGGTATCCCCTCGTTTTTAGCCATACTTCTTCACTTAAAGATTACATTTAAAGCAGACTTAAGATATTTGGAAATTTATATTCCCATCAAGAAAACAAAAATTGATACAGGTTAAACATGCATAAGGCGGGAGATTTTTTCTCCCGCTTTTGTTTTATATCACTTTTTGTAATCATCTTATATATATAACCTATATCTCCAACTCATTTATCTCACACCTATGCTCAAGCACTTCTTTTATAATCTCAACTGCTTTAAGATATTTCACTTTATTATTTCTTAGAGATTGAAACAGAAGGTTTCCATCATAAATGACTACTTGAGCAAAAATAGTTTCCAATATAAATCCAGTACTTTTTGGTTTTTCATAACAGTAGATCTCACAATGTTTGGTCTTTTTTATGCTTTCGTAAGGTAATGTAACATTGCATTGGTAGGTCGGTTTCTTATATATCGCATGCCATCGAATCCCTTCATTTACTAAATCTCTCCTTACCGTATAGTATGCCTTACCTCCTGGTTTTAATAAAAAGCTGACTTCTGCCAATACTTTTGTCTGTTCTACCCTGTCGATAACATTCAATACATAGTGACAGAATATTACATCATAGCTTTTTAGTGGAAAATTGGGGTGATAGAAAGCATCGTATTTGTCTATCTGATAATTTAATTTGGAAAGTGTTTCTACATCTTTTCCATGGCCACAACCAAAGTCTAAAATATCGCCATTTAGTACCCCTTTTTCATATAAAAAACGAGTAGGAAAAGAATAGTTTTTACGGTGAATTGCCGTAAGTTCGGGGTAGTGTTTAATAGTAGTTTTTTTTAGCATTATGAATCGTTTGAATAGTAATAGTAATGAGGCCTTTAGACTCATCAGTCATATCTTACAGAAAGATAGTAAAAATTCTACTTATAAGTTGGCATTACTAAGAGGTACTATTGAAATCTTGTCTGAATCGAATGCTCTTGTATATACCGATAATCAGTTTTGTTACCTCCCATTAGCCCCCTTATGTGAGAAGTGGATATACTATTACACTCCTTTTGTATATCATGGAATAAGTCAAAATTCAGGAAATAAAATTGCCTTTTATCAACCCCTAAAAAATTTGATAGATTGTTACAGCGGTACACTAAATGATATTCAAAAAGGATTGGCTAAAGATATACGTTTTGGATTCAAAAATGGTGAGCGAAGAAATAAATATATTTTGTGTATTAAAGAGATCGCTATATGTATTATTAGAAACCCTATGAAACATATTGCTCATTCTTTTTATAAGGATACCTACCAACTGTACCTAAAAAGAGCTAACCCTAATTTTAGTACTCTTCTAAAAAGCGAACAGCAGCTATTTAAGAACGACCTACACAACACTATGGGGTATATACAATTTAAGAAGTTTATTCAACCTGGGCTAGAACTGTTTGGATCATTTCTAATTGGAGAGCAATCCCTTATTCAAAATTGGGCGACTACAACAATGAATTTTAGTAATAACAAACACCTTTCTTTCAATGTAGAACAGGTATCACAACTATTACTTCAGTCTACTACTATTAGAAGTGTAGAACCTCCTAAAGGATTTTACCAAGAGTTACAAAGCAGCTCTCAACTGTACTGTGTATGGTCAGGCAAGAGATTAACGAATAAATTTGATACCGATCATATCATTCCTTACTCTTATTGGAAAAATAATGATATCTGGAACCTTCTCCCTTCCTCTAAAAGCATCAATAACAAAAAAAGTGATAAAATCCCTACCACTGAACGCTTGATAAAACAAAAAGAGCTTATCCTCTCTACATGGAAATTGACTCATACTAGGTATGAACAACAATTCGAGAGAGAAGTAGCTCTTTCTTTAAATATCATCAACGGCTCTTTTGAGGATATATTTAATGCCTTATGTCAAAAGAGTGATTACTTAATTAATGAATTGGGGTTTGAGGGGTGGTAGGTGGTAGGTTTATAGAATTGATCGAAGGTGTCTTTTTACATTTTCTGATAAAAGATTTATTTTTCTTATTTTAATTTTTCCTTCTTAGTTGAAAGAGGAAGAGTAATAGTCAATAGTTGTTCAAGGAAACGCTTATTTTTTGAACCTACATACATTTCTAAAAGTTCCTTTGGTGATATATAAATATTGAATATCCGCTCTCCTTCAAAAATTTCTAGAGGTAAATCTACATAACCGATATGTTTTAAAGATGTAAATTCATTATCAATATTAGGGAACAAGAAACAATTAATAATAGGTTTTTCTTTACACAAACGGTTGAAATAATGAGCATAGATAAATTGTTTTGTAATATCACCCAAATTAGGATGACCATCAATAGATTCATCCTTAATTTGAACATTGTAGTACTTTGCATCAAGAACTAAAAAAGCATTATCATGATTGTGTAAAATATCAGGGATATGTTTAGCTGATGTTTTAAGTACTTTCTCATTAGTACTTTTCCATATTGGACTCTCGATATGAATTTTATGCTCTTCATACTGATCATAAAAAGCTTCTTTGCATGCTTCTTCCCATACAGTATCAAACTTTTTGGTGCCAAAAAGGGAAATGTAATTTGAATTTTCTTCTGATTTTTTTTGAATTAGAAGCTTTATTCTTTTTAGCAATTGTATTTTTCTATCATCAAATACTTCATGTAAAATCTCATCTATTTTAGAAATAATATATTCATCTGATCCTATTTTTCCTTTTTCTAAAGGATAAAAATAAGTAATAGGAAAACCTAAGATAGATGCATATTTATTATTACAGTAATATAAAGCCCACTCATGAATTTGAGTAATCACATTTTCAGATACCCAATTAATTTCATTAGTATAATAATTTACATAATATGGATTTCCATTTTGGATGATTGGGTTTATATTATTGATGGTATGATCCCAATCAATTTCATTACCCCCATTAAGTACTTTTTCTGTTGGGTATTCATTCCATAGACCATTACTGAGAAAATCTTCTAAGAGCCAATATGCAGATGCTGCTTCATTATAAACAGAATCAGCATCAGAAAGGTAGTCTTCATCATTATGTTTTCGGTATGCACTTTTACTATAAATAATAAGAGACTGAATAATAAGTTTGAAGTGGTTGAACTTTTGGGGGTCATCCCAATTATAATAGCCTGTATACTTAGGTAAAACACCAATAATAGTATCCTTTATCGTAATGACTCCTACGTATCTAAACTGATAGGTATTATTGTTTTTCTTTATGACTTCAAGGTCTAATAGTTCTTGAGTACTACCTTTCCCTAATAGTGTATCAAGACTAGAAATAGAATAACTTTCTAGTTCATTGAAGTAAGTTAAATGACCTTTATTCATTACCCTCTTCATTTGAAATTTCACCTTCATTAGGGATATCACTTTCAGAAGAAGAAGAGTCTTCATTATTTTCAGGAGAAGGAGTTTTATCAGATGCTATTGTTAGGCCAAATGTGAAGATCTTATCTTCTTTTCCTGCGTCTAAAATTTTAGAGAAAGATTTTGCATATTCAGCGTTAAATAATTGGGTAGGATTATGCCTAACAACATTTTCTCGAAGGTAATGGATAAGTTTATTCTTAATAACAGAATCATCATCTAATTCTTCTTCTTTCAAGAAGAATGGTCCAATAAGTTTATCTTCATTAGCTCCAATCTTTTCACTAGATAATTGCTCATTAATTTCTGTTCTAAAAGTATTCCAACTGTACTTTTTACCTAAGAAAGTAATTTCCCAATCTGCAATTGCCTTAATACTATCTTCATCATTAATAGATGTACCTTCTAATTTCCATCGTCTTTTAAAAGCAGCATCTAAAGGGAATACACCTTGATCGGCAGAGTTCATTGTAGCCCATATATAGAGCTTATTATTGAGTTTCAGTTCTTCATCTAGGCTTTTAATAATTCCGTTGTCTAAAAGCCATTGTTGAGCCTCTGTACTCAATGTTATTCCATACTCACTTACTCCATTATCCCTATCTAAAAGTTGGAATACTTCTCCAAAAACACTTGCTGCATTTGCTCTGTTGATTTCTTCTATAATGAGAAGATAGGGAATACCTTTCCCATCTTTATTATCTTTACTTTTTTTTACAGCTTCTAGGAAAGGTCCTGGTACGAATTCATAGCTTATTGTATTATCTTTGCTAATTGATTTATAAGATGTTGCAAATTTACTTGTTTTCTTTTTATTACTTACAGGCTTGTAAGATCCAACAAACTTGCTGTATGAGTAGTCGGGGTAGAAAGTAATTCTTTTCATATTACCTCCAAAAGCAGATGAATCTTTTTTTAATTTGTAGCTTTTTCCTGTACCTGGGGCACCATATACAAGGCGGTTATGAGGTTTATTGATCGGAGATTCACCTATAGGAGGTTCGTCATCTATAAATACAATTTGAGTCTTTTTCCCAAGAATAGTTTCATAGGCATCATAATCAGGAGAACCACTTTTCACAAGATGGAATGAATATACATCATCTTTTTTCGTATTTTCAAAAATAATAATATCATTTAAGTTTCCCTCTAATTTATCTAATATTATTTCTTTTAAACCTTTATTAATCATAACTTGAGGTTTACCTTCTCCCGAGCGAACATTTAAAGTAACCTCCTCTTTATATTTTGGTTTTGTTGAGTTTATAAATTCCACATTTTTTGATATGGTTTTATCACTCACATCAATACCAAACATATATTTGGACGGTTCTTTAGAAAAAGACATCTGTCTATCAATGTCTTGTTTTTGTATTTTTTTTATGCATTTCATTGAAGTTAAACTGCTTGTTTTTTTACAAAAAAACACATTATATAATATAATGTGTTTTAAATATATACTTTGTAAGTCAATATTAATAATTATTGTAATATCTTTTTTATTCCTTTCGCAATACCTTCTGCCATCTTAGGTGGAACAGCATTTCCAATCATCTTAAAATTATATCCCATAGATTCGTTAAAAATAAAATCTTTTGGAAAGGATTGTAGTAAAGCGGCTTCTCTTACTGTGATAGATCTTGCTTGCTCTGCATCGGGATGCAGAAACATTAAACCGTCTTTATATAGGTGAGCTACTACAGTTGGAGAAGGTTTATCCCATTCTAAACTTCTGTATTTAGCATGCTTTGATTCTTTTTTAAACTTATTATTGTAAAAATCTATTCGATCCTGAGAAGACCTGTAATTCCAATTCCCTTCTATCCATTCCTTGAAAAAGGATATATCTCTATTATTTTGGAATCTAGGAATTTGTGTCTCATTTATTTCCTTTAAATCAGTATCTTTTGGTAGATGAGACACTTTTCGTTTTAATATTTTTTGTGGTTCTTCTAATGGATAATGTTTAGGTTCATTACCTATCACACTTTTAATAGATATGTCTGTATCAATAAATTGATCTTTTATTGATTTATATACCTTATCTAAGGTAAGGTTATTTTCTTCTGACCATTTTTTATTTAAACCTACAAGAATAATACGATTTCTCTTTTGAGGTACTCCAAAGTCAATTGCAGAAAAGACAGCACTTTTTAATTTTTCAGGTGCTAGAATAGTGTAATTAATTTCATTAAATGCTTCAAAAATTCTTTCTGTAACTGGTTTTCCACCAGGAGTTGCACTAAGCATCCCTGGAACATTTTCAAACACAAATAATTTTGGTTTAAATTCATCTACTACCTTCACAAAACTCTCAAAAAGATAATTTCGATAATCTTCTTTCATTGAATTTTTATCTTGAGCTCTTCCTGCAATTGAATATGCTTGGCATGGTGGACCTCCAATAATAACATCTACACTTTTATTTCCAACCAATCCTTTTAAACCTTTTTCTTTAGGTAATTCACCATTAGATTTGCCATAATCTAAGATTGATTCTTCTGACCAATTACCATTTATCAATTCTTCAGTTTTTTGGATATCAAAATGAATAACACTATTCTTTGCTTCTACATCAGAATGTTTCCATTGTTTATGAAGTCTATTTCGCAAGGTTCTTACCATAGGTAATTCCCATTCTACATGGGCTAGTCCATGGTTATTTTTATCAGCATTAAGGAAGCCTT
This sequence comes from Flammeovirga sp. SubArs3, assembly GCF_947387565.1. Lineage (NCBI taxonomy): Bacteria > Pseudomonadati > Bacteroidota > Cytophagia > Cytophagales > Flammeovirgaceae > Flammeovirga > Flammeovirga sp. SubArs3. Next base: position 1,033,233 of record NZ_CANDOA010000001.1, on the reverse strand, counting down.
CAGAAAGACCTCCACAACCTGCAAATAAATCTATGAAGTTCATCTTTATTTATTTAAGCTATCCAATACTGTTTTGAATTGTTTTGCAATCTTCGAAGCTAACAATGGAGGTACAGCATTTCCAATTTGTTTAAACTGATTTCTTGTAGACCCTGTAAAGAAATACCAATCAGGGAATGATTGTATTCTAGCAGCTTCTCTTGGGGTTATACTCCTAGGTTTTTCCCCTGGGTGAACATAAGAATTTCCATCTGTTTCGAGATGTGCAATTATTGTTTTAGATACCCCTTTTGAATTTAATTTAAAATATTTATCACCAAAACTTCTAACAGCTTTATTTCCATCTTTATCAACAGAGACACCATATGTAACTTTTGAAAGAGCTTTCTTATTTACTGGATCATTAAGATATTTCCCTTCTACTAGATGTTTGTAAATGAAAAGGTCTCTTTCGTTATTATACCTAGATTTATGGTTAAATAAATGTTCAGGAGTAATCAATTCTCCATTATAAGAATTAATCTCATTTCTATAATTTGATGATCTATCTAGCTCAATTAATTCTAAAAATTTACCTTTTGATATATTTTCTCCAAAATAATGACGTTTACCAAAAGCAATTTCTTTTTTAGAATCATAATTATTGGGCTTTGGGTTTGCTTCAATTTGAGGTAAATCAAAAATTGATTCTTCTAAAGTCAATTCTTTTTCTACTTTCTCGTTGAGTAGTAAATCAAAGATATGCTTAGCTGTAATATCTTTTGAAACTAGATCATTTCTTACACCAATAAAGAATATTCTCTCTCTATTTTGAGGGATACCATAATCTTTTGCATTCAGTATCTCAGAATGTACATTATATCCTAAATTACCTGTTTTTCTTAATGTTTCTTCGATTAAATCTCTATAACCTGAAGCCGAAGCTAAACCTTTAACATTCTCAATTAGAACTAATTTTGGAGATAATTTTTCAGCAAATTTCAAGTAATATTTAAAAAGTTGATTTCTTGGATCATCTATAAAACCATTTGCTCTCTCTTCAAGAGTCGCTTTCTTAGACCGACCAATCATTGAAAAACCCTGACAAGGAGGTCCACCAACCAATACATCAACTGAAGTTATTTCACTTAAAATTTCATTAATATCATCATCATCTTTAACTGAAGGTGCTTTCTTTCTAAGATTCTCTTCAGCCATTGTCTTTATAACTTTATGACCTTGACTTTCTTGCTCTACAAGCCCAACACCTAAGTGTTCATATAATTCGATTATATCACCATGAATAATACGATCCAAATTCATATCTGGATGTAAATACTTGGCTGTATTGTATTTTAATGTATCAAGTGCAGGTTTAGCAATATCATTTGCTATTTCAAGGTTAAAACCCTGATTTCCAAAACCAATTGATAATCCTCCTGCTCCTGAAAATAAATCTATATATGTATACTTCTTTGCCATTTAAATATGATTTGTCAATCTACAAAATTACAAAAGTCTCTATTCATTCCTACCACTAAATAGAAATATTGACAAACATAAAAAAGCAGAACATAATGTTGATATGTTCTGCTAAATTTTATTCTGAAATAACTAAATGGTTTTGGTTTGATTCAAGAATCTGATCATCTGATATTTTCACTTCGAATAAGTTATCATTCAAATAATTAAACTCTAGAACATCTCCAACTTCATAATTAATTAAGTTATGAATATGATTAATAAATAATCGAAACTCATTCCTAGTGTTACGTTTCGATAATCTAATATCATATTTTCGACCATTAAAGATTATATTTAATTCTTTCTCATTAGAGGTAGTAATATCTAATCCAAAAAAATTAATTGCTGCATCATTACTTGTAGAAGGCGTTCTTTTTAAGTCCTGGTTTACAATTTTCTTGAAATATCTTTTTTTTTTAGATCTTCAGAATTTTGTTTATTTATAGATTTACCAAAATAATTTGATGCTTGTAATATTTGTTTTAATGATGGTGCAACCCCTCTTGCGAGTGCTTTACCTATATCATTTAGAGTTTCTGCATACGGTATACTCTTTTGCCTAGCTACTTGTGAAAAACCTTCGAATCTACTAATGACATTATTATTCTCCTCAATTTGAATATTATATTCTGTAATTATCCTACTAATAGTATGTTTAAGAATATCATTACTTTCAAAAGAATATAAACTCAATAATTCAGGTTTATTTTCTTTAATCGTATTTATAAATTGATTAAAGCAATCAATACCTTCGACTCCAATATCATCTGGTGTTCCCTCATTGCTAAATAATTTGATCAAATTGTTTGACAAATGCCTTTTTGTAGTTTCATCAATAAAGCTTTCTGAATCATTAATTAGATTTTTATAAAAACTTCTTCCTTTTTCAAAAATATCTATAGTATTAAGGATTACATCAAAATCTACTTCTTTTGAGGTTTTCTTCTTCTTGACAACAGATTGACCATATTCATTTAAAATTACTTTAGAATTTTCTGATATTAAGAATGATTTAAACTCCTTTGATTTTTTAATATCAACCCATAATTGTTCTTTTTTAGCATACTGACCAAAATCGTCAGATAATGAATATTTTTTAATCCAATTATCGACTTCTTTCATTAGATATAATGCATATTCTTCTAGGTTAGAAGATATTTTCTCCTCTTTCCATACTTTTTCTAAAGAAAAATGTTTTTTATTCTTTTTAAATAACTCTACTATAAAAGACATTGAATACGGTACAGTTGCGGAACGTAGTTGTCCAATTGCATTTTTACCTGCACCATATATTTTTTCAAAAGATTTAAAGATTATTATTTTAGCTATTACATTCTCATAAAAATCTCTATCTATTGTTTTAGGTTTTTTAGTTTCATTATCTCCTGAAAGCTCTTCAATAAAATATCTAAATACCTTTTCACCACCTAATTTAACTAGATATGGGGTATTGCCCCATGATGTATAATATTTACCGAGCTGTTCTTTTGAAAACCTCCTCTCTCTTGGAAATTCTTTTTCAATCTTAGCTTTCCCATTACTACCTGCCAATCTTGCTTTAGTAAGGAACTCACCTCTAGACTTTTCAAAAAACCATTTTTTTGAAGTAGGTGTAACTACACTATTGCTCAATGATTTTAATTTATCTAATTCTGTATTTCTAGATTTCAAATCGACTCTTGAAACTTTACTTTGAGAATTAGAATACATACTAATATCTGATATCAGAGTATTTAAATCATCTTCACTCATATTTTTTGCAATATTTATTTTAGCCATGAGACTAATTTTATCAATATTGGCACCTTCTTTACTTGAAAAATAGATACTAGCAGTTGTTTGACCTCCATTTACGATTTGAAAGTCTGTAAGCGATTTTAAATATATTTTACCATTCTCTTCATAAAGATCTTTATCAGTAGCAGTAATAGTTAGTCCATTATTAAAGGCTATAAACTTTTCAGGAGATTTTGTAATTGTCTCTTTCATCCCTTTATTTACACCTTTAAATTGTAGAAAGGATCGTACATTTTTCTCTAATAACCTTGTACTTTCTCTTCTATATAAATTTGCAAGTCCTGTTGCAGGTAAAACACATAAATAAGATTCAAAATTTTCCTCATCTGCAGCCCTTAACGCTTCCATTTTCCCACCAAAAAGGGTCTCAAAGTTAACAACCAATGGATAACTATTCCCTTTTGATTGAAAAACATTGTAAAGAAAATTCAGATCAATAAGTTTTTTTAAAACTAGTATCTCTTTTTCTTTAGTTTCTCTCCCATTATTTAATGATAATTTTGTTTTTATCTTATCGTCTTTAAACTCAATATTTTTTGTTGTTTTGTCTATACCCCTAGATTCAATTGTAGAAGTTAATGAAATAACAAAAATCTCGATTACATCAATTTTATTTAAGAAGTCACTTGTTTCTAAATCTCTAAGTAAAATCCCTGTTGAATCTGAATCTTGAACTTCCTCAATATTGCGATTAATACCTTTTTTAATAAAATTCAATCCTTTATTAAAGTATTTATCATAATATGATTTTGTTGAAATTTCTAGATCATTTTTTTTTGTTTTTTTACTTATACTATCAGTATTTATTACAAATATCTGTAATCTTTCCTCAGTATCATTTAACATGAAGCCATTGATTTGAAGTTTCCCATCATCAAAAAAACATGTTTCAACATCATCTGAGTCTAATAATTTCGTATCTAAAAGATCTGGAATAATCTTATTCAAGATCAGTTCTTGACTAATTACTCCTTCTTCATTTCTTGAACCATCAAGAATATCTTCTCTATTAATTAATAATTCGTTTATATCCATTTTTAATAAAATTCAGGTATTCTATATGCTTTTAAGTTTGATAATAATAATGTATATCTTACTTTTTTTATTTCTTTAGGTACGTTATCAGTCCTTAAACTAGGAAACTCAGGACTTGATGCATTGTAAAATTCTTCTAGTAGAAAATTAAATCTTAAATATTCATATTTTTGGAGTTCATTAATTTCTACTCCAGCTTTTCTTAAAGATTTATATAATTCCGAAATATCTCCATTTTTAGAAATAACAATCTCTCTTAAATCATTAATCATCATTGATAAATCTTTACCATCAGCACTTTTATTCAAGTTTACAACGGCAAGTATTAAATTTTGGCCTTCAGGAGACAATTGCTGAATACTCGAAATTTTTACAGATTCCTCAGAAGATAATTTTGATTTTACTTCTATTAGATTCGTATCATATTGAAAATCTTGTGGGTCTCCATAAGGCCCTCTCCAAGATTTGATCGCATCATTGATTTCTAGTTTATTTCTAGATATTATATTTTTTAATATGAATAGTTCTCCTAATAATCCTTTTATATCATTTTCTGATAAATTACCATTTGTTTTAGTAAAAAAAGAACGCCATTTAAAAATGCAGAATGTAAAATTATCTACAACTTTTTGATCATCTTTTTCATCTTTGATTGTATTAAATAATGATATTATAAGATCAAGAAAAATGTCCTTAAAAAAAACATCCAATAATTCTACAACAATAATTTTCACATTATTATCGAAGATAAAACTTATATTTTTTTCTTCATGACGCTCATGTCTCAAATTAGTTTGTTTATTGTTTATTTTTAGATGAGCACATAAATTAAAATTCTCACTAAATCCAATTGAAAACTCTGGTATACATTGATGGTGAATCTTTATTCTTTCAGATTGACCATTTAATTTATCCCATTTCTTTAATAAATCTTTTTTATTCATAAGTATTCTTATAATTCATCTTCTTGTTCTCTTAGATCCTTAATCACCTCTATTAATGTTTCAAAATCCCAAGTTGTATAATTTTCATCATAGTCTGGATTTGAAACTTCATTTCTATAAACATTTTGTAGCTCTTCTAAATTCATTTCTTCAATATCTTTATCAATATTATCATAATAATGTCTAGAAACATATTCTTTTTCAGGTATTCCATTTAACCTAGGGAAACCAAGAGCATAACCTATCAATGGGGTATTTATATTCTCTAAACCCATTTTAATTTTATAATCTGTTAGTTCATCATCAGTTATAGGGTCATTTTTTTGATGTTGAAATACTCCTTCTAAATTGATTAAATAAATAACTAATATTCCCTCAGATTCATCATATTCCTTTCTATATTCAGAATCAGGGATAGCAATTTTTTTTATTTTATTTTCAATTTCATCTTTAGTTAATATAGACCCATCTTTATTTCTTATATACCCTGCTTCTAAAAGACCTCTTCTATTTTCCTTGAATTTAGTTTCAACTTTTTTGATCTGATCTTCTGAAAGTGGAAATGCAAAATCCTTTGGTGATATTATTGTAGCATTTCTTGCTTTAAATATATTTTCATTAATCAATGATTTTCTATTTGCTGTACCAGGTGAAGGTCCTCTACGAATAACAGGATTAAAACTTTGATTTAATAGTTTTTGTGAATTGTGTTTTGCATCACCTAGCTTCCTTATAAAAATTTTCCATTTAGTTAGTTTATTCTTACTCTTACAACTTTCTAGGTACTCATCTAAACCTAAGATATTAAGATTAATCATAGTACTAGGTAGATTTAAAAACCCTTTTAACCCTTCTTGGTCTGTTTCAAGTACAGAATACTTATCATCGTGTTTCCAATTCTTAAATTTATTTATATGTTCTTCAAATGCATTAAATGACGTTTCAATTAATGATTTATTTATATGAAATTTTGTTGATTGTTCAACATAATCACTAAAGCTTAAACTTTTTACATATAAATCTTTTAGGAAATTCGGTCTAGTTAACTTAATTACTCCTGGATTATTCATTATCCAGATAGTAAAATCACTAGGTTTTTTATTAGGTGTATTTGCAAGTTCTTTAAACTTATTTTCAAGATCTTCCATAATAAGTGAAGCTTCATTGAACCTTTCAATGCTTTCCTCTGTTGTAAATAATCTACAACAATCTAAATACCCCGGTCTGTAACCAAACCATCTCCCCATTTGCATCAGAGTATCAGCGTTATATGTCTCTCTCAGGAAATAATTTATTGTTAAACCTTCTAAAGTAAATCCTCTTGAAAGTCTATTTCCTCCAACAGCAATATATTTCTTTTCTTTAAATTCTTTACTTCCCAAGTCAGGGTAGAATAGTTTCTTATCCTTGTTCTCTTTTTTACTATTTATAGCAAGAACTTCAATACCTTTGATTGACAACGGGAGTAAACCTTTAATTTCTTCATTAAAATCATGGTCTTTTAAGAAAGAATCAGTATATCCTTCAGGTAAATTATCAATTATATCTGATGTTTTATTCAAATAATAAATATTCCATATTCTTTCGAAGTCTTTATAAACATCAGAATCAATAGCATCATTATTTAATTTTTGAGTTAACTCATCTACTAATAATTGAACCTGTTTAGCAGTTCTATCTTGCCAATCACTAAATCTAGAAATATGAATCAACATTGTGTTATGAGGATGATAAAACTCTGTATTCTTCAATTCATTTTTTCTTGCATTTCTAATTGCAACTGACAGTATAAAACATTTGACAGCATCTATTAAAGAGTTCGGAAGCCCATCAGATTCATTAGGGTAATTATCTTCTTTTTTGGGAGTTCTTATCTTAGATTCTAAAGGATGAAAATCTTTAATGTATGGCTCTCCTGTTATTTTCAAAAACCTTGTTGGAAGCTTTTCTTCGAAATCTTTTGGATTTATTTCCTCTATTAAATGCGGTATTTTTTTTACCTCTTCTGACCTTGTTTCAAAAAAACTTTTTATACCTACATAATTAGATGGAGGAGTTAGAAGTTCAATAAAGTCATCAGGAAATAAATTCCCCTCCATCTCAAAACTATTACCATCTTTTGTGAAATATTTTGAAGTTGGTGGATCATTTCTATCTTGTAAAATATTAGCAAAAGGTGTTGCCGTATATCCTACATATGATTTTTGAGTAAAAAGATGTAGAATGGCTCTAATTTGCTTATTGATTTTTGATGCTTCCTCTTTACCTTTATGACCATGATTATTCAAAGAGGCATTATCTGCTTCATCGTCCACGATTAATAAAGGAGTATTAATTAGATCATCTTCACCTGAATATTCACCAAACCATTGCAATAAACTATCTAAAACAGTTGAATTCTTTTTACAGATCAGAATATTATTCCCTTTAGATTTAAATGACTTTCCTTTAACTATTGTTTTTTTAAAATCACTAACTCTATCTGTTATCGAATCGATGTGATCAGGGAAATATTGAATATCACCAACACCTAAATATTTTCCTTGTGTTATTTCTGGACCAATCACATCTTTTTCTATACGAATTTGAGTTTGGATTCTAAGGTCTTCCATAATTCCACTTAGTACTATTATCAACCTATATCCAAGGTCTATAGAGCTATTTATTAAAGCATTAAAATTACCAGTTTTACCTGATTGAACACTTCCTACTACAGCCCCTTTTACAAAAAAAGATGTTGCAGATTCAGGGTCACCTAAATTCTTTAGAATATCTAAACTAGATTTTTTTGTCTCTTGAATTACTTTTTCTGTTCTTCCTCCTTTTCTTAGATGGTTGAAATAACGATTTCTATAAGATGAGTTATCATCTTCATCAAACCACTTTAATTTTTCTTCTCGTTCTAAATTTAACCAAGATTGATTTTCTTTAACTAAAGTGTAACTAGGATCATTAATTATTGAATAAGTACAGAGATACTCGTTTAATACAGATGAGTATAGTTTATCAAAATCATTTGATGTAAGTTCTATATCAGTATTCCTTCTATTCAAAAAATTAAAATTAGATACAGACTCTTTATAAATTTCATCTTTTAATTCATTTTTTAAACTTTCTAATTGATTTTCTGTTATTCTCCCTTTATCGTCATTTATTTCACTAATGAAATCATAAAACGTATCTGTAATAATTTCTTTTGGGGATATTCTTTTTCTTGACATTTTTATATAATTATTAATGATTTATCTACTCCTAATGTTCTTGATATAGTTCTTATTGCTCTTTCATGAGAAAGACCTGAATTTATTAATTCATGATAGTAAGATTTAAATTCTAATTCCTCATCTTCGATTATCTTTGCTGAATCTTTTTTATCATCTAAATTTCTCATCTGATTCATAGTAGAATTCATAGCAAGTAATACTTTTTTAAAAAGCTTTTCTTGATCGTCATTTAAAGATGATAATAAATCATTAACTAATGGTGTTTTAAGGTTAACCTTATAAATAGCTCCTTTAGATGAAGGTTGTCTTTCAATGAACTCTAGTTCTTTCTCTTTTGGATCTCTTCTTTTTCTTGAACCATAATTATAATATTCAACATGAGCTTCTTTTGTTAGGTCTTCAAGGTAAGTTTCAACTGCTCTCCTTAAATCAAAAGGTATTGTTATTTGTGATTTAGCAACATTCAAATGTAAAAGATCATCATTTACATTTTCTACATCTATCATCATTCTAGCTAATTGTAACCTTGAGGACTTTTTTATTAAACCGTTCCACCCTCCAAAATAAATAATTCGATTACCTCTATAAATATATATGCCTTCTAAATCTAATAATCCTTTTTTCCCACTTTGTGGTAGAAAACGTGTTCTAATATTTTCGTCACGAATAGCTTGATTTGGTAGTACGAAACCTTCTAAACCTAAAACATCTTCTCCAAATTCTCGTTCTCTTCTACCTAAAGATCTAATTCCATTCTTTTCATTACTGTTAAAAGGATCAAATGCTTCAACTCTAATATTATTGATTCTAATTTTTAAACCATTTTCAATAAATTTATGAAATACAATACCTAAATATTCACTTGTAGAAAAGGTAAGCTGATTTTTTAAAGCTTCAGCTCTTTTACTTGGATCAATGATATTTTGAAATTTTCTTAAACCATCCCAGATTATAATAGTATTACACTGATAGTCATTAAATTGATTTAAAGTTAAACCCAATACTCTATTATAATCTTTTAATAGTGTTTCAACTTCATTACTAGAGTTAATGATCATCCTCCATTCTTGTGTCTGTTTTAAATAATCTACATCCCAAGTTCTCCCATAAAATTTATCAGTACCTTTTTTTCTAGATAATACAGTAAACTTTCTTGTTTGAGAAAAAGATGCAGTTTTTAAGCCTAAACCAAAACGTCCAAGGTCTTCAATATTCCTATTCGCTTCCATTAAACTACTAGGAAAATGCATATTTTTCTCAAGCTCAGACTCAGTCATACCATAACCATTATCAGTTAAGTATAACCTCATATTTTCATCTGAGCTACTTGTATCTGTGATAATTTCAATTTTATTTGCCTCAGCTGAAATTGAATTATCTAATAAATCTGCTAAAGCAGTATCTAAAGTATACCCTTGTTCAGCTATTGATTTAATTAAGTATTCCGGATTAGGATTAGCTTGACAGTAATTTTTTTCTTTCATTATTGGATAAAGTAAATGGCATTCAAAATTTCTTCAAAAGGTCATAAATTAAAATAATATTACAAAAAACATTAAACAATATTAAATAAATCTATTTCTATCCCTGTAATTAAAAATTATTTCATAATTTCTTTAAATTTTAAATAAGTTAAGCCTATCTTTACAACCGAAAGCTAATCAGCTGTTTAACGTAATTAATTTTTCAACTTGTTCATTAAATAATAAAGCTAACTATGTATTTCCTTCTACTTTCTAAGGGGAATTTTATGTCTATGGATCTATTCATTTTACGATTCTTCTAACTATAGAAGTGCTATTTCTGGTCCAATACCCTACTGTTTATTCGATTTATACCTTCAATCCACTTATTTATATGGATGTAATCTTGATTTGCCCTAATGTAACGTCAGTTTATGGTTAGGTAACCATAAAATAGACCGATGTAATGGTAAAATGACCCTTTGCAACATAAAAATGGATACTTGCAACGTTAATTCATGGGTTTGTAATACGAATTTGCCCTGATGTAACGGTGAAACAGGGGCATGTAACGTAAAAATGCCTATATGCAACGCTAAAATGAGAGCGGGTAAAACTTAAACAGGGGAGTGTAACCGTAAAATGTCTCAGAACATAGACAAAACTGCTAACGTTATTCTTATGAACTCAAAACTCAACTATTATGAACTTTAAATCATTAAAAGAAAGCGAGCTATTAAGTTTTACTGAACGTATGTTTAGTAATATCCCAGAGGTCGAAGGGCTTCAGCAACGGTTAACTACTGTGGGGTACGATGAGAAGAAAATCAAACAAGGGCTGGCATTACAAAAAAAGGCCAAAGAAGATGTAGACAATAACTACCTTCAACTGGTGGAATCACAAAAGACCAGAATAAAGAGAGATGAGGCTTATATGGTCTTTAAAGACAAAGTCAGTAAGATCAGAAAAGGCTTAAAAGTATTGTTTAAAAAGGATGCTATTCTGATTGCTGATCTAGGGCTCAATCAACGTTTTCCGAGACCAAAGACGGATCAAATCGATAGCGTAAAGAAACTGATCCAAAAGCTACAAGCCAATAAGGCGATTCATGCTAAATTATTGGCACTAAGACTGGATGAAGAAAATCTAAAGCTTTTCTCTAAAGAGATTAAAGAACTTGAGAAACTGTTATCACAGAATACTCTAGATAAAGGGTTGGATCAGACACTTACTGAAAAGAAAAACAAGAGCATCTCCGAACTGATCGAATGGTGCGATGAGTTTATGGTCGCGGCTCGCTTTGCTACCGATGATGATGAACAGATCATTGAAAGTTTAGGCGTTATCGTATAAAATAAAGTGGCGGAAGGTGTAACTCCACCTTCCGCTTTTTTTTGAAGTTTGCTTGAAGTACAATAAGCGTCATTGCCTTATGGACTGATCCAATTTCTCAAGCTCTCTGTTTAGGGTATAGGGAGTAATGCGTTGTAAGGTCAATTGAATATTCTCTGTAGAGGTGTTGATCTTTCTACTTCCAAACAAAATGTTTTCCCCATTTCTTGAAAAATAAGATACCAAATAGGCTTCCTCGTTTTTGGGTATTTGATAGAAATAAGCTTTCCCATCGATATGATAATGACTCGAAGTAATCGCGTTTAATTTGGGGAAATATAGCACTGCTTTTGGTGCTTGGTCATCACTTTTAATATCTACATATAATTCTGTGACTTGGTTTTCAGAAAATCCATTCAGTCTATCACAGTTCAACCAACCAAGACTAAATGCATTAAAGTAATTGTCCACTGCAGGCACATCCATAGACATTTCCGTAAGAGAGGTATAATTGATATTCTCTCTTGGCTTATAAATTCTGGTATAGACATACTTTTTCCCATCAATCAAGGTATCAATTTCATGTGATAAGCTGATGGTATCCTTTACTGGCTCATAGGTTTCGTAATAGGCATACGACCTCCAAGAGAAGTACATATTGTTAGCTAAATATTGGGAGGAAAAATCTTGTTCGTTTTCCCACAACATCTCATCTCTTACTTTTTTCGGATAATACAGAGACATTCCATCTCCATGTTTCTTCCCTTTAAACTTCACAGAGATATATTTATAGGGAGCCAAGTCTACCTTTTCTCCTTCTTTATAGGCTTCTACATGTATCATTCCTTTAGAGGATAGTAAACCACCATCGTTTGTTTCAGAAGTCAGCTTATTTTTTATAAAACTTGAGGCTGTATATGCTTCTCTTAAAACAATCTTTACTTCTTTATTTTCAGTTAGTGCAAAGCTGTAAGCAGGAATATTCAGTACTGTCCCCTGCTGACCTACTATGGTCGTGTCTTTGGTCAGGTCAATAAGAAATTCTTCTTTAGGGAAGTCTTGTTTTGTAAAGGTACGGTCATAATGGCTGCGTTTAAACTTTAAGTCGACCCTTCTCATATAGGCTTCTTTATCTTTGATATGATCAGGTACTTTTTCTATATCGTCCTCACCAATGGTTACAAAATTATACATAAAGGGAGCGTCTGCTTCTAATAAATAATGATAGACCGACATCGAACGCTGCAACGCCAATTTCTTATTGTGCTCGAAGGAAGCATCCTGATCAGTAAATCCATATAAAGTAAGTTCGCGGCAAGCACCACTTTCTTTGCTTTTTGATATAATATTATCGAGGACCGTTCTCGCTTTATAATTTAATTGATGCTGATTTTTATGGAAAAATACTTGAGCAAATTGTGCTTGTAAACTCATTGGAAGTAACCAACACAAGGTAAAGGAAAGTACTATTTTGAAAAGAGATGACATAATAAAAAGTTTTGGTTCATTCTATATCCCCTATGTTTCAATTGATATACCAAAGAATCATCTCTTGTTTTCTGAGGTCACAGGGGTATAAAAAACCAATTACTTGTCATATTTTGACAAACGATACTAAATATTGAATGTTTTTACCAAGAGTTACTTAAAGAGTAAATATCTATTTCGAAGTGAGACATCATAGTTGAGTCATTTCTTTGTAATCAATGATCATAATCCCAAACTATAACCACGTTATTTTAGGGCAGTATTTCGATACCAAAAAAAGTTTTTTGAAAAAAAATGAATAAGGGTGTAATATTATCCTAACGCAAGCCACTAATAAAAATAAAAAAGAAACGTGAGCAGTGATTTCTATACTACATTTATACAGCCTCATAGTGGTATCATTATTAAGATATGCCGGGCATATACCAACTCCCAAGAGGATTTTGAAGATTACTTCCAAGAAGTTTGTCTACAGCTATGGAGAAGCAAAGACAATTTTAAGGAAGATGCTGATTGGTCGACTTGGGTCTATAGACTGTCATTAAATGTTTGCCTAACATTACTCAAAAAGAAAAAGAACAACGCTCAGAACTTTGCCAGTGATTACCTTCCTCTAGAGCTCTACGAGGAAAGTAAAGCTTTTCCTGACGAGGACCTTGCAATGCTTTATGATGCGATCCGTCAACTCTCCGAAATCGACAGGGCCATTATTCTTCTCTATCTAGAGGAAAAGAGTAATAAGGAAATTGCTGATACGTTTCAGGTAACCCCCAATAATATTGGGGTGAGAATTAAACGAATTAAAGAACGATTAAAAAAGATATTAAATGGAAAAGTCAATTGAATCTATCTGGAAAAAAGGGTTTATAGACCAAGATGCGTTAGTGGCTCCAAAGATAAATGCACTCTATGAAAAGAAGTCGATTAATTTTGTCGATAAGTTTATTCGAGACTTTAAGATCAACTTATGGGGTATACTGATTTTTACTGTGCCCATCCTAATCGTTAGTGGGCTTCTCAAAGCATTCACTTTTGGGGTACTTATCTCGCTACACCTCTGGTTTGTTGTTTACTATGGGAAGAAAAAATTAGATGAACTCACTTCTTTGGATAAAACGGACAATAGCTATACGTATATCCATCAGTTTAATGATTGGTTACAAGAACTTATTCAAGGATATACCAAAATATACCGTTATGTCTACCCTGCCTTATTGATTCTGTTCACAATGGGGGTATGGCAATCGGAATTACAACAAACCATCCAAGATAACTTTGCCCCGGAAGAGTTATTCTATGGTATGCCAATCCATTGGTTAATTATACTTGGAATTGGTGCGGTTTTACTCTGCCTCTTCACTAAAAAACTTTATTATATGGACATGAATATTGTTTATGGTGCTCAGTTTAGAAAACTGAAGGATATGATAAAGGATATGGAAGAGTTAAAAGCAGATCTATAACATAAAAAAATCCGAAGCAGTGATGACTACTTCGGATTTTTTATTTCCATATCGGGTGAGCTACAGGCCACGAATAAACTTATAAAGTATACTATTCACTTCCTCAGCTGTAGTATTGAAATCGTTGAGCGATAGCTCCAAGTATTGGCCATCAATCTTTTCAATTACTAAAAAAGTAGTACTCCCTTTCATGTACCCCTCCTTCTCTATCGCTTCGATAATAGAGATTTCATTCCAGTGGATGATCTCACCATTACTTAGCTTTATGCCTTCCTCATTGAAAAGCAATTGAGGGTTAATATTTTTCCATTGTATATAGGATTTCACAGTAATGTATGCTCCAAAAAGGATTACGATTACCGGAAAAATGTATTCGATAAGGTCTATTGAATTAAAAGGTGTCAATAGTATGCCTATAATTACGAAAAGCCCGCCACAATAAAATTGTGTTAATTTCTGAGGAGAATCATAATAGATTTTCACCTCTTCTTTGTAGCTGCTTTCTGATAGTTGAGTGTTCATGAATCGTAAGTTGAAAATAGCTTAATTCATTAATAATCTGCAAGATACCACTAAAACACAGTGCAGTGCAATTAAATTAAGACAATGAAAGTGAATGATTATCAATAAACAAAACCTTTTGTAAGGTGTTATCAATGAATATTTTAGACAAAATTTATCATAGACGAGGAACTATGATCCGTTAATAAAGTGTGATTTGTATACTAATGAAAATATATGGCTGCCTTTTTATTTTTGAGATCTAGCCTTTATCTTTCAGAAGAATTTATTACACAAGAAGTACAATCTTAATCTTAAAACTAAGTATGACACAACAGGAAATTATCGAAAGCTTAAAAGCTGGTAACGAAAAGTTCGTCCAAGACAAAGCAGATGGAAACCTTAGAGATAGTGTTCGTAGAGCAGATTTAGTAGATGGTCAAGAGCCAAATACAATCGTTCTTAGCTGTGCTGACTCTAGAGTTGTTCCTGAAATCGCTTTCGACAAAGGTTTAGGTGAACTATTCGTAGTTCGTGTTGCAGGTAACATTGCAAATACAGACAGTATTGCATCTATTGAGTATGCTGTTGCTCACTTAGGATCTTCTGTAATTGTTGTTTTAGGACACCAAAGCTGTGGTGCTGTAGGCGCTGCTTTAGGCGGAGGTGACAACGGACACAACTTAAACCACTTATTATGTCAAATTACTCCTGCAGTTGTTGCTTCAGGTGAAGGTGCTGACGTAAACACTGTAGTGAAGAAAAATGCTGAGTTAAATGCTGATGAGTTAGTGAAGAGATCTTCTATTATCACTGAAGCAGTAGAAAGCGGTAAGGTGAAAATCGTTCCTGCTTACTATAACTTAGATTCAGGAAAAGTAGACTTCTTATAAGATTCGAAAGGAACTGCGAATTTTATTACACTACACATTACAAGATCTTGGTATCTAAAAATAGGCTATCTCCATCTATGGAAATAGCCTATTTTTTTATTACTTCGTTAGGTATAGCTGTGGTAAATGGAACTCTCCATTCACTACTTTTTCTGTTGGTTCATAAAACCTCGCTTGCAACATAAAGTCAGCATTAGGCGCAGGCAACCAATTTTTCAACTGCTTTGGATCCTTGGGCTGCTCATAGGAGATATAAATCGTTAGCGACCCATCCGTATTGTATTCTAGATCTTCTGTCATCGAACCAATTTTATATCTATTGATGGCATTGTCTACCATAAAACGATCTTCAGCATCATACATCGTGATCGACCAGAAACCGCCCATCGCTTGATTGACCTGCATGTCTTTTGGCAAAGTGATTTCATAGACATTCTTACCATGAAGCACTTCTCCATTCTGATCAAAATATCGTTTAGGATACATGGCTCTTTCTGGCGAGTTCAGACCAATAGAGTTCATATTAATGGCAGCTCTTTGTAAGTAGTCTGCCCCATATTTCCCTGCTGTATATTCATAATTCCAACCATTGACTGGTGTATTTGTATTTTGAGCAGTATGTAATATCATCTCAAAACCATCGGCAAAACCCTGTACTAGTGCCTCCTTCTGCACCTCCGAAAGTGCATCAATTTGGCCGTTACCAATGCCTATATATTTAAACTGATCTGTAATGCTTTTGTCTTCTTCCAGATAGTTTTCTAAAAGTACTTTTTCAAATCGTTTGAACCATGCCAAACCTTTAGGGAATTTCACTTTAGGTGCTCCCTTTCTAACCAAAGGCACTGGCTGAACACCACCATGAGGATACTCACTTAAGGGCATTAATCTAAACTCCTTTTGTAATTGTTGGGCAATTTTATGGTCTTCAGCTGAAGCACTTACTCCAAGTCGCCCTGCCAACCAAATATATCTTGTGTTAGAATAAAATACAGGTAGATCATTAGGATTGTCAAAAGTCTTTCCTCTCTTGGCAAGGATAAAGTAACCGCCCTCTTCACCAATAGTAGCATTACAAAGGTCTACTACAGATTCGGTATACATATCCAATATTTGTTCGATAAAATACCTGTTCTTTACCGGGGGAATAAATAACACCATCGGCTGATCTTCAAGGTCTGCCCAACCTTGGATATAATAAGTATCATTGTTGGGTGTAGTGTAAGAACGGTCTCTATAATCCCAAAGTCTTGTGATGGGACCCAATTGATTGATAGGAGCCTGACCGTTATTCATAGGAGCATCAACGTCTGTTTGTAGCTCCAAAGCGACATCCATCATTACGGGTGCCCAACCATAAATAGTAGCCTGTACCGCTAAATTATAAGCTTGTTTGTAGGCTACCGTTTCTTTGTGATTTTCTTGAGCAAAAGTGGAAGTGATCACTATCAGACTGACCATTATTACACTCAGCATTTTACTAAAATAGGTGGTTAAGTTGTTTCTCATTACAATTGATTTTAGACCGATTTTTCTGTTGAGAAGCATCGGTTGATTTAAATTCTTTATGTAATTAAAAACGCGGGTAAAGCAGTTGCAATTTGTGATTAAAGGCCTAACTGTATACCAAAAAGCTAAAAGTTATTTTTTCTGATATTTAGTTGATGCTTCCTTAGGTGAAATCTGATAACTCTTTTTAAATGCTGCCGAAAACTTAGAGACACTGTTGTACCCTACCATTCTCGATACCTCTGTGATACTCCTATTTTCGTTCTGTAACAACTGTTTTGCCATCTCTAATCGTAAATCGGTATGGAACTTTTTGATACTTGATCCAAAGACACTAGAGAAATCTCTCTTCAGTTTTGATAAAGAATATCCATACCCTTCGGCCAGGTTGGCTAAAGAAGGTAAAGGTTTATAAGGATTAATCAATGTATCTTTCATTTCCATCAGTTGTTTTAAATCATCAGGGTGTAGATTATGTGTCGCCTTATAGTGTTTATCGATGGAGCGTTGATAAAAGATGCCTAAGCATTCAATTAATCTAGAAAGAATAATGCTATTGACAACAGGTGTTCTTTCATCCAAATTAAGATCAAAAATATCCTTTAGCAGTAGATGCATTTCTAGAGGCACAATATCGTATCGAACCAACTGTTGTCCTTCAGGGAAAATCACATCCAAATAGCGTTCAAATTCATAAAACAAGCCATTAATTTGTGTACGCTCTATGCGAAGCGATACCCATTGGTTCAATCTGTCTTTCTTGTTGAAGGTCTTAAAAGAATAGGAAGTATCATAAATGGCAATACCACTTACAGGAAAGTCTACTTCTTCGTTTAAGTCTGAAGTGTTACGGATAAGGTCTGCATTATATTCAAAACGGAAGTTGATAAAGCGGCTACCGGTAGTATCTCCAATAACATTATAATTCAGATCTTCTTTAGTATTGACTGAATTGACCATAATGTTACTTCCTCTAATCAAGATAAATTGATGCGCTACGATGTCTACCAATTCATTATGAACCTCATACTTTTTTTCCGTCAATTCGCCTCCTAATTTCTCATGTACTTGACTTAAAATCTCAAAGGCACTACCGTCCTTAATATTCAACTCCA
Source organism: Flammeovirga sp. SubArs3 (assembly GCF_947387565.1). NCBI lineage: Bacteria > Pseudomonadati > Bacteroidota > Cytophagia > Cytophagales > Flammeovirgaceae > Flammeovirga > Flammeovirga sp. SubArs3. Next base: position 1,014,965 of record NZ_CANDOA010000001.1, on the reverse strand, counting down.
TAGAATACTTACTCTAATGATATTTCTTTAATTCATTACTAAGATGAAAAACTTTGAGGATAAAGTTGGCATTATTAGAAAATAAATAAGCCCAGGATATCCCCTGGGCCTAAGTCTTATTTGCTATTGATTATAAACTTTGAGAAAGATTTTTGTATTTATATTATCTGTTGTTGTCTCCAACAATTATCTTCTTTGTAAATTGATTCTCTCCATCATCGACCTTTAGGATATACAACCCTGGCGAGACTAATTTCAGTACCTCGCTTATATCCACACTTAAATCTTGCAAGGTTCCAATACCCTCAAACAAAAGTTCTCCAGAAAGATTGATTAACTGTGCATCCACATCACCACTTATTAATTGACTTGTAAAGTGGATAGGCCCAGTCGTTGGATTTGGATATACTAAAATTGATACTTTGTCTGTCAGAGAAGCTGTAAGAGGTGTTTCTAATTCTACTTTACAATCCTCGTCTTCAATAGTGATAACAAAAGAAGTACTATCGCAATAGCCACTGCTATCACAAACAACCAAAGACAGTGTATACTCTCCTAAATCTGAATAAGTATGCGTAGGATTTACTTCAGAGGAAGTAGTACTATCACCAAAATACCAAGTGTAGGAAACTACTGCTTCATCCAAATGGGAAAATGACAAGGTGAGGTCTTCATCACATGTTTCCGCACTTACCGCATGTTCTAAATAATATTGGTCAGCTCCTATGTCTACCCCTGCGTATTCGCTACGGGGATTTCCATCGATATCTGTACCGATTCCTTCATAGAATAAGCCCTTACGGAAAGTTGTTCCATTAGTGAGATGGAAATCTGCCGTTTTGATAAAGGTTTCTCCATCTGTAGAAGAAGCCGGAATATATTTAAGATTATGATCAGCAGTAACCATCGTATTCTGATCACAATTAGGTTGAAAGTTTTGCCAATCTTCCAATGTCACAAATGAAGAATCGATATCTGATTCCCCATTCACTGCTACTCTTCTGAATGAGTAAAGGCTTAGTAACTCTGCTTGATCGTTACTCTTAATAAAAGCATTATGATCAATTAAACATTTAGACGAATTGATATCAAAATCGAAGTATTCTAAACGTATGCCTCTACTAATAGTATCACTTAATACAAATAGATTATTGACGATCGCCAATGAATCCCCTTCAAAGTCTCTTAGACGAAGAAAACCAGAAGTAGAATGATTGGGAACCTCTTGTCTGTAAAAAGTATTATTCGCAATGACCAGTTCATCTCTTGTCACCTGATCATCGATGATATAGCTGGCATTATGAGAAATAAAAGTATTGTTTGTTAAGTGATAGACATTATTGGCTGCACATTCAATTCCTGAATATAAGGTAGTGGATATCTTATTTCTATTGACCATCACTGTATCACCATAAGTTAAAAACATGGCATAATATCCACCTAAAATATCGTTGTCTTCTATTAATGCATTAGAGAAATATTGCAGATAAATGCACTTTGTATTTCCCGATGAATTTATCCCATTGAATGCGTTATTAGTGATTTTCACATCTCCAATAAAACCAGCTCTTGAAGGGAATTCTCTACTACTTCCATGTAGATAAATATGGTTGGTCGATGAGACAATTCTTTCCGATAAAAACTGATTATTATTTATTTCGAAGTCTCCTCCATACTGTCCTCTACCGATTAAATCAAAAATAGAATATTGGAAAGTAGAGTGCTGTACTTTTATATTGGTTGAACTGTCATAGTCTGAAAAAGCAAGGTTAAAGAATGCTGATTCAAAAAAGCAAGAATCGATCTCCACCTCATTGACCCCTTCCATGGCAATATTTGCAGAAACATACATTTCAAGTTGTAAATCATCAACTGTATCCGACTCTATGGTAATATTGTTGATCTGAACGTTATCACAAGAGTCAATTTTTATGACGCTATTTGTAATCACTAGTCTATCTAAAGGCGAATCACCAATGGAATCATTTCTAAAGGTGAGGTCTGAGATATTCAGTCCAGAAATATTTTTAAAATAAAAACCTGTTTTGTAATTGTCCTCCGATTCCAAAGGATAAATAATTGTATTCTCTTTTTCTCCATTAGAAGTAATGGACAATGTAAACCCATTCAACTCTAGGCTATCTAAAATTAGATTACCATAGTGTGTTCCTTCATCAATTAATAAAGTAACATCACCACCAAAAGGAGTTTGATTGAGTGTTTCCGCTGCATCATCTATAGTTTGAAAGTCTCCTGATTCACTAACGGTATAGACTCCTTCTAAAGATTCTTGAGCAAAAACTGAAAAAATGTGATGAATAAACACCAAAGAGAATAGAAGTTTTTTCATGCTATTTAGTTAAAAAGTAGCTATTGCATCCAATCATATAGACTTGGACGGGTGAGGTAGTTTTAAGAATAAAGTAGATGAAAGTATGCGTTTTAATTATTACAAAATTAGGGACTTTAGATATACTCAACAAGGCTCACAATCACTACGCATAGCATTGTAACCTTTTGAAACCAATAATTTTTTCAAAGATCACTTTTTGTAATAGTCTTATCGACAGTCTTTTGGGTAAATCCATAAAAAAAGAGAACAAATACTGAATACTTGCTCTCTTTTATATCTATTATTTGATGATTTTCTTTCCTAATGGAAGTACTTCTTTGTCGGCTAATTCATTGATAATTGCAGCTGCCATCATGTACCAAGCAGATAAGGCACAAACGATAAGATCTAAAGCGGCAATCACTTTGAAAGCAGGTGAAACAAAATGCTCAAGTACTAGGAAAAGGAAACCTAACAGTAATGTTCCAAATGTAAAAGCCATTGCAGTATGGATACGTAAACTACCCACAAACATAATAGCTGTATATAACATCCAAGCTAAAAGAAAGAAGCCTACATCTGTATGGCTCGACTCATATATACCAAAGTGGTTGCACAACCAGATGATACAAAGGCCCATCCAAAATGCTCCGTAAGAAACGAATGCTGAAAAACCGAAACTGTTCCCCATTTTTTGTTCTTGGAAACCAGCAATAAACTGAGCTAATCCACCAAAGATCACACCCATTGATAATACAGGACCAATACCGATAAGCCCTAAATTGTGGAATTGTAACAGTAAAGTAGTTAAGCCAAAACCAGCTAAACCAACAACGGCGGGGTTGCCATTTCTCATATTAATTTAATTTATAATGATGTTTAAAAATTATTTTAATAGAGTAATAGGGCTAGAATTTTGGACTGCAAAAATATTAAAAACAATAGGATCTGCTAGTTAATGAAAGGTAACTTAAAGGGATTCTCTACTACATTAAATATTATTCAGCAAATGCTAGCGATAAGACACAAAAAAGGGTGTCGCTCGTAAGCAACACCCCAATGTTAGAAGTTAGTGCACATTTATATAGCTGGGTTTTATGTCGTGATTCTGTGTATATATCCCCTTTAATTGATAACTGTGAATGCTTTTTATGTTGTTTATTGAACCTTTATATTTTCTATAGTTTGATAAAAAAATCATCTGATTTATAATTATGACAACACCATCTCTTATTTGTAATCACATTGTCAGTGATTTATTAAAAATTACTTAAGAGTTAACGGGTGGAAAAGTTTAATCATCGTCATTAAAATAAGTTTGATAACTATTATCTTTAAGGGTCCAAAAACAGAATTGTCCGAGTACTTTAGTACAACTATTTTATCGTATTACTTTTTAATTTCAAGCTAAACTAAATGAAAACTACAATTTATCTACTCTTAATGATTTTATATATCCCTAGTTTTGGCGTCACAGAGAAAGGGTCAAAATATGTCAAGGGGTATGTCTATGAAGACCTTAATAATAATGGCCTTTTCGATGATCATGAACCAACTGTTAAAGGTGTTGCAGTATCCAACGGTAGAGATGTAGTTGTTACCGATGAGAAAGGTTTCTACCAACTACCTTTACAACCTCAACAAACAATATTTATTAGTAAGCCAAGTGGGTATTCTCTAAGAACGAACGACTACAATACCATGTCAGACTTCTTGCATTATTACCCTAACCCTACAGCATCATCTTATGGGCCAACTATTCAACAAAATAAAGAAGTACCTGAGTACCTTAATTTTCCTTTAGCTAAGGTGGATGAGTCGTCTCCGTTTACCATTGCAATGATCGGTGATATACAAGCCAGATATCAATACCAAGTAAACTTTGCTCATGAAATAGCAGAAGAGTTATACCAATACCCTCACCTAAAAGGAGCTGTGATGCTTGGGGATATGGGGGATGATAATGCAAGTATTTTCCCTGCCTTAAATCAGCTTTTCAAACAGTTTACTACTACCGTTTATCCAGTAGCAGGAAACCATGACCGGAACTACGATATAGAAGATATATCACAAGATTTTAGTGCTTTTAAGAAGTTTTATGGTCCTGATCAATACTCTTTCAATATCGGTAATGTTCATTTTATTGCGATCAATAATGTTACTACGATCAAAGGGATTCAATACAAAGATTATATTCCAAAAGAACGAATGGATTGGATCCGAAATAATTTGTCTGTTGTTCCTAAAGATCGATTGATCGTTTTCTTACAACATATTCCGTTAGGCCATATGCTGGAAGAAAGTAGAGATGAACTGATGGAGATGATAAGCGAATTCCCTCATGTTTCTTCGTTTTCTGGTCATTTACATGCTATGACCCATATGTATTTGCCTTATGGTGAAAAAAATACTTTACATGAAGTAGTAACCGGTGCCACTTGTGGTTTGTGGTGGGGAGGAGAATTAGACCTTGATGGCATTCCTCATGGGTTAATGGGTGATGGCTCTCCCAAAGGATATTATCTCGCACATTTTGATGGAAATGAGGTAACCATGGAATACAAAGCGACAGGGAAACCTAAAAATAAGCAGATGAAAATTTGGGTATACCAACCCGAAAATGCCAAAGTAGATCCTACGATTCATATCCCCAATGGGCTCACTCAAAACCATTTCCTCACAAATATCTGGGCAGGGTCAATCCATACAGAAGTCTATGCACAAGTTGATGATGCAGCATGGCAAAAATTAGAACGCAAAGAACAGATTGTAGACCCTACAGCCAGAAGAGTCTATATCAGGGATTCTTTGAATATTGCTAATCGTAAATCACACCTTGGTCCGGGGTATCCCAAAAACCTTCCTTCACATATTTGGGTTGGTGAATTCCCTGAAGATTTTAAGGACGGAAGTCATATCATTAAAATTAAGGCAAAAGATCCCAATGGAATGTCTTTTACAGGCTACCGCATATTTACAAAAGGTAATTTTGATGGTGACTACCAAGAAGTGGATTGGTATAATATGGAATAATTTTACACTCTACTTACAAAAAGTATTGAATGTAGAAGGATATTTATTGATATCTATTAACTTGAGAGACAATTGAAGACTCGTTTCTCTTTCTATTGAAGGCATTTACTGCCTCACGATAGAACATTATTACAATACAACTGACTGAACATACATAATGATCACATTTTTGTTATGCATAGCCACCTTAATCGGTGGATACTTTTTCTATGCGGGCTATTTAGAACGACAATTTGGTGTAGATGAATCAGCTCCTACACCTGCTATAACCAAAGAAGATGGAATAGACTACGTTCCCATGAAACTGTGGAAAACCTTCCTAATTCAATTTTTAAATATAGCCGGATTAGGCCCAATTTTCGGTGCAATTGCTGGTGCTTTATGGGGACCGGTGGCTTTTTTATGGATTGTCTTTGGGTGCATCTTTGCGGGTACAGTTCATGATTACATATCAGGTATGTTATCCATTAAAATGGGTGGAGGCAGTATCTCTGAAATCGTCAGTAAATTTCTTGGGAAGCAGGTCCGCATTTTTATGACGGGCTTCTCTGTATTGTTGTTGATATTAGTTGGAGTAGTCTTCGTAAAAGGTCCTGCAACCATCATCCATCAGTTGACTGATATTGATACACAAATTCTAGTAGTAGCCATCTTTATTTATTACCTACTCGCTACCATGATTCCAATTGATAAATTGATTGGCAAATTATATCCTTTCTTTGGTGTATGCCTTTTGATTATGGCTGTCGGAATACTTTCAGTATTATTGATTGGTGATTATCAAATTCCAGAATTAACTGCTTCTACCTTTAGAAATATGCATAGTGATGAAGCGAGTAACCCGATATTTCCACTACTTTTTGTTACTATTGCCTGTGGTGCCATTTCTGGTTTTCATTCTACTCAATCTCCAATGATGGCTAGATGCGTTACAAATGAAAAACAAGGAAGAATCATCTTCGCAGGAGCAATGATAACAGAAGGAATCGTTGCATTGGTTTGGGCGGCTGCTGCTATTGCCTTTTTCGGAGGCGTAGAAGCATTAGGAAAAACAATGGCAGAAGATGGGCACAATGCCGCATGGGTGGTGAATGAAATCTGTAATACAATGCTAGGCAAAATAGGTGGAATATTGGCTATTTTCGGTGTTGTTGCTGCACCCATCACCTCAGGAGATACGGCCTTTAGAAGTGCTCGACTTACCGTGGCAGATGCTTTTAATGTCAAACAAAAAAGTTTATTGCAAAGACTTTTAGTGACTGCTCCACTTTTTGCTATCGCAATCTTCCTAACGACCATCGATTTCTCAATTATTTGGAGGTATTTCGGATGGTCAAATCAAGTTTTAGCGACTATTGTATTATGGGCTTGTGCTGTCTATATGCAAAAAGAAAAAGGTAATGCATGGTATGTTTACCTCCCTGCCACATTTATGACTGCAGTGGTCGTTACTTATATTATGTTGGCACCAATCGGGTTCCACCTCTCTTCTACTGTCTCTAATTGGATAGGAATAACCGTTGCTATTGCTCTACTTGGGTTATTTCTCTTGAAAGTAAAAAAATCATCTTCTACTTCTGATATTCAAAAAACAGAAGCGGTAGATGTTATATAATAACGTCTTGTCGTTGAATAAAACGGCTCATTGTAAGGGAAACTATCATATAATGATGATCATTCTCTAAGTCTTTAAAGTATCGTATAGATGACTTAGACTCTTTTTATTCATTTCTATTTTAGTTTACCTTACACTCTCATAATTTTTTAAAACTAGCATATGAAATTCTCTTCAGAATCAAGTCTAATTAATCACAAACCAAGTACATCTGTTGCTGACTTACTACTTGATTATTTTAGACTAGAAGGTATAGACAAAATCTTTGGTATACCTGGAGCCGCAGTGGCCAATCTCATTACTTCTTTAAAAAACAACCGTGATGAATTTACATATGTCATCACAAAGCAAGAAACTGGTGCTGGTTATATCGCAGAAGGATATTACCGTACCTCAGGCAAACTAGGTGTAGTTTTAGTGACCGCAGGTCCTGGTGCTACCAATGCACTGACTGGTAGTATGAATGCCCAAGCAAACAATTCTGCCATGCTAACTATTTCTGGTGAAGTAGATCAGAAATACTTTGGTAAATCTTATTTACAAGAAGGGATTGATGCCAAACTAAATGTTTCTGCCATCTTTAATAACGCAGATCAATATAGTGGTCTCGTTACAGACAGCTCTAACTTCTCTACGATTTTTCAACAAGCATTAAGAACTTCTTGGAGTATCCCTAGAAGAGCAGCACATATCAGTTTACCCAACGATATTGTTGCAATGGATATTGAAGATGTTGAGATTCCTAAGAAAGTCAACAACTATAGAGCAGTACCTGATGGCTGTAATATCAAAAGAGTAAAAGAAACTATACAGAAACTTAGAGAGGCCAAAAGACCCGTACTATTTTTAGGTAACGGTGCTAGAGAAGCCTTGAGAGATCAAGAAAGATTAGAAAAACTAAAGAAGTTTACGCATAAGTACGCTTTACCAGTAATGACTACTCCAGATGCAAAAGGGATCTACCCGGAAAGCGATGTGATGTCATTGCGTACATTTGGAGCTGCCCAATCAGAATGGCCACAATATTACCTAAAAGGTGAAGACCTTGATGGCGATTTCGATTGCTTAGTGATTATGGGTTCTAGCTTGGGTAAATTAGCTACCAACTCTTGGGAAGATGATTTAAATCCTTCGTTACATAACGTAATTCAAATCGACTTAGACCAAAGTATTATTGGTCGTGGGATGCCAATTTCTATGGGTATTGTAGCAGAAATTGGTGTTTTCTTGGATACTCTTTTTGAATTAGCCGATGAAGATCATCACTTACCTGAGAGTGTGATTAAAAACCGAGCGAACTTTATCCATGGGATCAAAGAGCAACATTCTCCTTATTTGCATCCGGAGAAAATGACACTTAAGGCAGACCCTATCTACCCTCAGGCATTGATGCAGATCGTCAACGAAGAGTTACCACATGATGCCAATATCTTTAGTGATTGTGCTAATTGTGTTGGTTGGTCGCTACACTATTTAAATGTTGATCCACCGAAACAAATCCACTACTCATTAAACATGGGTCCTTTAGGATTTGGTGTTGCAGGTGTTGTTGGCGGTAAATTGGGTGCTCCTGATAAAACTTGTATTGCGATTGTAGGTGATGGTGCTTTTATGATGCATGGTACTGAGATCACTACTGCAGTTCAATATAAAGTAGCTCCTATCTGGATCGTTTTAAATGATAATGATTTAGGAATGGTAAGTCAAGGTCAGGCTCACTTCTTTCCTCCAAAAGATCCTGCACAAGGTTCATGGTACGACTATTACCAATTAGGAAACCCTGATTGTAAAAAGTTCGCAGAAGCATTGGGTGCCGAAGCTTATGATGTTCGTAATAATGTTGAAGCAAAAGTGGCTTTGAAGACAGCTATCGAAAGAGCTGAAAACGAAAATATCCCTCAAGTTATTGTGGCTCACATTAACACACATGAGGTACCTCCTTACTACGACGAAATAATGAAATAATTAGTGTATCATGGAAAATAATATTACCTACCCACATGTTCCCATTCAGGAGCAAATTGACAATATCATTGCTGCCAGTGCAAAATCTGGAAAAAAGAAAGTAACAATTATTGGTGCCGGTGTTGCAGGACTTGCCAGTGCCTATGAGTTATTAAACTTAGGCCACGAAGTAGAAGTACTTGAAGCTTCCGATCGTATCGGAGGTAGAATATATACCTATCGTTTTGACGAAGAAAACCCTGATGAAAATTATGGTGAATTAGGTGCCATGAGAGTTCCTCAAAGCCATGATTACACTCACTATTACCTAGATAAAATGGGTTGTGAGTTAAGAAGGTTTGTAACGATCTTTGAAAACGATAATGCTTATGCTTATTGTAGACAAAAGAAATCACGTATCAAAAATATCCATGATGATCTTCTTCCAAGATACGACCTTACGACCTATCAAAAGTTAGAGAGTAATCAACCACCTGCAAAGCTATTTGGTGCTGCATTAAATCACCTTATCTCTTTGCTAACTGATCAAGAAGTAGAAGATTTGTTCAATGGAAAAATCACTACTGACCGATTAAGAGAATATGATAACACCTCTTTAGGTGAGTTTATCAACGAAATTTGTGTAGGAGAAGATGCAAATGAACTGGTCGGTAACTTCATCGGTCTAGACGGTTGGAGAGACAAAGCCATTACTATGTTTATCCGTGATAATATTGTGGATACTGATGATGGGCTAAAAGAAGTGATTGGCGGAATGGGTAAACTAACAGATGGTTTATTTAAAGAAGTGAGTCCAAATGTCCGTCTAAAAACTGTCGTTAAAAGTATCGATAATAAGGAAGACAAAGTAATTATTGGTTTACATAATGAGTTCGGTAAATATGAAGAGATTCATGCCGACTATGTATTATGTACTATCCCGTTTAGTGTTCTAAGAAACATGTCGGTTAGAGGTATTTCATTTGGAAAGCAAAGAGCTATCAGAGAAATGAAATATGCTGCAGCAACGAAAACTGCTATCTATTGTAAAGAACGTTTCTGGGAAACAAAAGATGGAATCTATGGTGGAGCAAGTTTATCTGATGAGATCACTCGTTGGACTTACTATCCTTCTGATCATGTAAAAACAGAAAACAATATCGACAAAAACCTAAGAGTAAAAGGTTTTGGTGGTATGGCCATGCACCCACATGAGGTAAAAGGTGATACACCATCTGGAAAAGACGGTGTAATGCTAGCCTCTTACGTTTTAGGGGAAGATGCCAATCGTTTAGCTGCACTAGATGAAGAAAAAAGACATGAAGTGGTTGTTGATAAAGTTTCCCTATTCCACCCCGAATTAAAAGAGGAAGGAATGATTAAGGATACGGCTTCAATAGCATGGAGTACTCATGAATGGTCAGCAGGTGCATTTGCATTCTTATGGCCAGGTCAATTAGAGCATTTATGGGCAGATGTATTAAAACCAGAAGGGCGTTTATTCTTTGCTGGCGAACACTGTTCTACAGATCAAGCATGGATTCAAGGATCTTTGATTTCTTCATTAAGAGAAACTCAAAATATTCTAGAATATGGTGTCGATCAAGAAGAGGTAAATGAGAAAGGTGAATTAAAAGCTTCAAAAGCATAATACTCCTCTATTTATAAAAGAAAAAGAGTTACTTCTATTATGAAGTAACTCTTTTTTTATTCTTAATCACTAAGATGACTATAAAGCTTTAGTAAAGCAACGTTTACGTTTGTGCTGAATATGATCGTAGTTTTTCCAGTTCTGAATGGCTTTTTGGTTTGTCTCGAACATACCTGTTGTTTCAAGGTACTTGATACCATTTTCTTTCATTGTCTTTTGTAATTCACCTACAAGCATTACACCACCACCAAGACGTTGTAGTTTTGGATGAACTGCTGTTAACAACATATCGCAAGTATCATTTTTCTTTAATGCTTGCATAATGTGCCACCAACCAAATGGCCAAATGCTACCATTTGCTTTTTGTAACGCTTTAGACAATGAAGGCATACCGATTACAAAACCCATCATTTCATTATCTTCTTCAGAAACGAGTACTTTTACATATTTTGGTGATAATAACTTCAAGAATTTCTTCTTATAGTATTCCACCATATCATGGTCGAAAGTAATTACACTGTAAAGATCTTTGAATGCCTCTCCTAATAAGTTGAAGATTTCATCCGCATATTTTACTAACTCATCTGAAGAGTTAAAAGAAATGATCTTAGTTTTTGTTCTTCTCATTAATAAAGAAGCTCCTTTAATTCCTTTATCAACAACGGCATCATCCATAGTTAAACGGAATTCGATCCAGTCAACTAGTTTATCATAACCTAACCCTTCTAAATGCTCTTTATAGTAAGGTAAATGATATTCTGATGCTACTGAAGGGAGGTAGTCATGTCCTTCGATCATCATTCCTTGATGGTCAAGATTTGTAAAGCCTAAAGGTCCAACAATACCCGTCATTCCTTTATCTCTACCCCATTGCTCTGCAGTTTCTAATAACTTTTGAACAACTTCTCTATCATCAGCAAATTCTAACCTAGTGAAACGAACATTCTTCTCTTCGGTTTTTTCGTTGTATTTATGATTGATAATCGCCCCAATTCTACCCACACACTTACCATTTTTGTAAGCTAACCAATATTGTGTGTCGCAAAATTTTTGAAAAGGGTTATCAGCTTCAAAAATGGATAACTCGTCTTTCTTAATGGGTGGCACCCAATATGTACTGTTTTTGTAAAGTTCAAACTGAATGTTCACAAATTCTTTTTGATCCTTCTTAGAAACTACAGGACGGATTTCGACACTCATAATCTATATTTATTCCTTGGACTTTGCTTTTCTTAAATTCAAGTCGCAATTTAAGACTTTTATAGAATGATATAAATATTAATTCGAAAAGTTATATTTCAAAAAACAATTTTTTGAAGTTTTATGGAATTATAACTCACTTCTATCTCACTCATGAAAAAAATATACACCCTAATCTTATTACACCTTACCTTTTTAATAAGCTGTCAACAAAAAAACGATCATCTCACCCATCAAAATACTGGACCTATTGGAAAGCATGGTATGGTATCCACTGCTCATCCTTTAGCTACAAAAATTGGATTAGAGATCCTTAAAAAAGGAGGAAATGCCTTTGATGCTGCAGTTGCTACACATTTTGCTTTAGCGGTTGCCTACCCTAGAGCCGGTAATATCGGTGGAGGTGGATTTATGGTATACCGAACAGATAATGGAGTAACAGGATCGCTAGATTTCAGAGAAAAAGCACCACATGCCTCCACTACTACCATGTATTTAGATGACAATGGTGAACCCATTAAAGATCTTAGCTTAAAGGGTTTAAAAGCTGCTGGAGTTCCCGGTTCTGTAGATGGAATGGTAAAGATGCATGAAAAGCTTGGGCTACTAGATTGGCAAGAATTACTTTCTCCCGCTATTCAATTGGCTAAAGATGGAGTAACATTAACCGCACAAGAAGCAGAAAAAATCAATCAATATGCTGATGATTTTAAAACATTCAATCATTTCGACTATCCATTTAATCAGAAAGAAAAATGGAATAAGGGCGATGTTATATACTACCCTAATCTGGCAAAAACACTTGCACTTATTCAAAACAATAAAAGAGATGGGTTTTATACAGGAACAGTTGCCCATGCTATTGTAACAGCTATGAAGGAAGGAAATGGCATTATCACAAAAGAAGATCTTGCTGAATATCATTCAGAATGGAGAAAGCCGATAGAAGTTACCTTTCAGGATTCATTAAAAATGATCAGTATGCCACCACCTTCTTCTGGAGGAATCACTTTAGGTCAAATCCTCAAAGGCATGGATATGATTGATCCACATAATTATGCTCATAATTCAAGTGGATGGGTACATCATGTTGTTGAGCTAGAAAGAAGAGCTTATGCTGATCGAGCCACTCATATTGGTGATGCCGATTTTTATCCTGTCCCTATCGATACTTTATTGTCTGATGATTACATATACAACAGGATTTCGAGCATCAAAAATGATCAGGCGACCAACTCTCAAGAAATAAAAGCAGGAAATGTTCAAACTATTGAAAGCTTTGAAACGACACATTTTTCTATTGTCGATAAAATGGGAAATGCCGTCTCCATTACAACGACTTTGAATGGCAACTTTGGTTGTAAAGTTTTTATACAGGAAGCAGGCTTCTTTATGAATAATGAGATGGATGATTTTAGTATTAAACCGGGTACTCCTAATCAATTTGGATTGGTGGGTGGAGAAGCTAATAAGATCCTTCCAAATAAGAGAATGCTATCCAGCATGACGCCAACAATAGTAGAAAAAAATGGAGAGCTATTCTTAGTTGTGGGTACTCCAGGAGGATCAACAATCATTACCTCGGTACTACAGACGATATTAAATGTGACACAATTTGGTATGACTATGCAGGAGGCTGTAGATACGAAGAAGTTCCATTCTCAATGGCTACCTGATATTGTATATTATGAAGATGGTGCTTTCAGTAAAGAGACCATTTCAACATTAAAGAAATTTGGACATCACCTAGAAACCACTCCACAACTAGGAAAGATGGATTGTATAAGAGTATTAGAAGATGGCTCTTTAGAGGGAGCTTCGGATAATACAAGAGGCGATGGGTGTGCTTTGGGACATTAAAATGTTATAGAATGTTAAATTTATGACATAATTGTAATTTATACGTTTTAAATGTTGCGTATTAATTACACTTTTACTTCATTTGTATAACCGATAAACAATATAGTAATAACACAATGCTAGATCGAGAGATTAGAGAACGTCTCTTGATTGTTTGAAACACACAATCGCACACACAACACTAGAAAAAGCAGATCAAATTATGGTCTGCTTTTTTTTTATGCTCATAGATTCATAAAAAAAGCGTACATCCAAGTTGTACGCTCCTTCTATCTGAATAGTAAATATTCATTCTATTACTTTCTAGATCGCTTTTTAAATGACCATGTAAAATAAAACCTGGATACTACAGTACCATCAGGCATTTTCCCTTCTGTGAGCATTTTTACCTCAACAGATTCTCCCGTTGCATAAGCGTCTTCAATAGCTTTTTTCACTTTATCTCCTTCTATACATGTAAAAGTCACTTTAGCTGTTGCCTTCTTCACAAACTTCGCTTCCATATCTACAATGATAAAGGCAATGGTTTTCATATGCTCACTAAGGTGTAACATTCCCAAAGCTGCTGTAGACAATTCTGCTGCCATGCTTTGTGCAGCAAAATAAGTGGACTTAAACGGATTCTTGTTTAAAAATTTATACGGTAGCGTTGTTGAACACTTTGATGCTTCCAACGTTTTTAGCTTCATCCCTGCTATAAAACCTAAAGGCACTTGTGTCATCGTAAAAAGTTTGAACTTCAATGGGTTCAGCATTTTCTGTGCAAACTTCTCTTGTTTTGGTGTAAGTTCAATCGTGTTCTGTGTTATTTCTGTGGTATCCATTTAGTGTTGTTTAAGATTGGTATTTCAAGTTTTAAATGAATGAACTGTTTTACAATATAACTATAATAATGAAGAATTCTATAATTTAATCAGATTCAATCACTTAGCAATTTAAAATCCTTTAACAGTGTTCACATATATTAAAGTGGAATCACAAACTCTTAGTAGGGTTAAGAAGTATATAGTAGAAACTCAATCGTAAAAAACATCTATTCTTATGACAATTTTGCTTACTATTTATTTTATCATTGCTAACGTTGCTATTATCATTAAGTGTTACCAACTTTTCTTAAAAAAGATGTTAGTACAAAATGCTTTCGCAACTTTAATCTTTATCATTGCCGCTTTAGTTTCAGCCGATATGTTCTTTTACAATCAAGTAACCAATGGTTATGGTCTTGATATCCTGACAATGAACATGTAATCCACCCGTTTAGTGAATGAACATTTCTTTAATAAGTTTTAATTTATAGGTTATTTGTTATAATTTTGATGAGAAACAATAATAACCTAAATTAAATCTGATTTAGAAATGACCTCTAAACAAACGGAATTACACAGTATTGTGAAAAAATCGGAGAAATCACTAGCTACTGAGGTATTATCAGAAGAAAAAACAAATGACAGCGTTCGTTTGATTAATGATACTGCCCCAAAAGAAATCAAAGAGAATGCTCATATTTTAGATGATCATTTCGATGTTGGGTATGCTTATAGTATATCTAAATTATTGCTGAAATTTATCAATGAGGGTTATTTCAGAATTAAGTTTGTCGGTTTCGATAAGATTCCTGAACGCAACAACCCTGATGCCCCAATTATATATGCAAGTAATCACTCAGGAATGGCTTTCCCATGGGATGCAATAGCCTTTGTTTCTGGATTATTTGATAAAACGGATTACGACCTACAGAATAGTGTTAGAGCAATTACAGCCCCCGCTCTTTCTCGTAGTCAGTTTATGAATCCCTTCACTTTAAAGAACTTCTGGAAAAAACTCGGTGCCATTGATGCTACTTGGTTGAATTATGAAACAGCCATGCATTACAATGGCTCTAATATTTTGGTATATCCAGAAGGTGTTCCCGGTATTGGCAAAGGTTTCAATAATAAATACTCCCTACAACGTTTAGCCACTTCTACGTTGAGAATGAGTATTAAGTATAAAACAGATATTGTTCCTTTTGCAACAGTCAACGGTGAATACATCAATCCTTTTAGTTATAGTGTTTCCCTATTGAATGATTTTGTTCAGAAACTGGGAATCCCATTTCTACCGATTGGTGTTATGACCACACTGATCCCTATTCAGCCGTGGATGTTTTATTTTGCCTTCCCTGCCAACCTTACTTTTGTAAGAGGTAAAAGAATCAGCCCTTATAAAATGGTAGGTGAAAGAAATATTGAAGATATTTCCGAAGAAGAAATTTATGCTCTTAGCGAGGAAATTCATGACCAAATGCAGATAGAACTTGATAAAGCGGTTGCTATTTATGGTCAGAAACCCTATGATTTAATGGATTTGTTGTCCGTTAATCTAAAAGACATCAACCGAGCGTTTAAATTCTTCCCTGCACTGTGGCCCATAGTATTCAAAAAGCACAGTGAAGATTTTAAATCACTCAGAAAAGAATTGGAAGAGAATGGTGGCTACTCCAAAGATGCGCAAGAGCAACTTGATATTGTAAGGCCTATCGTCGATCAACAAAAAGAATTAGATGTATCATTGAGTTCTGTGGTCGATACTATCGTTGAAAATCCTGAGATTTTACTGTTTTACACCCCTATTGCAGGTTTGTTACATATCTTCTCATCAAAATAAATAAGCAAAATTGAAAATAAAACGGCACTTGTATTTGAAATCAAGTGCCGTTTTATTTTATTCCATAGTGAATACAAAAAATTAAAGAATGAACAATAAGAATTTAATTATTATCCTTAGCGTTATTGTTGGAATTGCTGCAGTTGGAGGAATTTTTTACTTTTCCATGCAAGGTGGTCCCGAGATGACTTTTGTAAAAATTAAAGATGCGATAGATGATAAGGACCTTGACAGTTTTAAAAAATATGTAGATGAAGATGCTATTATTAATAGTTTAGTCGATCAGTATATCACTTTTGCAATGGCTCAAAATAATGGTGAAGTTGATATTGCTACAGGATTAATTGCTTTTATGAAACCTTCTATTGTTTCTATTGTAAAAGAGCAGGTGGAAAATAGTATCGTTACCGGAAATCATAATATCCCGAATACAATTGAAGGAATTAGTACTGAGGTAATGGGTTTATTAGCGATTATCAAAGGCGATGGAGCTGTATTTAAAGGGCTTAAAGAAAAAGTGGTGGATGAGCATCAAGCTTCACTCACTTTTCAGCTTCAATTAGAAGGAAGTGATAGAATTGATGACCTCATCGTAAAACTTAGAAAAACAGATGACGGGTGGCAAGTATATGACGTCAAAAACGTCAGTGCATTACTCGAAAGTTATATGAAAACATTACAATAAAGATAAAGGTGCTATAAGGCACCTTTTTTTATTTGCTCAAAAGTCAGTTTTCGATCATCAATAGCCATTTTTTACACGACCATCTAGCAAATAATTGACAACTTTGTAATACTAAAAGGATGAGCTAAACAATAAGATATTAACATCGTCATTTCAACAATGAGCGAACCACTCGAATAGAGGTTGAACACACACAACTATCTACATCGACTATCAATTAAATTATCTTTATTAATAAGTCACCTATAAAAAAGTGGTTCAAGTTTTTAATTTGAACCACTTTGCTATTTCTATTTAAAACGCTTACTCACTACAAGAGCTTTATTGTTTCCTTCTACCCAATCATAAAATCCTTCTCCAGATTTCACTCCTTTGATACCCGCTTGCACCATATTGACTAACAATGGACTTGGAGCATACTTATCATCTCCTAATCCCTCCTGTAAAACTCTCATGATGGATAAACAAACATCTAAACCAATAAAATCTGCCAATTGTAGTGGCCCCATTGGATGAGCCATACCCAATTTCATAATCGTATCGATTTCTTCTACACCTGCTACACCATTCTGAAGTGAGATAATTGCTTCGTTGATCATTGGCATTAGAATCCTATTGGCAACAAAGCCGGCATAGTCATTGGCAGGTACTGGAACCTTACCAATCTTTTTTGACATGTCAACAACAAAGTTAGTGGTTGATTCATCAGTGAGGTACCCGTTTATCACTTCCACCAACTTCATCATCGGTACTGGATTCATAAAATGCATACCAATGACTTTCTCTGGTCGCTGAGTACTCGCAGCAATCTTTGTGATAGAAATTGATGAGGTGTTGGAAGCTAAAATGGCCTCAGGCTTTGTCAAACGATCCAGGTCCTCAAAGATCTTTAATTTGAGATCAACATTCTCTGTTGCTGCCTCTACAACTAGATCTGCTTCTTTTACTCCTTCTTCCATCTTAGAATAAGTAGTTAAGTTGGCTAAAGTAGACTGCTTTACTTCTTCTGTGATTTTTTCTTTTGCAATCAGACGATCCAAGTTTTTTGTGATCGTTTTCACTGCTTTTTCAAGTGCCGCTTCAGAAATATCTACAAGAGATACTTTAAATCCGTTCTGCGCAAAAACATGAGCGATACCATTGCCCATAGTACCTGACCCAATGACTGAGATGTTTTGCATTGCTAATTGTGTTTATTGGTATAAAAAGTTCATGTGTTTAGAAACTGAATAGTTATTCACTTTTCAATCTCTGATAAATATAGGCATTGCATTAGAAAAAAGGTAATATGAATTCTAAAAAATCCACCTTTTATCATCAATATAACTGATGGAATTATTATCGATTTCCCTTCTATAAAAACACCTTTTTTATAGATATCTGATACGATTCTACCAGTAAAATTAAAGTCTGCTTTGAGGTGTTAATGAATGTATAGACAAAGCGTTAACACTATATAATTCAAGTAACTAACCACAACTTTTTAGCGTCCTACACTCTTAACAAATTTATTACATATAACAACTTTATTCCTATGGAAACATTATCATCACTTTATACAAGTAAAGAGTACATTCGCATTTTTATCAAATTCAAGGATGAAAAAGATTTTATCAATTCATATATCAAGAACTTTAACGCTAAGGTCGAATATGTATTTGAAATGCCTAAATATGGTCAACTAAGAGTGGTTGCTTTAACTTCTCCTTTTGGCAATATCTCCGTAGTAATTACAGATTCATTCGATGGTTTTCCTGAATACCTTATCAATACTAAAGTTCTTTATTGGACAGATGATATTGACAAAGTAATTGCCGTTGCAAAAAAAGAAAACTTCATCATTCATCAAGAAAAAACTCCTGTACCTATCGGGTACCAAGGAAGGTTTGAAATGCCTGGCGGCTATGTTGTTGAGTTGGCGGAAGTCAATGATGGAGGAAAAAAGTATTTTAATCCTGATCTTGAAGAGTTAGGGTATATCTCTTAGCGTTAACTACTACTTATCAACCCAGGAATTAATTCCTGGGTTGATAAGTAGCCTCCACTAATGATTCTATTTGATTCATTTCTTCATTGAAATCCAATCTTTCATGTTTCTCCCATTGTGTCTGAATATAGCCAATTACCCTGTATATATTTGATGGACTAACAGTCGTCACAAAATACCCTTCTTGCCATTCGAATGGTTCTGAAAAATGCTTTTGTTGATTGATTATTCTTGATGAAACTCCTTTTATTTTCTTGACAACAGAGGAAATATTTTGAGTCGGAAATATTCTTATTAAAATATGAACATGGTCCTTGTATCCATTTACATAACATTTCGTTATTCCATTTTTCTTCGATGTAGAACGAATAATAAAACCGAGATGTTCTTGCCAATACTTCTTTGAAAAAAGAGGTCTTCTATATTTTACAGTCCATACAATATGAAACCATAGATGATGATTTGAATGAGACATAGTTAGTTGAGTAGCTATAAATCGTTAAGGTGACTAATCTAAGTTTTTTCTTTTAAACCCAGGAATTAAGTCCTGGGTTTAAAAGAAAAAAGCGATGAACTCCTTTCGAAATTCATCGCTTTATATTTTTATTGAAGTAATTACTTCAAAATTATTCTGTTACTGAAGCTGCTTTTGTAATCCAGCTTTCCACTAAATCCTTCGATGGGTTAGGGATTTGCTTTAATTTCAACTTCTTCTTCATACCGATGAAGTCGTTCATTAATTTACCAGCGGCTTTATCTGCTAAGTCAGATACCATGTAGAAACCTAACTTGTGCATCACAGGAACTAAATCTTTCTCAACACCGATCGATGACCATTGCTCTTCAGAAGAAGCTACAGGCCATTTTTCAGGACGCATTTGAGGGAAGAACAATACTTCTTGGATAGAAGCATTATCTGTTAACATCATTACAAGACGGTCGATACCAATACCTAAACCAGATGTAGGAGGCATACCATATTCTAATGCTCTTAAGAAGTCTTGGTCGATAAACATTGCTTCGTCATCGCCAGCTTCCATTAACTTCATTTGCTCTTCAAAACGCTCTCTTTGGTCGATTGGATCGTTAAGCTCAGAGTAAGCATTGGCTACCTCTTTACCATTTACCATCAACTCAAAACGCTCTGTTAATTCAGGATTATCACGGTGGCGCTTACATAAAGGAGACATCTCAACAGGATAGTCAGTAATAAATGTAGGTTGGATATAGTTCCCTTCACATTTCTCACCAAAGATCTCATCGATCAATTTACCTTTACCCATAGTTTCGTCATGCTCAATGCCTAACTCATCACAGAATACACGTAATTCTTCAACAGACTTACCGTTGATGTCTTTACCTGTGTGTTCCATAATTGCCTCAGCCATTGTTACTCGACGGTATGGAGCTTTGAATGAGATTTCGTTATCTCCTACTTTCGCATCTGTTGTACCATTTGCTGTCATAGCAACATGCTCTAAACATTGCTCAGTAAACTCCATCATCCAGTTGTAATCTTTGTAAGCAACATAGATCTCAACTGCTGTAAACTCTGGGTTGTGTGTTCTGTCCATACCTTCGTTACGGAAGTTACGAGAGAACTCATATACACCATCAAAACCACCTACGATCAAACGCTTTAAGTAAAGCTCGTTGGCAATTCTAAGGTATAAAGGAATATCCAAAGCATTATGATGAGTAACAAATGGACTTGCTGCCGCACCTCCAGGGATTGCCTGAAGCACTGGAGTATCCACTTCTAAATGACCGTGATCATTGAAGAAGCTACGCATAGCGTTAATGATTTTCGTTCTTTTTAAGAACGTTTCCTTAACACCTTTATTTACTACCAAATCAACATAACGTTGACGGTATCTTAATTCCGGATCTGTGAATGCATCGTGAACAGTTTCGTTACCGTCCTCATCCTTAGTGATCTTTACAGCTGGAAGCGGTTTCAACGATTTTGATAAAACCTTCAAGCTTTTCGCATGAATACTGATTTCACCAACTTGAGTTTTGAATACAAAACCCTCGATTCCAATAAAGTCTCCTCGATCTAAAAGTTTCTTGAACACCTTATTGTACATCGTCTTGTCTTCACCTGGACAAATTTCGTCTCTTGCGATGTAAACTTGGATACGGCCTGTTGCATCTTGAATTTCAGCAAACGATGCTTTACCCATTTCACGAACGCTCATAAGACGACCAGCAATAGTAATTGTACCGTAATCGTTTGGTCTACGTTCGAAGTTCTTTAATATATCTTCAGCAGAAACGTTTACGTCAAATTTTGCCGCTGGATATGGATCAATACCAAGATCCATGATCTGTTGTCTTTTTTCTCTACGGAGTACTTCCTGTTCGCTAAGAATTTGCATTGTTGAATGTTTTATTCTTGAGAATAGTAGCCTAATTTGATGCTACTACACAATTTCAATCAACGAAAGTAATAGATTTAATTTGAATAATTGCCCTATTGAAAGAAATTCGTAATCAGAATTTCAATAATTAAAATATATTTTGATAAATCACTCAAAAATTAAATAAGAATTGCTGTATTGTTCTTATTCTATCTTATCCACCATCATTTTTACTTAGAGATTTATCGGTATTGCCATTACCCGTCTCAGCTAAATCACCAGTGGGTTTTGATGGATCTTCTTTTGTCTCTTTTATAGTCTTTTGTTTTGCGATATCTTTACTAATTTCTGTTGGCATCTTTTCAATCAGTTCACTAAGCGTTTTATAAGAAGCATCCAGTTCATCCAACCTACGATTGATATCTTCTTTATCCAACATGCCTTCCTTTATTGATTGGATGGTTTGGTCTAATTTCGCCACCTCTTCATTTATTTTATGAATGCTTGTCGGAATATTGTCTATCTGTGTTTCCAAATGAGCATCCTTTTCTTCTAATGTCGTGAGATGGGTATTAATAGCATTGATGTCTTCGTCAGAAGGTAATTGATCTACTTTGGCCAATAAGTCTTTTTCTAAAGCTTCAATTGCTGTCACTTTTGTCATCACCTTTTCAACTACATCTTTTTTGGGTAACTTTTTCACTTTTGTATCCAAGGCCGAAATATTTTTTGAAAGCCCCGCTAACGTATTCTTCAAGACATCAACCTTATCTTCAAATTGAATGATATTACTGTTATTGATCACATCGGTTAATCTGGTAAGAGACGCGTCTAATCCTGAAGATTTCTTAATAATATCGTCTAAGTCTTTATGAGCATCTTCTATTCTTTTATTCAATTGTTGACTTTGCTTATCCGCCATACTTGCATTAAACGATGACAAAGAGAAACCAATAAATAATACCACACCTAAAACTTTACCTAGATCAGTAAGTTTTGAAATGTTCTTTTCACTGTAAAAAGTTTCTCCAAGAATGGCGACTAGACCTGCCACTGCAGGGATAAAATGACTTAAGTAAGAAACATAGCTGTCTACATAAGTGATCTCACCACTGATAAAGAAGATTAGTGTTGAGATCAATCCGGTAGAACCAAGTACGAGAGCAATAAAACCAATAGAGTTATAAGGTAGAAATCCTTTGTTCTTGTCTTCCTTTTTTTCTTTCAGACATTTTGTGATTAAAGGAACAATATTGGCCACCAAGGTAATGGCATATGAGATATACAAACTGGCGTATTTACCTGGGTCCTCTTCTTTAGGGTGTTTTGAATGCTCAATAAACGCCGGTTGAATATAATTCAATAATAGCATTAGTGAGAAAAGAACGACAATAAAGCCTCCAAACAATGCAGATTTTTGCACATGAACTTTGAATGGATCGCTATCTACAGAAAATCCTTCTTTTTTAAAACCGATAATTAGAAACAGGCAGGCAAATACTACACAGTGAGAGAGAGTAAAAAAATTTAAGTATTCCATTTTTAAGTTTTAGTGGATAGTTGAGTTTTATATATGAAAGTCAAATAATAGTTTTGTAATCAGCTACTTATAAAAAAGCCTCAAATACTTTAAATATTTGAGGCCTTTGATGTTTTAGTTATTTGTAAGTGGTATCCTACTCGATTCTTTTTCATTTTTCTTAGAGAAAAAGAAGATTAATGCTCCAGATGTAAAGAACATAATTAATGAATATACACCAGCAGCAATAGATAGGTCTACTCTTCCCATAATACCTATTGCAATGGTAATCGCCATAGTACCATTCTGTATTCCTGTTTCAATGGCAATAGAAGTCGCTTGAGGTGTTTTTAAGCGGAATAATTTGGCCGCTAAGAAACCGATTCCCATTGTAATTACATTTAAAAGTAATGCCGCTGATCCTGCTTGAGAGAAATATTCGATCACATTATCTCTTTCTTTGATCACAATACCCAAGATCATCACAATTAAAATAACTGCAGATGCAATTCTTGTAGGTTTAGCCATCTTATGTGCAAAGGTGGTTGAAAACCTTCTAATCGCCATTCCCAGAATAATCGGAATAATACTTACAATCATAATCTTCTTGATTGTTTCAGGTACATCCAATAAGATCTCCTGATCTTGGCTGATAAAAAATGTTGATCCCATATTGATCACAAAAGGAATAGTAACAATTGTAGCAAAACTACTTACGGCTGTTAATGACACCGACAATGCAGTATCTCCTTTGGCCAAATGTGTGATAAGATTGGATGTTGGTCCCCCCGGACATGCCGCAAGAATGATTAAACCTACTGCAATAAACGATGGCAACGCTAAATAATAGCCAATTCCAAAAGCCACAATCGGTAAAACAACCAATTGTAAAACAAGTCCTAAAATTACAGCAGTAGGATTTTTTGCTACTCTTTTAAAATCATCTAAGGTGAGCGACAATCCCATACCCAACATAATGATGGCTAAAGCCAAGCCGAGCAATAGCGTACTAGTCTCATTCATAGTAGTAATAAATTAGTTAGTTAATGTTACGATTAAATACAAGTCAATATGATTTCACAGATTTTGTTCCAATTTTCAAGAAGGTCACCAAATTAAGGAGAAAAGAAGACCAACTAAGTAAATATAGATCACTAGTATACAGCTAGTTAATCTGACAATAATTTGAGAAGGGAAAAATAGTTTTAATTATTTCAGGAGATTTAAAATTATTAAGATTTCTAACTTGCATCCTATATTAAAATCAAAAAGAAAGGTTAATAAAGGCAACCGAATAATAAATTTGCCGTTATTTAAATTAAATCAACTCAACAAAAATGAAAAAAAGATATGACTATAAGTTTGCTTCAGTACATCTCCGATGTTAAATCTGAAATTAGGTTCTTAGAAAACGAAATAACTTTCTATTTAAATGAAATAAAATTATCAAATGAAAGAATAGACCTTTACCTGAATAGAGAATTAGATACATTCCAAAAAAATAAGCTTAACGAATTTAAGACAACAAACATTCAATTATCAGAAGACATTAAGGCTATTTATCAGGAGATTGACTCCTTTGATGATTCATTGTTACATGAAAGTAATAACACAGAGGTATGTGACGATACTTTTGAAAAATACCACTCTTTTAAAGAGAAGTTAGATGAAGTAATTAATCGTTACATGGATGTAAAAGACCAATTAGTAAGATTTTCGATTTCGGCTTTACGTTAATTAGTATCGCCAAAGATTATTAAAAATATTAAGGAAACCACTTGGGTATTAGTTCACTCAAGTGGTTTTATTTTTTGTAAAACTAAAAAAAATGTTAACCTTTAATATTTTTTATCCTGTAGATCAGTTCATTATTATTTAATTGTGAAATCATTTTGATAATGTCCTTTTCTCCGCTTAAATTTGTAGTCCGTTCAAATGAGAACGGCCAGTTCACTTTGGGGTCGACTGGTTTTGACAGGTTGATATTTTGCAAGTATAAGCATGCAGGCTCATGGGATGAGAGCCTTGAAAGATAGTTCCAAAATCTAGTTGGCAACAATTCGTTTGCTATGGCTGCCTAGTCTCCCTTAGGGTTGTAGACATTTGGGCTTAAATGGTTGAACGCGTATCGCGTTCCCGAGCTACATCGTCCTTTGCCTTGATCTTTGGGCGAAGAATCGGCGGTGCCGTAATCATTGATCTAGTCTGATACCTGCTGTGGGTTGAGGATGAAGCTTTAAGCAGATAAGGATATATTTTGGTTGTTTCCGGCGGGATATATCACGAAAATTTAAGTGAAACTAAGCATGTAGAAGGCTTGACAGGGTGCTTCTCTGGACGAGGGTTCGACTCCCTCCGACTCCACTAATAACCGTCTTTACAGTATTGTAGGGACGGTTTTTTTGTTTCTAGGGGAAAACAATTGTGAAAACATAAATTTCCGACCCTTTTTAAAGACTTAGTGGTTTAATAGCCTTGATGGCTGTAATAAACGGTTTTTTATATAGAAAGGCAATAAATATTATTTAGAACTTTTTATAAACTATTATTCTTTTAAGAAAAAAATGTTATAATTGATTATTTAAAATCTAAAATATAAAAACTCTTTGACTCCGATTGTTCCAAGAAGTAATACTGAAACTAACATAATATCAATTGAAACAAATTCTAATATTTTCATCTTAATTGAAGTATGCTTCTGCAAAAGAAGTTTTTCAAACTTAAAATCTATGATTAAACCAATTAACGTTATAAAAATAACAGTATAATCTTGAATAGTATAATGTAGACTAGCTCCTGATTCAAACAAAAAAAGCTTTATAATAAATGATGACATTAAGTGAGTATCTTGATAAAAAAATGGTACCCAACTTACTATTATAAGCGCTAAAGTTATACATCTATAACAGATACTTTGAGTTATATTTTTAGGCAAATAATATTCAATTAAATATAATGCCGAATGAAAGACTCCCCAAATAAGATAATTAATTGTATTACCATGCCAAATACCGCTTAATATAAATACTAAAATTATATTTAATTGGAAATACCTTGTTCGATTACCTCCAAGGGGAATATATATATAATCCTTAAACCACATACTTAGTGTCTGATGCCATCTATGCCAAAAATCTTTTATCGAAGATGCTATATATGGTTTATTAAAGTTTTTTGTTAGAGTTATACCGAGAAGATTCGCACTACCTATTGCTATCATAGTATAACCTTGAAAATCAAAAAAGATATACATATAATACATCAATAGATTAATAAATAATGAAATAGAACTGTAATCAGTATAATTTAACAGTACTGGATTTAGCAGACTATAAAGTTGGTTAGCAATTACATACTTACAAAATAATCCATATAAAATATGTTTTGAACCTAATCTAATATTAATAGATTTAGTTTTACCTCTATTTTTTAATTGGGGAATTAATGTATTACTTCTTTCAATTGGGCCTGCAAGAATTTGAGGAAAAAACGATAGATAAAGTGAAAAAATAAGAAGTGACTTCTCGTTTCCCCTCTTTTTATTATATATGTCCACTAAATAACTTATTCCCTGTAATGAATAAAATGAAAAACCTACAGGTATTATGATACCATTAATATCTAAATTAAATAAGTAAGGAGTTTTAAGAAAGAAAAAAATAGAAACTATCGGAACAATAAAAACTATAAGAAATATCTTTCTACTTTTTTCTCTATTCAGAATAAACCCTGAAACATAAAAGTAAATCGTTAAAACAATCAATAATATTAAAAAATTAGGATCAATCTGATAATAGAAAAAATAGCTATTTACTAATAGTAAACTATTTCTAATTAACTTTTTCTTAAAAACTATATCAATTACAATAGAAAGAGATATAATTATGAAATATTGGATTGAAAAAAAAGGCATATTCAATTATTGTGGTAAAATCGGTTCCTGTTCTAACTCTTTAAAATATATTCCATCAAAAATTCCATATTCACCAGCATAAATTAAAGTATCTCCCGAAAAATTAAATATAGGATCCCATTCGTTTCCTCTTGTATTTGTTACTCTTTCAATTTTTAGAGATGCTAAATCTAAAATAAATAGATCCCAATTATTTTTTTCAAAACCAGAATATACCAACTTGGTTCCATCAGGTGAGAATGAAGGATCCCAGATATCAAAATTTGAGTCTGTCAATTTCACCTCTTCCTCGGTTTTTGTATCATACAAATATAAATTGAAGAATTCATCTTTACTTTTTGATATGTATACAATTTGATTTTTGTTTATGGGAGAAAAAACAGGTCTCCAGCTTTCATTTTTGCCATTAGTTAAATATTTTTTACTATGAGATTCCACTTCATATTTTACTATAATAGGGTTTGTAATATTTTTATTTGTTTTTTTCCATTCTGCATAAACAATACTTTTACCATCCATTGAAATATCAGGAATAGCTCCAAAAATGGAATCAGAAGCAGTTATTGTAAACCTTTCAGATTGATCTAAATTCATAATAATCACATTTGTTTTATTTGTAGCCTGATTTCCTTCTGTGAAAACTAATTTATTTGATATTTCATTATATTTTGGATGTATTTCATCTATATCATTATATGTTATTCTCTTTACTTCATTTAAGTTATTATCTGCAAGAATAATTTCAGAGTTTCCAGCTCTAATCGATTGATATAAGATATTATTACCATTATTTAAAGTTGTTGGATACCTATCTCCTATAAATTCCTTACTCAATATTGAAACATTAGATTTTGTTTCATGATGATTAATTATATCTGCGACTAATTTATGCCCATTTATATTTAAGTGTTCATCATAATCGTAAAAAGGAAAGAAAGGTACTTGAGAAAAAATATCGTACATATCGATAAATTCAATGTTATATTTTTTACATAAATCTAACATTAATTTATTCGGCTTTTTAAGGTCCAATTCAGCTATATCAATATCAAAATTTTCCAATACTTCATCTAAGTACCTTTTAGATATTTGTTCTTTTGTTGGAATCAGAAAGATTATTAATTCAGCACCTTGACTCGTTGTTACTTCACTAAACTCCTTAAGATATTTCTCAAATTTTAATAAATCATTTTTCTTTATCTCAGATTCACCTTTATAAAAGATATTATAATCTAAATTCCCCTCTTTTGTATCATAAAATGGCTCTGTCCACCTCCCCAATGGCAATTCTTTTGGATTAGCATACTTAAAACCATATAATAAAAACCTTATGAAATTTGACTTTTGCATCAAGTAATCAGTTAACCCATAAGTTCTTTCTTTTACATTCATGAAATCGTTAAAACTACATAACTGCAAAAAAACTTTTTTAGGTTTTAGCTTATACCCCTCATTTTTATAATATGCCAATTCTTCCGCAATCCCAAATCCACTTATTCCCGAATTAATAATAATTTTATCAGGGTGTTTTCTATATAAATCGGTTGTAAATAGATCATGAAAATCTACCTGAGCACCTTGAGTAAATGAATCTCCGATAAATAACCAATCAACAGTATTTACATTATAGTTATTGGGTTTGTTGTAATGTTTTGAAACTCTATATCCTTCTTGATTAGTTACGTAATCTACAACATACTCTTTATCGTATATTTTTTTATTTAAAAATGGTTTGTTAAAGTAATAACCACTTTTTAAATCATATAAATCTTCAATTATATAATCGGAAAATTTCTCATTAAAAATTAATTCAGAATAGATAAAAAGGGAGATAACAGAAAGGCAATTAATTAACCACCAATTGATCCATGATTTTTTAAATTTAAAGAGATTAATAATTAATATGGCTAGTGTAATAAAAAATATTGATAAACTTAATATTAAGTTATCCACTACTAAATAAAACACAACTGGATTAACTAATGTGAAAGATAAAAGAACATAAGCTATAAATTTATAATATGTTTTTTCATCAAAAGCTTTTCCCTTCATTTATATATGATTTGTTATTGCTTTAATATCTTCACTATACTTTTTTGAAGTTGTAAATACACCTCCACATTTAGGTTTTAATTCACACCTATTACATTCTTCTAAATATCCCCTTTTCCAATCTGAAATAGATGGCCTTAAAAACTTCCATAATTTTTCGCTCACTAAGCAATGCTGTAAATTATAAATTGACACATTCATCCCATTTAATGATAAAAATGAAATTGCTTTTTCAAGGTTATTTAAGAACATACTTGGTTCTATATCCAAAATCTTTTTGTTGTATGGAGTATATCCAGTAAACTCTAAACCCATAAAAGCGATATGTTCAACAAAAGGCATATTCATATAGATAAACTCCGATAAATGAAAAAGTCTATCATAACTTTGTTTATGTAATACAATTCTAACTTCAACTCTCAGGCCATACCTTGCAGCATTATGAATACCATACACTGTTTGATTAAAAGCTCCTTTTGCCTGTACTATATAATCATGTGATAAGTAATAATCCGAATATAAAGGTATACCATAAACTATATTTGGATTATTTACTTCAGCTAGTTCTTTTACAACACTTTTCCAAGCAAATGATCTACCATTTGTTAAGATATGAATATAGGTATCAGGTAAAAACTCTGTAATTAACTTCAAGAGCTCAGGTAGTCTTTTACCTAACAAAGTTGGTTCACCACCTGTTATACCTAGAGAAGATAAATTTTTTGGTAAAAGTTGAATTAATTCTTTATTAACCTCAAAATAAAAGTCTAAATCATCTCTGTCTTTTGGAGGTTGAGAACACATCAAACAATTACTGTTACATCTATCAGTAATAAATAATGTATTATGAATCGATTCATTTTGATAAAGTATAGTAACTTTTCCTTTTTCATTCACTAATAATATATCTTCATCTTTTAATTTTTCTACCTCAGATGAGCTATTTAATAAAAGTGTAGGAATATTCTTTGGTACACCTAGTAATTGACCATAATAAATAACTAACCTTTCATTACCATTTTTATCAATTAAAGTAATAGTATCATCAATATTCTTAATTACTTTACCTACAATAACAGTTTCAATAGAAGCTGCTTTTCCCTTTAAATGTAATGTCATGTTATTTATTCGTAAGAATTATTATTTATCCATGATCTGAATATTTTTTCATAACCAGATTCTTTATCAGCTATCAATTCAAAAAGAAACTCAATGATTGCCATATTTTTCATACAATGTGTTGATGTTGGTCTATGACCTTCCATATCATTTTGAGTTGCATGATTTCTTACTGGATCTGCTCCACAATATACTTGTAAACCACAATCAGAACATCCATTTAATGATTCTAATGCCCAGGATTGGGCAATCGCTTCTGATTTTTCTCCATAAAATATGTCAGCGTAATTATCAGAAACATGTCCTAGTTGGAATGTAAAATCTTTATTTTCCGCAAGCATTCTTGACTCATCACTCGCATAAACATAACCATCATAGTTATAGACTACAACTCCATTTATTACTCCTGAAGGAGATTGCAGATCAACAAAACCTGTAGTAAATGGTGTTAAGATCTTCTTTAATACAATAGAGGCATAATCTTCCACAAAAAAATGTCCGTTCTTATTTAATTCAAGAATATACAGTAAACCTTTTTTATAAAATTCTATATATTTTTCAGTTTCATATATATTTTTCTTTGAGTTTTTTAAAGCAAAACCATATGGGCTAATTGCTCTTAGAAAGATATGATTAAAGCCATTTTGGATATAATTATCTATTATTTCTTTAGGGTAATCAAGACTTAATAAAGTAGTTGTCATTAATGCAGAAATATTTTCAGTTGGTACTATTTCCCTACTTTTATTTAATGCATTTACTACCAATTCATAACTTTGTGTACCTGTTTTGGCTCTATTTTGATTATGTACATATTCAGGTCCATCCAAAGACATTGATAACAAAACATTATTTTCTAAACAATATCTTAACATGTCATCCGTAATTGGAGTTAAGTTTGTACAAATGACGAAATTTATATCTTTTTGAAAATGTTTGTTTAATTCCTTAGCTCTTTCTATAGAGTACTTTACTTTGTCAAAAGCAAGTAGAGGTTCTCCTCCTTGAAATTCCATTGTAATACTTGCTGAAGGTGTCTTGAACATTAAATCGATAGATAAATCAATATCTTGATAAGACATGTCAAAATCATTTTGATTTTCTGTTTTTCTAGAAACTTGACAATAATGACATGAATGATTACACCTTAACGTTATTACAAAAATATGTAGTCCAGTAAAATGATCTAAAAAAGACTTTTTGGTTCTATATCTTGTTGCATATATGTCAATTAACTCTGGGATAACAGACTCAGATATAAAAAACTTTGAGAGTAGATTTTGATATAACTCAGATGATTCATCTACATTTCTATGAATGATATCTGCTACAGTACCCTCTTTTTCAATCAAAAAATCACCTACCTCATTTACAATAATTTCTTTTCTATCCTTTAATCTATGAAATTTAAACGGTAATAAATGGTAAGTATTATTAAAACTATTATAAAACTCTTTTGTATTAAACTTCCTCATTATTCTCTGGGTAATATCCAACAGGATCTGAAATCTCTCCATTTGGAGGTGTCTCAAAATCATCTAGGTTAGAAAATGCTTTTGCAATCAATAACTCCTTTACAACTTTTGTCTCTTCATTAACTATTGACCTTAATTTAAAATCATATATATCTTGTCTAATTTTAGAGTTTAAAGAATTAAAATGCTCCTTAGTTATTTCTCCTTCTTTATAAGTTAAATCAATAATATAATTTGGATTCTCTTTTGAAAGAGTAACAATATAATTATCAGAGTACCAATAAAAACATTTCATAATTACAGGTTCAGTATATAATGAATCTTCAAAGATACAAATAATTGTATCTTTACTATTTTGTAATATTTCCATAAATTATTTCTGCAATGCAAAATTAATAATAATGTTTTAGATGATGATTTATTCTATCATTTACAGTATAATGTGAAAACACAATTACCCTCACTATCCCTATTTATACCTCCCCTCCTTAAATGATAAGATTTTCCTTGATACGTTTGAATATTATCTTCTCCATTCCATACAAACGAATCTGAATATGCATAATAATAAACAGCAGTATTATTAACATTTTCAACATAAACAGTTGCACCTGTTTCAATTGTAAACCAAGCTTTTGTTGTCCATTGATTGGTAATCATATCTTTATACCTTAGAAGTAGATATATTTTTTCTCCACAAGTATTTTTGAACTTCACTCTCGTTTTTGTGCTTTTCTTTACTGGAGGAGCAGTGTAAGGAGATGTGTAAGAAGATGAATTATTGTTATAACTAGGAGATGTATAAGTAGGCGTTGTTGTAGTACTAGATGAATAATGTGAAAAATGTGATGCATGACCCGAGTTACTCGAATAATGAGATCTATGTGATTGATGAGATCTATGTGATCTATGCATCTTCAATTCGAAATCACCATCAGAAAATTGCCTTAGTAATAATTTAGGTGAAAGATCAGGTGTTAACTTATTTAAAACAAATTCATTATCTTTCAACTCATCATTTCCGTCATCATTTTTATTTGTTTCTAATACATCATTTGCTGTAGATGGATAAGATGATACAATAGATGTCATAGCACCTAAAATAGTTTTTTTTACTAAATCTTTAAGTTTCATATTACCATGGTTTTATGAAATCCTTTGATGTAAACAAATGATTTCTTTCTTTCTTTTCTTCTGAATAAACAAACTGTTGTTTAAATAATTTTATAGGGAAAAGAATCACTAAATATATTAATAACAGACTTATCTTTAACAATAGTTGATTTACTTTATTAAGTACTTCATATATTATATTTCTAGTTAAAGGAAAAAACAAAAATAAAGTATAAATTATTAAAGCAATGTATAATATTTTGATTGGATATTGTAGGTAAAAATACAATAAACATAAAACGATATAAACTCTAAGAAATACTATTTTATCTTTCAAAATAATGAATATATAAAAGGTGAGATATATGCAGACTCAGAAGCTATCATTATTCCTCCTATTAACAATACTAAGATGATAATTGGTAAGAAATAAAATTTTTTCTTTAAAAATACAAAGCGTATTAAATCAATAAATTCATCCATTCTTTTTTGCTATTATAAAATTATCAACTACTAGTATATCCAGATTAGTAGAATTAAAACAATTAAGAGCATCTTCAATGCTCTCAACAATTGGTTCTCCACGAAGATTAAAACTTGTATTCAATAACATAGGGCATCCTGTTTCTGAAAAGAAATGATTTAACAATTCATAAAATTTTCCATTCATTTTGTTAACCGTCTGTATTCTTGATGTATAATCAACATGAGTAATAGAAGGGTAATTAGAAATTATAACATCCTTTTGATTATCAATACTATTCTTATTCAAAGTTACATTTTCGATTCTATTCTCTTTATTAATAGCACCTACAAATTGCATATATTTAGAATTAGATATATTAAAATAATTCAATGCTTCTGATTCTAAAATAGAAGGTGCAAAAGGACGAAAAGATTCTCTAAATTTTATTCTTTGATTTACGTAATTTTTCCCATTTTCTAATCTTGGATCTGCTATAATACTCCTATTGCCTAATGCACGAGGGCCAAATTCTGACCTTCCTTGAAACCAACCAATAATTTTTCCATTAACCAACTCATCAACTACTACAGTAAGCAATTTATCATTATTATATCTATTTACTGTTAAATCATCAGTTAACAAATCTTTAGAAAAAGAATATTCTTTTCCTAAATATGGAATTTCATTATTTTCTCTTTTCTGATTATTGTAATAAATATGCCATAAAGATAAAGCAGCACCTATGGCACCCCCTGAATCTCCAACTGAATAAGGAATAAAAACCTCTTTAAACAATGATGACAATTTAACATTTCCATTTACTACACAGTTCATAAAAAAACCACCACCTAAGCACAAGTTATTGGAATCATTAAGTGCTTTCAATTCTTCTAGTAATTTTAGAACAACTTCCTCTACTACATGCTGAATTGCTAAAGCAAAATTACAATGATCTATCTTTAATATGTCATCTTGTTCTCTTTTTGAAAGACCAAACAATTCCCTCCATTTTTTATGGTCCACCATTTGCTTTCCAAACTGAAAAGTAAAGTAGTTCATATTTAAGGTAAATGTTCCGTTTAGGTCAATTTTTAATAAATTCTTTTCAATCTTAGATTTATATTCCTTGTATTGGTTAGAATCTATATCTCCATAAGGAGCTAAGCCCATCATTTTATATTCACCAGAATTTACTTTAAAGCCTAAATAATAAGTAAATGCAGAATACAATAGTCCTAATGAATGAGGGTATAAGACTTCTTTCACTACTACTAATTCATTCCGTTTTGCTTTCCAGTACGATATTGTAGTATTTTCACCTACACCGTCGATAATTAAAATTGATGCATCTTGAAACGAAGATAAAAAATAAGTTTGTGCTGCATGTGACAAATGATGTTCAGCAAATTTTAACTGTATATTTTTTGTCAGCCCAATCTCGTTCATTTTTTTTTTGAACGTTCTTTTTAAAAATAATTTCTCACCGATCCAAGAGGGTATATTTTGAATAAATGGTATTATACTCTTTGGGTAAGTATCAATAAAATTATCAATGATCCTTTCAAATTTCACATATGGTTTTTCGTAATAAATAATATCGTCAATCTCATTAATGGATATATTTAAAAAAGACAAACAATAATTGATACTTAAAATTGGGAATGATTTATCATGTTTAATTCTTGACAACCTTTCTTCTTGGATAGCCACTAAAATTTTACCATTCTCAATTATTGCAACTGCCGAGTCATGGTAATAACATGATATTCCTAGAATTTTCATTATAATAACCTAAGATGGTCAATTTAAACATTAACTTCAGAGTCAGAATCAGACAAATATTTAGAATAAGAAAAAGATAATGATTCATCAAAGGTTTTTAAAAACTCCTCTGCTTTCTCCATTTTCTCCTTATCTATTTTATCAATATTATCATGAAAAGGCACAGCAAGTGGGTTCATTTCCCATAATGTATAATTTTTGATATGTAATCCACTATCACCCAATTCATCAGTAAATAAGTTCTTTTCATTTTGTCTTAAATAACTCCACAATACTAAAACTTTTTGATATTCAATTTCATCTTTAAATTCATCATAATATTCTTTCAACAAAGAATCAAAACTACTCATTCCCTCCTCTAAACTAGTTTTTTGATTATTAATTTGATAAGCAACCCATTTAATATTATACAAATCTCCATATGGGCTTTCATTTGATTTAAATAGTAATGAACTAATAAAATCTAATCTCATATCTTTAGACTCTGACAAAAGTTCTTCTATGAGTTTTCTACAATTGTCAGATAAAATATAAAGACCATCTTCTATACTAGATTTATTGGTATAGATAATATCTAACAAAACTCCTTGTGTAAAGGGCTTAGATACATTGATTTGTAAGTACCTTTTTAAAAGATCTTCAGCAGAATTAAAAAATATATCTTTATAGTTCTCTAAAAAGTTATATTTCTTGATCCTATTTAAATCACTTAATTTCTCTTTTTCAGGTTCATTATCAAATTGTATATATGCTTCAATTAACAGCCTTAAAAAGGCTAGCTTTATTTTTAAAACTTTAATATTTTCATCAAAATTTAATTCGAAATAATTATTAAAAATCATTTCGATAAACTTCTCTTTTTGTTCTTTTGAACGAATTTCAAGATCCAACAAATAGAGAAATCCATCATAACTTTGGTCATCTAAGAAATCAAAGTACGTAATAAAAGAAATATATGAATTTATATATACTTCAAACTCTTCGATTGTTTTATAGGTATTTATTGCTAAAAATAGATTTCTTATGTCCTTTTTATCAACACCTGTTTCAAGAATTGATTTAATATGTGAAATCACCAAATTAATATTGTTTCCTGAAACTAACTCTTTTAAATCATTTGTTGAAAAATCTTGAACTAAGGTAGATCCTTTTATAAAGTAATGATGGTGATTAGAAATAATGGTTAGATCAGAGTCTTTGATAAATAATAAATCCAAAATCTTCTCAACCTGCCCTGAAGGAGTATGATAATAATCTCTATCGTTTCTATTATTAGAATTGACCAAATCTTCATGAAGGGAATCAAGGTCACTTTCTAAATTATTATTAATCATTACATTTTCTTCAACTTCAAATTTTTGTAATTCATGAACAATTAATTTAGAGTTGTCAATTAGTAACTCTTCATATTTTAAAAGTTTTTGAGTGAGTTCTTTCCTGTCAATTAATGAATAATAATCATTATTTATTTTACCTAAAAAAATTCTATTTAGACCTTTATCTGATAATATTTCCCATATTACTTTATGCTTAAATCTCAATAATGACAATAAGAAAAAATTTCTAATATTTGCTACTGAATCGTTTGAATCATAATCAATAATAAAATGATTCATAAAGTTTTTTAGATCTCTAATATTTTGAAAAAAGTCTTCAATAAAGAGAACATTTTCCAACTTTTCATGAGGATTAGTAATCAATGGCAATAACTCTATTTCATCTTCATTTAAAAAATTCTTTAAATATTCGACTAAAATATAATTTAACTTTTGCCTATTCATTTTAGGCAATTCTATTTCAAGTTGGATTATTTTATTCAAATATTGCTCATAGCTATACTTATTTATACCTTCTTTTATTGCATAATCTACGTAGTCTCTATCATAAGCCAGAACAAAATACATATTTGGAAAATTAGATGTATTTCTCACAAGGCGCATTATTTCAGGGATTTCATCCTTATCTAACCTATCTAAATCATCAATAAAGACCACTATTTTCTTTTTCATCATTTTCAATGATTTTGATGTGGACTTATATCGTTCTCTTATTGATTGAGGAGAGCTAGCTAGGAGGCTAGATGAGTCAATAACGGATTTAAAAAAAGGAGTACTATGAAATGAATTTAATGCTTTTGCATACTTAATCAGTTCCTTTGAAACATTTGTATCCACAAACTTAACCTTATTGTTCAACTCTTTAAAAAAGTCGTCGATAATATTATTTTTATTTCCACTTAACCATGGATTAAAATGAATTCTTAATAATGACTCTTCCTTGAGATTATCATCTAAAAAATTAAGAAAAGTTGTTTTTCCATCACCCCACTTTGATGTTATTCCAATTGTAAAAGCAGTATTATAATCAGAGTTTTTTATATTGTTTTTTAATACACGAACAGTTTCTTCCCACCCATATTGATCGTCTTTTAAATTTTTAAGAGGAGAATCATTATATAGAGCTCCATCACTCTTTTTTTCATTGATTTCATAATAATATTCTAAAATTAAATTTCGTAAATATTTAATATTTACACATAAAACAAATACAAAAGACAGTAAAACTAAATAAGGAATATTCACTCCGTATAAAGTATAATCAATATGATAATATCGATTATATAATCTCACATATTCAATAAGGTAAATACTTAGAATATAAAACCAAGATGGAGTTAAATTAATATTTGATTTATAATAACTATAATAAGCTAGTCCTATTGAAAAAATAAATATTATTAATGTAGCAAAAGTAATATCTTCGAATAAAGTATAAATTTCACTCAAATAAGGTAATACAATCTTTTCATCAAATAAGTTAATTATTTGATTATCTAAGGAAAAGACAGCTCCTACAATAAATAAAAGAATAATAAAATTCAATGATCTAAAGTATTGGATATCCTCTATTAATGTAGGTTTCAGAGTTTTAATGGCTGCATAAAAACATCTAATCTTTTTATTAAAATAAGTAATAATCATCTTTCCTCTTGAAACTAGAATATCTTTAAACTTGATCATACTTATCTTAAAGATATACCATCCATTTTTCACTGCTAAAATTAGTTTATTTATAAATTCTCTAAATCTTTCAGGGTATTTTTTAACTTCAACATAATTCTTACCCAACAGAAAAAAGGCCACTTCAAAGAATAAAGCCAAGGATATAAATACAAAACAAATTGGAAGTAATAGTAAGTTGATCATAATAATCAGTTCAATAGTTGTTTAGTTTTTAAAAAATCAAAGAAAGAAAAAGCAAGTCACCAACCTCAAAAGCTAGCAACTTACATCTATAGTTTACCCATTAATCACACTCTTCATCCAATCCAACTCTACTCCTTCTTTTTCTGATAAAGATGTTTCTAGTTGGTAACAAAGAGCTAACAAATTATTTGTTATATCTTTTATAGCTTGAACTTCCTCTAATGGTGGAAGTGGAACTAAAAATTGTTTTAATTTTGTCATACTTAAACCTTCTCTTGAAACTCCTACTTGTACATCCATGATAGTTTGTTGGAACTGAGGTGAGATAATTAAAGTATGTATAAAGCTACTAAGACCTAATTCTTGAAGTCTAACAATAGCAACATGTTGACTTACATTCGCTGTATCAAAATCATCAGGTACAAGTGTACATCGGCCAATAGATCCTCCTGTTATATTTAGTAAGAGATCTTTTGGTAGTACCTTTGTTCCTTTCATTTTTTCATGAATTGCATCAGTAATTAATGCTACATTCTCCAAACGCAAACCGTCATTGTATATGTTTTGTGAACGGAAAAACTTAATTCCTTCCTCTACATATGCAGATTTCCCACCAGATGGTGTACTACCTGCTCCTAACTTTATAGAAATATCCTGCATCCTACACCAACTCCACCCTTCAGGCAACTCATAAGGAATTTCCTCTTCAGTAATCTCTGGAAGGGCTTTTTCTTTCTTGATCTTCTTCTCCTTTATGAGTTGTGCTTTTTCTTCTTGGATACGTTTTAGCAGTTCGGAAGCGGGTTCAACATTGGGGTTTTCTTTACGCCAATGATGAGTGAGCTTTCCTTGAACGGCTAATTGTAAGATGGCTTCTCTTAGCTTCTTTACATTGGGTTGGGTAGTATAGAAGGTTTGGAAGTGAGGTTTTAAGAATGTCCAAGCATTTTCTGTATCGGAAGAGGTTAATTGCTGTAATGAGGATGTGGCAAAGTCTTCTTTTAATTGAATTCGCTTTTTTGTCTGCTCTTCTAATTGCTCGATTTCTGAAAAGAGTTGTTTTACGATTTGGACGATGGCTTTTTGTTCTTGTTCAGGAGGGATACCTATTATTGCTTTCTTTGCACTTTCAGTTCCTAATCTTGGCATCCTCATTCCATGAGTAGATCTATTCGCATAATTAATAAAAAAACTACTTTTCAAAAACAACCTTATGTAATCAGGATAGATTGAACCAAATAGTTTGATTGGAATTATTTCAGTAGAACACACTCCTCTTTCATCAGCAACAATGACCTTATCTAGATATGGTCTTAGCTTGCCGTAAAGAACATCTCCTTTACTAAACCAATTTTTTGAACTCTTAAAAATTCTATCTTTATAAAATACTTTTTTTAATAATTTTGATGTTCTTTTTTCTATATCTTCTAATTCTAAAACCCAAATATCCTGTTCTACATCTGAGGATTCAGCTTTAATTGTTTTTCCATAATTTGAGATATTCCCTAAACGTGACCATCGCCAAGAATTCGGCAAATAAAAGGGTATTTCACCCTCATCAATCACAGGTAAAGTCTTCTCCTTCTTAATCTTCTTCTCCTTTATCAATTGTGCCTTTTCTTCTTGAATACGTTTTAGTAATTCAGAAGCAGGTTCGACATTAGGATTTTCTTCTCTCCATTTCTCTGTCAACTTCCCTTCCACTGCCAATTGAAGAATTAAGCCTTTTAATTCCTCAGCATTTTTAGGATGGATACTTAACTCCTTGAAGTATTCTATGATATGCGAATGTGTCATGCTTAGTGTAAAGCTTCCGTTAATACTTTTACAATCTCCTCTTGGATACTACTGATGTTTTGCTCACAAGCTCTAAACTGTTCCAATAGTTCCTCTGGACTTGCCAAACTGTCTTCCGCTTGATGTGGATTTTTGATATCCAAATTGTAGTTTCTCTTCTTGATTTCTTCCGCAGACACTTTCCAAGCATATTGGTTTTCCTCACGGTTATTCCACCATGCTTTTTCTAAATCAAACTCTTTAATGTTGATCGGCTTTGACTTATTATAATTCTTTACCCCTTCAGGGTAAGGATGCTCAAAGTACCATACGTCTTCCGTAGGTGTCCCTTTCTCAAAGAACAATACATTGGTTTTAATACCTGTATAAGGATTAAATACGCCATTCGGTAGACGAACAATGGTATGCAAATTACATTTCTCCATCAGTTCCTCTTTGACACGCGTTTTCACCCCTTCACCAAACAAAGTACCATCAGGCAATACCACTGCACAACGTCCTTTATCTTTTAATAGCTTAATGATTAAAGCCAAGAATAAATCAGCCGTTTCTTTTGTACGAAATTTTTGAGGAAAGTTAGTTTCCGTACCGTCTTCTTCCACACCACCAAAAGGAGGATTGGTAAGGATGATATCTACTTTTTCATTACCACTCCAATCTGCATAAGGCTTTGTCAGGAGGTTATCTCTTCTTACCGCAGGAAGATCAAAACCATGCAACATTAAATTGGTTGTACACAACAAAGTTGGCAAAGGTTTCTTCTCAATACCACGAATCGCCGATTGCATAATTTGTGTATCCTCAGAAGTCTTCACTTGTTGGCTAACATGATCAATGGTACAAGTCAAGAAACCACCCGTACCACATGCAGGATCCATTACACTTTCACCCAACTGAGGGTTTAAGATATCCACCATAAACTGCGTTACTGCACGAGGCGTATAATACTCTCCCGAAGAACCTGCCGATTGCAATTCCTTCAAGATCGTCTCATAGATATCATTAAACATATGACGCTCTTCATTGCTATTAAAGTCGATCGTATTGATCACATTAATCACCTGACGGAAGAGCGTTCCGTTTTTCATATAGTTATAGGTATCATCAAATACAGAACGTATAATTCTCGCCTGAGGACTTTCCGTTATATCTAACTCCTTTAATTTCGGAAACAATGTATTATTGACAAACTCCATCAAATTATCACCTGTCAACCCTTCTTCATCTGCCGCCCAAATCTGCCACTTCAACTCTTCTGGAATTGGACTCTCATAATCGTCTATGGTAATCTCCCATTCCTCTTCTTTATCGGCAAAAATCTTCATAAATAGCATCCACACCATCTGTGAGATACGTTGTGCATCTCCGTCTACACCAGTGTCTTTACGCATGATGTCACGAATGCTTTTAATATTTGATGTTATTTGGCTCATTGTTGATCTAGAATCTTATTTTTATATTTTTTTCAATTTAGTAATTAAGCCATCATTATCATATAAAGATAATTGACCATTGGGTGTAAGTATGTAGTATTCACCAAAATCATTTCTGTAAGTGTACTTGGAGTTAGTTCCTACTTTTTTATACTTTAAATCTTTTACGCTTTCACTTCCGCTCTTAAACTTCAACTTCACTTTCAGGTTACCTTGTTCTTTATAAATTAGAACAGTATGTTCAATATATTGCATACTGTTATACCATTTCCCTATTACATCTCCATTAACTTCTTCTTTTACAATCTCATTTTTAACTTTCTGCTCTTCTTCTTTTGTTAGTCCGAGTATTTTAATCTCTAATGTTGGATTATAATGTGAAGTTGCCCATGCTCCATTATTTAATACCATATCAGGAAGTAAATACTCAATAAAAACATTTTGCTTGTCCAAATTCTCATTTTTTAACTGAACAGCAATATTATTTATTTGATTTTTTGTCAACTGACTTGGTATTCTAATCGAATACATTGCCTTCAAAGGGGTTTTCTCATTTCGAATTATAGTCCCTCCATATTCTTGAATAAAATCATGTTGAGGTGCAGAAGTATTACATCCAATAAAAATTACGGACATAAATAAAAATAGAAATACTGACTTTTTCATTTTTGTTTGTTATTGTTTTTTTGATTGATTTAAATGGAATCTTCTTCAATTTGTTTCAAAGACTTTCCTATGCTGTTTTTCCAACTTTCTGGTCCACTCCTAGCTGTTCCTGCAATTATAGCTGCCGCGTAGGAAGATGAACTCATTAAAACATCTTTTTTAAGGGTAAAGCATTTGTTACTTACTTCCACAATATTTTCATCATTAATTAGGTCTTCTCTTTTTTCTAATAATTTCTGTTTATACTTAATAAAGTTATCTGAAGTTTCTTTTACCATTTGAGACTCTTTTAATAAGACGAAGCCTTCATTACTTCTTTTGCCTTTTGCAGTTAGCCCTTTGATTTTGAAATAGAATATTTCTTCCTCTTCAGTTTCCGATTTCTTTTCTTCTTTATTAGAAGATGTAGCATCTAACTTTTCTAATAATGGATGGCCTAATGTTCCCATCACCATTTTAATATTATGAAGATATTCTTCCATAGCTGACCTCTCAGAACGTGGTAATGACGACTGAGGAGGCGTATTACCATTTTCAAGATCATAACGATCAGCATCAAGAGCTAAAACTGTAATTCGAGATTCTAGATACTTTATATGAGCTTTAGTCAAGTTCTCATCTTTACTGGTAAAGAACACTACCTCACTCCAAAAATCTTTATTCCTAAAATGATCCACCAAACGATCATATACGTTTTCTGACTCTCCTATATATACATTATTTCTACCATCAGTAGCATGTTGTTCTAATAGAAAATAAACACCTGGTCTTTGAGCTTCCTCCCAAGTTTTCAACTCAGAAAATTTACTCCTTGGACATGCTACCGCTTGTCCTGACCAATTGACAATTTCTACATGTCTCAATCCACTTGCAGAAGCATCTGATAAATATATTTTTATTGTTTTTCCAAACATTCTAATTGAATTGTAAAGTTTGTGCTAGTAAAAATTAAGCATATAATTCACTTTCAAGCTCTTTCACTGCTTGATCAAAATCTTTTTTCTTTCCAAAAGCTTTTACTAATTCTACAGGAGACCCTATTCGATCAAAAGGCTGTACTTTTAAGACGCCTCCCTGTTCGATAGAAACTATACCTTCCTCTTCATACTTCTCTAAAAGACTTGATAACACCTTCTGAGCTACATCCCCATATTTTGTAAAATAGTTTCTCTTTCTTACGTTATTTGCTCTATCTTTTCTAGTAAGTGCAGGTTGATCAAAGGCTATATGACAGATCAAATCAAAAGCATCCATATCTTTTCCTACTTCTTCTCTTAACGCATCTATCAAGATTCCTTGTTCTTTTAGTTCATCTATTATTGCCTCTTTTTTATCTGCATTATTCCACTTCTCTTTAAAAACTTCAATAGATGAGAATTCTCTTTGCACACTATTCTTTGTATAATCTTTAAGTGATTCTGTAATCAATTTACCATCAGGTCCATAATATTGTACCCTTTCATGTGCAACTGTTACTTTTACATCATTGACGTAATATTTACGAGGCTCATCTTCTTCATCCATATCACCAAAATCATGAGGTGGCACTCCCTCTTCACCATCTATTGGCTCACCGTCTTCTCCTAAAATCGGATCTTCTTCTGTTATATCCTCCTCTTCTGGCATAACGGGTTCATTCTCTTCCGGCTCATAAATTTGAACTGGATCA
This sequence comes from Flammeovirga sp. SubArs3, assembly GCF_947387565.1. Lineage (NCBI taxonomy): Bacteria > Pseudomonadati > Bacteroidota > Cytophagia > Cytophagales > Flammeovirgaceae > Flammeovirga > Flammeovirga sp. SubArs3. Next base: position 971,439 of record NZ_CANDOA010000001.1, on the reverse strand, counting down.
CCATCAAAATCAGGATCTGCAAAAAGGTTCGTCACCTTTCTAAAGTCCATAACAGTAAAGAATACCTTACCATCTTGCTCCCTTATACGAGTACCTCTACCGACAATCTGCTTAAACTCAGTCATCGATCCGATATTTGTATCTAGCACTACTAATTTGACCATCTTAGTATCAATACCAGTAGTCAACATTTTAGAGGTGGTTGCAATAACAGGACATTTTTCCTCTACATCAGTAAAGTTATCTAACTCTCGTTTTCCTACTTCATCATCACCGGTAATTTTCACTACAAAATTCGGATGCTTTGCCACAAGATCTGCATTAGCATTAATCAAGGCTTGTCTCATCCTATTGGCATGATCTATATCTACACAAAATACAATGGTCTTTGCATAGCGATCAAACCCCTTTAAGTATTCCGTTATTTTTTGAGCAACTAAGTTTGTTCTTTCATCGATAGCAAGGTTACGATCATAATCCTTTAAGTTATAAATTCTATCTGCTACTTCATGTCCATATTTATCCAATTTTCCTCTTGTCGGTCTCCATCCTTCATCAATAGTAGTCGTGATACGTACTACTTTATAAGGAGCTAAGAATCCATCTTCAATACCTTGTTTTAAAGAGTAAGAATAAACAGGTTCACCAAAGTAATTAATGTTAGAAACATCCTTCGTTTCTTTAGGTGTAGCGGTTAAACCCACTTGTGTAGCACTACTAAAGTAATCCAACACCTCACGCCAAGCTGATGCTTCTGAAGCACTCCCTCTATGGCACTCATCTATGATAACTAGGTCAAAGAAATCAGGACTAAACTCTTTATACGCATTTTTTGTATCATCATTCCCCGTTAAACCTTGGTACAGTGCAAAGTATATTTGATAGGATTTATCAATTTTGCGATTCTTTATAATCGTCATAATATCATTACCAAAAGGAGAGAAGTCACCGTTTTTAGTTTGCGTCAAAAGAGCATTTCTATCTGCTAAAAATAGAATTCTCTTTTTAATCCCTGCTTTCCAAAGTCTCCATATAATATTAAAAGCAGTATACGTTTTACCTGTACCTGTAGCCATTACTAAAAGGATCCTATTCTGCCCTTTAGCTATTGCTTCAATAGTTCTATTAATGGCATTTTGTTGGTAGTATCTAGGTTTCATACCACCTTCATCAACATAATACTCTTGTTCTACAACCTTCTTTGCTGAGTCATCTTCAATCCCAATATATTTTAGATACTTATTCCATAAAGTTTCGGGAGAAGGAAAATCTTCTAGTGCGATTTCTTCCTCAGTATTGGTTGTCTTATCATGAAAAACGAAAGAATCTCCGTTAGAAGTAAAAACAAATGGTACTTGTAGAATCTCAGCATATTCTAATGCTTGTTGCATTCCAGAACCTACAGGTTTTTTATTATCCTTCGCTTCTATGATAGCGATTGCTTCATTAGGTTTATTGAATAGAATATAATCAGCTCTCTTACATTTCCCTCTTGCATGCATTTTACCCTGAACGATAATACGTCCATCCGTAAATGACACTTCTTCCCTTACTTGCTTTTTAATATTCCAACCTGCACCTACAATTGCTGGGGTAATGAATTTAGTACAGATATCTCTTTCCGACAGTTGTCTTTTGTTCATCAGTTTTGAAGATCTAGCTAATTATCAAATCAGAGTTTAAATATATCAATTTTGAATTTCATAAGTTTATTAAAGGTCTCAAATAACTAATTATCTTATAATAAATTTAGAAAAAATAAATATTTAAATTTTTTAGTCTATAGAAACTAAAAACATTGGTTCCAAATTTATTAAACAACAGTTATATTTTTAATATTTTAACGTTATTGAATAACGTGAATTTTCATTCAATATCAATCGTTTATAAGATTATAAAATAAATACTTAAATAAATTTTTATAATCATGAAAAAATTCATTCTATCTATTTCATTAATATTATCATTAATAGTTTCCGTAAATGCACAAAACCTTACTAAGAATCAAGTAGTACAGGCTCTAAATAAAGATCTACCAAGTAATTCAAAAGTCAAATGGGGTAATGATAATAAAGGGTCTTTAATCATCATTTTAAAATCTAGTGAAATCCTTTCAAATGTAGATCAAGTAGAATATGGCACAACACTTTTAAAAGTTACTTTATCCCAATGGCCAAGTCAAGTTTTTCAATTAATAAGAAATGCTGGATTTCAAACGATATATGTAAAATATGAAGGCTATAGATCATCTGATTTTTATGATGTTTCATACGGTGAATATTTTTAATAAAAAAAAACAAATCTTAGATCTAACCCTCCAATAAGTTAAAAAGAGAGTTAGATCTAAATTTAAGATAATTATTTAGTAATCAAGTTTATACCATCAATCCCCTACTCGATAAAACCTCTGGTAACACAATTTTACTTCTTTCTAATGCTTCTCACACAACCAATACACAATATAGCTCACATTCACTTTTTGGATACTATACTGTATATAAATACCATATTAACAAATTGAGACATTACGAATTGTACCAATTATTTATCCTTTTAAACAAAAAATTACAGGTTACTATATGAATGCACCATTTTTTACAAAGAAGAAGGAAGGAAAATTTAATATTGGTTACAGAGCTATTATCGAAGCCTTAGAATTACCAATGATCTATTCTACTTCACTTCATGATAAAAAAATAAAACACTTTCCAAAAGGTATAGGAGACACTACTCTAGTAGCTTCTTTGTTTTCTCATTTACATTTTGGCCTAAAAAATGAAGCTTTCAAAAAGTTCTTTAATCTAAAATTATATGCCATTAAGATAATTCCAATCACCCCCTCCTCAACAACACCTCCGGCAGCACAATCTTCACCTCTTGCTCATGTTCCTCACTCCACCAATATACTATATAACTCACCTTTACTTTTCTGATGGTATACCCTTTCATTTCATATCTCTTTAAATCTTCCTGAAATGCTTTTGAGAATTTTAATATTGGGAAATGATCCTGGAAATAGCAGCCTTCATTATCAAAAGTAAGTTCATCTCCTGTTTTTAATTTTGATATTAGAGTTTGCATACGAACAAAATAACTTAACCAAAGATCTTTGTGAGTAGTCTGAAGCAACAAAAGTTTTGATGGCTCATATTGTTCATCATCTTGCTTCCAAAGCAAATTAGGGATAGCGATATTGTTAAGGTAATTCTTATTGGTGTGTATAAATAAATTGTGTTTTGCTCTTGTGAAGGCGACGTATAATTCTCGTTTTTTAGCATCTACATTATCGATTTTGTCTTTCAACATGATAAAGACATTATCAAATTCTTTTCCTTTTGATTTATGAATAGTAGATACCAATATCGTTTCTTCTTCTGAGTTGATAAAGTCTTCCAGCTTAGACTCTTTGATGAAAATTTCTAGATCTGATTTGTACTTGATTTTAGGGTATAAATCATGGAACGCAGAGGTAATATTCAAACAAACTTCTAGATGAGGACTGTCCTTAAATTCTATCTTAATTTTATTGATGGCTGCTTTCCAAACCTGATTATCAATAATTGCTTCAGAATTTTGAAAATCGATGGCTGAGATGAACTTTCTGATTTCAAATAAATTGAAGAGATTAAATCCTTCATTGGTTTGAATGAGTTTGGCTTTCTTCCCCATCATGTTCAACATTCCTGCTATTTGAAGAGCGTCTACATTGTAATGGGTAAGAATACATGTAGACCCTTTTAATTCACTACGATACACTTTTCTTACCACAGCTTCCGTTAGATGTGCTGACGAATATTTGGTCAATTCTACGGTTCCATCCATTTTAGATTTAGGTGTGATTGGGTTTTCCTTCAACCTATTTTGGATCTTTTGAACAAACTGATTGGAATACTCTACCAGTGATTTATCACTTCTATAATTCTCTGTTAATTCAATCTTTTTCGCTTGATGTTCATGTATAAAATTTTCCAGATATTTTGATGACGCCCCTCTAAATTCATAGATGTTCTGATCGTCATCTCCCACCATAATCACCCTCATATCATCATTCACCTCCATTAAAGCAGATACTAAATCGAATTCATCTTCGTCCATATCCTGGGCTTCGTCAATTACTAAAACTGTTTTGGTAATATTCGATGGCTCTATCTCTTTACTACGAATCATTTCTACCGTAGAAGCAATTACATTTTTAGCCTTTTCTAAATCACCTACCCTTCCCAATATCTCAAAGCAATAGGAATGAAACGTCATTATTTCTATTCCATAAACGGCATTACCAATCAGTTCTTTCAAACGCATCTTAAACTCAGTGGCTGCTGCTCTAGAAAATGTCAACATCAAAAGTTGTTCGTGCTTTACATCTTCCATTAAAATTAAAGAAGCGAGTTTATGGACTAATACCCTCGTTTTTCCACTTCCAGGTCCTGCCAATACAGAAATGTACTCCGATTTATTATTCGTAATAATACTATTTTGAGTTATGGACAACCCACCAAACAATTGTTCATATTTTGCAGGAGTGATGTTTTGCTTCAATTCCTTTCCTTTATTTCCTTTGAAATATTTCTTCAGAAAGTCTGCGTATTCTAAATGGAAATAATCCTCTGTAAATTGTAAAGCTGACTTATAATCATCAATCATTTTGTTGGCATATTCCCCAACAATATGTATTTGTTCTGTTTTACTTTGATAATAATCTTCTAACTTTTTATAATCCGATTTTTTATACTTAATCGCATTATTTTTCTCTATACGATCGACTTTGATTTTATTGTAAGTGATCAAAAATCCTCCATCAATCTTTATTGCATCAATTCTTGACAAATAGAAAAGTGCATCTTCCACATCCTTTATATTAGGATGGATCTTATCAATAGACGAAACATTTTTATATTCGATATATCTTAGTAATTCTAAAACAGAAAAATGGATTAAAATTTCCTTACTTGAAGAGGGTTGTTCATTACTTTTTATAAATAAGTATTCTACAATTAATTGGGCTACTTTATATCGTAAATTAATTTTCTCTTTGAACGTCTCTCTAGGCAATTTACTTTTCACCAACAAATGATGATTAGAAAACTCATCTTTCTTTCTCTTGATACAATTGGTAATCACCCAAAAGTTTAAAATGGTTTTTATCTTTTGAGGATTTACTTTGGTCACATTTTCAGCTTCACCTTTTTCATTTAACTCTTTGATATGGTATTGGCCTTCTTCCTCAGTAAACTCATTCATCAAGAACCTTTCGATACCGATGAACCATCTCAATATATTCAAAGATGTATTTTGTTTGTCTTCCTTTTTGATGAAAGCTGTAAGATCTTTAGCATCAGAAAGTATCCCTTCTTCTCTCATTAAGGAAATGCTTTCAATGACTTCTTCTTTACTTAATCCAAGATGATCAGAGATATAATCCACCCTTGTTTCTGCCTTTTCATCATCTTCTTTAATTCTAGTTTTTGATGAAAACAGCTTCTTTATCACTCGAATCGCATTTTGCTTTTGATCCTCATTAAATCGAGGAGAATCATAAATCTTATCAATCGCTTCTTGAGCATTTTTCGATTGGATACTATCTGCAAATACTTGAGGCATGTTTTGTCCTCGTTTCACATATCCAGCATCTTCTAAAGCTGCTATTGCAGTAGTGACTCTTGTTTCTAATTCTTTGATACTATCGTCCCAACCCGCTTTTCTTGCAATTTCTAAAGCAGAATTAGACACACTATTTCTAAAAACAGACAATTGCTTGATGGCACTCCATATCTGTTTTATTTCATTGAAATTTAATTTTGTCTGATTTAATAGAAGAAAATGCTTATCTAAATCTTCTTCATTAAAAAGCACAAAACATTCTGCTGTTAAACTCTGATCTCTACCTGCCCTTCCTGCTTCTTGAACATAATTTTCTAGAGAATCGGATACCTCGAAATGTACTACCATTCGAACATCACTTTTATCTACTCCCATACCGAAAGCAGACGTAGCCACCATAATATCTACTTCTCCATTGATAAAAAGTTCCTGATTTTCCGACTTCTCATTTTTATCCATCTTACCATGATAAGCCCTGGCACAAAAACCATCTTGGTTCAATTGTTCAGCTACTTTATACGCCTTTTTTGTTCTAGACACGTAAACGATAGTCGGACATTGTTTCGCCTCCAATAACTCTCGCAGCTTCGCATATTTTTCTTTATCTCCTTTCTTAGGAATTACCTGATAACTTAAATTAGTTCTTGATGCTTTTGAGCTAAACTCTTTTAAATCAAGAGAGAGTTTGCTTGCAAAATAGAACTTGATATCGTTGACTACTTGCTTCTTTGCAGTGGCGGTAAAGCATGAAATAGGAATGGTATAATCAAGATTTTTCTTTTCCTGCAGATTCTTGATAAAATCAGCAATATATAAATAATCCACCCTAAAGTCTTGTCCCCAAGACGAAAAACAATGGGCTTCATCAATGACAAATCGAACGACATTTCGTCCAAGCAAAAGCCTTTCTATTGACCTTGACCGTAGTGATTCTGGAGAAATATATAATAAAGAAGCCTTCCCGTCCTCGACTCTTTCAAAAGACTTTGCCCTCTCAATAGGGTCTAATAATCCATTAATCGTAACCGCATCTGTGATACTAGATTTCTCCAAGTTATCCACCTGATCTTTCATCAAAGATTGTAATGGAGAAATGACGACTGTTAACCCTTTTACATTGTCTCCACTCATCAAAGCAGGTACTTGAAAGGTAATCGATTTACCTCCACCTGTAGGAAATATAGCTAAGATGGAGTCATTATTAATGGCAGCGTTTACAGCATCTTCTTGAAGTGACTTCCCTTCAAACTTACGGTAATCAGGATAGCCAAAATATTTTTGTAAGCCTTCCTTGGCATCTAATTTCTGTTTACAATAATTACAGTTCGAAGAACATTTTGTATTACGAAGAAGACGAAATACATTTTCAATCTCAGGGTATGTTCTCAAGACCCAAGGAGGAGTAATTGAATATTTACTCCTTATCGAAATCAAAGATAATACATAAGCCAACTCAATCGGACGATCGGAAACTATTTCTGATAGTTCATCTATATTGTCGCATATCTCATCTTTAAATCTTTTTCTAATCAAAGTGATTGGATCTGAATCAGATTCTTTATACCCAATGTATTTGAAGAAAGACAAAAACTCCTTTTTGTCTTTCAATAATGAGTAAAAAATTGACTTTAATTCATCATCTAATTTATGAAAGGCGGAGATTTCATCTTGTAAAAGATCTTTTGCTTTTAGACAATCATTTAATGGATTATTCAGCTCTTCGGTTTGAAGTTTATCGTCTTTTAGAAGATGGTGATAAGGCTTTGTTGGAAAAAGTAAAGGCGACCAATGTAACGTATCAATCAAATGTTTATCATCAAAAGAAACGATGTATTGTCTTTCAATAATGGGTATATCATGGACAAATATATTATGTCCACAAATAAAATCTTTGGTTTGAATACATTGAAGTAGGTCCTTATTTGATGTTGAATGAGATTTCATTCCATCGCTAGTCAATACACCAATATCTTCAATTTTTTTTGATTTTACATTAACCTCAATATCAATAAATGCAATAGTTCTCATTTAAAAATAAATATAACAAATCACATTTATTATTTAAATATTGCATTAATTTTAGTTAACAGGATTTTTAGTTTTCTACTCTTAAGGACCAGGCTCCTTTTTTTCTACTACTCTATTCTCCTTTGAAATAATTTGTACTTCTACTTCTAGCTTTTCCTTTTAAACTGTCCTAAAATAACGACGATACATAAACACAATCGTTATTATGGAAGAAAATAAAAGCCAATACATTTAGCGTACTCAGAAGGGTTTTACCTTGTCCTTAAAACTTCAAATTGTACCAGAAGTGGAAATTGATCAATTGAGTTTAAAGTGGCTTAAGGTAAATATGGAATTCAAGGTGATCGAATAGTACAGACTTGGTTACAAAAATATGGTAACTTTGATTGGAAACATAAATTGAATACTAGAAAAAAATACCTGAGCAAGAGTTATTAGAACTTAAAATGTAATAGGAGGCTGCTAAGAAAAAAATAAGACACAATAATTAATCAATTACTGAGTTTTATCTTAATTTATTTTAAACTGAAAAAACTGTATCATTATTTCAGAGAATTACAGAAAAAACATGAATTTTAATAGCCATAAATCCAAAGTATGACTATACCAACTAAATTATAAATACGGTTATATTTTCACATCCTTCTATTACTTTAAAATAAAAAATCTATTCCTAAAAATATTTTTTTACCTTAGTAAATCATTTATAATATTTACCTACAATAATGTTGACTTTCAAACGTATCACGCTACTACTTACATTTACCTTCTTCTCTCTACTACTATTTGCCCAAGAACAAATAGATACCAATAGTACCAACAGAGGCCTTACTCCTAAAATAGACAATTATAGCTCTAAAATTACTGATAGCCGTAAATATGCTCTGATTATTGGCTCTGATCAATATGAAGGTAAACCTATGTGGAGTGACCTTAAAAATGCAGAGTATGATGCAACAAGTATGAAAGAACTATTAGAAGTTAAATATAATTTTGAAACCGAACTATTACTTTCTCCTACAAAAAATGATGTTTTAAAGACAATTATATCTTACCATGATAAACTTAAAAGAGATGATCGATTTCTAGTTTTTATTGCTGGTCATGGGGATTATGATAAGACTATTTATAATGATGGTTTTTTAGTTTTCAAAGATACAAAACCATCTACTGAAGATTTTGCAAGAAGCACTTATTTAGCATATAATCAACTCAATGGAATTCTTAATTCTTTACCTTCTAAACATGTTGGAATTATTTTAGATGTTTGCTTTGGAGGAACATTTAATAACAAAGTAAACTCTTATCGATCTGGAAATAAGGTTTATGACTCAAAAAGTACTACGACATATGCCAAACAGAAATTAGCTAAAAAATCAAGATTATTCTTAACATCAGGTGCATTAGAACCTGTACCCGATGGGTATGCTGAAAAGCACTCACCTTTTTGTTATTTACTACTTGATGCTTTAGAAAATGGTGATAAAAATGGACATCCTATCACACTGTCATGGCTCCACCAACAAGCTCAGTTAAATATAACAGAATCAATGTATGGTTTCTTTGGAGATAACCAACCTGGAAGCGAGTTTATCATTGGAGGAATAAAAAGTAGTGATAACTCATCTCTTGTGAACAAATTATTGGAAGAGAAAAACCTTAAGTTAGAAGCCGAAAGGAGGGAGAGAGAGGCAAGAAGCCTTGTACTTACTCAAGACGCTAGAGAGGCTTATGCTCAGAAGAACTATGCTGATGTTGTACGAAACCTAGTAGATGCTTATGAATTAGATAGTACTAATTATGACCTTCAAAAAGTATATTATAAGATGATGTTAGAACATGATTCTTTATACTTTAGTCAAAAGTTAAGTGAGCCTCCTCTTCCACAACAAAAATTAATCAAAACTGACTCTTCTGTTATTTCCGATTTTTCTTATTATGGGATCAGTGTAGATTATGAAGGACGAAAAATATTTGCCTATTCTGATAATCCATATAACCGATTATACCATATTCTTGACTTTAATGGAAATGTATTAAAATCATTCGATAAAGAATTCAATTTCAACTCTGCTATTTTTAAGAATAATAGAATATATACATATTATGATGGAAAACTTAATGTATACAATGATGAATTTAAAAAAGTCTATGATTTCAAAATCAATAATGATATATCTATAAATAACAAAGGAGCTTTTCAAGTCTCAAAAGATGAATTGATTGTAATAGAAGAATCAAAAGGCTCTTATATGTTCTATAAACGGAACAAAAAAATAGCGAATATTAAAATTGAGAACTCTGACTTTGTCAGTAATATTTTCTTTGATAAGAACCAGAATATTACATTTTGTTATCATAAAATGACGAAAAATAATGAAGGTGAAAGTAGAGAGTATATTACGTATAACTTGAAAGGTAAAAAAGTCAAAACTATACCACAAAAAGATAATTTTTATTATTCATTCAGAAATATATTTAGCTCTTCCGATGGACATGTTTTATTAACTATCAATAACAATGTTCTTTTAGATGAAATCCAAATGAATAACGATTCTATTGATTATATTTTTTACATCAATAAAAGTTTCAAGCTTACTAAAGAGAAATTTGAATTACGAGACGACAAAACTACATATATCAAAGAAGTTAATGACTCTTTAAAGATTAGTAACAGTAATGATTACCCTCATGACTTTCTTTTATTGAATGATTCTATTGTTGTCATTGCACATAAACATGACATCCTTATAAAATCTATTTCTTCAAATAAGATAATTTCAAGATTTAAAATAAATGGTTACTTTGTTAGAATGTATACTAATGGCAATGGATTTTATTTACTAACAAATAAATCTATACAGCACATTTCCAAAAATGGAACTATTATAAATGAAACAAAATTACCTTTAAGCACTTGTATTGATTTTTCATTTTCACCAAAAAATGAAACTATTATAGTATATTATTGGAATGGAAGATTTTCTGTTCTAAATAAAAATTTGAGATTTAAATGTCTACTTTTTAATAGTGATGACGGTCCTATTGATACTAGAAGAAGTGCTTATTTTTTAAATGAAGAAACATTTATAATCAATGGTGGATTTTATGAAGTTTATGAACAAAAAAAATTAGAAGGGAAACCAATAATTTTTAATTCTAAAGGTGAAATAATTAAAATACTACCTGGAACTATTATAAATCAATATTGGACAAACGATAATTGGATGGATAAGATTATTAGAATAAAAAATAATCATTATATATTACTAACTGCAGAAGAAAATACTAAGAAACCTTATATGTATGAGATAAACTCAGATGGTGAAATAATATATTTATTTCAAAAAGAATTAGAGTCATATAATCATCCATTAAGTTATTCTGATAAATTAAATCATTTAGACTCTTTATCATTTTCTTTTTTGTCTAGTATTGATGAAGATTGGGCTTATAAATGGTTTGATAATGGTTGGAATAGGGTTGAAAGCTCTAATTTGATTTATGGTGTATCTTTAAATGTTAATTATAATATCTTTAATTTTTTAGATAAAAGAACATTACCAGTAAGAAAAAAAACTGTCACTAGAATTAACAACAAATTAACCCCGATACTATTAACAGACCAAGTAGAAGTATTTAACTCCCAATATACTCATACCAATCAAATAAATATTAAATATGACGATAGTAAAACAATCAATGATAGTTTGTTCTCATTATCAAATCATAATATACTAGATAATAAAGTTGTCACAGATATTTCAATTTTTAATATAAATAGCAAAGAAATTATTTATAAATTAAATAAACCAATTCAACTTGAAAACACTTCTATTTCATATCATGTTATTAATGAAATACTAAAAATTCAATTATACTCTCATATTGGAGGATCCTTTTCAACCATATTGGTAAATTTGACTAATAGAAATTTCACAGATCCAATACCATTTGAAATAAATAATAATGATTTAGATACTAACTCTAGTAAATACATAGCTTATTATTCATATCAAAATAATACTATTTTAAATCTACTTAATAGAAATACTTTGAGAACAATATGTTTGTTTAATCAAAATGAGCAAATTTCTAATAACCAATCTTACAACAGAAGAATAATAAATATTGGTGAAGACATTTATGTTAAAACTTATAACACACTGTATTTTCTTGATGTACCAAACAAAAGTCTTAATCCAATAAAAGAATTCAAGCCTATTACTCAGAAAAATGATTTTAATATATATTCATCAAAAACATTTACGACTCTTTCAAAAGAATATTATATAAAAGATAACCACGACCCTGATACCCCAAATAAATTTACTTTTCAAGATTCCGTGTTTAAACATATTGAAATTCCATCTAATCATGATGACGATTATATTCACGTCCTTTTTAAGAAGGATAAATTCATTGTATTACAAAATGAAAGAGATTCATATTTTTTTAATTACTATGTGGGTAAGAACAGGTTAGAATACCTTAATAAAGGTCCTAATTATAATTCTATAAACTTTTTTAATCATGAGAATTTATTTATCGGGATTAAAGATAATAAGGTCAGTATTCTAAATAATGAGGGAAAACATTTGGTCACTTTAAGTTTTAATAGAAAAATTCTTTCTGCTAACTTTTATTCTGGGTATCTAAAAATCATCTCTAATTCCGATGGATTATATGAAGGTGAAATCAGCTTACAGGAAAATAAAAATAATGTACATTGTATACCTCTCATTAAAAATGGTTTACTGAATCTTAAAAAAACTGTTTTATTTGAATAAAAATAACATAATCTATTAGTGTGAACCATGTTATATGATACTTTTAAAATTCTATCGAAATGTTCATAACGTTTAGCCTAATAATTGTGTTAGAGACCCTAGTCCATTAAAAGAAGGATTACGACAGCATAATGGTCATAGGAAAAGTAAGATCCACAAAATTGGGAATAGTCAACTTCTGACTTCCCCTCAACCACCCAGGATTTAAATCCTAGGTTGTTGAGGAAAATCCATTGAAAATCCATCCCTTTATTTCAACTCCACTCTCCCCTACAACCGAACATCACCAACACTCACCGTATTCATTAATCTATTGTACTCCTCAATGCGTTGGGTGTTAGGGGCATTGTCGAAAAAACGAACATTCTCACCGATACGGTCTTTATCGCCCAATTCTTTTCTGGCTGTTTCGATTTTCGACATAAGTTCTTTTACCTTTTCTGGATATTGATCAGCGACATTGAATTGCTCTTCTTTATCTGTAGAAAGGTTGTAGAGTTGTATTTCGCTTACTCCATCAATCTTTCTTTTTGCCCATTTCATAAATTTAGGTTTTGCTTGTCGAGGAAGTACCAGCTTCCAATCCTTATCTCTAACACCATGCAAATGAGTATAAGAATAGTAGTAATAATACTGAAGGCTACTTTCCGCTCCTTCAAGGATTACCTCTGTAAAATCTTTGCCATCTATGGTGAGATTTTGAGGTATTCTAGCATTGGCTAGATTTGAAAAAGTAGGAAAAAAGTCCATGGTAGTTAATAATTCATGGTTCGTTTGGCCTTCTTTCATTTTTCCTTTCCACTGCATAATACAAGGGACTCTTACACCTCCTTCCCATGTTTGCGTTTTATTCCCTCTTAAAGGATATGCACTTCCTCCATGGTCCCCAATTTTATCTTCGACCCAAGGGCCATTATCAGAAGTGAAAATAACTAATGTATTCTCCTCTAATCCTTCTTCTTTTAATGTTTTAAGTACCTCCCCAACACTCCAATCCAACTCTTCAATAACATCTCCATAAAAACCTCCTTCAGAAGTACCTCTAAAATTTTGTGAAGCTCCCAAAGGTACGTGGGGCATATTATGTGCTAGGTATAAAAAGAAGGGACGACTTTTATTCTCTTTAATAAAGGTGGTCGCTTTCTGCGTATACATGCTCGTCAGTAATCCCATTTCTTTTACCGTATTGATGGTCATAACTGTGTCCGTATTATTAAGTACAGTTGCTCTAAATTTAGGGTTATCCTCAATCAATTTCGTATTTCCATTGTATTTAGGTGTTCCGTAAAATAGGTCAAAACCCTGATCTAATGGCATTTGTCCTACACTTTCCCCTGCATGCCATTTCCCTATGCAGGCAGAAGTATAACCTTCAGTTTTTAGCATTTCCGCTATAGTTATTTCGTTTGGATGAAGTTTCGTATGAAAGTTCTTCACATTATTCGGTTCGGCTATTCTAATGGGGTAACAACCGGTTAACAATGCTGCTCTTGAAGGTCCACAAAGCGGTTGTGCATAGAAATTTGTAAACTTTATTCCTTCTTTTACCATCTGATCTAGATGAGGTGTTTTGATTTTTGGGGCTCCATAAGAGGCTATATCATTGTACCCTAAATCGTCCGTAAGAATAAGTACAATATTGGGTTTGTCCGTTGTTTTATCTTTATCAAAAGTATTTTTATGACAACTTATTAGTATAAAAACTAAGGGTAGAAAGAGGTGTATTTTTTTCATTTCATTTTTTCTTATGTACTATTCAATCTTAAGGTTGAAGTATAAATCCTCTACAACTAATCATATATTTGTATTTTGTATTTCATATTTAAAATTTATGAAATCAACTTTCCTACAAATTGTATATTTGTTGTATTAAAAAATTGGTAGTTCCTTCTACTAGTTAGAAAAATCGTTAGCTATGTAATAGCTTGAATTCAATAAAAAATAGCAGAGACTATTCAAAAAATTAATTTTTGGAAATGAGTAAGCCATCTTCCATCAATTCTTTGCTTGATGATACTCTTATTAACCGTTTATAGCTTTAATTCCAATACAACGAGTATTTGCTATAGGTAGATTTCTAATTCTTAAATCATTCTCGGTCTTCTTCACCTTTGCATTCTCCCCTTATTCTTATTAATATTGTATAGTATAACTATTGTAGAAATATCAACTAATTAACTAATGAAACTTTTTAACTCTTCATGGCTATCTCTGTCTGTGTTAGCCTTTGTTTTTTTCTATTCATGTGATGCTACCAAAGATGAGCAAACTACAGAATGGGAAAACGGTAATCTCGTATTATCTGAGATGCATCTTAACATTGAAACTTCTGTACACTCTGAAATTTTAGCACTTGAGCCTTCTGATGTCTTGATTACTGCTACTTTATCGGGTAGACAAGCTGGACATGAAATAACAAACGAAACTCATGAACTAGGGGTTGGATCTTATACGGTGAATATCACGAATAACCCTGAGAGTATCGGTACTCCTGCTTTTAAATATGAAACTACGATTGATATCAAAGCCAATGAGGATACAAATTTATCCTTCGAGGAGAAACTTACTGATATCAATGTTTTAGTTATTGAGCTTGAGGAAGAGTATAAAAATGCATTCAAAAACTTAAGCTTAGAGATTACAGCATTAGATGGTACGCTATTAGCAAGTACAGATCAAGTGGGTGAAAATAAAGCGATCTACCCTATAAGCGGTGCCTTTTTTATTACTGCGGTCTCTGAAGATGCAAAGAACTCAAAGTTCTTAACTTCGTATGCTGAATTTAGTTCTATCAGTACATCTAGTAGTATCGTCAAAACGTCTGATATTATTGATTTACAAGAAGGCTTTTCGGATAAAGCTACTCTATTAGCTATAAAAGACGTTTTCTATCAAATCGATGAGACTAACTTGGATCGATACAATTGGGATGCTTCACTTGAACTTAAAGATTTTACGAATGTTGAAGTAAATGGCGATAATAGAATTAGAGAACTCTATATTTGGGGACTAGATCGAGATTTCCAGTTACATGGAAAATTAATGTTTCCTAGAGATCTTGCTAACCTTACTGATGTAGTAAACCTAAAGTTTAACTATAATTACTTCAGTCTCTTCCCTAATGAAATCAACCAACTGACAAAATTAAAGATCTTTAATGTTTACGATACAAGTTTTGATGATTTACCAAGTACTCTTGCTGAATTATCAATTACTGAGTTGAATATGGGACAAACAATTATTTCAGGTCCCTTGCCAGCTGTAGTGACAAAAATGAAGACCCTAGAAAAATTGTCTATTTCAGACAACGGTAACATGGATCCTACTCCAGACCTTAGTGTATTGCCTAACTTAGAGGTTTTATATATGAGTTATTGCTGGGATGCCTTTAGAACACTTCCGAATTGGTTATTCAAGTGTACTAAATTGAAAGCGTTGAGCTTCAGTGGAAACTACATAAAGAGTATACCAAATGACATCAATAAATTAGTCAATTTAGAGGTACTTTATATGGGGAGTAATGAAATTACTTACTTACCAGAAAGCTTGGCAGACCTAACGAAATTAAAGTCGTTATTTGTTGGTTCAAACAAGATTAATACTGAATTTCCGTCTTTCTTACTCGAGTATGAGCACATGGAAAATCTATATCTTAATTATAATGAGTTTACAGGTGAAATTCCTGAAGGATTAAGTAACCTTACCAATCTTAAAATACTAAAATTAGAAGGTAACTCTTTTACAGGTGAAATTCCTCAAGCAATTTTAGATATGGATTTAGAAGAGTTGACTTTTGATGAAGCCAACGAAAGAACAATGTAATATATTTATCGTATTACACAAATAAAAAAAGGCTTAACATAGGTAGAAAGAAACAATTTCTCCTATGTTAAGCTTTTTCTTTTTCCTATTATCTAAGTACACTTTTACTATTTATTCCATTGTTTTTGCTCCTAACTATCTTTCGATGGAAATGATTTCACCTTTGAAATATCAACGATAACCCATTTCTTACATAAGATTCCTGTTTTATCCCAACTAACACATACTACTTATAATCAATTACTTACAAAACTCAATACTGTAAGTGAAGGTTTTGAAAGATATGAGTACGGTAGAGTCTACTCCAATGTGCTAAAATTGTAACAACAACACTTACAAGAAATCAATTCTCTACTGAGTTATAATACAGCTCTTTACATCTAAATAAAAGTAACATGAAAATACTGTCAATGGACCTTATGCTTCCTAAATAAAGAAAGCAATTGCTATCGATCACTACATCTATCTTTTGTCTGACAACTACTTAACTCTAAAAGATTAAATCAATGATCTTACCCTTTAGCAGACAATCGAGATTTTCAGAAATAATTTTTGAATGGGATAAGTAAAATCGCGGAATATTACTTATTTGATTAAACACACATGAAATGAATAAATTATTACCACTTTCAATGGTGCTACAGCTATTGTTTGTAGGGTTGTATACTTATGGTCAAGATTTATCTACCCAAGTCATCCCTACTCAATTAGTTCCTGTCACATCTTCTTTGGTTTTTACATCGGGCCGCTTTCAATTTGAAATAGGAAGTGATGCACATCCAAAATCACTAAAATTAAGTAGTGGAAAAGAAGTTTTACGAAATAATGTCAACAATGGATTAAGATTACAAATACCAAATGAAGAGGACCTTGTGTTTACTAAAGTCTTCACTTCTGCTGATAACATTGTATTCACTACCACCAATGAGCAATATTATGCTACTTTCAACATCGATGCACAAAGTACCTATATCGCTTTTAACTTGATTGATTTTTATGGAGATCTACCTGTAGGAGCAACGATGACATTTACAATCAATACAGATGAGCATACAAAGTTGCTTTCTTTTGATTATATGACTTTGGATCAAAGTACAGCATCTCATCTAAGTATCTCTTTCGAACATCTTTGGGAAAGATATAAAGGAAATACTTTGGGGGGATTTGCCCTATATACTTTTTCCAATGAGGAAGAACAGGATGAAAGTATACTACGAGCTTGGGGTAGAGAGGCCATGCCACATCCTACAGTTCCTGGAACTTGGAATTACGAAAGAGCTGTCCAATGGATTGAAGAATGGAAAGCTACTTTTGAGGATCAAAGTGTATTTTATATTCGTCCCAATAATGCACTGGAGCTTCCACTTTTTGAACCCTATTTTGAAATGGCAGATGTGACCACTATCAATATGTTTACGGACGTATGGCATGGTGGATTTTGGCCATCAAATACACTCAACTGGGAGGTTAACGGTATTTTCAATGGGAAAGAAGAACTCCAAACATTTTCCAATACTCAAGCCCAAAATGATAGAAGTATTAATTTACACTATGTTAGTGGCGGTATTGGAAAACAAGACCCACTTTACGCAATGGATAATTTATCTGATGACCTAGCGACTTGGGTAGAGGGTACTTTGCAACAAGGAATATCAGAAAATGAGCTGGTGGTATATTTTAAACCAAAAGAAACATGGTATAATGCACCCTCTACACTTTCACAGGAGAGTAACACATTTGGTCATCTAAGTGGTCCCTTACCTACCTTCTTTCATTACAAATACCTACAAATTGGTGATGAAATGGTCCAAGTAAACGGTATCCAAACTTTACCTGATGGCACTTGGCAATTTAATATTGAAAACAGAAGTATCTTTAATACTCCCCGCTCTGAACATGCCAAAGACACAAAAGTGAAAGGGATTATATTAGCCTATAATCAAGTTTATGTTCCTGAAAATAACTCTGCTCTTTTCGATACGATTACCATGAAATATGCAGAGCTATTAAATGACTGCAAGGTATCTAACGCATTGTTTGATGGTGCTGAGATTCATGTCTTTGACGGAAAGTGGGGGTTCCGAAAGTTTGCACAGAAAGTATATGAACAAGTAGATCATCCGATTGTTGTGAGAACTTCCAATGGAAAAGAGCCTGAAGCAGGATATATTGAATATCAATTAAATAGTACAAAGGCTTACCTTACTTCTCCTGTTGGAGACCATAACCATGGCAGACCATCACTTCGTTTAGAACGAAAAAGTACTACCCATAAAAATGAGGTAAGGGAATCATCAAACCTCTTTGCAGCTAACTTTATGTTAAGTGTTCAGGCTGCGGTAAATGGAAGAAATTTCTCAATACTACGACCTGATCCTATGTTTGGTATTTCTTTGGAAGAGCTAACACAGTACGGAAAGACTGAAGAGTTATTATCATTACTACCAAAGTGGAAAAATGCAAATAGAAAGCTTACTGCAGCGCAACGACAGGTCATGACTTCAACACACTTTAAGTATGAAAATAAATGGGCATCTGAAGTCACTTACGAACTTAAAGAGTTAGACCAAGAATATGAGTTAGTCCCTATCCAAATGATGTCTCAACATGTAGATTCAATTCAAGGTGAGCTAGAAGTAGAACCTGCTTTACAATATTTCCATTCGAAACAAGAAGATGGAATGTATATTCCGAGGGTAAAAACAAACTTTGGAGCTACAAAATATTTGGAAAATAAATACTCGACTCAAGCACCTCAATTTATCATCAGAGTCATGTGGGGAAATGAGGATGTTGTTCACCCTAGTATTCATATCAATGGTGCTACTTTAACTCTACCGACCACTATTTTAGCTTCTGCAACAGAAAGTCAGTATATAGAATACCGAGGTGGTGAAAAAGCAAAAATATATGATAAAAATTGGAACTTAATAGGTGAAGTGGATGTAGATCTACAAGGGACTTTTGAAGCTCAACAAGGGTTTAATGAAGTGACACTTTCTTCAACAAATCAATCTACAGCAGCAATAGAACTATTCCTATTTACTGAAGGAACGCCACTCACTGTAGAGAAGATTCAGCAGGCCTCTTTAAAAGAAATCACCGTCAATGATATACCCGTAGAAAACTTCTCACAATATACCACTGAATATCAAGTGAATTTACCGGAAGGAATGGTGGAAACTCCACACATACAAGCCACTAGTTATCATGCCAAGGATTCAATTGAGATCATACCTGCCGAAAACTTTTATGGAACTACGATCATCAATGTATATAGCGAAGATGGTAGTTCTATGCAAACCTACAAGGTAAAACTCAATGTGCTCGGTCGAGCATTTTACAAATTTGATGAGGGGGAGTATTATCCTAGTTTAAGAGGACATACCGTAACGGTCACACCAAATTTAGACAATCCGTTCCCCGATGAGACTGTTGCTGATTCTACCAAAGTAGCCAAAATCACTAGAGGTCCCTATCAGAATGCGTTAATTGCTTTCGACCTTAATGGTCAATTGGATAAAACAGGGGAAAAAGTCTTTCGCTTTAAGATCTATCAGGCCTCTGAACAGGGTGCCTATCCTAAACGCAATAATATTTATTTCTCCGTTAAAAATAGAAAGAATAATGGACCCAAATATGAAGATTTTATCCTTATTACTCAACAAGATCAATGGGTAGAATATGTGTTCGATTTCTCTGATAAAGATTTCACATTAACCGATTATGATGAGCTATTGATCTTTTTTGGTGGAGGTGATATCAATGAGACAGGTGGTGTGGAATATTATATCGCTGATGTTGAAGGTCCGCACATCAACTACTCACAAGATGCTGATTTAAAATCAATAGCCATCAATAATGAACCCTTACAAGGTTTTGATCCCAATACTTTAAATTACAGGATTACACTACCTTTTGGAACAGCAAATGTACCATCGATTACCGCTAATAAAAATAGTGAATTGGCATCAATATTACTCCAAGAGGCCACATCACTTCAAGATACCACACATATTCAAGTCACAAGT
This sequence comes from Flammeovirga sp. SubArs3, assembly GCF_947387565.1. Classification (NCBI taxonomy): domain Bacteria; kingdom Pseudomonadati; phylum Bacteroidota; class Cytophagia; order Cytophagales; family Flammeovirgaceae; genus Flammeovirga; species Flammeovirga sp. SubArs3. Next base: position 951,167 of record NZ_CANDOA010000001.1, on the reverse strand, counting down.
GAAGATGGTTCCCTGTCTAAATTATATCAGCTTACTTTTGAAATCGCCAAAGACCCATCGAATGCTACTTTAGTAGATATTTTATTGGACGATATAAGTATCACATCATTTCACCCTACTACTTTTGAGTACACCATCAATTTACCTATTGGGACGACTAATCTTCCGTCTCTTCAAGTCATCCCGTACAATGAAAATGCTACTATTGAAAGTATAACAGCCAAAAACTTTTATGATTCTTCCCTAATTACGGTCACTTCCGAGGATGGAACTGCTACAGCATATTATTGGTTACATTTTGATATTCCAGGCAGAGAGTACTATAAATTTGATGGCAATAGCTATCCTACAACCATGCATTCTGGAACGACAACTATCACTCAAAACCTCACCAACCCTGCCGGTAATAATATTGTTGGCAGTGCTGTTAAAGTAGGAAAAGTAGTTCGTCAAGGAGTACAAAATGCAGTAATTGTATTTAATCTAGATGGAGATATCGATTTTAGTACCGACCAACTATTTAGAGTGAAAATATTTCAGGCTTCTGGTCAGGCCAACTATCCAAGGAATAATAATCTTATCTTAAAGGTCATGAACAAAAATAATATTGGCCCTAGTTATGACCAAAGAGCCTCTATTATAGTACAAGATGAATGGGTAGAATATATATTTGATTTTTCGAATGAAGATCTATCACAAACTACCTACAATAAGTTACTGTTATTTCTTGGCGGTGGTGATATCTATGAAACTGAAGGAGTTGAATACTATATTTCAGCAATTGATGGCCCCAGCTTAAGTAGTTCAACAAGTAACAATAGAACCATTTATTCCCAATCCAACGAGGATTTTGGCCTACAAATTTATAAGTCAAGTGATCACCAGCTTACGGTGGCATCTGACGATACTTTGAAGGGAAAATACATCCAAGTCATCTCCTCTAATGGGGTGCTACTGTATGCATCAACCTTAAAAAATACCGTAGAGAAAATTCATATCGATCAAAAAGGATTAATGATCGTAAGGGTATTTGATCAGGAATTGAATGTTGTCGAAAAAGTGGTTTTCTAAAAAAAAGTAATACTCAATTAAATTATTATAATCATAGCCCTAGCAAAGAAAATTTTGTTAGGGCTATAATAAATGAATATTTCTTTACTGGTGAATATGCCTGTTTGCAGATTTATAAATAAGAGTATCAAACTCACCATTAAACGGATTAAAAAATTTGAAATCTAGTATATGATTTTTATTAATTCTATGTAATTTATCATGGCATCTTTCACATATAGCATAGGCTTCATTGATTTTTTGAAAACCAATATTTTGATAACTTTTCATATGAATCTCTTTTGCTTGCCTATTTTTACAAATCTCACAAATTTTCTTCTTATTAATAACTTTTGCTTTATAACTTTTATATTCTATGCTATTTTCATATCTAGACAACCAATCACTTAAATTTGCCTGTAAGTTATTATAATTATCTACTAATTTTGAAGAACTGGAATTAATTACTATTGTGTCTTTAGAAGTAACAAAACTATGATGATGATTGTGTTTATTAAATCTTTCTGTTAAACTATCAACCATTGCTTTCAATTTTAAGTTTTCAAAATGTAGCGAATCAATTGTATCATTTTTTGAATTATTATAAACTTGGTTCAACTCTAACTTAATACTTTGGTTTTCAACAGTTAGATCATGAATACTATCTAATAATGGTTGTGGTTGATACCAATAAATATTATTATACTCTAATATGTTTGGTAATAGACTAGCACTTTTTACAGAAGTAACTTTTTGAGTATTTACTTTATCCTGCATTTGAGTGTTCATGCCAGTTACACTTGAAAAAATTAACCCTGTATTAACCAATAGAAGATAATAATATGAAGGTTTTTTTAATTTTGTTATGCCTTGCCATGAGGTCAAAACTGAAACAAAAAAAGAAAAAGCTAATAAAATTTTAGTTATGTTTTCAAGAAAAAGATCTTCCCCAATTAAGTTACAAACTAATTGGTTAGTAATAATGAAAATGGAAGTTGAAGCTCCTGCTAAAGTATATAATCCTTTTTCAGAATAAAAACCGTTATTATTTTCATTTTTTTCTTCGGATTGTTTCTCTAATTCATTAGTAGCTTGTTCATTATTCATAGTAAAAAAGTTTTATTTGGTGAGCTAAGTTAAATTCGGTTTAAAAATACAATTATTTAATTTATACATTAAGTTTCATAGCTCCTTTTTTAAAAACATTCTGATGATAAAATCAGTAATTCTGTTATTTAAACTAGGAAATAAACCTTGGTTAATTGCCACAAACTTAGCTTTCCAGCCTGGGATAATCATATAGTTTTTGTTTGCTAATCTTCTCAACATTTTTTTGCATGCGACTTCCAAAGGAAGGTTTCCTGCAAATTGCTTTAAAACTTTGGCTACTTTGGGCGATTCTAACCTTTCTGCCTCTACTAAAGGTGTGTCTATTTCTGGAGGACAAGCTACTGATACCTGAACTCCCATTGGTTTCCATTCACTTCTTAATACTCCAGCAAATCCAATTGTCGCAAACTTCGACGATGAATAGGCTGAATAACCATAATTTGTCACAATCCCCGCTAAAGAAGCGATCAACATTAACTGTCCTTGTGATGCTTTTAATAATGGGAAAGCGGCTTCAGCTACATTTCTAGTACCAAAAACGTTTACATTTATCAATTCTTCAAAATCATCTTTTGCGAAATCATTAAAGGGAACACACCGACCGATTCCTGCAGAATGAATCACGATATCTACCCCACCGAGTAAATTATTCCCTTCTGCAAAGGCACTAACAACAGTATTTAAATCAGTGGTTTCAGTATAAATAGCATGTACTTTATTAGTATCACTCTGGAGGGTTATTGTCTCCTTAGCTTCCTCTAGTCCTTTTCTTCCAAAAAGCACTACATGAGCTCCAAACTTAGAAAGTTGTTTTCCCATTTCTAAGCCGATTCCACTTGTCCCTCCGGTGATAAAAACATTCTTATTATTAAAGTATTTCATGTGTTCTTTGCATTAGTGAAGTGTGTTAAAGCTAATTTCATAAATATCATTGAATTCAGATCAATCATCTCCTCCATAAATCTAAATAATGTTATAATATTCTTCACAACACTGTAAACACCAAAACTAGTACACTTTATGATATAAGTAAGCTGTGCATATTCAATGCACTCATCGGTTATACTATTGTGACAAATCCACTTCAATTTACCCTTATGAAAGCCATATATTCATTATTGATATTTATACTTTTCACTTTTCAGTTGTTTGCTCAAGAGGATACTACTAGCCATTGGTTGGAAGAATGGAATAAGGAGAGGTATCAGAATGATCAAAAGAAATTTACTCAGGAGAAAATCAAAAATCGTATTGAACAAAAAGCAAAAGAAGCCCTCATCTATAATCAAAAAAATAATCTATCCTCTAAATACTGTATTCTGATTGATATGGGAATACACTCTGGTAGAAATCGCTTTTTTGTATATGATCTTGAAAAGAAAACGGTATTAAAAGAAGCGTTGGTTTCGCATGGCTGTGGTGACTTTATGTGGTCTAGTGATGAGACCAGAGCCAAACCTACTTTTAGTAATGTCTTTGAAAGTCATTTGTCTTCTTTGGGAAAATATAAGATCGGAAAAAGAGGCTATAGTAATTGGGGTATCCATGTGAACTATAAGATGCATGGTTTAGAAAGTAGTAATAGTAATGCTTATAAAAGGATTATCGTTTTACACTCTTGGGAGGCAGTAAAAGATGAAGAGATTTTCCCTGAAGGAACTGCAGAAGGTTGGGGATGCCCTGCCGTTTCCAATACTACTATGCGTTATTTGGATCCTCTTTTAAAAAGTGAGGATGATGTTTTAATGTGGATCTATCAATAATATCTTCTCCACTCAGGAATTAATTCTTAAATAGATGAAAGGAAATGAGGTGTATATGTTGCATCTACAATCTTTTCATTATTATATTGCGACACTGTCGCATATATTAGAAGAGAAATTATGAACAATAAATTACCGGTAACTGTTTTAAGTGGATTCCTTGGAGCAGGCAAAACAACATTACTCAACCATATTCTTCACAACAAAGAAGGTTTAAAAGTAGCTGTTATTGTGAATGATATGAGTGAAGTAAATGTAGATGCAGATCTAGTAAAAAACGAAAATACCCTATCGCGTACTGAAGAGAAATTAGTAGAGATGAGCAACGGTTGTATCTGTTGTACACTCCGTGAAGACCTAATGGTTGAAGTAGAACGTTTAGCAAAAGAAAATAGATTCGATTATTTACTTATTGAAAGTACAGGTATTAGTGAACCTGTTCCGGTAGCACAAACCTTCTCATTTATCGATGAAGAAAACGGTATCGACCTTTCTAAATTCAGTTATATCGATACTATGGTTACGGTTGTAGATGCGTTTAATTTCTTTAAAGATTTTGGTAGCCCTGAAAGGCTTGTAGATAGGGAACTGACAGATATTGATGGTGACTACAGAACCATTGTCAATTTACTTACAGATCAGGTTGAATTCGCTAATGTGATTCTTCTGAATAAAACAGATCTTGTCGATAAAGATCATTTGGGAGTGTTACATGCTGCTATAAAAAAGCTCAACCCTTCAGCTAAAATTATTGAATCATCTTACAGTAAAGTAGCTCCTTCTGCTATTTTAAATACTGGTCTATTTAATTTTGAAGAAGCTGAACAAAGTGCAGGTTGGATCGAAGAGTTAAATAAAGAATCACATACTCCAGAAACAGAGGAATTTGGTATTTCTTCGTTTGTCTACAGAAATAGAAAACCATTTGACCCTGATCGTTTTTGGAAATATATTCAATACTTATTCCCTACTACTGTAATAAGAAGTAAAGGCCTATTTTGGTTGGCCTCAAGACCAGATCAAGCATTAGTATGGAGTCAGGCAGGAGGTTCCTTAAAAGCAGATAGTGCCGGAGTATGGTGGAGTAGCATGCACCTCAATAAGAGATTAAATTATGTAGCCTTTTTAGAAAACCAAGCATCAATTGAGGCAAAATGGGATCAAACATTCGGTGACAGAAACAACGAAATCGTATTGATTGGTCAGGATATGGATGAAGAGCAAATTAGAAAAGATCTGGATGAATGTCTTGCCACTGATGAGGAGTTAAAAACACTTCGTTGGAAACTGGGCTATGATGATGATTGGCCGGTCGAAAGATCATTTGCTTATGATGAATAGAATGCAATAGATGTTTTAGAATAGAATGAGAAAAGCACACCCTTTTGTAAAGTACCTTACAAATGGAATGTGCTTTCTCTTTTATTTGAAATGCTTATTATTGAGCATTCACTAGCTTCTTCTTACCCGTCTTAAAATCCTTTGAAATTTCCATCTCATCATACTTCTCACCCAATACAGTATAGGCCACATATTTTAATGTATTGTCTTCAATGGTGATGACCTGATAAAACTGTGTTTGCTCTCCAGACGCATCCAATTCATAACCATCTACCTTATAGTTTTTCATCTGTTCAGTATCCAATTTGTATTGTTTTGGCCCACTTACAGAAGTGACATAAACCGTCTGAAGATCTTCGTTCTTCTTATTTTTTGTAGTTCTGATAGGCACATGTCCTCTTGCATACGTATGGTCGTGACCATTTAATACAAGGTCTACATTGTACTTATCTAAAATAGGCTTCCATTTATCTCTACCAAATTGAAAATTACGTCCTTTAGCAGGTGCAAAAATAGAATGATGACAAGTGATGATCTTCCATTTTGCGGTACAGTCCTTTAGCTGATTTTCAACATATTCTACTTGTTCTTCCAATTTATCGGTCGAATTGAGTACTATGATTCGAATATCTTGGTAATCGACAGTATATACCGTTTCATGTAATTCTTTACTTAACTCTTTTTCTACAGGTAAGGTAAACTGTGGTCTCCATTGTATCGAAAGGCGCTTTGGAGCTCCTTTTGTCATCCCTCTAAACTCATGATTACCTACCACGGGGATAGCCGTCCACTGGCGATGTATAAAACCACCTGCTTTGTACCATTCTGCCCATTCGTAATCTCTATGTGCCTGATTGATCAAGTCTCCTGCATGAATTACAAATGCTGCATTGGGTGCTGTTTGATATGCCTTTCTTATTACTCTAGACCAATGTTCTAACACATCATTTTGGGCATCCCCAAAGTAAACAAATTGAGTGGCCGAGTACTCCGTTTTTGCGGTTCTAAATTGAATCCATTCTGACCAATGGGCTTTACCATCTCCTACTCGATATACATATTGTGTATCAGGGTTAAGCTCAGTAAAAACAACACTATGATAGTGGACAGTTAAAGAAGCATTTCCTTTATACTGACCTAAATTAAAAGGTTCAGTGACTGCCTCTAATTGCTTTGCTTTATCTGTAAACTTAGAATTAACGGTAGCAACAGCAAGTTGGGCATAGGCATTGGTTACAGTACTATCAGTTCTCCAAGTTACAGCTCTACTCGTTGCTGGGTCACCATTAAAGTTTAGTATAATTCTGTCTGGGTCTCTACTTGGAATTTCCCAATGATGAAGTCCTTTATAATGATCATGTCCATGATCATGGTGATGATGTTGTGCTAGCGTATTCTGATATAGAAAAAATGAAAAGAAGAGTACTGTAAGAAGTTTCATAAATAATATGCTTGATGATTTAGAATCTAATATTAACGTATTGTCATCACCAAACTAAGCATAATCGATTAATTTTTAATTAATCATTTCTTATCTGAACATTATACTGCTATAAGTTCTATAACACATAGAAGAAATCACAAATACATAAACCATTATTAATCAATAATATGAATGTAAATCTGCATGGATTTCTTGTATTAATAACTACTATTAATATTCGTAATACTTTATATATGATACATCGCAAAAGAAATAAAAAAAGCCTACCAAAACTGGTAGACTATTTCTCGATCAAATACTATTTATTAATTCAAATTATAATTCTATTGATTTCGAAATCAAGATTCGACCATCATCATAATACAGTAAATCGTTAGATATCTGTCCTCCTACAGCCGATTGTGTAAAGTCATCCACATTAGCATAATTACTATTATGAAGCGTCTTAATGTGATCAATACTATTTAGTGTTTTGATGTCAAAGGCAATTGATGTATTAAATGGAGACACAAACTTTTGTTTGAATCTAAATTCATGTTCACCAACGATAATTTCATCATAATATATTAATGCATCTACTTCTGCATCACTAGCTATTTGGAGGTCTGTTTTTACAGTCAAGAGGTCATTTTCTAATGTGACTTGAATATCGTTTTCTGTAAATTCTTGAATGCTATTAAACTCTGATGCAGAACTTACATGATTGGTAAACGCATATAAGAAACGGTTTTCGATCTTTCTCTTTAGAGAAAAATACTTTACTTCAACATTACTGTTAATTACATTTCTGAAATATGTTCTTTCCATGACATTGTCTTCTAGAATATCAAAAGAATAGAACCCATTACCGATAAAATTTAAGTCATCTGAAAGGACAACTTGTCTAAAGTTTTCTTCATTACTCACATTGAATGTTTCTACATCATCCTTTAAATCATTTTTAGATACAGTTAATGTATCCCCATCATTCAATAAATTCAGAATAACTATTGCGTGATTGTTTGTTTCATCTTCAGCCACCATCAAACAGTTTGCTTCTCGATAATTATCTCCTAAAGAAGAATATTCTGTTTTGATGGTAACATAACGCATTCCATTTTCAACAGTTTCAGTAATGTTTTCTTCATTCTCATTGATGAGCTTAAGAGTAATAGAAATATTGTCATCAGTAGGATAAGCTATTGTTACTTCCTTAGTCTCATTTTCTACTATTTCGTTTTCTATATGCTCATAATTTGGAGATGTTTCACTGATAGAGTTGATTGCTGTGTATGTTAATTCACCGTAAGTTATCATCGATTCCCGATCCAAATCATCAAAGGCATGATGATCTGTCTTAAAATAATGGTCGTAGGTAAAGAAGTCTACTAAAAAGAAATCTCTTTCTCGTGTTGTTTCAGGGATAGCAATGTCTATGTTCCCTTCACTAAAGTTAAGATCGTATACTTCAGATATTTTTGTTCCTTCTTTATCGATAATAAAAATACTTTTCTCATGGTTGTTTCTTCTATTTACAGAAGAATAATATTGGTTATCTTGAATATCTTCATAAAAGTAGCCTCCAATATAACCTTGTTGTACCGTAATTGTCGGAAGGTAGTTATCTACTTCTACAGTATGCTTAATTAACACTTCATTTTCAGGTAACTCAAACTCACTCGATAATGAAGCACTAAAAGTAAGCTCATGCATACCGTCTTCTAATTGTAGAGAATTAAAAGTAAACAGCCATTTGTTGTTTTCATTACTTACATCAAAATCTAAGTCTTTACCTTCCAATAAAAGCTGCATTTCTTCTACACTTACTAAGTCGATGTTTTCATTAGTCACTTCGACTTCAAAAGAGGTAGTCCCTCTTAAAAAATCCGATTCTTCCAATGTTAATGTTGGAAGCATATCTGTCGAAATCGTTGTTGTGGGGGTTGGTAAATCTTCTTCTTTTTTCTCTGTTGAACAAGAGGCTATAAGTAGAGTTAGCAAGAAGCAAACATTTAGAATTTGTCTGTTGTAATACATAATTTAATTATAAATTTCTAATGAAAAAGAGTAGCTTATATCCTTAGAAAACGCAGCTTATCATTGAAGTAAAAAATCTTAATCTTTGGATATATTTCTACTCAAATAATTAAAAAATTATATCCTAAAAAATGCTTATAACAACAATCTATCAACATTAATTATCTATAAATCAATGCTATGATAAATGAATAATATACAGTAACAATAAGATAAAATAGATGATTTTTTTGAATTCATATTGTATATGTACAGATGGGCAACAACTTTTAAAGGTCAGTTTTTTTTACTACAAAAAAAGTCATCCTCTCCAAAGGTGAGGATGACTTTTACTATTCTACACTACTCAAAAATCTATTCTGATTTTTCTTTATTTTCTTCTAACTTTTCAGTTTCTTTTTTTCCTAAATATTTATGTAGGATATAGTAATTGGAAGGAACAAAAATGATGGCTAAGAATGTAGCTGCCAACATACCTCCAAATACTGTTGTTCCTAATGAATGTCTTGAATTAGCACCCGCTCCTGAAGCAATTACCAATGGGTAAACACCAAGAATAAAGGCAAATGATGTCATTAAGATAGGACGGAAACGTACTTTGGCTGCGTCTATAATGGCATCAAATAGTTTCTCTCCTTCTGCGATATTGTCTCTTGCAAATTCAATAATTAGAATGGCATTTTTAGAGGCAAGTGCCACTAGTAATACTATACCAATTTGCATATAGACATCGTTTGTTAAACCTCTTAGTTGGACGGCTACTACTGCTCCAAATAAAGCTAATGGAACGGCAAGAATTACACCCAGAGGATCTAACCAAGACTCGTATTGTGCTGCTAATACAAGGTATACAAAGACTACTGCCAAAAGGAAGACGAAGATGACACTACCATTCGACTGAATTTGTTGGAAGGCTAAGCCTGTCCACTCTGCCACCATTCCTTCGTCTAGTTGCTTCTGAGATAATTGATCCATCGTTGTAATGGCATCACCAGAACTAAAACCAGACTTTGCATCTCCATTGATGTATGCTGCATTATAAAGGTTGTATCTCGTCACCATCTCAGGGGCTTCTTCGTAAGAAATATCTACAAGCGTACCGATAGATATCATCTCTCCTTTATCAGATTTCACATACATATTCCAAAGGTCATCTACCTTGTTTCTGTATTCTGCTTTTGATTCGATATTCACTTGGTAGGTTCTGTTCCATCTTGTGAAATCATCAATATATTGTTGTCCTGTGAAGGCGTTCAAAGCATCATAAATTGTATTTAATGATACGCCCATCATTTCTGTTTTTTCTTTTTTGACATCCAAACGAAGTTGTGGAATCTTAGCATCGAAGGTTGTACCAACGCCTGTAAGTGAAGGTTGTTGCTGTCCTGCGCTAACAAATCCTTTTGCTACTTTTTGTAGGTTCGCATACTCCGCTCCTGATTTGTCCATGATCACCATTTGGAAGCCACCAGTATTACCAAGACCACTAATTGCTGGAGGAACAAAAGAAGTAACTTTTGCATCAAATACTTCCTCGTATCTTTTTGATAGGTCTTGCATGATGTGGTCGATATCCAACCCTTCATCGATACGTTCGTCCCATGGTTCAAAAATCACAAAGACTGTCGCTCTGTTTGGTGCTGTTGTTCCGTCCATAATAGAGAAACCATCCACTGTCATCCATGAAGCAACACCTGGAGTATTACCGTAAATTTTATCCAATTGTTTGTTGACCTCTGCTGTGCGGTTCATCGACGCCGATTTTGGCAGTTCTACTGATGTCATCACATACCCTTGATCTTCTTGAGGGATAAATGATGTCGGTAACATATTGAAATCTACCAAACCAAAGGCAGCAATACCTAAAAAGACTAGTAATGAAAGACCGTATTTTCTTACTGAGAATAGTAAGATTTTTGAATATCCACCATAAACATAGTCATATCCTTTATTGAACCATTTGAAGATAAAACTTTGCTTTTTCTCTTCATTAGGTTTTAAGATTAATGCACATAATGAAGGACTTAAGGTTAAAGCGTTGAAGGCGGAGAACAAGGTTGACACTGCAATTGTTAAAGCGAATTGTTTATAAAGTTGCCCTGTAATTCCACTCATTGAAGCCGCAGGCATAAACACCGACATTAATACTAATGTTGTCGCGATAATAGGTCCTGTTACCTCTTTCATGGCCTGGATGGCTGCCTCTTTTCGGTTCATCCCCTCTTCCAAGTGTCTTGAGGTATTTTCTACTACTACAATAGCATCATCTACTACGATACCAATGGCCAATACTAATCCAAACAACGTAAGAATATTGATGGAGAAACCTAGCACACTCATCACTGCGAAGGTACCAATCAAGGCTACAGGAATTGTGATTGCAGGAATTAAAGTAGCTCTCCAACTTTGCAAGAACATGTACATCACAATAAATACCAAAATAATGGCAATCACCAATGTTTCAATTACCTCATCGATAGATACTTTTACATATTTTGTAGTATCTAAAGGTACTGTATATGACATCCCTTCAGGGAACTTCTTACTTAATTCTGTTAATCTTTCCGTTACCTGCTTTTGGATTTCCAATGCATTGGCTGATGGCAATTGATAGATCGCTATACCTGCTGCTTGTTTTCCGTTTAGGTGGAAAAACATAGTATAATCTTTACTTCCTAAAGAAATATTAGCGACATCTTTTAGATGGATAGATCTACCTTTTTCATCCGCTCGGATAATTATATTTTCAAATTGTTCTACATCTGACAAACGGCCAGGTGAAACAATTAAAGCATATTGATTTTTTTGATTACTTGCAGAAGGAGTCTGACCCAACTGCCCTGCCGCAACCTGAACGTTTTGTGATAAAATGGCATTTTTCACATCATCTGTAGATAAACCTCTATCTTTTAATTTCGAAGGGTCCATCCACACTCGGATACTGTAGTCATTCACACCATAAATACTCACGTTACTTACACCAGGGATTCTTTTCAATTCATCAGCGATATATACTTTAGCATAGTTACTTAAGAATAAAGAATCTACAATATCATCATCCGATTGTATTGCGGCAATCATTACTAGATTGGCTGCTTGTACAGATACTCCAGAAGAAGATTTATCTGTCACAACACCTAACTTTTGAACGATATCTGGAATCTTTGGTAAGGCCTGAGCTACTTTATTCTGAACCAATACGGTAGCAATATCCAAATCAGTACCTACTTCGAAGGTCACAGTTAAAGAATAAGTACCATCATTATTGGAAGTAGAACTCATGTATAACATATTTTCTACGCCATTGACAGACTGTTCAATAGGGGCTCCTACTGTTTCTGCAATAACTTCTGCACTAGCACCAGGGTAAGAAGCAGTAACGCTTACAGTTGGTGGTGTGATATTCGGGTATTCTGCGATCGGCAGTTCAAACAGTGCTATACTACCGGTGAGTACGATAATAATAGCCAATACTGCTGCGAATATCGGGCGGTTGATGAAAAATTTTGAGATCATTTTAAGTGTGTATGAATAGTGTGTATATAAATCAGAAAATAGTAAACTACCTACTGAATATTAGCGAATTGAGAGTGTGTCCATAAGATGAATACACTATAAGAAACGCTGTTATTTATTATCTTGTTCTATTTGTTTAACATTATTTGTATCTTCGTTACTTTTATGTTTCTTCCTGTTAAATACATAATGCAAAGCATAATAGATAACTGGTGTAAAGAAGATGGATAGTAAGGTGGATGAAAGCATCCCTCCAAATACTGTAGAACCCAGACCATGTCTTGCATTGGCGCCAGCTCCGGTTGCAATTACTAATGGATATACACCGAGAATAAAGGCAAAGGAAGTCATTAAGATAGGTCTAAAACGAAGTACTGAAGCATGAATAATGGCCTCTTTTAGCGACATTCCTTTAGATAGATTCTCTCTTGCAAACTCAACAATAAGAATGGCGTTTTTTGAAGATAGTGCCACCAATAGAACAACACCAATTTGCATGTAAACGCTATTCATTTGCCCTTTATAAGCTACAAATAATACAGCTCCAAATAAGGCTATTGGTACGGCAAGAATTACTGCAAAAGGATCTAACCAAGATTCATATTGTGCTGCCAGAACAAGGTATACTAACAAAATTGCCATTACAAAGATGAATACCACATTCGATCCGGCTTTGATTTCCTGGTAAGCCATATTGGTCCATTCGGCATCCATGGTGATGTCTAATTCTTCTTTTACCCATTTGTTCATTTCCTCAATACCATCACCAGAACTATGTATCGGGCTTACTTGAGCAATCAAATTACTGGCATTAAACATATTGTATCTCGTAACTACTTGGGGAGCAAATGAGTAATGGGTTTGAACGATATTATCAAGTGATACCAAATCTCCTTTTTTGTTTTTCACTTTAATCTTATAGATATCGTCTACTACCTTACGGTATTCCATTTCACCTTGAACATTCACTTGGTATGTTCTACCCCATTTAGAGAAATCATTGACATAAGAAACACCTGTAATTGAGTTTAATGAAGCGTAAATTTCATTGAGAGGAATCTGATACATCATGGCCTTTTCGGCATCGATAAAGATTTTTACATTGGGGATATTGGCTCTGAATGTAGAGTTAATTCCTTTGAAGGTATCGCTTTCCTGTGCCTTTTGTGCAAACTTGGCTCCGACAGACTGCAGCTTACCAAACTGATCTCCTTTTTTATCCTGAAGTACTAATTGAATACCTCCAGATGCTCCCAAACCATTAATTGCAGGAGGAATAAAAGAAAATATTACTGCATCATCTATCGCATAGGCATGTTCGTTGATGTCATTTAGAATGGTTAAAAGGTCTCTTCCGTTTTCTAATCTTTCATCCCAATCTTTTAATCTTACAAAGACAGTGATCTGATTGGATGCTGTGGCCCCATCAATTACTGAGTAACCAATAATTGATACCCAGTTATCAACGCCTTCAACATGTGTAAAAACACTATCAAGTTTTGTTGAAACTTCTGATGTTCTATTCAAAGAAGAAGCATCAGGAAGCTGAGCGGATACCAACATATACCCTTGGTCTTCATTAGGTATAAATGTAGCTGGCAAAATACCGTAACCACCCACTGAAAGTACTGTGATCGCTACATAAATAATTAAGAACATCACAAACTTACGAATCGCGAAAACTACTCCTTTTTCATATTTATGGACCAAGTAATCATATCCCTTATTGAAATATCTCATTACGATAAAATTACTTGGCTCTTCTTTTCTAAGAATTAATGCACAAAGAGCAGGTGTTAAAGTAAGTGCGTTTAAGGCACTAAAGAAGGTTGAAAAGGCAATTGTTAAAGCAAATTGTTCATACAATGCCCCTGTTATGCCAGACATCATTGCTGCAGGAATAAATACCGACATCAACACCAATGTTGTTGCAATGATAGGACCTGTTACCTCTTTCATAGCCTCGATCGCTGCATCTTTAGAGGACATCCCCTGCTCCAAGTACCTTGAGGTGTTTTCTACTACCACAATGGCATCATCTACTACAATACCAATGGCTAACACAATACCGAATAACGTTAATAGATTGATGGAGAATCCGAAGGCTAACATGGCTGCAAAAGCACCAATCAATGCCACAGGAATCGTTACAGAAGGTATAATTGTCGCTCTCCAACTTTGTAAGAACATGTACATGACAACAAATACCAGAATCACTGCAATCACCAATGTTTCTACTACTTCATGGATTGAAGCTCTAACGAAAGTGGTTGTATCTAGGTTAATTTTATAATGTAATCCTTCTGGGAATTTTTCTTCTAGACTATTTAGTTTTTCAATAAGTGCATCGGCCACATCTAATGCATTGGCATCAGGCAACTGATAAACACCGATACCACCTGCAGGCATACCTGTACTTTTAAATGACATGGTATACTGTTGTGCTCCTAATTCAACTCGGGCAACGTCTTTTAAGAAGACACTTCCTCCATCTGAATTGGTATGTACGATGATATTTTCAAAATCTTCTACCGTTTTTAAACGGCCTGGGTATAAGTTTATAGCAAAAGTGTTGATTTGTTTGGACACTTCTGGAGATTGTCCAACATGTCCTGCAGCTGTTTCTACATTTTGGTTCTTCACTGCATTCATTACATCTGTAGCAGATAAATGATGATCTTCTAGTGCTTTAGGGTTAAGCCAGATACGGATACTATAATCTCCAACACCGAAGATGGATACATCACCCACACCTTCAATTCTTCGCAGCTCATCAGCAATATATGCATCTGCGTAATTCACTAGGAAAGTGGAATCCATTCCTGATCCCTCGTCAGCATATAAGCTGGCAAGAATTACCATATTGGTTGATTTTTTCTCTGTTGTCACCCCCAATTGTTGTACAATAGATGGTAACATAGGAAGGGCTTGTGATACCTTATTCTCCACAAGTACAGTGGCGATATTTACATCTGTACCCACCTCGAAAGTAATGGTTAAACTATAAGTACCATCATTATTACTTGTAGATGACATGTAGATCATGCCCTCTACGCCATTAATAGCTTCTTCTAGAGGAGCACCCACTGTTTGGGCGATGGTTGTTGCATCAGCTCCTGGATATAACCCTTTTACAACTACTGTTGGAGGGGTAATTTGAGGATACTGTGCAATCGGCAGCTCTACAATCGACAGACCACCGATAATCAATATTGCAATCGCTAATACAGCGGCAAATATTGGTCGACGAATAAAAAACCGAGAAAGCATCTTTGAATAGGATTGATAGTGTGAATGTGTAGGTTGAAATAAGAGTGTAGTCTTTTTCAACTACACTCTCTCTTATGAGTTATTATTTTGAAGCAGTTACAGGATTTACTTTAATCCCATCTCTTGCTCTCTGAATACCTGATACAATGAGATCGTCCGATTCTTTAACACCAGATTTCACAATAATCTGATCACCAATTTCCTCACCTAATTTTACTCTATGCTGACGTACCGTATCACTTTCTACAGTATATACATATGGTCCCACTTGGTCTCTTTCAATGGCCACTTGAGGAATCAACATTGCATTTTCATGTTCTCTTTTGATCAATTTGATACGAACATAAGTACCATCAATCAAAACAGCGTCTTTATTTTCTACTTGAGCTTTTAAAGTAATCGAACCCGATTTCAAATCAACATTAGGATCATGATAAATAACCTTACCTTCTGCTAATAACGTTTCATTATCATCTGCAAGTACATCAACTGACATACCATCTAACGATTCATGTAATTTTTGTAATTCATAATATTTTGTCGCAGGCACTGTAAAGAAAATGTTCATCTTTGAGCTGTTCACGATATACGCTAACTCTGTAGAAGACTCTGCTTTTACTACGTTTCCGTTATCTACATAGTAGTTGGAAATTGTACCTGAGATAGGAGCTTTGATTTTAGTATAACTATAAGTGTTCTTCTGTGCTTCCAAATCAGCAATAGCATTTAGTAAACCAGCTTCCGCCTCATCTACATTTGCTTTCGATTGTAAGTATTTTAACTCAGAAACAGCACTTGTATTGACTAATTTTGCATACGATTGGTAAGTTACTTTTTTCATTTCAAGGTCTGCCTTTGCTCTTTCCACTTTGGCTTTCGCTTGGTTTAACTGAGATAAGTAAGGTTCTTTTTCCAACGTAAACAATACCTGTCCTTTACGAACTTTTTCACCGGGTTCGAAATAACGATGCTCTAATGTTCCTGTTACCCTCGGAACGATCGTTACTTTACCTAAAGCTTCAGTATACCCAGTATACGTATCATAAAGTTCAATTTCTTCTTTGTGTGGATGACTTACTTTTACCGTAGGAACCTTGGGTGCCTGGTATAAGTCGGGCTTCTTGTAACATGAAGTGAAAACAGCGCCCATCAATATAAGTGAGAGAATTTTTTTCATTATTGAGAATAAATTTTTTCAGTATTTGTAGTGTATATATTCTGTAACGATGTAACTATCACGATGTTACTAATATTGATTTCTAAAGTCACATCATGATAGTTTCCGATCATATTCTTATAGATTTCCTCCTAGAGATTGGTACAACTTGACGATTTGGATCAGTAAATCTCCTTTAATCTCAACATCCTGATTCTGTACCATTAGGAGGTTTTGTTGAGAATTCAAGACAGGTGTATAATCAATTAGACCTTCTTGGTATTGGTTCAATGAGATGTCTAACGCCTCTGAAGTAGCAGAAACAGATTGTTCCATCCAATTCGCAGATTCTTTTAACTGTTTGATATTCATTAGGCTATTTTCTACCTCTTTGAATGCCGTTAATACTGTATTTTGATATTTGATTTGAGCATTCTGCCATTCTATTTTAGAAATCTGCTTCTCTCTTTTCTGATAGAAACCTGAGAATACATTCCATGTCAATTTCGGCCCAATAAAATAACTCAGCGATTCAGAAGTAAACCACTCATCCGGTTCTTTGGAAATAAAACCTACCTTACCTTGAATGGCAATAACAGGTAATTGTTGAGCGGTAGCCATATCTACAGTAGCTGAAAGTTTCATCATGTTTTTCTCAGCAGAACGAACATCTGGACGCTGACGAATCACTTGAGCGGGTAAAAGTGTTTGCAACTCCTGAGGGATATCTGGAAGTGGTGCATACTGACTTAATGCTGACTTTAACCCCTGTGGTAGTTCACCCATCAACACTTGAATCATATTGATTTGAGAAACGACTCTTGCTTCTAAGGTTTTTATCGTTGACTGTGTTTGGAATAAAATTCCTTCAGACTGTAAAACGGCAAGTTTTGACTTTGTACCTGATTGGTATTGATCTCTAGCTAAATCTAAAGCTCTCTGTTGAGAAAAGACGTTTTGTTCAGCTACTCGAATTTGGTTCTGATAAATTCTAAGGTTTAAGTAAGCGGTAGACACCTCTGATAAAATACTCACCATTACGGCATTTTTATCTTCTTGAGCTTGTTCGTAGGAATACTTTGCTGCCTTAGCCCCTTTTCGAATTCTTCCGAAAACATCAATTTCCCAATTCATAGAAACTCCTGCATTGTAATACCAATCGCCTTGGTCTTCTACATCATCTGGAGTTAAACCATCCAATCTGTTGTTGTTACTATATGTTGTCGATACATCTACGCCAATACTAGGAAAATATCCTGCTTGACTTTGTTGATGCATAATTCTTCCTTTTTCAATTCGGTTGACTGCTTGAGCCACATTAAGGTTGTTTTCAGCAGTCTTTTGAATGAGCTCATTAAGTATAGGATCGTTAAATGTCTTGTACCATCCTGTTATTTCCTCTACTGTTTGAATACTATCTATTGGTGAAGACCATTCTTCTGGAATAGAATCTAAAGTAGATTGAGCGAATATTTGAGATGACATTAAAATGCCAATGATCAGAAGTAAATAATTTTTCATGATGCGCGTTGAATAGATTTTGATTTCACAAACGCACTTTTAGAAACATCGTTTCATATTTTCATGAAAAGCCCTCTTCCAAAGTCAGATCTTGATATTAATAAATCGGATGCTGATAGAATCAATTCTTAAAAGGTGTTAGAAGACTCTCTATAAATAATGATATTCTACAGTTATTTTTAAATAATTTTAAGAAAATACCTCCATTTGGTTAACAATTTTTCCCATTTGATGACCATTCTTCCCTCCAATGTCAAGCACTGTAAAAACACACATCTAGATATCAATAACGGCGTTAGACTAACTATCATTCTTAATTACAAAACATATTTCAATCATGAAAAATTTATCTACTACTATCGCTACGTTAGTTATCGCTTCTACAATGTTTGCTTGTTCACATGATAATGAACCTACTCCGAT
Source organism: Flammeovirga sp. SubArs3 (assembly GCF_947387565.1). Lineage (NCBI taxonomy): Bacteria > Pseudomonadati > Bacteroidota > Cytophagia > Cytophagales > Flammeovirgaceae > Flammeovirga > Flammeovirga sp. SubArs3. The sequence continues at coordinate 932,557 of NZ_CANDOA010000001.1, read as the reverse complement.
AGTTCCAAAAAATACTCATCAAGTCATTAATCATAACAAGAATCAAAACAATACTAATTCTGAAAAAGATAGTACTAAGAATTTTGTTACAACACACCATGTAGCAAGTACAACGGAAGCCAAAGATACTGATCAAAAAAATACTAATGTTGCACAACAACCTACCAAAGAAACCAATGATTATCCGGTTCCTGAACAACAAAAAGTAGTTGCTCCGCAAAAAGCTGCAACTCCTGATCAAGTTTATGGTAATAAAGTACCTTCATTAGATCATAGTAAAAACAGTGATTATGCTCAATTGGCGACAAATAATCAAAAATATACGGCTAGTGTTAGTGCTTTAAAAGGTAGACAACAAGCTCAGGAACAACAGTTAGTGGATAACTACGGAAAAAAAGCAGTCACTAACAACCAAAAAGCTATCAACCAATGGTTAGGTCATACAAAACATGATACTCATCAAGAAACGTTGGATGCCAAACTAAGAATTTACGAACAAGTGAATGCCTATGAAAATAACGGTGAAAAAGTAATTGATATCCTTGCTATGACAGACGATAATCAAGTAAGATATTTTAAAAGACAGTTTGAACATGGTGATAGAACAGACTATGATGCCACTTTAGTTAATGTAGATTATAAAGGGACTATCACAATCGAGAGCGATGGTGAAGAATTTACATTCCATACTTCAGAAAGAATACAATAAACCTTTAACACTTAGCTTAATTTAAAACCAGCATGAATTGTTCAATCAGCTTAATGATGTACTGCTTGATGATTCGTTACCATAAATTCCTTCCTTTTAATAAGGACTACTACTAACAAACAGCTACCTGCCCCTCTTCATGATATGGAGAGGGGCTTTTATGTTGATACTAAAATCTCTTGTACAGAAGTTTAAATTGTAAATAGCCGAATTTTATATATTTACAATCGAAATATATAATCTGATGTACTGAATACTAGCGTTTTAATGAAAAGGATCGTATATCCATCACTTTTTAATTATCCCAAAAGAAATATGCAATTAGTTACTAAATACATACCGTTATTTTTCTTTATTTCAACTTTCTTTATTGTGTCTCCTTCACAGGCACAAAAGCTAAAAGGGAAAAACATTGAAGCTGCTTTACATGAAGCTTATAATAAATATAAAGATGTAGAGGAAGGCAAAAATGCCGACTACATAAAAGAATTAGCCAATGTACCGTCAGATCTCTTCGGAATTGTGATCGTTACTGTAGAAGGTAAAGTGTATTCTATCGGAGATGTAACCGATGAAGTTTCCATCCAAAGTGTATCTAAAGCGTTTATTATGGCAAAAGTGATTGATGAAATCGGAGCGGATAGCATAGCTCATGCCGTTGGCGTTGAACCTACTGGTGAGGTTTTTAATTCCATCACAGCCATAGAGCGTTCAAAAGGAAAAAAAATTAACCCATTGGTAAACCCTGGTGCTATTGCTACTACTTCCTTAATGGCAGGTAGAGACTCTGTTCAAAAATGGTATAACATCAGAAATACATTAAACTCCTTTGCAGGAAGAGACCTTGATATCGATTGGAACGTTTACAATAGCGAGGCGAATGATAATAAGAGAAACCAGGCCATCTCTATGTTATTACTTTCTTATGGAAGAATGTATTTTGATCCTCTACAATCTACAGATATCTACACGAAACAATGTGCCGTAAGTGTTAATGCAAAAGATTTAGCAGTAATGGGATCTACCTTAGCAAATGGAGGTACTAACCCTTTATCTCATGAAGTAGTGATTTTACCCGATGCTACTCAACATGCACTTTCTGTGATGGCAACGTCAGGTTTATATGATGATGCAGGTAAATGGTTATTCTATACAGGTATCCCTGCCAAAAGTGGTGTAGGTGGAGGTATTGTTGCTGTCGTTCCAGGAAAATTCGGAATTGCTGCCATCGCTCCTCCATTAGACGAAGCGGGTAATAGTGTGAAAGCAAAACTTGCTATCCATTATATTATCGAGAAGCTAGGTGTTAATCCTTATTTAGTTGAGCCTAAATAAAAAAGGAAATAATATATATGTAAAAACAAAGGAGTCAGGGATATTTGATTAATCCCTGACTCCTTTTTTATTAGAGTACTTCTAAACTCATTTCTTGCTTCAATAGGTATTTCTCTACGACTTCCGCTACTCCGTCATCATTGTTTGAGGCAACAATAACATCTGCTTTATGACGTAATTCTTCTGTTACATTGTCAACCCAAACACCTAAACCAGCATATTCTACCATAGAAAGGTCGTTTCCAGCATTACCCACGGCAATGATTTCTTCTCTCTTGATTCCTGTAATTTCTGCTAATTTAGATAGCGTTGCTGCCTTATCAATTCCTGTTTGTGTAACTTCCAAGAAGAACGGCTTGGAGAAAGAAACACTAAGTTCTGGGAATTTACTTTCTAATATTGGTTTCACCTCCTGTAATTTTGAAGGTTCTTCCAACATAATACATTTGATCGGTTCAAAGTCTACTGCACCTTTGAAGTCCGTCACTTGGTCGAAACTCATTTTAGTAATATCCAATTCTACTTGAATATATTTTGAGTGCGACTCACTGATAATACTATCTGCAGAATAAGTAATGATATCTACATTATTCTCATTGGCAAAATCATACAATGTATGGATATTATTTACTGATAAACTTTGTGAGAACACAACACTTTCATCAGCCATATCAATCAATGTCCCTCCATTGTAGGAAATGATATAAGAGCCAAATCTGTCTAATTCTAATTCTCTAGCAAACGATAACATAGCTGGAGTAGGTCTACCTGAAGCCAATACGACTTTAATGCCTTCCTCCTGTGCTTTCATGAGCATTTCTTTATTTCTCTCAGATATTATATGATCGTCGTTTAAGAGAGTATCGTCCATATCTAGGACCAACATTTTATAACCTAAGTACATATTTAGTTTGTTAATTCACAACCGCTTTTATAAAAACATGCATTATTACGATTATTTTCTCAGAACTACTATTAACAGATTCAAAAATTCGTTATTAATCTTATATAGAGGCTCTTTTGAATAGAAAAAGGTATTGCTACAAGCAAAAATTGATAAGATCCTTGTATAGAATCAGCTAATAATAACATAAATGCTGATAGGGAATACCGTTAAAAAAGGATAAGAATATCTTTTATATCACACACAATCATTCCCTTAAAACATTATGGAAAATAACTTACCTTCTCAATTAGTCCAATCATTAAACGGTGTATTTGGAAAGCATAAAGCTAGGGCTGTACATGCAAAAGGCATTATATTAACAGGATCTTTTCAACCGAGTTCATCAGCTCAAAACATTACAAAGGCGATACACTTACAAGAAGAACCTAGTCCGATAACGATACGTTTTTCTAACTTTGCAGGTGTACCAACAATTCCAGATAACGATGAAATGTCTAACCCCAAAGGTTTAGGTATAAAATTTCATCTAGCCAACGAAGAAAGTACAGATATTGTTTGTCATTCTTTTAATGGTTTTCCCTCACCAACAGCCTTAGATTTTAGAAACTTATTAATGGCTTTGGGTCAAGGTGGAGATACCTTAAACGATTATCTAGAACAGCACTCCACTGCGAAGGCATTTCTTACAGCACACAAACCAATGCCAAAGAGTTTCGCAACATTACCTTACTATGGGGTTAATGCATTTAAGTTTATCAATAAAGATGGAGTTGTTCGATTTGGTAGATATCAGGTTCTACCTGAGGTAGAAGAATATTATCCGGAGGATCAAGTAAAAGCTTTAGCTAATAATTTCCTAATGAATGAAATTAGTGATAGGGTCGCAAACAAAACAATCAACTTGAGACTCGTTTTGCAATTGGCTAATGATAATGATGTGATTGATAACCCTACAGTGGTTTGGAGTGATCACAATGAAATTGTAGAGTTAGGTCTCTTAAAAATTAATGAAGTAAATACCGAAGAAGCCACAGATAAAAACTTGATGTTCTTACCTGGCAACCTTGTAGAAGGTATTGAAGCAGCGGATCCAATGGTCAAAATCAGAGATAAAACTTATCCTATTTCAAAAGAAAATAGACAATAGGACATATAGATTTTAAGAGTTAGTGATTAGACATTTATATCTAACCACTAACTCTTTTTTATTATTTATTGCGGTGCACTAACCCCAATAATATCAAACATTTGTCTTTTCAGTTCCGCTTTAACCTTAGCATAAGATTTCTTTGCCTCTACATTTTTCCATTCGTATGGATCTTTACGGTGGTCATATAGTTCTTCTTGCCCGTCTTTGTAGCGAATGTATCTGAAATCTTTCGTCCTGTACGAATAAGTCTGCTGTAAAATAAATTCTTGGCCAAGATCTTTTAGCACTTTGATATGCCATAAAGCTTGAGGGTTCGTAGATACTGCTAGTCCTTCGATAGGTTCTGAAATACCTACCCCCATTACTGTAAGAGCACCTTCAGGTCCTTCCCAAGTTGCATTTTTATCTGTCATAAAAGGAGCAAAAGAATATCCGCCAAGTGCTGCTGCATTATCATTTAATTTAGTACTTCCTTCTAATTGACACATATCTTGTAATGTAGGATAAATATCAATTAATGAAACCGGCTGATCTACCTCACTACCTGTTTTTTGTGATTTAGGATAACGAACAATCATTGGGATTCTTGCCGATTCTTCCCAAGGTGAATTTTTATATAAGTAGTCCTTCTCTCCAAAGTTCCAACCATGATCGGCAGTAAAAACTACTATCGTATTTTCTGCAAATTTTGATTGATCTAAGGCATCCATCACTTTACCTACTTGATCATCCATAAAGGCTATACAAGCTAAGTAGGCCTGAATCACTTTTCTTAAACCTTCTTCGTCATCTTCATAAGAATCACACAAGGCCTTATAATATTTCAATCCCATTTGAGACATCGGGTAGTTGTCTTTAAAGAAGCTATCGTCAGCATCTCCCTTTTTGATGACCGGTAATTTCAAGTCTTCTAAAGGGAACATATCAAAATACTTATCAGGAGCATACAAAGGGGTATGAGGCTTTACAAAACCAATACCCATAAAGAAAGGTTCATTTGATCCACTCTTCTCTAATTCCTTTATTTTTTCTACTGCCCAATTCGCATGCTGCTCATCCGGAAAAAGATCTCTGTCTTCATCATTGACATATCTGAACTCTTTCTTCGGGTAACCCCAACCCGGATTTAATGTTGTTTTCGTACTATCAAATTGTGGTACATCTGATAATCTCGCAAAAGAACCATCTACGATATTTATACTTCTAAATGGCTCTGGTACTGATGGGTGAGGTATGATTTTTTCTCCATTAAAAGCATGTGGTCCATAATTAATACGTTCAGGTACCCCCCATTCATCCCATAGTTTTTTATCATTTTTATGTAGTAATTTTCCTGAACCATATAACGCATATCCATTTTCTCTAAATAATTCGAAAAGCGTTTTATTGTTCTTTACTACATATTGTTGCTTACGGGGTGTCCAACCAAAGTCTCTAGAATCATGAGGGTAGACACCTGTAAATAGGCTATTTCTTGCAGGCTGACAAACAGGCACATTGGTTTGTGCATTATTGAAGGTAACACCAGAATCTGCCAACTTATCAATATTTGGTGTCTTCGCTTGTGGATGCCCTCCGAATTTACCTTCAAAGTCGTTTAGATCATCCACAATAATGAACAATACGTTGGGTTTGTCTTGCGTATTTTGAGCACTGCAATAACTATTTATGGCCAGTACTGAAAGAAGAGTAACGAATAACTTCTTCATAATTATATTTTCTACTTTGTGATTTTTCTTTATTGAATTCTACATCTCTTTTGAAGACGAAACTTGGTATTTACCTTCTTCCAAAAGAACATAGTTTTCTTTATTACCTTGTTTTTTGCCATTGATTTCCACTTGGGAACCCAATGATTTTTGATCCAGCTTAATCGTTGTACCTTTTGGCACTTCCACCTCTAAAGTGGTTACGCCTCCTTTCACTTTCCAATTAATTTTCAGCATCCCTTGTGGAGTAGGAATTGTAGCAGAGATATCTTCTATTGAGGCCTTCGTTTTTGCCAATACCAATTCCGCCATTCCGGGTTTTGTTGGTTGGATACCCACTAGATATTCTGCGAATAAAGCTGTTGCAAAAGCACTTTCTGTTTGAGCATCAGACCTCGTTCTACCAATCATACCTTTTTTGCCAAATCTTCCTGAAGCATCTCTCCACCATTCTTCCCATAGAGTCCCGTTCATTTCAGGGGCCAACATTTCATCAAATCTTCTTCTGAATAGCTCAAAAGATTCATCGATAAAACCATAATTCGCCAATCCTTTATGTAAAAAATAAGACATTGCCGGAGTCACCATAAACATGCCGTTGTCTCTTTTTACATAATTCAACTTATCCTTTTTAAGTAGTTGTGGAATCAGCTTTTCCGCCTGTTGATCTGTTGCAATTCCAAAAGTCAGTACCATTGCTTGTGCATGCTCACTAAACTGATTGGATTGTTGTCCATCAATTAAAGCATCGGCAAATAATCCTTTCTGTTCGTTCCAAAATTTGTCTTGGATGACCTGTTTTGCCTTATTGGCCTGTTGAATATATTTTTCACCACCTTCTTGACCCATCCATGATAGAATTTCTGCAAAATCCTGAAGTGCACCAATATAATGGCCGTTTAAGTTTAGATTCGCACCTCTTCTATCATTTTTAGCATGATCTAACCAATAGGCGTATGCAGGGTTGTCAATCAAACCATCAGAATTGGTATACGTTTCCAACAGGTTCATTAATTTTTGAGCTGCTGGCATCAACATTTCTACTGTTTCCTGATCTCCTGAATAAAGTAAGTAATTATGTAAACTTCTGACCCACAAAATATCGGAGTCTAAGATCACCATAAAATCATTATTCAGTAATGGCCCATAAGCAGGAAATAGTCCATTGGATTCTGCTTCTTGAGCTACTTGAACAAGTTTTGCTGCTTGTAATGCATAGTCTCCGAATGTCCAATAGTTACCCATTGCACCATAATACCCTGTCTGAGCATACTGTCTACGTTCTCGATAATTGTCAGTATATCCGTCGGTAGTACACACATCTATTGTTTCTTCTGTAGCTTCAGTATATGCTTTCACCCAATCTGCAGTTGTTGAACTGATATCTCCATCTGTAGCAAAAGGATATTTAATTTGGTGCAGGGAGAAATCATATATTTTTACAGGATTTTTTTGAGGATGAATAACCATCGCCAAATATCGAGTAGGTTTAAAATATTGGGCCTCCCATTGCTCTCTCTTTCCGGATAATATTACCTCATCTACTAAACGAGAATCAACTACTTTGCAAGTAAACTGATCATCAACCATATAAGGAATACCTACCACTTCTACCTTTGTGCCTGCCTCTCCTTCGATATCGAATTTTGGCATACCGTTAAGCAAAGTTCCAAAATCGAAAACCAATAAATAAGGTTGATCAGATACTTCTAATACCAAAGGACCTTTACCCTTTAGATAGTTTTTAGTTTTGATATTTGAAAGCACAGAACGTTTCAGCTTCACTTTTCTATCCCATTTTTCTTCAGAGGTAAAATAGCTATCAACATATTCGGCATCAATAAGTGATGTTGCTTTTACATCTTGCTCAATAAGATAGGGTATATGTCTTTGTTCTAAGTTGGTCCATGGGGTTGTGATTGCTCTTGGTTTTGCATTCTTTTGTGCAGAGGGCCAACCAGAATTCCTTTGTAATCCCACTGCAGAAGACCATTTCGAATCATCAAAATCTAGTTGATTCCAGGCTTCTTCTTTATTTCTCAAATCTACCTGATCTGTAACCACCAATTGAAAACGGTTGATTCTTGGAGCCTCATTATTCCAAGTTTTATCTACTGCAACTTTCCATGTATTATCCGTTGAAATCAATTGATCACCGATAGACAGTTCTGCTAGAAACCCACCTCTACCTTTCAAGTGGTATGCATTTTCTCCTTGTTGGTAGTGTGCTTCCACCGCTATTACATTTTTACCGGTTTGTAAAGCTGATTTAATATCTAACACATCATATGATTGATGATGAGGAGCTGACCTTGCTGGACCTCTATTGATGTACTCACCATTAATATAGAGCTTATACAAAGAGGACGCTGTTATTTTTAATATAGCATCAGCAGGTATTTCTGAAAGTTGGAAAGACTTTCTAAACAAAACTTTGTGTTGCTTTGTTTCTTCTTTTCCATCATCAGTGTTCCAAATCCAATAGGCCTGCCAATCTTGTTTTTGAGGGGCATAAGATTCTTCCCAATGACCGGTAATACCATTATCTAAGTCCGATGTTTGTGCCCAACTAAAAAAAGGCAATGCACATAACAAGGCTACTGATATTTTCTTTGCTCCTATCATTTTGTTAGTTAATTAATCTCTGTTTTCTATTGAATTGATTTTTGAAGTCACATTTCATTACCATATAAGCACTCTTATCAATTTCATAAAGACGACATTGAGTTATCTTTATTTCAATCATTTCATTTCAAAAAATAAGTAATTGCTTATTACAAAAGTAATACAATCTTGATCTTATCCTACCGAATACACTGTTGGTTATCGGTACAATGTAAGGTCTTTTAGTATTTACAAAAATCACTATATAGTTGCTGTTTTTACTATATAATTTAAAAATAAAGCTATTTGGATAAATATTGATATATCCCCAATTGGTTCTTTATTTTTCAGTCAAAATAGGGTTAGTATTGGCAATAAAAATACTTATTGATGGTCTCGCCTATAAAAGATCCCATTACTATAAGTCCTAAATTGCTTTCCATACTATTTCATAAATAGAAGAATTGAATGACCTACTCAATAAAAGTATCTTGCTGCTTCCCTACTTCATTCAGTTTGTATTCTTGAAGTTGTTTTTTTGCTTCTTGTAATTCAACACGGAGTTTTTTCATTTCCTCGCTTTCATTTACAAGTAGAGGTGCTGGGATATATTCTTGTTCTTTTTGAGGTAGTTCAGTGTAGTGTAATTGATGCTGTGGACCAACGGTATTGAATTCAATTTCTGCAAAACTAGGTGCATTAATTCCGTCTTTTAGTACCTCTGCTCTTACCTTCACTTTACCTGGGTTGGTAGAAGATTTTACTAGAGCAACTGCTTCTCCCCAAAGTAATTTTTGAGGGTTGATTTCATTGTTTACTCCTCCGATCAATTCTCCTTCGCCCTCAACAGTGAAGCGGACATATTCATCACTTAGTCTTTTAATGGCACCACCTGCATCTACTAAATAGGCTACTACAGTTGTAATATCGCTACCGTCTGCCTGTGGGGTAATGCCCATATCGTCTACTTTTAAGAGGAGACGTCTTTTTCTTCCGGCCGGCCAACGGCTGTGTTCAGTTACTACTTCTCCATCAATTATACCTTCAGCTTTCATCACAGCACTTTCTACCCATTTCTGATCAATCTTTCCATAGCCTTTTTTGTTTTTATTTCTTGCATCAATTTTCTTGAAGACATCTGTGAAAACAACTGGAACTCTGGGTACTGGACTGTTGGGGGCTGTTGATTTTTTGATACCAATTTCTTCTCCATACATGGTCAGTTTCACTTCATCGCAATTGGTAAAAACTACTACATCTTTCGGTGAAAATGGTGTCATCAGGTGTGCGATGTAAACAAATGGTTCTGCATCTACATGAGGAACATCTTCTAATCCGCTTGTTGGTAAAAGTGATTTGAATAGATAATATGAGAACTTTGGTTGACGGTATGCATCCATAATTCCACCCCAAAATGGATCGGGGTGATACCCTCTTTGATGATCAAATGAATGCCATAATGTGGCTCCGAATAGTGATTCACTTGCTCCGTAAATCATCGTCATAGACGGCCATTCTTGTAGTTCTCCATCTTCCATCCATTCTTCTTTAAAATAATGCATGGCCTGTTTTACCTGAGGTGCTTCACCCCATTGCTTAGCTACTCGACTGACAGAGTTATGGTCAACCCAATTGTCTACAAAATCGCCCCATTCTCTTTTAAAAATGGATTTCTGTTTGTGTGCTTCCACTTGGTCATTGGCATACAAAACATCGAAGTATTTCTGTGCTTTCGAACGGTGTGTTCGAGCATCAGTAACCGTATATTTACCTGGATATGGGTATTCTTCTTTTGTAAACTGAGTGGCTTTTATAGCATACTCTTCTGGAAAATGTGTTTCATTAGGAACGACTTCCCACAATAAAATAGAGGGTCTATTTCTTTCTAAACGCACCATATTACGAACGTCTTTCAACATACGCTCTTGGAAAATTGGTTCCTTTTTATTCCAATATTGCCAACCTGGAATGGCTGCAACCAAGAACATTCCAAGCTCATCACAAGCATCCATAAAGGCTGGGTCTTGAATATAGTGAGCTGAACGGATGACATTCATTCCCACCTGACGCAATTTCAAAGCATCTCTATAATGCAGAGTATTGGGTAAAGCATGGCCAATATGGGCAAAATCTTGATGTCTGTTTGCTCCCAATAATTTAGGATATTTCTTGCCATTTAAGAAAAGTCCTTCAGATCCTTTCAATTCGATAGTACGAATACCTACTCTATTTCTGAAGGTGTCCAATACATTACCTTTTTTGTCTTTTATTGTCACATAAAGGTGATGCAAATGTGGATGATTAGGCGACCATAACTTAGGATTTTTCACCGTAAAACTCATTTTTAACTGCTCTGAATCATCCGATGAAATGTTAACCTTTTCTTTCAGTTTTGCGACTTCATTTCCTGCTTTATCTTTTAATGAAAGATGTACTTGAAGGTCTTTTGCTATCCCTTCATTGGCAATATCTACATCAACAAAAACCTTTACAGATTCTTCTGTTAGGTCATCAAAATGAACGAATACACCACCTCCAGCTACTTTATCTACAGCAAGCGGATGTGTCACATAAACTTCATTATGAGTAATAAGCCATACGTCTCTATAAATACCTCCAAAGTAAGTAAAATCTAATGTTTCTTGAGGTTTCCCAGGAGGATAGCTATGATCGTTACTATTGTCTGGTCGAACTGCAATGACATTTTCTTCGCCAAATTTTAGATAATCAGAAAGGTCTACATGAATGGGATAATAACTACCAAAATTTTCACGTACCAACTGACCATTGATCCAGATTTTTGATTTCCCCATGATACCCTCAAAGTGTATCATCACTTTTTTGCCTTTCAGTTGCTCATCCGGTGTAAAATGTTTTCTGTACCAAGATGGGCCTTGATAATTTACACCACCACTAGCATTAAGAGGTAACAATTCCATCCCATCTGGCAAGTTGACTACCTTCCAATTACTATCGTCAAAATCTTTCGCTTCGGCTCCTTCTACATCTTGTTTTACAAAACGCCAACCTACATTAAAGTTGATGGCCTCTCTAACTTTTGGGTCTGTTTGATAGAACCCTGCCGTTGAAAATTCTTGTCCATAAGCTGATAACTGAAGACCAAAAAGTAGGAGTAGTATCTTTAATAAGTGCTTTCTGAAATCCATAATATTAATTCGTTAAGGCAGATGATGACTCTCTTTTTACAGACATAAAATCCATCTCGATGGTAGTTCCTTTTTTACCTTTAAATACTACAGTCAATGAATTGATTTCACCTTCCCATTTTGCATTATCCAGTTTGAATGATAATGTTTGTGTAGTATTCTCTTTTGATAAATGTTTCATTCCAATGACTTGATTATTTGCCAAAAGAATCACCTCTAAAGGGTGGTCAGCTTTTAATTTAATATCATAGGATTGGTCTTTTTTAGAAGCCGTTACTTTCAAACCATCTCTTGTGATGCTACCTTCTTTCTTATCCAATGTAAAATCAAGATAGCCTAAATAACCTGCAAGGTTCGAAGAGATATCATCAGAATTCCAACCTTCAGTCTGCCATCCCCCGTTATCAAAAGTGAAAAGTAGAAGACCGTCTTTTGGATCCCTTTTCAATAGAGTTTCCAATTTATCAGAAATACCATCACCGTCCGAATCATCTCTGTATACCTCATATTCAGGGTTCATCCCTTCTCCCCAAGGCTTATTTTCTCCGTTAGCTTTTAGCTCAGCGATAGACTCATCACCTTCTCCCATATCGCCTTTTGCTAACCATTCGTCCATTAATTTACGGTGCTTTTTAAGCTCTTTTTTGAACTTTAGGTCATTGGCCAAATTGTGAATCATTTCAGGGTCTTTAGTGACATTGTACAATTCCTCAGGTTGGCGCTCTCCAAAATAAATGTCTTTGTGAAGTTGAGACAATTCACCATTAGCATATAGTGCTCGAATATTCTTAGTGTACTCTTTTTTATCTCTGTATTGAGGTTGTAAAAAGATTCTATCCAAATGGTAATTTCTCACATATCTATAATCTTCTGTTCTGATTGATCTCACCTGATCGATAGTCTGATCTAAACGGTCTTTATGACCTCCTACTACTGTTCTAGGGGTAAATTCTTTGGCAAAAAGGTTTTGTCCTTCGTACCATTCAGGCTGTGTGATACCTGCCCAAGCCAAGGTTGTTGCTGTTAAATCTAGCATACTCACCAAGTCGTTTCTTACTTCTCCTTTTGGTACGTATTGTTCAGGTCCCATCACCATAAAAGGAACATGTAGTCCCCCTTCCGTTGTCATTTGTTTATGTCTCAAAAGGTTGTTTGCACCATGATCAGAGAAATAAACGACAATCGTATTTTTATCTAATCCTGCTTCTTTTAATCCTTTTAAAATTTCACCAATCAAGTAGTCATCTTTACGTATAGCATCATAATGCTGAGCAAACCATTTCTGGAATACTTCATTGTTTGGATAATCTGCAGCAACAGTAACTTCCGATGGATTTACTTTTCTATTTTGAGGAAACTTTGTCGTATTGTTTTTACCACCTTTTGTCTGAATTTGACCAAAGAACGGTTGCTGATTTACCAACTCAGAGAAATCTACTTTTTTCTTGAGTTGAGTTGTATACATTTCCTTATCCCAAGCATAATTGTAATCTGTCTTACCATGATTGTATGTAACGTACCCGTTTTCCTTCATGATCTGAGGCAGCAATTTATATCCTTCTGGTAAGTAGATTCTAGTCTCTTCCTTTCTAGATGATCTATGTTCCTGACCTCCAAAACGAATGGCACTTTGACCGACCATCATGGCTGATCTTGTTGCCGAACAAACAGGGGCGGGTACATAAGCTCTATTGAAACGCACACCGCTATTAGCAATTCTATCAATGTTAGGTGTTGCATCTTTATTGATTTCATCACCGTAACACCCCATCCAAGGTGAGGTATCTTCAGCATATATCCAGATAATGTTTGGTTTATCTTGCCCGAATGAAGACCATCCACTCATTACGCATAAAAAAGTGAATAGTGATTTAATTAATGTCTTCATCTATTTTAAGTTTTTTGATTTCTGTTTAGGTTTCGGCCAAATGGTGGATTCGTCTACTTCTACACCATTAAATTCACAAGCTGCGGCTGCATTAAACAACGGTTTAAAATCTTTGTCCCAATAAGGACTTTTGATGTGAGCGTCTTTCATCATCAAAGCAATTTCTTTTACAACATCTGGATATTCTGTTGCCACATTTTTTCCTTCCCCTTCATCCGCTTTCACATCATATAATTCTATATTCAATCCTTTTCTTCTGTCTGTAACAACGGCTTTCCATTTTCCGTATCGCACAGCACAATTTGGTTTTCCTTCGTAAAGCTCCCAATACAAATATTTATGTTGTTTTTGCTTTTTGTCTTTACCTAAAAGCGTTGGCAGCATAGAAATACCATCCGTTTCTCCTTTCAAAGGTTCATTGGTGATGTCCGATAAAGTAGGTAAGACATCCCAAAATGCAGAAATGTGATCACTCGTTGATCCTGCTTTGATTTTTCCAGGCCAATAAGCAAACATTGGGGAACGTACTCCTCCGTCATACATTGATCGTTTTATACCTCTTAAATCCCCAGAAGTTTTAAAGAATTCTGTTGTTCCCCCTTTTCCATGTGCACCATTGTCGCTGTTAAACATCACAAGTGTATTTTTGTCGATGCCCAACTCTTCCAAAAGATTGATGATCGCACCTACATCTTTACTCATTCTTGATACCATAGCTGCTTGAATCTTCATTCTTTCTGGCCAATCTTTCTCTTTGTATTGAGCCAAATCTGGCACCTGCCATTTTACATGAGGAATAGTATAAGCGAGGTATAAGAAAAACGGTTCGTCTTTTTTCTCTTTGATATAATTGATGGCTTTTGCTGTAAACAGGTCATGGCTGTAATCATTTTGCTTGCCTTTACCATTATCCAACATCTGTTTTTCACCATTTAACCATAAATATTCAGGATAATAATTGTGTGCTTTTCGTTGATCAGTATAACCATAAAAAAGGTCAAAACCTTGATCATTGGGGTTACCTGAATCATGGAAACTACCCAAACCCCATTTACCAATACATGCCGTACTGTATCCAGCTCTCTTCATCAGCTTTCCTAATGTTTCGGCATCTTCTTTTATTGGCGTTTGTCCTTTAGGGTAACCTGGGCTGTTGGCTCTAATGTATGCATGTCCAGGATGCTTACCTGTCATTAATGAGGCTCTACTAGGTGCACAAACGGCATTCCCGCAATAATGATCGGTGAATATCATCCCTGAATTGGCGAGTTTATCCAGTTCGGGAGTTTGTATTTTTTGCTGTCCGTTGTAACCAACTTCACCATATCCTAAGTCATCACATAAGATATAAATTACATTAGGTTTTCTTTTCTGACCATAACTTTGGGTAGATACACCTATAATAAAAGTCGTCAGAAATATTGCAGTCAAAATATATTTCATACTGTTAGTTGGTATAAGTAATCATTCATTAAAAGTAGAAAAGAGGAACAATTTCAATCACTCCTCTTTTCTAAAATATATAAGGTTATTGTGCTTTCTTTTTCTTTGCTTTTTTAGCTGCTTTGGCTTTCCAATAATCAGAATGAATAAGCCCTAAAAAGATTGGATCGATCAGTTCTTTATCCCATTGTACTCTCAGGTCTTCTATCAATTTCACTTGATCTGGATGCTGACTTTTTACATTGGTTTTCTCCGAAATATCTGCAGATAAATCATAAAGCTCAGTCACATTCTTTCCATCTGCAAAACTTCTAACGATTTTATAATCTTTATGTCTCACCGCATATTTCTTCTGATCGTACTTTCTTAAGTAGATCGTTTCATGTGGCATTCCAGTATCCTTTCCTGTCACATAAGGTACAAGGTTCACTCCATCCAATGGTCTTTCTACATCCATTTTTGCATCTGCAAGTGCTACTGTAGTAGCAAAAATATCTAAAGAAGAAATCATGTTATCGTATGTAGCTGGCTTGATGTGACCCGGCCATGACATCGCAAAAGGCACTCTAAAACCACCTTCGTAAACACTGCCCTTTCCATCTCTAAGCTCCCCGTTGTTTGATTTATTTTTTGGTTCAGGACCACCATTATCAGACAAAAAATAAATGATAGTATTCTCTTCAATTCCCGATGCTTTTAGTTGATCTAAAACTCTACCCACACCTTCATCAACTGCAGAAACCATGGCTGCATATTTCTTTCTTTTCGGATCTTTAATATGATCAAACTGAGGCAATCTATCTTTTGGAGCATGCATTGGTGTATGCGGTGCATTGTATGACAAATACAAGAAAAACGGTTCGTCTGCATTGCGTTTTACGAAAGAAACCGCTTCATCAGAAAACTCATACGTTAGGTATTTATCTGTTTTTACAGGCTTATGGTTTTTCATGATCCAAGTCTTGTAGCTGTCTGGCTCATTCAAATCTTTACCATAACTATCTTCGATTGTCAACAGCTCAGGATAATACGAATGACCGCCACCAAGGTGACCATAGAACTCATCAAAACCTCGGTTCATGGGGTGATTCGACTCATGTGCTCCTAAGTGCCACTTGCCGATGATTCCAGAATGATAGCCTTGAGTCTTCAAGACTGTTGCCAACGTTTTTTCAGATTTTGGTAAACCCATATTCGGATCGTCCGCTTTATATTGTGGGTTCCTTTCAAAACCAAAACGCTGCTGGTATCTACCTGTTATAAACCCTGCCCTAGACGGACCACAAACCGAGTAGGAAACATAGGCATTGGTGAAACGAATACCATTGTTTGCAATACGATCTATATTAGGTGTTGGAATATCTTTACAACCGTTGAAACCTACATCTCTGTAACCAAGATCATCACACATGATCACAATAACATTGGGCTTACTACGTTTCTTTTTAACTTCAGAAGTTTTAAAGGCAGCTATCACTCCACACATCGAAATGATCATACCTCCCAGTAATAAATTTTTCATATTCAATTCTCAAAAAATAGTTCTTCTGCTCTGTTTAATTTATGTAATGATACAAACTAATTAGCAGAACAGATGAGCACAAAACAAACCTATATTGACATAAAATTGAGGTTGCTTCTCTTGTAGTGTTATAAGACTTTTTTATTGTTCATTTCTGTAGAGTAAATTCTTTCCAACTTACCTACAACCTTACCATTTTCTATCAATTCTACATGCATTTTATAACGCTCATTTTTAAGCACATTTTTAGATGTTTTGAAATTGATTGATGACTTTAGAGGAGTTGTTTCTACTTTGTCTAGGATACCCGACTGTAGTGAAGCCTCCAAGGTAGTGGGGAATTTTCCTTCTACTTTCAAACCTGCTTCTTGTGATGGGTTTACCTGACGAACATACTCTCCCAAATTGAATTTGGCTGGCGAGATTTTGTCTTTTGTGATATCACCTTTGATATACAATGGGTCTTCAGAAATGGTCACATATACAACACCATTTCTAGGTGATAATGTATATGCATTACCGTTGATATCTTCTAGTTCTAATGCTTTTGACGTCTTGATTTCAACGTCTTTGCCTCCATCCGTTTTCCATAAAAGTGTAGTAAACTGACCGTCTTTTTCAAATCTTGAAACTGATATATCTTCATAGATTTTTTCCAAACCAAGACAGTTCGTAAAATCAAGATTGTCTACCATGGCTGCACCCGAGAAGTAAATCGACTTTAAACGAGTACCATTTACACCCACAAAGCCATGGAACCAACGGTTGGCAATGTCACCTTCCTGAAAGATAAAGTAGAAGGCTTTTTCTGTACCGTTTGCAAAAGCAGTCGCTGTTTCTTGCACATAGAATCTTGCCGCTTCCTCTTCAGAAACTAAACGCTTTGGCACATCTTTATTTTTGAAAGGAGTGAACGTATGAGAACCTTTTTGAGGGTTGAAGAAACCGTATTCCGTTGCCCAAAGTGGCTTCTCTTTACCAAACTTCTTAATGTCTTTATTAATATCTTCGAACTGATGTGCAACATGTGTTTTATCAGGACTTAACCTTCCTTCGGTGTAAGGGTGAAACGACACCACATCGCAATAGTCTGATCCGATTTCTGTAAACACATCATTCAAGAAATTCTTCGCTGTTTTACCGTAGTGAGTTAGACCAAATGCCAATATTTCAGCATCAGGATCTACCTTCTTTACTTCTACAAAAGCCTCTTTTAATAAAGGAGCAAATTCTTGTGCCGTACCTCTGTAAAATGGTGTTCCATTAGGTTCGTTCCATATTTCGTAAGCATGTACTTTTCCTTTAAAGGTTTCTGCCATCTTCTTAATATAGGCCGCATAATCAGGTAAAAACTCTGGCTTTGGTGGATATAATTTCCACTCATTACTTCCTTTTGGTGCAGAAGAAGCCCATTTAGGCACTTGCACACCTAACTGTCCAAGTGGAGTTAATCCGTAACCTTCCAAGATATCAATAACACCCATATTCCAACGGATCATGTAGTTATTGTATTGGCCTTTGTTACGTTCGATCATACTCCAGTTGTTGTAGAAAGAACCGTTTCTTAACCAAGTGTAACCTGCCTTACTTGCCAATTTAATAGCATCCAAATAATGATGACCTCCCATATGAAGACCAAATTTTGAGGCAGTATTCACTGATCTATTTTCCACCTGCTTTAAAATACCAAATGAATAATAGTAGTTGTCTATTTCTTTATCACCTTCCAACACAGAAATATAAACTCTGTATGCACCTTGTTTTTGTGATGTGAAAATCTCTTTAGAGAAAGGCTGACTTAATAATGTATTCCCTTTTACAGTTACATTTTCTTCTAGTTGAAGTACGTTATAATAATCAGGATCTAAGACCGTCATTTTCACTTTAAGGGCCTTTTCTCCTTTCGTATTGTTTTTAACTTTTGTGATCAATTTTACGTCTTCACCTGGAGAGTATAAATTGAATTCGTTGGGAGTGTCACCACCAATTTCAACCTTCTTTGTCGCAGCATACGTCGTCTTTTCTCCTGGTGTAAACTGAACTGCATCCATCCAGATTTTAGTATCGGGCTTCACCTTTGGTGCAACAATGCTTACAGAAAAAGCATCGTACAAACCTTTTGGCAATTGTACTTTAAAAGTATATCGTTTCCATTCAGAAGTTAACTTCACAGGTTTTTCCAAAAAGATAGTACCCTTATTGGCAACACCATCCGTTTGTTGGTAGTTTACTCTCAATTTCACAGGCAACCCTGCAACAGAAGACTTCATATCCAATGAATATGTCATTTCCATTGACCCCGCCAATTTGATAAACTCTGAGGTTACAGATACTTTTTGTTGCTCTTTTTTGATAGGTTTTTCAATCTGCTTTACATCCAATAATAAAGAGTTATTCCCCTCTGTCTTGTCTTGATCATCCAATGTAAATGTTGAGTTGGCATCAAAAGCATCGAAAGTTACCCCCCAATCGCGAGTACCTGTTTCAAAGCCACCGTTAACGACTTGATTTTCGTTCATTCTAACACCTTCAGGCAGTTTCAATTCACCTCCAACAGGCATTGTTATTCTAACATTCAAGCCATTGCTTGTGTCTGTTGTCCAAAGTTTTAGCATGTAATCCTTAAAGAAACCATTTCTTTGAACGATTACATCCATCTTGCCAGCTGAACCTTTAGTGTATTCAATTTTGGCATCTGTTCCCTCTTGATTTGAAGCTGTAAATACTTTTGCCTGCTTACCAAAAACAACATAATGCCAATCTTTGGCTTGCTCTTTTGGAGTGTATTTAAAACTTGCACCATCCAACTTAAATGGTATTCCTTTGTAAGTATTATAGTCCATAAAGAAGGTGATACCAGCAAATGTATACTCACTTGGTGCGTTTAGCTTGTAGTTGAAGTCCACATATCCATTCCCAGCAATGGCAGTAGTTGTCAATTCAAATAAATCACCTTGGTATTTGAAATCATTTTTGATCACTAATTTATTCCCTTCTACTTTCGCATTTTTTGTAATCGCAAAAGGAATATTGACAATCTTACCGTCTTTTTTAATCGATAAAGAAGCTCCATTGACTAGGCTATTGCCAACATGCATAACGTCTCCCATTATGCCTATGTCTTTCATTCTCACCAATGATTTATTGTTCTTGATCATCTGAGAATTCACCACTTTTAGTGGTGCTACACTTGTATTCTTTTTAGTTTCCGTTTTAGCCGTTCCTTGTGATGGTCCTCCTTTTGGTAATGCAATATAGTAAGCCACTTTTCCTGGAGTAGTTGGAATTAACTTTACGATATAATCGTCGAAATATTCACTAACAGTAGGAAGAATCATAGAGACTTTACCTGTCATCATTCTAAAGTAAACGTCTGTCTGTGTACCTACATTTTCACCCATTGTCACTTTAATCGACGGTGTTGGGTTCTTAAAAACATTCCAAGTTCCTTTTGCATCCGCTTTTGATAAAAGAGGTGCTCTGTTATCGTTGATCGCATAAGTTTGTCCATCAAAAGTTTCTGAAGTAAAATACACTTGAGCCGCACTTACTGAGTATCCTTTTTTCCCTTCGAGTGTATGTTCAACAACCAACCCTTGACCTTCAATTCCCACTTTAGAAATCAGTTTTAGCTCTGCCTTTTTGTGCATAAAAGCATTGGTAATCGTCAATGTCTGACCAACTATGGCATATTCTGATTTTTCATTAAACTTCACTCCCTTCAGTAAAGTTTCGCTTTTCATTATTTCTACTGCAGCACCTTGAATGATCTTCACTCCATTGTGTGTGATTTCACCCAGTGTTCCATCATTTTTTAATTTGATTACAGTCGCTCCATTCGTTATTAAAGTGGGACTTTTAAAACGTAATGGTCGTTGTGCATATACCAAAGAATAAGTACAGATTGATAGTAATAGTATAAGTAATCTTTTCATCTAATCAATTTTAAAGTGTTGGCTCGTAAAAAAAATAAGAGATAAAAAATAGAAAAAGAACCATGTACTCTATAAATTAAAGTACATGATTCCAATTGTTTCTTATTGCATATTTTCACCGTAATGGCTTAAGATATTGTTCATGATCTTTTGCGATACAGGATCAAATGACAAGCCATTTCTTAGGTTTAGTGTAGAGTAAATTACTTTGCCCTTACCATATTCTGTCTCCAACATGTGTGAATCAAAATATACTTTACCCACTCCAATATAGTTTCTCAACATTTTGTCTTGCTTAGGAAAACGGTCATGAGTTATCACACCTACAATATTCTTCCCTTCAGGCATTATCATTGCCGTTGTTGTACCAATAGCAGTGTATTCCAATCCCATAAATTGATTCGTAGGTAGCCCTGCAAATACAGGATGGTCCGTTACAATTGGTGCCGCATTATGCCATAAACCATTGGCAGGAATTAGTGTAGCATTGTAAGGGAAATTGTCGGAAGATTGTAACTCATCTGGAATTTCTCTGTGTTTAGTCTCATTGATTTTTTTACCTTTTACTTCAGTAAAGAAGACTGTTCCGCCTTTTTCAGCATATGCTTTTGCCGCTTTTACTTGTGTTTTAAAAGCGTCATCCGTTCCCAATTTACCCACTATAACCAATTGGCCTTTCTTGTTTTTGCCTGTGAATTTCTCAAAAGGAATCCCCTTAGCAGTGAAGTAAGTCGACAATTTATTATCAGCTTCTAATAACAATACCTTCTTTGAAGATACAGCCAATGCAGCCTCATTAAATACTGAGAATGTTTCTTTGTTTGATGCAATCACTTCTCCTTTCTTATTTTTCATCACAGAAGAAAGAGTGTAATTACCGTTTAATCCTTTTGTCTGTAAAGTACCGATATGAAGATCAGAAACCCCATGCGTAAGGTCTGCTTTCACCTTATCTTGTGATACTAACTTCCCTTCTTCATCTGTGATATTCATTTCAACAGTCACTTTTTCATCCGCATACTCATTGATACCTACCAATGATAACTTAGAAGTCTTTCCTTCAAATAAGTTTCTGTTTTTGATTCTTGAAATCACTAATTGAGGTTGGTTGGCCATTTTAGTGTACTCGTATACATTTCCTTTAGGGTTTCTCCATAAGTCAATGATACCACCACCAATAATCCAATCGCCATCAGACAATGCATGGATACAGTATCCTGCAGTTAGGTAGTTAGAACGAGATGCTTCTAGCATTCTTTTGTTCAACGTACCATGGTAATTTTGCTGAGCAACTATTAAATCATGAAGTGTTGGGAAGACCGAACGCATACCTGATGCATCCAATACTTTGTTGAAGTCTTCATCCAAACGCTTGTGTTCTCTGTACATTGGAGCCAACGCATTTCCTTTTGCAGCAAACTCTTTATTGTTTGCTTCTAAATCTGGCAGTGAACCATAACCAATTTCTGAAACAAACACCATAGCACCTGGCTTATTCTTATGACCAGGAGATTTTAGTTTTGGATATCCCGCTGCCTTTTTCTCCTCTTTTGTCCAAGATACCTGTCTCATTTTCTGGAAAGCATTGTCATTGAAATTGTATCCAGGATAAGTATGAATATCTGAGAATTTGATCGCTACTTTTTCATAAGGCTGGTAGATGTTGGCTCCGTTGGCAAATCCACCAGATTCATCTAGAACAAGACGCGTTGGGTCTAAATCTCTTGCCAATAATGCCATTGGGTGTAACATCTGAATTAAAACAGGTTGCCATAATTCATTGAATAACTCCCATTGGATCACACAAGTTCTGTTTCTATCTCTTAAGATAGATTCTCTTACTTCTGTCTCTACCATATCTGGTAACATTGGCGATGCGATAGGACGGTGCATACATTCAATAGCTAAAGAACCTACAGTTAACACACCCATTTCATCACAAAGGTCTAACCACTTTCTTGGAGGAGGTTTTCTCCAAGGACGGATCATGTTAAACCCAGCATCCAAAGCCAATTGAATCTCTTTTCTGGCCATTTCTTCAGAATCCATGTACGCCAATTTTGTAGGGTACAAGCCTTCGAAGAATGCTCCTTTTAAATAAAACTCCTCACCGTTTAGGTAGTATTTCTTATCTTTTATTGTGAACTCTCTGATACCAAAACGGATATCGTTCTGATCAGATACTTTTCCATCTTTTACTATCTGTACTTGAGCAGTGTATAAGTATGGATTTTTAGGTCCCCAGTTCTGATGGTTTTCAATATTCAGTTTCCAATCTAAATCATTTACACCTGGTGTTAAAGCCAAGTTTTCTTTTTTCGAAAGGATTACTTTTTTGTCTTTATCAAGAATATTGACAATCACTTCAGCATCCTGATTCGCTGTTGTTGTGTTTTCAATACCCAAATCAAACGATACATCACCTGATTTGTAATCTGTTTGGATAAATACATCATCTACAACATAAGCATCTGTAGCTCTTAGTGATACATCTTGCCAAATACCACCCGTTAATGCACCTCTCCACATGGGTGTTTGGTGTGGTCCAATACCGTCAATCACCTTGTCGGAATACAATACTGGAGATACTACTCTTACAATTAGCGTATTTTTTTCACCTGCTTTAATCGTTTTGTTTACTCTAAACTCAAAAGGAGTAAAACCACCTTTGTGGTAACCAACCACTTCATCATTAAGGTAAACTTCTGAGATATAGTTTACTGCACCAAACTGAATAGCAATGTTCTTTCCTTTCCAACCTGCAGGAACTTCAAACTCTGTCTTATAAATGGCAACACCTTCATAATCTTGTTTGAACTCTTCCCAACAACTGGGCACTGAAATATCTTGTTGAAGGTTACTCTGATCAAAACCTTCTCCATAGATCCAGTTTTTCTCTCTCCCCTCATTATTATCATCATAAATAATTTTCCATTGACCATTCAATGACATTTCGTCTTGAGCGTAGAGACAATTTGCTAACAACAAAAGTATCCCTCCTAATAATAAACTCTTTATATAATTGTAGTCCATTTTTTTATAATTCTCTTAGTTTGCCAACCCTATTTCTTGTAGAAGCTGATTTGATAATTGTTCTTTGACCTTCGCATATGCCGGATCATCTACCACATTATTAAATTCATTGGGATCTTTTGTATGATCATAAAGCTCCTCTGTCTTATTGGCATAACAGATATATCTATATTCTTTTGTGCGAATTGAGAAGTGATTTCTTTTCACCACATCTCCTTGGCCCCCTGTTACTGCACTGAGTGCATATTCTTTACCTTCCCAACTTCCTGCCTTGTTGTTGTATAAGGGTTGCATACTATTTCCATCCAATGGTCGACCTTCTTCATTTTTTATTGTTGATCCTTTTAGTCCACACAAGTCTACCAACGTAGGATAGATGTCAATTAAAGAGACAGGTTGATCTACCTTTTGTGTTTTCTTCATGCCTGGCTCATGAATGATCATTGGAATTCTTGTTGCATTATCCCAAAGTGCATTTTTGTATAAGTAGTCCTTGTCTCCCATTTCATAAGCATGGTCAGATACTAATACTACAATTGTATTCTCTGCGAATTCAGATTCTTTTAAAGTAGTCAGCACATCATTAATCTGATCATCAACAAAGGCAATACATGCCAAGTAAGCCTGAATGTATTTCTTTAATGCATATTCTTTTTTACCATCAAAACCTTCAATAAGTTTGGTAAAATGCTCTGTCCCTTTGTGTCCATTATTTCCTTGTTTCTGTGTGTAATAATTGATTTTCTTTACATCAGAAAGCATTTGAGGCAATTGTACTGACTCCAATGGAAACATGTCATAATATTTCTGAGGCACATACAAAGGTGTATGAGGACGGTTAAAACCTACTGCCATAAAGAAGGGTTTGTCTGAATTACTTTTCTCAAATTTCTTTATATAGTTCTTGATGTTAGCAGCCTTAACTTCGTCAGGCATCTTATCTCTATTATCATCATTTATATATTTAAATGGCTTTACCGTAATTGGCCATCCATTTTGTTTGTCGTACCAACCTTTGTAGCCGTTCACTTCTGGAATATCCGTTAATGGAGCAAAGCTACCATCTAGCGTTCCTACATTTCTGAAAGCTTCAGGAACACTTGGGTGTCCCGATATTTTCTCCCCATTCCATGGGAAAGGACCGAAATCTGATTTATCACCATATTCATCAAATAATTTTTTATCGTGATGATGCATCAGTTTTCCTGCACCAACTACAGTATATCCATTACTTCTGAACATTTCCATCATTGTCTTTGAACCCATCAAAGTTGGATTCTTCTGAAATTTCTTAAACCCAAAGTTTTTTGATGTATGTGGATATAACCCAGAAAAAAAGCTTGCTCTAGAAGGAGCACAGATAGGGTTGTTAGAAAATGCATTAGTGAAAACTACAGACTCACTTGCCAAAGCATCCATTCCTGGAGTTTTTGTCTGTGGATGACCACCAAGAAAACCAACATAGTCGTTTAAATCATCGACCATAATCAGAAGAACATTGGGTTGTGCCTTCGGTTTTTTATCCTTTGCAAGTACTGCAAAACAGGAAGTTAGAGTAAGTAATAAAAAAAGTAATTTCATTTCAATAAGCTATCTGTTATTTGTATAGTTGTCAGAATTGTAAGTTCCACAATTAATATTGTAAATATCGGAGGTTTGGAACGTAAGTATTCAACACTAATTCACTATAAGTAGCACATTATTGACTTTGAGCTATTAAATGTCTGTTGATTTTGAAAAAATCTGACTGATTTTCTATGATCTAAGATAATTGTAGCACAGAATAGATCAAAGTGGATGTAATTTAATCATGGCTTTCCATTAATTCCCTTAGAAAAAATAGTACTATGCAACACAAAAAAGGCTACTCCAATAAAGGAATAGCCTTAAGATATATAACAATTCTATGAATTTAACTATAAAGTGAAGAGAGACCTATTCAAAGATCGCATTGTAAGCTTCGATAGTTGTGTATTTGATATCTGCGATACCAAAGTTTACCCACATTTTGATATGCATATCAAAGAACATACCTACGAATAAATGATCGCTATCAGATTCGCTTACATCAATTGGTCTTTCAATCTTCGTTGCTTCAGACGGTAATAAATAAGGTCTAGCATTTGTAATTCCCCATTGGATACCATCAAAATAACCAGAACTCCATCCGTTTTCATCTCCTTCTGTTACTATTGTTGTCCAATCATCTGCAACATAGTTAGACGCATCTACTTCTTTGTAAGATAATTCTACTGTTCTAGTGAAGTTCACACCTGCTCCATACAATACAGATGCTGCTTCTAGGTAACTAAATTGGATCGACTTAATTCTACCATTTGTACCGTCCAATGGAATTCTTTGTACTACACCAATTCTACCTAATTCAAATGCTGCTGCATCTCCAAATACTGTTTTCACATGTGGAATAGAAGCCGATGCATCTACAGAGTTCGCATACATTTTTGTCTGAGCCCATGCCGGTTGTACCAAACCAGAGTATTCATATGCTCTCACACCGTTGTATTCTGCCGTAAGTATATCTTGGTTGATGTTCTCAATTCCGCCTGTATAATCGAATGATTTCACTTCTACTACAACAGTATACACATCACTATATGGAACAGGTTCATCGATACCATCTACATAAACATCAACAGAAATTAAGTATTCTCCAACATCTACCGCTTGCTCTTCTGCCATCGAAATAACACCTGTATTTGCATCAACAGTTAAACCTTCAATGTCTGAAGTGATGCTATATGTTTGATTATTTGCACTTAATTGGTCTAATACAATTTGTAAATCAGTAAACCCAGTCCAAGGAGACATTGTCACTTTCGTGGTTGCATTACCTCCCGATGTAAATGACATAACAGGTTTAGGAGCAATATTCACCACAGCTGTTGATACCAATGTATTACCAATATCCGTTTTCAATACAACTCTAATATTATTCGTTGATTGAGAATTAGATAAGTTTGGTCTAGAGATCACACCCGTTAATGAGTCTATAGAAAAGCCTATTACTTCATCGACAAAGCTGTATCTAAATGAACTAGGGTCGGCATCCGAAAGTTCTCCTCCAGCAACTGTTGGTGAAGATACTTCTCCTAAATGTAAGAATGCTAGATCTACTTCTGGGTAGGTCACTGTAATATCCAATGGGTCAACAGTAACAGCTACTGTACTATCGAAATATTTACCACCAATATTTGTATTTACCATCACTCCAAACTGATAGTCACCTGTATCTAGATACACTGTATTTTTAGAAATTTCACCAGATAATGAATCAATACTTAACCATTCAGGTGCATTGTCCATTAATTTATAAGAAGTGATCTCTAATTCTGTTTCTTCAGGATCAGTAATCATACCTTTTACAGTTTGGAACACTCCTAAGTCAGAAGTTTTTAATTCGGACTCATACAAGTCTTTTTCCAAAGCTACTGCTAGATTAATCAAATGGAATGTAATGGCCGAGTCATGTACCACTGTACCACCTCTGTAGTCAGTGTAAACATCCACAACATAATCTCCATAAGGAAGTTCTGCTACATCCATTTGAAGGGAATTGGAAATCAAAACATTTCCATCCTTCTCTGCTGTAGAGAAAAGCGTTTGAATTTGTGCACTATCATAAACTCCAGTAGCGTAATCATACATTTCACCATCGATGTAGATTCTTACCGGTTTTTCAATACCAAAGATGACATTGGTTGTTCCGTTCATCGAAGGTAAGGCCGATGCGATAGTATCTGCATAACCAGTGATCACACCATCGTATTGCACCTGACTTGGAGGGTTAGAGATGTCCGTCTCCACATCTTCCAGTACCTCTTTTTCTTTTGTACAAGATGCTAATGCTGCTAAAAGAGCAATAACACTATATAAAAATATCTTTTTCATAATTGTAATCTCTTACTTATTTCAATTTCTATGACTCTGAGTTATTTCTGGTTTAGTAACCGAAATTCTGATCTGCAGATGTCATTTTTTGATTATTTGTTATCTCGTTTAATGGAATAGGAAGTAACATCCCTTTTCTTGTTGTATTAAACAGAACATCAATGTTTTCATTGAAATATATAAAGTTGTTATGCGGTTCGATGACATGAGAAGTGAAGAAAGCAAACCCTCTTCTTCTTGCTTCATACCAGTCTTCTCCTTCACCTATCAACTCAAATTCTCTTTCGTTGTAAATACGCTCTCTTAACTCTACTTGAGAAAGACCGTTTACACCTTCTGGCTCAAATGATGGTGTTTCTGCTGAGTTTCTTGCTCTTTCAAGAACTTCATTTAAGTATACTTCACCTTGGCTAGAGTTACCTAGTTCATTTTCTATTTCGGCAAGCATTAATAGCAAGTCTGCATATCTATAAATGATAAATCCTTGTGGTGAGTCCAATGTAGTTTGGTCTCTATCCTTGATTATATGCTTCGTTAAATTGCCATAACCACTACCGACTTGATTCTCTCTTAGGGTCAATCTATTTTCAGTATGAATTCTCATCACTGTTGGCCATTGAGATTCAACTACCTCTCCCGTTGCTTGATCTCTAGCATAACCAATGTATTCTGATAAATAGTTATTGATAAACCTTGGATCTGTAGGGTGCGTATTGATATGCTTTGTATATACTTCTGGATTCACTACGATTCTACCGTAGTTATTCAATCCTTTTGTGTAGTTATTAGGAGTGAAAATCGCTGTATAAGATACTTGAGCTACTTCACTGTTAAAGTTTAATTCGAAAATACTTTCTGAAGTCTGGTTTCCTTCTTTTGCATCAAATAATGTATTATAGTTAGGTACTAATGAATACATTCCATATACTTTATCTGCATGTGCTTTTGCACTTTGCCAATACGTTAATTCTACATTCGTAGTCGTATCTGTTTCAAAAGGAATACCACTGATTAACATCTCTTCTTCTCCACTATCTTCTGCAGAAGCGATCCACATGTATACTTTCGCTAATAAGAACTCTGCAGCATGTACACTTGGGTATCCTGGAGCAATACCTGCTTCACTCATATTATCGATAGCAACATTCAGATCGGCAATAATTTGCTTGTATACATCACTTTTAGAAGATTTCGCATTGTGTATAGTCTCTTCTGATGTAGGAGACGTTACTAAAGGTACATCACCCCAAGATCTTACAATATGGAAATACTGAAAAGCTCTTAAGAAATGTGCATTACCAATTAAATCTCTTTCCGAATCTGTAGACTCTTCTGTTAAAGGCACATCATATAAAAATTGATTTAGTCTGAAAACTGCCGAGTAATAACTGTTCCAGCTGTTGTCTAATCCACTGAACGTTGGGTCCATGTTTAATGAACCGAAAGTTGTTCTTTGTGCAGACTGTTTCGAGTTTAAAATACCTGAGTGTGTTTGTTTGGTATCATGATACCCTTGCTTGTATGCTGGAAAATCAATCATTAAAGCGTACACACCATCCAGTACTGCTTTCTTTGCTGTAACATCTTGGTAAATAAGGTCTTTATCTGCCAATGGTGGTTCTTCCTTAATTGTACAAGATGACAATATTAAAAGTGGAAGAATTATATATTTTAAGATCTGATTATTTTTCATGTTAGTAGGTAGATTTTAGAATGTTAAGTTGAAACCGAAGATGAACGTTCTTGGGTTAGGCATTGTTTGCCAATCTACACCTAGAATAGTACCGTCGTATAAGTAAGAAGTGATTTCAGGGTCATAACCTGTGTAGTTCGTTAGTAAGAATAAGTTTCTACCCGTCGCGTATACATTTAAGTATTTCACCTTCTTCATCCCTAGTTTAGCAGTAGGAACATTATACGATAATGTTACAGTAGATAATCTTAAGTAACTACCATCCTCAATCACTCTATCATTAATTAGGTTATTGTAACCGTCTGTGTAACCATAACCCACTCTTGGGTTATTACCGTTTGTATTAGATTCTGACCAATTGTCTTGATAAACGTCTCTTCTAACGTTGTTACTGTTCCACATCGGATCTGGGTAACCATAGAATGCCATTCCAGAATTTAATAAATCGTTGCCATAAACTCCTGTAAATAGTACCGCTAAACTTAAGTTTTTATACGATGCGTTAAGGTTGATACCATAGTTGAATTTAGGATTTGGATTACCGATTGTCGTTCTATCATCTGGTGTAATTTTACCATCACCGTTCTGATCGACAAAACGTACATCACCTGCTTTTACTGGTTTATCATTGATTGGAGCACCTGCTGCAGCTTCTTCTGCTGACTTATAAATGCCATTCGTCTCATATCCGTAGATTAATCCTAACTGCTCACCTACTACGAAAATGTTAGCTGGCGCCTTTAATACATAACCTGTTGCAATATTAGAACCTTGGATCATTTGTTCTGTTACTTCTTTACCATTCAAGAAGAATGTTGAAGGAGGAACACCTAAGTCAGTAATCACTGTTCTATTGAAAGAGATGTTACCACCTACTTCTAATTTAAAGTCGTTTTTGTCGTATGCTACTGTGCTTAGTGCAAACTCAATACCTTTACTTTCTAAAGAACCTCTATTGGTTAAGTAATTTCCGAATCCTGAAGAGTTAGGAATTTGTACTTGCTGTAAAAGATCATCTGTTTGTTTGTAATAGATATCTGTTACTAATGTGATTCTATCATCAAAGAAACCTAAATCGATACCAACGTTTGTTTGTGCCGTTGTTTCCCAAGTAATATTAGGGTTTTCAAAGTTAATAGGATTTGTTGTAGTAATTGTATTTCCATTGATATCTACATATCTACCTGTTGTATAACTTTGCCACGATCTGTAAGGAGGAACAGATTGGTTACCTGTTTGACCCCATCCTGCTCTTAATTTTAAGTTAGATAATGTCTTTAGGCCTTTCATCCAAGGTTCGTCCGAGATGTACCATGCCGTAGATAATGAAGGGAAGTAACCCCATTGTCTGTCAGGTCTAAATTTTGAAGAACCATCTGCTCTTACTGAAGCAGTAAGAATATATCTATTTTTAAAAGAGTAATTTGCTCTTGCTAAACCTGATAATACTGTGTAATCAGATCTTGTTTTTGAGAAAGGCATAATCACTGTTCTACCTAATTGAGGGAATTCAGTTCTGTATGTCTTGTTTCCGAAGTCAGCGACACCATAAACCTGATTATCTTGTAGTACACCATCGTAAGTAGCACCAATAGTAGTATTGATTCTATGCTTCTTATTGAAAGTACGGTTATACATCAATAAATTATCGATAGTAAATGCTCTACGATCTTGTGACGATTGATTGTACGTACCATTTGATCTGTCACCTCTTGTAGTACCTGGTCCATACCAAACTTCTCTATCTTTTAGACGAATATCTGCACCAGCTCTTAAGTTATAAGTAAGGTATTTATTGAACTTGTATTTCATGTTCAACGATAACTGAGAGCGAAGTTCTTCTGTAAGATCATCGGTACTTAACATTCTAGTTAGAGGTGTATTATTCGTATCCTCATTTTCAGTATCACCATCTGCTAGTGAACCTCCTTCTAATGGTCTAGACATGATTGCCTGAGTTACAATAGAAGCATTACCACCTGCAGATAAACCAGACTGAGAGTAAGAACCACTTGAATAATATAGTGATGATTTAATATTGAAATTAAACTTATCACTTACATTTCTACTGTAGTTAATTCTTAAGTCACCACCGTTAACGCTAGCAATAGATTGAAGACCTTGATTATTTCTATAGTTTGCAGCTATGTAATAGTTTGACTTCTTAGATCCACCACTTAGTGTTGCTCCCGCATTGTAGCTAACGGCTTGTTGATATACTTCATCTTGCCAATTTACAGACTTGAATACGTCTCCATTATTAAAACTAGAAACTTCTTTAGTTACTGGATCAATGTTATACATCGGACGAGTACCTTGTTGTAATTTGATCTCATTGATAAACGCGGCATACTCATGTCCATCTAAAACATCAATTTCTCTTTGGAATTGAGAAATAGAGGTATTGGCATAAGCAGTAACTTTCTCTGTTCCCTTCTCACCTTTTTTAGTAGTAATTAGGATAACACCGTTGGCTCCACGAGAACCATAGATCGCTGTTGCAGAAGCATCTTTCAACACCTCCATCGATTCAATATCTCTTGGGTTGATACCTGCCAGTCCATTCTGTGCACCCATAGCATATCCTTCACCACCTTCAAAAGGGCTACTCATACCTTCACCTGCAGTAGATACAATTACACCATCTACAACATAAAGTGGTTCGTTATTACCTCTTAATGAGTTGGTTCCTCGGATTTTAACGGAAGTAGCACCACCTGCGCTACCATCGTTACCAATCACTTGTACACCTGCAGAACGACCTTGTAAAAGTCCGTCTACGGTAGAGAATTGAGTTTTTACATCTGTCGATTCATCAATTTGGGTTAAGGAACCTGTTAAGTCTCTTTTTCTCATCTCACCGTAGCCAGTAACTACAACTTCCTCTAGTTGCTCTACATTTTCTTGCAAAGTCACTGTGATAAAGCTTTCATTGTTTACCGCTACTTCTTTAGTTTTCATGCCAATAAATGAGCAAACTAAAGTATCGCCAGATTTTGCTTGAAGGGAAAATTCACCGTTAAAATTGGTGATACCTCCAGAGTTGGTGCCTTTTACAATGACACTTACCCCAGGTAAAGATTCATTGTTGGCATCTTTTACCACACCTTTCAGTGTGAATTCATCCTGTGCTGTAATGGACATACTTACAAAACACAAGAATGCTGTTAAAATAGTAAATAAGTTAGTGTTCATTTCATCTAATCATCATTTTTCAAAAAGAGGGAAGCCTCATAAAGTAGGTAGAAAGAATAGTCATTGTTGTCAGATATTGAATAGATTCTTATAACTAGCCTACACTTCAAATATCATATATATTATTAGCGTATTCATTACACCTTTATACATAAAGTAGTACTTTATTGACTTTACCTTTTGGTGGCTGGAACAAAATCGTGTTTAAAAGAATTGTAAAATAGAATTGGTATTCTATACAATCTTAAAAAAATTTAAATTTCTTCACAAATACACGTACTATTAATCATAAAAAAACGGACTAAACTCTCTGATTAGCCCGTTTTTTAACATTTCATCCCAATACTAACGCAAGATCAATTTTGTTCTATTATGTTGATAACATAGAATATAAGCACCTCTAGGTAAATCCTCAAGATCAATCGATCCATTAACTACCTTTCTTGAAAATTTATTACCATTGAAAGCTATGACTTCGACTACAGCTCCCTCCTCAAGGTTAACTTGTACTTTTCCAATAGAGGGGTTGGGGTACACTATCCATTTAGAATGCTTAATATCCTCAGAAATACTCGTTACTTCATCCTCTGAATTGATCTGAATACAACCCATTAGATCACTACCAACTTTTGATATTTCATTTCCTAAAACATCTAATGTCGCTCTTGTAACGATCGGTGTCGCTGCACCTATCATACTAGAATTTGCAAAGACCATATATTCTTCTTTATCACTACTACCAGCATCTAATAAATAAGGATTATCATAGGTGTTTTTATCGTCTATTGGATAACCTGAAAACTCAATGCCAACTCCGTAAATATTGTTATTGACAAAATTGATTTTCTCTGCAATAACCACCTCAACACTACCATCAACTTGGAAGATATTATTGATCACATCCCACTCACTGTTTTCTGTAAATTGAATACTCTGTTTCTTTCCTTGGCTGGTATAATACGTATTGTGAAGAAAGGCATTCTCTGTTCCTTCAGCTGCATCTATCAATAACTCACCAAGGTTATCTACAAATAGATTATAGCTCAATTCTGATTGATAAAGCTTCCCTTCTGTTTTAATACCCGACGCTGTTACATGAATTAATGAATTGGCCGTAATCGTAGCACCATGGTTATCTTCTTCCAAAACAATTCCATTTCCCTGAATATCAATAAATGAATTAGCGGTTAAACTAAAGTCTTCTGTATTTCTCAAAATTACTGCAGTAGAGGACAACCCATCGAATGTACATCCCTCAATTTCAACGTTTTTCACTTTGCTTGACTTTCCATTGACTACCACTCCAGTACTAAGTCCTTTTAGTTCAATATTTTTTAATGAGACACCAGAAATAGGAAAATCATTCTGCTGAATATTTACACCATAAATGGCCCCTGTCAATGATAGGTTTTCAAATTCAATGTTACTTTGATCCTCAATTAGAAGTACTGTATTTGTACCTGAAGCCTTCACCGTTGCTAACCCTTCACCCCAATTCGTTACTTTGATTGGCTTATCCAGGGTTCCGTAACCGATAATTTGAAGTTGTCCTTGGTGAACACTTTCTGTTGACAACAGTATTTCATCTCCTGCAATAATTCTAGTATTTGATAATTGCTCTAATGATTTTAATGCTTGTTCTGGGGAAAACCCATCATTTTCATCATCTCCATTTACAGGATCAATATAAATTTTTTCTGGGTCTACTCTGTCTCCAACAATTTCATTTGAAGCGACCATATTGAATCCAATATTCCATGTTGAAATATTCTCAATATTATCTCCAAAATAATCCACAGGGCCAATATTTTCAATCATCTCTCCTGCCTTATTTAAAGGAGAAGTTCGTGACAAAATGAACCCTTCTGCCTCTACAGAAGTTTTATCCATTACCAAAGGATCTTCAAAAACTGCATGTTCACCAAAAGTGAATGATGGTTTCTCAGAAATACCAAAAAATGCATTATAATCTGCTGTATAAGCTGATGGTAAATCAAAAGTGATTTTGCCATCATGATAAAATAAATTGTTTCGTAACTCTACAGACGATTGATCACCGACAACTACATTTAAGTTTCTATTTATTGGAATATATACCGTGTTATTGAAGCCTTTAAAAGATGAATTTGAACCAATATTCCATAGTTTTCCATCAGCATCAAATAGTCCATCATTAATTGAGATATTAAATCGAGCAACAATATTTTGACCATCTTCAGAAGCAGACAGCACTCCTAATGCATTATTTACTGTTCTATTTCGATAGATATCCATGGAATTTTCCCCATCAAAAAGGTAAGCATAACCTTCATTGTCTAAAAATTCACCAGACTCAATTGTGATGTTTGATACATTCTTTGCTACTAGTCCGCTTCCTTTTGAGTTACTTACACTTACATTTTTAAAGCTCAAATTACTTAAGTTTCCATTATCAGGTACAAAAGAAAAGCCATGCCCTGCTGTATTAAAAATATGTATGTTTTCAAATGATAAATCATGATGATCCAATGCATTATTGAAAACACCTTTTATTGAAGGTTGAAGATTATTACCTTCTCCTTTTTCAATCTTAAGGTTTTGAATTTTTACATAATCAGCGTTTGTTAATGTTATTGCTGAAGTGGATGCATTCATCACAAGTGTAGGAGTTTCTTCTTCTGAAATTCCCGCAATGATTATTGGATTTTCTTCTGATCCACTTTTATTGATATTCAATTGAGCACCCTCAAAAACTCCTTTAAAAAATACTTTATCACCAGGCACTAGAGATAACTTATTTATCATTTCTAGTGATTTATAGGCTGCTTTAGGGTCATTCCCATAATTCGTATCATCTCCTCTTTCAGCATCTACATAAAATTGAGTCGGTAAGTCTCCTGAAGAGGTAACATTATATTCATAAGCACCTATTGTCGGTTTACCATTCGGTAAATCTTGCCCCCAATAATCTAGACCACCATTTTCATCTATTACTGCCCCTGTCCCTATCGTTGGTGATGTTGATTTGATCCTATAATCTCTATCCAATAAACTACCTGCATTTAATACCTGTGGATCTACTCCAACAACATCATTACTTCCATAAGGCATTGGTTTATTACTTTGTTGCAATTTTATATCATTTCCATAGAAATAATTGTAGTCGAAGTGAGTACCAATATCTCTTTTTTCATAATAGATTAATTCCCCATCGTTTATTACAATATTGTTTTTAAAGTGGGTATCCATTCCATAATCCATTAATATTCTTGTTGTTATATCCTCTCCAACATAAATGGTGTTATTGTAAATTTGAGTATTGACAGACCCTTCATTAGGTTCACCATTTCCGGCATATCCCGACATCCAGAAGATCACACCATACTGAGGTGATCGATCATTTTTAACTCTCCATCCATCATTTACACTAACATTATAGCGATAAATCGTATTGATATTTTTCCCTAGAATTTCTACAAATCCTCCTTCATTATCATAACTGTAATTGTATTGGATAAGTGTATTTTCATTCCCAATGTCAACATGTGCTCCACAAGAATCTTTTTTGCCTCTTGCTCGCATGAAATTGTTATGTTGGATAACAACATTTTTACAGTAAAGTGGCCAAATTCCACTCCCTCTACCAATCATTCTAGGGTCTTTGGTGGATCCTGTATAGTTTGTAGTATTTCCTTCTACTAATAGACCATCTATATGAATTGGTACTATTCCAGCTCCACCGATATCGTAGATGTTGTTATTTCTCAATACAAAATCTTTATGATATAAATAGGCTGCTTCTGTATTCTCTCTAGACCATCTCCCCGTTGTGATTGCTCTATATCCGATATCATAAATATCACAATCCTCCATAATCAACTTCTCGATGTATGTAGGGTTTTTAGAAGAAGTAGAAATGGTTAATGCTTGACCATTATAAGTGGGATCCCCGTCTTCATCTACTGTTGGTCCTTTTGGATAGATGTCATGAATTTTTAATCCTTTCAGCAAAAAATACTTTTCAATTTTTAAAGTTGATGTAATATATATTGCAGCCCTGTTGATGTCCGTTTTTTCATGATCATCTAAAGCATCACCTCCGTCATTAATAAATTCTAGATCAAGGATTTCATAGCCTGCTACATTATTCAGATAAATATTAGCTCTGTAACCTTGACCATTAATGATTGGAAGAATATCTCCACCATATTTTGTAATCACAATAGGTAATGCCTCTGTTCCACTGCCTTTTGGCTTGAGTTGTCCTTTATGTTCTTGTCCTGACTTTAGATATACATGATCTCCGGCAGATAAGGTGATCGTATTGACTTTCTGAAGTGATTTCCAAGGAGTCTTTTCAGATGTTCCATTATAGGTATCATTTCCATTTTGTGCATCGATATAATAATCTGTGGCATATAATTGACTTCCAAAAAAAAGGGAATGGACAAAAAATATGATAAAAAAATTAGTGGTAATTTTCATTTCATTCATCGTAATTAAAATTTAGCAAAAGGTAGTTGCTTTACTCATCTATGGCCCTTATTTCACTATTTTCAATGCTATATTGACTTCTTTATACAAAACAGCATTGTATGTACTTAATATTGGGCGTTATGTTCATCAGTGAGTCAAATATCGACGAAATAATTAGTGTCAATGAGACATGTATTCACACATACCAACACTATTTTGACATAATACAGATCGAAATAATTGATTTTTATCAAAATAGGTGCAAATTTGTAGATATTGGTATGTAACTATGAAATGACGAAATGAAATTACTTCAAAAGAAAATTACTCCTACTAACAGAAGTTTTGCCATTTATCGAAACCAAAAACCATGTTTGGATGAAGACTGGCATTACCATAGACAGTTAGAATTGATTTATGTAAACAAAGGCTCTGGACTACGCTTTCTTGGAGATCATGTTGGTGAATTTCAAGAAGGAGAGCTTGTATTAGTCGGCTCGAACCTTCCACACCTTTGGAAAAACTCTCCAGAATACTACAATAACCTCGGTTTGGAAACCGATACACTTATCTTACAATTTGAGCCTGAGTTCTTAGGTAAAGCTTTCTTTGAGTTGAACGAAACTGTACTTCTTAAGAAGCTTTTTGAGAAAGCAAATAATGGGCTTGAATTTAGGGATACCGCATTAAAGGAAGAGATTTTTCAGCTTTTATTAAAGTTGAATAAAACAACAGGCTTCTCAGGAATGCTTATTCTTATGGAAATTCTTCATAAACTATCTATTACTGACGATATCAATCAATTTGCAAGTAGTGGTTTTAGTGAAGAACTAAATGATAAGGATTCAGAACGCATCAATAAGGTATATCAATTTGTGTTAGATAATTTCCATAGAGAAATTCAGTTGTCAGAAGTTGCTGAACTTTCTTATTTAGGAATATCTCCTTTTTGTCGATTCTTTAAGAAAAGAACACATAAACCTTTCTCACAATTCTTAAATGAAGTAAGAATCGGACACGCCTGCAAACTACTGATTGAAAATGAGTTATCTATCAGTCAGATTACTTATTCTTGTGGTTTTAATTCACAGACCAACTTTAATAGACAATTTAAGAAACTGAAAAATGTAAGTCCGAGAGACTATCAAAAAATGCACTTAAGTGGGCAACTTTTAGAGTCAATGGTATAATCACCTTTTGACAAGTAATTTCAAATAAACATAATCAAATATATAAGGGAGACGATAATTAAATTTATCATCTCCCTTTTTCTTTTTGTCGTTACCTAAAGAACGATAAAGACAAAAGAGTACCCAAGGGGTACTCCTTTGATTGAATTACTATCTTTATCCGTAGGTAAAAACTAATTGTTTAAAGGATTTGCCACCGGCAAAATGTTATAACCATCCAGCTCTTTAGGAAGTACAGAGGGCATCATCATGTCTTGTATACCTTCTACAGACTTTGCCTTTTCTTCCAATTCTAGCCACACTTCATAATCTAGATCTTTAATGATTTTATTTATATCAGCTCTATATTTTTTTTCGTTCTTGTCTCTAGCTGCTAAATACTTATCTGGTAATTGACCAAATTGTTGTGCCGCTAATAGATCACTTTGGTATCGGTTATATGCAGCGATTCTCCACGCTCCTTGTTGCTCCTTGGATAACAAGAAACGCTTTCTCATATGTTTCATTTCGTTATCCAAAATATAGTTTTGCGTATCTCTTGCTAACTCTTCGTCCAGGTTACAGAATGAATATGTTAACCAATCCATTCTCTTTGGAGAACTGATAATTGCTTTTGGCGTTTCATATCCGATCACCACTTTATTCTTTCTTTTCACTTCAACGGTTACTGTCCCTATTTTCTTTGGAGCATAGAAAGCTGATATACCTTTTTTTGCTTCTCCCAAATACTTATTATTGCAGTAAACATCCGCAGGATAATTAAGAACTGTCACCACTTCTATACTATCTTGATCTTTGTCAGGGTACATAGACAAACTGGTTCTTACTTCAATGTCTGTATCTGCCCTTTGAGTACTGTTATAGCTTTTGTAAGAAGTAATTACGAATTCTTTTTCGATATTTTCGACGCCAGTTTTCCAAATATTTTTGTAGTACTTAAGCAATAAGCCATTTGCATATCCATGGTGCATTTCGGGGGCTAAATGTGACCCCTCTTCATAAAGATTCCAAGAACTTACATCTATAAAGTCTGCATCTCTAGAAACAGCTTTACCCAATAAATCTCTGAATCCTTGTGTTAGTTTTAAACTTTGTGATTTCAGGTACACATCTTTCTTTTTTAAGGTATAACTGAGTTTTGATTTCTCCGCGACCTTTTTATCATTTTCCTTTAAAATCATTTGTGTGCTTAACTGATCAGGAAATACATGCTGAATAAAAGGTCTTTTTCTTTGCTTACAGATTTTTCTAATACTTTCAACACCAGGGTCATAAAATTGAGAGTATTTTACACAAGATAGTGCTGGAAAATGATCTAATATTAAATGGTTGTAAGATACATTAGGAGGAAATGAAGAATGGTAAACTATAGAAATCGGAGTTCCTAACCTTTTCTCTATCTCATCATATTCCCCAGCGATTTTTTTGAAGATTGCTGGGTTATCCAAAAAATATTTTACATCTCTTTTTGGTATACATTCTTGAATAATCTTACTACTCTCTGTAGTAAAGACAACGATCTCATTTTTATTATTTCTTAACCACAGTTTAGAGTAGTTTGTTCTTTTAAACAACTGGTCTAACCTCTGGAAAGTCGTCTCTTTTAAATAATCCGCTCTCCTTTTGGTCCATTTTGGAAAGTTGATACATACAGAAAATTGGAAATCAATATCTTTTCGAGATGCAACGGTCACATACTCGATAATTACATCGATAAACCTATTAAGGTAATATTTATTGGCATCTACATTGACAAAAAATTTGAAGCCATCAACCCCCATACTTTTTGCAGTACGCATCTCGAATTCTACAGCTTCATTTAGTGGCATTGGATTGGTCATTTGAGATACTTGAGGGAGGTAACTTCTATACCGTCCTACAAGACTGTCTTCCTCTGTAGCCATTAATGTTTCATACCTCATCCCTTTAAGGTAGGATGTGGTATTACCATAATTGAGTATTGGATGATTTGTGGCAAATACCAATTTCTCTGTAAAGTAATTAGAGGTTTGAGCAATACTATTTGAAAGAGTAGTAAAAACTAATAGAAAAGAAAGTAAAATAATTTGTTTCATCGTCATAAAATTTAGTAAGTATAGATAGTAATTCGTTCACTTAAACACTTGAAATAGTGCTTTTATAAAACAGTAGAATACAGGTGCTGGTATATTAGTATTCCAGAGTATTTGGGATCAAAAAGTAATTGATTATTTATTTCAACTTGGAAGAAGGGTAGTACACCGATATCAAATCAGGCATACTATGTTATAATCATTTTGATAGTTTCCTCGTTGAATTCAAGAAATATTTCCAAATCAATCCCCTTTTGACTTCTATTATTTAATATATTTTAAAATTAGGTATATAATCTGCACACTTCTTTCCTTATTTACACCATAAGTAGTACGATATTGATATTTACATAATTGTACAATAAAAAAAGGATCAACCAGCGGTTAAATCCTTTTATCATAAACTTTCTTTGAATGAATATATACAATTTTAATTTTCAGTTTTCTTTTCAAACATTACCTTCCGGCCTTCCGCTTGCTTTACAGTTCGGTAATAATACAGTACACCGTTTTTTTGCATTCTAAACGCATACTTCCTGTTTCCAACTTTTGCAATGACTTGCTCATTTTCCATATGATAAGCAGTATTTACGATAGGTTGGTCATTCACTTTTATACTCACAATATTATCCGTAGTGAATGTCACTTCTAATGCATCTTGTAACCATTTTTTGGGACAAGACCATTTTCCTAAAATCTTATCTTTTGATAGCGTTTTAAGATCCCTATATTCTTCTAATTCTATCGCTAATTTTTTATTTACAAGGTCTATGGCTTTTCGATCTACCCCTAATTCACTAACATACAGCTCAGTGATTCTATTTACAGTGGTCTCATAAACATGAGGATAGTAAGTCCGTAACAACCCATGAGGTATTTTTTCAAAGGATAGTAATTCGCATTTCCCTTCTTTCTTTTCAATTTCTTTCTGGAAATTTTGACTCTGTTTGATGTCAATGGTATGATCATAAGTACCATGAACCAACAGCGTATATGGAATTTTGTTTGGTTTTAGATGATAAACAGCCGAAGCATTTCTCATGGTTTCTTCAGTGTCAATCTTATAGAGGTGTGCTGTTTTTTTATCTGGGAAAGATGATTTTTTAGGATCTCTTTTTGGAAGATCATATACTCCATTAATACCTATATATAACTTGCAATCTTTAACGGTTTGCATATATACACTTGACAATGGAGTTCCTGCAGATCCTCCCGTAAAACCCACTCTTTTCATATCAGCTTGATATAGTTTCGCTCTCTTCGAAAACCATTTGAAAGCGGCATCGATATCCTGCATTGCTTTTTCAAAAGTTCCATTTTGTAGTTTACAACGATAACCTATACCAACATGTATCACTTGGGTTTCATCTGTAATTGTTGCCGCAAAATCACCTACACTCGCCTCGGGTACTTGGGTCGTCGTTCCACCATTCCAACCGCCACCATGAACATTAAAAACTACCGGAAAAGGTCCTTCCCCTTCCGGTAGTAATATTGTTATTGGCAAGGCAAAACCATCTACAGTCTTTACAACCTCAGTTTTTACCTCATATGCCCAAGAATAAGATTGGAATAATTGAAATACTAAAAATAGCTTTAGAAATTTCATTGATTTAAGAGAGTATTGTCGCTGTTGGTATTTCTTTTTTCAAACTGATCAAATAGTGCATTAGTTCTTCTTCTTTTCCTTCTTCCATTAATGGTTTGGGAAACAAAGAACCGCCCATACCTACACCTATGGCTCCTACTTTAAAGAAGTCCGCAATATTATCTTTTGTCACACCACCAGTGGGTAGTAATTTAATGGTATTTAATGGAGCTAACACATCTTTGATATACCCTACACCAAACTGACTACATGGAAAAACTTTTACCGCTGCCGCACCTAATGTCCAAGCATTGTATATCTCTGTTGGTGTTAATGCACCCACAAAACTTGGAACACCGATTTCTTTACATTTTATGATTACTTCTTCATTAAGAATCGGAGTAACAATAAACTGTGCTCCAGCCATTAAAGCTTTTTCTAAGTCATCCATAGAACACACAGTACCTGCTCCTACATTTAGTGATGGATATTCATCTCTTAACTGAGCGATTAAATCTGTTGCTCCTTCGGTATTCATCGTAATTTCAATCGTAGAAAACCCTGCTTTTTGATAGACAGGTATAATTCTATTTAATGTATCTACTGTGACACCTCTTAGGATTCCTACAACGGGAGCTGCTTCAAAAGCCTCCCACGAAAAAGTTGTTTGGTTAGACATATTGTTCTAAAATCTTTCTTTGACCTATTAATAATGCTTTTTCAATAACATCTTCTTCAAAAACTATTAAGTTGTCTTTCTTCTCAATAAGGTCATTTAACGCCAATTGATACAACTCATTAATTTTACCAGAAGCTGCCATACAAATCGATGAATCATAATCTTTTAAGTAACTTA
This sequence comes from Flammeovirga sp. SubArs3, assembly GCF_947387565.1. NCBI lineage: Bacteria > Pseudomonadati > Bacteroidota > Cytophagia > Cytophagales > Flammeovirgaceae > Flammeovirga > Flammeovirga sp. SubArs3. The sequence goes on along the minus strand of NZ_CANDOA010000001.1, from coordinate 890,197 downwards.
ACTCATCACCGATTAACAAACCACTAAGATAATAGTATGCAGTTGTTTTATCTACATTAGAAATTAAGTCGTGTGCTCTAATTTTAAAAAGCTGGTTCGTATACCCTTCTTCTGCACCGACTCTTACCCCTTGAATAAAATGTGCTTTGGCTGCTTCATTCATTTCACCCGGAGTAACCGAATTGCGTAAAATACTTTGATTAGAGATAATGTCGAACATCTCTCCTGTCATAAATGTATTCAACTCAGTATACTTGGAATCCTTAAAAGATAAATGCTTTGAATGGGTACCTGGAAGTATAAGCACACCTTCTTTTTGAACAGGTAAAAGAGTAGACAACCCTACTGCCTGTACCTCTTCTCCACGCATTACATCATCTTGGGTTCTAGCCCCTGAGACCATCAATACAGATAGGTTTCTTGCTAATGAAAGTCGTTTGCTAAATAGATTTTCTCCAAAGGCATCAAAAGGCATTTGAGAGTAGCCTAATTCCTTCATCCCAATAGATGAAGAAATCATGCCTGATGCAACAATCACTTTGTCATCAATACTTGTAGAGATATTAGAAAGTTGTTCTACAAGGTAGTTTGAAAAATACCTACCTTGATCTACTTTCTTTTGCTCTAAGTATTCTCTGTACACCTTTTTCACTCCTTTGTTTGTTTGAAACTCTTCTAATACATCAAGAGTATCTGTTTTGATCACTCTTAACCTAAAATTAGAAGTACCCCAATCACAACTAATGAATTTTTCTGGTACACTCATTTTTATAATTTTTTACTCACTCTTTTCTGCACTAAGTAATCGTCCAAAGCAAACTTTGAACAGTCCATACTTAAACCACTATTTTTCACTCCTAAGTGGGGCAGATAAATGTCGTATTTCACTCCGTTTTGTTGAACTTCTCCAAATTCTAAAGCCATCGTCACTTCTTCTAGCTTATCCTCGTCTTCAGTGAATACATAAGAAGCTAAACCTGCAGTAACATCGTTAGATTTCTGGATCACTTCTTCTGTTGTCTTGAACTTCAGAATTACCGCTACTGGTCCAAATACTTCATGTTGAAGAACTGGAGCCTTCGGGTCATCCATTACAATCACTGTTGGCATATAGTAGAAACCTTTGCCTTCTACCTTTTCGCCTCCAGTTAGTAACGTTCCCCCTTGAGCTAAGCAATCTTGTACAAACTGATGTACACCATCTCTTGCTTTTTCACTTACTAGAGGCCCCATATCTGGGTTATTTTCTCTACCAAAACCTAATTTTTTAGATTCGGCAATCTCTACAAAGCGTTTTACATATTCTTCGAAGATACCCTCCTGAACAAAGAAACGGTTAGGGGCTACACAAATCTGACCCGTATTGCCATATTTCACTCCCGTACCTACTGCTAAGGCATCTTCAATATTTGCATCATCAAATACAATAAACGGTGCATTACCCCCACACTCCATCGAGTATCTTTTGATAGAAGTTTTGATACTTTGCTCAATTAATTTTTGGGCCGTATAAGTGGCACCAATCATCGTAATTAACCGAGGTACAGTACTCTCACACAATGGAATACCCACGTTTTGTCTGTTACCACATAATACTGTGATAACACCTTTAGGAAAACCAACTTCATGAGCATATTCTGCAACCTTCAATGCCGATAGTGGTGAAATTTCTGACGGTTTGATAATGATAGAACACCCTGCCGCTAGGGCAGGACCCAGTTTAAAACCAAGGTTTAGCAATGGGAAATTATACGCCAAGAAAGCAACAACTACACCCAAAGGCTGATGTACCATTGTATGTCGGTGTGTTCCTTCTCTATCTGGAATTTCGAAGTCTTCTTTTGCTAAGATTTCTTTTCCATAAAACTCTAGTGAATTAGTAATACTCACTACATCCTCATCTGCACCATCAAAAGTTTTTCCCATTTCATGAGAAATCACCTCTTTCAATAGATCTTTATTTTCTAATAGCTTTGCTCTTAAAGCCATCATTTTGTCTACTCTCTCCTGAACTGGAGTTTTTGACCACACTTTAAAACCTTCTTCAGCGGCTTTTAAAGCACGTTCTGTATCTTCTTTCTCTGCCCAAGAAATTGTAGCAATTGTCTCTTCATTTGCTGGGCATTTTAAATCAAAAATATTTTTTGAAGATGATTCTACAAACTCTCCGTCGATATATAGGCCTTTATGACCATAGTGGTTCAGTACTTGCATTTTTATCTATCGAATATTTTTCTAAGAATTCTTGATTTACATCTACACCTAAACCTGGTGTTGTAGGTACTTGGATCTCTCCGTTATTCACTTGGATACTATGCTTTGTCACATCATCTCTAAGTGGGTTTTCTGTACGGTCCAATTCTATCATTGGAGCGTTTCTAAACATTCTACCTGGGTTTTGGTCTAAGTTAGACACAAAATGAACCGCTGCACTAATTGCAATCCAAGTTCCCCATGAGTGTGGCACAATGTCTTTGTGATAAGAAGAAGCTAACGTTGCAATTCTCTTTGCTTCCGTTAGTCCACCTGATGCACAAATATCTGGTTGAGCGATATCTACACTTTCGGTTTCAAATAAACGCTTAAAGCCATGTCTTAAATATTCACACTCCCCTCCAGCAATTGGAATGGTTGTATTCTCCCTTAGTTTACTATAACCTTTGTAATCTTCGGGGTGAACTGGCTCTTCAAACCAACCAATATCTAAATGTTCAATTCGTTTACAAAGTTCCAATGCCTCTCTATAATTGTAGGCATGGTTAGAATCGATCATTAGTTTTACATCATCACCAAGGTGTTTCTTTAACAACTCAACATAATGTACGTCTTTTTCGATTCCTAAACCTACTTTCATTTTTGCAGCCTTGAAACCAAGTTCCTTATATATTTTTGCTTCTTTGGCTAAGTCCTCCTCTAATGTTGGAGAATCTGTGAAGTAAAATCCTGTAGCATAAGGGTGAATCACTGGGTTTTTAACCCCACCCAATAACACACTGACCGGTAGATTGAGCAGTTTACCTTTGGCATCCCATAAGGCAATATCAATTGCACTAATTGCTGCATTGAAAATACCACTACGACCAAAATCCATTGATCTTAAATACATGATCTGCCAGATTTTTTCATTTTCTAAAGCATTTTCACCAAGTACAAATGGTTTGAAAAAATCTATTCCAGTTTTGATCATATCTGCTGGGCCATAACCTTCGCCCCAACCGTAAGTTCCATCTTCAAGTGTCACCTTCACCAAACAGATCTTTCTTGAGGCATAGTGCCATTGCGAGAAGTAGAAGGGTGTTTCTAAGTCTTGCGAAAGAACGTAAGGTTGTATATCAATAATCTTCATTCAATTAAGCTTTATGTCCCTTAAGATAAAGTCTACAGGAACTGATAGTTATTATGTGCACCAGTCTAGTACACTGTTAGTAATTTTTATAAGTTGGAATACCCTAGAATACAAATGGCAACAATAAGTACAGCAAGTCCTCCTAATAGTACTTTAAAAGGCTGAGAAGCATTTTTCCATTCTCCTTCTCTATACCCCCAAACGTTACTAATAATCAATGCCAAACCAAGCATCATTGGCCATCCAATCACTGGACCTAAAGACCCCATCAATGCAGCACCTTGACCATATACACCTAAAGCAGCAAACCAGAATAGACCTGCAAGAATTGCCCAAGTATATGCTTTTGTACTGTTTGGTGTGGAAAAGTCGCCCCAAGAATTATTCACAACTAACTTGTAAACCGCGTATAAGGCATTCATAGCAAAAGCGCCTATCAACACAACAACCCATGCTACTAAACTAGCATCTTTTGGGTCTACATTATATTTTGAAACCGCCAACTCCGCCACTGGAGCCGCGTTAGAAAAACCTACATTTAATAAAGCCGATAATACACCACAAGCTACCGCAATGGCTACTCCTGTTTTTATCGATTTCTTTGGTGTCGTCTCTACTTTCGGAGGAGCCACTAAGACATCTCCATCGTCTTCCATAATCATTGTATCTTCACTTACTGCTTTTTGTGCTTTATCTCTTTTTACACCTGCCACAGCTGTGATAGCTACTCCGACTAATAACAAACCTACTCCTGCAATTACGGTATTGAAATTAGCAGGCAATTCTTCCATCTGGAACATAGGAATTAATGAACCTACAGATGCCGCTAAACCCATCACAATACCATAAGTAATCGATACCCCTGTATACTCTACACTCACTCCAAAAAGGATACCTCCAATTCCCCAAAGAAAACCAAACAACATCGCCATCATTAACACGTTACTGTCTGACTCACTAATTATAGTAAACGTCTCAGGTACAGCAAATACTGCCCATGCTATTGGGAAAATAATCATCGCCACTAAAGCATGTACAACCCACCAGTTTTCCCATTTTAATGGTGAGATATGTTTCATTCCTAATCCAAATGTTCCTTGAAAAAAACTTGCAAGAAGGATTAATGTAATTGCTAGTAAATTCATTTCTTTTTCAGTTTATGTATAATCCAAATATCACCTATTTTTTAATTGTATTTATGACATAAATTCACTTAAAGTAGCTGTATTTTGACTTCAACATGTATTGTTTAAAAGTCTAAATGTCAAAATAGGATGAAAGTAGAATTTCAATACCTAAATATTCAATTCTCATTGAAATTCTACTTTCTTAATAATTAAACTGTATTACGCTTATTTGCTTACGGTTATCTTATTTGTGAAACGGTCAACACCATTTCCTAACATAACGTACACAATACTTTTTACATGCTCCAAATTCACATCAATGTCTAGTGATGATGCATCGATTAAACTACCTCTATAGATCATTTTTCCAGTATGGTCAAATACTCTAACAGGCATATTTTTTTGTTCTTTTGAGAATTCCACTTTTACAGCTTTCGACTTGGTATCCGCTGTTATTTTTGCATGACCATACTTATTCACAAATGCTGTAGCTTCAGCAGTTTTCAACTTATTTAGTTCAATCGCTTTTGCAGCTTTCATTTGAACATCAAAAGCACCTACAGCCACTTTTCCAGAAGGGTAATCAATGGGATTCCCAAAGAAATCTACTTTTGGAAACTCAGCTACTTCTGCAAATACTCCTTTTCCTGCTCCTACTACTTTAGGGCCAAACTTCACAATACCATTGCTAAGATCGTTACCGTCTTCTGACATCATAAAGTTGCCTTTTTTATCATATACTTTCGACATGAAAATGGGAGCTAGATCTTTTGATGTAAAACGGTTGGCAACTATACCATGATAAGCGTTATTTGATAAGAAAAAGGTAGTTCCTCTCGAATCGATCATCATTTGTTTTGTCCCCATTTCCCCCTTAGCATAATCAAATATATTATTGAAGATATAAGTCTTTTTCCCTTTCATATCGATCGAAGTTTTAAAGCCTTGATCTACATAAACAGAGTTGTTATAGACGTAACTGTTTTCACAATAATGTTCGCCATTGGGTATTTTATAATTGATCCATAGCGTATGGTTACTTGTTTTCCATTTAGGATTTTCTCTCCAACCGTCATTAACTGATACATTATAACGATAAACAGAATTGACATTTCCACCCAATATTTCAACAAATCCACCTTCACAATCTTCCATATAGTTGTATTGTATAAAAGTGTTTAAGTTTTCATGATCGATATGAACACCATGAGAATCTAGATAGCCTCTAATATGTAAACAGTCGTTGTATTGGATTACCGTATTTTTACATCTCCAAGTCCAAACAGCACTACCTCTATGTGGCATTCTTGGATCAGAATCGTCACCTGGGTAGTTGAATAAGTTCTTTTCAATTAAAACGTTATTCGTTCTGATTGGAAGGATACAAGTACCTCCCGTATGATGAAATTCATTATTTCTAAAAATAAAGTTTTCATTAAAATTCATAGGGTGATCCTTCAACTCTGGCTTACTCCCTCCATGTTTAATATGAACACCTAATCGTTGTACATCTTCGAAATAACACTCTTCCATAAGTACATCTTTGATATTTTTCATCTTGGAAGGATTCATATTTCTAGTACTAAAAAATCGTAATGCTGCTACCTCTAAACCATTGAATGCTTTCTCTCCTTTTTCTTTCAAAACAGGTTGAGGTGCATAGACTTTTTTGAATGTTAGGTGACGGAAAGTAAAGTTCTCTATACTCCCTACTCCGTTATTTAAAACGTAAATTCCAAAAGCATCTTGGCTTCTTACATTTTCTCTTTCAGTCAGTCTTTCATTATGAATTTCTAAGTATTCAATAATAATATGACTTTGGTTTTTTATAAGTATTGCTTCTTGGTAATCTCCTCCGTTTTCTTTTCCTACTTCACCGGTAATAATAGGTAAAGCACCATCCCCGTACGACGAAATGACAATCTCTTTACCTTTTTTTCCTGATCCGTTGACTACAAAATGACCATCAAAACGATCTCCTCTTTTGAAGAATACTTGGTCTCCTGCTTTTAGTTTAATGGATGAGATTTTCTTTAAAGTTTGCAATGGAGCCTCTTCGGTCCCTGGGTTTTTATCGTTTCCAACGGAAGAACTCACATAGTATTTTTCTGATGCTACTGCTGATATTATTAAAAATAGTAGCTGTAGAAGTATCAAATTTATTTTTTTCATCTTATATCTGTCGAATGCTTTAAAAAATTAAACAGAATCACATCTCTATATCTATAAGTAATCTCTATTTTTATTAGTTCCGATTAGATGTATGTTCTTGAATTAGTGGGTAAAAAAGGTTTGTATACTCAATGAGTAATAAAGTATACAAACCTTTGAGGCAAATATTATTTAGAAGGAACAGTGTTTACATTTTTAATAGAATCCAATTTCCCTTGCATTAATGCAACGATTTCTGGATGCTGTTCTGCAATGTTCTTATCTTCTGCGATATCTTCTTCTAAGTTAAATAATTGAGGTTGGTGAGAAAGTCCACCTTTGATAAACTTTTTCTTATCCATAAAATCTGGAATTCGCCTCTTTTTTGGAATAGGTTGTATATACTTCCATTTTCCATGACGCATTCCTAACGAAAATGCCTCTTCCACCATAAAATCTCTACCTTGTTGAGACTCGCCTAATAAAGCAGGCAGCATGCTTTTCGAATCTATTGCTACACCTTGAGGAATCTCCTCTCCTAATAATTCAGCAAAAGAAGCATAAAAATCAATATGTGAGAATGTAGCATCATTTGTCTGACCGGCTTTAATTCTATTCGGCCAGTAAGCAATCATTGGCACTCTTGTTCCTCCTTCTAATGAAGAATACTTCCCTCCAGCATATGGACCTGTTGGTTTATGATCTCCTAATAGCTCAATTGCTTTATCATCATAACCATCTGAAAGCACTGCTCCGTTATCCGATGTAAAGATCACTAATGTATTCTCTTCGATACCTAGATCTCGTAATGTTTTCATTACTAAACCTGTTGTATAATCCATTTGATAAATCACATCTCCTCTTAGACCCATTGGTGATTTACCTTTAAATTTATCTGAAGGCAAACGAGGAACATGGATATCATGAAATGCAAAATATAAGAAGAAAGGCTCGTCTTTATGTTTTGTGATAAAGTCTGAAGCTTTACCTGCTAATTTCTCAGGGAAATCTTCATCCGTCCAAAGTGCCTTTTCTCCACCTTTCATATAACCAATACGAGATATACCATTAATAATCGTATTCCCATGTTGCTTATCTGCACCTTGTCTTAACAACTCTGGATGATCGTTACCTGTAGGGCGATCTGAAATATTTTTCTTATAGCTAACGGTAATAGGATCTTTAGGATCCAAGTTAACCACATTATGATTTTCTAAATATACTGAAGGAACTCTGTCTCCAGTTGAAGGAAGTAAGAACGAGTAATCGAAACCGATTTCCAATGGACCTGGTTTAACGGCCTTATTCCAATCAACATTACCGTTACCTAAACCTAAATGCCATTTTCCTACTACACCCGTGGCATACCCTGCTTCTCTAAGCATATCGGGTAATGTTCTTGTATTCGGGTTGATAAGCAATGGAGCATCTCCAGGTAAAATTTGTGCCTTTTTTCTAAACGCATATTCGCCTGTAAGCATTGAATACCTCGATGGTGTACAAGTAGCATGAGGTGAGTGGACATCTGTAAAGAGAACACCTCCATCGGCCAATTTATCAATTTCCGGTGTTTCTGCTCCTATTAATCCGTTTTTTCCGATATCGCCATAACCAAGATCATCCACATAAAAAATAATGATATTTGGTTTGTCTGTGTTGTTTGAAACATCAGTTTGGTTAGTTGCAGGCTTCTGACAAGCCATTACTCCAGCCAATGCTAAACATGATAATAATTTCTTCATTCCATTTATATTAAAAAAGATAGTTTATTTCTTTGTTATAACACAAAGATAGGTGGTCACTAGCAGCATAATGAACACAATATTGACCTAAAAGTATCTTATTTAATCATTTTTGGATAAAAATATAATCGATAGCAAGTAAAGTAAGAGTTGTAGGAAAAATAGGCAAGAATAAGATAAATCAGTAGCATAATACGGTCAAAACCTGCAAAACTGCCTGCAATTGGTTCGTTTATTTATTAAAGAAAATATCTTTCAGGGAAACATTTAAGACAAAATGTAACACAATTTGTTCACTTTTATCAAGAATTGAGAAGGAGTAGTCAGTAAATAATGAGAAGTTCAATAGCCAACAAAACTGCCGGCTATTGAACAATTTTGAACTAGTCAGTTTGTCTGTTATTTAGTATTCGTATTCTGCTTTGATAAGTAGTCCTTGTACAACTTCATGTACTTACTGTGTCCAATTTCTTCTCCCTCAATCATTCTTTTATATGCTTCCGGATGATATTCTTTTATATATTCTATAGGCGCCAAACCAGGTACAGGATTAGGATCAAAAACTGAAGCTACCGGAGTCATTCTTTGGTCCGCTTGCATGGCTTCTTTTCTCATGATCTTTAATACATCTCTGTATTCTGGATTGTTAGCCAAGTTGTCTATTTCAAAAGGATCATTTTTTATATGATACAACTCTTCCTTTGGTTTTGATTTAGAAAACCATTTTTGCTGTACTTCATTCAATTTTCCATCTTCGCTTAATGTCCTCATCACATGCACTGCCGGACGATACCACTCCAAATACCCTTGATGAGCATCGTATGGAATTTCTGGTTTGTCGTTTCTGATATACCTAAATTCTGAATTTGTGATTGAACTCGACTGTTCTGGAATTTCATCCCATAGTCCTCTAAATGAATAAACATTTTTACGGTCGAAATTTTCATCAATAAAAGATTGACCCGTTAGATAGTTTGGTAAGTCAACCCCAGCGATATCTAAAATAGTAGCCGTAATGTCTGTACTTGCGATAATTTGGCGAGACTCTTCATCATGCTCATACCCTTCTGGCCATTTAATAATCAGAGGAATTCTTGATCCGGAATCAAACAAGTAACCTTTACCTTTTATGTTGCATCTTCCATTGTCTCCAATTACAATGATTACCGTATTTTCATATAGCCCTTTCTCTTTCAATTCATCAATCAACATCTGCATCTCAGCATCTGCATATTCTACCTGATCAAGATATTTGGCCCAATCTAGACGAATTGCTGGATGGTCTGCATATTCTGGTGGTAGCTGTACATCAGCAGTGTTAACAGGGTGTTCAGATTTTGCTCTCACCTCATTCCACCAATCACCTCTATGCGTAACATTCAATTGTATCTGAGCAAAGAATGGTTGATCTTCTGCAGTAAACTCATCGTATTTATCAAATAAACCATAGTCTTCTTCCCAATTACCAATCTTATTGTGCTTAAAATTGACATCTACTTTTCTTCCTCTTCCTCTTACTTTGGTATGACCTAAAATAGTCGTATACCCTTCTTTCTTTAATTGATAAGTAAAAGGTTTAAATGGAGCTGCTAAAGGTTCGTTTCTATTACTTCTGTGGTGATGTGTATTGGTAAGACGTTGATGTGCTCCTACCATCATCGCTGATCTATTGGTTGAACAGATAGACGCTGTACCAAAACAATTGTAATAGATCGTTCCTTCCTTCGCTAATGCATTAAATGTCGGCGTTTTTACTGCAGGCATACCATAACATTCAAAGTCATGTGATATATCTTCAAGCATTACCCAAATAATGTTAGGCTTGTCGAACTTCTTTGGTTCTTGTTTTTGATTGCACGATATAAAAAATAACAGTATCGAGCTTAATAAAATTGGATAGAGTAATTTCATTTCAATTGCATTGATTAATTCGTTTGGATCAAAGCTATCAGAAACTCACTTCAGTTAAGGGTGTAGGATAGAAATTAAATAAAATCCCCTCTTATTATGAAGGATTATTACTTCATTCTATACCTAAATCACTACTCATTTATATTCTATGATTACCCTACAATTAAGTTTAACCAAAATGAAACCATCTCCCTTTCTAAGTTTTGAATAGAAAAATAAACCTAATAATACTATGAATAAAAGGGGGGTATTTTTTTCTATTCAATCCTCCATGATAACTCACCAACATACTCTATACATTGCTTTAACTTCTATGAAAAGAGAAGCAAAACGAATCATAAAAGGAAAAGCGAATGAAATATTACTTGATCAATTTCTTTGTTTTGTTATTCTGTTCGAGCTTAGTTTATGGACAGTCTACGGGACATACAGATTTCAATAACGATTGGAAATTCTTTAAAGGTGAGGTAAAAGATGGACAATCACCAACACTGGATGATTCAAAGTGGAGGACAGTACAAATACCTCATGATTGGGCCATTGAAGGGCCTTTTTCAAAAGAGTACAATGCTCGTTGTGGTGGGTTACCTTTTCATGGTGAGGGCTGGTATAGAAAAAGCTTTACTTTAACTAATACTCAAAAAGGAAAACATATTGCCATTGAATTTGAAGGTGTAATGAAAAATTCAGAGGTCTGGATCAATGGGCATTATCTAGGAAAAAGACCATTTGGGTACTTAGGCTTTGAATATGATTTAACCCCTTACCTTCATCAAGAAGGAATGAATATTATTGCAGTAAAAGCTAAACCAGAAGACTTATCATCAAGGTGGTATCCTGGTGCAGGAATGTACAGAAAAGTTTGGCTAAATATCAATAATGACATTCGGGTCGCACATTGGGGTACTTTTGTTACATCGACTAACGTATCAGCTAAAGTAGCTAGTGTCAATATCCAATTGGAAATTCAGAATTTCAAAGCAGCTGATCAAATTGTTTCCGTAGTACAAACTATTAAAAATAACTTGGGGGAAACCGTAAAAGAATTACAACATAAAACGGTGGCAGAAGGTAGTAAGACTATCAATTCGCAACAATCATTTAACTTAATTCAGCCACAGTTATGGACACTCACTTCTCCACACCTCTATCAATTAGAAACGGAATTAAAAGATAAAGACGGAAAAATATTAGACCGTTATACGACCAAATTTGGTGTGCGTAGTATCCAGTTTACTGCAAATGATGGTTTCTTCTTAAATGGAAAACGAACCGAGTTGAAAGGGGTCTGCTTACATCATGATTTAGGCCCATTGGGTACTGCCGTAAATAGAAGAGCAACAGAACGCCAATTGGAAATTATGAAAGAGATGGGAGTAAATGCGATCAGAACTTCTCATAATCCGCCTAGCAGAGAACAACTGGAACTGTGTGATGAAATGGGAATATTGGTGATTGATGAAGCTTTTGATGAATGGGGTATTCAGAAAATTGAGAACGGTTACCATACCATTTTTGATGAATGGCATGAAAGAGACCTTACAGATATGATTCGAAGAGATCGTAACCACCCTTCGATTATTATGTGGAGTATCGGAAATGAAATCAGGGAACAAAAAGAGAAAGATGGATGGAAAGTAGCACTAAAACTTGGAGAAATCTGTCATAGAGAAGATCCATCGAGACCCAATACTGCGGGTTTTAATCAATATGAAAATTCGATAAAGAATAAACTAGCACATCATGTAGATATTGTTGGCTTCAATTATAAAGCAGCCAAATATGCTGAAATTAAGGAAAACTATCCTGACTGGATTGTATATGGTTCAGAAACAGAGTCTATTACTAGTTCAAGAGGAGTATATCACACTCCATTCTTAGAGAAATATGAGAAAAACACAGACCACCAAGTAACAAGTTATGATATCATTGGACCAATTTGGTCTTACCCTCCCGATATGGAATTTAAATTCTTAGAAGAGAACCCTAGTATACTAGGTGAATTTATGTGGACGGGTTTTGATTACTTGGGAGAGCCAACACCTTATGGTGGTAGAGACAACTCGACCAATGGCTATTGGAACGATGATTGGCCGAACAAGTCGTCTTTCTTTGGACCTGTAGATTTATGTGGATTTAAAAAAGATAGATTTTATCTCTATCAAAGTCAGTGGACAGATACACCAATGGTACACTTACTTCCTCATTGGAATTGGAAGGGTTTTGAAGGAAAAGAAATTCCTGTTTTTGCCTATACCAATGCAGAATCAGCAGAGCTATTTCTTAACGGTAAAAGTTTAGGAAAAAAAGTAAAAGGTGTGGATAAAGGTATAGTACCTATTAAGTTCTCGTATTATGAAGGTCCTTATAATTATCCTTCACCCTATCGATTAAGATGGGACGTTCCTTATGAGAAAGGGGAGCTAAAAGTAGTCGCTTATAATGGAGATAAAGTAGTGAGTGAGAAAGTGATTAATACTACATCAAAAGCTAAAAATATTGAACTGACAGCTGATCGAAAAATCATTTCATCAGCCAATGGAGAAGATTTAGTATTTGTTACAGCGAGAGCATTGGATACTGAAGGCCACTTCTGTGCGACATATAACGGTCAGATTCAATTCTCAGTAACTGGTGATGGTACTTTTGAAGCTACAGGCAATGGCGACCCTGCTTCATTAATCTTACCTGAAAATAAAAAACTAAAGTTTTTTAATGGTATGGCCTTAGTTATCGCTAGAGCTAATAAAGGTGATGGTGGTAAAATCATCATTTCAGCTACGGGAAAAGGGTTAAAAAAGGCTCAAATATCTGTTGAAACAAAGGCAAATCCAAAAGAACTGTAATCACATTTGTAAGTAATAAACTAACTACAAACAATTCACTCAACAAGTTAAATAAATTACAATACTCTCAACTAAATATCTAATTCAAATAGCAGATGATAAAGCCTTAGAATTGTTTTCTAAGGCTTTTCTTATGTCTCCATAATTAATTACAGAACTGCAAATGATCTCATATAAAGTCGGGTATTCGATTCTTCTTGCAATGTCTTATTGAAATCACACAGTATTGATTTCTTGGTACTCATCACACCAAAATATCATTATGTATTTATATTCTAGCTTATTTTATTGAGACAAAAATGTGGTATATCCTTTAACCTAGAATACTAATCAAACCACTCATTAGTATATAAAAAACAGCCTGAATGAACTGAATCACCCAGGCTGTTTTTAGTCTCCTTATTTATAACCGTCCCTTATTTTTTGATAAATTTTATCGGCTGGTTATTTACTCTTAAAATATACTGACCTCTTGGTAAGTCATCTAAATTAAGCGTCGTTTTTTGTGTTTGGTGAACGAATTGTATCGTCTTCACTTTTACTCCAATCAAGTTGTAAATATCTACTCCTTGGAAGGGTAATGAAGAAGTCAAAGTCACATCACCAAAAGTGGGGTTAGGGTATACATTTAGTATCACCTTATCTTGATCAATAGAGGTTACTTCCTGCTCTGCAATTACAATTACTTCGAACTCTTTAACCATAGTGCTTTGTCCCAATTGGATTGTTGCCGTTAAGTTAGTATTGATATCTCTAAAAGATCTAGTAACTACTCCTTCGTTCGTAATCGTTGTTCTATCAGAAACCCAAGAAATCTCTGAATTATGTAACCCTTCTGTAATTAATGTTAGATCCGAAGTAACGCTTTCAGTACTATCCCCTTCAGCATAAATAATGGCTAAAGCATCAAATGCTTCCTGAATTAATTCTTCTTCATTATTAAGTACAGTGAGTACAAATGACTTTGTTGTAGAAGTTTCATTTAATGTAATCGTAGCAGTTAGCGTTACTTCTGTCACCTCCATAGGTACTGTTAATACACCTGTACTAGTGATCACTGCATCATTACTCGATTCCCATTCAATTTGAACCTCTTCATATTCATCATAAGAAGTAGTTAGTGTAACAGAAGCTGTTACTGCCTCTTGGCTATCACCTTCTGCATATTCCACCTCTAATTTACCCGCCACTCTTTCTACAATAACATCATCAGAACTTGCTGCAGTAGTAAGGGTAAATGATTTTTGACCTGATAAATCACCTAAAGTAACTGTTGCTACAATGTCTGCTGTTACTTCATCGTCAGTAATTGTCACTTCTCCATCATTAGTGATGTTCGCATGAGCACTCGCATCCCAAGTAACTGTTGTATTATTTAAACCTTCATTTACAAGAGTAATATTTTGTGATACATTATTTGCATCATTTCCATCAGCAAATAGAACTTCTAGTGCTTCTACTGCTTCTGCTAATTTTTCTTCGTCAGTAGGGCCTTGATCGGCTTCTTCTACAAATAATTTAGGATAAGAGAATAAAATCTCGGCTGGAGCACCACTGTCACTACCGCCAAATTGTACAGATAGATTCCATTGGTAAGCATCTTTCGGCAATTTGAAAGAAGTGGTATATACTTCTTCACTGGAAGTTAATGTGTAGCGATCAGAATAGATATCGTTATTTACTTGCAGACCGTTTTCGTCTTTTGTTCTGTATCTAAAGTAAAATCTAAAAATAGCTCCGTCATCATTGGAGGCTTTTAACTTGGCTGATAAAGTAAACGCTACAGAATCTTCTTGATCAGAATAATCAATATTTTGCCATGGCAGTCCAATGATTAATGCATTCCAGTTCCCATCACTGTTTTGTTTATCTACAACGGCAATGTTATGGTCATCTACACCTGCAATAACATCTAGTGTATTCGGAGCTTCTGCAGTATTTTTTGTCCAACCATCAAAAGAAGGTGCTCCCAAATCATCTGTAAACTTAAAGTTTGGAATTAGGTTGTCCACTTCAGGCTCAGCAGGTGCACTTTCTCCCAATACTTTCAATACAAAATCTTTAGTATCCGATACATCATTTTTGGATAGTGTCGCTGTTAATGTCACTTCTATATCCACATCCTGACGAACTACAACTCCATCATTCGAAATTACAGATGTATTGGACGACACCCAACTTACAGCTACTTCGTTATCACCTTCAACAGGTAACGTTACATTTTGAGTAACCATCATTGCATCATCACCACTCGCGAAAGAAATCACTAAATTTTCTTTGGCTTCTGCCACCATTTCCTCATCTGTTGATTCCTCAGAAGGGATAATCTTTAAAATAGGATGAGAGAAAGTTATATCAGCAGGAGCTCCACTATCAACACCTCCAAATTGTACTCCTAAATTCCATTGATAAGCGTCTTTTGGAACCTCAAAAGTTGTAGTAAATGTTTTTTCAGATGATGTAATCACAAATTGATTGGAGTTGACATCATAATTTTGCGGATTATTTTCACCATCCAACATTTTATATCTAAAGTTGAATCTGAATTTTGCACCGTCCTCATTAGACGCCAATACTTTAGCTGACAGTTCAAAAGTAATCATTTCAGTATCCTGAGGTAAATCGATATCCTGCCAAGGCAATGCTAAAACTAATGAACTCCAATTTCCAGAACCTCCATCAACTTTATTGATCAATACTTTATTAAAGTTGGTAGTTCCTTCTACTGCAGTTATACTATTGGGGTCAGCACTAGATGTATTTGACCAAACTGCTAATGTAGGATTACCAAGGTTATCTGCGAATTTATCATCAGGGATAATATTATCTGGATCACTTGGCTCTACAGGTTTCTCTTCTTCTTCTGCATCTAATGATAAAGAAGGAGTTGAAAAATAGAGGTCTCCAGCTGCACCACTTTTGGTACCCCCAAATTGTACTTCTAAATTCCATTGAAAAGCATCATTAGGAATTTCCAAGGGAACAGTAAATTCTTGTTCTGTGCTTGTCACTACAAAAACATCTGAGTAAACATTGTTATTGACAATATTATCGTCGATGTCTCTTGTTCTATAACGAAGATAAAGTCTGAATTTCATACCATCATCGTTCGATGCTTTTACTTTGGCTGATAACGTTAACTTCGCCATTGCATCTTGACCACTTAGATCAAAATCCTGCCATGTTAACCCCATTTTCACATCGCTCCAATTTCCTGAAAGATCACTTTTTGATATCAGAACCTGATGGCTTTCTCCTACACCAGTTACGGCTGTAATTGAATTTGGAGCTGTCGCCGAAGTATTCTCCCATTCGTCTAATGACGGGTTACCGTCTCCATCTTTAAACTGATAGTTGGGTACTAAGTTATTAGAAGAAGAAAGTGTTGCGACCGAAGCATCAAAGTTTGCAAATACAGATGAAATGCAAAGCGTTAGTATGCTTGCTAATAAAAAAGTAGTTTTTAATTTCATGCTTAATAAGTATACATTCATTTCATTTATGAGAATGATCAAAAGTATCTATTCACTTCTTTATCATGTAATTAGTCTACAAGGAAAAGGAACCAATAATAGTTATTTACCCCTAATACTTTGTAAAAGTACCCTATAAGATTGTTAGATAGCAATTCCAATTTACACAATTCAGAAATGGTTTTCACCTAATTCATCATTCTTTAATTATTCAACTGTTTAATCTACACCAAATTGATAGATGACTGTTTCGTGATAAGTCTCTCCTGCTTTCACCATTGAAGTGGGAAAGTTAGGATGGTTAGGTGTATCGGGTAGATGTTGTGTTTCTAAACAAAAGGCAATATGTTTTCCATAGGCCTTACCTCCTTTACCAATTATAGATCCGTCTAACGAGTTACCTGTGTAAAATTGTACTGAGGGTTGTGTTGTTACTACAGATAATGTTCGTCCTGAAGTAGGATCTACAACTTCAATAACCTTTTTAGGTTTGTTTATTTCTTTATTAAAAACATAGCAAAAGTGGTAACCGTTATTGGCTAACTTAAATATATTTTCACCGATTGGTTTTTGAACAGTAAGGTCCTTTTCGGTGTTCCTTACCTCTTCCAATTGACCTGTAGGTACAATGTCTTTATCAATAGCAGTAATTGTATTGGCATCAATTCTTATTTCTTGATCCACAATAGATCTTTTCATTCCATTTAAATTGAAATAAGAATGATTGGTCATACTAATATGTGTATCCTTGTCTGTTTTGGCCTCAAAATCAATTTTAATTTCATTATTTTTTGTAAGCGTATACGTCACTTTGGATTGTACATTACCAGGAAAACCATGGCTACCGTCTTTAGAAAAATAAGAAAAGACAACCCCTGCTTCTTCCTTTCTTTTAAAGGTCTTTTCCACTTTCCAAAGTGCACTACTAAATTCACCACCTCCATGAATAGAGTGTTTACCTCCTTTTGTATCCAAATGATAAACAACTCCATCAATCTCAAATGCTCCATTTCTTATTCGATTTGCAAAACGTCCTACTGTCGCCCCAAAAAGAGGGTTCGGTTGTTGGTATTGAGCAAGTGAGTCAAATCCTAATACAACATCTTCAAAATTATTGTGGCGATCTGGTACTTCTGCCCTTACCAAAATAGCCCCATAATTTGTCAGCTGAATATGCATTCCATTTGGGTTTTGTAAATCCAATAAAAAAATCTTTTCCTTACCCTCTTTACCCCACTCATTTTTCGTGATGGTAAATTGATCTTTCTGTGCAAACCCTATTTGGGAAATCACTAGAAAGAATAGTGTAATACAGTATAATTTCATTTCTATTTATAAGATTTGGTTTTCAAATTCGATTTCAAAAACACGCGCGTATTTATTAGGTTGATGTTTAGAGATAAAAATCGATAAACCCCGATCAGACTGCTTCCATTCTACTTTCTCATCACTACCTAACAAATTGATATGTCGGATTTTATTCTGCTGATTATTACTTTCAATATCCGATACTTCTAATACACCATCTTCCGAGTTACTCATCATAAAGACATACAACCTGTTGTTATTTTTAGTAAAACGATAGCTGTCTCTTGTTGAATAATTCACCTTTAATTGTTTTGAAAAGGAACCCTTAAAAGTATTGATTGCTCCTTTACCATGGGTCGTCCAAGGTGAAGCTCCAAAAATTGCAGATTGATTGATATTTATCCACTCTCCTATTTCTTCTAATACTTGCTTTTGTTTATCGGGAATCGTTCCATCAGCATTAGGGAATACATGCAAAAGAGCATTGCCATTTTTACTGATAATATCGATAAAATCTTCAATTACCCTTTTCGTTTTTTTATGTTTCTCTTCGCCTGTCTCAAGGTTATATTTTACCAGTGGAATATTCCCCTGCCATTGCTCTTCATTAATCTCTCTGTTCTTCGAATAATTAATGTTCATCACATTGGTTCCCTTGGGTAGAGCATGACTGTATTTATCCTGTGATTGTAAGACTACTTCTTTCTCCCAATCAATGCCTTTATTGTAATAGTATAGGGCTAATTTTTCATGATAGGGCTTAAACTCATTTTTATTCATGTAGAAGTCAAACCACATTAAATCAGGTTGGTATTGGTCAATGATATCTTTCGTTCTATCCCACCAATGATCAATAAAATTTTGACTCACTGGCTGTGAAGGGTACTGAGATGCCAATCCCAGTTGCCTATTTTCATCTTGAAAAGAAGAATTGGGACTATAGAAATTCCAGTTGTAGGCAAAATGTGAGGATAAGCCTATTTTTAAATTTTGCTTTTTTGATGCCTGTATTAATTCCTTTGTAAGGTCTCTTTTTGGACCAAGTTGTACACTGTTAAATGAAGTGTGATTTGAATTATACATAGCGAAACCATCATGATGTTCTGCTACGGAAATAATGTATTTAGCTCCTGATTTTTTAAATAGGCTTGCCCATTCATCAGCATTAAAAGATTGTGTGGTATAAGATGATACAAAATCTTCGTATTTGGTGGAAGCTCCATAATGTGATTTGTGGAAATTATGCAAAGGATGAGGTTTGGTATTCACTACCTTCCCATTCGCATTGTACTGCACACTATCAAAATCCATCCATCGGGCATAATAAGATGTTTTAATTCTAGGAACATTATAAATACCCCATTCCACAAAAATCCCCAGTTTTGCATCCTTAAACCATTGAGGCACCTGATACGTTTGCACCGACTCCCAATTAGTATCGTAAGCATAATGCTGAGGTTTTTCTGAATGAGTGCTGATCATAGAAAAACTATAAATGACGAAAAATAAAAAGCTAACAGCTAATGCCTTCATTAGATTGTATCTCATTATACCACACTTTTAAGGTAAAGGAATAATAGATGAGGAAGGGTTGATCATTATGCTTTTAATCAGAATCCTATTCCCTTCCCCTCATACTTAACCGCACCTATTTATAATACCTGCTCGAACTCTCCTCCAAGTTCAGTTTCAGAGTAACCTTCACATAAGATTCTGAAAGCATGAGCAAATTTTGTTGGGAACGACTTCGGGCGTTGAATAATTAGCCCATCATCTGTTCTTTTCCATTTCAACTCTTCGCTACTTCCTAGTAAGGTCACTTTCTCGATTTTGTTATTTAATAGACCAATCGCTGTGCTTAACGACTTGATTTTGATATCACCTTTTGGTGTGTCCATTACTAAAGCGTAAAATTCATTATTGCTCTTTTTAGTAAATCGAATGTCGTTCGCTTTATATCTGATTTTCTTTCTTTCAATTTTATGTCCACCTGCAGGGATTCTTGTTGGTCCTTCTCCAAAAATAGTCCAAGGTCTTGTCCCGTAAATAGCGTCACCATTCACTGCTAACCAATTTCCCATATCCAATAAAAGGTTTTCCATTTCAACAGGAATTGTTCCGTCAGGGTTTGGAGGCACATTCAATAACATGTTACCATTTTTAGCTACAATATCGATAAGGATATCTACAAGCTCATTGGAGGAGACAAACTTAGCATTCGATCTATAGAACCAAGTACCTGGAGAGGTATCAGTGATCCAAACATCTTCTTTTGGCTGGTTCGGTCTTCCTCTTTCATAGTCACGAACAGCAGTAATTTCAGGGAAAGTCTCTTCTTTAAAAAGAACAGCCACTTCTTTGTCCCATTCGATACCTTTGTTATAATAGTAGGCTAAGAATTTCTTTCTACTTTCTTCGTTCATATTCTCCAACCACCAGTCGAACCAAATAATATCAGGCTGATAGGTATCGATATATTCTTTTAGTTTAGCCCACCATTCTTTATAGAATCTTTCTGTTGGTTCATTGTTGTAATAATCATGAGGATCAGTATATAGATCATAATCTTTTGGATCTACTCCACCATATTCATGAGCAGGTGCAAAATACTTCCAAGTAAATGCATGGTGAAAAGAAGCAATAAACTTCATTCCTCTTTTCTCTACCTCAGATTTTAACTCTTTAGAAACATCTACTCCTCCATAATTTACAGAGTTCCATCTTGTCGCTTTACTATCCCACATCGCAAAGTTATCATGGTGCATGGCCACTGGGCCTGCATATTTAGCACCTGACTTTTCAAACAGCTCTGCCCATTTCTGTGGATCAAAACCTGTAGGCTTAAAGTTTTCGATCAAGTATTTGTAACCGAATTCGGCAGGATCACCAAATTGTTCTACATGATGTAAATAGTTTGATGTAGGGTCGTTGTTAACACTTCCATCTTTATGCTTTGGTAACTCACCAGTCCTCCAATTAGGGATACCATTTTTTCCGTACATCATCATACCATGCCACCCTGCAAGTTTTTGCTTTGGCTTCATATTTACAAATGCACCGGAAATTGGTCCCCAGTGAGTATAGATACCAAACTTGGCGTCTCTAAACCAATCTGGAGATTTATTTACCTTCGATAACGACTTCCAGTCTTCTGTGTATTTTTCAGTTGATTTTAGTTCTTGCTGTCTTGGTTGCATTTGGCAAGCTCCTAGAGCACACATCACAGACAGAGAAAATGTCTTCATTAATTTCATACTATCCTATTTTATGTAAGTCAAAGACTTTTAGATTTGATTTCAAAAGCCAACAAAGTGATCAGTAACTATGACTGATTTCTTCTTGCTTGAAACAAATGTATAGGGATACTATGAGTTGATTAGAGAATTTTAGTAAACCAATTGGGGTAATAATCCATAGATGAAAAAACAAGCGGTTTTAGTGTGAGATTGACCTTTTTGAAAATAGAAACGAGAGAAGTAATCGTTTTTAGCATAAATTGTCATTTAACAACCTACTGATTCATTACATCAATGAATAATTTTAAAACTAAAGCGTTATTTTTGTAGTCAAATCATTTTTTAAACTTATCACTTACTACCCTTGAAAAAACAACCACTTGATTTTAGTCCTTATTAGCGGGTGATTTTTTGAAAAACTACCCTATTGGGCAAAAAATGGGGATAAATAATACTAATTTCACCCTAGTAAATAATTACTCTATTTGATTTTCATTTAAATCACTAGCACTTCAAAAGGGACTATAAAGGTACTCTGGAGAGGATTTTTTTGATACTATATCCACCACAATGAAATGAACTTATGAAAAATTACTACTTCACAACCAACAGTACTATAATTGCTAAAATTACCCTATTACTTTTCTCTTTATTTTCGCATCAGTTGTATGCACAAGAGAATGAAATTGTTTTTGATATACAATTGTACTCTACTAAAAATGGACTAGTACAAAATGATATCACTAGCATCTATCAAGATAGTAAGGGGCTCATGTGGTTCGGTACCAACGCAGGAATCAGTAGATTCGATGGGTATAGTTTTACCAACTATAGCATGGATACCCATCAGCTTACTTCTAATATCATTAGTTGTTTTCAAGAAGATCAATTCAATAACCTTTGGATAGGATTATTAAATTCTGGTATCTGTAGATTAAACTTGGAGACGGGTGAAATGACCTCCTTTCGTAACGTTCAAGACTCAAAAATACTTAGCTCTAACAATGTGCATTCCTTAGCTCTCGATGATGAGGGCAACCTATGGGTGGGCACCACAAAGGGGTTGAACCGTATACCTGCTAATGAGTTAACAAAAGACCAATTGAAGGTTCAAAAATATTACGCTAACCACCATAATTCTAAAAGCATTTTATCCAATGGTGTCGTTAAATTATTTAATGACAGAAATGGAAATCTATGGGTAGGAACAAAAAAAGGGTTACAAATCGCCATTAAGCCTTCCAATAATCAACCGTCTTATACATTTAAAGAAATATCAAATACGAAGATCCCTCCTGTAAAGGATATTACAGAATCGGAAGATGGAGTATTCTTTTCAGGACCACATGGCATACAGCTATTTAATGAAGAGAAATCATCTTTAAGAAAAGTATCTACCGCAAGGTTCAACACTTTATGTATTGATCCTAATAAGTATATGATTGGTGGTACTAGAAAAGGGTTACTTTTTATGGAATACGATGAAGTTTCAGGGACCTATATTCAAAAGAAACATATTCATAGTGAAAACTTTGATGCCTTAAAAATTAATATCATTACTGAAGTATACAAAGATAAATTAGGTGTAATTTGGATAGGTACTAAAGGTGGGGGTGTTATCAAATACAATCCAAACGGTAAACGCTTTAAGGATATCTATAAAACCAATGATCCAAGTAGTATTTCCTACAATAAAATAAGATCAATTTACGAAGACAGTAAAGGTCGAATTTGGGTGGGCACTCAAGGGGGAGCCTTAAATGTCTTAGAGAATAGTAGTAAAGGTATGAATGTAGGGTACAAATCATTCACTATCGAAAACCTTAAACCAAACACCACTTTTGATATTACCGAATGGGGAGATCAACTTATGTTTGGGATCAGAAAAAAAGGAAAGGTTTATCAAATGGATATTGATACGAACCTGGAAACACTAACTGATATAGATGCTGAATTTCTTCTAACTGAAAATGAGGATGCCCCGTCTTTTACGATTCAAAGTGATGGAGATGATGTGATTTGGTTAGGTACTTATGGTAAAGGACTGATCAGAGGCATAAAGAAAAATGGTAAAATTGAATGGACCAATATTTCCAATCAAAAAGATCTTCAACAGGGAAAAGTTAAACTTATCCGCAATATTCTTATCGACAGTTATGGCAACCTATGGGTGGGATCGTCAGATGGTTTAGTATTTATTTCAAAAGAAGAGAAATTAAAAGACAGACCTGCATTTGAGATCTATCAACATCATGAAGATCAAAAAAACAGCCTTTCCTACAACTATTTACTACCCGTTTTTGAAGCATCAAACGGTGAGATCTGGATAGGAACAATGGGCGGAGGACTAAATATCGTCAACCCAGAAAAAGTTAATGGAGATGGTATTTCTTTCGAACATATTAAAATTGATGATGGACTACCTAGTAATATCATCAAATCTATATTGGAAGATGACTACCAAAACCTATGGATTGCAAGTAACAATGGCATCACAAGAATAAATCTGGATTCCAGAGAAATAAAAAATTACAACATTAGTGATGGCCTTCAAGATAATGAATTCAGTGATCTGGCTGCTTGCAAACTAAAAAATGGCGACCTGATGTTTGGAGGCGTCAATGGCATCAATTATTTCACTCCTCATGAAATTGTCGATGATTATCTAGTTGGAGATTTAGTATTTACTGAACTAAGTGTTCTGAATAAAAATATCCATGTCAATGATACTTTAGATGGAAATGTTATTCTAAAAAAGAATATTCAATACACACAAAAAATACAGCTTAACCATGATCAAAATAGCTTTGCAGTACAATTTGCAGGCTTACATTATGGATCTCCATTCAAGAACAAATACAAGTATAAGCTTAATGGATTTGATGAGAACTGGATTACAACCAACGCTGATTTCAGAATAGCAAAGTATACCAACTTATCTCCAGGCAGCTACACTTTAGAAGTAAAAGCATCTAATGGAGATAATATCTGGAACCCTAAATCATTATATCTTGATATTGAAATAGCAGCTCCTTGGTGGGCTACTTTATGGGCAAAGATACTATATGTGATTGCCATCGTTGGTTTCATTTACCTCTTCTCTAGATTCTCTCTAATTACTGTAAAAAAGAGACATCAATTAGAGTTGGAGCAGTTTGAAAGAGAAAAACTGGAGCACCTAAGTCAAATGAAGTTGCAATTCTTTACGAATATCTCTCATGAATTAAGAACTCCTTTAACGCTCATTCATACACCAATTGAACAATTAATGAGTAAAGGGAATGCTTATTCTTCATTAGAAAAAGAAAAGTATTACAAGCTGATTCATAAAAATGTGAACCATTTAATGAATCTGGTTAATCAGCTGCTAGACTTCCGAAAAATGGAACAAGGGCATACCGCACTTCAAGTAAAACAAGGAGATTGGGTATTGTTTACGGAACAGATTTACCATTCGTTTAAAGAGTTTGCCAATCATGAAAGAGTAGACTTTTCTTTGGATATCAAAACGCACTCTATTAAGGGGTTATTTGATCAGGATAAACTCAAGAAAATCCTGAACAACCTACTTTCCAATGCCTTTAAGTTTACCTATGCAGGTCAGGTAAAGATGACTATTCAGCAAGAAAATAACCATGTCGTTATCGAAGTAAAAGATACAGGTTTTGGTATCTCTGAAGAGCATCTAAAGTATTTGTTCGAACCATTCTATCAAGTAGATAATCAGACAAAATCAAAAAGTGAAGGAACAGGAATTGGCCTATCATTTACAAAGAGTTTAGTGGAGTTACACCATGGTACTATTGAGGTAGAAAGTAAACAAAATGCTGGTTCCACTTTCAAAATTCAATTCCCTCTTGATGAAGTTGCTTATCAAGATGATGTAAAAATTGAAAGTATCTCAGAAGAAGCTGTAGTGATTGAAAATGAGGAAGAAGAGGAATTAACAGCTCAAGAAGAAGAACTAAGCCTAACAACGAAACCGAAAATTGTTATTGCAGACGATAACCCTGCAATACTTGATCTTCTTTATGATCTTTTGAAAGATACTTTCAAGGTGTACAAAGCAGAAGATGGCGAAAAGGCTTTTCAATTAGCAAAAGAGGTAATGCCTAACTTAATTCTCTCGGATATTATGATGCCGATTATGGATGGGTATGAATTAACGAGAAAAATTAGAGAAGATGTTCAGGTTTGTCATTTACCGATCATACTTCTAACTGCCAAAAACTCTAATGACAGTAAATTAAAAGGGTATGAATATGGTGTCGATGCCTATGTTACAAAACCTTTTAATACTGAAGTATTGATGGCAAGAATAAATACGCTTGTTGAGAATAGAAAACGTCTACAAAAGAACTTCAGAACGAATATTGATACCCAACCGAGTGAAGTTACATTTACTTCTATCGATGAACGTTTCTTAAACCGTCTGATAGTTATCGTAGAGGAAAATATTTCAGATCCGAAGTTTACCGTTGAAAAGCTTGCTCATGAATACGGTACGAATCCACTACGTCTTAATCAGAAGTTGAAAGCATTGACTGAGCAAACGGCAAAAATCTTTATTAGAAACATTAGATTAAAAAGAGCTGCTCAATTATTAAAGATGGGTAGATACTGTGTAAGTGATGTCACTTACGAAGTAGGATTCAGTGATTTAAAATATTTTAGAAACTGTTTCAAGAAAGAATTTGGTGTCCCTCCTTCTCACTTCTTGAGAAATAAAAAGAAAAAAGAAGAAGAAATTGAGGATGCAGAAATGCAATAAACATATGCATTTACCACCGATAAAATTTAAACAGATACTAAAAACAAAGGATATAACACCATGATTACCATCAAATTAAAAGATAAATAATAGAGACACTATAAAAGAAGGGGGAAATAATTTTTACACCAATCATCAAGGGATTTTTTTTTTCGCTAATCAGATATTTACCACCCCCATTTTTTATAGGTATTCGTACGCAATAGGTGTCATATGTACGCTTAGCTTTGGAGTCATTATTAAGAACTAATCTTTTATGAAATGAAAAGAAAATTATCAGTAATTTATCAGCTTCTATTTCGGAGAATATTTTTTCTAAGTATTCTTTTTACAGTAGGAATGACCTCAAAACTCTATGCTCAAAAGACCTTTAAAGTAAGTGGTACAATTGTCGATGAAGAACAAGCTCCAATTCCTGGAGTGAATGTTCTTATCAAAGGATCGACAATAGGTACGGTAACCGATTTTGATGGAAACTACAACATCATGGTATATGATAAGAACAGTATTCTTGTCTTTTCATATATCGGATACAAGCCTGTAGAAGTAGAGGTAAGTAAAAAGTCAGAGATCAATCTCCAAATGGAGGTGGATACTGAAACGCTAGAAGAAGTTGTCGTGATTGGTTATGGTCAACAAGAGAAACGAGAAGTAACAGGTTCTGTTGCTCAAGTTAAGTCGGATCAGATCAATACTTTGGCCACATCAGATTTAGGAACAGCTATTCAAGGACAAATGGCAGGTGTTAGTGTGAGTTCTGCATCAGGAGCTCCCGGTGAAAACGCTACCATTACCGTTAGGGGTGTTTCTTCTTTCCAAGAAGGTGGATCGGAACCTCTTTATGTGGTAGATGGAGTCACCTATACTTCAAACCCTAACCTTTCTCCTCAAGAGATCGAATCTGTTGAGGTACTAAAAGATGGTGCATCGGCTGCAATTTACGGTTCTAGAGCTTCGGCTGGTGTTATCTTAATCACCACAAAAAGAGGTGAAAAAGGGAAAATGTTAGTGACGCTGGACTCTTATTATGGTGTTCAGAAAATCACTTCTGATGTTCACTTAGCCAATACTACAGATGCGATGTACATCAACCACTTAATGTGGAAAGGAGATCCAAGTACTCCAAATCCTTTAGAAAACAATCCTAATGCTATGCATTACAATACGGATTGGCTAAAAGAATTACAGGTGGACATGGCTCCCATTCAAAACCATGCTTTACGTTTATCAGGCGGTTCTAAGAACTTAACGTATTCTATTGTAGGTACTTTATTTGACCAGCAGGGTATTCAGATCTCATCTGCCTACCAAAGAAAGACATTGAGAGCGAATACAACTTTTGAAAAAAATAAGTTGAAAGTACAAATCAATATGGGCTATCAGAATAGTTATAAGGACAACCCTCCAAATAATATACAGTACCAAGCCCTTCGTCAAGATCCGTTTAGACCAGGTATTCAACAAAGTGATGAATACGTAATCGAAGGTTCAAACCCTGAAAGAATGACAAACCTTTTAGCGCGTATCAACGAGACGAATGAAACTAGGGGAAACAACTATAATGGTAATGCAAAAATCACTTATGAATTGGCAAAAGGGTTAAAACTAAATGCCAATATCGGTGGATCTTATGGTATCAACAACGATGTTTGGTTTAGCCCAACTTTCGATGTGTATAACAACAATGGTGAATACATCACAAGAGCATCTAAACCTCTTAATGAATTAAGATATATCGATACGTATAGCTTAAGAACCATTCAAGAATATACTGCTACTTATAGTAAGAAATGGGGAAAACATCATGTGAGTTTATTGGCCGGTAATACTTGGGAGACAGCAGAAGCAAATAGAAGAACTGTTCATGCTATTAATATGCCGAACAATATTCCTAACCTTGGTGTAGCTCAAGATGTTAGAGGTATTGACCAAAGATATACAGCAAGCAGTAACATCGGTGTCTTAGGCCGTGTACAGTATAGCTACGACGGAAAGTATATGGTAAGTGCGAGTATTCGTAGTGATGGGTCTTCAAGATTCCATCCAAGCAATAACTGGGGTACTTTCAAATCGTTCTCAGCAGGTTGGAATATAAGTGAAGAAAAGTTTTTTGAAGCCTTAAAACCTACCATCAGTAGTTTAAAAATTAGAGGTGGTTATGGTGAAACTGGTAGTGATAAGGCCGGGCAAGGCCTAGGTAACTTAATTGCAGATTTGCCCTATGTTGCTATCGTTACTCCTCAGATCGACTATGTATTAGGTATCGGTGAAGATGACATCTTATACCCTGGTACAAGTAATCCAACTTATGTTGATGAAGACATCACATGGGAAACTAATATCTCTCAAAATATTGGTTTAGATGGAGAGCTATTTGCTGGTCGTTTATTCTTCAACTTTGACCTTTATCGTTCTGAAAAGAAAGACATGTTATTGCCTGTAGAGTTACCTCCATCAGCAGGTGGTACGGTTACAGGGAATTATAATAAAATGTGGCAAAATGTAGGTAACCTTACAAATGAGGGAATCGAATTAGGCTTGGGATATAATACTGATATCAAGAAGCTTAAGCTTACAGTAAACGGTACATTTACAAGAAATTTCAACAAGGTAACAGAATTGGCTCCAACAATGGAATCAGTACCTGGTGGACGTCCATTAGGTAATTCTTCGGAACCTACTACTTTCTTGATTCCTGGTTATGAAGCCGGTGCGTTTTTCTTAATTCCAACAGAGGGTACTATCAAAACCAACGAAGAATTAGAGGAATACCAAAAGATGATACCAACCGCTAAACTTGGTGATCTAAAATATGTAGATGTAAATGGAGATGGGGAGATTGATCAAAACGACAGAGTATATCAAGGAAGTGGTACACCACTTTGGGAAGCTGGCTTGTCTGTCAACCTCGCCTACAAAGGATTTGATCTAAGTGTAATGTTATTTGGTTCGTATGGGGCAAAGATCTATAACGGAACAAAAGCTTATGCTTATCAGCAAAAGACAAGCAAAGAATTAGTGAATGCTTGGTCTCCAGAAAATCCTACATCAGACGTACCTACACCAAGAAGAAGTTCATCGCATATGAACGTGAGAACCTACTCTGATTATTTCTTGGAAGATGGTTCTTACTTAAAAATTCAAAATATCACATTCGGATACACACTTCCTGACAAGACTATTAGAAAGTTAAAAATGAACAACTTCAGAGTCTATGTAAGTGCACAAAATCCATTTGTATTTACAAATTACTCAGGATACGATCCAGAAATTGGTTCTAAAAATGTATTCTATCGTGGTGTAGATACTGGTAAATATCCAGTGGCAGCAACGTACAGAGCAGGTCTTTCATTACAATTCTAAAAACTACTCATGATGAAAAATCTATTAAAAATAAACATAAGCTTACTAATTGCTTTCACCCTCTTTGGGTGTCAGGATTGGTTTGATATAGAAAATAAAAATACGATCGAAGAACGAGAGTTCTGGCAAAATGAAGAAGAAGCATTTATGGGATTAATGGCAGCTTATAGCGGTCTTCAAAACCATGGATCAATGGGTGGTAATTCTGCCGCTCAAATGCCCACTAGATCTGATATTGGCCGACCAAGTATTTGGAATGATCAGTATGTCGAGTTATCAAAACTATTGTTTAATGATAACACGAGTATTGTCAAATTGAAATGGGCTGATCTGTATACAACAGTTTTTAGAACAAACCAGATTTTAGATCAAGTACCAGATATTATTGATATGGAGGAGGATGCTAAAGAATTATGTTTAGCAGAAGCTCACTTCATCAGAGGTATTTGCTACTATTGGTTGTATAGTACTTACAACCATGGTTCTATCATTCTACACACCACTGTTGCGAAAGGGAAAGATGAAATTGCTCAACCTTTAAGTGCAAAAGAAGATGTACTAGCTCTGATTATTAGCGACTTGACTTATGCACAAGAAAGACTTCCTGAAACATGGGATGATATCTACAAAGGTAGAGCAACATGGGGAGCTGCTACGGCTTTCTTGGGTCAGGTATATATCAATGAGCATGAATATGTGAAAGCACAAGATGAGTTTGCTAAAATTATTGAAAGAGACGATTTATATCAATTGACTCCAGAAATTGGTTGGAACTTTGATAAAGACCATGAATTTAATTCTGAATCAATATTTGAAGTTTCATTCTCAGATACTCAGAAACCTAATGGTGGTGGTGTAATTGTAGATGGCCCATCGGGTACAGAAGGTACAAGAAGAGGTGTTTATTTGGCTCCAAGTGGCGCCAATGGTAGTAGATTATCAATGCCTTCTTATTGGATCACAATGCTTTTCCAAAACGACGAAATGGATCCTACAGATCCTAGAAATGATGGTTTAACACACTCCATCCGTTCTCAATATTCTATTGTTATGGCTGATGATGATTATGAATACTATCAAAAGCACCCAACAGATGTTCATGGTACTTTCAAAAATAAAGAATCCTCTTATTTAAGAAAATTCCAGAATTGGTGGGATGAGTATGAAGCTATTGGAACAAAAACGATCTCAGGTATAAACGAAAGAGTGATTCGTTTGGCAGATGTTTACCTTCTTTATGCAGAATGTTTAATTCAAAATAACGGTGATGGTGGTACTTTTGAAGCAGTACACTATATCAATAGAATTAGAACTCGTTCGGCAGTAATGCCATTGGATCATAACGAATACAATACTGCAGAAAAGCTAATGGAACATATTATGTATGTTGAACGTCCGTTGGAGTTAATGTTCGAAGGTCATGATACGCGTTGGGTAGACATGAGAAGATGGGGAGTGATAAAAGAACAATATGACCGCCTTGCAAAGAAGAAGTATTACATGAGTAAGAAGATTCTTTTCGAACTACCGGAAGATGCAACGGAAGGTCCAAAAGGAGAAGAAGTTTTACAAGAATTCCAAGATGCATCAGCAAGTTATACACCTGATTATCATAACTACTTCCCTATTCCAATTGATGAATTACTATCTAATCCTAACCTATAAATTGAAGTAAAATGAAATTAAAAGGAACAAACTTTTTTATGGTTCTTTTCTGCTTAATGACTTTCTTCTCTTGTAAGGAGGAATTTGAGTACGATAAGATTACAGATATATATGTTTTTAGTACTGAATCGAATACTAAAGATTTAGTGACTACACTTGGTGGGACCTTTTCATTTACTGATGCATCAAGAGGTGAATATGTAAGAGAATGGACTATAGACGGACCTTCTTATTTCACCAATAATGAAGACACTGTATTAACAGAACATATTGCTCATGTTCAATTTGAAAATACCGGTGTAGTTCCCGTTAAAATCCAGTTGGATTTCGGAGATGAAGAATTAAATTATGATTCAACATTCTATATTACAGTCTACGACTCAGCAGTAACCCCTGACTTTGAAGTGGTTGAAATCGAAGGTGATTATGTAGAATCTAATGGAAAATACATTATGGAATCTGGTGCTTTTGTTACATTTAAGAGTACTAGTAAAGGACAACCTGATACTTTCGAATGGTTAACGACATTAGATCAAACCGTAAAAGATTCTGTAGCCAGAATTGAATTTGTAAAACCAGGTGTTTATGATATCGGCCTTTTTGCTTCTCGAAAAGAACCTGTAAAAGGCACAGGAAATACTATTTACAAAAATGGTCTAATCGAAGTGGTTCCATCAACTGTTCCTTTCAGAGTGGATCAAATGACACAGGATGAAGAAGGTAATATCTTTGTGAAGTTTAACAGAGACCTCGATTTAGAAACAATCACAGACAGTACAATCAACAACTTTACAATTAGAGATGCTGATAATAATGTTCTTACAATTAATCACCTTGCTGCATCAGGGGAAGTAAATAATACGATTATTCTATTTGTTGATCCTACTTTCTCTCAATTGTATGTTACTTACAATCATTCAGGTGAAGCTGGTGATCTTCAATCTATTGATGGTGTAAAACTAGAAGAGTTTACTGATATGGAAGTCGAAGGGTATCAACATAACTTCTTTACAAATGGCAGTTTTGAAAATGGTACTTATGCTCCTTTCAATGATGGGAAATGGGTAGGATCTGGTGCAATGAATGTAATCAAAGATGCAACTTCTGCAGTTGATGGAGATTATTATTTACAAGTAGATTTTGAACCCTACGAACATAAAAATGGAAATGGCTCGAAACTAACCATAGAAATGACAGAAGGTTATTTCCCTGTTTCAGCTGAATATAACTACACTTTTGAATTCTATGCAAAAGCTGTTGGAAACATCAGAGTATTAAAAGTAACGCTAAAAGATGCAGATACTGGAGATTCTATGAATAAAACTTTCCAAGATCAATTGGTAGATGGCGAATGGGTAAAAATCACTTACTTCTCGAATGAACCGATTACGAAAGAGTTTATCAATACAAATGTTCAATTCGATTTTATTGCAGAACCAAATGAAACTGCTCAATTATTAGTAGATCATTTAGTCTTTTCACAACACTAAATTAAGGCAAAAGAATTAACTAGGAACAAGGAGGAATTTTGATCTTCAGAATTTCGATTCCTTCTTGTTACCTCTTTTCTGTGTGCCCCTATTTCACTTCACTCAACTTCCTAAATACAACGAAAT
The DNA here is from genome assembly GCF_947387565.1 of Flammeovirga sp. SubArs3. Taxonomy (NCBI): domain Bacteria; kingdom Pseudomonadati; phylum Bacteroidota; class Cytophagia; order Cytophagales; family Flammeovirgaceae; genus Flammeovirga; species Flammeovirga sp. SubArs3. The sequence continues at coordinate 857,642 of NZ_CANDOA010000001.1, read as the reverse complement.
GAAAAAGAATTACTTATTACTTATTGTACTATCCTTTGCTACACTTTTTAGAACATGGGGTGAAGAGGATAAACAGTCAACATTGAAAATTTCTTCAGAAGCTGAAACTCTATTCTTTTCAGGTTTTGAAGGGGAAATTTCTTCCGAATGGGAGTCGAATACATATAATGGTTTAACTATATTTGAAAAATATAATTCAGACCAATTTGAAGGTAATAGTAGCTGTCGAATTCAATTCAATGCTACAAATCAAAAATGTAACTTTACCTCGTTCAAAAATATCAAATGGGAAGAAGGTAAAGTCTATAAAATCTCTTTCTACTATAAAGCATTAACCAAAACAGACAATCAGAATTCTAATATTAAATTCTTTTCATCTGACGATACTAAAATTGGTCAAGTGAATCTTTCACCATTAGAAAGTTCAGAATGGGTACAAGTGAAGTTTAGTTTTACTCCTTCTGTTACAGATGAAAATGGTTATGTACTTTTCTCTTTTCAACCACATTCAGAAGGAAAAGGAGAGCTATTATTTGACAACTTCTTGATAAAGAAGCTCGGTGATGATTTTTTCCAAGAATTAAAAACTACAAATGTCACGTCAAATCCAAATGTCAAATGGTCTCAGTTTGGACCAGGAATGAGTGGAAATAACAAAGTAGCATTTTGGCACTCTACTGACGAAAATACTTTATTTATCGGCCCGAATATGGGCAATGTATACAGAACAACAGACCAAGGAGAAACTTATGAGTCCATGTTAAATGCAGACGCTAAAGGCATGGATACAGGAGAAAGAGGTCCCCGAGAGTTATATAGTATAGATTTTTCCAGACAAAACCCTGACTTTGGTTTTGCTACGGACAGACGAAACCTAGGTATTTATAAGACCATCAACAAAGGCAAGTCATGGGAGCTGATCAATGGTGAACCATTTGAAGGACTTTATATCTCTTGTGTTTCTGTTGATCCTAATGACGAAGATACTTGGTATGCCGGTGGTGGAAAAATGAGAGATTTTGGTAGAGTTTTATTTCCAAAAAGCGACCCTCATGGAACTTACATTGACCCTAACAGCCAAGGAAAAATTTGGAAGAGTACAGACAAAGGGCAGACTTGGACTTTAATGAACCAAGGTCTTCATGAAAAGACAGAAGTGGAAACTATATTGGTTAACCCAAAAAACTCATTGATCGTATTTGCGAGTACAAACAGAGGGTTTTACAAAAGTACTGACGGAGGTAAAAATTGGGTAAAGAAAACCAACGGATTTGATCATGATGTCATGCGAGCAATGGCCTACTTCCATAATACCAATACCAACAAAGTGATTCTTTTTGTCATTAATGATATTACTTGGAAAGCAGATGGGAAGACGGTAACTGATGGTGGTGGTGGTATTTTTAAAAGTACTGATCATGGTGAATCTTGGACAAAAATTAATGGTGATCTAGCTTTAGATCTTACTCAGTTTGAAGATAATTCAGGCATTAAAAAGAGTTATTACACTACTGTAGCTCATTTCTTTGGAATATCATACAATGAGGCCGTTGAACAATACCCCGAATTGCCCACCAAGATCACTCAACGTTTTAATACTATTGAAGTTGACCCTAATGATGTAGACAATATTTACCTTAATAATGAATACTCAAATGCATCTAAAAACAATTTCAAACCCGGTCAATTGTGGAGATCAAAAGATGGTGGTGAACATTGGTATATTACCCTTAGGAATGGTAAAAACTGGGAAAGCAATTCTCCAGATAAAAGCTATTGGGAAAATAGAGGAAACCCAATGGGCAGTAACATCACACTCAACTATCTAAAACATTGGATGGTAAGAGATGACTATGAAAGAAAAGGGACCAACTTTGCCCGCTTTAGTGCTGATGGAAAAGTACTTCATGCAAATATGGCAAAGGTATCACTGATGTCTTATGATAAAGGCGATACATGGGTAGATATTGATGACATCGAAGTAACACCTGGTTCAGATAATTTTGTTGGTGCAGGAAATAGTAATTTACCTGGACATGGATTTTTCCAACATCCAGATTTAAGTCAAGTCTATTGTCTTGCTGGAGAAAACTCATTATGGATTACTAATGACGAAGGAAACCATATTAGAGAAGGTGCACAGGCTGTACAATACAAATCATTGACAGATGCAGAACAATCAATTAGTTCTTATGCAATAGATCCTCATGATACGGATAAACATTATGCTTTATTCTTCAGACAGCATCATCGAGGTGAATGCCTTCGTTCTTTGGATGGAGGTGATACATGGGAAGCAATAGGTACTGCCATTCCAGAATGGGATATGGTTGACGGAGGTGGAGATCAATCCGTTCATCAAATGCAATTAACCATCGATCCTAACGATACTGAAAACCTCTATTTCTGTGTACCTAAGAGAGCCAATAACATAGAGTTTGTTGGAAATTCAGTTACAGGTTTTGGTGTCCATAGATCTACCGATGGTGGTGTTACTTGGGAAGAAGTAAACAGTGGTTTACCCAATGAACCTGATGTTACTAGAATAGCATTACATCCTGAGAATACTTCTACAATTTTTGCCTGCGTTCAACATTCAAATGGAGGTCTATTCAAATCAGAAAACCAAGGTACAACATGGACAGAAGTTGCTTCTACATCTGCTATTTCCAAATCTTTTGGTATTAATGATATACATTTCAGTGACAATGGAAAAGTATATATTACTTCTGGATCTAAAAATGGAGATGCCGACGATGGAGGACTTTGGGTAAGTGAAGACAATATGGAATCTTGGAGTAGAATTTTCGACTATCCTTGGACAAATAGAGTTGAAATTGCCAAATATGATCCAAATGTGATATTAGTTTCGACCCTAGCCAATACAACTATCGACAGATTAAACGCTGGTCTGTATTTATCAAAAGATGCAGGTGATACTTGGGAAAAAATCAATACCGGAAATGGTCAATCAGACAGGGTGAATGATATTGCTATTGATCAATTTGTTCCAGGAAAATATTACGCTTCAACATATGGTAGTGGTTGGTACATGGCCTTAAACCAAGACGAGGTGATCCAGCCTGAATTGATCTACTTTGAAGAAGAAAATATTGAGCTCAGACCTGGAGCAACAAAACAACTAAAAGTTGTGGTCTACCCTGAAAATGCATACTACCAAGGGGTTGAATTAGTTAGTGAAGATGAAACTATTGCATCGATTACATCGACTGGAAAAGTAAAGGGAAAAGCAGAAGGCAATACTAAGATATATGCTCGTATCATCGGTACTTCACTTGAGGCCGTAACAGAAATCAATGTCGTAGAAGAACCTGTTAACCTTCCTCCAGATGAAGGCATCAATTGGGTGGTATACCCTAATCCAACAACAGGGAAAATATATATCAAAGGAAATAGTTCGATCGAATACTTAGAAAAAGCTACGATTTATAATTTATCTGGACAAATACAATCAGTACCTCAATTTGTCAATAACAATAAGTTAGTGATCAATTCGACATCATTAGCTAAAGGTATGTATATTTTGAATGTCGAAACCGCTTCTAAGATTTATCAATTTAAGTTCTTAAAAGAATAAAAATGAGAAAAATACTCTATCCAATCTTATGGATGATGTGTTCTCTATCTTGCTTTGCGCAAGGTGGGGAACACTTTTTCCATTCTTTAAAAGAAAAGGATGTCGCCTCCGACCCCTCCTATCAATGGTATCAATTTGGTCCAGGTATGAGTGGCAATAATAAATCGGCTTTTTGGCACCCAACAGATCCTAAAGTCCTCTTTATTGGCCCCAACATGGGGAACTCTTATCGATCTACAGATGGTGGCTTTACTTACGAAAGTGTATTAGACCCTGACGGTCCCGGCCTGAACGAAGGTTTGAGAGGACCCAGAGAATTTAGAAGTGTTGATTTTTCAAGGCAAAATCCTGATTTTGGTTTTTGTACAGATAGAAACAACAATGGTATTTATGTGACGCATAACAAAGGAGCAACTTGGCAAAACATACTCGAACCTCAGTTTGATAATAAATTTATGGCCTGTATCACCGTAGATCCAAAAGACGATCAAGTTTGGTATGTTGGGGGAGGAAAAATGAGAGAACTGGGTAGAGCATTATTTCCTCAATCAAAACCTCATGGAGCTAATATTCACCCCAAGAGTCAAGGTCAGATTTACAAAACTACAAACGGTGGAAAAACTTGGAAGTTGATCGTCAATGGTATCCATCCAAAAACAGAAGTAGAATCTATTTTGGTAGACCCAAACTCTTCAAAAACAGTATATGCAAGTACCAATAGAGGGTTTTACAAGTCAACCAATGGAGGTAAAACTTGGAAGCAAAAGACAAAAGGTTTTGGACATGAAATAATGAGAAGCTTTACACATCACTATGATACCAATACGAAAAAACTCACCTTATTTGTTATTAATAACGTGACTTGGAAGAAAGAGGGGCAAACTATAATAGACGATAAAGGAGGAATTTTTAGAAGTGATGATGAAGGGGAAAGTTGGGTAAATATCAGTGGAGATATTGCTATTGATATGCGACAATTTCAATCAATTCCATCCATCATGAAAAGTTACTATCATGCCATTGCCTATTACTTCGGCATGAAGGACAAAGAAGCTAAAATGGCATTTCCAGAACTACCTTCTTCCATTACACAACGTTTCAATACCATAGAAGTGGATCCCAATGATATCAATAATATTTATGTTAATAATGAATATTCGAATGCCTCAAGAAATAATTTTATGCCGGGACAACTTTGGAGAACAAAAGATGGAGGTAAACATTGGTTTGTGACATTTAGAAATGGACAAAACTGGGAAGCTAAATCCAATGATGCTGACTACTGGACAAAAAGAAATAATCCGATAGGTAATAATATCCAATTGAAATACCTGAAGAGATGGATGGCAAGAGACCCCTACGACCGTAAAGGATGTAACTTTGTTCGATTCAATTGTGATGGAAGTATTCTACACACTCAGATGGCTAAAATTTCATTGTTCTCCTATGACAAAGGAGATACTTGGATTGATATCGATGATATAGAAATCGGTAAAGGAAATTATGTTGGAGGAGGGAATTCGAACCTTCCAGGACACGGTTTCTACCAACATCCAGACTTACCACATCAGGTGTTTTGTGCTGCAGGAGAAAATAGCCTATGGATCACGAATGACTTAGGGAAAGAAGTCCGAAAAGGTGCACAATCAGCATCAGTACATAAGTTTAATGAACATGAACAATCTTTAAGCACTTTCGCCATTCATCCAACAGATACTAATATCAGATATGCACTTTTCTTTAGACAGCATAACAGAGGTGAATTATTCAGAACTATTGATGCAGGTAAAACTTGGCAATCACATGGGGAAGCTATTCCGAAATGGAATGTCAAAGCACATAGCGGAGATCAATCTGTTCATCAATTGAATATCACTTTCAACATTGAAAACCCTGATATTATGTATTTCCACGTTCCTAAAAATGCGAGAGCCTTAGAGTATGTCGGTGACTCACAAACAGGATTTGGAGTACACTGTTCGACAGACGGAGGCAAAACTTGGGAAAGTATCAATAACGGCCTTCCACTTGATCCAGATCTATCTGCTATTGCTACGCACCCTAAAAAAGCAACTGTTCTATTTGCGGCTGTTCAAAATAAAAATGGAGGTCTATTTAAATCGAAAGATGGAGGTGATACTTGGCAAAAGGTAGGTTCAACAAAAGAAATATCTGGTACCTTCGGTATCAACGATATACATTTTGATAAGAAAGGAAATGCTTATATTACCGCTGGATGCAAAAAAAGTGGTATTAATGATGGAGGTTTATGGAGAAGCACTGATGGTATGAAAACATGGGAGAAAATCTTTGATTATCCTTGGACCGTAAGAGTAGAAACAGCACTTTATGACCATAACGTTATTCTTATTTCTACCCTACCAAATGTCAGCAATAAGAGAAAAAATCCGGGTACTTACCTTTCTAAAGATGCAGGAAGAACATGGGTAAAGATCAATAAAGGTAATGGTCAATCAGACCGTATTAATGATATTGCTATTGACAATTACACTCCTGATAAGTTTTATGTTTCCACTTACGGTAGTGGTTGGTATGTGACTTTTAAAGAAGAAGAATTGTAAAATATGCTTAGTTTCCCTCCTCAAAAAAATGAACCATGTTCCAAGTGTCGTCTATCGGCTTAACACTTGCGATATAAAAATCCATATCACCAACCCATAAATTAATTCATGGGTTGGTCTTGAAGTCAGACTCATTTTTAAACTCCTCATCTGTCACCACTTGAATACCATTTTTAAATAGCTTATCTGCTACTACTCCATTTCCTTCAATCAGATTACCAGAAAAGGTACCATCATAGATTCTCCCAAACCCACACGAAGGACTTCTAGACTGTAATATTGCTTTTGTTATGTTATTCTCCTTACAGATTTTTAATACCTCCTCTGCTGAATAGAGAAACTGTTGAGTGTAATCGTTTCCTTCTTTACTCGTCACCTTCAAACCGTCTTCTGTTTGTTGTATTTCCACTGGCTCTCTTGGTGTAGGTAAACCTGCAATCACCTCCGGGCAAACGGGGATTGCCTCACCAGAATCGATCATATCCTCTAAATTCACTGTGTTAGAACAAGTAGCATTGTATCTACATTTCACCCCAACTAAACAAGAACTAATAATATATTTTGGTTTCATTTTCTTAAATGGAAGATATCAAAAAGATGGTATTAAGATTACAAAAGAAGCGATAAGAAGTAAAAAATCATATAAATAGCTATGCTTAGGATGGTTTTTCGAACTAAAAAAGGGTGTAAAAACTAAAAATTAGGAGGTAATAAAATTAATCGGTTATTTCTTGCATTAGTGAATAGGTTTAAGGTGTTATTCTCACACTACCTTGCCAACATAGATTATTATTCTTCGAACCATTGAAATGAAATGTTGAATGAAAAAATGGAATAAACTTCTATTTGGCTTGATTGCTTTTATGGCTTTCCATCAAAACGCTCAGTCAGATGATAAAAAACCAACAAACAAACCAAATGTTATTATAATTATTACCGACGATCAAGGGTATGGTGATATTGCCGCTCATGGAAATGAAATTATCAAAACTCCAGCAATGGATAGGCTAAGAAACCAAGGTGTTGCCTTCGATAACTTTCATGCTGGTTCTACATGTGCTCCATCAAGATCTGCATTAATGACAGGTATGGAAGGCCACAGAGCAGGTGTTTGGCATACGATTGCTGGTTGTAACTTATTGAGAGAAAAGTTTACAGCTATGCCTCAAGTGTTCCAAGATAATGGATATGCTACAGCCTTATTTGGTAAATGGCATTTAGGAGATGCTTACCCTTATTTACCAGAAAATAGAGGTTTTGAAACAGCATTATATCATAGTGCAGGTGGTATTGGACAAACTCCTGATTTCTGGGATAATGATTACTTTGATGATGTGTACTTAAGAAATGGAAAACCAGAACAATTTGAAGGATATTGTACTGATGTGTTCTTCGATGAAGCAATAAAATATATTGAAGAGAAAAAAGATCAACCTTTCTTTCTTTATCTTTCCACCAATGCTCCACATGGCCCACTAAATGTACCAGAAGAATACTATAATCAATATAAAGACGAGGAAGAGCTATTAGATTTTCAAAAGGCATATTATGGGATGATCACTAACATCGACGATAATATTACAAGATTAGAAAAGAAGCTCAAGGAATTAAAACTTATGGATAATACTATCCTGATCTTTACTACAGATAATGGATCCCAATATGGTTGGAGAAATATCAAAGGAAAAGAATACGGTTTTAATGCCAATATGAGGGGATTGAAAAGCTCTCAATATGATGGAGGACACAGAGTTCCATTTTTTATGTATTGGAAAAATGGAAATTTGAAAAAAGGAAAATCCATTGATCAATTAGTCATGAGTTATGATGTTCTTCCTACACTCATCGACCTTTGTGATTTAGAACAGCCAAAAGAAACTCAATACGATGGAAAAACAGTCTCTCCTTTAATTTTTGGGGAAGTAAAGAATTGGCCAAAGCGATATGCTGTATTGGATAAGAATAAAACACAGCATCCCGTTAAATGGAAACTTAGTGCAGTCATGGATAATGATTGGCGACTCATCAATGGTAAGGAATTGTACAATATCAGAGAGGACGTAGGGCAAGAAAATGATATCGCTTCATCGCATCCAGAAAAAGTAGAGGAAATGAGAAATGCTTATGAAAAATGGTGGGAGCATGTTTCCAAAGACTTCAGTAAATTTGAATATTATAAGGTGGGTGTAGATGGCATCGATGAAACCGCATTAACAGTACATGATATCCATTCAGATGAACCTCTAGCATGGAATCAAGACTTAATTAGAGATCCTTTGAGTGGTAAAAAGCCAGCTTTAACAGATGTTGGTTTTTGGACAATCGATATACAACAAGAGGGATATTATACAGTCACTTTAGCTCGTTGGCCTAAAGAAGCTGGTTTGCAGTTTGATTCAAAAGTAGAGGCATTAGGGATAACAAAATCTTGGTATATTGCTCGCCCAGAAGGAAGAGTGATACCACTTAAAAAAGCGATGCTAGAAATTGATGCATTAAGAGTGTATCAGGATGTCGATATGTCTTCAAAAGGAACTTCATTTCGAGTGTACCTAAATGAAGGAAAAGCTAGATTGGTAGGCAAATTTATCGATGAAGACAACAAAGACATTTCTGCATTTTATGTTTACATATCAAAAGAGAAATAAGCAATGAAACTAAAAAATATACTTCAATGGGTCATTTTTTTGGGTACGATAGGAACACTATCTGCTCAAGAAGACCAACGTCCAAATATCATTTTTCTTCTATCTGACGATCATACTAGTATCGCTACAGGCTGTTATGGAAATGATCAGGTAGTTACACCAAATATGGATAAGTTGGCCGAAACAGGTGTTCAGTTTATGAACCACTACAACACCACTTCTATCTGTATGGCAAGTAGAGCCATTTATATGACAGGCATGTTTGAATACAAAACTGGTTGTAATTTTGAACATGGACCAATGAAAAAAGCTACCTTCCAACAATCTTTTCCAATGCTGCTAAAAGATGCCGGTTACTTTACAGGTTTTGCCGGAAAATTTGGTTTCGCAGTGTCTGATGGAACAGATCCTTCTGATAAAACATGGGATGTACTTCCTGTAGACGAGTTTGATGTATGGGCAGGTGGATTAGGTCAAACCAAATATCAAACAGGAAGAAATAAATACCTAAAAAAATACGCGGATAAATATCCTCACAGTACAAGGGCTTACGCTGCTTGGGCACATGATTTTATTCTTGAAGCAAAAGATTCAGGCAAACCGTTCTGTATGTCTATTAGCTTTAAAGCTCCACATTTACCTTTTACACCTGATGTATATTTTGATGCAGTATATGAAGGTAAAACCTATAAAAAACCTGCTAACTATGGTGCTGAAAATGCCACTCATATTGCTCCTCAGGCAAAAACAGGGAGACAATATAAACAATATGAGTTTTGGAGAGATACTGAAGAAAACTACCAAGAGGCCATCAAACGTTATAACCAACTTATACATGGTGTGGATTATGCAATTGGTATGATCCGTAAATCTTTAGAAGAACTTGGTGTAGATGATAATACCATCATCATCTATGCAGGTGATAATGGATATAGCTGTGGTGCTCATAACTTAGGAGGAAAAGTACTTCCTTATGAGGAAGCTTCAAAATCTCCATTGCTTATTTATGATCCGAGAATGACTTCAAAAGGTGGAAAAAGAGAGACCATTACCTCAAGTATTGATATAGCCCCTACTATCCTTACTATGGCAGGAATAACAGTACCCAACCATATAGATGGAGAAAACCTTACTCCATTGATGCAAAAGAAAAAGGGAATTAAAAGAGACCATATTCCTTTAATGAACTTCTTTGGAAATGATGAAATTCAAGAAATGGCAGTAGTGACAAAAGATTGGAAATACATCTATTGGCAGTATGAAGACGAAAGAATGCAACCTACTGAAGAACTATATTATATTGGAAAAGATCGCTTAGAAATGACCAATGTAATTTCTGAAAAAAAATACAAAAAGCAATTAGACAAGATGAGGACTTTGTACGATGCTCAAGTAAAGCAATTGAAAGACAACGCAGTTCCTTATCATGATTATCAAAAATATGGTGTGCTATTCGACAGAAATTCTTCACTTGAAGATAAACAGCCTTACCTAAGAGGTACTTATGAAGAACAAATGAAGGGAAAGACTCCCAAGAATCACTTTAATTAAAAAATTGTGACTACTCGCACCGTTTCAATGCAAATGACTTGAAACTAGGTGATACATAATCATTGATACAACAACAGACTATAAGCATTTTTTTGAAATGAAAAAGACATTACTTTCCAATATATTACTATTGGTTGCTTCTCTACTTTTTGCTCAAGAATCAGTAGATTTCTCGAAGCTAGATCATACACGCATTGAGTCCATCTCTACGGTAAATTGGCAACAATTTGGCCCCGGTGGTTCAGGGAATAATTACCATATTTATTGGCATCCTAGCGACGTTAACACTGTGTACCAAGGACCCAATATGGGTAACTCTTACCGCTCAACAGACAGAGGAGAAACCTATGAAGGAATTATGGATCCGGATGGACCGTCTTACAGAACGCGTAGAAGAGGTCCTGTAGAAATCTATGCTCCAGATTTTTCCAGACAGGATGAGAATTTCGGTATTTGCACAATTGAAGATGCTAATTATATTTATTTCACTTTCGACAAAGGTAAAACATGGAAAATCAATGAATTGGTAAGTGCTCAATTTGAGAATATCCATGTAAATACCATCAAAGTGGATCCAACTGATGACAATGTTTGGTACGCAGGTTCTGGTAATATCCGAGACAGTAACCACTTCTTTCACACCAACAAGCATCCACATGGTGTTTTTGGTTCAAAAGTAAAAGTTGGGAAAGCTGGACAAGGAAATGATGGCAACCCAGATTATGGACATCAGGCAAGAATATGGAAGAGCACTAACAAAGGGGAAACTTGGAAAAACATTACCCCAAAAGGCATTGATCCAAGAGCACAAATCACTAGAATTTTTGTTCACCCTGCTCACCCTCAAACGGTATTCGCAGGTACTACTTTTGGTTTATACAAATCTGAAAACGGGGGTAAATCATGGAAGCAGAAAGCTAAAAGTGGAATGGACAATGATATCATCCGCTCAATGGATATGTATTATGATCCGACCTCTAAGAAAGTTATTTTGTATGCCATCGATCTAGTAAAGTATATTCCAAATGGTAATACGATTACATACAATGGCGGTGTGTACAAAAGTGAAGATGAAGGCGATTCTTGGATCAATATCAACTCAGATATGCCAATCAATAAAGCAATTCTTAAAAACCCTAACATCCAAAAAGGGTATTATAAATTTGCATTAGGTAAATGGTTTGGCATCACAGCCTCGGAGGCGAAAGAAAAGTATCCGAAGACTCCAGGTCAACTGATGCATTCTGTAAGTATGATCAGAGTCAATCCAACAAATCCGAATCACCTATTAGTGATCAATAACTACAAATCTCAGTTTACTTTTCCAGGAGGAATGCTTTGGCGTTCAGATGACGGTGGTAAGCATTGGTATGTTACACTAAGAAACGGTAAAGATTGGAACGGTAGAGATAAAGCAAATTGGGAAGCCAGAAATAACCCTACCAAAATCAATGTTGATTGGATTGGACAAGACGAATGGGAAGAAAGAGATGCCTACGACCGAAAAGCAGGTGCAGTTGCCGAGTTTAACGCAGACGGTTCAACAATCATGTATCAGGTAGCAAAAATTGTTTGTGTTTCTAATGATAATGGTGATACATGGCTAGAAAATGATGAACAAGAAACGAAACCTGGTAATCACCATTGGGTGGGTGCAGGTAATAGTAACTTACCTGGTGAGGAAATTATCCAAGACGAAAGAATAAAGGATCACATTTACCTTTGTGCTGGAGAAAACTCTATTTTCAAAACAACAAATGATGGAGACCTTGTAAGAAAAGGTGCTCAGGCAGTATATAAAATCAGTATTCCGAATAAACAAAAGCCCGAAGAATGTTCTGTTGGTACCATGGCCATCGATCCGAACGATGTTAACCATATGTATGCTTTACATTTTAGACAAGCCTATTTTGGTCAACTCATGGAGACAAAAGATGGTGGACAAAATTGGGCTCCTAAAGGAAGAATATTTGATCCTAATAAATTAGGTAATCCACTAAATATGATCATTCATCAAAGTCACTTAAGAATCGATCCAACAGAAACAGAGCATTTGTACTTTGTGATTCCTAAGAAAAGAGTGGTGCATAATGTAAAGTTCAAAGGTGGAAAATTTAAAGACTTTGGTATTTACACTTCAAAAGATGGAGGGGTAACTTTTGAGGTCATTAATAATGGCTTACCCAAAAATGGTCATGTTCAGAAAATTGAATTCGATGAACATAACAAGGGTGAATTGTATGCTGCTGTAATGGGAACACAAAAGCAAGTCGGTGGGCTATATAAACTAAACAAGAAAAGCACTACTTGGGAAAAAGTTCACCTACCAAAAGGTATTGTAAGTGTACATGATATTCATTTTTCAAAGGATAAAAAACTATATATCACTGCTGGAACTTTTGATGGTACAGTTAAAAATGGTGGTGTGTGGGTTAGATCAAAAAACAATTGGAAGCAGGTTTTACCTTATAAATTTGCAAGCTTAGTTACTACAGCTAAATATGATCCTAACATCATTCTTGCTGCTATCCCTTCTGATGGAACAATGGGTATGATGAACCCAGGTATTTACAGATCATTGGATGGTGGTAAAACTTGGAAAAAGATAAATGCAGGTAATATTCAATCGGATAGAATCAATGCCTTAGAAATCGACTATCATAAGAAAGGTGTTTACTACTGCTCTACTTATGGAGCTGGATACTATATCGCTTATGATAAAGAAATTATGCAGTAAATAAATAATTCTTGTGACTACTTCACTCCCCTTTCCTTTGAAGATTTTCGTAAGGAAGGGGGAGTATTTATATAAAAAAGACCTATCATTTTAACTGATAGGTCTTCTTTATATAAGACAATTAATGTTTCCTTCTACATATATTAAATCGAATATTACTTCATCATCGATTTTTTATATTCCTGAACGTACTTGTAGAAACCAATTTCTTCGCCATCCAGCATTTTCTGATATTCTTCAGGATGTTTGTCTTTTACCATTTGAAGTACTTCAACAGCATTAGCAATTACAGGTTCGTATACATCACTGTCAGATTTCATTGCCTTTTTATATGATGCTACCTGCTTTCTCATCGATTTAAGTACTTTCTTATATTTCGGATCATTGACCAAATTGTTCTTTTCCATTGGGTCATTTTCCAGGTCATATAATTCTTCCTGAGGTTTTGTCTCAAAGAATGCAGATTGGAATTCATCCAATTTTCCTTCTGCCTTTAAAGCTCTCATCACATGCACTGCAGGACGGTAAAACTCTAAATAGGCTTGTTTTGCATCATAAGGAATCTCAGGATGATCATTTCTTATGTAACGGTATTTTTCATTCGAAATCGCATATGATGATTCCATAATCTCATCCCATAATCCTCTATAAGAGAATACCTCTTCCCTATCAAAATCATCTGCAATAAACGATTGTCCTGTCATGTAATCTGGGATGTCGACCCCAGCGATATCTAGAATTGTAGCAGTGATATCTGTACTACTAATAATTGCATTTGTATTGGTCTTCTTTTCGAAACCTGCAGGCCATTTTACAATAAGTGGAATTCTTAAGGCAGGATCAAATAGATAGCCTTTTCCTCTAACATTACAGCGTCCATTATCACCAATAATGATAATTGCAGTATTTTCGTATAGCCCTTTATCTTTAAGTTCTTGCACCAACATACCAATTTCATCATCAGCATATTCCATCTGATCTAAGTACTTGGCCCAATCTAAGCGGATTCTTGGATCATCAGCATAATATGGTGGAAGCTCAACGCTTGCAGGATCTACAGGGTGTTTTGATTGCTTTCTTACTTTATCCCACCAATCACCTCTATGTGTTACATGTAAAGTAATTTGTTGGAAAAATGGCTGACCGTCATTTTCAGCTACACCAAAACGATCAAAAACTCCTTTATCTTTATCCCAATCGCCAACAGGTTTATAATTGAAGTTGAAATCTGTTTTTCTTCCTTTTTGCTTTACTTTATTATGCCCTAGAATAGTTGTATACCCTGCCTTTTTCAACCAATAAGTAAACGGCTTATAAGGGTCGATAAGATCTACCTCTCTATTGCTTCTATGATGCATCGTATTGGTCTTTAATTGATGCGTACCAATAATCATCGAAGATCTGTTTGTAGAACATATCGATGCGGTTCCAAAACAGTTATAATATTGTGTTCCTTCTTCTGCTAAAGCATTCATATTTGGAGTTTTCACTCCTTTCATTCCATAACTCTCTGTATCTAAAGACACATCTTCCAACATCACCCAAATAATGTTAGGTCGCTGGTTTTGAGCATAGCCAACATTTACAGATAATAGTAAGGTAAAGGCAGCTACTAGTTTAAATATTTTATTCATTGTCTATTGAAAGTTTACTCCGATAATGTTGTTCACTTCTTTTCTTAATTGCTTTAATTCTTTGGCATATTTCTTATCCTTCGCCACATTTGTCCACTCGTATGGATCTTTAGAATGATCATATAATTCCTCTTCTCCATTTGTGTAATGTATGTATCTGAAATTTTCAGTTCTATAAGAATAATTCTGTGCAGCCACTTCATAGGTTTTACCATAAGCTCCATACACACCAACTACACTTAATGCACCATTAGGTCCCTGCCAATCAAACTTCTTACCTCCATCTACAAAACCTTTCATCGAATAGCCTCCAATCTCAGCTCCTTCAGAAGACTTTTTATTCGATGCATCGATGTTTGCATAATCTAAGATGGTTGGATAAACATCAATTAAAGAAACAGGTTGTGCGATCGCTTGCCCTTTCTTTCCTTTCGGTGATTTGATAATCATAGGAATTCTGCAGCTTTCTTCCCAAGGCGAGTTTTTGAAAAGGTAATCCTTTTCGCCCATTTGCCAACCATGGTCAGCTGTAAAAACGATAATTGTATTATTTTTTAAAGATGACTTTTCTATTTGATCCACCACTTTACCAATTTGATCGTCTACAAAGGCAACACAAGCTAAATAGGCTTGTAAGAAATGCTTTATTGCTAATTCTCTATCACCTCCATAAGATTCAACTAACTGACGGTAATATTTAGGACCTTTTTTGTCCTTACCCATAATTTCTTCAAAGAAGGTATCGTCCTTGTCATTGGGTTTCCATTGGTCTAATTCAATTTCATCAATTGGAAACATATCGAAGTATTTATCAGGGGCATGCAGCGGGGTATGAGGTCTAACAAAACCCACTCCCAAAAAGAATGGCTCGGCATCTTTTGCTTTAGCAAGTTCTTTCAGTTGGTTTACTGCCCATTGTGCATGTTTTTCATCATACAAAAGGTCTCTATCGTTATCGTTATTGTACTTGACAGGTTTTTTGTTCCAACCTTCAACAATTTGTCCCATATCTGATAGACGCCCATAAGAACCATCAATAGGCCCTATAGAACGATACGGTTCGGGTACATCAGGATGTACGGATAATTTTTCTCCATCAAATGCAAATGGCCCATAATTGTGCTTTACATTAAGTCCCCATTCTGACCATATTTCTTCTTCATTTTTATGTAAAAGCTTTCCTGAACCTAATGTTTTATATCCATTTTCATGTAAAACCTGAACAAATGTCTTGTTGTTTTTAAGTACTTTTTGCTTGAAGTGTGGTACCCATCCAAAATCCTGAGAATCATGCGGGTATACACCTGTAAACAAACTATTTCTTGAGGGTTGGCATACTGGTATATTCGATTGTGCATTTGTAAATCTTGTTCCAAGCTTTGCTAGTTTATCGATATTAGGTGTTTTTGCCTGTGGATGTCCACCAAAAACCCCTTGATAATCATTTAGGTCATCACACATAATAAACACAATATTCGGCTTCTCCTGAGCAAATATTAATGTTGAAAAAAGTAGTAGTACACCTGTAGTAATAATTCTATGAAAGAGTGTATTGTATTTCATTTCGTTAGTGTTGATTATAAAGTAGTCTACTACCCAAAAAAGGGTAGCAGACTAAATATATTATTGTACTGTTTTACCTGTAATCGCAGATAAAGTAAATGATAGTTCACACTTCGTTGGATCAATACGATATTTTGGCTTAGCAATACCGCCTTTTTTAGACCAGCTATTATCACCTGCTACACCAATTTGTCTGTAATCGAGATTGATATAAACCAGATCCTTAGGTTGAATATCAATAGTATGCGTTTGTTTTTTCCAGTCTCCTCCATCAAAATCTTCTTGTGGATTTCTTAATGATGAGAAACTGATTTTATCCGCAGCTACTACTTCTAATCCTTTTCCTGCCTTATTCGTCCATTTTACAAAACGAACATCTGTTCTATAACCATTTTCTTGAGGACGAATATATGGTACATACATATCAGTAGCTGTTGTAGCATATAAACCAACAAAGGCTCCTATATTTCTATCTACATAATTTTCTTCTGGTCCTCTACCGTAATAAGTGACATTATCAAATTGCTTATCGATTGCCATTGTGATACCATAACGAGGTAAGAATTTCAATGTCTTAGGGTCTTCTACATTTAACTTTGAATCTATTTTTATCTCACCATTAGGCTGTATAAGATAAGTCACTTCATTTGAAGCTTTAATAGATTCATAAGCAACGATATAAGTTACCTGATAAGCATCTCCTACTTTTTCTTTGTTCACTTCTGTGATTTTTCCTGTAGAGGCTAAATCTCTGTAAGCAAAGTAGAACTTGTCTTTATTTGCTTTCCAAGCACCATAATCATTGTCTGTCATTGCTCTCCAGAAATTCATTTTTGGTCTTTCCTTCAATAACTCTTCTCCATTAAAGACCACTGAGGCTAAACCTATTTCCTTTTGATCGAATGAGATAACATACTGCTCATTAGAAATAACAATATTTCCAGACTTTTTATCTTCTTTGACTTTCAGTTTTCCATCTTCCTGAGCTACACTTTGAGCCTCTGCTTTTTGAACAAGGATTTGATCTGCCGCTAGAATATAATCTTTGTCTAATAACTCTTCAAGACCATTATTAAGTACATAGAAATTTACAAAATATTCTTTTGAGGCATCTTGTGTGTAACCAAAATCAACAGATTTTACCACTTTTGATTGTGGGGCTACATTTACATCTTTCAATTGACCTGATTTGACTACCTTTCCATTTTCTAGTAATTCCCATTTGATAGTTGTCTTAGAAAGGTCATTGAAAAACTGTTCATTATAAATTTCAAATTTGCCATTTTCTAATGCAGAGACATGGATATTTTGGTAAACATGCTTGATTTCTTGAATTGCAGGGTGTGGTGCTCTATCAGACCCAATCACACCGTTTGCACAGAAGTTTTTATCTGTATGGATAGAATCTGGTTCAAAATCGCCACCGTATTTATAGTAAACCGTTCCATCGTCAGTTTTTCCGATTAATCCTTGATCTTGCCAATCCCAAATAAATCCACCTTGAACATTGTGGTGTTTTCTTACCCAATTCCAGTTATCTACAAAGTTACCATTTGAATTACCCATCGCATGGCTATACTCACACCAGATGAACGGTCTTTGTTCTTCGATCGGTAACTTACTTTCTTTCTTAAAATATTTATGTTCTACTTCTCCTGTTAATGCATACATCCAAGAAGTGATATCTGTAGTTCTTAGATTGTCCCCTTTCATAAACTCCGAGCGTTCATAATGTACAGGTCTTGTTGTATCAAACTCATGGGCCCAATCGTAAGCATTTTTAAAGTTTTCACCATTGCCGGCCTCATTACCAAGCGACCAATAAATTACTGATGGATGGTTGTAGTCTCGCTTTACCATTCTTTGCACTCTATCAAGATGTTGCTCTTTGAACATCTCATTCTGAGCCAAAGTTTCACCCTTTTTATAACCATAACCATGTGATTCTATATTGGCTTCATTACAAACATAGATTCCATACTCATCACATAACTCATAGAAGTAAGGGTCGTTAGGGTAATGTGAAGTACGAACCGCATTAATATTGTATTTCTTTAGGTCAATGATATCTTGTTTCATCAACTCTCTAGATACCACATGACCATTTTCAGGATCATGCTCGTGGCGGTTTACCCCTTTTATTAATATCGGTTGGCCATTCACAAGCAATTGTCCATCTTTCACCTCTGTGGTTCTAAAACCAATGTGTTGTTTTGTTGCATCCAAAATATTCCCCTTCTTATCTTTCATCACTACTTGCAACTCATATAAGTTAGGTGTTTCTGCAGACCAAGTGGCTACTTTTCCTAGATCTTCTCCTTCTAGTTCAACAAACTTATTAGAAGATTTGTCGAGATCTACTTGGTGAGATTTTGTAAAAACTTTTTGCCCTTTCGCATCTACCACTGAAACGTCTACATTGATACCTTTCACCTTTTTTGCGATATCATTCTCTATATCAAAACGGTACGATAGTAAACCATTTTCGTAATTTGATTTATCTAAACCTGCGTTGATCTTAACATCGCGAACAAATGTCTTCGGCGTAGCATATACATATACATCTCTTTCTATACCACTTACTCTCCAAAAATCTTGATCCTCTAAGTAAGATCCATCACACCAACGGTATACTTCAACAGCAATATCGTTGTCTCCTTCCTTTACGTATTTAGAAATATCAAACTCTATGGCTGTTTTAGAACCTTGAGCATAACCTACTTGTTCACCATTTACCCATACGTAAAAAGCAGAGTTCACTCCAGCGAAATGAAGGAAAACGTTTTGCTCCATCCAATCTGCATTCACTTTAAACGAACGCTTGTAACTACCTACAGGGTTATTATGGTGAGGTATATTTGGGGCATCCATTTTAAATGGATAAATAATATTCGTATAAATCGGATAACCATAACCTCTCATCTGCCAATCTGATGGCACATCGATGTCATTCCAAGAAGACACATCATAATCTACTTTATAGAAATCTGCTGGTCTATCAGCTGGTTTTGGTACCCAGTTAAACTTCCAAGTTCCGTTTAATAATTTATAGTTATCAAGGTCTTTTAGGTCCTTAGAAAAATTATCTGTTTGATAATGTGTAAATGTGCTATGTGTTTCTTCTGTGTTTACTCTAATCACTTCCGGGTTTTCCCAGTTAGCAACTTCTTGTGCTGAAGCCATTAGTGGTGATAAACACACACATACACTTGCTAATGCTTTAGAAATTTTGTTCATCCTTTTTTATCTCAATAGTTTAGTATACTTCTGTATTAAAGCGGTCCGGATGTTCTGATGTATATTTCTTATCCTGACCAAGTCCTAGGTATGTTGGGTCAATCATCTGTTTTTCCCATGCATTATATTCTTCCTGAAGGTCTTCTTTTTCTGATTTAGAAACTTTCAAGTTTGACGTTTCAGAAATATCTTTAGCAAGGTTGTAGTAATAAGTCATCACCTTACCATTTTTCTTATTGGTTTTGTGAATGTACTTCATATCTCCTTTCCTCACTGCATAAGTCTTAGAATCAAACATTCTCCATCTTAATGACTCATGTGGTAAACCTTTTTTCTTTCCTGTGATATAAGGAACTATATCTACACCGTCTAATTTATTTTTTGGAGAAGCTCCTGCATATTCTACTGCGGTTGCCATAATATCCAATGAAGATACTGGCTTTTCATACACTGTATTTGCTTGGATCTTATTTGGCCAACGCATGGCAAAAGGCACTCTAAATCCACCTTCGTAAATAGATCCTTTCTCTCCTTTTAAAATACCATTATCTGCTCCCCATTTTCCTTCATGTCCACCATTGTCTGATAAAAATACCACAATCGTATTGTCTGCGATACCTTTCTCTTCTAAAGCGTCTAATACTCTTCCAACACCATCGTCTAAAGCAGATACCATGGCACAGTATGTTTTTCTCTTTCCTTCTTCCATATGAGAAAATCTATCAAGGTATTTCTTTGTCGCTTGTAAAGGGGAGTGAGGTGCGTTATAAGCTAGATAAATAAAGAAAGGATCATCTACGTTGTCTTTGATAAAACGTACTGTTTCTCTTGTTAGACCATCTGTGATATACTCTGTTTCCTCAACTCTTTTATCATTCTTAAGAAGCTTCGTTTTGTAAGCTGCAAATTGGCTTTTTACCTGAGAGATATCTGTCAAGGTTAACAACTCTGGGAAGTAATTATGACCTCCGGTTAAGAAACCGTAAAATTCATCAAAACCTCTATTCAAAGGTCTCAACGCTTCATGTGCACCAAGATGCCATTTACCTACTGCCATACTTTTATATCCCTCACGACCTAAAACCGTAGCCATTGTTTCTTCATCAATACTTAAACCCTGAGAGATATCATTCGGAGCCCAAAGCGGATTTCTACCCGAACCAAATCGGTCTTGATATCTTCCTGTTATGAGTCCAGCTCTAGAAGGACCACATACAGAATAGGTCACATATCCATTGGTGAATTTTGCTCCTTCATTGGCAATTTTATCAATGTTAGGAGTAGGAATTTCTTGACTACCATTAAAGCTCACATCATTGTATCCAAGGTCATCTGCTAGAATTACAATCACATTGGGCTTTTCAGTTGACGGTTTTTTATCTTCATCTATCTTATTGTATGCGGTAAATACAAAAGCTAGTAAAGGTAAAAGTAGTAAGTAATATCTTTTCATTTCAAACATAAAAGTTGTCTGTTTTACAATTAAACTCTAGATAATAAAGAATCAGGGATTTCAGCATTATTTTACTAAAAGATATCAATAATCATTATTACCTAGTCAAAATAGTATTGCATTGAATCTCTTTCCCTAAAGAATAATTTAAAGTAGCTCACATTCTAAATCATTGTCATATATATATCCATTTATCTTTAGCAGTGACGAATTTACACCTAAAAATTGACGAAAATGTGTTCAAAAACCGAATTTGGGTAAGGAAAAAATAGAAATAACAGAAAAGCGCTATCAACTCTCCAAAGGAAAATTAATAGCGCATATATATATGGTCACGAAAAAAATGTCTAGCTTTTCTTTCTTTTGCCTAATGGGAATCTGTATACTTCCCCCCCAGCTATTTTAATCTCTTTCATTAATTCTTTGTCATCGCAAAAGAAGAAACGATCGTTATAATTATCCATCAACCATATTCTTGCTTGTCTATGGCAAAAAACAAAAGGACTACATAAATGTATACTTCGTCTTTCTTTTGTGGACATATCAATTACAAATAACGTATAGGCTACTAATCTTTTAGGAAGTATTTCTCCAGAAAGAACTTTCTCTTCTAATTCAATTTCGGTGTGGAAAGAATAATTATAAAATAAATCCCCTCTTGCATCTAGCATTGAAATAAATCGGTAGTAAGGTTTTTCTTTTTCGGGATTTAACTCTTTAAAAGATTTCATCTGTAACCAAAATAACTCTTTTATTTTTTTGGGGTTACGAATAACCAAAGGCTCTATTTTAGCATATATCCCTTCATCCATAATCGGTGAAAAATAATTGGACTCCAATGTACTTTCAAGGGCTTGCGCTTTGGTCATTTTATCTATGCGTTGCATTTCATGCTGAATTAATCTACTTGTTCTTTCCATTGCAGAGTTTATTTAATTGGTTATTATTGAAATCTGTCTTTTAGGGTCAAAAATGACCTTTTAAGAAAGTTGGAGATAATTCTGAATGCACTTACAATATACGTATTTTATACACTAATAATAATTGTTTTGATAATTTTTATTGATTCTAATTTGACTTTCAGATTCTACTTTTTGTTATGAATAAAATAAGAGTGATTCGTTCTTATTGGAAGTACTTTTTAGCTAATTCCTTCGGTTTAATCCCGTATTTTTTCTTGAAATAAAATGAAAACTTTGAAGATGACTTAAACCCACAAGCTCTGGAGACTGTTTGTATGTTCACAGATTTGGAAGCCAACATAATTTTCGCTTTCTCCAATCTATAGTTGAGATGAAATTTGATAATAGAGGTGCCAAAAACTTGTTGGAAATCTCTTCTTAATTTTGATACGGAGAACCCATACATCTCTGATAACTCATCCAAAGAAGGTACATCATCTAAAGAAGATAACAAGTGATCTTTAACGAGTAGCAGTTGCTCAAAATCTTGTGAATGCAGCCCCTTGTTCGGTTTATGAGTTCTGTTCATCAAACGATCAAAGAAAATACTGATCATTTCGCTAGAGCGCGCTACTAATAATGTATTTTGAATGATAGGTGTTTTCGTTTCATCAATAGCGTAAATGTCTTTAAGCAAAATATGGATTTCCAAAGGAGTGCTGTCATACAGAAACCATTCGTTTCCTTTCTCTTTGGTAAAAATATCACCGAAAAACTCTTTAAAGAGATGTTCATCATTTTCCATTACTGCCCTATTGATTCGAACACCAACCCATTTTTGTGTTTCACCTTTTTTGAAAACAAATTCTGTCGTTACTGAGGTATCATAAACTATGATGTCTGCATTATTGCTGTCATTGATATTATGTGCATCAATACTGGCTTGTGTAATATCTCCATCATAAGTAAAGCGAAAACAGATAAAACGATCCGATTCTTTATCTCCATGAAATATCGCCTTGGTATCTTCTTTATAGGTAAAAGTATTGACAGAAAATTCAATTCCTGACTGTAACTGAAAATATTTACTTTTTCCTTTTACATAATCGGTATTTACCAAGTACACCTGCTTGTTATAAGCTCCGCCTTCGAATTCCAATGTCTGATCAATAATCGATCGCATTGATCCTTCTTTATAATTGAGTGTTCTCATCATTTTCAAAAATAAAAAGATACCCCCAAGCAGAAAAGCCCGGGGGTAAATAAGAAAACATGTTTTGATTCAACTAGAATGTAATTAGGATACTACTTTTGTCTTTCCTCGTTCCACTGCTTGTAATCTTCCATTGTTTGATCAATAGAGAACGAATCAATTTTCTCAATTTGTGGGTACTTGTAAAGCGATTGAATAAACATACCCGCTGTAGCACCACCTTTGTAGATCCAAGGCGCTCTTTTCGCTACCCAGTTCCAATATGAATTAGAATCTGTGTCTGCTCTTTCGTATGGGTCTCTTCTGATATTGAAGATCTTAGGTAATCTTAATGTTACAAATGGTTCTGCCCATAATTGCATACCATGTGCTCTTTGTTCCATGAAAACTACTTTCCAATCGTCCATTCTAACCGCTGTGATATCTCCATCATCAGAAGTATAAATAAAGTTGTGACGTGGTGATTCATCCACTTGACCTAAGAAGTAAGGCATCATGTTAAATCCATCAATTGTCGTTTGAACTTTACGACCAGCGTAATCGATACCACCTTCTAGCTCAGTTTTAATATCGTCCTTGCCTGCTAAAGACATTAACGTTGGCAACCAATCTTGGTGTGATACGATACCTTTTAAGATTTTACCTTCTGGAATATGACCTTTCCACATTACATGACAAGGAACTCTGTAAGCACCTTCCCAGTTGGAGTTTTTCTCCGAACGGTAAGGAGTTACCGCACCGTCAGGCCATTCGTTGTAGTGAGGACCATTATCTGTAGAATACATAATGATTGTATTCTCCATTAACCCTAACTTTTCTAATTTTTCCAAGATCTTACCGATGTTTCTATCATGATCCACCATCGCATCAGCATAGAATGAGTCTCCACCTTGACCCGAGATACCTTTAATATCATCTGCAGGATACGTTGGGAAGTGCATACCTACTGTATTGTACCATAAGAAGAAAGGCTTATCGTCTTTAGATCTCTCATCGATCCACTCTAAAGTACGTGTAGTAATTTCGCGGTCTACAGTTTCCATTCTTTTCTTAGTTAGTGGACCTGTATCTGAAATACGACCATCAGCATAAGAGTGAATAACACCTCTTGGACCAAATTTTTCTTTGAACCATTCATCTTGAGGATAATCTGGGTGCTCAGGCTCTTCCTCAGCATTTAAGTGGTATAGGTTACCGTAGAACTCATCGAAACCATGGTTTGTTGGTAACATATCGTCTCTATCACCGAAGTGGTTTTTACCAAATTGAGCAGTAGCATACCCTTCTCTTTTTAGTAACCAAGCGATTGATGGATGTTCATTTCTGAAACCAGCATCCGCACCCGGTAAACCTACTTTTGCTAAACCAGAACGAATTGGGTTCTGACCTGTAAGGAATGAAGAACGTCCTGCTGTACAAGACTGCTCACCATAGTAATCAGTAAATGCGATTCCTTCTTCGGCAATTCTATCGATATTCGGAGTTTCATAACCCATTTGCCCTCTATTCCAGAAAGATAGGTTGAACTGTCCGATATCATCACCCCATAGAATGACAATGTTTGGCTTTTTAGGATCTTTTTTTGTCGGTTGATCGTCTGCAATCAACTGAATAACAGAAAAAAAGGAAAGTACTAGTAATAATGCTTTTTTCATTTTTCGTAATCTATTTTGATAGAAATAACTATATACTTATCTGTCTTATCTAACAGCTTACTATACATAACGAGTCTCTTTATTGGTGATAATATACCTAAAACGTCAAATATTAGCCCAATTTGATATTAATCTTAAAAATGGAAACTTTTTAGACTTGAGCACAGATTTCACCAATTGATAACACAAAAACAATTGTGCTGTGATTAAAAAAATACATGGTCACAATTATTAAAAGAATAGACGTATTTGGACATCAATAAGCTATTGAAAAAACTACATGTTTAGAAACCATGAAAAAACTACCTCTCATAATAACTCTTTTTAGTCTTATTTTTATCAAGACATCTTATGCTCAAAAATCTTCCAATTTTTTTAAGAAGAAGATGGTTATTGCCATTAACCAACCCCTATTAAATTACAGTAAAAACTATGCTTTCCTTAAAGGGATGAAGTATGAAAACTTACTAGGATGTGATTCTACTTCTGTCAACGGGGCGTATAGGACATATATCCCTTTAGTCATCAATATGGTCAACCCTATGGAATTAGAGGATGCAGTAGCCTATGAAATGTTGATGGCTAAAAAAACAGGGATCGATGGATTTAAATTTCCTGTTTTTATCAATGCTAATAATTTTTATATCAAGAAGTATGTGGAAATTATCACTGCTTATATAAAAACCGCTGAAGAACGAAATATAGATTTCAGCTTCACATTAGATGTCAGCTTTAAAAGAAATGCCAATAAAATTTCTGAAAAGGAAATGTACGATGCTACCGTACGCATTTTATCAGAGCTATATAAAAGCACCAACTTCTCTAAGAAATGGATGCGTAATAATCAGGAAGAAATCGTTGTATTCACGAGTTATACGGATAATATTATCGATGCATCACACCAACAGTTTAAAAGTATCAGAAATGTCTCTTCCCTTACGTATCTAAATAAGATTAGAGAAACTTTTGACAAAATTGAATCTGAAGTAAATACTAAGCTGGCGTATGTTTTTGAAACAAAGTACCTTTCTAACGAATCTTATAATAATAGAGTATTAGATCTTTTTGCTGCTATAACAATTAGTAAATATGCTCTATATAATGAAAATAATTACATAAGAATTGCCGAATTATGCCGAAGAAGAAATAAACCAGTATTTCAAGTAGTGATGCCCGATTATTTAGGGATCAGTCTGAATCTCAAAAAGAACAACAAGAAACTAAATATCAACTCCAAATGGGCAAAAGAAATAAATCCTGATCTCGTTTATTTAAGAGCTCACAATAAAAAGCTCACCTATAAATTTAGAACCGATTTAGCTATCGCTGTGAAGAACAATGTAGACCTTATTGATTTGTCAAGTTGGAATTATTTTGATGATGGTACGCATATCGCCCCAGAAATGCACCATGGATACAGCTTTGGTATTCTTATCAACTATTACAAAAACTTGTGGATCAATAAGCAAGAATATGTAGAGAAGGAAGTAGTAATGACTTCTTATAAAGCCTATGATTCTAAGTATATGAATAAGACGAATGTCACTGTAAAATATGGTCAAAATCCATTTGATGAAGGAGAAGAAGATCAAATAGAAATTGTGACATTACTGAATGCTCCTGCCAAAATTTATGCAAATGGCGATTTTATTGGGGAAGCAAAACAAGGAATCAATGAATTTCTAATTCCAAAGCAAGAAGGTAAAGTTAAAGTTTATGCTGAGAGATATGGGAAAAAGTTTATTCAATATGAAACACCAAAAGCCATTATCTCTACACCTGAACGAATGGATTGGTTAACGTATACTTTTACTAATCTTGATAAAGAAATGGGTGATTATTGTAGCGATCTAACAGCTAGTTTTGAGACCAACAGAATGTATAAAAGGTTCTTAATAGATCATGCTACTCAAACGCAATGGAAAGCACTGCTAAAAAAGAAAAGCATTGAACTTACAGCTGCTCTTTACGAATTTGGTCATATCCCAGAGGAATATTTAAAATTTAAGAATGGGGTAAATAAAGAATATAAGAAAGACGTCAAGAAGTTACTATCAGATTTTCATTATGATGTGTGGATAGAATTAGAAGAGGAAGCTCAGAAAAATGAAGGTATTTCTGATATCCTAGAACAAAAAGATGATGTATTGGATGGCTATAACATCCTAAAAGTAAGCGATGTAAACTAAGGTAATCAGATCACTTCAGGCATCATCTTAATATCACATTTTTACAATAAGTCCGAGGAATTATTCTTGGGCTTATTTTTTTATCAAAAAGATATCACTCATTTTAATCTCATTAACACAACTATAACAACCAACAAAATTATTCAATCGTTCAATCAACTATTGTTATCAAATTATAGTTTTAAGAAACATCATGAA
Source organism: Flammeovirga sp. SubArs3 (assembly GCF_947387565.1). Taxonomy (NCBI): domain Bacteria; kingdom Pseudomonadati; phylum Bacteroidota; class Cytophagia; order Cytophagales; family Flammeovirgaceae; genus Flammeovirga; species Flammeovirga sp. SubArs3. The sequence continues at coordinate 830,482 of NZ_CANDOA010000001.1, read as the reverse complement.
CAAAAAATCATCTATCTTCAAATACTTCTTACCGCTCCTATTTTTAATAGGATGTAGTGAAGAAGAACAAACAAAAAAGGAAGTCATTCGTCCAGTTAAACTATTAACCGTACAATCCAATAATGCTTCTGTTGATAAGACATTCCCTGCTATAACAAAAGAAACCAAAGCCTCAATTCTTTCCTTTAGGGTTGGAGGACCATTGGTAAAACTAAATGCTGAAGTAGGTCAAAAAATTAAAAAAGGTCAACTGATTGCTGAAATAGATGATAGAGATTTTATTGTGGAACTACAGGCGAAGCAAGCAAAATATATTCAAGCTGAAGCCGAAAAAAATAGATATGAAGGGTTATTAAAAAAGCAATCTATTCCACAAAATGAATATGATCAAAAATTAGCTGCTTTCCTGATTGCTCAATCCAATTATGAGGATGCCCAAAATGCACTAAAAGACACTAAGATTTACTCTCCTTTTGATGCTGTGGTATCTGAAAAAATGGTAGAAAACTTTCAGGAAGTGAGAGCAAAACAAGGTATTGCAAGCCTACTAGACTTCTCAGATACTGAAGTGAAATTTTACATTCCAGAAAGTTTTGTAAGGTATATCGATCAGGTTGAGTCTTTTGATGTTCGCGTAAATGCTTATCCAAATACAACTTTCAAGGCAATAATTAAAGAAGTCGGAGCAAAAGCAGAAGGTGCATCTGGATTCCCTGTTTATTTGTATTTAACTGATTTACAAAAGATCAAGAATGATTTCCCAATTGGTGCAGGAATGAGCTGTAAAGTAGATATGCACTTTAATGATTACTCTGTAAAAGAGAATATTTTTTTAATCCCGATTCATTCAATCGTTCAATCAAAAAATAAAAATGTAGTGATGACTTATGATAAAACATCACATACAGTGAAGACCAAGGATATTCAAATAGGAGCTTTGTCGGGTACTAATCAGATTCAAGTTCTAGGTGGATTACAAAACGGCGAACAGATTGTAGAATACGGTGGCAATCTTCTTCAAAATGGACAAAAGGTGCGTGTACTCGACTTCAATCCAACGACTTCAAAAATAGCAAAACAATAAGATCATGAGTATTTCTAAATATGCCATAGAAAATAAAAAAGTCATTCACTTTTTTCTTGTAATTCTATTAGTGGCAGGCATTAGTTCTTTCTTCAAACTTGGTAAACAAGAAGATGCTCCTTTTACTATAAAACAAGTTATCATCACAACAGAGTTTCCTGGAGCAACCCAATGGGAAGTAGAAGAATTAGTAACTGAAGTTATAGAAAAAGAACTTCAAAAGGTAGGTCATTTAAAGCAGATAAAATCTGAATCCAGAAACGGGCTCTCTCAGATTGATGTAGAAATTGTTCCCAATTACAATCCTGATCAACTACAACAAAAATGGGATGAAATTAGAAGAAGAGTTAGAGATGCCGAAATACAAATGCCAGAAGGTGCCGGTGTACCTAATATCAATGATAATTTTGGTGATGTATTAGGAATGTATTATGCCTTAACCGCAGAAGATGGTATTGATGCAACTACACTTAGAGATTATGCTATATACATTCAAAAAAGTCTAAAGCCTATAAAAGGAGTATCAAAAATTGATTTATACGGTGAACAACAACCTGTTATTGACGTTGAGATCGATCAAAGTAAACTTTCTAATCTAGGAATCAGTCCTCAAGAGGTTTTTAATACCATCAGAAAACACAATAAGGTAGTTGATGGAGGTACTTTCAACGTTGGAAGAAGTGCCGTAAAAGTAGATGCGACAAATGGTTTTCAATCTTTAGAAGATATTAAAAACCTAATAGTAAAAGGTAAGTCATTAGAATTTAGACTAAGTGATATCGCAAAAGTTTCTAAAGGATTCCAAGACCCTGCAGAGGTTTTGATGAGAGTAAACGGGAAACCTGCTATTGGTATTGCCATTGCAAATGAATCTGGTTTAAACATCGTTGAAACGGGTCATGCTGTAGAAGAAAAACTTACTGCATTACAAGCTACAATTCCTGTAGGTTTAGAACTTGTTGGTCTTTACCATGAGAATGAAGTAGCCGAAAATGCTAATATGGATTTCATCGACAACTTAGTGATGTCAGTAATCATCGTTGTATTAATTCTTGTATTTGCCATGGGGGTAAGACCTAGCTTGCTAATTGGTACAAGTTTAGTTTTTGCGATTGTTACCACCCTCGTTTTCATGGATCAAATTGGTCTCACACTAAATAGAACAACACTTGCTGCAATTATTATTGCAATGGGTATGTTGGTGGATAATGCAATTGTAGTGGCCGACAACGCGATCAATGCCATGAAACGAGGGGTTAGCAAAAAAGAAGCTTTAATCAATGGAGCCTCTGTTCCTCAATGGGGACTATTTGGCGCTACATTTATTGCTATCTTCTCCTTCCTGCCATTAGCTATGGCAACAGATGATACCGCAGAAACAATCCAGCCTTTATTTTACGTATTATCCATTTCGTTATTACTAAGTTGGGTATTCGCTTTAACACAAACGGTCGTCTATGGTGATTTTATGTTGAAGGCACCGAAAACAACCGCTGACCCCTACGACAACAAGTTTTTTAGAGCGTATAAAAAAGTGATAGAGAAATTGATCGAAAAAAGATGGTGGAGTTTAAGTGGTGTGATAGGTATTTTTGTGCTCTTTACTTTATGGGGAAACTCAGTGAAACAAAGCTTCTTTCCTTTTGTTGAAAAACCATTATTTAAAGTTGATTATTGGCTTCCAAATGATGCACCTATTAACTTCACTTATGAAGACAGTAAACAATTAGAAAATTGGTTGTTGAAACAAGAGGAAGTGAAAAATGTATCCATCACTATTGGAAGTACTCCCCCAAGGTATTACTTAGCTTCTGTTTCATGGTCTAATGCTAAAAACCTAGCTTCTTTCTTGATAGAAGTACATGATGCTGAAAAAGTGAAGGAAGTACTTGATAAAGCAAAAAAGTATAGTGCAGAACACTTGCCTCATGCAATGACTATCTTCCAACAGTTTAAAGCGGCTCCCACTCCGAGAGCAGATTTGGAAGCTTGTTTCTTAGGCCCTGACCCAGAAGTTTTAAGAGAACTTGCAGAAGAGGCAAAGAGAAGAATGAGATCTGTTAGTACAACTCAAAATGTCAGAGACAATTGGAGAGAAAAAACACCTTTCTGGAAACCCATTTACGCTGAAGAAAAAGCAAGGAGAGCAGGCATCTCAAAAGGTAATATTGCTACAGCAACTCGTATGATGAGAGAAGGCATAAATGTAGGCGTTTACAGAGAAAGAGATAAACGTATGCCCATACTTGTAAAAGATGTCTCAAGAAAATCGTATGACAATAATAACCTTGGTGCTATCCCTGTTATTTCTGAAGAAGGAAAAACGATCCAAATGGATCAAATCATTGATCATTATGAGGTTGGTTTCGAAGAAGCTTGGTTATGGAGATTCAATCGTCAACGAATGATTGCAGCACAATGTGATGTGGAATTTGGTTTTGAATCGCCAGAAGTAGAAGAAGCAGTAGTTCCTCTTATTGAAAGTATGGAATTACCAGAAGGGTATACCCTGTTTTGGGATGGACTAAAACGCTATCAGACACAATCTAATGAGGCCATTTCTGCTCCATTACCTATTGCAGCAGTACTTATGGTAGCTGTGTTATTGGTTCTATTTAAAGGGTATAGAAAGCCATTGGTAATTCTTGGAATTCTCCCACTTATTTGGGTTGGTATCATCTTGGGTATGAAAGTTTTTGGTCAGACCATCGGATTTATGGCAATTCTAGGCTTACTAGGATTAGTAGGGATGGTGATCAAAAATGCCATTGTCTTGGTAGAGCAGATTGAAATAGAAATGAATAATGGTTTAGGTGAATACGATGCCTTGATCATGTCTGCATTGTCAAGAACGATACCTGTAGCTATGGCCGCTGCGACCACAATTCTTGGAATGGCTCCAATTATCAAAGATCCATTATTTGGTGGTATGGCGGCAGCGATAATGGGTGGACTCTTTGCTGCTACAATTGCAACACTTATCGTCTTACCAATACTTTACGCTATTTTCTTTAATCTTAAAAAGCCTCAACTGTAATGAAAAAATTAGTTGCATGTTTTTCCATATTAGTTATCGCCCTTCAGGGGGCGGTAGCTCAAGACATCATGGATATCAAAAAATATAGAGAAAAGGTAGTGGAATACAATCAAGATATTCGCTCTGCCCAATTAGGTGTACAAGCTGCAGATGCTAATATCAAGGCGGCCGAATCCGATAAAGGTCCTAGAATTGATGCTGGTGTAAAATACAATTATACAGGTAGACCTTTTGATCCCACAAACCTAAAGCCTGTGGGTGCTCCCGCAGATGAATGGCTTCCTATTCATCATAACTACAATGCCAATGTTACTATCAGACAGGATATATATAATGGTGGTAGAGTGAAGTCAAATGTAAGACTTCAAGAATCGAAAAAAGATATTCAGCTAGCAGTCGAAAACCTAACTGGAAATGAATTGGTACATTATGCTGATCAACATTATTGGCAATCTGTAGGTCGAAAGGAGTTTCTTGCTTTAGCGCAAGAGTATAAGGTTTCAGTAGAAAAATTAGTAGAAGTGGCCAAGAATAAATATGACGCTGAGATTGTCAGCAAAAATGATCTATTAATGGCTCAGGTGAAGCTCAACGATGCTGATTTACAGGTCTTACAAGCAGAAAACGAACTGAAGGTTTCTATTATGGAATTAAATAGGTTGATGGGTGTTGATGTCAATATTCCAACAGCTATTCAAGATAGTGTAAAGTTTGAAAATTTTGTATTCAACACCAATGATGTAGTAGAAAGAGGATTAACACAAAGAGGGGAATTAAAACAAGCGGAGGCTGAAGTAAGAGCTTCACAAGCCCTAAAAGACCTTACTGCCTCTAAATACAAAGGCTCATTACATGTATATGCTAAAGGATTGTATGGTGCTCCATCACCTCAATTTGGAAGAGGTGCCGAAGGAAACTACTATGCAGGAATTGGGTTTGCCATGCCGATATATCATGGTGGGAAGAAGAAAAGAGAAATAGCAGCAAAAACTATTCAGACAAATATTGCAGTTCTACAAAAAGAAAAAGTTACGGATCAGATTGTTTTGGATATCAGTGAAGCACAATACCTATTGGATGAATCAACTAAACGTGTGATACTTACTGAGAATTCTTTATCCAACGCCAATGAAAACTTGCATTTGATTACAGATCGATATCAAGACGGGTTAGCCCCTATTATTGAGGTGATCAATGCTCAGATTAATTGGCAGGCGGCTTATGTCGCTTACATTAACGCAAAAGTGAACCATATGGTAAAACGTTCTAATTTAATTAGAGCCACCGGTGAACTTTACAACTAAATAGAAATACAGATTACATGACGGTAGATGAAAAAAGGCCTCCCAAATTGGTTGGCCTTTTTTAATGTTCAAGATATAAATACTCTATTTTGTTTTATTTTAATATCCCTTGAATGGGATTATAGTAACAAGCTGATGGTGGATTGATGTGTAAGAAAGAACAAATAGTTGGAGCAATATCAGTGATATATACTTTTTGATCAGACACTTTATGAGGGATTTTCCAGCCCATCATCATGATAGGAATATGAGTATCATAAGTAAAGGCAGTACTATGTCCAGTTCCTTTTTTGCTATGTTTATCATAATAATTCCCTGCAAATACACCAATCACATCTGGTGAGTTCCCTACGTTATAGCTATTATCGTATAAAGCAGTATACCCTTTTTGATACTCATTTAACCTTAGGTTTTCACCAATTAAAACGTCCCTAAAACAAGAATGGGAAAGCATCACATCGGCAACTTTCGTTTGTACTTCAATCAGCTGTAACCCCTTTTGTTTGATCAACGACCTGTTTAAATAGATTTCAGAAACGCCTCCATAAACAATCCATTTTCCTGCCCCATAGGCCTTACTTAGCTCATTTTCTACTTCTGCTAAAATTGCTTTTTCATCATAAAAGTCTGAAGGTAATTTTAGGTCCTTTAAATATTGTGGATTATGTGATCCACCATGGTCTGCAGTTAAGAAAATTACAACATTTTCTATTCCTATTTTCTTATCTAAAGTTTCGAATAATTCCTTTAATTCAAGGTCTAATCGAAGATAGGTATCTTCCACTTCAATAGAAGCCGGAGCGAACATATGGCCAATCTTATCTGTTGATGAGTAACTCAATAAAAGGGCATCTGTCGATGAGTTACCTCCTAAATTTTCTACTTCAATAGCTTTTAATGCTAGTTCAGTTGTTAGGGTATTTCCGTAAGGGCTCTTCTTTACATACCCAAACTTGTTTTTCTTAGCTGCTTTAATAATCTTCTTAAGATCATGAGGGAAAGTAGATGTTTTTTCACCCGGAAATAACTTCTCGTAGTTATTGTCATCACTAATACTTTCTGTATAGGCATCCATAGGAAGTAATGTTTCCCATTTCATGGCCGCAAATTCATCAATTCTCCTTTTACCTTCGTTCTCTTCGGCCACCCATTGTGGTAATTTATCCATATAGAAAGAACTTGAGATCCAATTGCCTGTACTATCATCCAACCAGAAAGCACCATCAGCCAAGTGGCCAGCAGGAAATACTGCTCCTCTATTTTTCATACTGATGGATATAATTTTCGATTGTTGATTAGTCGCCAATTTCAGTTCATCTGTCCAAGTAGTTGCCATTAATCTGCGAGGAGACATCTTTCCATCATGTGTATCGGCACCTATTGTATTTTCATTTTCATCATCGGCACAATACACTTCTTTCTGCTCATCTCTGCTATAATATTCATTGGCTACAATACCATGGTAAGCAGGTGTAGTACCTGTATAGATGGAAGCATGCCCTGGCCCTGTTTTGGTCGGCGCATAATTAAAATATCCGTTTGATGTAGAAAAACCCTCGTTGAATAATCGCTTAAAGCCTCCGTCGGAATATTTGGACCAGTATCTAGAAATATAATCATAGCGCATTTGGTCGACGACGATGCCTACAATTAATTTGGGGTTTTCTTCGGGAGTCTGTGCAATACTATAATTACACAAAATGCTTAAAAGAACGAAAAAGTTTAATTTGTTAGATAGTATCTTCATTGGTTTGATCTAATTGAATATGCCGGCAAATCAATAGATCTTTTGTGAAATTTTGAAGCAGAATATCAATTATTCATACAATAGTAAAACTGAGATAACATCTGAAGTTTGTTAAGGTTTATAATCTGTTAAAATGTTACTTGTAATACTCAATAGAAGCAATTTCATTGAATTTATTAATAAAAATATCCTCTATAATATTGAGCTCATCTTTTGATTTTAAATTTGATCTTGAGGCAAAATATAAAGTGTTATCAGTACTAACCTTGCCTTCCCAAACCAGTTTGATTTTTTTATCTGCAATCGCTTGCTTACATAAAAAGTCAGGGACTAAAGCCAAGCCTTCAGCATGATACAAACATCGTATAATAGATGTGATATTTGGTAGAATAAAATTGGGTTTAAAACCTGGTTTTTTATTTAAATTCTCAAACCAAAAACGTCTAAAATGTTCCATTTCATTAGATGCACTATACCATGTATTTTCTTGTAAAGCGGTATCCAGTTCTTTCCATTTTTTATCTTGAATTAGCTTTGAGATTGCATCCGTATCTACTTTATTACCGGCAATCATCACGATTCTTTCTTTCGAAAATGGAGTATATTTAATGGTACTGTTTTTAATATCAGGAGTTTTTGGGGTAATCACTAAATCTAATAAGCCATTGTTCAAATCTTTAATAAGGTCTATATGGCTTCCAAACTTAGCAATAAGATCAAACTGAAAATGAGGTACTTCATCTTCTAAAATCAGTTGAAACATCTCTGAACACATACCAATATGTAGCGATGGATTTCTTTCTTGTGTCGTCCTTCTAAAGTGTTGTTCCGCTTTTTCTAATTTTTCAATAGATGCAATAATATATTCATAGAGAAACTTACCCTCTTCTGTAGGAATCATTTTTCTGGAAGTCCTTTCAAATAGTTTTTTTCCTATATAAGCTTCCAATGCATTGAGGTGTACACTTACACCTGGTTGAGAAGAATATAATGCATTAGCTGCTTTTGTTAGTGTGCCATTTTCATAAACCTCTTTAAAGGTTCTATACCATTCTAAATTTACCATTTCACTATCTATTAATATTTTAATACAAAGGTATGAAATGTATTATTTTTTTGATACTAAAACAGCTTGTACTTTTGTAATAAATAAAAACAAAAAGAAGATGAAAAACATATTTATTATCAACGCAGCGCACCCATTCGCACATTCAGGAGGAAAGTTTAATAAAACATTATCAGAATTTACAAGTGAGTACTTTTCTTCGAAAGAAGAATACCAAGTCAGAACAACTCAAATTGGTGATGCATATGACCCAGATGCGGAAGTAGAAAACTTTAAATGGGCAGATGTAGTTGTGTATCATGTACCCATCTGGTGGTTCCAAGTACCGAACGGTTTTAAAGAATATATCGATCAAGTATTTACAGCAGGTCATCAGAATGGTATCTACAAACATGATGGAAGAAGCCGTAAAAATCCCGAAATCAATTATGGTACTGGTGGACAACTTCATGGAAAAAAATATATATTGACTACAAGCTGGAATGCACCACATACCGCATTTACTATGGAAAATGAGTTTTTCCAACAAAAAAGCGTAGATGAAGGTGTTATGTTTGGATTCCATAGAATGAATGCGTTTACAGGCATGGAACTAATCGATACCCATCATTTCTATGACATGGAAAAAAATGCAGATGTTCCTAAAGAACTTCAAAACTATAATACCTTTTTAAGCCAACTGTCTATTTAAAACATAAATAGAGGATATCTAATCATTTTCAACCCTTGAATGAATAGATATCCTCTTCACTTATTATTCAATGCTACATCATTTATACTTCATCGCTTAAAATTGATAGTTATTCTAATACAGGATAATTAGGTTTGATGTTAGTCAAAAAAGTAAGAGTTCCTCTCTTAAAACTTCTATAAAACATTCCTTTTCTATAATGAAATTAGATACATCAATATTAGATAAAATTGGCCTTCAATTATGGACTGTTCGTCATGAATTAGAAAAAAATCCAGAATGCTGTTTACAGAAATTATATGAATTGGGTTATAGAAGATTCGAAGGTATGCACTTACAACAGGTTGCCTCCCTACAAGAATACACTTCAAACATTGGTCTAGAAATAAAAAGTTCGTTCTTTCAATGGCCGTATCTTACCAACAATTGGGCGTTGGCAAATAAAAGAGGAATCCATAAAATCAATGGAATAGAAACTATTGATGCACTTATCGATTTTGCCAACCAATTAGGTATCAATCACCTTACCTTAGGATACTTACTTGAGGAAGAAAGATCCATCGATGATTTTAAGAAGTGGGCAGACGCACTCAATCAAATGGGTGAAAAATGTAAAGAAGCAAACATCACAGTATCCTATCATCACCATGCCTTTGAATTTATAGAAGATAACCATACTACACCCTTTCAAATTTTAATAGATCGTTTAGAAAATGAATTGGTTAAGTTTGAAATAGATGTCTTTTGGTTAAAAGCTGCAGGTGTCCATCCGATACAAATGTTGAAGAATTTAGAGCATAGAGTCTCTTCAATTCATCTAAAGGATATTCATTCTTTTCATGAAAAAAGATATGATGATCAAAAAATGCCGCAAGATCAATATGTACCTCTTGGAAAAGGGATTATTGATTTCCCAACAATACTCCAAGAAGCTGAAAGGCAAAAAGTAAGTCGCTACTTTATTGAACAAGATTATTCTCAGGATACTTATGAAAGTATTAAAACAAGTCTGATGTACATTAAAAGTCTGCTTTAGTTTTGTGGGTTGGTTTCTATAAATGGAATGGTAACGATAAATTGTAAAACATCTACTCTTGATGTTAACGAGACTTGGTCACTAAATACATTGGACATGCCCAAAACATATCGTAGCCTTACATCTAAACCCTTTCCTTCTCTTACTTTTCCAAAACTTTTTACTACCTCAAAAGCCCAATTATAATTCACTGAACGGAATGAATCTTTAATATTTTGATTGATTGTCGCTTCATTGCCATTCGTAAGATCTAGCTCTGTTATTTCTGTTGCTTTGGCTTTAAATGAAAATTGGGGGCCTGTACTCAAGTGCCAACTATCCGATAAAGAATAGCGTACTAATATTGGAATATCAAAGTACCTTACATCCCATGAAGTGGAGCTTTTAGAAATCAGTGTATCCGCAAAATCAGGAACAGGTAAAATACGAGGAGTATTTCTTCTACTACGGTCACTCACCATTTTAAACTCACCAACTAACTGAAACTTATCCGAGATTTTAGTATGTGTCCCCAGACCAAAGTTCCAACCAATTTGAGTATCACCGGGAGCATTCTCATAAAAAGAAGTATTTGCCCCCACATCCAAACTGAGGTGAAAATTTTCAGAAGCTACTTTATCTCCAAAAATTAAAACCAAGATGGCCGCCTGACCATAACTAACAGTTACACTGGCTGTCAATAAAATGCTAATAAGAGAGAACTTGCGAATAGTTGAGATCATCTAATTTATATTTAAAAACCAAATCTATAATTACCTGAGAGCATTATTTGATACTTACCTGGTAAAAAGCCTGCTTCCGTACGAATTTGCCATTCTCTATTAATTTGCCATTGTCCACCTACAACAAGGTTCCAATTTTTTTCTAACCTTTTGTCGAACTCATAATAGACGGTAGTATTTTCAACATCATCCAAACTTTCATCAATTTTATTGTAAAGGTAGTCATGTAAACTACTAGGGTCTTCAATGGCTTGATACCAATCCTCTAAATCCTGTCTTGCTCCTCCATCGATATCTATTACATCTCCCAACCTTACCTGTCCTGATGTTTTTGCATCTAGAAACTGAAACTGTGCTCCTACCCAAGCGCCAATAAACATATCTGGTTTATTGCGTATAGGCCAATTTCTAATAGCTCTAATCCCTGCAACATTCACTAGTACAGGTTTATCTAATAGATTGTTATCCGACCAAGACCAACTGTAATCCACTCCTAAATTTATAGGCCCAAGCGGAGCAACTACTAAGAAGTTAAAGCCCCAATAAGCTCCATCACTATTGGATTGTGCATTTAGTTTTAAAGGTTTTTCAAGAGCAATAGTTGTTTCACTTTTAAAGCGTCCGTAATATCCACCTACACTTAAAAATGGTAAGATCCAAGCATCAATTCTAGCGTTTGCCGTAAGTACCTTCACTTTTGATGTACCAAAATCAATAATACTACTAAGATCTACCAATTCCGGCTCTTCTCCTAATGAAACGAAGTCCATTGCGAAGTTTTCAAGAACAATATTTTGTTTTGTAAAAATCGAATTGGCCATAATTCCAAAAGGTTTGGGGAGTTTATATCCTTTTGCATACGCCTTCTTTCCCAAAATAGGTAATATATAGGGATACTCTTTTCCTATTTGTGTGGAATCAAATCCTTGTGCTTTAACAGTACTAAGAGAAAATAAGGAAAGTGAAAAAGTGAATAGTATTAGTAAAAGTAGTTTTTTATTAGTCATAATTGTATTACTTTATATATTTCTCTGATGTTTCAGAGTTATGATAACCGAACTTATACCTAGCGGCTAATTGTATTCTTGAAAATGCTCCTGATGTATTATCCACCAACTCTCTATATCCATAATTAAACTCTACACCTAAAAGCATTTCTTTTATCGGTTCATATTTTAAGTTGACAGATCCACTATACGCTACTTTATTGGCTTGTAGGTTGATATTTGAAGGATTGTCTGACGTAAGTCCAGAAACATTAAAAGATGAACTTAACACTTTAGACCAGTAGTGATTATAAGCAACATAACCATTGATAGAAGAAATATTTTCCAAAGATGTATCGTTGTCATACCCAGCACTTAAAAAACCTAATGCAATATATCTACCCAAACCATTTCCATAGGTCGCCATAAAACGAAAATCATCCCCTTTTTCTCCCACCTTTATTAAGCCACCAGAAGTGATTCCAAAACCAAAACTCTTATAATCTTCGGGCTGTGAGCTAAATAAAGTCCTTACTATTCCAGCAACAGAAACAAATCCTTTTTTCAATGGAAATTTCTTTTTTGCAGTAATATCTGGAATATAGCTATTGGCTGTTGCGATATTGGTCGCATCGTTTGTTGTGATTGTTGTATTTGGGTTTTCTATTGAGAACGACCATGTCTTGTATTTATATCTGATCTGAGGCTGTCTCACAAAAACAATTCCTTCTGGTGCTCCAGAAAAGTCCAAATCATTAGGGATCACTACTACCATAAAGTTGGTCCAAGTTTGTCCAAATAACATACGGTCCCATTCAAAGTAAAAGTGCCTTAATCTCGGCGCATAAGAATTCGATACATTTTCATTTCCTTGGCCTGAAAGCATAAAATCCAATTCTAGAAAACCGTGGATTTCTTTCCCTAACTTGGTAGTTTTTACATCAAAATTAAATCTTGATTCTTTGACATGAAAGTCGGTATCCTTAAACGAATCTTCCTCTCCAACAGGAATTTGTGCAGGAAAATGAATGTCTCGCATTGGACTTGTTCTTGGTAGCTCACCATTATGAAAGTTCGTAAATAAAAAATCAGCTTTCACATACCCTCCAAACTTAAACGTTGTATTGGGAGTAGAAAGATTATCAGATTCTTGGGCAAATAACGAACAAGAGAAAAATGCTAGAAAGAGTGTAGTGTAGTATTTCATGAGAGTAATATTATAGGGTTATTCTACCTCGAATACCAAAGTAAAAGAGGTTATTAGCTTCTGGGTTGAAAGTTGGGTTCTGAACAAATTGAGCACTTGGAGTTACTTCAAGGTGGGCGGTAAGATTAAAACGATAGAATACCTCTGCTGTATACTGGTCTTTTGCACCATCAACATTTGGCTGATTCCAACTTACAGATGTCCCTAAAAGGTCATAGTTTCTAAAGCGTAGTCCATGACCAATTTGGATATCCTTTTTGTAAAAAGCATTTTCACCTACCCCATTAGAAAATCCAAAACGGACATACGGAGCGAATCGATCTTTGAAGAACCAATGAGAAGAAAAAGCAATACCTTGACCTTGACCAATTGCACTTCCTGTCGTTGTTGTGTAACTATCAGATAACCATGCGGTCACAGAAATTTTCTTGAAATAACGTTCTGCAAACGTCGGTACGTATCCAACTTCTACTAGGTATTCAAACCTTCCATCTGAGAAATAATTTCCAAAATCAAGAAATTTTCCATCTTCATACAACTCCCCTCTTACATCTGTAATCCCAGCCATAATATAGAAAGACTCCGTTGGACGATAAGAAAATACTCCACCCAAACCCGGGTCAGCCCAATTCACTGTACCTGATACAGAAGAACCATAACCGATAAAATGTTGCCATGGAACAACTAATCCGTGGAAATTGAAATAGTTGGTAACATCTACTTTACCAACCACAAAGATGAGTTTGTTATCAAATAGGTTCTGTTGCCAGTTCAATTCTCTCATACGAATTGTATAGTCATTGTAACCTACGCCTGGCAAACCATAATATCCCGATTCAAAAATACCATGAAACATAGGTGAAGTAGCATCTCTTCCATTGTAGTTATGTCGAGAATCAATTTTAAAATAAAGCGTACCAGTGTTTTTTCCTTTTTTACGATTTAGGAAAGTCCAACCAGCTTGTATATCTAAAATTCCACTTGCCGCATTTGGATTATTATCTGAAGTAATCGTCTCAGTAGAATGAACATATAAACTAGTATAATTCACTCCGAATTGAATACCGTAATTGTCATTAATTTTTTGCTTAAGATCGTACCACCCCTTCATTACTTTAATGGGGTAGCGGTACTCAAAAGTGTACTTATTGTTATTTTCTTCTAGTTGACTACCAATAGATTTTGGACCACCCATTTGGTCTTCATTCTGGTAACCTTCCGTTTTTTCTTCTTGTGAGTATACAACAATACAGTGCAGAAGAAATAAGATTGAGAGTATAGCTTTTTTCATATAGTTGATGATTTAATAAGCAATAATCAAATTTTTATGAAGTGAGTTTTTATAATTTTGATATGCCGGAATAAATCCGAATATAATACTAGTTAAAAAGAGTAAGAGCAGTGATACTATTTCAATCCACTCAAAATGATGTGTTAAAGTGATTCCTGTTTTTAATGTTATGTATGGCGATAACACTAAAATTGAACATTGATAAATCACAATGCCTAATACTTCACCAATTAGAGTGATACCACAAGTTTCAACAACGATCAAGAAGAAAATCTGAATATGACTTGCACCCAGAGAACGAAGAATAGCCATCTCCTTTTTCCTTTCATTTAAACTGGTCAATACTGTGGTCATTAAACCAATTACAGCTACAATAAATACAATTATTGAGATCATTATTAATGCCTTCTCAATTGGAGCAATAAATTCAAAAAGTTCTAAAACTGTTACCGCCGGTAAGATGGCCGTTAGTGCTTCGACTTTATCATCATTGATCGTTCTTTGTAATTCAAGTAAACCATTCTTCTCCTTTACACTCAAAATTAATCCGCTGTAAGATTTCTTTTGGTCAATAGATGTATCATCAAAAGGATCAAACACTTGCGAGTGAAACTGCTGATGCATCTCTCCCATTTGTTTAATACCAATAAATAATGATTTATCGAGATGTGTCCCTTGTAAAGGAAGAATCTTGGACACTCTAAAATGGATATGCTCATGGTCAATAAAACTATGTTCTCCATTCCCATGAGATAATATTAATTGGTCTCCTATTTTATATCCTAGCTCATTCGCTACTTTAGCCCCTATGATGATATGGTTACTTTTTAAATCATCTGATATCACCATATCAGGCTTTTCTAATTGAATGAAATACGAATAAGTAGTACCAATAACTGGAAAACCTTTGTGAGAATCACCCATTGAAAAAGGAGCGATCCATCGAGTATTTTTATTTGATTTTAGCTTCTGATAATATTGCTCACTTACATTATTATTCGGTGACCCAATATGATAGATACTGTAAAGTAATAAGGAAATATCACTGTTTCTAGCCCCAACAATCAAATCTATACCATGTATACCATCTACAAAACTTTCCCTTACCTGATGCTTTAACTTCAATACACTCAACAATAAAGTGATACTCACAGCGATCGAAAGAACACTGAGTAAAAACGTATATCTACGGTACTTGATACTTTTATATGAAAGGTAAATGATTGTTTTCAAGAGCTTCAGAAGTAGAGTTGAATGTAGAAATTGGAAGAATTTGATCAAAATAAGATGTCAGGGTCTCATCATGGCTAACCATAATTAATGTAGCATTATTCTCTTTACATAATTGAAGTAAAACATCCATAAATTGAGCTTTAGAATAGCTGTCTAAGGCTGAAGTAGGTTCATCTGCCAGTATAATTTCTGGATGACCAATAAAAGCCCTTGCTGCTGCTACTCTTTGTTGTTGTCCTACACTTAATGTATTGATTTCACTACTATGTAAATTCGCAGTAATTCCTAATTTCAATAATAGTTTTTCGGCTTCTGTATTTACCTCTTTCCTTACTTTAGATTTTCTAATGGTAGAAAAGCGCAACGGTAATACCACATTTTCCATCACCGATAGATAAGGAATCAAATTAAATTGCTGAAAAATATAGCCAATATGATCTGCTCTAAATTGATCTTTTTCAGCAGGACTAAATACAGAAAGGTCATGGTCTAGAATGGTTACTTTTCCTTTTTTTGAAGACAAAAAACCTCCAATTAAATGAAGAAAGGTCGACTTACCACTACCACTTCTCCCTTGCAATAAAACCTTTTCCCCTTTTTGAATTGTGAGTGATGGAATATTGAAAAGAGGTATAGTATTATCCTTCCAATTAAAACTAATATCTGAAAGATGAATAACTGATTCCATTCAATTTTTGGTTCACTATAAAGTAAAAAGCAGTGAAGTAAGTCATATCTATAACTTACTTCACTGCATTATGTATTGACTATAAAGTATTTTTTAATACATCGCCGTCCTGAACCATCAATTTGATGTTATCATTAGGCATTACATTTTCAATATCTTCAAGAGGGCTTTTTTCCCAAATTAGAATATCCGCGTAGGCACCTACCTCAATTACCCCAATAGGACCTTCTCTATAAGGGTTTCTCGCCGGACCAGACATTGCTAATACCTTTCCTGCATTATATGTGTTGTGTTGTAAGATTTCCCATGGCTCCCAACCAAAGTTCTTTTCTACTGTTATGTTCATTTTAGCATTTGGAGTATTCTCTGCAAACATATCAGAACCACTCACTACAAACACATTGTATTTTTTCACCCACTCAATCATTTGTTTCGCTCCTTCATTTACTTGAGTTGCTTTTCTAACTTGTTCAGGAGAGAACCAAGGAATTTGTGATGCTTGAGCAAATTGGACGGTACTTACATACCCCTGAAGAGAAAGAACAATATTTTCGTCAGCAAGTCTTTTTACTGTTTTCTCAGACATCAAGAAGCCATGTTCTACACACTTTACACCCGCATCTAATGCTCTATTAATAGCATCATCATGGTAAGCATGTATAGTGGCATATGTTTTATTGTCCTCACATATTTTTACGATTTCTCGCATTTCTTCCTCTGTATATTCAGTAATCTCTAATGGGTCAAACTCAGAAGCAACACCACCAGAAGCCATAATTTTAGCATAGGCAGCACCGTGTCTAAAGTTCCATCTCGCGAATTTGATAATATCAGGTATTCCATCTGCAACAGCCAAGTTCATTGTTTTATTTGGTTGGTTGTCTTCATCTGGCATTTGGTTCCATAAACCAGCATCACCATGTCCTCCTGTAGAACTAAATGCAGGACCCGAAGACCAAATTCTTGGACCTTGCATCAATTTATTTTTCTTCGCTTTGGCAATACCTAATGAATTACCTGCAATATCTCTAATTGAAGTAAAGCCTTGATCCAATAAAAGGTTCATATCTCTGTACGCCCAGGCACCTACAGCAAACATATCATAATCGCCTTGCCCTGTATAAAAAGCTTTGGGGCCATTAAGCATAATATGTGTATGCATGTCGATCAAACCGGGTGTTAGAGTATATCCTTTTCCATCGATGACTGTAGCACCTTTTGGTTTTTTAATTCCTTTTTTTACTTCCTTAATCAAGTTATTTTCAATAAGGACATCAGCATCGACAATTTCTTTGCCTTTGCCATCCCATACCTTCACATTTTGAATAAGAATATGTGTTGTCTCTTTCTTTGCTTGCGCCACTACTAAGAGCACACTCATAAAGAGTAAAGAAATAGTTAGATAGAGTTTTCTCATTTTGCTATTATTTTACGTATGATAAAATTTGGTTTGCATGAATGGAGTAACCTGTGAAAATCTCACTTTTCCCATCCACTAAATAAAGTTCTTTTGATACACTTTGGGTTGTCATTTCTCCGGTTATCCAGACCGATTCAAATCGAGAGGTAACTTCATAACCTTTATCGAATTTGATGTAAATGATTTGATTCTTATTTGGTGGAGGTGTATGTATACAAGCACCAACCCAAGGAACTAATAAAAACTCTGTCACTTCAAGTCCCGAGAAGTTAAGGGGTAATAAGTATCCAGGAATTTTAACTTGTTCATGGTTAAGGTCCTCTACAACAGCCTCTGCAAATTGCTGTCGTTTTTCCTTAATTTCCTCTCTTTTGGAAAGGAGGAAATGAGCATCAATACCTTGTTCCTTTAGTGATTGCTCCTTTTGTTGTAGCTTTTCTTGGTGCTCCTCAGGAAAGTCTTCAGGTGAAGCCTTCTTTTTATTGATGAGATAGGCTATTTCTTTCAAATCCAATAACTGAGACCTTGATAAATCTTTAAAGGGATCATCAAAACTAATGTTTTCAGGTAACAGGTTATCCCAATCCAACTCTTGATAGTCTTGAGCAGAAAGATTGAAAGATAGAAAGGCTGTAATTAATATAAAGAGTGCTTTTTTCATCGAAAGTCAGTAGAAAATAGTCGTGTAAACAAATATCAAAACTGACACATAAAATTGCAATATATCAAGGGTGTAAAAAAAGGTGTAATTCACCTTGAATTTGATTAACTTTTTTTAACTTTTAAGAAATGAAATGTACCACAAGCTGTTTAAACAGGTCTATTATTGAGTATTGAGTAAGTAATAATGGAAAATAAGGGAAAGCACTAACTACGACAGTAATGAGGAAAAAGTTGGAGTTTATTGGAAATAAACGCAGAGACTGATTCATTGCATAACTGCCATTAATATCAGCAAGTGATGAATTGTCTACACTGCCTAACAAAATATCTTTATCATCTCGTTTGTATATCCATTTTGAAAAATAATCAGTATTGTGCTCTCTGATCAGACGCCCAAACATAAGAATTCCTTCAGTCTTTGCCTTAAACATTTTTCTAACGAAAAACAGAAGTGGAAGGTAATTTAATAGAGGAAAGAAAATAGTAAAGAAGATAATTTGAATAGACAATGCTTTTAGCTTTTCAGCCCCAAAAACAATATCAGAACCCATATGAGTGGCAATGATTGAAGAGATTAAGAATGACAAGAAGCTAAATAAAAATGGAATAAGATTTATGTACTCTAGTCCACCCATCCCATCTGCATGTACGGGATCAATATTTAATTTCAAAGTACTTACTCTATATAACATCCAAACCCAAATTACCCACCTAAAAACCCAACGGAAAATAAGTAATTGGAAAAAAGGAAGAGATACAAGCAGATAATACCACCCTATACTATTCAAATCTTTTGTTCCAATATCAAAAAAGTATTCCTTATTTGAAGTGGTAACAACATCCTCCCAATATAAAAATAACAAGGAGTAGAACAGCGCAAAATACAGTAGCTCTGCAACATTATATTTTGTGATGTAAGCGATATTATTGATTACTTTTTGAAATCTATTGGCTTCATCATTAAGAATAATCCCCTTCGTTTGGATTAAAAAATCATTAAAAGGCTGATCTACTTTTTTCTCCATCAGAATGATTAATGGAATAAGTAATAGAAAGCGAATATGAAACTCAAAGTCATTGACTATTGAGAGGGTAGTATGCTCACGTTTCATTAAAAAAGCTCCCACTACAATCGGTAGCCATACGATCAGAATGATCAACAGTGTCTTTAAGCTATTCGATTTGACGGGACGAAGTAAAAAAGCTAATAGACCAGAGTTCGAAAATGAAATTTTCATTATTTAGGATGTTTTAGAATAGAGTGACAATAGATCTTTTTTATTGTTTACCTTTTTCTTCTTAAAGATATTTGCAATATGTCGTTTTACTGTACTTTCAGAGATAAATAACTCCATACCAACTTCTTTGTATGACCTATTTTTCTGAAGGTGAAAAATGATTTCACTTTCTCTTTTTGTTAAATGATTTTCATTGATATTACTAGAAGAAGTATCCAATTGGTAATCATGCTTTAATAAGAATTCTAAGATATACTCTACATATACATTTAGTTTGTGCTCCGTAAATTTTGTCTGATTTAGAAATTCTCTCATCACTGCTCCATAAAACATAAAGGTTTTTTCCAATTTCATCCCTTGAACATTTTTCAATACCTTTTCTATTACAGATTTACCTTCTGCTACTTTTCCTAATCGGTAAAGTGCTAGCGCTTTGACGATACTAAATCTCACATTGAAGATGAGATTAAAATTACCTTTTAGTTGTGATAAAGTGTTATCACAAATGGATAGAGCAATATTCCAAGAAGCTTCATATTGATCTGTCACTAAAACTTTAACCTGTAAAAGTTGTAAAGATGTAAAATTTGATAATGCAGTAACAGGTAAATCCTTATTTTTAATAAACCATTCCACAGCACTTCTATCAGCATCAATAAACCAATTAAAGTAACATTTCACAGCTTTAATTAAGTTTAAATAATTGGAACTTCCATGATCATAAGCCTCATCCTCCATTTCCTGAATAAGAACTTTACACTGTTCTTTCTGACCATCCTCAAACAGGTTTAAAGCATAGGCAATACCTCCATAAAACCTATGAGAAAGAATGGTATTTTCTCGGTTTTCCCATAATATCTCAAGGTGTGATTCTGCATTGTATAGATCATGTTTATAATAATAGCCTATACCTTGAAAATAATGAGCATTCGCCAGCCCTTCCAAGTTATTGGACTTCTTACTCACTCTTTCCAACTGATGAGCAATTAATAGTAGATCATCTAACTCCCCATCAAACCAATAGATATAACAAAGGGTCAGGTATAAATTTACTTTTAAGGATAGAGAGCATCCTAGCTCTAATTGATGATAAATGGCATGTTTAGCCTCTTCTTTCTTTCCAAGGCCTTGTAATGCTCCAGCATAGAAAACCCAAGCTATACCCAAGGTGTACTCATTATATTTATCCAAAAGTTGAATAGCATGATGTGCATGTTTATGTGCCATTGCCATATCTATTTCCAACTTGTAAGCTACAAAGGCTCTAAGAATATGATACTCTCCTAAAAAAACATCAAAATTATCTTTATTATCGTTTTTATGAAGAAGCTCTAAAAATGTCGACAATAACGATTTCATTTTAATCAGATTACTATCAAAATGGCTCAACCAAAGTTCTGTTGCTATTAACGGTAAATATGATGTACTTTCACTGACCTTACTAAAAGCATAGAATACAGTTTGCAATTCTTCCCATTTCCCCTGGTTCATTAATTGAACTCTTAATTCATCAAAAGTACTTACGGCCTCATCCACTTTATTAATTTCCAATAAAAGTTGGATCGATTGAATAGGATTATATTCTTTGTAATACAATGATGCCTTATTCTTTACATCTTCAATGATTGATTTTGTCAGCTCCTTTTTAACTACTATATCACTATATTTTTTGAAATAAGCAGTGAGCTTGAAATTATCGTTCCCATCTTGGGGTTTTACAAAATGACCACTCCTTCCTATTTCTTCAATAAATTGCTCAAATTCGGTAAAATTATTATCTGAATAATCGTCCTCTAGACAGCACTTTGAAAAAAGGGAAAAGTTGAATTCGTCTAAGATAGACATCTTTAGTAAGTACCTTTTATTTCTGATACTCAACTGATTTAATAAGGGTAGCAGATGACTCTCTCCGATGGCCTTGTAAGATTGAATATTAAAATTGCTATCGGCTTTTTTTTGATCCAATATATCTTTTATAATACATATATTCCCTTCTGTAATATTTAATATATCAGTCACTTCAGCTTCTGAAATTTCACAGCTATTCATTTCGAATAATTCTTTTACACTAGAAGCATCTAAAGGTATACTCTGTTTTCTAGGTCTTGAATATTTCGCATTAATTTCTGGTAATTGTATTTTGGGAATATTATTCGTCATTACTTAGAAGTTTATATACTTTGCTGGTACATATCTGTACTCCTTATTAAATCGGATATTCAATTGAAGTAGTAATGTACCTGCATTCGACCAAGTTTGGTCATTAGATTGAAGAGCACCATAAAAGTAACTCAAATTTAGGGTATGTTTTGCATCAATAAGGTAAGCACCCGTAACTCCAAAACGGAGAAACTGTATACCGTTAAATTGTTCACTCCATCTGTAGAAGGCACCACCAACGATAGAACCAACATATTTTTCATGAAAAACTTTATTGAAGAACAACACATACCTAAGCCCATTCTGGAAGTCAATATCCCAACTATAATCACCCTGCCATTTAATTTGTTGTACAAATTGAGTTGTTTTATTTTTACCAAGTACTTTGTAGATAATTCCTAGCCCAGGCCTTAGCTCAACTTCATTAGGTAAAACTGAAAATCTAAAGTCGGGTACAATTTCAAGGTTTTTGGAAAAAAGATAGGTAGCAACTCCTTCCATAAAATATCGATCAAATTGTTGCATATCTCCTGTAAACCTAGCCTGAAGTTCTCCAGAATAACGCCATTTCTCATTACCCCAAATTAATTTATTGCCAAAAAAGAACTGATTATCATAGTCCTTTTTTTGCTCAACAGATTGAGCTTCTGCTTGAAAAAGAGAGCAAAGTGAAACAATAGTTATCAGTAATATTTTTCTAGTCAGAGTCATTAAATTGGGTGTAGAGATTCCTTTTTTAAATTAAAGATTAAATCTGATAAATAAAATCTTTGCCATTAACTCAATCCTTTTTGGCCAAAAATGTTTTATGTAATCAATAAAAAAAAATTATTCGAATATAATAAAAAGAAAAAGCCCACAACATTACTGTCATGGGCTTAAGCTAGGGTTATTTAAGTAAAGGGTAATTAGTTAGAACCAAATGCACCTACTGTAGCAGAAAGCTTTGGTCTCGTTACGGTCTTCCCTCCCACTTCAGTAACTACTTGAGAAGATAATAACTGCATATTATCTGTTCCGTAGTCTACACCTGGCGAAGTAGAAGATAATCTTAAATCAAGATCTTTATAATTGATTTCTTTAGTGGCATCACCATCTGGATTTTGCGGTTGATCGATGAAGTGTACAAACTGAGGATCATCCAGCTCATCTGTCCACTCATTCACTTCTCTATCAATAAAGAAATTACAAGTTCCTTGGAATACTCTCCAGAAAGTATCGTGACCAACAGAAGTATCGTCCTGATCATCTTCGAAGGGTTGAATACCATGGTGAGGCAAGTAGCCATTTCCTTTATCATGTCCACCTTCTACATGACCGTAATAGTAGTTTCCTTTTACCAATGTATTGTTTCCTACAATATCAGTAGATGGATCTACTTTAGTACCAAATTTAGAGTTAACAATCAGGTTATTTAAAATACGACCTCTTGCGTCTTTCTCGATATTAATAGAGCCACCTCTTTCACCATCTCTTCTCCAACCGCAATATGCCATCGTATTATTGTACATGTTGACATTAGTCTGTTGGTCATCTTCTACCGGCTTTGAATTGTTGATTTTAATACCATTTGTCGCTGCAGAATACATAAGGTTAAACGCACAGTCTCCAATCGTACCTTGTTTAAAGTTAAATGCTTCATCTTCTGTTGTACCAGCATAAGCTACCGCATTATGGAATAAGGCAATCTTTCCTCTTTCAACATACACTGCATCTCCACCAGAATGCTCTACAGTACAATTTTCCATATACAATTGACCTTGGTTGTTGTTAAAGAATACAGAGTATCCTAACTCTCCCGGCTCTAATTTACCTACTCTTACTGCTTCTGAGTTTTCATTCATTGGACCACCAGCATATTGAATAGTTACGTAAGTCATTCCAATTTCTTGATCAGGACGCGTTGCTCCTTCTGGAACTTGACCACCATTTATACCACCCCAGTTTACTCTACCATAATCAAAATAGTTAGGCTGGTTTTCAGATAGCGTAAATAAGATTGGTTGAGCTTCTGTACCCCATGCATACATATTTCCATGTACAACAATTTCAGGGTTATTGTAAGGACTTACCCAAACTGTGACACCTTCTTCCACATTCAAAGTGGCTCCTTCTTCGATAATAAGATTTTCTGCTAACCAGTATTCCTCTCCACTTTCTAGCGTGAGATCATTACTCATACGCCCTCCAATACTAATGCTTCCTTCTGGCTGACCTTTATCAAAATCAGGCACTTCCTTGTCTTCGTCATCTACAATGGGTTCATCTTTAGTACAAGAAGTAGAAAAAACTACTGAAGCAGATAGCAGGATAAATGCTAATAAGCGGTAAATAAAATTTTGTTTCATGGTTTTAGATTTGATTGCTAGACCACTTTATCAAAGCGGCAGTTTTATGTTTTTAGAAATTATATTTTAGACCCAATAAGAATTGTCGTCTGTAGAAGTCTTGTCTTACAAGTACATTGTCCCCAACATCACCTTGCTTAGGAAAGTAAGACTGTGCCTCGTTGATTGGTTGGCGGATTTCTACTTCGTAAGCGTTGTCCAACAAGTTATAGGCTTTCAAATAGACAATTGTTTTAGGATTAATTCGCTTTTCTACGGATAAGTCCATTTGGAAGAAACCCCTCTGCCACATATCGTTACCATAAAAGGCAGACAAACTGTGGATACGATCACCTGTATATACGGTTGCTAACTGTACATCCAAACCGGCATCAGTATTTTTATAAAGTAAGGATAGATTGGCAATATGTGCCGCCTGTCCTTGTAGTGGACGCTCTTCTAATGCTGATCGAATCACAATATCCGAAGTATCATCATCAGGATTTTCTCTTTCGTAATACGCTTTTTCTGTAGTGATCGATGAGTGAGTATATGTATAGTTGGCACTGATACCGAACTTATTGAAGTACTTTACTACATCAATCTCAATACCCATATTTTCTGCATCACCATAGTTATCCGGCATAATATATCCAGCCTGACGGTTCAGTGAATATTCTATCGGATTGATTAGCTTTTTATAGAAACCACCAATCATAAATTTGTCCATTCCCTTCGGAAACAATTCGTATCTCAAATCAAGGTTATGTCCTATTGTTCTTTCTACTAAAGGATTACCCATTTCGGTCCAATCATCTTCAGTATCTCCATTTTCAATAGGAACAAACTCTGAGAATCCAGGTCGAATGACAGACTTAAAATAAGAAGATCTCAGATTTGATTTCTCGCTGATTTTATATTTAAAATGGATGCTTGGCAAGAAATCAACATAAGTTTGATTCATCTCTTCCAATCCATTTTCAACAATTTCATTGGTAGGTTGAGGTAGATAATAACCAATATCTGTGTGCTCCATTCTTACACCACCCAACACTTCAAAACGATTACTAAAGTCGAATTTAAATTGTCCGTAAGCTGCTCTAATATTCTCATGTGATTGGTATCTATTGGGAGAATAGTTTACTCCCGTAGGGTTTTCGATAATCCAATCAACATCTGTGATATCATTCCAATCTTCTCCTTTTACTAAGGCTCTATTTCCAGCATTGAAACGGTATTGTTCAAAATCATTCGAACGGTTTTTATTTCTAACCAATCCACCAACCTTAAATTCAGTATCATAGATAAAACTAATTTCTGGGGTAAAAGTAAAATTAGTATATAGAGCAATATCCTCGTCATCATTGTAATCCCACCTTCTTGTTAAGGCTGATCGTCCAGCAATTCTTTCAGGTTCATGCACCCAATTATTCATACTTCCTGATCTAGTGAATTTTGCATTATCAGGAATACTGTTCGATGCTTTTGAATAAACAGCAGACCAGTCTGCCTTAAACCATGGGTTTAATTGATGTTGTCCCGTTAATGTTGAGTTGAAAATCTGCTGGATTGTAGATCTATATCTTGTAACATAACTCATTTCTCCAGCATTACCGTTTATTGGATCATAACTACCCCAAGTTCTTGTACGAGTCACATCTCTTACTTGGTCATTTTGTAAATGAACAAAAGCATTGTACCATTGAATACTATGATCTTGGTTAATTCTGTAATCCATTTTAGCATGGAGTCCCATTCTTTTCTGAAGCTGATAATAATTACGGTCTTCCATATTATCTAAAGAAGTAGAACCATCAGCCAACATACCTGTATCGAACCAAGTACTCTCGGAACCTCTTGCAGTTTGTTGGTAACTTCCTGCTACAATCACCCCCAATTTATCATCCATAAACCTGTTTCCAATCGACATTCCGGCTACGATATTCGGTACATAGTTTTTATACTGATTCAATAAATGTTGATTAGAAAAATCAGAAGCATCTGCTCTAGCTACCCCATTCCAACTTGGAGGAGATGTCATGTTCCCACCCGTATTCCATGTCATAAATGGATTATTGCCTCCAAAGAGCGTGTTGTTTCCAATAGATAGATTCAATTGACCACTATATGATTCTGGAGCATCTTTCATTTCCATATTAATCACACCGCCAACTGCATCGCCTTCCATATCTGGAGTTAAAGCTTTTGTCACTTCTAAACGATCCAAAAGGTCCGATGGAAATAAATCTAAAGGTACATAACGGTTTTTATTATCCGGAGATGGAATTTTCACACCATTCACCAACGTATAATTATACCTTTTATCCATACCCCTTACAATGGCGAATTGACCATCACCTGAATTATTCCTTTCTAAGGATACGCCAGAAACACGTTGTACTACATTAGCCACATTTAAGTCGGGCGACAATTCGATATCCTGAGCAGAAACCACCGTCATCACCTTAGAAGAAACCCTCTCTGTTGCTCTCGCACTTTCTGCGGTTTTCCTTTCTTTAGTTCCATATACTACTGCCTCATCCAATTGAATTGCATCTACCTGAAGTATGAGATCATTAGAAACCCATCCTTCTGAAGATACACTCACTTCTTTTACAAGGTCTTTGTATCCTATATATTTAACTACAATAGTATAATCTCCTTTTGGTAAATCATTAATTCTGAAAGTTCCATCCATCCCCACAATGCTTTGTTTATGGATTGGTTCAATAGAAATTACTGCCCCAATTAAGGGCTCTCCATCACTACCGTTTACTGATCCTTTTATTCCACCTGCATGGATAATTATAGGAAATAGTAGTAAAGTTAATAAAGTAAGTATCCTTGACATTATTTAGTTGAAATCACTGGTTTTGTTTTTAACACTGCAAAATAAGCAAACAGTTATGATGTCTTTTTTAGGGAAATATTAAGGAATAAATAAATGGTTTGAGCTAACAAAAAACACAACTTAACACTGGGTTTTAGATGTTAAAGTTAAAAGAATAAAAATTGAGCAATAAACCGATGAAAGAGTGACAAATACCACATCTCCAATATGAATTCAATATTACATTGTTAAATGATAAAGTGTAATTCTAAAAAAATTAAAATGAGTTTTTAGGACAACAAAAAAGCCCAATGTGTATACATTGAGCCTTATCGTAGTTATTAAAGTAGTTATGTTGAATCTTTCGTTTAAGGTACAAACGGACAATAACTCTTTCTTATTAGTATGAAGCTATCGCGTTATTTCTTTATCGTTTTTCATTTCAAATAAGACAAGGATAACCTTGTATTGTAATCACTAATCCTATTTTTTTATCAGATTATTTCGATATGTTGAATACTATCAATTAAATCCATGGTATAACCAACAAAACTTAGATCGTTCATATCGGAATAGAAATATTTTATGGAGTAAGAAACCATTAACATCAGTACAATGGTGAAGAAGGAGATGCTTAGGTATCTGCCAATACCCTTTAGTGTTTTTTTATATATCTGATCTACCATAATTGTTTTAATAATTGAGATAATTACAATTGGTAATAACATAATCAATAAAATGTCACCCTAAAAATATCCTTTTATAGCAATTCCGAAGTTTCTTCCGGGTGAGTTAATTCCAGAGCTATACGTTCTATAAGCAAGGTCAAAGATATTATCGACAGTAAAATGACATTCAAGATAGTTCGTTAACCTATAGCTTGAATTAAACCCGAGAGTCCACCAAGGTAATGCTCCTTCTTTTGAATATAGATAAGGTTTAGTTTGTTCAATTGGTGCCAATGCATCATAAGCTATTCCACCACTATAATTTCCAACAAGGGCAAGGTGTACCTTTTGTTTTTTATACCCTAATGTCAATCGTCCAAAAAATGGGGGTACATGTCGTAATGGGGCATCTGTGATTAGTTCTCGTCCATTGGTGTAAGTATAAGTACCTTTGAGATGTAGATATTCGGTAAAATGGTAAAATACATGAGCCGACACTCCCCAAATCCTTGCTTGATCCGCATTCTGTAAAGAAGTAACAGCATATTCATCCCCTTCAATGAAAACGGAATCCATTCCAAGAAAGGTAGATGATCCTCTAACCATAATGTTCGTCAACCAAGAATAATAAGCATTGGCTCCCACTCTTAGTTTATCCCCAAAATAATGGATCACTGTAGCATCTAATGTATACACATCAGTTGGCTTCAACTGTGGGTTGGGGATCACTAAGTCATCTTTAGAAGGGTTATAAACTTTTGCAATATCATCTATATTTGGGGCTTTAAAACCTTTTGCAAATTGTGTATTCAACTGCCAATTATCAGGATGATAGGCAAGACCTATAGCTCCTGTTAAACTTCCTACTTGAGTATTCAGTTGATCGTAAGGTAGATGTAAAGTTTTAGAGGCCTCATCTGTGTAATCCGCTTTAATAATTGTTTCTGTATACCTTAATCCAGCGGTTCCAACCAAATGATTTGTTAGCTTATATTTCCCTGTAATGTACCCTGCTAAGGTAGTCATTTGTGATCCTCCTCCAGCATAGCGTGGTAATGCTTTATTCACTTCTCCTGTTAGGATATTCTTACCGATAGCACTCGATTGTACATCATTGTAAGTGCCCTCTATCCCATAAAACAAGGATGCTTTTTTAGAGATTTCCTTATTCACATCCATATTAAGATGGAATAGATCTAAGCTAACATAAGATTCATTTCTCTTTGTATCATTGAACTTCCTAAAAAACCTATCTTCTTTTACCTTCTGATGTCCTACTATCAAAGAAAGATTATCATACCAACTTCTATTTTGTTGGGCGATTAAACGGATATTATTCATCATCCAATATTGCGGGCCATATTCCCATTCAGTAAATTTTGGGGTAGTTGTTCCATAAGTAGTGATTAAACTTGTGGAGTTTATCTCTATAATATCTTCCATGGTTACCTCCTTATATGCACCATTACTCATAATAGGGTTCAGCTCTGTTAACCTATCATACCTAGGAATTGATGACGTATTTGAAAATGAAAAGGTATACATCAATTCCAACTGATCGTTCACTTTAAAGGCTACTTTTTGCAAAGTATTCAACTGCTGATAACCGGAAGGGCTTTGACGTAACGGATTAGGATTGGTATTTAATTGATCCAGACCATTTTCGTCCGTTGACACTAGAAACAACTTATTACCAAATTGATAGTCCTCTGAAGGAAACCATCCACCTGACTTTAAATCATCAAACGATGAAAAAGAGACAGTACTCGTCCAGGCTAACTTTTGTGATGCTAAATTAAAATGAACATTAGCTGTATTTTCATTCATTGCAGAAGCATACTTCAATTGAGCATCTCCGAAGAATAGTTTTTTAGACTGTTCTGCATATTCAGGTAAGGTGGTATGAAAATCCATTACTCCACCCAATGCATCACTTCCATACATTACACTTCCTGGACCAAAAATCACTTCTGCAGAACTTATCGAATAAGGATCAATACTTATACTATTTTGTAGATTGCCACTCCTGTAAATCGCATTATTCATACGTACTCCATCTACAACTAAGAGCACCTGATTGGCTGCAAAGCCTCTAATCATAGGACTACCTCCACCCATCTGACTTTTTTGAATAAAGACTTCTCCTGTATTCCCCAACATATCAGCGGTAGTTTGAGGCAAGGCAAATTCTGCTTCTTTTTTCTGAATTTCTAAGATTTGTTGTGGTACCTCAGACTTTACTTCTTCCCATTTATTTGCCCCAACTATGACCTCTTGTAATGATTGAATTTTTTGTTGAAGTACAATCACTGACGTTAACTGCTCATTTGTATATTCAACGGCTTCATAGTTCACATGAGAAAAGGAAAAACTTTTGGCCTCTGGGTTTAATTGTACAACGCCCACCGCATTACTAATGCTTACCTCATTTCTATCTGATGAAACTAAAACACCACGAATTCCCTCTCCTTCTTCGTTTTCAATAATAATTTTTTGAGCGTACAAAGGAGTGATGATAATAAGTGATAGTAAAATACATTGAACAATACGGTTGTTCATAGAAATTGGGTCAGTAGTGAGAATAGTAAATGTTCTTCTAGATTACTTTACGTAGTCTTAACTGGGTGAATAAAAAAAGCATCAGTAAATGAAATGCTTACTGATGCTACAAATATACGGTCACTACAGATGATAAACATCAATGTAGAGAATGTATTCAGATATAATCTATAATTAACTTCGAAGGGTTACATTCTTTTCTAATAATTAGAAAGAAAAACCAACTTGTAAAGATGCCCCGGCAGAAGTAGATAAACCTCCTTGAATTGTAAATCCACCACGATCCACATACATTACGTCGATGGCTGCACCGTATTGTTCTTCTGGTGTTCCCTTAAAGGTTTTGTCATTTTCACCATGATAAATTGAAGATTTAGTGCAGTATGTTACCTGTGGAACTAAGTACAACCCATAAAGGTATTGGTTCACAATTCGAATCATACCACCTACATTAAACTGAGTAGCATTGAACTTCCCTTTATCTTGCAAACCACTTGTTTCGTTGTCAGATACTGAACCTTGTGCTGAAGCAAAGTTAGAACTTGCAGAAAAATAGACGTTGTATGCCCAAATACTCGTTTTAAATTGTGTAGCACTCCCTAATGAAGCACCAATAGATACCCCTATTGGATGGTTACCTGTAGTGAAATGAGCAGATTGTTGTGCATTAACGGAATATGCAGTAACAATAAATAATAATGATAGTAAAAAATGTTTCATTCTTATGATAATTTTTGTGCTAAGTAGATGTCGATATTTTTATTTGACTGTAGTCGTGAAATTATATAGTCGTGTTTACTTTTTTTAGTTAGAAATCATTAATAACAGTATCAAATCAAAAAAACATCACTCGTATTTAACTGAATTACAATTAGATATACCCACTAAGTATATTAATAGTAAATATGACTAGTAATAATTCAACTATCATTCCAAATAGGAGTCTTCCAATATATTTTTTAAATAAATAAAGATACAGTGATTACAAAAGATGCTTTTTACTTTCTAAAAATTAATGGCCCTTCTACAGGTAACCTAAAATTTTTGCCCCTAACGGTTTTTTCTAACTGCTCAGTTTCTTCTTGAAAAAATTCGATTTCTTCCCATTTGTCAGATAAAAAAGGATAATGGCTTAACACGGAAAGGACAATAAAAAAGAAGAATAAAAGTGACTTCATAAAAAATAGGATTAACAGTTGTTCAAACTTAATCATATTTTGCACTATACATATAACTAATGTAATTTTTAATATGATTTAATATTTTTCCTCCGAATATTTACCCATTTCAATTCTCTTCTCTCACTACATTCCTCTATTTTTTATATGTTCGTAAATACACAACAACACATATATAAATCAACACACATGCAAAAACTTTGGACACCATCTAACCAGCAAATTGAACAAAGTCGGCTTTTTGACTTTAATAAAACCTTTCTGAAAACCGACAACTACAACTATCATGAACTTCACCACCAAAGCATCAAAGAAAGTGAAAAATTCTGGTCTACTATCTGGGACTTTTGTGATGTAAAAGGTGAAAAGGGACAGCCTCCTTATCAAATTGTTCATGAACACATTTCCAAAAGTGAATGGTTTCCTACAGCATCATTAAACTATGCTGAAAACCTATTAAAAAGAAGAGATAATAAAATCGCTTTAGTCGGAAGGCTAGAAAATGGTGATCGTAAAACATTAACATACAAAGAGGTCTATCAAAAAGTAGCTCAGTTGTCTCACCAACTAAAACAAGATGGAGTAGAAAAAGGTGACCGTATTGCTGGCTTTGTACCCAATTGTATTGAAGCTATTATTGCAATGCTTGCTACCTCTAGTATTGGTGCAATCTGGACTTCTTGCTCTCCCGATTTTGGTTTTCAAGGAGTGTTAGATCGTTTTGGGCAGGTAGCTCCGAAAGTGCTATTTACAGCCAATGCCTACAGTTATAACGGTAAGGTTCATGAATGTTTAAAAAAGGTAGATGAATTACATCAAGCTGTACCCTCAATTGAGAAAATAATTGTATTTGATTTTATAGATCAAGATGTCTCCTTGGAGGATTACCCTTATGCGGTAAGGTGGAATACTTATCTTGATAACCATGCAAAAGAAGTGGATTTCGTATCATTACCTTTTGATCACCCTCTATTCATCATGTATTCTAGTGGTACTACAGGCCAGCCAAAATGTATTGTACATATAGCTGGAGGCGTACTTCTTGAGCATCTAAAAGAGCATCAGTTACATACGAATCTCACAGCAGATGATGTATTTTTCTATTATTCTACATGCGGATGGATGATGTGGAATTGGCAAGTTACTGGTTTAGCAACTGGTTGTACTTTACTGATTGTAGATGGGAATCCTTTTTATCCCTCACCTAGTTACCTTATTGACCTTATTGATGAGGAAAGTATCTCTGTATTCGGAGTTAGTGCAAAATATATCAGTGCGTTAGCAAAAGAAGGTATTTCACCCAAAGATACACATCAATTGAGCCAGCTTAGAGCGATACTTTCGACAGGATCACCACTTTCTTCAGAAAGTTTTCATTATATCTATGAACATTTTAAAAGCAATCTCGTACTCTCTTCAATAAGTGGTGGCACTGATTTAATAGGTGCATTTGTAGCAGGTAACCCTACTTTACCTGTTATAGCGGGTGAACTGCAATGTAAAGGTCTAGGATTCGATTTGGATGTGGTCGACGAAGACGGAAAAAGTATCAAAAACGAAAAAGGAGAACTGATTTGTAGAAATGCTTTTCCAACAATGCCACTTTATTTTTGGAACGATACGAATAATGAAAGATACTTTAATGCCTACTATTCTCGTTTTGAAAATATCTGGGCACAAGGAGATTTCGCAGAAGTGACTGAAAGCAGCGGACTGATTATTCATGGTAGATCCGATGCTGTTCTAAATCCAGGGGGAGTTAGAATAGGTACAGCAGAGATTTATCGACAAGCCATGAAAGTCGAAAGCATAAAAGAATGTATAGCTATTGGTCAGGATTGGAAGGATGACTGTCGTGTTGTTTTATTTGTTGTAATGAAACCGTCAGAGACGCTAACAGATAGTACAATTCAAGAGATTAGACAGGTTATTAGAAAAAATGCCACACCAAGACATGTTCCTGCTAAAATTATTGCAGTATCAGATATTCCGAAAACTAGGAGTGGAAAAATTGTAGAGATTGCCGTTCGAAATATTGTTCACAATAAACCTGTAAAGAATACAGATGCTCTCTTAAACCCTGAAGCATTACAACTTTATGCCAACCTAGAAGAGTTAACATATTAAGATTAAAAATATGAAATATGTACTATTTTATGAGACTGTCGATAATTTTATCAAGCTCAGAGCTCCCTTTAGAGAAGAACACTTGTATCTAGTCAATAAAGCACATGAAGATGGAGAACTACTCATTGGTGGTGCCCTTTGTGAACCTGCAGATACAGCTCTATTGGTATTTAACGAAAGAGAACAGGCAGAGAAATTTGCTTCTAATGACCCCTATGTTAAAGAAAAGCTTATTAAGAAATGGTATGTCAGGCCCTGGGTCGTTATGGTTGGCCTTTAGATAAAAATAACCCGAGAATGAAATTTCATTCTCGGGAAAAGTAATGTTAATCCTCTGAGTTGTTGGCAATATCAGAACTCTCAAACCTGATATCTTAGTTGAATAATTAGCAATGAGTCATTGGAATTTGTATAACTCATAAAAACTACTTTATCTTACCAATGGATGGACTTATTGATCATCCATAGAAAGCCTACTTCTCCTGTTACGGTGACGGCGGTTTCCATGCCTATCTTCCATCCTTTATTTCCTATTCGATAATAGATATCCACCCAAGCATTACTTCTGTTCCAGTCCTTGAGAACATCGTATGTACTTGTAAAACCAACAGTATAGTTAAATCTGGTTTTGGTCTGAATATCAAGGCCTGTAACAAAACCTATATTATCTAGTTTATTCAAGTCTTTTCTCACTGTTAAATAAGGCATGAGCTTATCCGTTAATTGATAACCATAACCTAATGAAAGTGAGTAATTTCCTTTCATCTTTTTATTGTTTACATCAGACGGATCCATCGGAGACATCCAATCATTTACTCCGGCTCTAAAATTTAAGAAATGCCTAGAGTTATCTTTACCCAATTGTTGCCAAGCAGAAAATTCTACTGAATTGTCCCAGCCGGCTAATTGAAGTATAGTGGTTTGTGCATTTACTTCGCTTCTTCCCCACCATAATCCAACGAACACCAATGCGAGAACCTTTAATTGAGTAGTGTTTACAGTAAAAGTGTTTTGCATAGATAAAATTTAAATAATTATTCGATCGTTTGATTAATACGCTTAATCAAAAAATAAGGTTCTATACCTTATCTTAATATATTCAAACGTACGATTAAACAAGAGCATCATAAAAACCCTTTCTTAATTGAAATTAGGAAAGGGTTTCAGTAAAATTAGAAAGAGATAACTTCTCCGTCTGCTGGTATAAGCACTTCAACACCGGCCTCAGCTGCTGCAGCTGTTAACGATGTTCTCGTTACCTGACAATGATCTAAAGATTCTATATGTGTAGCTATCACTTTAGCATTTGGAGCTAATTGAGCCACTTTCACTGTTTCAGATTCATCCATTAAAATTCTTGCCTGTCCCATAAAAATCGCACCACCCGAATTGGTAATAATAATATCTGGATTGATCATCTTGATATTTTCTGTGATTTCATCATCTAACAAACAATCACCAATGATGTAAATAGTAGGGTAATCTGATTTTCTTAACACAAATCCCGAAACTTGACCTAAAGCATCTAATACTTCTTCTGGACCATGTTTACCCCCTGTTCTTTCGATTTCAATACCATCAAAAGTCGCAGAAGTTGTAATTGGTGTTACTTGTGTAAATCCTGCATCTTTCAACATTTGCTCTTCAGTATCTTGAGAGAAAACAGGTAAATCTTTATTTAATAGTTCTATTGCAGTTGGGTCAATATGATCTGGGTGTGCATGTGTCAATAACATTGCGTCCGTTCCTTCAATTACTTCTTCTTTGGAAAAAGGTAAGTCGACGGTTGGATTCAAGTTTTGATCCGGAACAACAAAAGACATCATTGAGTTTTTCTCACCTAACATCGGGTCTACCAAAAGAGTCTTTCCACCATAATTTAGTTTTAAAGTCGCATTTCTGATCAATTGGATATCTACAGAGTTCATGATTATGTATTTAAGGTTTTTATTAAATTTCTAATACAAAGGTCATGAAACCCAGTCACAGTATGCTTACCAATAAATTATCAATTCCTACCATTTTGATAAGTGGCTCTATATTCATTCGGACTCACCCCTTCTTTATTCTTAAATAATCGAGATAAATGATTGGGCTCAGAAAAATTAAGCTGTCTGGCAATTTCCGAAACTGTCAAATTCGAATAGATCAGTTTCATTTTCGCTTCATAGATGATTTTTGATTTGATAAAATCTGAAGCTGTAATATTAAATTGTGCTTTAACCGCAGTATTTAGTGCCACTCTACTAATATTTAACAATTCGGTATATTCTTCCAGTCGTTGTTTTGTGATATAGTTTTCTTCCACTAGTTTCCTAAACTTGTAAGCTAAATTGTCTATGGACACCGCACAGGTAATCTTATTGTATTCTGAGTAGCTTCGATTTAATCGAATAAGTATATAATAAAGTAACGAACGGATAAGATGAGTACTATCGTTTTTAGGTTCGAGAAGTTCTGCTTGTATCTCTTCTAAATCAGACGTATACCTTTGTAGTTCTTTGGTATCAATTGGCAAGAATAACTCATAAGCCGATTGGTAGAAATACAATAAGCGGTAGGTAAAATATTTATCGGCAAAAAATTCATTTAAGAAATCTTCCTGGAATACTAAAACCTTAGCATCGAAACTGTCCAAATCTACTTTCCATTGATGCCTTTGATGCTGAGAAATAAAAACTACAGAATTATCTTTAAGATCAATTGTTTTATCATTAAGCTGTAAAGTTCCTTTAGCTCTTTTAATAAAGATCACCTGGAAAAAATCAGTAGTCTGTAACTCTGATGTAAGACCGTGTTTTTGTGAAGGATCGAAGTCTAAGATATTTAAAAGAAAATCAACACCACAAATCGTTTTACTAAATTTCACATGCTTCATAGTACTATCTCTACCGTTATGGAATTGAAAAATTATTGATGGAAAATAATAGAATATTTTTCTAGTAACACAGTAGCAAAAGTAAATTATTTTTTGAATTCACAAAGTCCTCAATAAGTAGAAGACAAAAAAGTCTTCCCCATTAGGAAAGACCTTTCTACACTCTTTAACTTAACTATTAATAACCTTTTATTGCATTAATATTACTTGTATCATTCTAATAAGTAACATTGATACTTTAAATATGATAGATAGAAATTTAGTATGCAAGTGATTGAAAATGAAACATTATTTTACTTTGTTACAACGTTACATTTCAGTTGATTATTTTTCATATACGTTCAACAAAAATTCTTTTGAATGCTAGCAATTGACCTTATTAACATCTATAAAACACTTCTTAACTTACAATTTTTTGTTTCTGCATGATCTTATATGATATTAACTTTTGCTATAATAACATTCGATAAATAAACAGACTTAACGTACACATACCATGAAATCAGCTAAGAAGAACATCAATTATGAAATCAAGCATCAGGATGGAAAGGTGCTGGTTTATAAGGACAATGAATTAGTAAAAACATTTAGAAATGAAATGATAGCTATAGGCTATATCAACACACCGGATTTAAGATAAAAAAAGGCTGTTTTACATCTATAATTGTAAAACAGCCAAATTATTGATAATCGGTTAATAGTAAAATCTGCCATTGTCAATTATAACAACAGCATATGTAATCTGCTAAGGTTAAAGGTAGCTTAAACAGCCTTTCGATTACATTTAAATCCCAAAATCAATACAATTTTTTTGAATGAAGTGTAGAATAAATTGCTTGATCTTGTTAAATGAATGCCTTCATTTTTAAACGATTTACAACGCTTAAAGATGTGTTTTTAAACTTTATTAGCAGAACTATTGAACCTCATCTAAAGATTATTTGTTCTCCGTTATTTCTTTTCTTTTATATGCTTTGAGCTCCTGTGTAGGTTCGATGACAGTCCCATGTTCCCAGATATAATCTTGAGTGGTTACGATCTTCTGAAACTTCATCTTTTCTTCTTCCTCCACCATATCATAAGATTGTTCTGTGATATCTTTGCGATCTAATACCAATAACTCTTTCGTTTCTTTCGAGTCTGCAACAATATTAAACTTGATTTTAATCTCATTCAATGTCTTATCAACAAAGAAACGCTTTTGTTTTTTCACTAATGCAAAGCTTCTTTCAACACTAAAAGTGGTGTGTTCTTCTGCATTAATATATTTCACATAATACTTATCTCCAGATTTTTCGAAGAGAACTCGCCCTTTTTTAAAGGTTTCAGTGTAGCCAAAACCAAATAAGTGGATATCTCTCCCTTCTTTGTTTGGAGCATATTCAAAATCAATCTGCAATACGGCAAAAGTCTCTGTAGAAACATACATTTTGCCAAAGAATAGGCCTCCATTTTTAGGTTTGAAAGTGATGATATACACTACATCATCATCCATCATCGACGCTCCTTCTAAAGTATAATTGTACTTTCCTCTTTTGGTGACAAACTCCCAGTTCTTGTTATCTAAGGAAGCATAGTTCTTTTTTAATTCATTGATACCTCCTCTAATATATTTTGTACCTACAGTATAACTGGTGCTATCTCTTTCAAAATCATCAGAAGCATCTTCCGTATCAGTAGAATCACCGCGGATTTTAGTAGAGATGATTCCCATTTTAAAACGATAATAGATTTCATCATCGTTAAAACTGGATTCCATATCGTTTACAAAACCTTCAAATTTTTCTGTCATCTGATCGTAAGCTTCAGATGCTGTAGATTCTTCTAATGAAATTGCTTGAAGATTAGAGAGTTTGGCTTCATCTTCTTTATGATACAACATCACTTGTGCATCATTGTAATTGATAAACTCTTTTGGTAGCACTCTTTTCAACTCATCAAAAGTTTCCTGGTTGAGCCCTTCAAAGCTAGATTTTTTGACCAACATTGGGTCTAGAATATCATCGTCAAATTCTGTTATCCCATAGTTATGGATATACAGTTTTTCTTTGTAAGGAGCTTCAACAACATAGTTCTTCTCAAAGTTGTCTTCGATCTTAGCAATAATGTCTTTTACACTTTCTTGCTTATCGGTCACCTCAACTTCCTCAAGGTTGACAATATTTGGCTTCAATGCAATTTGACAATTTCTTGGCAGTTTATCGATCACTACTTTTACTGTTTCATAGCCGCCATAGCTAAAAACTAGGGTATCTGAAGTATCGATATTCTTTAAAGACAGGTTAAATTTCCCATCAGCATTACTTACCGTTCCTTTCTTAGCATTGGAAAGAATAATATTGGTATACGGTAATGATTCTTTCGTTTCAGCATCTACTACAACACCCCTAATGATGTCTTGTGCAAACGTAGTGAAAGAGAGAGATAATAAAATGACAATTGAGTAGATAATTTTCATTCGTTGATAGTTTTAGGCTTCAATACATTTCTCAATGTATTATTACTAGTTTCTATTTAATATTTGACACTCTGAATCCATAAAGGATGTAACAGCTAATGCAAATTAATAATTTTTTCACATAACTATAGATGAATAAATCATTAATGCCATTCAACTTGTGGCATCCCAACAAAAATCATCTAATCACAAATCTAGAAATTAGTAAGCACTAAAGATGGGTTTGAATCCCTGCCTTCAATTTGAATAAAGAATGAGAAGAATCTTTGATGAGATCTAGAAAATAATAAAGACTGAGATCATAATCTGCAATAATAGCATAAAGCTTATTGTACAATACTACAGATATAAAAAGAATTGAGATCACTTGTAATAGTAACTTTTGGTTGTTGTGCATGATAATAGGTCGAGAAAGATAGTTAATGAGTTACACCAAGATAAACAGCAACAATAACAGATTAGTTCACTTACAAAAGTGATGAATATATTTCCTTATTTCAACACAATTTCTAGTGTTAAATTCTCTACCAATTCCATCGATAACAGAGAAATAATCTTTAAATAGTTAAAATGAATACTTTCTTTTCTAATACTATATAAAACAGAAGGCCATTTATAAGGAATGTACAATTTATAGATAAAACCCTCATTTTTAGTGTAATAATTACATTTTAAACCGGTTGCAGAGGGTCGATTTTCAAGCTAAATCCTAATTTTTCAAAAAAAATAATGACTTTTAGCATCAAAATATAAATATGCTATCACATTAGAATACAATTGTTTCCGAAATTCGAAAAAATATATATAATTGTAAAACACTTACAAATGTCCACACAACTATTAACTGTTATTACAATGTCCAAAGAACTCAAAACAATCAAGCTACTAGCTGGAATCTGTTTAAATGGTGGCGTATCATTACAAACAATCGTCCGTAGGTTTGGAATTAAGGCGTCCACTTTTGAGATTGAAGAAATGGTAGATCAATTGGCTTTTGCTGGCTATGTTGATAATATCGAAAAAAGCCCAAAGGGTGTATTCTGCGGTATTACTGAAGCTGGTAATGCGAAAGCAAAGGATTTACTTGAGACTTCTTTTTAATCCAAATTTTTGAAATTTGTGTAACTAGGAATGGCTGTTATATCAGAAAGATATAACAGCCTTTTTTATTGGTTAAATAATTTTTGTTAGAAATAACTGATATTTTTTTGCTCCTCACTCTGTAAATATTGTTAACAATCGCTTGAGATTAACATTTTGGAAAGATTCTAAATAAATAAAATCACTCTTTTAACCATTCTATTAATTTGACTACCAAACAACATTCACAAGTTTATAAATATCTAATTTTCATCTCATTATGAAATATTAATCAATGAGATATTACAAAATAGATTTCTTAGTAATTGGAGAAGTATAAGCTTCTTTATGACCTTGGTCACTTTTTCCTTTGATCATCGTCATGTCATTTTTTTTAGGGTCTGCCTACATTTATAGTGTAATCATTACACATAATGAAAAACAAACAACGAAAAAGTATGAAATGAATCTTACTATAACCATATAACTATCACGTGTATCAACCTATTACCTATTAATTCTTTATCAAAACTTAGAATTAGAAAACTAGAACTATTACTTAATAAGTAGAAATGAATAAAATATAAAACTAATCTACTTTTGACCTCTCACATCAGCTACAGGACGAACAAGTCACTGTAGCTGAGAGGCATACTAACCTCGCTTTTATTGAATATCCTTGATAGAAACAAGTACAAAAGATACTAATACAATCACACTTACAGTATTAGTTTATTTTTGTTATACATAAAATAAACAACGGAAAATTATATATTCAATGGACAACGACAACAGAACTAACGTCAAGTACCCTGGAGTTCGTGTAGCTATGGATGGGAACACTGTAGCTATTATGTGCGAAAGGGAATCGTCAGATGCAGCGGGTGCATACCCTATTACTCCTTCCACCCAAATGGGTGAATATTGGGCTGAAGAAGCCGCAAAAGGACATCTCAACATTTCTGATAGACCTCTTATTTTTATTGAACCCGAAGGGGAACATGCAGCAGCAGCTGTTACCGCAGGTTTATCAATGACAGGACAAAGGGCCTCCAATTTCTCGTCAGGTCAGGGGATTGCATATATGCATGAATCTCTTTATGCAGCGGTAGGTAAGCGACTTACTTATGTGTTGAATATTGGTGCAAGAGCCATGACCAAATCCACGTTAAATGTACATGCAGGGCATGATGATTACCATGCGATTGATGATACAGGGTTTTTCCAACTTTTCGCTAAAAAGGCACAACATGTAGCCGACTTAAATATCATCTCACATAAAATTGCTGAGATGGCATTAACCCCTGGAGTGATCGCGCAAGATGGATTCCTTACTACTCACCTGATCGAATCATTAGACCTTCCTGAAAGAGAACTTATTAAAGAATTTCTAGGTAGACCTGATGATATAATCGATACACCAACTCCGGCACAAAAAATAATTTATGGAGAAAAACGAAGAAGAATTCCTGAAGTTTGGGATGTAGACAATCCATTAATGACTGGTATTGTTCAAAACCAAGATGCTTATATGCAGTCAGTTGCTGCACAGCGTCCATTCTTCTTTGATCATATTAAGGACATTACCGATGATGCATTTGAAGAATTTTATCAACTCACAGGCCGTCGATATAAAAGAGTAATGACTTACAAGGTAGAGGATGCAGATTATCTAATTCTTGGCCAAGGTAGTGTCGTTTCTAGTGCAGAAGCAGTCGTTGATTACCTAAGAGAAACGAGAGGGTTAAAAATTGGTGTGGTGGATCTGGTGATGTTTAGACCTTTCCCTGCCGATTGTTTAGCAAAAATATTGAAAGGTAAAAAAGGGGTAACCATCTTAGAACGTCTCGACCAACCTCTTGCTGAAGATGCTCCAATTATGAGAGAGATCAGATCGGTCCTTTCAAAATGTCTAGAAAACGGAACGCACAAGAAAAACGTCCCTTACCCAGAGCTAGTAGGTTACCAACCTAAAGAAATGCCTGCACTATATTCTGGATCATTCGGTATGGGTAGCCGAGATCTACAACCGGAAGGTATTATCGGTGCGATTGAAAATATGCTGGAAAGTGGAACTCAGAAAAAACAGTTCTACTTATCCATTGACTTTGTAAGGGAAAAATCATTTAGTCCAAAACAAAGACAGTATCAAGAAACCATTCAAGAATCCTACCCTAACATTAAGGAACTTTCTGTGAGAGGATCAGAAAATCCTAACTTAATGCCAAAAGAAGCGGTTACCGTTCGTTTCCATTCCATCGGAGGATGGGGTGCAATCACAACAGGTAAAAACCTTGCCATGACCCTCTTTGACCTATTAGGTTATGATATTAAAGCTAATCCGAAATACGGTTCTGAGAAAAAGGGTCAACCTACTACCTATTATCTTGCTGCAGCCCCTGAACCTATCCGAATCAACTGCGAATATTATTTTGTGGATGTTGTGCTATCTCCTGATCCAAATGTATTCAAGCATACAAATGCAATTGCAGGACTTAAGGAAGGGGGCTGTTTTATTATCCAAAGTGATAAAGCAACACAAGAAGAAGTTTGGGCTGATATCCCTAAACAATATCAAAAAATTATCATCGATAAGAACATTCATGTATTCTATATTGATGGTTTTAAAATCGCTAGAGAAGAAGCTACCGATCCTGAATTACAACTACGTATGCAGGGTATTGCCTTCCAAGGGGCATTCTTCTCTTCTTCTCCATTGATGGAAAAAACAGGTCTGAATGCAGATAAATTATTAGATGCAATTCAAGATCAATTACAATATAAATTCGGTGCGAAAGGGCAAAGAGTTGTTGATGACAACATGCGTGTAGTAAAACGTGGCTTTGATGAAGTAAATGAAATTACTTGTAAAGAGATCACCGAACAGAAAGTCATTCAAGACATTCATAAAAACATCCCTGTCCCCAACATGCTTAAAGCGGCTCCTGTTAGTGAGTCTAACCTCTCTGACGTTCATAGATTTTGGGAGCAAACTGGTAATTTCTACCAAAAAGGAATGGGCAACGACAATATCACTGATCCATTTATTGGTCTTAGTGTGATGCCTGCAGCTTCGTCGTTGTTCAGAGATATGACAGGTATCCGTTTTGAACATCCTGAATGGATACCTAACAATTGTACTGCCTGCGGAAACTGTTATACCGTTTGTCCAGATACTGCATTGCCTGGTTTGGTTTCCGAACTAGATGATGTGATGGACACGGTAGTGAAAAGAGTTCGAAAAAAATATGGTAAAGTAGATCACTTGCCTAAAGCCATTCGAATGATGACAACCAAAATTCGTGACCGCTTTGATGCGGTTAAAGGTGATGTAACCGTGAGCGATCAGATTCATGCCATTTTAGATGAAAAAATCTATGATGCCAATACATCTCCAGAGTTAATTCAAGAATTAGAATGGTTCAAAAAAGAAATTGGTGACTTCCAATTTGCATTAACTCGTCCGTACTATCACTTAAATGAGAAGAAGGAAAAAGGTAGTGGTGGTTTATTTAGCATTACATTAAACCCTCAAACTTGTAAGGGCTGTATGGAATGTATCAAGGTTTGTGAAGATGATGCTTTAAAGCCCGTCATACAGACTGATGGTTCTGTAGCCAAATTACGAGAAGAATGGGACCTTTGGGAAGCCCTTCCTTCTACTCCTCCAAAATACAATAGGATTGATGACCTTGAAGAAAAAATTGGTCCATTAGAAACCCTATTACTTAATAAATCAGCATATTCAGCCTTCGCTTCAGGTGATGGAGCTTGTCTAGGTTGTTCTGAAAAAACAGTAGTGCATTTATTCACTGCAACAGTAGAGTCATTGATGATGCCAAGAGTAGAAAAGCATGTGGCGTACCTCAATGAACTCATCGGAAAACTAGAGAAGCACATTCAATTGAAATTGATGGAAACAGTCAATTTGAACGATGCAGATCTGATGTCATCTATTGTTTCAGAACTTTCTGATACTGACCTGACCATGTCTGGTATTACAAGCCGTATTGAGTCGGCCAAAGGTACAGATCCTATCGATCAAGATTGGTTCAGAAATGTCACTCAGTTGATGGCACAACTGAAGCAGCTAAAATGGAAATATGAACAAGGTACTACCGGAAGAGGAAGAGCTTCTATGGGTATGACCAATGCTACAGGATGTACTTCTGTTTGGGGGTCAACTTATCCATACAATCCTTATCCATTCCCATGGGCCAACCACTTATTCCAAGATTCCACCTCATTAGCGATGGGTATCTTTGAAGGCCATATGGCAAAAATGGCCGATGGATTTAAAGCCGTTCGTAAAGCAGAGTTAGAGCTTGAAAACGCTTACGACCCTGATAAACATGATGATTTCTTCACTTACTTCAATTGGCAGCAATTCTCAGATGAGGAATGGCACTTGTGCCCACCTGTTGTGGCCTTAGGTGGCGATGGTTCTATGTATGATATCGGTTTCCAAAACCTTTCAAGAATGATGGCTTCCGGAAAACCTATTAAAGTCGTTGTTGTAGATACTCAGGTTTATTCCAATACTGGTGGACAGGCTTGTACTTCAGGCTTTATTGGTCAGGTTTCTGATATGGCTCAGTATGGTAAGGTATGGAAAGGAAAACCTGAACCTCGTAAGGAAATTGGCTTAATAGCTATGGCACATCGAAATACTTATGTGTTACAATCTACCCTTGCGAATACATCACAAATGTTAGAAGGGTTTATCGATGGTTTGATGACAAAGCGCCCTGCCTTATTTAATATTTATACTACCTGCCAACCAGAACATGGCGTAGCAGATGACTTGGGGGCACATCAAGCGAAACTAGCGATAGAATCGCGTACGTATCCGGTCTTTAAATACAACCCTGATATTGGCACAACAGCAGCAGAAAACTTCGACTTATCGGGTAACCCTGATATGGATAAACTTTGGCCATCGTACACACTGAAATACAAAGACAATGGTAAAGATAAATCGATGGAAGTCGATATGACTTTTGCTGATTTTGCCATTACTGAAGCTCGATTTAGAAAACACTTTAGAGTAGCACCAAGAGATACTTGGAATGATAATATGA
Organism: Flammeovirga sp. SubArs3; assembly: GCF_947387565.1. Classification (NCBI taxonomy): domain Bacteria; kingdom Pseudomonadati; phylum Bacteroidota; class Cytophagia; order Cytophagales; family Flammeovirgaceae; genus Flammeovirga; species Flammeovirga sp. SubArs3. The sequence goes on along the minus strand of NZ_CANDOA010000001.1, from coordinate 785,723 downwards.
TGCCATTGGCTGAATTCATGGAGTTACCTAAAGAAGATCGAGACGGTATTTTCCCATACATCTGGGCAGTAGATAAAAAGGAAAACTTAATACGTGTTATGGTTGCCGCTCCAATTGTCGATTCTGCTGAAGAAAGAAGAGATTTCTGGATTATGCTGAAAGACATCGCTGGGGTTAAAGAAATAGAAACTGTCGATGAAAATAAAATCAGACAAGATATTGTAGGTAAACTCGCTCAAGGGTTAATGAAATTAGCTACTGGTGAAAGTGGTGATATTTCTGAAATGATTGTCCCATCACAAGATGATTCTCAAAGTTCGGAAACTATCGTTGAAGTTGTAAGCAATGAGAATGCAATGGCTCCATGGATAGAATCTGAAGAATGTAGTGGCTGTGATGAGTGCATTAAGATCAACAACAAAATGTTTGAATATAATGATCAAAAGCAAGCGATCATTAAAAACCCTGGTGCTGGTCCATTCTCCGATTTGGTGAAAGCTGGTGAGAAATGTTCGCAGGGAGTAATTCATCCAGGATTACCGACAGATCTTTCTCCAAAGGACATCGAAAAATGGATTAAAAGAGCTGAGCGTTTGAACTAGAAAGCCCATGAAGTTATTTAATTTCCATAAAAATACTTTCAAACATGGGATTCATCCACCAGAGTTTAAAGACGACACAAAAGACCTGCCGATCAGACAGTTTTCTTTTGCTCCGGTGTACATCCTTCCCCTCTCACAACATATTGGCCAACCTGCCGAACTTGTTGTGAGAGAAGGACAGGAAGTAGCAAGAGGTCAGCTCCTAGCTAAGGCCAATGGATATATGTCAGTACCACTACATGCTCCTGTTTCGGGAATTATTAAAAAGATAAAACCTGTACCCACTGTAGGTGGAAAAATGTCTGAGGGAATTTACCTTGAAGCGTTCCCTTATTCAGGACAGGAAGTAGCAGAAGGTACACCCATCCATTATGATGCAGACAAAAGTGATATCCTACAAGGTATTCAACAAGCTGGTATTGTTGGCCTTGGAGGAGCAGCTTTTCCCACTCATGTTAAACTGAAAGTACCTGAAGATAAAACCTGTGAAGTCCTCTTACTCAATGGTGTTGAATGTGAGCCTTTCCTTACTACAGACCACCGAGTTATGCTAGAACAAGCAGAAGACATCTTTATGGGTATTCGATATTTATTAAAGGCAACAGGAGCAAATGAATGTATCATTGGCATTGAAGCCAACAAGAAAAATGCCGCAAAGCATCTTGAAAGTTTACTTCCAGAAGACTTACCTATATCGGTAAAAGTAGTTCCTGTAAAATACCCTCAAGGTGCGGAGAAAATGTTGATCACTTCTGTTCTTGATATCGAAGTGCCATCGGGTGGATTACCTATTGATGTTGGTGTTGTTGTCGTTAATGTAGCGACTACTGCAGAAATAGGAAGACTATTACCTAGAGGTCAAGGTATTCAAGAACGGGTAGTAACAATAACAGGGCCTGGGGTAAAGAAAAAAGGCAATTACCTTATTCCTATTGGTACTCCATTACGGTTTGTCCTCGAGGAAGTGGGTGTCTCCAATGATATTTCAGAAGTATATCTCGGCGGACCAATGATGGGTGTATCAGTTTCCAACTTAGATATCCCTATCGTTAAAGGTACCTCTGGAATAGTAGTTTTCACAAAGAATGAAGTAAAGGTAAACGATAGAGTTTTTGCCTGCATAAAATGTGGAAGCTGTGTAGATGCCTGCCCTATTAGTCTAAACCCTTCGAAAATGGGGTTATTGGCAAAAGCAGAATCATATGATCAGATGGCAGAAGATTGCAATTTGATGGACTGCTTTGAATGTGGAAGCTGCTCTTATGTATGCCCATCCAATATTCCGTTAGTACAGAGGTTTAGAATTGCTAAATCTATTGTTAGAAAAAGAAAAGCCAAAATACATGCTTAGTAAAACATTACATATCAGCACATCCCCTCACCTTACTAAAGGTGTAACCACTGATGTGATCATGAAGAATGTGGTCTATGCACTATTACCTGCTGCATTATTTTCAGTTTATGTATTTGGTATCAGTGCATTATTGACCATAGGTATGTCGGTAGCTTCCTGTGTAATCACAGAACATTTGCTTTGCAAGGTCACAAATAAAGACACTACAATAGATGATTACTCTGCAACCATAACTGGTTTACTACTGGGCCTTACACTCCCTCCTATTTTTCCACTTTGGATGACAATGGTTGGGGGTGTAATCGCCATTGGATTAGGAAAATTCTTATTCGGTGGGTTGGGTTACAATGTATTTAATCCTGCCTTAGTGGGTAGGGCGGTATTGCAAGCAGCATTTCCTGTAGCTATTACCACTTGGTATCCTGCATTACTTGACAATCGTTTTACCTCAGTTCCTTCTTCATTATTTACTGTTCCTTTACTACAACCTGTATTTGATGGAAGTTCTGGAGCTACACCATTATCGGCTTTTAAGTTTGATCATGTTGCAGCAGAAACTTCAGATCTTTTCTTAGGGTTTGTAGGAGGTTCAACGGGAGAAACCAGTGTTATTTTTATTCTACTAGGTGGCATTTACCTTATCTACAAGGGCATGATGAATTGGAGGATTCCATTATCCATTCTAAGTAGTGCGTTTATCTTTTCCGGCATTTTATATATGATACAACCCGAAGTATATCCTACTCCATGGTTTATCTTATGCTCTGGAGGACTAATGCTGGGAGCTATGTTTATGGCTACAGATATGGTGGGCTCACCAATCACATCTTTAGGAGTATGCATCTATGGTTGTTTCATTGGAATTTTAGTCGTCGTCATTCGTATTTGGGGAGGACTTCCCGAAGGAGTAATGTATGCTATTTTATTGGCCAATGCTTTATCTCCACAGATTGATCGATGGATACAACCTAAAGTTTACGGTACATCAAAAAGTAAAAAGTCATGAATGCACCAAGTCAACCTATACCACAAGAGGATACTCCAAAGAGTGGAAAAATGCTATCAGCAATGGTAGGGCTGGGTCTACTTTGTGCTCTACTAATTGTATCTATCTACGAAGGAACAAGTGAGAGACGGGCTTTCTTAAAAGCAGAAGCTTTAGAAAAAGCCATCTTTCAAGTGATTCCCAATACACAAAAGATGGAGCCCATGCTGATTGAAAACGGAACATTAATACCCTTCGACCAAAAGAAACAGGGGTTAACCAAAATCTATGTTGGATACAACGATGAAGGCAACATGTCTGGGTATGCATTGGAGTGTAGCGGACAAGGGTATGCTGACATTATTAAAATCTTGATAGGTTATGATCCCAAAACAGAAACAGTTGTCGGGTTCCATGTATTAGAGAGTAAAGAAACTCCAGGCCTAGGTGATAAGATTGAAAAAGATGAAAACTTTCTAGCCAACTTTATCGCTCTGGATGTCAGTTGGGACAAGGAAAAGAAGCAACTCAATAATGCCGTAATCACTGTAAAAAATGGTGAGAAGAACCATCCATGGGAAATTGATGGAATTACAGGAGCAACCATTTCGAGTAGAGCTATTGGGAAAATCATCAATGATAGCATGGAAAAAGTAAATCAATAATGACAAGTGAAAATTCAGTAGATAACATCACTTACTATTACTAATAACAATCAAAGCTTATGATTGCATTAGAAGAAAAGAAAGAGAAGAAACAAGAAGATCGAAGTACCGATGAGTTTATCAAAGGGCTGTGGAAAGAAAACCCAGTCTTTGTACAAGTTCTTGGTATGTGCCCTGTACTTGCCGTTACCAACACTGCTGGTAATGCATTAGCCATGGGACTCGCCACATCTTTTGTTTTATTGATGTCGAATATCCTTATTTCCTTGTTAAGGAATTTCATCCCGAAGCAAGTAAGAATATCGTCATACATATTAATTATAGCCACTTTTGTTACAGTGATTGATTATGTGATTCAAGCTATTAGTGTAGAGTTACACAAAAGCTTAGGAGCATTTATTTCATTGATCGTGGTCAACTGTTTAATCCTTAGTAGAGCAGAAGCTTTTGCCTCAAAAAATAACCTCAAACATTCTATTTTGGATGCGTTGGGGATGGGAATCGGTTTCACCTTTGCTCTTTTATGTTTAGGAGTAGTAAGAGAAATATTTGGAAGCGGAACCGTTTTCGAATTACAACTCTTACCAGAAAATTTCCAATCTTGGATCATTATGATTTTACCTGCAGGAGGTTTCTTCACCTTAGCATTTTGGTTACTGTTGTTCAATTACCTAAAAGAAAAAAGAAGTAAGTTATGAATACAGCATCATATTGGAACATCTTCATTAATGCATGCCTGATTAACAATTTTGTTTTGGCATATTTCTTAGGTATCTGCCCCTTCTTAGGAGTTTCAGGTAAAGTTTCTACTGCTTCTAAAATGGGAGCTGCAGTAACGTTTGTAATGATTATCAGTTCAATCTGTGCCTTTGGGATCAATAGCCTGTTGAATTGGATGGATGCTCCCTACCTACAATTAATCAGTTACATTGTTGTGATCGCCTCTACCGTTCAATTGGTAGAAATGTTTGTGAAAAAGATGAGTCCCGCATTATTTAATGCTTTGGGTATCTTCCTTCCGCTCATCACAACCAACTGTGCAATTTTAGGACTAGTACTTTTCCAAACGGCAAAAGGATATAACCTATTTGAAGGTTTTGTCTATGCCTTGGGTGCCGGGGCCGGATTCACCATTGCTTTGTTACTCATGGCAGGTTTAAGAGAACAGCTTGAATTTGCTGATACACCAAAAATTGTAAAAGGAACTGCGATTACATTACTAATTGCAGGTATACTCTCCTTATCATTTATGGGATTTTCAGGAATTGGTAGCTGATACTTTGAAAATAAGCATTTAAAATGATGTCACATTTCATCAACATATTATTCGTTATCGCACTGTTTACAGGGTGGATGATCATACAGCACTTGTGGACTTCATTGTTCAAAGAGCATGTAAAAAGTGATGATGCACTGGCTTCCCGTTCAAAATGTGGAGGCTGTAAATGTGGCGTAGTATGTAAAAAAAGAAAACTGAGTAATTAATCGAATACCACTTTATTGATCACTCTATTACCAATAAAAATTATGACACACCTTAAAGAATACCCAACAGAAATCCGCTATAAGGCGGTTGTATTACATTCCGATCACCTTACTCCTTCAGATTCTGAAGAAGTAAGAGAATTGCTGCTTGAGGTTCAAGATCCTGAATTTACATGTGAAGTCAACCAAAGTTTCGGTGTATTGGTTCATGCCAATGGCGACTTTGGGAATAACTACCACCATAGATTATACAGTGTTGCTGATATACCAGAAGTCGTAGAAGGTAAAACACGTATAAAACTATTAGTCAAACGTTGTAAATACGTAGATGATGTAAGTGGTGAGATTTTCAACGGTATCTGTTCTAACTATTTATGCAATAGAGTATCTGGAGATGAAATTACCATCACGGGGCCATTTAATCTAGCCTTCAATGTACCTGAAGACCATGATGCTAACCTCATTCTTATTGGAATGGGAACTGGTATTGCTCCTTTCAGAGCTTTTATCAAACATATTTACAATGAAATTGATGATTGGAAAGGCAAAGTAAGACTCTTCTATGGAGCAAGAAGTGGATTGGATATGCTGTATATGAATCATAAAAATAATGATCTTACGAATTATTATGATGAAGATACTTTTGAGGCACTTCAAGCCGTTAGTCCTCGACCTCGTTGGTCTGACCCTATCAATCTAGATGCGGTCCTTGAAGGAAAATCATATGAATTAAAACAAATGCTCAACCAAAACAACACTCATATTTATGTAGCAGGCTACAAAGATGTGTTGGAAAAACTAGACCAAGCCTTCTCAAACATTCTTGGATCTGAGAAAAGATGGAACAACCGTAAAGCAGAACTAATTGCAGGCGGTAAATGGGCAGAAGTGATTTATTAAATCATAAAGAAGTAGTTGTAGTGATAGTCCTGCAACTACTTCAATAAAAAAAGAGAAAACCATGTCTATAGTTACTGCATTAATAACATTAGGAGGACTCACTTTTCTATTGGCGGTTATGCTAATTATTGCCAATAAGAAATTGTATGTTTTTGAAGATCCCCGAATAGATATTGTCGATGATTTATTGCCAAAAGCAAATTGTGGTGCTTGTGGATTGCCTGGATGCAGAACCTTTGCAGAAGCTGTTGTTAAAGGAGAGGTAGCCCCAGGGAAATGTACAGTCAATTCTGAAGATGGCATACAAGCCATTGCCGAATTTTTGGGCGTTGATTTAGGAAGCATAGATAAACAAGTTGCCAGAATAGCTTGTCAAGGTGGCGCAAACGTCGCCATCAATAGAGTGAACTATTATGGTGAAAAAAGTTGTAGTGCATCCTCCTTAATTTCAGGAGGAGAAAAAGGTTGTAATTGGGGATGTTTAGGTCATGGAGACTGTGTGTCTGCTTGTGATTTTGATGCTATACAATTGAATAAACATCATATTCCGGAAGTTGATACAGATAAATGTACGGCTTGTGGAGATTGTGTAGAAGCTTGCCCTAAAGGATTAATTTCCATGGAACCATTAGATCATAGGCTATGGGTAGCTTGCAAAAACACTCAGAAAGGTGATGAAATACTAGAGGAATGTCAGGTAGGTTGTACGGCTTGTGGAAAATGTGTGATGGATGCTGAAAATGGATTGATCACCATGAACAACAATTTGCCTGAGATCGATTATAATAAAAATCATACTACAAGAAAACCTATACAACGTTGTCCTACGGGTGCGATTGTCTGGCTCGATGATGACCACGGGATCATCAAAGGAAAGGAAAGCAAAAGAATTATTCGTAAAGAAAAAAAGAAAATTGCTTTCTCTTAATACCCTAAAATATGTAAGTGTGTAAGCCTCCGATGTTTTACGTCGGAGGCTTTACTTTTTCTTGTCTTTAATTCCTTAAAATTACCTACAGATTTAATAGTGCATTAACTCCTAATACTACGATAGAAATAATTCCACCTAAGTATAATGTCTCGATAATTGATTTGAAATTTAATGCGACTTTCTCTTTGTTTTCCATATATAGCTGATAAGTTGGTTTTTATAAAGTAGTAACGGACCTAATATAGAACAATTAAGTAATCATATAAGTCAAATATAATGTAAACTTAACACGTTTTACCCTTCTTTTAATAATAAAAACCAATAACGTATACTTTGTTATATTTTTATTAACGTTTAGTGTTAATAATGAATACATTCCATTACTTTTAACACACCTCGTACAGTACCTTATAGTCGAAATAGTGATATTTTTTTAATCAATATGTCAGAAAGAAATCTATTCAGTTTGTTTGTTTTGGCTAACGTTGTATATGTAGGAAATAAAAAGTCCCAATTCGCTATTACGCCAATTGGGACTTTTAGAGATATCAATAATTCAAACTAGTTGTTATCAAATTGATAGGTCGAATAGAAAGGTTCTCCATTACTATCAATTCCTTCTACTTCAACATGGTATCTTGTTGACTTATCATCTGTATAGAATTCAATATTAGCAGTTCCTGTAGAATCAATCGTTACATAAGGCTCCCATAATAGCGTAATTCTATGATCCGGTTTGATGTGTTCCTCTTTCGGTACATCATATTTTGGAGAGTAAAACTCTTTACCAACATAGAAACCAGGGTGCTTGAAAGAGTTAATACCATACACCACATAATTAGGTTGGTCTGAACCATCTCTAGAATATAATGCGATAACACCATTAATCGCATTACTCATATATAAGCTACCTTCTGATGCATCCAATACTTCTATAAAACTTAGTTCAGAGGTTTGCATTGATCTTAAGAAATCAATATCTACTTCAAAACCGTCTAAAATGACTGGTACTGATTCTTCACCTGAGAAAGAAGTAACATTCCCTTCTTCATCCACCGTTACACTACCACCTGTATTGGAACCAAAGCTATTTCTTCTTAATACTTGAGCAGTTTTAGGATCTGTTTGTAAGAAAGACCACACATCCATACCTGCTGCATAGTTTAAAGAATCCATCACTAACCTTGATCTCACCGAACCACTACTATGTAATTTCCCTGCTCGATCGAATTCATCTTCGATTTTCTCATCTACAATTTCTATCTCATCAAGAATAATTGTTTTAGAATCAAAAGCTCTATTAATTTTCTCAATTTCGAGAATTTCCTTTTCGAATGCTGCTAATGAATTGTGTTTTACATCTTCGTTTTCATCCGTGATAATTGGGAAGCCCTTCGGACTATCAATACCATACAGAGAAATATCTACATTTCTATTTTCTGTGGTTTTCTTCTTCTTATTATTGTATTTCTTAGCTTGGAAAACAAATTCCGTGGTGTCGAAAAATACCATACCAGTAAAAGCAAACTTTCCATTTTCGTCTGTAACCACTTCTTCAGCTATAAATTGTTTAGAGCCAATCGCAGCCATAGTAATCTCAGACATTCTTGTTTTGTCTTTGTTCCATAAGCTTGTGGTTTGTCCTAAGATAGACGCACCAAATTCAGGAATAAAAACTGGAGGAATCGTATCGTTTAGATCATCCATCCATACCACTTTTTCATACCCTTGAGTTAACATCAAGTTGTCCAATGCTTCAATTTTAGCTACATCAAAATTGTTGAAGTAGAACATTGGGTCTTCAATATTTCCTTTGATTTCTTTAGAGAAAAGTAGTTCCGAAAGAATAGTATTTTTCTTTCTATCCATATCTACAATATGATCATCAACAATCGACATAGAAGCATCTGCCGCTACCTTATTTCCTTGATCATCTTTTAGTTGAATTGATAGTGCTACCTTTTCTCTTTTTTTATACTTATCCTTATCAGAAGTTAAGGCTACTTTTCCTTCCAAATACCTAAAAGCATTTCTTTCCAATATTGGTTGATGGTCTTTATCCAATAAAGTGAATTTTACTACACCATTATTTAAACCATCTGTTGGAAAGGCGAAACGTAAACTAGGTCTCTCCCCTTTACAATTCCACATATACAATACTTTCCCTCTTTGGGTCGCTAACAAATACATTCCTTCTTTTAGGTGATCGTCGGTAGCAATTACCTGTACCATCCATTTGTTGGCATTACTTGTTGATAACTTCAAAGAGACTCCCTCTGATTCTACTACCGGTAGGTAATATTTTTGAGGATTGATTTTCCCTAAATCTTTGTCTAGCACTGCATAATATTTTTCATTAGGAAATGGAGCAATAAACAAACTACCCATACCTTTTTCATTCCCTTGAATTTTTGTAATTTCTTTATTTTCGGAAGCAAAAACAGTGGCAGAAAACGGTTGTCCCTTACCTGTGCTATTCACTAACTTAAAACCTATTCTTGAAGGTATAGAGGCCAATAAATGACCTGATTCTGCAAAAAATTGAAGATCATATTGTTCTTCAGACATCGCCATTTGATTATTCGATTCATCTACAGCAACATCACTATCCGTAACTTTTCTTCTTTCGTCAGGATTAATTTGGAAGACATTTACTCTTTCTTCAAAAAGGTATTCTTTTCCGAAGTTTCTCATCCAATTGGTATAGGCTCTAATTCTATATTCACCGGCAGCCATTTCAGTACTTAACTTAAAATCACCATGAACATTTTGCCCTTTAGCATAGAGCATTTCTTTTTCAACAATTTCTCCCGTTTCATCTAAAAGCTCAACATAGATCGTTTTACTTACTTGATTGTCCTTTAGAGATTGATAATTTCGGAGATACGCTTTGAACCAAATGGTTTCACCTGCCATATAATATGGCTTATCAGTATGTATGTAGATTGTTTCTTTGGCTTCTCTCTTTTGTTTATTATTGATCTTTTCAATCAATTGTTCTATTGATGAAACCTCCTGAAAGGATGAAAATCCCCAAATCAATGCAGATAGAGTAACAATAGTTACTGCTAATTTTTTCATAATGTTAGTTGTTTACTTTGTTCTATTTGTAGTCACAATCCACAGTCTTCTAGTCTGATCATTTCATTTCTACATGACAAAGGTTACTGTGTTGGATAAGTTTATTTAACTAGAATTCAAATATAATCATTTGTTACTATTTTAATTAGTACAAAATTGATCAATCTTACGACTATATTAAAAAGGGCAGTTTACAATAGTGTAAGCTGCCCTTTTTAAGAGATTTATTTTTTTGAAGGGAGATTCCATGTAAGTTGATGCCATAGGCTCTCAAATGGCCCTTGCTTATGATTTTTCAGCCAATAATGACAGAATAACATCTGAACGGCAAGGAAGCCAAAACCTATCAATAAGCTAAAAGCCACTCCACATGTATCTGCTAAATGGAAACCGTACCCAAAATATAAGATACCGCCAAAAATAGATTGAGTGATATAGTTTGTCAAACTCATTTTTCCATAGGTCTGCAATGGTTTAGACCATTTCACCACTGTTTTATTTTTGTATATAAGCACAATCAGTGAAATCCATATAAAAGTGAAACTCACTTTCCAGTACATATCAAAAGCTACTCCCAATGATCTTTTTATTACTTCACTTACCTCTGACCCTGTAAAATGCTCTTTGATGAAGAATAATGGAATCATTGTAAGCACCGATGCTACCAAAACTTTTTTCCATTGGTTATAGTTTTCCGCTTTAAATGCTCCAACATTACCTAACCAAAAACCTAAAATAAATAGTCCCATAGTTTGTACAGCCCTACCGTTTTCGATTGCCCAGAGTAATGAAAAACCTTGACCTAAAGTTAGGTTAGCATACATTGTATCAAAAAAATTCCCCTCTTTGATCACTGCCATCGCTTCTTTCCAAAGAGGCACAAATAGTTGTTGTGATACCGTATATTCTGGGTTTATAAGACTGTATACATATTGTAGAATATCAAAAGGTTGACTTAAAAAGAAAAGGGCTGCAATCAATAATGCTTTGTTGCTCCATTTCCTCACTACAAATAATATAGGTCCAGTTAATGCATATAACATCAGTACCTCTCCTGGGAAAAATGCGGCATTGAAAAGAGCAAAACCTACTAACAAGAGAAGCCTCCACAGATACCTTGGACCAAAATCTTTCCCCATCTCCTTTTGTTTATTATTCATTAAATAGAAAGTGAAACCAAAAAGGATGGCAAAAATGGAATAAGTCTTTCCTGCGAATAAGAAAAAGACCCAATACAATACCTCTTCATTTAGAGTATTCAACCAAGTTGGGTTTAGTGTCTTATCAGGATAATGATAATAATTAAAATGTTCGATATTATGGATCAACATGATGGCCATTACGGCGTATCCTCTCATAACATCAACTACATCGATACGTTGCTTTTTTTGTGTGATGATGGGCGAGGTTAAAGTAGTGCTCATAAATTTGCTTGTATTAGGTTAGGTCACAAAAGTATTGTTTTTTTGATGATTAAAAGATGATTTATATTGATGTTTCATTCTTTTTATTCTTCATCTGAGTGAAGAACTATTTCATCATTTCAATTTCTGTTGAACAAAGAAAAGAAAATACATAACATTACTCACTTTTGTGATTTATTATAGAGATATCAATTACCCTTTTTAAGTAATTTAAAGTATTCTAACCATAAATTCTTCGAAGTAACTTCGAGCATAATTATTACTTAACTGAAAGGATATGACTCAACAGCAAAAAACAAGAATGATCGGTGCGATGATTATCGCAGACATTAATATTGAAAATCCATCTCATTGGGTAATCATGGATTTAGCTGTAAAAGATTATTCCAATGGTGAAACTGCAGACAGTTCAACATTTATCAGAGACTTTCTGGCACATGTTATTCTCGCCATTTTTCGACTTGAAAATCAACATTTTCTGAAAGATGAAGAAAGAGTAGCATTTGTAAATACGCTAAATGATAACTCCACTACCTTAAAAGAAGTGGGAGCATTGACTGATGCATTACATCATGCTATACATAAAGATTAAAGTAAAAGAGGGTGACTAAAATAATAGCCATCCTCTTGTAATTATCTTTCAAATCGTAATCACCAATTATATAGAGAGAAGTATAAGTTAAAAAAATAGGTCAGAGCATAAGAGTACTCCTATTCTGACAAGTATTAGTTTGGGGCGTAAATATGTAGTGATATATTTATATTCTAATAAACACTTCAATCAAAATACTAATGGCATCGACTTATAACGTTAGAGAAATAAATACAAATGATATACAACATATCATCGACTATTGGTTAAAATCAGACCATAAATACTTACAAAGTTTAGGGGTCGATATCCAGAAACTTCCTTCAGAAGAACAGTTAAAAACCATGCTTTCTAAGCAAATAAGCCTTGAATACAAGGATAAACCTTCTTTTGCAGTAATTTGGGAAATTGACGGAAAGGCTGTCGGGCATTCTAATATTACGGATATCAGCTTTGGGAATATTGCCAATATGCACCTTCACCTTTGGGAGAAAGACGTAAGGCAAAAAGGTGCAGGGACAATTCTTGTCAAGCAGTCGCTCCCTTTCTTTTTTGAGCTTTTTCAATTAAAGTCAATTATCTGTGAGCCCTATGCGGAAAACCCTGCCCCCAATAAAACTTTAGAAAAAGTAGGGTTTAAATTGATAAAAAGATATAGAACAATTCCGGGTTCCTTAAATTTTGAACAAGATGTTAATCAATGGGAGATTAAACCAGCGTTGATATAAATAGAAAAATACAGACTTATACTTTATATCATGTAAAATAGACAAAGTGATGTATTTTAAATAAGTCAACTTCTACCCAATGATGCTATGTCATTACTATATAGAAGTTGACTTATTCTTTACTTCTAATAAACTCGCCGCCCCTTCCACTTCAATTTTACTTTTAGATCACCTCATTTTTATCACATTTGGATAAAAATGAATTATAAGCATCAAAATAGTGCTGACTTTAAACTTAAAAACAATCTACATTTGTTTATATAAATAATCTATTTTCTGCCAGCACTATGAGATCTTCATTAAACATTAATACAATATGTATCAAATACTTGTATCCAATAATTTTAATCTCATTTATTGGAAATAATATTTGCATTGCGAATAACATATCTATCAGCTCAGTATCTATTGGTGAGTTCGACCTGGAAAATGAAGTGGTTGAAGTGAACTTTACAATACAATGGGAAAACTCATGGAATGACCCTTTAGTGCTAAACAATTGGGATGCAGCATGGGTATTTCTTAAGTATGAATATGAAGACAATTGGTATCATGTTCAATTAGATGCTTCACAATTTTCTATTACAGAAACAAGTGGGCTTGGCACAAACCCAACAGTAAAACTTAATGACGATTCTGGAAGTGGTGAAGCTTTAGGTGCGTTTATTTATGGTCGTTCTGAGTTTAGTGGCAATGTTAATTATGATGTCACATTTTACTGGGATTATGCTGCGAATGGTGTAGTGGACGATGCAGAATTAGACGTACAAGTACATGCCATAGAAATGGTTTACGTACCAGAGGGAGCTTATTATCTTGGTTCGGGAGGTACTGAAACTGCACATTTTTACAAATATGGTTCTACTGATCCATTCTGGGTACATCACAAAAACACGACATTAAACATTGAGTCAACTACAGATAGCTTATTTTATGATACTAAAGCTTCTCTGAGTGGACAAGATGGAGATGCAGTAGTGGGCACCCCACAGACGTTAAGTAAGGATTATCCGAAAGGAGTTGCTGCATTTTATTGTATGAAATACGAAGTCACTCAAATTGAGTATGTTGAATTTTTAAATACCTTGACAACTACACAAGCAACCAACCGAATTCAACAATTCTCTCATTATAAACAATCAAGAAATAATATATCTGTTATAGGAACAAATTATACTACTGGAAGTCCACACTTGCCCATGCAAAGACTTCGATGGAGTGATAATGCAGCCTACCTCGATTGGGCGGGATTAAGACCTATGACAGAATTGGAATTTGAAAAGGCATGCAGAGGAACAACTTTATCCCCTACTAAAGCTGCTAATCCTTGGGGAACAAACACAATTAATGATACCCCTTATTATGATGCAGATAATCCCGACGATTCTTATGTACAATCCGAAGGAGAAGATAGTGAAACCATTGATGCCTCAGTGCTTACTTCAAAAGGAAATGTTAATTATGAAAATGTTTCTGATGATGCCTTTGGCCCATTAAGAGTAGGCATTTATGCTACCGCCTCCTCCGATAGAGTGACATCGGGAGCTACTTATTATGGCATTATGAATATGGGAGGAAATATGAGAGAAAGAGTCGTTTCTGCAGGTTCTAGCGATGGACGTTCATTTACAGGTGCACATGGCGACGGTACACTTTCAAGCAATGGTGATGCAAATGTTGCCAATTGGCCAGATAATGATTCGGCCTCTGGTATTGGTTTAAAAGGCACATCGTGGTTTGAAGGAGCAGGTTTAATTAAAATTTCTAATCGACATTCTGCAGCAAAAGCAAGTAATGTAGACTCTAATTTTATCAGTGCTAGGGGTGTCAGAACTGTAGAATAAAAATTGTTGTTTAGTTAATGAAATTGATGATGAAACATATTATTACAATTACTTTTTTTCTTTTCTTTTTTAATACCTCCTATGGTCAGTTTTCTGGAGGTAGTGGAGGAGGTGCAGATATTGGAGGTTTATCTTCTCCAGAAACTTTCGATCTTCCTGTGGAGCTTACTGCTTTTACATTAACTGCTAATGAAAATGGAACTGTCAATTTATCTTGGGAAACTGCTACTGAGATAAACAACAAGCACTTCGAAATAGAAAAATCAAAAGATGCTAAACATTGGCTCGTTATCCATACAGAACAAGGAGCAGGAAATAGTAATGTATCTATCAAATATTCATTTACAGATCAAAATACAATTGTTGGAACTTCTTACTACCGACTGCGACAAGTAGATTTTGATGGTCAATATAGTTATTCTAATGTATTGCTCTATCAAAATGGTGAAAGCTCAACCTCTCCATTATATACCTACCCTAATCCATTTCAAGATCACTTTGTCATTACAGGCGATGAAGTAGAAATAGAAACATTACGATTATTCAATACATCTGGAAAAGAAATAAGTTTTCAGAAAAATGGATCAATTGATAATATAAAGGAAATAGACCTATCAGGACACCCTAAAGGCATTTATTATTATAAGACAAGAAACCTAAGTGGAAGAATAATTAAACGATAGAAGAAAAAATAAAATAAGCTGATAAAAAAACACCTTGCCAATAATATTGACAAGGTGTTTCATGAACTTAACTCTCTCAATTTTTTTCACTTATCTACTAAGCGCATTCATCTAACTTCACTTATATAAACTACCTGAGCTTGATTTTTGTTTCATATTAAACTAATTAAATATCGAACAAATCATAACGCATAGTTTTAATAAAAAGCTCTATTTGACTATTAATCTAAAGAGTTAAAGTAAAAATATCTTGTTGACCACTAAACATTAAAACTTGCTTAGCTTCTTTATTAATAACGAATTTTCTACTTGACAGAATGATAATGCTACAAAAAATAACTCAATCCAACTTCTCAATTTTTGGATATAAGCTGTTTTTGTATCAATTAAACCATCAATTTGAACATTATGGTCAGTCTTAACCAATACATTTCCTTCTATTGAAACAGCCTCATTGGTAGACATTAAATAGCTTATTTCTTCATCCAGCTCAGCAACTCTTTTTTGTAATAGTTTACCTTGATTTAATTTTGCAGCTGGGTATCCAAGAAATGATAGTTTATTTAATATGTCTTTGTCAAATGGTAACTCTATAAAAATCACCTTACCAATTTCAAGCAGTTCTTTGTCAGTGTAATTTTGTAGTAACATGATAGAATTTAAGTTTGTGAAGTAATTAATTTAGCAACAAGCAATATTATTCAAATAGCAAATTTAGACCATATAAGTTCATTTGCAAATCTATTAATTGAATATTTGCTTAATTTTATGTTACAAAAAGTAAGGGAACTGTAATTACAGTATTACATTTTGTGACCACAACTTAATGCCATATTTAATATTAGAAAGAGTGTTCTTTTAAGAACTTCCTTGGAGATAAACCATAATATTTTTTGAAGCTATTTGAAAAGTGTTGAAGGTGTGTAAACCCAAATTTTTCAGCAATCTCGGACGTATTCATGCTACCTTCTAGCAAAATGTCTTTGATTTTATCCATACGTCTAACAGTGAAATAGTTATAAATCGTAAAGCCAAATACCTCATGAAATAGTTGTTGGATTTGGGTTTTATCCAATCCAGTTTCAGCTACAAGCTGACTGACATCTGGTCTTTGTGATAGGTCATCAAGGATTCTTTCTCTAATTTTAAATAAAGCGGCAAGTTGGTTGTTTGTAATTTTTCTTGGGTGATGCCCTACTGTTGTATCTACTCTTTTTAATCCATTCAGGAAAATATAATACAACTCCTGCATTTTTACAGAAAGGACTTTTGTTTGTAGGATATCAGAATAATTCAATATCTCTAGTAACATCAATCTAAAAGCTTTTAGGTCAGTTTGCTCTTCAAAAAAATGGAAAAACTGCTTCTTATTTGTGTAATATTGATTGACCTGCAAGTCATCAATCTCATTCAATGCATCATCAGAAAAGAAAATAGACACGCGCTTTAGCAACTCACCCTTTTTAACGGTCCCATTCACTGCCATATCTTTTGTACAAGTATAAAATCCACTCCATTTTATCTCATGTTGAATATTCCCATCATTACTTTCAATCCATAGATCTGTATTAAAGAATGAAGCAACATATTTAAAGTAGGATGAGGCTGAATAATCAATCTGTAGATTAAGATCTTGCCTTGCTTCTACTCTAAAAAGCATAAAATAATTGGAAGGATGAATCTTGTAAAAATAAACGAATCCTTTACCCATTTCACTATCTACTTTTAATAGATTAGGATGGACAAATTCACCTTGGAAGTAGTTCTGAAGCCATTGCTTATGCTGATTAAAATCGTGAATTATTTCCTTGTGCATGTATTCGAAGCGTTTTTAGTTTGATTGTCAATCAAAAATAACAAAAAGAATTTTTATTTATTAAACCCAAGTATGGAAAAATCACATCAAAAAGTGGTTTTATCATTGTTATCAGCAGAGTTTGATACTAAAAGATTTTCGGCCTCTAACATTTTTGAATTCTGTGAATAATTCCCAACCTTTCAGAAATAATTAAACTATATATATACAGACTTTGTTATTTTTGCGGGTAAATTTTAAACCAAACTCGAAATACGACTTTATTATTTTGATGATCGGTAACCTAGTTTTTCACCTTAAAGCCCAGCTTGAACAGCTGCCCAAATAGGATACCAGTAGAAATAGTAAAGGGAAAGGTCTCGTCGTTTCAATGAAATTTTTAAAGTAAAAAGTGAAAATGCAATTGAAAAGACAATGGGAGGATTATTCTCCACTATTCAGCAAAATTCTTAAACTCGGTTGGCCAGTGATCTTGGCTCAAGTTGGACAAATATCAGTAGGTATTGTCGATAATATGATCATCGGACAACTCGGACGAACACCTTTAGCAGCGGCTTCTTTTACCAATACTATTTTTGGAATTGTTTTACTCTTTGGAATGGGTTTCACCTTTATCCTAACTCCTAAAATTGGAGAAGCATTAGGTTCAAAGGATCTTCTAAGAGCAGTTTCCTCTTTTAAAAATAGTCTGGTCTCCAACCTGATCATTAGTATTTTTCTTGTACTCATCCTTGTAGGGTTATATTTTGGTATGCCACATATGGGGCAACCGGATGGTATTATTGAAAGCAGTCAAGCTTACCTTGTAATCCTTATTATCTCCTTTATTCCATTTATGGTGTTCCTCACTTTCAAACAACTTTTTGAAGGTATGGGTGATACCAAATCAGGTATGTACATTACCTTAATAGGGAATATTGTAAATATTATCGGTGACTTTATTTTTGTTTTTGGGCTATTAGGTATGCCTAAAATGGGGCTTCTTGGGGCAGGTGTTGGTACACTTCTAGCAAGAATTGTGATGGGTATTGCTGCTGTATATGTATTTAAGAGAAGAAAGGCCTATCAACCATTTGTAGAGCTTTATCAAGACGCTGTAATTAAAGCGAAAGAAATAAAGGAGTTTTTCCAAAATGGTATCCCCACAGCCTTTCAACTATTATTGGAAAGTAGCGCATTTTCAATATCAACAATAATGATGGGTTGGATTTCCGAAGTAGGATTAGCTGCTCATCAAGTAGCAATTAGTCTAAGTACTTTAGGGTTTATGGTATACCAAGGAATTGGTGCGGCAACGGGAATTTTAGTCAGCCAATCTTTTGGAGAAAGAGATTTCAAACAGGTAAATAAGATTACCAATGCATCGTTAGTGATTATCATTGCAATGTCTCTAGGAGCCGTAGTTTTCTTTATAACAGGTAGATCTTGGTTGCCAAATTTATTTACTCAAGATCCGGAGATCATTGCCTTTGTTCAAGTGTTCTTAATTTGGCTTGCCTCTTATCAGACCGCAGATGCCATCGAAATTGTATATTCAGGTGCACTCAGAGGTCTTCATGACTTTAAAGTACCTATGTGGTTGATCTTTATCTCATATTTTATTTTAGCAATTCCTTTTTCTTATATGTGTGCATTCCATTGGGGACAAGGTGAAGCAGGTATCTGGATGGGATTCCCATTAGGTCTTAGTATTATTTGTCTTTTCTTTGTCGCAAGATATAAGAATAGATTAAAGACCGTTCAAATAAGACATGTATCGGCTTATTCTAAAGTCGTTGCATAAATAATAACAATATAGCTATAGCTCAATATCCGAAGACAACTCATCGGATATTGAGCTATTTTTTTATATAAAAGCCTATTTAACTACTATTTAACAACAATATTTGATTTTTTATATCTAGCTCCTACAACCTATCTTTCTACCCCTCGTATATTCTAGTTCTACTGCTAAAACGACTGGCAACTGAGAAAAAAGTGTAGTAACTACCTTATTTATTGGATAGTTAAATTATTTTTGCTACTTTGCCTTTTCGCTCACAAATTTTTTGAGCACTAAGCAGTAATTGTTATTTTAAATTAAGCGCAATTGATTTTATCAGCACAATGTGTAGATAAAATATGTATTACACTATCATTAACTCACTAAGAAAAATGAAATCATTAGGAAAAAATGCTGGAAGATTATCTTCTAGAGATCAAAAGAATAGAGACACTAACGAAGTCATAAACAAAATGAACAACTTCTATGTACCGTCAACAACAACAGACAAAGAGTACATTCATTACAAGTATCTATTAGACCAAATAGTACAAAACAAAGGAAATCGTTAGTAAAAAGACAGCCTCACAATTGGGAATTGAGAGGCTTTTTTGTGTCTTATATTTTGCGTGCTTCAACTAAGCACTATTAGATTTTTTGTAAAGTAAGCGGACCAAATCATGGATATTGTAGTCGATATTCTCAATCTTCTTTTTTACCATATCCAGAGAATTTTCTAACTGTTCTTCCCCTACAATACCTAATTTAATCAATTCCATCATACCTAAAGAAGTTGAAACATCTCCTCGAATATTGTGTGACACTAAATGTAAAGCATCATCCAATTTCGATTTGTTCTGTTTCATTTCATTGATATAAGAATACGTTTCAGATTCATCATTGTAGATATTCACAATGATATCTTCCCCCATCTTCTTAATCTTATTCGCTCTATAGATGTATTCCTTATTCAATGGAGTTTGATAAGGAGTAAAAGGTAATACTAATTCTTCCGCACTAAGATATACTTCCTCTAATTGATCGATTAATCCAAAACCGTTCAATTCAGGGAAAATGTCATCTATAAATCTACCTAAATGATTCTGTCCAATATTATCTAAAGTAGCACCTGCGTTATTAATATAAATAATCTTGAATTTCTTAGAAGAAACCCTTTGATAAGCTGCCACTCCTAATGTAAAGTCATCGTAAAATGATAGTAAATCGAGATCCATAATTAAGTTTAAAGTAGTTGTGTAGTCGCTTAAATTTATTAATTGTTCTCCAATCCTCAAAGAATTGTTATAGATTTTGCACAAATAATACTATAAATGTACATAATGTTATGTGTAATGTATTTTTATGTCTTCAACTTAGGATGCATAATGGCAAACCACAACCATGGTACTAGCGAACAAATGATTGCCGCTGGGTAACCAAAAGGCAATTCTGGTGCATGCTTTTGGTGTGCTAGTGTATGATATTTCTTTGATGCTTTATAGTGATGATCTGAATGCCGCGTTAATTCAAATAAGATAATCCTACCAAAAGTATAATTTGCATTCCAAGAATGACAAGGTTGTACTCTCTCATAGTGACCATTATCTAATTGTTTTCTCTCTAATCCGTAATGTTCTATATAATTAATGGTCTCTAACAATAAGATTCCGATAATTCCAGAAATGATTAATAATACGGTGATTTTAAAACCAAATAACATAAACAATACACTTATGTATCCTAACGAAAGTACTAAGTACCAAAGCATATTATTTTTCCATGACAACCAATCACCTTTTAAGATCTTGAATTGAATTTTCCATGAATCAATGTAAGACAGGAAAATACTTTTTAGCCAAAATAAATATAAGTACTCTCCTTTTTGTGCTGTTGCTGGATCTAATGGTGTAGCGACATGATAATGGTGCCCTCTATTATGTTCTATATAGAAATGCATATAGAAAGAGGGTAATAATAATGACTGAGCCATTAATTGTTCTTTCTTATTATTTCTATGTCCTAACTCATGAGCTACATTAATTCCACTAGTCCCTAACACTAAACCCAACCCTAACAACAATCCGATCAACTCTGTTGTCGAATAATTATTATGCATCAATTGGTAACCAGCAAAGAACACCAAGCCATATACCCAAATAACATTGATGTATAGAAACCAGTCATACACTCTTGAATAAGTTTTATTGTTTGGATCAGAAACTTCTGATGAAGTCGGGAGCAGTAGATCCATTAATGGAGTGATGACAAAACTAAATATCACAGTTAGCCAAGATAGCCAACCGCCAAAGAAAAAGCCCATAAAACAAGTGATAGGAATACAATAGGCTGTCGTGTATTTTAGTTCCTTTAATAGAGTAGTAAGCATTGTTAGTGTTGGTATAATTTGGAAGTAGATACCTTCAATCTACATAAATAATTGGTATTTCAAAACAATACGAGGTCAATTCTACTCTATTGTTTTACAACAATTTACAAACTAATTCCACCCTATATTTGTAGTACATATTTTTATAGTACAAAAAATCAGAAGATTTAATTTAACCTTCTGCTTTTAGTATTACAATGCTGTATCGTACACCCAATGTCCATTTTCTTTAATAAAAGTGGACTTTTCATGAATCAGATTGGGTCTCCCTCTTTCTGTAAAGTGAGCTTTAAACTCAACAATACCTTCTATGTCTTCTTCTTTTCCTTTTATGCTCTGAATAACTTCTAGCCCTATCCATTTTACACTTTTCGCCCAACGGATAATATCTCTTCTTTCCGACCTAGTTTGCGGTCTTGTCTTAGAATGATGGCTTAGATTAAGGTACTCTCCATTAGCTAATGTAAATGCAGTATACCTTGAACGCATCAATTGTTCTGCAGTTTTTACATCCATAATATTACCATGGGCAATACCACAACATTCTTTGTATGTTTTTTTACTTCCACAAGGGCATGTTTGATCCGAATTCATATAATTCTTGAATTTTAAAACTTATGTTACCTAAATAGATCTCCTATCTAAGTCATGCTTCTTAAGCGTAACATATAATAAAATACCTAATGTTGAACAAGTAAACATCACAATAAATGGAGGAAATAATGTTCCGTTATTAAAACTACTTGCGATAGCACCAGCCAAAGATCCAATGGCAATACCAACCACTCTCATTTGCGAATTGGCTAAACCTGCTACATTTTTCTGATATTTCTCCAACGCAATAGATGTTGCATTACCAGATAAAAAGCCTAAAGATGACAAGTGTGCCGTTAACAGTGGCAACACAATATACATATTCGGTTCAGCTACAGAAATAGTAGATAATATTATAGCTAATGTACTAATATGAATCCCTAAGCCAATATGCAGTAATTTTCTTGGAGAATAGGTCTTCACAAGTACAGAATTCAATTTATTCATGATGATTAAAGCACCACCGTTTAAACCAAATAACAAAGCAAAATTGGATGCATTTAGTCCGAAGTATTCCTGATATACAAATGGAGCTGTAGTTAAATAAGTATATAATGCTCCAGATGGTACTGCCATAGCAGACATATATGCCAAAGCAGGTTTATTCGAATACACCGTTTTTATTCCCTTAAAGAAGGTCATGTTCGATGCATTTTCTGGTACTCTATTCGTTACTTTTAGTTGAAGAGGAATAAAGACAGCCACCATATAAATGGCAATAAATATAAAGATCGAAGGCCAACCAAACTGTTGCAATAACCCCGCTCCGATTGTTGGAGCGACCAAAGGTGCCCCCATAGCAATCATCATGACCAACGACATGATACTAGCAGCCTCTTTTCCCTGAAATCGATCTCTAACAATAGCCGCAATAGATACACCTACAAACCCTCCACCGATAGCTTGTAAAGCTCTGCCTCCATAAAACATTTCTAAAGACTGTGTAAATACTAAGAATACACTTCCTATTGTAGCGATAATTAAACCGGCAGAAACAATCCATTTCCTACCTAAACGGTCAGAGTAATATCCTCCAAACAATTGGCCAAAACCAAAAAAGAAAAAGAATAAGCTCATACTTAATTCTACCTTTTGGAAAGGCACACCAAAATCTTCGGCAATCTGACCAAGTGCGGGCAAACAGGTATCAATATTAAATGGCCCAATCATAGCCAATGCCCCTAATAGCAAGACGAAAAAGTTACGTTCTTTTTTATTCATTTATTCTACTTAATGTTTCGATGGTTTGTACGAAGGTTGTTTGTTTTTATTCCTAATACAAGTATTTAATGTAAAACCTGTTTAAACAAATGATATCTTTACAAGAATTAATTCGAATAGACAATTTTTGAAACAAAAAAAGACAAGTAGCTTAAAATACTACTTGTCTTTTTTTCAAATTTCTTATGATTAGTGGAGTGGTTGATTGTTTTGAAAAAAACTACCCTCTCGCCTGTTGAAATCTGAGTTCGTTGAGCTCTTGTTTGTGACGTTTAATACGTACTTTGATGTGCTCTGTATCCTTCAGTGAAGATCCATTTGATTGCATTTCGTGGATTCTTCCTTGCATAGTTGCAACTTGCTTTTCTAAGCTTTCGATGGCTGACAAAATAGTGTTTTCCATTTTCAATTTATAAGAGGTGATGGCCTTTATTTTGATACCCTTAAATACGGTAAAATGAAGTACAAAAACATGTTAATTAAGGTTTGTTTAGACATTTTATAAAAGCTTAATCTAGAGGTAAAATGGTGTTGATTTTACGCGAATTAATTCATTAAAAAACATTGATTATCATCACCTTTTTGTCAGTTTTAAGTCACCACCCACTAACACGAATTCAACATAATTTAACCTAAAATTGACATGTGACCTTTTTCTGTGATATCCTCATCACAATACAGTAGCTTATATCGTACTATTACGATTAAGTAAACAATTACATCTATATTTAATGAACTATCAGATCAATTTTTAGAATGAAAAGAATTATTATACTTTTCCTTTTTTGTGTGAGTACTAGCTTGTTGGCACAGCAAAACGATTGGGAAAATGAAAAGATAACACAAATAAATAAGGAGACTCCACATGCCACATTATACTACGATGCCTCCTCGAATAATGTTACCCTTTTAAATGGAAAATGGGATTTTGCCTTTTATGATGATATCACAAAAGTGCCAAAAAACCTTAAACCTAATAAGTGGGAAAAAATAGATGTTCCGTCTGCTTGGCAGATGCAAGGATACGGCTCTCCTATCTATACAAATATTACTTATCCATTTGAAAAAAATCCTCCTTTTATCAATTCGAAGGTGGGCAATTCTGTAGGCCTTTATCAGCATCAATTTTCTGTTGAAAAAGACGCTTTAGATCAAGAAGTATTTTTACGTTTTGAAAGCGTTTCTTCTGCATTCTATTTATGGGTCAATGGTGAAAAAGTTGGGTACAGCCAAGACAGTTGGTCACCTGCAGAATTTAATATCACAAAATATTTAAAGGAAGGGAATAACTCTTTAAAAATGCAAGTGATCAGATGGTCTGATGGAAGTTACTTAGAAGACCAAGATGGTTGGAGAATGAGTGGTATTTTTAGAGATGTTTTTCTTATCAAGAGATCAAAATTACATATCAATGATTACTTCATTCAAACAACAGATGTATCGAATAATTCTGCAAAAATTCAACTAGAAATTGATCTTAAAAATACAAATGAAAAAGTTTCTGACTACCAATTAAAATATAGTTTAACCAATAGTAAAGGAAAAATAGTTGTCAAAGGAAATGAGGCGATCAATTCACTTTCATCAACATTTAAGACTACTCTTAAAAAACCAGAGCTTTGGTCGAATGAAACGCCTAACTTATATCAGCTTGACATCTCCCTTTTAAAAGCTGGGAAAGTTGTTGATCAGATTCAAGGTAAAGTCGGTATTAGAGAAATTCTTATTTCTGATAAAAACGAAATTCTATTAAACGGTCAACCAATTACTATAAAAGGCATAAATGTAGTGGAACATGATCCTATTTTTGGTAAATACATCCCAAAAGAGCGTATTGAAAAAACGGTCATGACTTTAAAGAAATACAATTTCAATACAGTTAGAACGTCTCACTACCCCGCTTCCCCTTACTTTTATCAACTATGTGACCAATATGGTTTGTTAGTAATTGATGAAGCTAATGTAGAATCTCATGGTTTTGGTTATAAAGAAAACGAAACTTTAGCCAATAACCCGAAATGGGAAAAACAGCATGTAGAACGTATTGAAGCAATGGTTGAAAGAGACAAAAACCATCCTTCAGTAATTATGTGGTCTTTTGGTAATGAAGCAGGTAATGGTGTAAACATGACTGCAATGCAACGTAAAACTAAAGAGATAGATACTTCTCGACCTACGCATTATCACTTTGCAACGCTACCTTCTTCTTTTGATACTTATGGTGGAGGTTTCCCTTTACATCACAAAAGACAAAATAGATATATCGATATTCCAGATCTTGAAAAAATAGCTCAAGATGGTGTAGATAAACCTTATATTCTGAATGAATATGCCCACGGAATGGGTAATGCTATGGGTAATTTACAAGAGTACCAAGATATTTTTGAAAAGTACCCTGCCATGATTGGTGGTTGCATCTGGGACTTTGTTGATCAAGGAATTACTAAATCTATTGACGGTCAATATGGAAATCAGATTCAAGATGTTGATAAAGCACATCAACAGGCTCAGCTTCCGGGTGAAGATTACTATTGGGCCTTTGGAGGGGATTTTAAACATGATTTCAGTAATGACAATAACTTCTGTATGAATGGAGTGTTTATGTCTGACTTAACACCTACTCCAAAAAGTTTACAGGTAAAACAAGTATTCCAAAATATTGATTTCACAATTCAGGGTGTAAATAAAGTTGTTATTCGTAACGAGTTCTTATTTACTAACCTCAGCGAATTTGATTTCTCATGGAGGCTTCTAAAAAATGGAAAGGAAAGCACTAGTGGAGATCTTCAGGTAAAGCTTTCTCCTTTGGATCAAGGTACTTTTACATTAAAAAATGCTCCGACAGATTTAGATCAAAATGCTGAGTATATTTTACAATTTTCTGTAAAACAAAAAGAAGAAACCGCATGGGCAAAGTCAGGTTATGAAATTGCTTATGCAGAAAAAGTGATTCAACCTTATACATTTAATCCTTTAGATAAAACTATTTCAGCAGCTAAAGTGAATAGTGAAGGCAGAGAGATCGAGATTTCTTCGTCATCATCTAATATTAAGATTGATAAAGGAACAGGTGAAATTGTAGCCTATACCAAAAATGGAAAGAACTTTTTTAATGGAAACATGTCTTTAGATTTCTGGAGAGCTCCGATTGACAATGATAAAAAGTTAATGGAGATGTGGCAGAAAGCAGGTTTCGATAAAATGATGTCCAAAGTACAAAACATTACTATTGAAAATGGACAGGTGAAGATTGAGAAGATACATCAGGCACAAATGTCTAAGTTTATCTATTACACTACTGAAACATTTGGTCTTTCGGAAGAAGGTGAATTATTAATCGATTTAAAATTATCTCCCGAAACTGTAAGGACTAAAGCTGCTACAACTTTACCAAGAGTCGGTTATACGATTAAGGTTACAAAAGATATTGCACATTCTACTTGGTATGGTAAAGGACCAGGATCATCTTACGTAGATCGTAAAGTAGGTATGCAAACGGGTATTTATACAGCATCCATGGAGGAACAGTTTATCAATTATGCGAAACCTCAAGAGAATGGAAACAAATCGTTAGTCAGATGGGTGAAGTTCCACAACGACCAACAAAAAGGGTTAGCAGTAAGAAGTTCGGATTATATCAACTTCTCAATTCGAAAGTATACTGTTGAAGACCTTGAAAATGCATGGAATACTTGGCAATTAGAAGAGCATCAGGATTTCAATATCGTTAATATTGATTTTATCCAAGGTGCTTTAGGAAACGGTTCTTGTGGAGCAATTCCACTTAAAAAGTACTTTGCTCCTGTAACGGAATATCATTTTAATCTTGAAATTGGTTCTATTGACCAAGAGATTGAATTAGGAAAATAAATAGACAGTAATCAATACAATTTAAGGCCTGAGGTGAATAACTTCAGGCCTTTTTTGTTATAGTCGCCTTAATTGTCTTTCAAAATTAGTTAAATCATAATTTACAATCAGACTGTTGTAATGTACAATTTCTTGGAGGTTAGAATTCTCAATTTTGCAGAGTATTAAACATTAAAACAAAGACAAAATGAAAATTTCAAACCGTTACAAGATCTTGGGATTTATTGCTTTAGTAAGTATAATAATATTCGCCTCATTTGATAAAAATGAAATCAATACTAATAAAGTTAGTAAGAGTGAATACGAAGAAGAAGCAATAAAAATCGGAAAATGGGCTATGCCACTCGTTTCATTCTTCGCACAGAAAGAAGCCAATAGAAGAGATATGGGAGCCTTACCCAATCAAATATTATATTGGTCAAAACCATTAGATCACAATAATAAAATTCTTACACCCAATGATGTGGTATTATATATTTCTACTCCAATAGAAACATTTGATGGACCTATGGTTTTAGAAATTCCAAAAGAAGAAAACAATATTGGTTTGTTTGGCTCCATTCTAGACCCTTTCATGGTACCATTAGAAGATATTGGTGGAGCGAATGGAGTCGATAAGGGGTTAGGAGCCAAATTATTAATTACACCTCCACATTATGACAAGGAAATTCCCTCTGACTATATTCAAATTTCATCTGAACATTATAATACAGTTGCTGGTATTAGGGTTACTCCTAAATCTTTTAATGAAAAAGATGTAAATGATGCTATTCAGTTTATTCACAAAATGAAATTGTATCCTTTAGGAACTAATCAAGAAACTGTTTTTGTAGATGGGGAAAATAAACCTTATGATCCAACACCAAAATATGATAAAACCTTCTTTAAATGGGTGAATCACTATATACAAACTGAAAATCATAAAGACATTGACACTGACTTTATTCAAATGTTGAAAAAGTTGGGTATTGAAAAAGGTAAAGTATTTACTCCTGAAGAATCTCATGAAAGAGTGGCTCAACTACTAAAAAAAGAACTACAGGAAGGGTTTAGAAATATAGGTACATCATTTTTCCCAAATTCAAATTGGACTACACCTGTAGATAAAGTTGAACCTTCAACTCAGTTCACCTATGTGGATGAACAAAATAACTACTATTGGGAAACTAGAGCACAAACCTTCCACTGGGCCATTTGGGCTCCCAAACATTTAGGTAAAGAAACATTTTATTTAGTGGGACAAAAAGATGAAAAAAGTGAAGTACTGTCAAGCCAACAAACTTACACTTTAACAGTTCCTGCAGATGTACCTGCTGGCCAATTCTGGTCGGTGAATGTCTACGAACTTGAAACAGGAGGTACATTCTTTAGTGATGTAGAAAAAGTTGCAATTTCTTCTTTAGATGAGGAACTATCACTAAACGGGGATGGGTCTGTAACATTAACCTTTGGTCCTATTTGTCCAGAAGGATATCCTGTATCAAACCATATTCCAACTGTGGGTGAAGGTACTTGGTTCACATTATTTAGGTGGTATGCTCCATTACCAGAATTGTTCTCAACTGCTTCAGATAGATGGGCATTAGGAGATTTTCAAAAGATATAAACTATTCCATTCAGACGATAATAATTAAAAAAGAAAATGAAAAAGACTTTAATATCAATTGCTGCAATAGTAATGTTAGGCTCATGTACAAAAAGTACAATGATAGAACAACCAAAACAAGAATACGAGTTTACTAATGGGTATCCTGCATTATCCGAAATCCCTCAAATTTATGATGAATTAGATTATCAAAGAGCTGTTCAGTCTTATTTATGGGCGACACCTGCAGTAGCTACTTATTCTTTTATTGAAGGTTTAAAAAGAGATTACAAAGCTGATATGTCTACAGTAAATATCTGGGAAAATTCAGCATCACCTAAAACAGTAGTACTTACAGGAAACTCACAATCCATTTATTCTGTAGGATATTTTGATCTGTCAGAAACGGGACCAATGGTTTTAGATATTCCAGAGAATTTATTGGGAATGGTAAATGACATATGGTATTCACCTATAACAGATTTAGGATTGGCAGGTCCAGATAGAGGACAAGGAGGAAAATACCTCATTGTCCCTCCACATTATGAAGGTGAGCTACCAGAAGGTTACCATACCTTCCAATCATCCACCTATTTAAATATCTGGTTGGTTAGGGGCTTTAAAGGAAAAGATGGTTCTTCACCTGTCAACTCGTTGAAGCAAATACAAACTTACCCTCTAAATAAAAAAGACCACCCTCCTAAAATGAAATATAAAATGGTCTCAAATATCAATGCAGATCTTACTTTCCCAACAGACGAGCGTTTCTTTGAGCAGTTATCAAATATTGTCTCAAAAGAAAATATAAGGGATATAGATTTGAGTTACTTAGGTATGTTACAAACTTTAGGTATAGAAAGCGGTAAACCTTTTACCCCTAATGAAAAGCAAAAAAGTATTTTTGTGAAAGCGGCAAAAACCGGTAATGCTATGTCGAGAGCAATTGCATATTCGTCAAGAAATGAACAAAAAAGTCCTTATGAAAATAGTCAGTGGGAATGGATTTTCTTAACGGAGAACCCTAACTTTTATACCCCTAATTATCTTGATTTAGAGGCCAGATTAACCTATACACATCAAGCATGTTTTACTGCAAATGCAATGGTTTTAAAAATGGAAGGTATTGGTTCACAATATATAGCAGCCTATAAAGATAACGAAGGAGTATGGTTAGATGGAGCAAAAAACTATAAACTTACTTTACCTCCAAATGTACCTGTCAGGAACTTTTGGTCACTAATGGTTTATGATGCTGATACCCGATCTATGGTCGTTACAGATACGCAAAAAGCAGGTATAGATTCCTATGGTAATGTGCAGAAAAACAAGGATGGTAGTATTGATCTTTATATGGGACCAGACGCTCCTGAAGGATTAGAAAGCAACTGGGTAAAGACAGACAAAACAACTGGTTTCTTTGTCTACTTAAGGTTATTTGGTCCAGAAAAAGAATTTATGGACAAAACTTGGAGACCAAGTGAAATTCAATTGATAAAATAACTTGATGAAGACTTAACTCCCCTAATTATACTCTTTTAGGGGAGTTTTAAATTAATTTCTGATGGCACTAGGTAAACAATCAAAATTCTTTTTAAAGCTTTTTGTAAAATGGCTTTGATCATTAAATCCCAATGATAAGGCTATATCTGTTAATGATCGGTCAGATGATTCGAGTAATCTATAAGATTCATTAAGTCTTTCTGCGAGCAAATACTGGTATGGAGGCATTCCAAAAACCTTCTTGAAATTTGCTCTGAGCTTTGTCGGTGACATGGCAAATGTTTTACTTAAAGAATCAATATCAGGAGGAGAATCTAAATTCTGTGAAAGTAAATCTCTAATTGCAAATAGTTTACTTAATTCTACATCAGGAATACCGTATTTCTCTTTATCATCATGTCTTTTATAAAGTTGCACAAAAAGGTAGGTACTTAACTCTATAGCCTTAGCTGAGATCAATCCCTTTTTTCCTACTTCAAGGTTTTGATAAGAGAAAATATCTTTGATTAATCTTGAAAAAGTTGGTGTCATACTCTCAAAAAGAATCCATGGAGACTGATTGATCACAATTTCTTCTAATTTATCCCATCTAGATTCAGCAAATTCTAACCATTCTTTAATAGGGATATGTATTGCCAACCATTTTATTTTAGTATTCTTCTTTAGGCGAATATTTTGTTCGGTATATGTATTAAAAAGTGTTGCTCCGTTTTCCTTACCTTCCCCAATAGCAGTTTCATTTTCACCATGAGTGATATCTGATTCTAAGATAAATCTCAAAACCACAGATTTCATCTCATTGGGCTTAATCGTGACATGTGTATCTACTGTTAACTTCCCTTCAAATAAGACAATATGAATATCGCCAAAAAACTTAATGATTTCATAATTAAACAACTCATTATTAGACTCATAACAAAACCCTTTTTCGGAAATAGATCCATCAGGAAATGCTTTTTTAAGATCACCTAAAATACTTCTCTTCGAATCAATAAAACTAAGTTCTATATTCCTCATATCTATGTTCTGATATATCAACAAATAGTTTGAATAGCAATAACATGTGTTTTTTGATACAACGACAATGTTGTTTTTTACAATTTTAGAGATTGTTATCCTTCTACTTTTACAAAATAAAAATTAGGCAAAATAGTACCTCTTTTGTAAATCTAAAATTCTCTCATATTTTATGAAACACATATTATATTCTCTAATATTTCTTATAAAGATACTGTTTTCTTTCAGTTCTTATGGTCAAGATAATATGATGTGGATTCATTATTTCAATAAATTCAACCTCTCTTACAAATATTCTATAGATTCCGACATAGGATATAGAAATAATTTTGATGATATAAAGCGATGGCAGTTTAGAAGTGGTTTAAAATATGATATAAAAGAGAGTTTGAATATTAGAGTTGGTGTAATGTATGTTGATGGACACCGTTCGAACCAGGAATTACGTTTCTATCAGGATATTCTACAAAAAACAAAAATTGGTGAAGTAATACTATCCGGCAGACTTCGTTTTGAAGAACAATTATTTCTACAGAAAAACCTTAATAATAATAGAGTTAGATTCAATCCTATGGCTAAACTCTCTACTGGTTTAGGCTTGCTTTCTTTTGGTATCGAACCCTTTATCCAACTTAGTAATTTTAGTATTTCCAATAATAGATGGTATCTAGGAATTACCAGATATACAAAAAAGAATACACTGATAACTATTCAATACATCAGAGAAAGAAACTATTCTAACTCAGAACTAAACTTTGTTCAGTCTAATCATATGATAAGAATTAAAATTGACCATGTAATCAATCCACTTCGACTACACTAATAATAAAGTCGATTATTATTTACCAAAGCCCTGTTATTATGTACAATTTTTAGGATATCAATCCCACTACTTTTGTTTCATAATCAATCAATAAACCAAATTATACATCATTAATAAGATGAAAATCAATCAATTTATCACAGTATTTATTAGTAGTATATTATTTCTCAATTATAATAAATCTCAAGGACAAAATGATCTAGAAAAATCACCGTGTAACTACAATACCCAGAGTGTAGAGATTACAAATGGAGTACCATCTCCCCATTCATCAGAACAATTATTCAATGCAATGGATTATTATTCAGCAACACTACTTTATATGTGGGCTTTACCATCAGTTGGTTTAAAAGGTTGGGAAAATGCAAACATAGATATGGGAGCAAATTCTTCTTTAGACGGACAAATTAGTCTTTACAGTGGATATGAAGGAGTAGGTGGGATACTTACACCAACTACTGCTGTTACTTATGCTATTTCATTTGTAAATACTGATGTTCATGGGCCTGCAGTATGGGAAATTCCAGCAGGTAGAACCGCTGGGTATGTTGGAGATTACTGGCAAAGGCCCATATTAGATGTGGGTGTTGCTGGAAAAGATAAAGGACAAGGTATAAAGTTACTCATTGTTGGTCCAAACCAAGATGTTCCTGATCATGATGATAGCTATACAGTAATACATAGTCCTACTAATGTCGTTTGGTTGGGAACTAGAAATATGGAAAACAGAGAGGAAGATCATCACAAAGTGAATAATGGGTTTGATTCCTATCCATATTTCAAACCGGAGTTAGCAGGTAGAAAGAAGTTGAGAAAAGATGGAAAAGCTTACAAACAGAGACAACCACATGGAATGGAATATTGGAATAATTTGAATGTGATTATTCAGAGAGAGAAAATGCATAAAAGGGATGAACTATTTTATGGAATGTTGAAGAATATAGGAATTGAAAAAGGAAAACCTTTTCAACCTGATAAACAGTTAACAGCATTATTGACAGAGGCAGAGCGAATAGGGTATCAAATGGCAGTGAACAACACCTTTAAAAAGAGATTTGAAGGAGCAAAATATTATGATGAAAAACGTTGGTATACTACATTAGTACAATCACCAAATCAGCTAAGTGATACCCATGGGCAACTTTTTGAAAGGGCATCATATTTTCATGAGGCAATTGGTTCTACGTGGGCTATGAAAATGACAGGCCCTGGTCCTGGAAGTACATATCTAAGTCAATATGAAACTTCTGATGGACATGGATTTGATGGTGGAAAGAATTATAAGTTAGTGGTTCCTCCTCATGTTCCTGCGAAACAGTTTTGGGCTATTACAATTTATGATAGTGAATACAGAACATTGATCGAAAATGATCAACAAAAAGCTGAATTAAACTCCATCAATGGTTTAAAACAAAATAATGATGGTAGTACTACAATTTTTGTTGGCCCATCTAAACCAGAGGGTTTTGAAAATAATTGGATTCAAACTTCAGAAGGTACTAATTGGTTTACCTATTTCCGTTTATATTTTCCTCAACAACCTTTCTTTGACAAGACATGGCAATTAAATGACTTTGAAGAAGTAGACTAAGTTGTCATAAAAGTTAGTGAAGTGGAGTCCTTACCTCTTTTTTAGAAGTGGTAAGGACTTTTTATTAGCAAGCAATTTTTGAAATGTCATTTTTTACCAATAGCCCGTCATTATGTACAATTTTTAGGGTACTCCTTCCACTACTTTTGTCATGTAGTCATTCATGATGCTTTTGAAAGTGGTTTAGCAACTTGAAATATCAACAGAAGATAAAAACTCAGATTCAAGAGCAGCAAAAAAATTATACACATTTACTTCTAAATCTAAATCATCTATTTAATCAAAAATGAAAACTTATTTTATCATTATCATCGCTTTTACTTCTCTATTTTCATGTCAGAATATTGAGAAATCACAACTTACCACTAAAGAGAAAAAATGGGCCTATGAAGGAGAAACAGGTCCAAAGCACTGGGCAAAATTAGAGGAGGAATCGAATTGTGATGGACTTCACCAATCTCCCATCAATATCATCGATGTCAATACTATCTCTAGTAATGTATTGGATGATGTAAAAGAAATGGACTTCGAAGGTGAAACTACAATTACTTCGATTACCAATAATGGTCATACGATCCAATATAATTTCAATGGAGAACGCAATAAATTGAACTTTAATGACAAGGTATATAAAATGAAACAGTTTCATTTTCATTCTCCTTCTGAACATACAATTAACGGTGTTCGATATCCATTGGAGATCCATGTGGTTCACCATTGTGAAGAAACTGACTCCTATATAGTTTTTGCGATTCTTGTACAACAAGGTGAACCTGACCCATCCTTCATTTTCTTAGAAAGACATTTACCTGTGGGGATTGGGATTACAAAACGTATTGATGAGAGTTATGATTTAGGCGCTACGATCTCAGATATTTTTGGAATGGATTCTATTGGTGTTTACACCTACCAGGGTTCTTTAACAACGCCTCCATGTACTCAGGATGTTCAATGGGTGGTATTAAAGAATGCTAGTACTGCATCAGAACGTCAAATTAAACTATTAGAAACACTGATGCCTAAAAATAATTATAGAGATACTCAGCCAATAAATGGAAGAGCGATATATCACGAAACCATCACTGAATTATTTTAACAGACTCAATATCATCTAAATAATAAATTATGAAAACCATATCAATCTATCTTTTACTACTATTCAGTAGTATCTCTCTCACATTTGCTCAAGGAAACGAAAACGAACCAGAGTTTGATAGAGGCATCATTGACCGTGTTTTTATTCCAAAAGGTCAATGGCTAGTAGGAGCCACTTTTAATTATTCTGAGCATAGTAATGATAATTACCAGATATTAATGCTAAAAAATTGGGAAGGAAAAGGCCATAACTTTAAAGTCAGTCCTTTCTTTGGATACTTCTTAAAAGATAATTTAGCAGTAGGAGGGCGATTTACTTTTGTGAAAAGTGAATTGAATATCGATGCATTAGAACTAGACTTAGGAGAAGATATTAATATTTCTATCGATGGTGTTTCTAATATCTCACAAACTTATTATACATCTATCTTCATGAGAAACTACATTAGTTTAGGGAAAGGGAATCGGTTTGGGTTATTTAATGAAACAAGTATATCATATGGTTATGGGCAATCAAAAAACACAAATATTAAATCTGGCCCTCATGATGTCTCCGGAGTATATTCTACTTCTCATGAACTGAATATTGGGATGTCTCCTGGTATGGTTGCCTTTATCAATAATAATATAGCTCTAGAAGTAAAAATGGATATTATCGGTTTCAATATGAAAACAACCGAACAAATTGAGAATCAAGTAGAAACTGGTTCAAGAAGGACAAGTAGTGCAAGTTTTGATATAGACATTTTCTCATTAAACATTGGCTTAACGCTATTTATCTAAACTCATGAAAAAATTATTTACAATTCTAATCGCTCTTTTTGGACTAAGCGCTTGTATCAAAAATGACATCCCTTTTCCGTATCTATTTGGAGAGATATTATCAATATCAATGGAAGGACAGAGTGATCAATCTTCAATTTCTACAGAACATCAAACTGTTGAAATAAAAGTACCATATGGTACAGATAAGACCCAATTAAGTATTGTTGATTTTGAAATCACTGAAGGTGCAAAATGTACTCCTGATATTAAAGATATGACAGATTTCTCATTACCCGTTCATCTCACAATTACTACCTATCAGGAGTATGACTGGACAATAACTGTAATTGAAGATGACTTTGAAATCAATCTACATCACTTTGAAATTGAAGGACAACTTTCTGCTAGAATAGATAAAGATCTTCAAAGAATTCAAGTAATAATTCCAGATACTTTAGCAATTGAAGACCTTTCTATCACTACATTTGATTACTCTCCAAATGATATAATAGTATCTCCTAACCCTTTTGAAATCCACGATTTCTCCTCTCCTGTAAGTTTCTTTTTTGATGATATCGAATGGATAATAGAAGTAGAATATGACGATGAAGAAATTGAAAAAAGTGGAGACCAGATTCTTTATTCTAATTTCCAATCATGGTACTATGGTGGTCGTAATGCTGGTGAAACACCAAACAATAGAAAGTTTTACATTCCTGGTGAGGACTTTGATACTACTCCATGGCGCACAGGTGATGTCGGAGCTGCCGATTTAGTAGTCGCCACTGGTGTCCGAACCGTTTATCCTTATCCTGATAAAGAAACTTATGAATATACTACCTTAAAAACGACATCTACCCTAGGTGTTGTTGCTGCAGGGTCTTTATTTGTGGGTGATATCAAAGGAAGTGGTTTAAGAGATGTCAAAACAGATTTTGGTATTCCTTTTACTGATAATCCTAAGCGTTTCACCTCTACTATCCAATATTTACCAGAGGTATATAATAATGAACTAGATATGTGCGACATCTATGTTTTGCTACAAGTTAGAGAAGGTAGTGGAGACAATGAAAAACGATATCGATTAGCAACTGCTTGGTATAGATCTGACAAGAACATGGAAACTTTCGAGACTATTGATATACCTTTCTTGTATGGAAATCATAGTGACTTAGCCTCTTATATGCTTCCGGCAGAAGACAATGAAATGATGCCAGAACATGGGTTTGCTTCAGCACAAGCCTCTCCTACACATATAATTGTTGTTTATTCTTCAAGTTTTGATGGAGCAAACTTAAAAGGTGGTGTTGGTAGTGAGTTAAGAGTGAAGGAATTTGAACTGAAATATTAAGGGAAAAAGTTCTAGTAAAAATTACAAGTCTGTTGTTTTTTACCAGCCCTCTGTTGATTTGTACAATTTTAAGGGAATGAATACTTCTACTTTTGTCATGTAATCATTTACCAATCTATTATAAATAATTTAAAAGAAAATGAAACAGAATCCAATTGTAAAAGTCTATGCTAAAATGAAAAAATATGCTGTGATTATGTTCACTTTATTATTCATTTCCATTGTATTTGGAAATGCAGTGAAAGCTCAGAATAATATTCCTTCTTATAGAATTCAAGAATACATAAAATGGTACCCTGCCATAAAACAAATAGAGATGAGAAACCAATGGTTGGAAAAGAACAAATATGGAGAATGGCAAATCTCTGGTTTAGTTACTTCAGATGATAGAACAGTAATTACCCCACAAGCTGATGTGAATTATGGATACTCTTGGTTTAATATAACTGACAAACCTGTTGTTATTACGATGCCGGAATATGATAAATATTTTGCTATGAGTATTTTTGATATGAATCACTTTAGTCAAGTAGTTTTGGCTCCAGAAAAGCCAGTAGTTGTTCGCTTGCCACATCAAAAAAGTCCAATAGAAGATGCGAATGAAATTGTTTTGAATACAAACCAAGGATTGATTTTTACAAGACAGGTGGTCGTAAATAATGAATCTGAAGTAGTAGAATTAGCAAAAAAGATCACTATCTCTGGTGGTGGTGGTGATGCTCCATTTATTGTTCCTGATTTCTCTGAAGAAGAAGTTGCAGCTGGCAATGCTATCATTCAAGAATATGCTCTTACAAAAGTGGTCAATGCTAGAAAATTATTTGGAACTACATACGAGGGAATCGGTGACTTAGATAGAGCTGCTGGTGTTTTCTTAGGTCAATTAGGAACACAATCTTATATAGTGGACTATCAACAATACTTGAAAGACCAATATGGTGAGTCGCTAAATGGTCAAGATAATTATGAAATCACTATTCCTACTGCAGCATTAATGAAGAATGATAAAGGGTATTGGTCAGTAACTGTTTACAGTATGGAGGATCGTTACCTTATTCCAAATAAAAATAATACTTACGTAGTGAACTCTTATACCGCAAAACCAAATGCTGATGGTACGGTAACAGTAAGAATAAACCCTAAAGGAGAAGGTGTTAACGCTATTCCAAATGCTGGAAAGAAATTTTATGCTGTATTTAGAGTATATGAACCAATAATTGGGTTAGAGTTCCCTAGCATTAATAAAGTGACACAAGAATCTAAATAATCACGATCAAGTTTATTTACCTATCTATTTAATCTAAGAGTGGTGAGTTCTTCTCACCACTTCATCACACTCTCAACGATGAAAAATCTTCTATTTACTATTCTAATGTTTTGTCTCTTATTTTCTACTTCATGTATATCAGAAAAACAATTATTTGTTGAAGATCTGCGTAGTGAAATTCCATTTGACAAAGAAGGAAAAATGAACATTGATGTTTACCATAAACGGAATACAATCATTTTTGAACTAGAGCCTGTCAATACTCCTTATACTTCATCTTCTCTCCAAATCTTTAGTTTATTTACTGATCAAGCCATGTTAGATAAAATTGAAATTGGCCAAAAGTCTGTTCTATACCATGCTAAAAATTATTTTAAACAGTACGAAATCCGAATAAAATATACCAATAAACTGGTTTCTACAGGAGTGAAAGACCTTCATTTTGAGGAGGATTGATCCCCTACCAAAAAAATCAACAATCTATAAAAATTAGTACAATGATCGCTATAATTACACAAGCTCTAATTTCTGCTATAAGCATACCTACAGAAGCAGAAAATATCAATATCCATCTATTTAACGGCGAGATTATTTCCATCACAAAAGCAGAATGGAGAAGAGGTAAAAAATATTCTACAGAGGATACTTTCGTTTACAAACGAAAAAAGGAATATCATAAGATTCATCAAAATCAAATTGAGTACATACATTACGAATCGTTAGATACTTATGAAAAGACTGCAGATTTTATGGTTGAGTATGCAGAAATTCATGACCTTGATGAGGATATATTAAAGTATTACCACACCAAAAGACATAGAAGTTCTCGAACATCGCAAACTTTTGCTATTGGTGCATGGACAGTTGGCCTAGTCGCTAACCCTTGGTTTTTATTGGTGGCTCCATTACCCACATCTCAAGCAGTTGGACAGATGAAAACTGTGAATTACAACTATGTTTTAAAAGGTAAAGAGTGGAAAGAAAGTAAAAGAAATCATAAGAATAAAATCAAGGCATTAAAAGAAAAAGCACCTATTCAATAGGCTATTATTTATAACATTATCATTAAATAAAAAAACATGATTAAAACTTTAGATTCATCCGTTAAATATTGGTATTTATTTATTCTTTTAGGTCTCTTATTAATCGGAGGAGGGATAATTACCTTTACCTTTCCATTAGCTACATATATAACGATAGCGATACTATTTGCCTATTTCTTCGTCATAGAAGGCATCTCAGAAGTTATCTTTTCAATTGTAAATCGAAAGAAAATGAAAGGTTGGGGCTGGACATTGCTCTATGGTCTATTTTCTATTATTATTGGAGTCATCTTAATTCTGAATCCGCATATTTCTGTGAATACTATGCCGTTGTATTATGGTATTCTTTTCTTAACTAAATCTATTATTGGAATTTCATTAGCGATCTCTATTCACAAAGAAACAGGTGCTGGTCATGCACTTATTGGAATTGGCGTCACTGGAATTATTATTTCGACAATGCTAATTGTTAACCCCTTTTTTGCTGGTTTCACAATTTTGTTTTCAACGGGTATGACTTTAGTTATTTCTGGAGTTTATAGTTCAGCACTTGGCTTAGAATTTAGAAAATTAAAGAGAGAAATTTCTGTTGAAGCAGAAGATACTAACGTTGTTGAAATAAAAGATCTAAGTTCAAACATTCAAGAAAAGGATATAGAACATTCTTAAAGTTATTGATGGAGACATGAGCTATTGTTATACATCATATCTTGTTGTGTAACAATAGCTTTCATTTTATTAAAGCTTACATAGTAAGCTGTTATTTTTTACAAGTAGAGTGTTATTATGTACAATTTTCAGAAGTCATAAAACTCCACCTTTGTAGAGTAATCAATCAAGAAAAAACTCTACAAAAATGAAAAATTCTATTCTACTTCTACCTTTTATATTTATCTTATTTATTCAAAAATCTTTTGCTCAAAAAGATGAGCTAGCAGCAAAATTACAAAACCCTTTGGCGAATATTGTGGCCTTACCAATACAACACAATATTGGTGTAGGTTCACCAAATTATAATGGTTCAACATATTCTATGTCACTTCAACCGATAATAGCCAATGAGCATAAACACTTTAATTTGGTTCACAGAGGTGTTTTTGCAATGTCTTATCTACCTCCAACCCATGAAAAAGAAAGTATTGTAGGAGTAAGTGACCTCAACTATTCTTTCTTCTTATCTCCTAAGAAGGTAAAGAAACTCGCTTGGGGTATTGGTCCTTCCATTGATATTCCAACTGCATCGAATGAAATGTTAGGTACTGGAAAATGGGGAGCAGGTGCTGCGGTGGTAATGGTTTATCAAACACCAAAATGGACATTTGATATGGTAGTAAGACAAACATTCTCGTTTGGTGGGGATTCTCAAAGAGATGATGTTCAGAACTTTGTCTGCCAAGCCCTTGCAGCTTATGGAATTGGTAATGGCTGGGTAATTAATACTTTTCCTACTATAACAGCCAACTGGAGTGCAGAAAAAGGACAACAATGGACAGTACCATTAGGTGGTGGTTTCAATAAGCTTGTATTCCTTGGTGGAAAAATACCTATGAATATAGGTGCTCAATATTATCATAATGTTGTAAGACCTGACCATGTAGCAAAAGGTGAATTTAGGTTAATCACTACAATTGTATTAAGAAAATAAACTGTCGATAACTACGTAATCCTTAGGTCTGAAGCTAAAACTTCAGGCCTTTTTTATACACCTACCACACCTATTAGAACACTTTCAATCCGAAATTTATATTTTTCAGTAACTATTTAAAATTCAGTAGAATGATCATGTCGTTATTAAAGTTTCACACTTTAAACAAATAATTATGAAAGTTCAGAACTATGCAGAATTAATGGTTGCATTAGATACACCATCCATTCAACAAATTACTATCACAGATACAATTTATGTTCCTCAGAGTATTCGCTTGCCCAAAGGCTTAATATTAGAAGGGATCAATAAAGAACAGTCTGGTTTATTCT
Source organism: Flammeovirga sp. SubArs3 (assembly GCF_947387565.1). Taxonomy (NCBI): domain Bacteria; kingdom Pseudomonadati; phylum Bacteroidota; class Cytophagia; order Cytophagales; family Flammeovirgaceae; genus Flammeovirga; species Flammeovirga sp. SubArs3. The sequence continues at coordinate 744,786 of NZ_CANDOA010000001.1, read as the reverse complement.
TTGGTGATGGAGACGGTATCGGTTTAACAGAAAGCAATACAGTTCAAAACCTAACTGTTCAGGTATCTCCTGTAAATAGAGCATTATTTATTAGTAGTATTCATGAGAATCTTGGGAAGGTGACACTTCAAAATTTAAATGTCACTGGGCAAATCCAATTAATTACTAGAGAGACTACCCAACAATTACAACTTAAAATAAATGCTATCGATATTGTATCTGCAGATGTTCGTCAAAGAAAGGAAACCCAATCCTATTTTGGTGTTGAGGTAGTTCAAGGGGCACTTACCGTTTTTAATTTCTGCACAGATAATAAAAGTGAGATTCAATTAGAAATTGATGGTATTTCCATTGGTCGTAAAGAAGCACCAGTATTAGGTAGTGGTGTTCTAATCTCTGGATATGGGATAACTGGAGGAAAAGTAGTCGCTGACTTAATCAACACCAATGCGATATATTCTAATGGAATGCTTCCGCTGGGAGTCAATAATATTATTTCTGGTAGCTTATTTATTATGGCGGGTGTAGAAGTAGAGCAAATAGTAAATTCTAAAGAGTTGGTTACTTACGGAGTAAATGGAATGGTCCTCGACAACTGGGGAAAAGTAAGCAATTGGATTGCTAAGGATAATATTATCTCTTATGGCCCAAGTGGTATTGGTTTTGTAAACTTTGGAGTTGTTGAAAACTTTGTATCAAAAAGGAAGATCGAAACTTTTGGCTTGGGAGCTAGAGGTTTTAATCAATATGAAGGAACGATTGACAAAGCCCAATTTAATGAAATCATTACGCATGGAGATGGAGCCATTGGTATTCAAGTATCTAAACCAGTAGGTGAAATTAGGATAGATAAATCATTAACAACATTGGGTTCAAAAGGAAAAACACTTGTTAAAGGACAAATTTTTGAGCTCTCTGCTGATGGAATTAGTGTACTACCAAAAGGTACTATACAAAAATTACATATTGAAGAAGGAATAAGAACGGAAGGAAACGGCGTTGTTTCTTTAAAGGTAGCTGGAAAAGTCCACGACTATTCAAACAATGGAGAAGTTTTAGCTAACGGTAGAGACGCAAAAACCATTGTTATAGAAGACTCTGGAGAAATCAAGAATATGTAATCAAGTGATAGAAGTTTTAGAATAACTTTCTCATCAACCTAAGAATTTATGTTAGGTTGATGAGAAATTCCAACGAATAGAGGTTGTAATGTGTTTAAGTATATGTAACAAATTACCTAAAGCATAATCATCCCATTTGTAAATGAACTACTCTATCGCTCTACTAATTACTGGAATTCTATTCGTACAGTATTCCTTAGCACAAAACCCTAAAGACTATATATCCGGTTTTTTCTATAAAATGGATATCTCAGCATATCAAGGAGGGGAATACCAATTTACAGCACGAGCTAAATCAGATACATTATCACCTCATGCTGGGTCTTATCTTTATGTGCGGATGGATGGAGAGAAGGATAATCTATTATCTTATCAAGGAAGTGAAACTCCTATTCAAAAACACCAATGGGAAACGTATTCTATTCGTGGAAAAATCAATAAAAAGGCAACTTCTATCTTAGTGGGCGGACAGTGTTTGTTTCAAGGGAAATACTTTTTTGATGATTTCGTGTTAAAGGTCAGAACCAAGAATGGGCCTTGGAAAGATTTTAATCTCCCCAATTCTGATTTTGGAGTAAATCAAAAAAATCATCCTTCACAGAGATTCACCTTACCCGAACAATGTACGGTTTCAGTTCAAGAAATTGCTGATAAAACAAAACCACTGGTTGTTGATGCTAGTCAAATCATTATCCATGGTTTTAATGATCAAGTCGGAAAGTATTTATCATGTAGAAATGTAACGTTCTATTATGAAACTTATGGTGAAGGAGAACCTTTATTACTACTTCATGGAAATGCACAATCCATTAAAGACTATGCTGCCCAAATTCCCGTCTTGGCTAAAAAATATAAGGTAATAGCTGTAGATACAAGAGGTCATGGTAAATCTACTGAAGATGGCACTCCCCTTTCCTATGATCTTTTCGCCGAAGATATGTTGGCATTTATTGACCATTTAAAGATAGAAAAAGTGAATGTACTTGGTTGGAGTGATGGCGGTAATACAGCATTGATCATGGCGATGAAGGCACCTGAAAAAATCAGTAAACTCGCCATTATGGGGGCTAATCTTTATAATGATAAGACCTCTGTATTACCAGAAATCAACAGTCAATTAAGAAAAAGAATCAAAGCAATAGAGAAAAAGAACTTAGCGGATACATTCGAAGGACGTTTGCTTTATTTATTAAGAGATGAACCCAATATTAACCCTGAGGACTTAACAAAAATCGATTGCCCTACCTTAGTTATGGTAGGGGAAAACGATTACTTCTTTAAAAGTCATACTCGACTCATTGCTGAAAAAATTAATAATGCTCAACTCGTTGTTTTTATTGATGGAACACATGAAGAACCTATAAAAAATCCAGATCGATTTAATGCCACAGTACTTTCCTTTCTTGAGGAGAAAAAAGTGAATTGATTATTTGATAAAAAAAGCCTAGGAAATTCATCCTAGGCTTTTTTAAAATAAACGATTACTTCTGTACTATATTAAAACATCACTTTGTGTGTTTTAATACCGTTAGATGTCTTTATATGTATGATATAAATCCTTTGTTTTGAGAATTGATACGCTACTGTTGAAGAAGCATTTCCTCTATCTAATTCTTCTTGCAACAAAACACTACCTAATTCATTATAAATCAAGATCTCACCACCATTCTGCGTAATATAATCACTCTTAACTGTTACAGCATTTGGTGTTACTTGTAACTGTATTAATGAAGTAACATCATCAACAGAAGTGATTACTTTCGACTTAGAAAGTATTAGATTAAATCTATTTGAGTTCGATACTTCATCAGAAATAAATGAGTATACATCGCCCTCTGAAAGTTCTGTGAATGTATTAAATTCCGTATCCTCAAGTACTACATAATAATCACTTAGAGCTTTTAAATCAGAGAATGTTAGTGAATATTCTTCCTTCTCGTTTACATCTATAAATAATGGAGTTGTTACTTCACCGTCATTAAATGGCAGGAAATTAATCGCCATTTCAGCTGCTTCATTCATCTTAGAATAAAGTCTTACTCCATTGTTTCCGTCATGCTTGTAAGCATCAAATCCTTGATCGAAACCTTGAGTTGCTGTATCAGCAAAACCAACTAGTGTTTCGTTTTGTGCATTTGTTCCACTACTCTTCAGATTGATTTTCACTAATGGAATTTCTGATTCTGTAGCCTCTGTAGCTCTATATGCTCTGATACTTTCAATCCTCATTTCTTTTGAGAATGTTAGATCGTTATCATGTAATTGAGCAAAGAAACCTTCTCCTGCAGCGATACTACCATCCCATGTTTTTAGGTGATTACCTACAGCTCCCAATTGTGTTACTGTTAGTAATTCATCCTCTCCTTCTGCATTTACTTCCCATAAATACACCGCGCCTAAACTATTTTCATTCGCAAACATCAAGTCATTATAATCGATATATGCGTTAAAAGGATTGGAGAATGTATGGTAACTTGTTTCACTTACAGAACGTTCCATTTTAAGGTCTTCTGAAATTGCCGCACCTGAGAATGTGAATGTTGAAGCTTCTGTTGCCAAATATCCTTCTCCACTTTGTAGTACTGAAGATTTTTCAGTGATAAAAGCACTTCTCAAACCATTTTCCGCAACTAATGTTGGATCAAAAGAGTTGAATGTAATGTCTTCTTCTGGTAATCCTTCTGAAACCATTGGTCCAACCAATCTTAGGTTCACCGTCTCTTGTGAGACTACCGCTACTTCTGATTGTTCCATTGTTCCATTCACAATTAAACTACCACCTGAGGCCATCGTAATCGTTCCTTTGTGTTGTAAATCTGAATTTACGATCAATGAATAATCATCGCTGATCATTACCTCTGCTCCTTCTTGGATTTCAACATTTCCTAAAGTTACATTCGATGTACTTACTGAAAGTTGGTTATTGGCATGCTTACTAATATAAACGTACTCATCTTGTCCAGGTACTCGTTGTTCGTTCCAGTTGGTAGCAATATTTCCATCACTACTGTTTACACCCAACCATACTAATGAACGGTATTCGTAAGCCCCTGCATCTGCAGTATATTTTCTTGCATAACCTGTATGGTCTGTTGATAACGAGTTGGAAGACAATGCATGATCGATAGCTAAACTACCACCATTAATCGGATACATGCTTGTACCATCTTCTGCTGTTTCCTTTCCGATTTGAGTTCCATCAATATCTTTATTGATATGGTTATCAGATTCACTCTCTGTCCATTTTGTCAACTGATAAACTTTACCAAATACATTGTTAAAGACCTCTTTAGAGTTACTATTGGCAAAATTGATATCATTATTATCAAACGTACCATTTTGTCCAATCAATGAATTGTAGCAATAGAAGTAAGGCATTCCAAGTTCTGTTCCCACAAAAGAAACTCCATATTTATTACCGTTTGATGTGTTATAAGCAATAGTGTTGTGATTAAACTTAACAGTAATGTTAGAACTTTCTCCGTCAAGGTGTAATGAACCTTTGATTTGCATCGCTCCAGATTCATTCGCTGCATTTTCAGCAATGATTGTGTTATTAATTTCTACCATTACTCGGTTGTTTAAACCATACTGAGCATTTCCATCCACCGCGATACCTCCAGAGTGTCCAGTGGCTGTATTTCTTGAGATCACAGAATTATTAATTTCTACCATCATATTCTGTGTCGAAGAATTTTTTGAGAAAATAAATAATCCCCCACCGTTACCACTAGAGCTATTATCGTACACATCTACGTTCTCCAGTTTTAGATTCGCTCCACCTGCACTAATTGCACCACCATTCTTGTCTGATGTATTTTTATAGATATGAACATCTTTTAAAGATAATAATCCCGATACTGTTTCTGTCTTAATCGCTCCACCTGTGTCTTCTGTAGAGTGACCATGTCTTAAACCTAAGTGTTCAATGTTGACTGTATCGGCAGAATTACCAAAATAAATTAACCTTTCAGTTGACTCCCCATACACATCTGATGCTTGAAGAATATCTTTTGTCGGGTCTTCACCTAAGAAAGTGACTCCTTGTGTAAGTATTATAGATACCGTATGAACACCTCTGATATGAATGGTATCATTTTTTGATACATAGTTCATCGCTTCAGCAACAGATCTATATTGCTTACCATTTAAAACAACCGTATTCTCATCATCAAAAGTGATTTCACCACCTTCAAAAGCACCTGCATCTGGAGTTCCTTGGCGAGGAAGACCTAATGCATCGGCAGTAGAAGTACTACCCTCTGCGAAGTCTACCGCACTACTTAACTCTGAGATAGTCAACACCTTAACAAGACCACCACCTTCTAACTCATCAGATAATTCCAAGAAATAAGTATTGCTGTCAATGTCCTTACTGTTATTGTTTACAACTGGAGTTCCGGCGATTTTACCCATAAAGGTATTGGTCACTGTCGCATTCGCATTATTAAATTCAATATCTGCCTGAGATGAAGTACCACTTTCAGAAACAATAGAGTTCGATAATGTAAAATCAACCAATTGATCTCCTGCTTTAGCAAAGTTGATTCCCTTACCAACATTATATGCAATTGTTGAATGGTCAACCGTTACCTTTACACTAGCTTCTGTTGAGTTTGATGCTAAATCATCCGTTCTGACAAACAATCCTGCTCCTGCATTCGTAGTCGAAGTATTACCAAAAACAGTCACATTTTCTATGGTTACTTCTAATGGATTTCCATTTCTATAACGTCCATCGATACCAATACCACCCCCTGCTTTTGCTGTAGTGTTATTACTAATTGTAGAATTTTTGATTACAGCAACAGTTGCCTCCAATATCGTTTTGCTTGGTGCAATAGAGATACCTCCACCATAGAATTCTTTAGAAACTGTTGTTGAGTTATCCTCAATCACTGAATTATTGATATTCAGGTTACCTCCAATTGAAGAGATACCACCACCTCTACCGGCAGAGTGATTGTTTTTAATGATCATATTAGAGAAACTTACTAAACCTGTAACATCAGTGATTTTTACACCACCTCCATCAACTCCTTCGGTCAATGTTTCTCCTCCAGTAATTGTAAAGTGATTAAATGTCACTTCAATATCACCTGATGGAATAGTTACAACAGAACCTCCATTGATATCTTGGTCTTTTAAACCTTCTAAAATATCCTCAGTCGCATTATCACCTTGAAGTGTCAATGATTTTGCAATTGTAATTTGCTCTTTATGAAGGCCATTAAATGTAATCACATCTCCAGAAGATGCATCATTAACAGCTTCCTGTACAGTATAATATTGTGTTGATGTCGTTGTATTAAATACTGTATTGATTGGATCAAAAGCTTTCTTCTCTCCCTCATAAGCACCTGCATCTGGCGTCTCTTTTCTTGGTAATCCTAAAGCATCTTCACTGATTGTACTTCCTACTGCAAAATCTAATGCGGCACTTCTGTCTCCAATTGTTAGAACCTTTACAGCTCCAGTCAAATCTACTAATTCTGATGATAATTGAAGATCATAAACATCGTTAGTCAGGTCTTTACTGTTCGTAATATGCTCTGTTGGTAAGGCATTTACTTTACCTAAGAATGTGTTCGATACTACAGCTGCTGAATTAGTAAAGTCGATATCGAAGTTAGATGCTGAACCATTTGCATCTAAAATAGAGTTGCTTAATGTTAGTGCTATTGGGTTCTTAGATCCTGTCGTTGTATTCACAATTATATTCGTAGCTGTATTTCCAACGATTGTACTATGATCTACGACTAATGAGATATTCGATTGTGTATTATCAGTGGCTAAATCTGCGGCTTTTGTGAAGATCGCTCCACCATTACCTGCTGTGTTCCCAAAGATCGTTACGTTTTCTAACACTAAAGCTACCGGATTACCATTTTTGTATCTTCCTTCAATACCAATGGCTCCACCTGATTTTGCTGATGTATTATTATTAAATGTCGTTTTCTTTACTGTTACAGTAGCTCCTTCTGCTAAGCTTAAACCTGGTGCGATAAAAAGACCACCGCCAAATCTTTCGGTGGTAGCTTGTGTTGTATTGTTTTCAATTGTCGTATTTACAATCTCTACATCACTACCCACAGCTGAAATACCGCCACCATGACCTGTTGATGTTGTATTACCACTAATCGTCATATCAGAAAAAGATATCAAACCTGTAACATCTATGATATTTACTCCACCACCGTTTCCAGATGCGTCTCCACCTGTTACAGTGAAATGATTAAAATTAACGTCTATATCACCGCCTGAAACTTGGATCACTGAGCCATTATTAATCACCTGATTGGCTAAACCTTCTAAAATATCTTCCGAAGCATCATCGCCTTGAAGCGTCAACGATTTTGTGATTGCAATTTGTTCTTTATGCGTACCATTGATAGTAATTACATCTTCGGCAGATGCATCATCAATCGCTTCTTGTATTGTATAATACTGTGTTGATGTCGTTGTATTGAATACTGTATTGATTGGATCAAAAGCTTTCTTCTCTCCTTCGTAAGCACCTGCATCTGGCGTCTCTTTTCTTGGTAATCCTAAAGCATCTTCACTGATTGTACTCCCTACTGCAAAATCTAATGCGGCACTTCTGTCTCCAATTGTTAGAACCTTTACAGCGCCAGCCAAATCTACTAATTCTGATGATAACTGAAGATCATAAACATCGTTAGTCAGGTCTTTACTGTTCGTAATATTCTCTGTTGGTAAGGCATTTACTTTACCTAAGAATGTGTTCGATACTACAGCTGCTGAATTAGTAAAGTCGATATCGAAGTTAGATACTGAACCATTTGCATCTAAAATAGAGTTGCTTAATGTTAGTGCTATTGGGTTCTTAGATCCTGTCGTTGTATTCACAATTATATTCGTAGCTGTATTTCCAACGATTGTACTATGATCTACGACTAATGAGATATTCGATTGTGTATTATCAGTGGCTAAATCTGCGGCTTTTGTGAAGATCGCTCCACCATTACCTGCTGTGTTCCCAAAGATCGTTACGTTTTCTAACACTAAAGCTACCGGATTACCATTTTTGTATCTTCCTTCAATACCAATGGCTCCACCTGATTTTGCTGATGTATTATTATTAAATGTCGTTTTCTTTACTGTTACAGTAGCTCCTTCTGCTAAGCTTAAACCTGGTGCGATAAAAAGACCACCGCCAAATCTTTCGGTGGTAGCTTGTGTTGTATTGTTTTCAATTGTCGTATTTACAATCTCTACATCACTACCCACAGCTGAAATACCGCCACCATGACCTGTTGATGTTGTATTACCACTAATCGTCATATCAGAAAAAGATATCAAACCTGTAACATCTATGATATTTACTCCACCACCGTTTCCAGATGCGTCTCCACCTGTTACAGTGAAATGATTAAAATTAACGTCTATATCACCGCCTGAAACTTGGATCACTGAGCCATTATTAATCACCTGATTGGCTAAACCTTCTAAAATATCTTCCGAAGCATCATCGCCTTGAAGCGTCAACGATTTTGTGATTGCAATTTGTTCTTTATGCGTACCATTGATAGTAATTACATCTTCGGCAGATGCATCATCAATCGCTTCTTGAATCGTATAATATTGTGTTGATGTCGTTGTATTGAATACTGTATTGACAGGATCAAAAGGTGCCGGAACAAATTCAAAAGCACCTGCATCTGGTAATGCATCTCTTGTTTGACCTAACGCATCTTCTGTTACTAAATCTTTCGCTGTTGCCTTGAAGTAATCTTTAGCAATGCTAGATCCTGTAAAAGTGTAAGTTTCATTAGTTGAACCTTCTTTTGTTTCTAGGGATGCTGATAAAAGAAGTTCTGCATTAGTTATTGCTGTTTCATAGTTATCAGAATTTGTAATGTTACCACTCTCATTGGCTACTCTACCTAAAATAGAGTTGTACAAGTTTTCTGTATCTGTATTACCAAAGTTCACATCAGTACCCGATGAAATCGCATTTAAGGCAATGATTGAATTGTAAATATTCAATCTACCTGATGGCACACTACTTCCATTTTTATAATAATATATACCATAACGAGAACCGCTACTTCCTGAACCCAATGTATTATGAACAATTGTAGTATGGTACAATTCAACACCAATTACTGAAGTAGATGTATTTGTAGTATGAGCAATAGATTTAGTAAAAATTGCTCCGCCTTCATTACCCGCTTCATTTTCATTTAAAGTCGAGTTCACAAGATTGATAGCTACATAGTAGTCACCATCTCCATTATGATCGAAGCCAATAGCTCCACCATTGGTTTTTGCAATGTTAGATGAAATAGACGTATTTTCAATATCTACTGAAATATCTTTTCCACCAGCATTTCTATTGATAACAAATAGGCCACCACCTACTCCAACAGTAGCTTCGTTATCTAAAATTTTACAATTAGTAATCGTAGCATCAGTTCCTCCTAAAGCAAGCCCCCCGCCTTGTTTGGCTTTATTGTTTTTGACAATTAGGTTATCCAGCGTAATACTTGATACATTATTTGCATAGATACCACCTCCAGTTGAGCTACTTGTTGTACCTCCTTGGATTGTTAAGTTCTTAATAATAGTGTTGGTAGCAGTAACGTTAATTACTCTAGTTGAACCATTATTACTAATAATATCAGTTGTTGGATCTTCCCCTTGCAATGTTACTGTTTTATTTAAAGCAACTACTGCAGTAAGATTGTGTTGTCCGCGAATCTCAATAACATCATTTTCGTTAGCCGCTGTTATAGCAGCATTAATAGAGGCGTAGTCCTGCGCTCCAATTTTCACGCTTTGCCCCATAGCTAAATGGCAAAGTAAACATGTTATTATAACGGTAAAAATTCTTTTCATTTCTTCTACTGTTAGTTTTGTTGTGTGATTTTTACACTATAAAAGTAGATATCTATTTATTTTTTGTAGGTAGGCGATTTGGTCATAATGCTTAAAAAACTGACCATAGGCCTATATAAAGACGTATTCGTAATGTTTTGAACAGTTATCAAAAGGTTTCAAAAAAGTGATATTCAATTTGAGATATATCACAGGAAGTCTAAAACGGTTTATTTATAAGTATAACAGATTTTACATGGATATAATTACAAAAAAGGCTTGATATTTCTATCAAGCCTCAATTTATAAATATTTACTTAGATTTTTTCGGTCAATCCTTAGTATTATCTCTATTTTGATAAATTTTTCTTTACCTCAACTGCATTAGAGATTGGTAAATCAAAAGTATGTGCTGCAATCCAAACCGGAACTTTTTCTCCATAATGAGGAGTCGTTCTTGTTAGTTTTGGCTGAGCCATCACCCAATAGTAGCCTTTTTGTTCTACTTCGAAAGACAAATCCGCTAAGTCTTTCTTGATCACTTTTGCTTCTAAAGGATTATTATTTTTTGCATAGAAAATGGTGTAATCTTCTGTATAATCACAAGCATCCCATTGTAACGTATTCCCTTTACGGTCAACTTTCATTTCAGAATACTTATCAAACCTCCATTCTACCAGTGTCTGGAATTTCATTTCTTCCAATAAAGATTGGTATGCTGGATTTAATGCTAAGTTTTCTCTTTCATTAGGATCTTTCTCAACATCATATAACTGATCGATTACCCCGTGTGTATAGATGTATTTCATATTTCCTTTTCTCATCATTCTTGATGGCAAATCTTTTTGCTTTGGAAATGCTTTGTAATCGCCTGCTCTATACTCTGCGAATACTGTTCTGTTTTTTATTGTTTTTCCATTTTTTGAAGTGGATACTAATGAAACTCCTTGAACTTCTTCAGGAACATCAGCACCAATTAATTCAGCAACGGTAGGCATTACATCTACTAAACTAACCAATGTTTCGTTTCTTGTTCCTTGAGGCAATGCTTTTGGATAAGAAACAATAAATGGTACTTTAATCGCTGCATCGTACATATTATGTTTTCCTCTTAATCCATGTTCCCACATGTGCTCACCATGATCAGAAGTATAAATGATAATTGTATTATCTGCTAAACCATTCTTTTCTAAGGCAGTGACAATACGACCAATCATCTCATCCATTTCTGTGATACATGCTGCATAAGCAGCCATTACTCTTTTTGCTTGTTCTGGTTTGTTCTTTGGTAGACCATGGTGTACCCAATTTTGCACCCAAGGGTATTTCCCTGATTTATACCAATCGTTTACAGTTTCAGGAAATTCAAAATCGTTTTGATCGTATAAATCATAATATTCATGTAGAGTAGTCAGCGGAAGGTGAGGCTTTTCGAAACCTACATGTAAGAAGAAACTTTCGTCGTCTTTTCCTCTCTCGTCAATAAACTCTACAGCTTTTCTTGCTACGACCATATCGAAGTTATCTTCATGATCTTCTACCAATGAAGGCTTTAACTGTGGATTAAGGTCTTGGCTTCCGCCATATTTCTTGTATTCTAAGATCTGACGGTATCTATGGTAGGCATCTTTTCCTACTTCATCTTCATAATGGCCACCAGGAAAGTGAGTATAATATCTTGTATTGACTACATCCCAACCCATATCGTTTCCTTCTGGATGTGCTGGGTCTACATTTTTTTGTAGCTCACCATGAACATGCATCTTACCTGGTGATGCTGTGATGTACCCATCTTTCTTAAATACCTCAGCGATTGTTTTAATATCATCATGATAGCCTGTGGATCTCAAAAATCCTGATCCCTTTCTTACCTCTTTACCGTTGGCATTAATAACGGGTGCTTTATGATAGATAGCTCCGTTAGCATAAGGGTACATTCCTGTAACAATTGCAGCTCTTGTGGGTGCACAAACTGGAGCCGGAGCATAGGCGTTTTCGAAAGTTACCCCATTTTTTGCTAATGCATCTATGTTGGGGGTTTTGATAATGTCGTGACCGTAAGCACCTGAAAATGTCTGTTTATGTTGATCTGAAATGATAAACAATACATTCGGCTTTTTATTTTTCTTCTTTTTTTGTGCCTGTGTTCCCATGATAGGGACTAAGAAACAGGCTAAAAATAAAATATGTAGTCTTCTCATGATGTTGCTAGTAATTTCTTTTTGATCAAGAAGAGTAAGTAGTAAAATGTTAACCACTCTATCTACTTACTCTTTATTTGTTACTTTAATTAATATTTTCGTTGGCTGCTTTTTCTGTTTCAGGAATAGGCCATTGATAGTCTTCTGGTCCTCGGACACCTTGAATTAAACCTTGGTTATTAGGATCGAAGGCCGATTTCACTAGTTCCTCTAACATACCCATTCTAGTTAAATCGAACCAACGGTTACCTTCCGCCATTAATTCAACTCCTCTTTCTCTCATGATAAAAGTTCTGAAGTCATTCATTGACATACCACTTCCTTGGAAGAATTCATCCATCTCTACTCGCTCTCTTAAGATATTGATATCATACTCTGCCATTGATGGATCTTTCAATTTTTCGGCAGCCGCCTCTGCTCTAATCAGATGCACATCTGCCAAACGCAATACATGCCAATTCTGTTGAGCCGTTGCATCCGAAGTTGCTTCTCTATCTACATATTTAGAAGTATAAACCTGATAAAGTACACCTACTCTTTCTTCTCCTTCATAGATATCATACCCTGCCTTACCTGCATTGATCACATAGGTTCTGCCATTCGCTGTATATTCTTGAATAATAGATAACAAGTATCTTTGATCTGTCTTGTCAATATTTTTGTTGATAAATCCAGATTTGATACTGTTAGTTCCCCCCCAAGTTCCAGCACTTAAGCCAGAACCTTGAGGAGTAAATAAGTTAGTTATCGCAGATCCTTGCCCAGAGACCGGTGCATTCTGAATCTCAAAAAGCATCTCCCTGTTGTTACCATTCGTAGAATGGAAAATAAATTGATAATCATTAGCGTTAGTTACCAACGCATATTTAGGTCGATTTAATGCTTTATCAGCATATACATAAGCAGAGTCATAATATTGACCATAGTTGCTTCCTATTGATTCGTATATTTTTAAACCTTCATTTCCGATTAATGCATTTCTTGTAGATGATGCCATATGAAGATATACTTTAGCCAACAAGCCTTCAGCTGCCGCATTGGTTACTCTTCCTATTTCATTGACTTTCCCTTCAACAGTCTCTTCTAAGCCCCAACAGTTTTCTGAAGCAAACTTTAGATCACTGATGATTTGTCTGTACACCACGTCCACTGTAGAAGTAGGTAAGCCTATCTCATCTTCCCCTTGTTCTGCCGGAGTTGTTCTCAATGGCACCTCTCCAAAGCTTCTTACCAAGTTGAAATAATGCAATCCTCTTAAAAATCTGGCCTCACCAATAATTCTATTCTTAAGTGCATCATTCATTTCTATTGCCGGAACTCTTGCAATTACATTATTCGCATCTTTAATGGAAGTATAAATGGCATTCCAAGCATCCGTTAAGGTAGAATGAGTAGACGATAATATACCGTTGTAATAGTCTGTATGTTTGAAACTACTTGTTCCTTGATCAGAAGAAGCATACATATTAGAAATATACAGCTGTCTATAATAGGCGTTTGTCTGTTTCATTGAAGCATAAGCCCCGTTGATTGCGGCTATAGCATCTGCTTCCGTTTTATAAAAGTCATCTGTCGTGATTTGAACTTTTGGTTCTTCCTTAAGTAGGCTACATGATGAAATAAGACCTACTAAAACAAGCAATATGATTACTGATTTTTTCATTTTAAATTTCATCTATGTGTTAGTAATTGAATTTAATGCCCATGATATACGTTTTCACACCAGGGTAAGAACCAAAGTCGATACCTCTTCTTTGAGGATTCTGACTGTAAGTGGTTACCTCAGGATCGTATCCAGGATAGTTCGTAAGTGTAAATAAGTTATGACCTGATGCATACAATCTCATTGATCGTTTACTTCTGAAACGGAACGTATACCCTAAGTTTACATTTTTCAATCTTAAATAAGAAGCATCATAAATCTGACGGTCCGAACTGATTGCTCTCTGCCCTGTAACTGTCATTGGTGCAGGATGTTCAGGGTTATCTATATTACCTGTAGATGGATTATAAACCACCTCCCCAGTTTCGTAATTGTAATCGATTGGTGCTTTCCATGAATTGTTGTAAGCCTCTTCAGAGACATTGGTAGTCTTACTCATATTTACCAATGGCCAAGACTCTACCCAAAGAATATCTCCACCTTTTTGGCCTGTGATTAAGAAACTCACATCCCAGTTTTTGTATTTAAATGAACTGCTTAATGAGAACACAAAATCAGGGTTCGGGTCACCAATTTTCACATAATCATCAAAATTAATTTGTTGGTTAGGTAGTGGATTCCCATCTGCATCGTATTCTACATGGTGGTTTACATATTTAATCTCACCTGGAGCAGCTCCAACGATACCACTTGCATTGGCTTCATCCCAATCTTTGTATATTCCATCTGTTTCAGCACCCCAGAAAATACCCAAAGGTTGACCTTCCATAAAGATATTTGGATAAACTCTATCCGGTCCTACTGATGGCCCTAATTGGTAATCAATATTGTTGTTCAATGAAACAAGCATATTTCTATTCAAGGCAAAAGTACCTGTTACATTCCAGTTGAAGTTTTTCTTTTTGATGATATCATAACCCATTGTTACTTCAATACCTCTGTTTTCTACCTCACCAAAATTGTCGATTTTAGATACAAAACCATTTGAGGCTGGTAAATTCACTTTCTGAAGTAAGTCGTATGTTTTCTTGTAGTAAACATCTGCAGAAGCTGTTAAACGATTCCTAAACAATCCGATATCAAGACCTACGTTAAACTGATCTGTCGTTTCCCAAGTTAGGTTATCATTTGCCAAATTGGTTTCTATATAACCTACCGCTACCGATCCATCATAATTGTATCTCACCGGCTCCATTAAAGCCATCGATTGGTAAGCATTAATGGCATTGTTACCTGTCTTACCATAGGATGCTCTCAATTTCAAATTATTGATTTTCTCAGATGACTTTAAAAAGTTTTCTTCTGAGATGGCCCATGCCACTGCTGCAGAGGGGAAAATTGCACTCTTATTGTTGTCGGCAAATTTCGATGAAGCATCAATCCTAGCATTTACATCTACATAGTATTTGTGTCTAAAATTATAAGCTGCTCTAAATAAACCGGATACTAAGTCTGTCGTAAAATAATTATTGATAGGAACTAATACATCTGTTGCATTTTCAAAAGTATAATACCCTGTTGCATCTGTAGGGAAACCTAATGCTCTTTGGAACTCAGATTGAACCGTTCTTTTTTCAATAGTACCCAATCCGATAAAATCCAAGTTGTGGTCGTCCCATGATTTTTGGTAACGTAAGTTTAACTCACCGTATAACTTTGTATTCAAAAGAGAAGATCTTGCCGCTTCACCATTGTTTCTTCTACCTCTTGAAGTAGATGAAGGATAGTAAGAGTTTCTATAGCTACTTTGTACGTTCACTGCACCTTTTGCCGTAGCACTTAAGTTATCTGTAAAGTTGGTAGATAACGTAAATGCTTGGTTAAATGTATAGGCATCTTTAATATCCTGTACTTGAGTTGCCATCGTATACGGATTCGATAACAAATATCCTTCGTTTAATGGCGCATAAATATCATCCGATTGACCATCATTTAATACTTCATAAATGGGTTGGAAGGTTAAAGTATTCGTTACGATACCTTTCTCATTAAACATTTCACCGTTACCTGCAGATGTTGCTCTACCTGTACCATAAGATCCATTGGTTCTAGAATTCAAGGTCACTTTCCCATCAAAAGTTTGTCTATTGATGTTCATGTTTAGGGTAGCTCTTGTATAATCAGAGTTAAGGATAACTCCTTGATTATCAGTTAGGCCGAAGCTTAAAGACATGTTCCCTTTCTTATTCCCCCCTCTGTAGGCTAAGTTATAATTCTGAGTGATCGCCTGTTGGTAAGTAATATCCTGCCAATCGGTATTGACACCCGTCGTTTCAGGGAAAGGCATTCTACCTGGAAGCTCTGCGACTTCTGGAAAATTCTCCGGAGTTAATGGTTGCGTTCCATCGAACACCATACCTTCTCTGGCTGGGTTAGTGATCACTTTGTAAAAGTTATTGAGCACTCTTTGGTTCATGTACTCTTCAAATTGAGGACCGTCCAATACACCAATTTTATTATTGATTTCAGAAATACCGAATTCTACTGTTGCTGTTAGTTTGTCATAGCTTTTTCCGCCATCTGCTTCTTTCGTTGTGATTACGACTACACCGTTGGCTCCTCTTGCTCCATAGATGGCTGTTGCATTGGCATCTTTCAGAATATTGATGCTTTCGATATCACTTGGATTAATAAAGTTTAGAGCAGATTGAGAATCTCCACTACCTGCATTTCCTTGTGCATCTGTCAATGGATCCATCGGAATACCATCAATTACATATAATGGTTGAGTACCACCTTGCATAGAGTTCGTACCACGAATCTGGATACCAACTCCACCACCTGGCTGACCATTACCTGATACAATCACGCCGGCCACTCTACCAACAATCATGTTTTCAACATTTACAGATCTTGTTTGTTCTAATTCATCACTTCCAATTGTTCCAACCGCACCAACAACATCTCCTTTTTTGATATCAAAGTAACCTGAACTCACTACGACTTCATCCAACTCTTCAATATCATAACCTAAACGCACATCAATTTCCGATCTATTGTTTACGGCAATTTCTTGAGTTACCATTCCTATAAAAGAGAAGACCAAGATGTCAGATTCTTTTACTTTAATTGTAAATCTACCATCCATATCGGTAATCATTCCTCTAGAAGTATCTCCATCCTTGATGACAACACTTACACCTGGAAGTGGCAGATTTTCCTCATCAGAGTATACTGTACCTTTAACAGTTCGGTCTTGTGCGAAAGCCGATACCGCGAGGCAAGTAATCAGTATAAGTAATAATTGTTTCATATTTATATTGTCCTATTTCTTAATTAGTTGATGTGTAGATTGACCTTTGTTTGTGATAATTCGTATTAAAAAATGCCCAGGAGGCAGTTGACTCACATTAATTTTATTGGTATTATCTAAAGCTTGCCTACTGTAAAGAATTCCTGTTGTTGAATAGATTAAAACTTCTTCTATCAAGGCTTCGCTTGTGATATATATTTCTCCTTCAGCTGGGTTCGGAAAAATCGATGTTTTTACAAAATTATCTTCTGTTGAAGTAGGGTCTTTTATCTCATCATCATTAAAAATCTCTTCCAAATACGCACCTACAGTACCATAAGATTGGTCTGGCTCTACTACCCATTTTCCATCCAAATACTTGTATAAAGTATCTAATTCGTATTGTTCTCCTTTCTCAAAATCGAAAGCTTGATCACCAGAACTGAAAAAATTCCAAAGGTATACCTGTTGTACTCCAGTGTATTTCACCAAGCCAAGCAGATCTGAAAACATTTCTGGTAATTCTTCTCTTTCGTATTGTTTTGGGATATAAGGTTCATTCTCGTTCATGCCAAATTCTCCTAGCATTACCGGTGTACCTTCATTAACAAAATGGGCAGAAGTTGTAAAGTACTCTGCAATTCGAATACCATTTAAGAAACCATAAGGAAAAACTTCAATCTCTTGTAACCATCTCCCATCATACGATGACCATGAACTAATATCCAATCTCATTTGTGGGATCACTTGTTCGATCAAATTCGGAACTTCTAATTCGATCATATTCGTGTATTCTCCATCCTTTCTATAGAAAAGTTTATTGAATTCTACACTAAAAAGAACCTCTGCATTCGCCTCAGGATATAAAGCTCTTGCTTTTTCTACACCTCTCATTCTTGAACGGAACATTCGTCCCATACCATCTACTCTCCATCGAATATCAACAGGAATCGTTTCTGGTTCTTTCTCCCAATTTCTTGTAGAACCTCTCAACATCCAATCTCCTTCCCAATTCTGAAGTACAAAACGCTTGTCCATGTCTCCATACATTTCTAGTAGGTGCACTGTTAATTGAAAAAACTGTTCCTCTTCTTGAGCATAGATATCGTTGTTTTTATCAGGACCTTCTTTGTAATAATCTCCAAAATTAGGGTTAGCCCAAACTGCATGGGTTTTAATTTCTTCATCAGAAAACAACGTATCCATCAAATGATATTTGGCTAACCCCGTCATAGTGTTGAATTGGTTAGGCCAATCATGATTAAAAGGATAATGAGCATGCATCTTTTGCCATCCACAGGTAAGAGATGTTTTAAAAGCTGTTGAACCAAACTCTTTGAACATGTCCAACCCTTCAATTAAGTAGGGTTTTTCAGTAAAGTTATACCAACCTCCTATATGAGATGCTCCAATCACATGTTTGTATTCTGAAGCATTTTCATAATTTTCTGGCTTATAAGGCTCAATTTGAACCATCATAGAGTCATAAGATTCAATATGATTTTTGAAGTGAGTACGAATCTCACCATAGTTCAACACTTGGAACAACTCTTCCTCGTTCTGTATCGTTTCTGGGTGTAAAGCATCTTCACCCAAACGTAGTAAACCTGTTCTTGCAATTTTAAGTTGAAAACCTTTGTTTCCACTCTCCACCCATTCATTGGTATGGTTAACGGTTTTTGTAGAAATACTACCTCCATTTTTAATGTAGATGGATGATTGAATACTTCCATTTTTAGAATATAGATCAAGGTTCTCACAAACAATAACCCCTTCTGTAGTAAAAACGATAGGAGTTTTGTTCAACCATTTTTGATCTCTACCTCCGCTTATTCCTAAGCTGCCGTATACTTTCAGAAATGTATATGAAGTGAAGTCCACTTCTTGTGTTGAAGTATTGATGATATTGAAATCTCCATCAACCACCATATTGTAATGATCAATAGTAAGCGTTGAAGATTCAGTACCCGATAACACCAAATTTTTTGGATTGATATATCCCTCTCCAGTGATAGAAGTTGCTGTGTTGGTATTGATGATCAAGTTACTATTGTAAGGGTGAAGGAAAGACTCCGATTCCATGGAACTCTCTCCTCTACCCTGAGCAATGGTACCATCACAGTGGATATTACCATTTATTCCAATCCATTTTTCTGCTTCTTCATCATGACCAATCAGCAAGTTTCCTGCTTGATCAATATTCAAGTTGTTACAAACAAAAAGTGTGTCCACTCCTTGAGGTAAAATCAAGAATACCGTATAATCTTTTAAGTCAACATTATCTAGTTTTGTTGGGACTTTTTGGTTACTCCAAATAGTAGGATCAGACCAATGCCCTCCAGAAATAGCACTCACCTCGTTTTGTGCCAATGCGTTAATAGATAATGTAAGTTTAAAAAATAGAAGTAGTAATATATTTCGTAAAAAACATTTCATTTCAAATCATTAGTTATTTATAGCAATCATTAGTTATTGAACTCTATCGTCTTAAGCACATCAAAGGCTTTTGTATAGAACTCATCGTTTGTAGGGTATTTTTTATTCGCTTTTTTGTAAGCCTTCAGGTAGTTATTCATTTGAATGAAGTAATCATTATGGATAAAGTAAATCGGCTTTTTCTCACCTTCGGCAGAGATTAGCGACATGTCCTTAGATTCTCCATTCTTTTCATATTCATTGTTATACATTTCCCAGTGCAAGCAGAAAGGTAGTTTCATCTGAATAGAAGCTAACATCACATCTTTAGAACGTCCAGCTTGCTCTTCAAAATTACCTTTTACCACTTTAAAGCCATACTCACCAATCCAAACTCTTCTAGAAAAAGGTAAACCTTCTTTAGGTTGAAGCTTAGATTCTATATAGTCCATAACCGGAGCTACATCTTTGTATACGTTTTCGTAACCTTGGCTTCTCTTACTGATCTCATAGCTTGAGTAAGAAACAAAGTCAACATCTACATTGGGCAGAATAGATTCTGAGATACACTTCTCTCCTTTCATACCTTTTAGTGCCAAATTCACCTCGATGTAATGGTATACTTCGACATTCTTATGCTTCGTATCTCGCTTAGCATCATCAATTGCTTGCTGGCGGATTTGGAACCATTCTGTCATCCCAGCAATTTTCGTTTCAGAAGGAACTAGCTTTTTGTTACCCATACCATGTAGTAACCAATCGCCTTCCCAGTTTCCAATTAGGAAAGTCTTACCCGATTTGTTGTAACGCTTTAGTAAGTAAGTAGTGTAGTCATACATCTCATTGTAAAATGCTTTCTTTTCGGTTTCAGTTATGCCGTCATTCCATTTTGCGTTAGTCAGGGTATGTACCCACATAAAAATATACTTAAAATCCATGTCCAACACTTCTCTAAAATCTTGCTTGATTTTAACTAGATCTAGTGTTGTCTTAATGTTAGGATCCTTAAATTGGTCCGGGTAGATTTTATGGTATTGTTTACTTACAGAGATCTTTAGGATATTAGAACCTAACCCTCTGATTTGCTTTGCTTGTTCTACCAAGTAAGAGTCTTTCGTAAATTTATACTTTCCTCCAATGCCTTGAGTACCTAAAACAAAGTTATAATTCTCCAATGGTTCTGGAGTGGGTACCTCAACCTTTACAGTGCTTGTTTGTGCCATTACTAAGAATGGAAAAAACACAAACATCGATATCCATAATTTTTTTAATTCCTTCATTTCATTAAATCTTAAAACTAACATCTGAGTTTATTTGTCTAACGCTAATGTCTAAATTTGATGGTAAAATGAGGTTTGTTATCTATCCAAGAGAGTTGAATATTCAACCTACAGGCCTTTACGCCTAGTTTTTGGAAGGATTCGAATAAGAAGTAGATAAAAACTACCTACTTCTTACAATTAGAAAATTATCTCTTCTCTTATTGATTCGATATACTCTTTTGGCGTCTTACCGATGTGTTTCTTGAAGGTAGTACTGAAGTACTTCGGATCATTGAACCCTGATTCATAGGCAACATCAGCTACTCTTAGATCTTTTCTTGTCTTGAACAATTCGATAGCATGGTTAATTCTAATCTTTATGATCAAATCAGATGGCGACATACCCGAATGTTTTTTCAACTTTCTAAATAAGTTTGATCGACTATATCCTAAGTTTTCACAAAGGGTCACAATATTGAATTCTTTGTTCGTTACATTAGACTTGATTTCCTCTACCACTTTCGATAAGAAATCTTGCTCTGCTGATACCGGTTCCGTTTCTTCTTCCTCTTGGTCAGTCATCAATTTCTTGATCAAATGTCTAGATTTTAGAAGGTTGTTGATAGTTATTCTCAACATTTCCATTCTAAATGGCTTTTCAACATAAGCATCTGCACCCAATTCCAGACCTTCTATCTTGTCTTCTACTCTACTTAAAGCCGTTAACATCACCACAGGTATATGGCTCGTTTTGTAATTATTCTTAAGGATATGGCAAAGTTCTTTACCACTCATTAATGGCATCATTACATCAGTGATAACCAAATCAGGCCTTTTCTCTAACGCAATTACCAAGGCTTCTTTGCCGTTTGGAGCTTCTAATATCTTATAGTCTTTCGATAATTCTTCTACCAGTGTTTTTCTGATATCGTCATTATCTTCTACTACCAAGATTGTTTTCTCTTCATTGATATTTAAAGTAGGTAAATGTTCCTCTTCCTCTACAATCACTTTAAGGATTTCTTCCTCCATAAAGTGCCCTTTTCCAAGACTTAATGAAATAGTAAACTTCGTACCTAAATCTACCTTACTCTCAAATTCGAGCGTTCCTCTATGCAGTTCAACAATTTTCTTCGCTAATAAAAGACCAATACCGCTACCGGCAATGTTGGATTCTGCAGCGTTGTTTGCTCTAACAAAACGGGTAAATATCTTTTTCTGTTGATTCTCAGGAATACCGATACCATTATCGATAAAGTTGATCAATACTTTACCTTTCTCTTCTTCAATATTGATCTTCACTGTGCCTCCTTGGTGAGAGTATTTGATGGCATTGGAAATTAAGTTATTGAAAACTCGAACCATCTTTTCTTTATCAAACCAAACATTGATGGATGCCATAGAAAAGTTGAACGTTAATTCCTTATTCTCAATCATTGGTTTAAAATCAAGAAGTACTTCTTCCATAAGCGATTTCAAATCAATCTCCTGCACTTTCAACTCCAGCTGGTTTCTTTCCGCTTTTTGGAAATCCAATAATTGAGTTACGTATTCATTTAGATGCTTTGTATTTCTTCGAATTAAACTGATTGCATTTTCACCATTCTCTCCTTTAGCCAGTTGGTCTGCAGACAATTGAATTAAAGAAACGGGAGTTCGGATATCATGTGCAACATTCACAAAGAACTTAATTTTCTCATCCGAGAAGTTCTGTTGATGTTTTGCTTTCTGCACTTGCATAATCAAGAAGAAAATCCCCAATGTTATGATCATATACATTAAAAAAGCAATTGGAGACAACCACCATGGGTCTTTAATGTCTAAATTTAATTCATATACATTATCGGATACCACACCATCAGAGTTGATGACATCTACCACTAATTTATAATCTCCTGCAGGTAATTTTGTGTAGGATATCTGTCCGCCATTAATAAGAATAATCGGTTTATCATCATATCCTTCTAACTGATACTTAATAATGTTTTGGTTCTTCCCGTATAAATCAGGAACAATGATACTGAACATCACCGTATTTTGATCATGATTTAATGTTAGCTCATGATTAAAATTAAGGTTATCGACAAAACGGTAATCTACCTGTTGACCGTTGATTTTAAATTCATCAACGATAACATTCTTCTTCTGATAATTCTTTTTGATGTTACTTGGGTTGAACTTAATCGCACCTTCTGCACCACCAAACATTAAGGAACCATCTTGAAGTTTAAGACTTGCACCAAATCCAAAATTACTGATCTCTACACCATCTTTTTTACCAAACCTTCTTAGATGATTGTCCGTCATATTGTATTTGTACAAACCTTGGCTACTACTTAACCAAAGGTTCCCATTTTGATCAAAGTTCAAACCGTAAATGATACCAACATCACCGTTTGTAAAGTGTGTTATGAGCTTATCAGTTTTAAAATTGTAGCTTTGTAAGCCTTCACCCCCACCAATCCATACTTTCTCTCTTTCATTGTCGATTAACAAAGCAAAAGCATTGGCTGTTTTGATAGCACTAGACTTTCCTTCTAATTTCTTTATCTCACCCGTCGTTTTGTTTAACAGGTGTGCACCATCCAAACTAGCCACAATGTATAGGTTTTCTGACCTTGCTACAATGCTTTTCACATAGCCTATTTTATAGTTCCTTTGGTATTTATCATTGGTGAATAGTGATAAAGGAGCGTTATTTCCACCTACCCAAACATCATCTCCAATGATTTGAGTGGTAAAAACAAAAATATTTTCTCTTTCTGGAGCTTCGAATGCTTTTCTCGCCTTGTAAGTTTTCGGATCGACCAAGAAAGAACCTTTACCATATGTTCCCACTAAAATTTCTCCTTTGTACTTGTTTAAAGTAAGTACAGGAGTATTGATTAATGTGTTTAGTTTTTGCCATTGTCCGTTAGGCGACAATACATCAATACCCGACTCTGTACCAAACCAAATATTTCCATTATCGTCTCTTAAGATCGATCGGATAAAATTATCTGAAAGGCTATTTTTTAAGTTTAGAATATGTTGGTAATTAGTAAATGGGTTGTCTTCTGTGAATAAGATATCTACACCCATTTCTTTGTGACCTAACCAATAAACATTGTTCTTATCTACATATATTGTTTCAAGGTCATTTTGTCGTAAAGAAGATGGATCATCTGGGTTATGGTTATAATGAGCAATCACATTAAAATGCTGATCTACCACAAATAAACCGTCTCCATCTACACCAAGTAAAGCATTATCGTTGTTATCAAAAAAGATCTCTCTTATTGTACTCTTACCATTTTTAAAACCATTCAACTTCAACGGTGTCAACTTACCATAATCATATAAGAATAGTTCTGAACTATTGGTGGTAATCCAAAATCTACCTTTGGAGTCGATATTAAATGTGAGGATATCGATATCTTTTACCAACTCCTCTTTGATAGAGTACTTGTTATCAATTCCTTTCACCAGTTCAAACAGACCTTTCGCTCCACCTACATAAATTTTACCGTTGTATTTGATAATATCTCTACACAATAATAATTTAGATGGCGACACCTTTTTAGCAAAAGTCTTCGACTCCATATTATAGATGGTTACTCCATTCCTTAAACCTAAAAGGATTTCGTTATCATTGACAAATTTTGCACTAGTAAAAGTATACTTTTCAGCCTTTGCAATAAGTTCAAACGAATCATGAATATAGTCGTACTTACTAATTACTCCCTTTCTACTAATGGCGTAAATATCGCCATCCTTTTTTATCAAAGCGGTGATAAATTGATTGGTTTCTTTTTCCGAGATTTGATAGGATAAATATCTTTCTCCAGAATACCTATATAGGCCAGATTTTGTGCCTACCCACATGTAACCTAAAGAATCTTCAACCATACTTGTTACAGTACCGTTGACCAAACCTTTTTCTGTTTCTAAATGAACGATATCTTCTGCTTGAATAGACACAGAAAATAAAAGTATTAGTATCGTAGTTTTTAAGTATAGTAAGTATGTTTTCATTCTGGTAAAAAATTGCCGTTAAATAGATAATGGTATGAATCTCTTTTTCATGCTGATCTGTTTAACGAATATAATTATACTATTAAATGAATGATAATAAAGAGTAAAATAAATCTCATCTTGCGCAATGTTCATTCTTATATAGTAGAATTACTGATCACTATCGTATTTCATTTCAATCATTCATGACAGTAGTAAAAATGCGGTTTTGTGATCTGATTTCAAACTTTTGACCTAATATTGAACCTTTGATGGACTATATCAAAACCTTTCGCTCCTATAATTTAAACGATGCTTTTTAAGTCCCCAATTATTTGTATTACTTCAATAAAGGATTTTAGTCCTACTCTTTACTGTAACACTTACTTTTCATCACATCATCGCTCTCCATCTTATCCAAGAAGTGAATGTTCATGGAGGGAACTTTGGCTAGTACCACCTATAATATCATCACCCTAAAATAATCGTTTACTCTTTATCTAGAACTCGGAATGTTACACCAAGAAAATTCAAATCATACCTAATAATAACATCGATAGTAGTTTTTGTGTATCACTTATTATATTAACAAAGCAACCAACTTCTAACCTAGATATCATTAGTCAGAAAATCATGGTATACTCATAAGGCTAGTGATAAAGAAAAATAAGCGAAAGGGTATTTTCAAGCTCTAAATACTAAATAGGATAGTCAAAAAAATCGACTAATTTTGAATGGTTGGTTATAAAACTATTTTGACTTAAAATTGGATTATATTGATGTAGCTGAATTGTAATTTTATGATGTCGCTAAAACACACCTTTTCGTAATCTTTTTAATTAGGAATGTATGAATTATAAAATTAACAATGTATATGTAGGTCTTTTCCTACTTATATTAAGCATAGGTTGTAAGCCCACTTTAAATAAAAAGGTAAAGAAACAACCCAATGTATTGGTTATTATGTGTGACCAATTGAACTACAAGGCTCTTAGTTGCTATGGAGGCCCTGTACCCACTCCCAATATCGACAGAATTGCCAACGAAGGAGTTAAGTTTAATAGAGCGTATAGTGCAACCCCATTTTGTTCACCTTCTAGAGCTTCCATTGTTACGGGACTTTATCCGCATCAACATGGTGTAGTCCACAACTTGGGTTCGAAACAAAAAGATGGTATCGATATTACAGATGAAACAACAGGTAAATTATTAAATAGCGAGGGTTATGCTACGCACCAATATGGTAAATGGCATGTAGAAAGCGATTCCCTAAACTATTTACCATACTATAAAGATCAATATGATTATGCCTATCAGTACAAACAAGAAATGGCTGATAGACAAATTACTGTTCGTAAAGATGATGGGCAAGATTGGATGAATTTCTACAATCAATTCTGGCCTGTGGAGGTAAGTCCTTCTATGGCTAATAAAAGAAGTCACCTTGAAAATGTTTGGGAAGATGTTAAACACAAGGACTTCGTTATTAAAATGGGTCGTTTAAGATTGAAACAAGAAGATTGGATTGATGATATCTTAGCTAATAAAACAGTGGCCTCTATCGAAAATGCTTCTTCTGTAGATGCTCCATTTTTCATTACTACCTCTTTTATCTGGCCACATGATCCCAATTTTGTACCTGATCCATACTATGGTCTTTTCAATCCTGATTCATTGCAAATGCCATTAACTCAAGTGCCAGAAACAAAGTTCGACAAATCTTGGTCTAGAAGAATGGTAAAAGGTTACGGTGATGAAGGGCTTAGAGAGTTTTTAAGAATCTACTATGGTGCTGTAAAATATCTAGATGACAGGGTAGGCAGAATCTTGGGTGAGTTGGAAGAACAAGGTATTCTTGATGAAACTTTGATCATCTTTACTGCCGACCATGGTGATATGATGGGTGAACATGGTATGGTATGGAAAGTAAATGAATCGTTTTATGATGATATCGCGGCCATTCCATTTATGATCCGTTATCCAAAACTTTTAAAACCTGGTGTTACAGATATTCCCGTTAGTTTAGTAGACATTAAGCCAACAATATTGTCTATTACAGATACAGACTATAAAGAAGAAGTAGCAGGGGTGAATATTATTCCGTTCCTAACAGGTGAAAAGGATAAATCATTGGCTCCTAAATATTCATTCTGTGAAAGAATTAAGGCACATCCAAAAGGCGGACGAGAAGTACTGGCAGATGCCAAAGGTTCATTTATGGTACGTGACGAACAATACAAATTAGTTATTTACCCTGATGGTGATAGTTTTTTCTATGATCTAAAGAACGATCCGGGGGAATCTAAAAACATCATCGATGATAGAAAATACATCAATCAAATTCTTGATTTAGAGAACGCACTACAAAATTGGTTAGATGAAACGGGATGGAAAGGAAAGAAAGTAAATTTCATGTACAGAACGTAATCCAACTATCAATTGGTAGTCATAAAAAAGAGTTGGGGTTATTATCACTTTTGATAATAACCCCAACTCTTTTTTAGTATTCAGCATAAGTAAAGCTAAAGAACTAAAACATGTACTGAAAGTCTTATTGCGCGAGTTTTTTATCAAGTTCTAGTGCACTAACACCTTCCAAACCTGATTGATATATCTGCTGGATCTCTTCATGGTTTAGGGCTCTAGTCCACATCGAAACATCATCCAAAAGTCCTTTGAAATTTTGCATGTTCATAGTTTCTCTTAGGTTTGATTTATGCTTCTTCATTTGAGTAGCAATAGACATCCAATTGGCTTGGCTGGTATTCACCTTACTATTTCCTCCTTGGGTATTTCTTTCCGAAATTAATTTACCATCCACATACAGCAAATTATCATTGAGTGTTGCCCCATATTGAGGTACTACTACCGCTACATGATGCCATTTTCCATCATTAATTTTTTGATTGGTGGTTACCGTATAAATATCTGACTTAAGAGCGAGTTCTAGTTGTCCGTCGTTGATAGAAATATTGTAGAACTGCCCTTTTCCCCAATAGGAATTACTATTGAAAATAATTCTTCTGCCGTCTGCATTTGTTTTTAACCATAAAGAAATAGTTCGCTCGTACCCTTTTGCTATAGGGCCAATTGGCAACACAAATAGCTTTGAATTTTCATCAATTCTAATCGCATTATCAATGATGCCTTTTTCTATTTTAGAAGGAGCTCCTAGCAATGAATAATCATACTCAAAATCACCGTCATTTAGGTAGGCAACAGGTGAAGTAATGCCTTTGAAATGCACTTTATCCTTTGCTTGATTTGGATAATTGCCAGTAACACTAAATTTAAATTTATCCGCAGGAATCTTTTTATCAAAACTCCAATGGATTTGTATTTTTTGAGGTGAGATAGGAGCAAGTAAACCTGATGAGGCAACTGTTGTATTTGCATTTGATTTATCAATCGTCAATGTTCCTAGCTGATCTCCATTTTTATGATAAGCGACTAAGCTTAACTTGTTATCTTCTACGTCTACAGTGGTTAAATTACTTAAATCATTACCTCTTCCTACAAATTGGATAAGATCAGACTTATCGTCTTTTGTGACTGTATTCATATGCACTTCTCCTGCTAAATACAGATCAACATGATACTTTCGTAAGAGATTTAAAACCTTCTCTTCGGCATGTCTTGACACCAACATACCACTACTCGCATACTTTCTTACTGGATAAATAATCGGTAAATGAGATTGTACGATAATGTGCTTAATACTCTTCTCTTTTTGGGCTTCACTAAGTACAGCTTCGAACCACTTTAGATGTTCTCCTGTAATATCTCCCTCCACTGTTCCTTCATCTCCTAAATTGATATCCGCACCATCGAATCTAAACATATCAATGGTTACAAATAAGATATTTTTGTATTGGATCGCATTAGAAGTGTGTTCATATTTAGTTCCAATCGGTCTGGCGTCCGCCTTACCAATTTTTTTAGTGAAACGAGAATTTCCTTTCTCATCTAAAGTAAAAACTCTAGCAAAGCCTTCTCTGAAATGAGGTAAATTTTTGACCACTTTTGAATTTTTTCTCCAAGGATTATCTCCCAGTTCATGATCACCTACAGCCACTAGAAATTCTTGGTAACCCACTCCATATACGATATCTTTCAGTCCTTGATAACATAAAAGAGAAGACTCAATAATTACATCCTTTTCCGAATAATCGGCATATGCTGGGTATGATTTAAAAGCATTTAGGTATTTAGCTTTGTACCAATGTCCTCCGTTGGTATCTCCCGGAAGAATAACCAACTCTCCCCCATGAGCATTTTTCATCTCTCTAAAAGAAGTCATTTGTGATGCAATACGCTCTTCTCTTGCATTTTTAAAAGCAGGATCTTTACTCTTATTCCAAATTCTTGTGAACCCTTCAGCATTATGGTAATCTGGAATATTAATAAATCTCCATTTTGGAGTGGTCTCCTGTGCAAATGTATTTATGCTTAATAGTAAAGCAGTAAAAATCAGTGTTAGTGTATTTCTCTTCATTTCAATTTCTTTTATTCCAAATATGAAGAATATCACACTACTTCAGTAGCATAAAACCTACAATAAGTATCATAGATAATGATTCGTTTATTTGTGGTCATAGTAGTTTAGGCGATTGTAATTTTAAGCGGGACTACTATGAATATTATATTGTACAACTTACCTACTTAGCACTTCAAAATATTCGAATCACCTTCTACTAAGGAAATATCAATCCTAAAAAAAGCACTTCTATTTAGAAAATAAAAGTGCCTTTTCATTAGTGTCAGATGTAAATCTATTATCTAGTCATTGACAATTATCTCTCCAACATATACCTTCTCACCTGCTTTAATAATATGAATAAAGTACAATCCTTTTATTAAGCTATCGAATACAAATGATTGGACAACGTTATCTTTTGCAAAAACTAACCGTCCAGCTTGATCATAGATTTTCACTGCTACTATGTCTTCTGTTGCTAGCTTAATTAGCTCCCCATTTTTTACAGGGTTAGGATAAAAGAAAGTGGTTTCCCTATTCCCTTCAATACTCGTTATGGGTGTAGTTACTTCTTCCTCAGCATCTGTATTTTTCTCTTCTTCCTCTTCGTTTTCTACTTCTTTCTCTTCTTCTTCAGGTACTTCAGGTGTAGGTGGGATAACAATATTAGACTCCCCAAGTTCTGTTAATTTACCTTCCGGTCTATTGTCATTTTTAATCGCTCTTTTCCATTCTAATCGTGTGGCTCTTTCTTGTGAAATCGCGATCCTTTGCTCCATAAACTCTTTCAATTTTTCCTTATCATCTTTCACTAAATATCCCTCTAAAGCAAAATCATTGGTTGTTCTCATCCAATTCTCCAATCTCGTTCTTAGATCTTCCAATACTTCTGCATACTCAGGATCATTGATCAGATTATTCAATGAATAGGGGTCATTTTTTGTATCATATAATTCCTCAACCGTACGATAATTAAGAAAATCGAACCTCTCTTTAATCTGCTCATCCTCTTTAGATAAGGCAGAAAAAGTTGCATAAGATCTATACCAACGGCACTCCATAATCGCCTCATAATCACCGGTACCCCAGGCATTAAAAATATAGACAAACTCTTTGGAGTGTACTGCCCTCATCGGTCGAGGTTCTGCTGTAGGGCCTTCGTTTTGTTCCACAAAAACATATTCTCTGTCTTCTTCTATATCTCCTTTTAAGATACCCAACAATGATCGACCAGCTAAAGGGCCTGGCGCCTCAGTATTTGTAACTTCAAGAATGGTCGGCATCATATCAATAGCAGAAATCATATGTGACGTATCTATTTGACCTCCCGAAATTTCTCCCGGCCAAACAACAACCCATGGCGTCTTCACACTTTGAGGGTAAAGATTCGATTTTACAAACGGAAAAGACATACCATGGTCAGAGATATAAACGATTAATGTTGTCGACATCAATCCTGCATCTTCTAACACTTGAAGAATATCACCGATACAATCGTCTCCTCTTCTTACGGTATTATAGTAATCTGTCATTTCTTCTTTGAAATTATCAGATTGTGGCAATACTGGATGAATGGGAATCTCGTCTTCATCATATAACAAAGAAGGAGGGTTTTGGTCAAACCCTTCTTTGGTATCTTCACCTCTATAAAACGGTAGATGTGGATCTTGAACATTTACAGATGCATAAAATGGCTTGTTGGATGCTTTTGCTTCTACTAATAATTCCTCAAAAGCTGTTTTATACTTATTCGCTGTTCTAGATTCTGGGTTTGTAAAACTTGCTACGTAATCCCAGTATTTAGCTTTATTGTTTGTAGGACTAGAGTCTAATACTTTCTGAATAATTCCTGTAAAATATCCATTTTCTCTTAATGCCTCTGGAAGTGTGGCTTGAGGAAAGTCAACGCTAAAAAATCCTTCCACTCCACTATTGTGAGAATAATGGCCTGTATGGAATACATTCCTAGAGGGGCAGCAACTGGCAACCTGAACATAGGCATTTTCAAACATCATACCTTGTGCCGATAGTTTATCAATGTTAGGTGTAGTGTTTTTTACCTTTGAACCATAGGCCCCTACCGAATCAAAATTCAAATCATCGGAAGTTAAGAATAAGACGTTCGGTCTGTCTTGTGCTTTAGCACTGAACGCAGGGATTGCCATCAATAAGATACTGAAGTATATCATTGATCGAATGTTTAAATATTTCATTTCATTAATTGTTAGATAAAAAGTTATAATAATGTCACACACTTAAAAGTTAGTTTTCTCTTTTGAAATACAGGTTGACTATCCGTTACAATCACTTCAATATCAGGTCTTACTGCTTAAATTTCAGTCACCTTTCTCTTAGATTAAAAAGAAAATAAAAATGTCTCACAGAATTAATTATTCTATGAGACATTTTCAATATAGGCGACACTCTTTATTTGATAGCTAACGAAAAGAAGAATCTATTTCGAAGTGCTCTTCATTACATATTCTAATCTAAATTCATCGATGTAGAAAGTGACATTTGGAGTACCTCCCATTAATAAAGTAGGAATGATATACTCATAACCTGCTTCAATATCTTTCTTAGTAACCACAACCTGACGAGAAATCTGTTTCCAATCTTTACTTAAGGTAAGATCTACCACTTTTGGTTTGGTATCACCCAAATTAAATGGCTTACCTTGCTTGTTCATTTTCAGTGTTTGCTCTAAAGCATCTTTAGAGATCATTGAACCGATTTTGATTTTTGCATTGGTATCTGATGCCTTCACCCAAAATGAAATTTTATATCTTCCTGGGCTTTTTATCTTAATAGGATTGTGCTTTAATAACCCTTTATACAATACACTTGCATTAGGGTTGGTCTTTATTTGTAAAGAATAATCCCCATTGTAAGCTTCTTTGTTTGTTACTACGATAGATTCTTTTACTAAAGAACCTGTAAAAGGAAGGTACCAACCTTCAACGCCTTTTTTTCCTTTTCCTGGTAAAGTTGAAATTGGTTTAACGGGTCCAGATTGTTTCTCAAATCCTGCATTTGTCGTCCCTTTAATTGGAATATATTTCCAATCCTGAGCCATCAATGCAGCACTAAAAAATAAGGTAACTACTAATGTAAATAGAGTTTTCATTTCACTTTGACTGTTATGTTATTGATACATCAAATATAGAGATAGATGTATAAAAATAAGGTTTAATTCCTATTCATAAAGGTTGGATATCTTCTAAACACCTCACTTATCTATAAGTTCCCACAGGTTCTAGAATATTATATCCATCCAATATACTCGACATCTCATCTGCATCCGATAAATGAGTATCTTTTCCCCAATCTACAATTGTAAGTAGGTTAAGCTTTTTTAGATGAGTATACATGTCTTCTGTAAATATTTCTTTTTCTATCGCTGCACATTTCGAGCGATTTTCCATCATTTTTTCTTTTGCAATAGGCGACGATTTTCCAAACTCTTTTGCTACCAAAATATTATGATAACGCATCTCCCTCATTGCAACAAGTATACGTTGATAATCGTTTTCGTTTAAAGGGTTAATAAACTGAATCTGACCTAAACGAATTATTGTCTGATGATGACATTTGATTTGAATATATTCTTCAAATGAAAGCAAGTTCATCAATTTCAGATCTGTTTCTTT
This sequence comes from Flammeovirga sp. SubArs3, assembly GCF_947387565.1. Taxonomy (NCBI): domain Bacteria; kingdom Pseudomonadati; phylum Bacteroidota; class Cytophagia; order Cytophagales; family Flammeovirgaceae; genus Flammeovirga; species Flammeovirga sp. SubArs3. Next base: position 711,931 of record NZ_CANDOA010000001.1, on the reverse strand, counting down.
ATCGACTCTTTTCTTCATTTTTATCTTCTCATACTTACTCAACGATTCATCATTGAGAACTGCTCGGTGAATACTATCCTTCTTTAAGTATCGATTTAAATAAAGGTCGTAAATAGTATCTACCTCTTCTTTAGAGAGCGTGAGGAAACCTTGGTAATCATCAATTCTTTGATGAATCTCTTTGATTTTTTTGTCAAGAATCTTTGAATTTTGGGCGAAATCTGGACCTGCAAAAATCAGGATAAGAACTAGAACTATAAAACTTCTTTTCATTGTAAATTAATTTTTGAGCTTTATGGAAAGCCCCTTGATAACTATATTATTTAAAAAATGCTGGCACTTCAAATGTATAAAAAGATTTCACCCTAGAATATCGACAACTGGTCATTGGGTTAGTTATTCAACCCTTTTTGAACTGACTTTAAACCTTTGTAATAATAATTAACCGATGCGATATGGTCAGTTACAGCGTTTGTTATCAGACCACGAAACACTGTAAAACCGTTACATTCGCACCCTATACTAAATAAGCCATTTTTTAGCTTCCACTATTTATATCAAAGACGAACGAAAACTCTACTTTTACCTCTTCTTATTGATTAAAAATTAGGTAGTTCAATAGGGTTAAACAACAATAGTTTACCTGTCCAACTTCGATAGTATCCACAATTCTTTAGGTTCAAAATATGATCAGAACAGATTTTAGCAAAGGGGGAACAAAAACCATAACCACTGATAACCTCCGACTCTACTGAAAAAATAAGATGGAACGTTTATATAAGACCAATCACAATACCCGAAGTTGGTCATCACAAAAAGTTAAGGTTGAACAATAGTTTTGAGGTGGTATGTTTATTTAGACTTTTAGTTCTATGCATAAATAGAATAAGCCCGAAGAAAAGGATAATAAGTAGTGCTTACTTCACTTTTATAAACTACAAAATGACAATCATCCTACAATTAATAAAAGATATGTCTTTTAAAACCTAAAAAAGTGAATACTTATAACAGTATTGAAGAAGATGAGAATACGATTGAGAAAAGTTTTCTGAGAATAAAGTATCTAAATATTATGCAGAAGAAAATGAAAGTTGAATATGGCTATATTTATTTCCTTCTTACTATGATAGGTTTTTCATGTATAGAATCACCAAATAATAGTGAAATTTTAAAACATTGTGATGAAGTAACATTAGCTCAAGATGATACTATTAAACGGAAGTTGATAAGGAAGACAATCAATGAATTTGTTCAAAATGATTTATTTGTAAACAATAAAGGAATCATAGAGATAAGTATTTATCCCGACACCTTAGGTGGAGAAAAATGGTATATTTCTGCTCAAATAGAAGATATTTATAAAAGACGTAATGATATCACTCCAACAATTGAAGATTTTTATGGTGATATAATACTCTATTATTATGAAGATTATACCTCTCATTTAAAGAGAAAAAACAGGTCAGAAAATGATAAGAACAGAATTAGAGATTGTTTAGGATACGCGATTGGAGATCGTGTCTATCAAAAACCAACTAAGAAAGAACGATGGTCAAGATTGAAAATAGGGGAAAGAGAATTGGGCGGTATAAACAGAGGCATAACTGGATGGTCAGCGACTAAAACTGTACTATTTAATTGGAAGGGAGAATACACTTTGCTCAATAGATCTTATGGTTGTTACGAATAGTGACTACATCTCAATTCTTAATAAGTTAACCTCGTCATCAACTTTTATAAATAATGCACTTCTGACAACAACTATTGAATTTATATCAAATGCCCTTTTTCTTACTAATAGCACTATTTGGGGTACACATTTCTACTTTTCATAGGGTATTGATAATGTTCGCTTGATTTTTGAAGAGTAAAATTTATTTCAATACTAAAATTAACAGATTAAGAATCAACTACTTTTTATGAATTCAAAAATTGGTAATATCACAACGTATATAGCAGCCTTCATACTTCTAGTGATGGGTGTAATCTACCTCTTCAAAAATAGTTTTATGCCTTATCATAGTGAAGCTTTAATGCTTGAGTGGAATCAGGTGAGTAAGAATTTTCAGACACTTATCTTAGCACTGATGCGAGCTGTAGCCGGAGGCTTTATTACAGTAGCAGTTGGTATAGGTGTTCTTCAATATAAATTTTCATCGACAAAATCTGCATGGATCCCACCATTATTGTTATTTATGGGACTATTTATCAGTTTTACTTCAATATATGCAAACCTTATTGTTCGTTTTAACTCTGAAGGGAAACCACCAACAGCTTTAGCATTCTTGGGTATCGGTTTAATGATCATAGGATATATTTTTAATCTTAAATCATTAAAAGAAAAAACTCAGGAAGTCATAAAGGAGGAAGTTTAGTGAAGATAAAGCTTTGAAAAAGTCCGTTCATATCTCCCTATATAAATGTATAACGATTGTTAGATAGAGCAACAATGTTATAGTGATACATCGTTTACTCATCAAACAAATAATTTTTAGGAAATATGAAATTAAAGACAAAAGTAAAGATTGCAAAAACAGTAAGAAAAGCAGCTAATTCGGTAGGTATCTCTGATAAAACGTTAGCCAAAGGAGGTTTAAAAGTTGGGGAGTACGTTGCTGAACAGAAAGTAGACGAACTTAAAAAAGCAACGAAAGAAAAGTTATCTGAGATATTATAATTCAAAATATAGAGCATCCCATTTAGGGGTGCTTTTTTTATTTCAACAGTTATGAAAAACAATACAAATTTTTAATAGTTTAGATAAAGATGATCAACATTCTATGTAGATTCGTCATCACATAATGTAGAATAACTGGGAAGAAATACGCTTTTAAAGATAAATGAAACAAGACGAAGAAATTATTATTGTTGGCGGTGGTTTAAGTGGGTTAATGTTAGCTAGTTTACTATTAGAAAAAAATATTAAAGCTACCATTTTAGAAGCTTCTCCAAGAATTGGAGGCAGGATGCAGACACTTCAAGGAAAAAATAATACACCTCTTGAACTGGGAGCCACATGGTTACAAGGAGTGCATACCCATATAATATCTACATTGAAAGCATTAGGTATTCAGAAATTCCAACAATTTTCAGAAGGTAAATCCTTGTTTCAACCCAATCAATATTCCCCAATCCAAGAGTTTTTTGTACCACAAAATGAAGCATCTTCTTATAGAATTGAAGGGGGATCGGAAAATTTAATTCACACTCTAAAAAGTAAACTAAAACCTGAGCAAGTTATCCTCAATGCAAAAGTGAATGCTATTCGAGAAGATGGGCATAAATTGATAGTAGAAACAGTAACGAATGAAACTTATCAGGCCAATAAAGTAGTGTTGTGTTTGCCTCCTCAATTGGTGGGATCACAGATTTCTTTTTCTCCAAGTCTCCCTCAAGAATTGACAGCCCTCTTTCCTACTGTTCAAACATGGATGGGTGGATCAATTAAATATGTGATAGAATATGAACGTCCTTTCTGGAGAGAGAATGGCTTTTCGGGTATGTTCTACAGTAATTCTGGAATTATTGCTGAGATGTATGATCATACTAATATCGACAAGACAAAGTTTGGGTTTACTGGTTTTTTAAATCCCGGAGCCAAGGCTTATACTCAAGAAGAAAGGAAAAAATTTGTATTACAACAATTGGAAGAAATTTTAGGTCAGAAAGCAACTCAACCTTTACTCTACGAAGACAAAATCTGGACAGACGAATTTATTCTCGATGGAAATCCAGCCCTTGAATATCCTCATCAGAATAATGGGCATCTACTACTTCAACATCAGTATATGAACCGTAAACTATTCTTTGGGGGAACGGAGGTAAGCCCTATATATTCAGGCTATATGGAAGGTGCAATTATCGCGGCAAAAAACTGCTTTGAGAAGTTAGTTGATTCAAAATGATAAGTTAGGAACTTACTCGAAATACTAGTTAGTAATGGTACAAGTGCTTAACATAGCGAAAGTGAAGGAATAAATTTCATGATTAAATGTCGTTGATAAATAATGAATAAAGCGACACACCCTAAAAGAATGTGTCGCTTACTTAAATATTTAGTTTTAGTTGTTTACGCGATAGAATTCCCCTTTAACTTCAAAGTCAGTATAACCAGCATACTCATAATGTTTCACATCATTTTCTTGCTCAGTAGTACCATCTGAATAATTAATTGTGATATTGACCTTGCCATGTTCTATTGTTGTGTAAAACACATTAGCTATTTGTGCTTTGTCTAGGATCAATGCTTTAAACATGACCTCGTTAACACGATCAGCATACGTAACATTATAGTTTACCTCTTCATGTAATCCTTCACCAACACCTTCTTGGTCAAGCAAAACATCACTATCAGTGATTGGTGTAACTTCATTACTGTTTTTGTCTTTGATTGTCATGTCTTGATGCATACCAGCACCCACGCCTTCGACAAAACCATTTTTATTTTTGTTGCTGTTAATTGTTGTGTAATTAACTGTTTCTGCCTCATCTATTACTCTGCGAGTTTTAACGATTTTGTCTTTATGTTCATTAGTGACAACTGAATCAACATCTACATGTTTATGAGTTTGAACAGGTTGATGAATATGAGTTGTGCGATGAATGGGTTGTGGTTCGTTATCGTGGTTACAGCTAGTAAAAGCTAACATTGTAACAGTAGTAAAAGCGATTGAGATAAATAAATTTTTCATAATAATATAGTGTTCAGATTGAATGATTAAATGTTATAGTTAAGCAAACGTCAAGTGTACAATTGTGTGTCGTTAATTTACATTCTGAAACACTGGTGGGAAATATTGTTTATGAATAGGAAGTACAGTTAAATGTCCTACAGAATTGAAGGGCTAGAAAAGTTGAATTCTTACTCTAAAAAGTAATCTAATAACTGGGCAAGTTACTTTCAATGCAAAAGTGGATATTATTCGAGAAGATGTTTAACAGGTGATAGTAAAAACGATAACGAATGAAACTTATCAGGCCAATAAGGGAGTGCTGAGTTTGTATTAGTTATAAGTTGAAAACTTATACAATATAGTAGTTCGTAATGACGCTTGCGCTTAACATTACGAACAGTGGAGTTTTTTTATAGTTTGAAATGACGTTAACTCCTAACATTACGAACAGTGGAAGCTTGCGCCTAACATTACGACCAGTTGGGGATTATTATTGTCTCCATGGCTTTTTACCATATCTACCCTCAATATCTAACGTATCTCCCAATAATTCATGTAACCATGAAGTTGGATCATAATAAATAATTTCATTAGATAAAATTCCATTCTTTGTAACTAAATATAGGGAATCTGAATTAGCACAATGATATAAAGAATCTCCAGCATTAACTAAAGGTCTATTATTTTTATTTAAATATATCAAATATAAATCTGATTTATTTTTAAATATAAGTCAACCTCTATCATTTTTTATTATAGAATTTATTAATAAAAATGTATCTTCTTTGAATTGTATTTGGTTGTAGCTTCGCTCTTTTTCTCTATCTAAATAAGGACTGATAATAAAGGTGAAACTTATTGCCAAAACAATAATTATTACAACAAGAACAATATCAAATTTACTCTGTTTTGCCTTCATTATAATTTAGATTAATAGGTGATTCAAATTTTTTAGGAGTCCAACATTTTACCAATATCTATTCCAATATAGTATGTATTTATATTAAAATCGTCAGTTGTACTTGAAATAGAGTTTTGTTGTTTTAAGTTCGGAAACTCAAACAATATTATAGTTTGTAATGACGCTTCCGCTTAACATTAGAAACAGTGAGGGTTTTAGATAAAGTCAAGATTTTTTTTCTTTGAAAAAAAAGAGGGGATCTCTTTCCAGCCTTCAGATGGTATATTAATTATTTTATCTTGACTTATCTTTTCACCTAAATATATATCTGATACAGAAGGGTCATCTACATAGATTTTGATAAGAAACTTATCATTTAATTGGATATCATTCTTATATTTCCTTACAACTCTTGAGAATATTTTATTTTGATATGAATAAGAATATTTAATATGAGGTAAATTTACCTTTTCAATACTACCAATTGAATATCTAATTGAAGAATTACTCATCATTATTTCAGTTTTTATTACTGACACTAATCCAAATAATAGTAGTGTCAGTAATATAAAAGTTTGTGTTTTTTTCATTACTTCTCTTTTGCAGTTCTTAGTGTTAAGACGAAAGTCGTCACTAAGAACTAACTAATGTATAAGTCTGGAACTTATTACAACACACAAATAATATGCATATTTATTTAAAAGATTCGTATTTCATCCATTTTATAGTTTGAAATGACGCTTGCACCTAACACTACAACCAGTATGAGAATTTTATTTAGACTATGACAATTTCCAAATGCTAACTGATTCAGGTGATGCTATTTGTGATTAAAGATTGATTTGTCATGAGATAATAGTATTAACTATACATATATAGACACTCTATTTACATCAAAAATCGCAATACTTGACCTGATCTTACTCTCAAAATATATTTGATAGTACAGAACTCAATTTGCTATCAAAAAAGAAAACCTAGTATGGAAGTTAAAATGCCAAGATCATTATTTTTGAAATATATTGACGATCAAAGAACCAATAGATACATATCTATTGCAGTCACATTTGGTATGGTTGTCCCAATAACTTTCTGGTTTTATATAGTATCAGGATTAAATATTTATTATGCCTTATTTTGGAGGGTATTTTTATCTACAATGTCAATCGTATTCATATTAGCATTGATATCTGATGTGAAATTTGATAATCACAAAATCACAAAGTTTAAAATTGCAGACGGTAAAATCTATATGTACTTATATAAGACAATACCCCCTTTTAAAAAGTATAGAAATACACTAAGAGTTTTACCTATCGAAAACTTCACTTTTAACAATAAGATAATTAATTATAATTCGGGGAAAGTCTTGAGAAGGTTAGAACTTATATATACTCATAATGAGACTGGTAAAAAAGAGAAATTCTATTTAGATTATGACAACTTCCCAATGCTAACTGAATTATACGATGCTCAATATCAATTTATTATTGATGCCATTAGTGATTAATTTTTCATGAGTTAATAGTATTAACTATACAAATACTGACATTCTATTTACTTCAAATATCACCGACTGTGGATTTGCATAAAGCTCATTGAATGCGCTTCCTAAAACTTGAATTCAAAATCATTTTCAGACATTAGTCTCGGTACTTCCTTCCATGCCGTAATCGCATCATAATAGGTCCTTTCTCTTCCTAGTGGAGCGTAGATACGTTTATCGTTATTAAATAATCGTCCGTTCCTCATATCTCTTAGGACTTTAAAATAAACCTCACCTTTGTTTGTTAACTTCTTCCATCTGGTGGAGATGTCTTCTTCTTTAGTAAGTTCAAGCAAGTTAACTCTTACATTAAATTCATATTGTGTAGGTTTTGCCCTTTCATCATAGAAATTAACATCATCTGAAGTGGCCGTCCAGTTAAGCCAAAGTTCATTCTCGATCTCTCTAATCTTCACCTTGTTATTATAGAGTTCGATTCCCTACCCAAAATAGGCAAAAGCTAAACCTTCCCCACTATCTTCGTCTCCTCCGTTCTTAATTTCGAAATCAAAATTTCTAATCGATGATACCTCTTCCTTTGCTAAAGGTTTATTTTCTATTGTTAGCCATACATATGAAATATTAGTATTGATTTCTAAACCCATTTCCTTTTCAAATTCTGTTATTTCAGCTTCTGGGTATTGTCCATCATACGTTTTTATATCTAAATCAAAGCGAAATTGCCCCGCTGAAGTCGGTGTGATCATGATATCAGAGATTCTTAATTCTTTGAAGTAGATCAATCCTTCTTGACCAGTAATTTTTAAATATTCTTTCATCCTTTTTTGTTTGCTTTATGGTATTCTTAAGATTGTATTTTTTTGTAATCAGTATATCGAAGTTCAGATTTTATATATCAGATTTCTTAGTTCATCGATTATCAAAAATAGCTTGCCCTTAAAGTTACGAGTACTTTAGTTCATGATAAAGGGATTCTGCCATATCGTTAGGTGTTCCACAAAGACAAAGGCCTTTGATGATATGTTCTTTACTATTAAAAGCTTGCTTTTCTGTTTCAAAAACACCCATACGCACCAATTCTTGACACATCCATGTTACATTTTGAGTGAGCATACTTTTTCCAAAAAAGTGATTTACCTGATACATAAAATAAATTTTCGAACTCATTCTTAACCAGATCAGTAACCTTTGATCTTTTATTACATCCAGAGTATTGGCAATCTCAATTGCACTCGATGTGAAGCTAGGGATCACAGCATTTAATATTTCAAAAAACAGCTCCAATTGATTTTGACAGTCTTTTAGAATATCCAATGAACCTCTCTCACAATATTGTAATTGATGTTTAAAACCATTCACTTCAACATTAAACCAATCTTCACTATAACCACCAAAAGTCGGGAGTTTCGATATCTTAAAAGGTAACTTCTCCGATAGTTTAATAAACTCTATCTCATAATCCTTGGACGACTGAATTGAAGTTAATGTTATTAGTTCTTGATAAGGAAGTATACTCATTGGTTTAGGTAATTCCTTAGCACTAATACCAAGCAATTGCTCCTCATAATTTTTCATATCTAAAGATAGCTTTCCTCCATAAACATTAAAAGTATATAGCGTTGACTGATTAAAGACTAGTTAACTTGATAGGTTAAGAAATACTATATCTACTAACAAGATTTAATTTTGAAAATGGTAATAATAATATGTTTCTTTATATGATAAACATGCCAAATTTACCTGATGAAAAACATCTCTAGCTTCCTAACAGTACTCTTTACTTTTTTGTCATTTTTACTTTTTGGACAAGCAACAACTGAAAATTCAAGAGGTTTAGTAGTAAAGCAAACAAATCAATTGGACAAAAGTGTTCAAAGTAAAAAGTATGCCTTGGTTATTGGGTCTGATCGATACGATGGAAAACCCATGTGGTCAGATTTAAAAAATGCAGAGTATGATGCTAAGAGTATGAAAGAAATTCTTGAAGTCAAATATAATTTTGAAACAGAAATACTCTTATCACCGACAAAAAACGAAGCCTTAAAGTCCATTATATCCTATCATCAAAAACTAAAAAGTAGTGATCGTTTTTTAGTGTTTATCGCTGGACATGGAGATTATGATAAAAGCATCTATGATGATGGTTTTTTGGTATTCAAAGATTCTAAACCCTATACAGAAGATTTTGCGAGAAGTACGTATTTAGGTTATCATCAATTGAATGCAATATTGAACGCTTTACCTTCAAAACATGTTGGGCTAATCTTGGATGTTTGTTTTGGTGGAACTTTCAATACCAAAGTAGCCACCTATAGATCCGCTAATAAAGTTTATGAGGGTAAAAGTTCACAAAGTTACGCTAATCAGAAATTAGCTAAAACCTCAAGATTATTTCTCACTTCAGGTGCCCTTGAACCAGTTCCTGATGGTTACGAAGAGAAACATTCTCCTTTTTGTTATATCCTATTAGATGCTCTAGAAAGTGGTGATCCCAATGGACTACCGATTACTCTTTCTTGGTTACATCAGCAGGCACAACTAAATATTACAGAATCGATGTATGGTTTCTTTGGTAATAACCAACCTGGTAGTGAGTTTATCATCGGTGGTATAAAAAGTCAGGACAACTCAACTTTAGTCAATAAATTATTAGAAGAGAAAGAGTTAAAAGAAAAGGCAGAACGTAGAGAAAGAGAAGCTAAAAGTCTTTTATTGACGCAAGATGCGATAAAGGCTTATGATAATAAAAATTATACAAAAGCATTTAAAAAGATCATTGCATCAAGCCATCTTGATAGTACTAATTACAGTACACACGAACTCTATTATAAGATGTTGCTAGAGCAAGATTCATTTTATTTAGAAGAGATCTTAAGTGAAGCTCCAATACCACTAGAAGAGGTGGAAATTATGGAATCTGAATCTTTAGATATTAAAATTAATTCTATTCTAAAAGTAGACTTTCAGAAAAGAATTATCATTGCTCAACAAGATACTAAAATCCTAAAACTTGATTTTTATGGAAAGATTTTAAGTTCATATCAAACTAAGTTGAAAGAATATGAACCAATATGGAATATCTATTTTTTGGAGGACAAGATTTTTATAGAATTACAAGGGAAACTTATTGCCTTTGATGATAACCTAAAAAAGATCGGAAATTATGATGTACCTAAAAATTATAGATTGAATGATATATCCAAAGACGAATCTACTGTATTATTCTATGACTCCTTAAACGATAACTATAAATACTACCATAACGATAAACTAATTACAGAAATCAAGGAAGCACCAAATGATTACATTGAGAGAATATATATTGACTCAAATAATCATTTAAAAATCAAGACATTATACCAAGGATTATATAAATACGAAACTTATAATACAACTGGAAAAGAAATAGAAAGTGATAATATTCAGCAGTTCAAATCAAAGTATTATAAAACTTATTATGGCAGTGTTATAAATACTATCACAGAGAAAGAGGTTTTTTCTTCAGAAGAAATGGATGAATATAATTTCAATTATGATTCTATCTTAGATGATGTTTTTCATTTAGCAATAGAAGAAGAAGACATATTACTTATAAAAGACAAAATCCGCTTAAAAAATATTAGTGGAATTATCGAAAGTAAATATCAACCAAACCATTTAAATATAGTTAATGATTCACCTTATCCTCTTGATTTTTTACTTTTAAATGAAAATACCGTTGCTATCGCCCACAAAAATGATATTTGTATTAAGACTATCGATAATCAAGATATCTTATTAAGAAAGCAAACACAGGATTTTGTGAAAATGATAAAAAGTCCAAATGATGATACTTTTTACGTACTAACTGGAAATATCATAACTCATTACAATTCAAATGGTGATGAAATAAAATCTATCAGATTACCAGAAGTCGGTTTAGATTTTAAAATTAGTCCAAAGGGGAATACAATAGCTATATTTTATAAGTACTTTTTTATCTCTACTCTTGATGAAAACCTCACTTTCAAAAATGCTTTTATACAAACGGATCCACTTTGGTATAGAGATAATGAACTACAGAAGGCCAGAAGGCAAATAGAATTTATTAATGAGGAACAATTTTTAGTATTTGGTGTCAAAAACTATGACTCTACATTTGGACAACTAGAGAATAGAATAAGGTTGTATAACACTAAAGGAGATCTAATTAAGATCTTTGACGAAAAAATTTTAAAAGATTATTCATCAACTTACAATAGTTTGGAAAAGGTAGATGGTAATAACTTTATTCTGTCAACATTTATTAATAATGATAGCTCTAATTATGTGTTTGAAATCGATAACAAAGGGAATATTTTACATGATTTTGGTAAATGGGATCTCTATAAAGACGATGAAAGTTATATCCACGCCAACTTGTATAAATTAGACTCTTCTAGTTTTATCATTGTCAATAATTTGACAAAAAAAATCATTCAAAAAAATAATAATCAATGGGTAGAAATTGATTCTATCAAAGTTATTCCACCGTCAATGTCTTGGTACGATAGTACTTTCATCACACAAACTTCAACTTTATCAATAAAACCAGAGTATGATTATAAGTATCCATTATTACCCTGTGATATTTTATATAATGGAGACCTCTCTCTCTACACCTTCAACAAAATAAAGAAGCATTTATTTAAGCCTAAAGAAAACATCATTGAATTCATGATGTATGATATAGACTTAAACTATACATATTTGAATAAAAAAACTTCGATAACTAATAAAGAAAATACTCTAGAATACACTTTTATTAATACACAAAGTGAAGATAATAACCCATATTTATCTTTCAACAATGATTCTAAGATTAATAAATTTGACACTACCGAAAAGAATCTTTTTACATTATCAAATAAGCTTAAAAAACATTTTAATTATAAACCTATAAATATTAATAAGTTCTTTGTCATTCGTGATGTTATTAATGATAGTTTAATAAGTATAACTAATAAATCTTGGGAAGTATCAACTTATAATATCCACAATAATGATTCAATAGAAATGAATTTATTGAATACAACAATAGAAAATAATATTTCATATTACAATGAAGTGATTAACCCGTCAGATGAAGAGGGCTCTGTGTTTTTCTCTTTGGGAATTTATAATCTACAAAACCACAAAAGACTATCATTAGGTGATAAGTATAAAGATCCAATTTTTAGAAATATAGATGATGACCATTTCTTTATTTATGAAAAAGATTCTATACTCGATGTATACAACTCGGAAAATTTACAGTTGATATTTTCTTGCTCTTTAAGAGATAGTATTTTTCAAAAAATCAAAAACTACCATCTTCAAGTTAAATTCCCACAACCCAATTGGATCAATGAATATGAGTTACATCTTTATAAAAAGAACGACAATTATTATTTCAGGTACTATGATGTTTTATTTACAATAGATTTTGAAAAAAAATCTTTATTACCAGAAATTACTACAATAGAACTGCATAACAATAAAAATTACTATATAGAAAAGATTAATAGTAATACATTAAAGTTGTATAGATTACAAAATAAAAAGATATCCGATTTTGTTACTGAAATAAAAGATTGGGAATATCATATAGAAGATACTACGATCGCAGAAATAAAGCTACCCTTTACTCAGAAAGAAGATGAACTTGAAGTATTATATTATGATGATAAATACTTTGTAGTAAGCAACCAAGAAAATACCTTTTTCTTCCAAATGCAACAAAATGAGTTTTCATTACAGTTCCTCAATAAGGTAAATGCTATTGATTATATAAAATACATAAAAGATAAAAATGTATTTATAGGTTATAAAAACAACAGTATCTATACCTTCGATAATCAAGGACAAGAAACTATAAACCTATCTCTAAATAGAGACGTATTATTGGCTGATATATACAAAGATAAACTAAGAGTAATTTGTGGAAAATTCTCTGATAATAATTCTACTATAAGTATACATGAACCTAGTGTTCTATACGAAATACCATACTTTAATAATTGGTTGAATAATATAGATGACATCATCAGAAATTAGAATCAGATAGAAAAGGAATCCCCACAACACCAACATATTTAATCACAAATAGTATGTAAGTTAATATCTAAAGAATCTTCTTGTATAAGGATGCTTTGGCTCGACTCTTCTACAATTTCAAAAGAATGGTTTAACTCTAAATCAGAAGATTTGACATCCAATTCATATCTGGTAATATCACCATCGTTTTGGTAAATCTCACAGTTAGAATACCAATCCCCTTTTATGATTCTTGCAATATGAAACCCTCGGTTTCCAAAGAGTGGATCTTGATTAGTGCGGTCCGTTTGATAATTTAAAGTTTTAGCACCAAAATTAAGTTTTCCTGTGATACCATCACCATGCTTACCCGTAAGTCGAGCTATATATTTCTCATCTATAAATTGGAGATCCGGTGAAACTTTAAAGAGCTTACTTCCTCCATTTTTCCCTCCTATTAATAATAAAACATTGTCTGAATTCTGATCCGCAATCAAATCTCCATAGGGATGTTCAAGACCAAGACCATTCAATACTTTTCCAGTATGATCTAAAACAAATAAATAAGTGGCATTTAAATGGTTGCCATAACCAACAATGTAAATATAATTATCAGTTACCACCACTTTTCTTAATCCATCCATAGCTCTGTTAAACTCAAACCCTTTCTTCCATATAGGTTCTTGCTGATCATTCACTTTAATAAGATGAATTTCATTATTATTCTGAATTTTGGTAAGAAAGATTGAATTAGACTGAGTAGCTATATGAGTATAACTTGTGCCTAATTTACCTAAAGAGACAGGTATTAATTCAGCATCTAATGAGGCTATAAATGGTTGACGGTTATAATGGAATCCATAACTGCCTATTAATATAAATTCATCATTTAAATCTTGAATGTCGTAGAAAGAGTACCAATCATTTCCATCTCTCTCAAATTGTCTGGTTGAAATAACCTGACCTTCTGTAGAAAGTTTGATCACTACAGCCCCATCATTAGTCGAACCTAATACAATAAAAGATCCATCCGAGCTAGATAACAATTTGTAGGCAGTTAACCCACCTTTTGAGGCCACAGAAAGTAACTTAGACCATACCACTCTTCCTCTTGTGTTTGTTCTTAAAATAAGAACCTTCCTTTCACCATAAGCATAATGTTCACTGAAGTGAGAAACCGTTAAGACAGATACAATATCTTCTTCGATTTCCAAGCTGCTTAAATTGTTTGTGACATTATACTCACCAAGACCATATCCTATCTGATAGGTCGTAGTAGGTGTCACTTGAGATTCGTATACACCACTACTTGGAGTACAGCCAAATACTAGAAGTACAAAGAACAGAGGGAGATAATATTTTATCATGATAGAAGTTTGCTTTATTAATCAGTCAACACCGAGTATTAGTTTATTTGTATTACATAAAGATAGCTTTCTACCGTTAATATTAAAATGTTTATTGCTTCTTCGAATACGGTGTTCTTTGTTATTCCAAAATTTATTAAATAACAAAGTTTAGAGTAATTCTTTTAGTCTTCGGTAAGTACTTTTTGCTGTTGAAGTCTAAGGTAAAACCACGTTTAATACCAGTTTAAAAAAATCGACTTTTCTATTATGATCAATGTTAGGGATCAATAGTAATAAGTTAGGAAACTTATTCAATGGTATAGTTCTAAGTGACACTGCGTTTAACACTTAGAACAGTGGGGTATTTCACTTTTTAAGAAAAATGATACTACACTTAACATCAATCACAAACCAAGAAGAATTTCTAATAAAGAAAGAGCTACAAATGTAGCTCTAGTGAGATGGACTATACCACTTCTACACCTTTCCAAAAGGCGACGTAATCTTTTATCTGACTGGCTTTGGCACTTGGTTGTTTGTAGAACCATGCAGCGTCTACATTTTTCTGACCATCAATCTCGATAGTATAATAGGATGCCGTTCCTTTCCAAGGGCAGGTCGTATTGGTAGATGTTTCAGTAAAATACTCTTTCTTAATTGAGGAAGGAGGAAAATAAGCATTTCCTTCTACTTCGATGGTATCATTACTTTCAGCTAAAACTGTTCCGTTCCAAATGGCTTTTTTCATAGTATGTAGGGTCTATTTAGGATAAGGTTACATTTATTTTTAATACAACTACAAGGGGTAGTTTATGTTTTAATTTATGTACTGAATATAACCTTATTAGAAGAGACTCTAATTAAATTCTTGAATTAATTTCTATAAAAAACCTACAACAATATTGCTGTAGGCTTTCGATGAATAATAATAACTTTAAGTAGTCCACATTATTTTCTCTCTTAAAATCCTTTCTTGTATTTTCTTTTTATTCTGGCGTCTGTTTTATACATCATTTCTTGCATGTTGTCTTCTTTGTATTCTCTCTGAAGTTCCAACATTTTATCTTGTAATGATGCCGTTAATTCTTCATAACCTGCTTCACCATATAAGTTGTTTAACTCATTCGGATCTTCTTTAAGGTCAAATAACTCCCATTCGTTTTGCACTTTTCCTTTTGCTACTTCAGGGTTATAGTAGAAGTGAATTAACTTGTAGCGGTCTGTTCTTACACCGTAATGTGGTTGAACATGGTGCCACCAAGGAAACTCGTAATAATGGTAGTACATAGCATCTCTCCATTCTACATTTTCGTTTCCTTCTGCAATATCTTTGAAAGATTCACCTTGAATATCTTCTGGAACTTCAACACCTGCATAATCTAAGATAGTGGGTGCAAAGTCAACGTTCATGGTAATTTTATCCGATTCAGTATTTGGTGCGATATGGTTCGGGTATCTAATTAAGAACGGCATACGCAATGATTCTTCATACATAAAACGCTTATCAAACCACCCATGCTCACCTAAATAGAATCCTTGGTCTGAAGTGTAAATAACGATCGTATTTTCTGCTAAGTCATTTTGATCTAAATAATCTAACATTTTACCAATGTAATGATCCACTCCTTTTACACAACCAAGGTAATCTTGCATATACTTTTGGTACTTCCATTCTTTAAGTGCTTTACCTTGTAACTCTTGGTCTGGCGTCCATATCACATCATTGTTATTTCCTGCGTTGTACCATTTCTTAAGTTCATTTTTTGATAAACCTTCTTGTTGAGGATGTACTTTTAAATCTTCTCTGTTTAAGTTTCTATCAATTCTTTGCCAAGCATCTTCTGCCGCCTGACGTCCTTCGTAATTGTCATGAAAAGTCTCTGGCTCAGGAATTTTCACTTTATCAAAAGCGTGAGCAAACTCAGGGTCTGGTTGCCAAGGTCTATGAGGTGCTTTAAATTGATACATCAACATAAACGGCTTTTCTTTATCTCTACCATTCTCTAACCATTTCTTCGCATCTTCCCAAACTTGACGAGTTGAATGGTAACGGTTTTCCTGTACGGTATCTTGACCATTTTCTAAGTATACTGTATTGAAATAAGTACCTTGTCCACCATGGTTTAACATTACTTTCGAGTAATCGAAACCTGTTGGTGCTGAACCTAAATGCCACTTACCAACGACTGCTGTTTGGTAACCTGCATTCTGTAATAATTTCGGGAATGTCTGTTGTGAACCATCAAAATCTCCACCTTTCTCATTCTTAAAGAATCCATTCACATGTGAAAATTTACCAGTTAAAATTGCAGCTCTTGAAGGGCCACAAATGGCATTGGTACAAAACGTATTTCTCATAATCATTCCTTCTTTGGCCAAACGGTCAATATTCGGAGTTAGATCAGGAAAGGCTTCTGCCAACATTCCTCCATATGCACTGATACCCTGAGTGGCGTGGTCATCACTCATGATGAAAATAATATTTGGTCTTTTTTGTTTCTCCTGATGAGGAAGTTTTGAACAACCCCATAGACCAATAATTGAGGTAATTAAAAGGTATTGAAAAAATTTTGAGTTCATATTTATCTTATCTCTAAAAAGTAAATGCTCTATCCGACTGTATATAATTAATGTAATTAAAGTAGTGGTTCTACTTCGCTTGTTTTTTCATTACATATTCAACATTAAATTCGTCAATGTAATACGTTACGTTAGGTGTTTCTCCTAATAATAATGCTGGATTAATGTATTCATAACCAGCTTCGATGTCTTTTTTTGTAAGGACTACCTGTCTTGAAATCATTTTCCAATCAGCGCCTAACTTATAATCTACCGCTTTTGGCTTTGCATCCACTAAAGTAAAAGGCTTGCCTTGGTTGTTCTTTTTGGTGACTTGTCCATTTTCATCTTTCGACAACAAAACATTGATTTTAACCCTTGCATTAGGATCAGATGACTTCATCCAAAAGGACACTCTGTATCTCCCAGGGCTTTTTACTTTTATTGGATTATGCGTTAATAAACCCTTGTATAGTTCTTTTGCCTGTCCGTTTGTTTTTGCTTGTAATGAATAATCACCTTTAAATGCTTCTTTGTTGGTTACTTTCAACGACTCTTTTACAAACGAACTCGAGAACTTTACATACCAACCTTCAACTCCTTTTTTACCTTTTCCCGGAAAAGTTGAAATAGGTTTTATGGGTCCAGCTTGTTTTTCAAAGCCAGTATTCGAAATTTCTTTCATCGGTTTATACATCCACTCCTGGGCCGCTACAGGAAGAGATAATAATGCTGTTAATAGTAGTGCGAATAATGTTTTCATTTCATTCTGTTTGTTGCGTTTTTTGATAAAACTAAGGTAGAAAATATTCTAAAGTAGTAGGGTTTAAAAGCTATTCAGAAAGGTTGAAATCCTTTCAAAATCACCTAAAAACGGGATTAATTAAGGTTTTTGGTTGGTTCTAGCAAGTTATAACCATCCAAAAGGTTGGACATTTCTTCTTCATCGGAATGTGTATTTCTTTTTGACCAATCCACCACTGTTAAGAAATTCAGTTTGTAGAGATGATTGTACATTTCCTCTGTAAATATATCTTTTTCTACCGCTGAACATATGGCTCTATTTTCTTCCATTTGATGCTTTGCAGAAGCTGAACTGTTTCCGTAGGTATTTACTAAAATAACGTTCTTAAAACGCATTTCTCTCATTGCCATCATTAGGCGTTGGCGTTGTACCTCGCTTAATGGGGCAATAAATTCTATCTTGACTAAACGGGTAACCACCTGATGATAACACTTGATGTTGAGGTAATCCTCTACTGAAAGAAGATCAAATAATTTAGCATCAATTGCTTTATCTACTCTTTTCTTCAATTGCACCTTTTCATTCAATGATAACGACTCATCATTTTTTACTTTATTATGGATGCTGTCTTTCTTTAGATATCGGTCTTTGTATAAATCGTAGATAGCTGTACGCTGTTCCAAAGACAACGTAATAAAACCCGAATAATCATCGATCCATCCCTTGATCTGTTCGTCTTTGGCCTTGGGTACCTTCTTGATTTTCTTTTGAGCAAAAGTAAGATTTGCACAAGTTGAAAGAAAAATAAGTAATAGTATAAAATTTCGTTTCATGACTCACTATGATTTAAACATTTGAAGAATGTGTTCCTTGAACAGCTTGTCAGTAATAATTGCTGGTGTTTCAAATGTATAAAAGGATTTTGGCTAAGTATATCACAGTGAGTCTATTGAGTTAGTTAGTCAACCTCTTTTGAACAGATTTTAAACCAACTACCATAATTTCGAATCGCTTTTAATTATTCATCAATAAGTTTAAAGTCCATTAATTACATATTTCAATTGCCTATTCCACTCATTTACAATAGTATATAAAAAAAAGGCCTTCCGAAGAAGACCTCTATATCCATTTTCTTTTTACAGTAACACCTTCACTACCTTCTCTTGGTCATCGTGTGTATACCTGATCAGATAGATACCCTTATTCATTTGTAATGGTATTTTCTGGGAATTATCAATCCCTTCTTTAGAGAACACCAATTGTCCGTTCATATCATATAAGAAGATATCCATTGAGGAATCTGTTATATTTTCTATATGCAACATATTCGAGCGTTCTGGTAAAAAGACTCTTGGTTGAGCGATATCCAAGCTGATATCGTCAATTAATCTAGCATTACTGCTCTCTGTAAAAATAAAGTTCGGATCATACCCCACAATCGTTGAAGGATGTAATGTAGCACTTGAGGTATTAAACATTCCTCCGTTTTCTATTTCAAAAGTAAAGGTAGCTGCACCATTCAATGTTGTCTGACTTTGCTGATTCACTTGGTCAACAGATAACTGTCCTCCAGACTTTAAACGCAATACGCTTGGTTTACTGGTATCAGTATTAAGCGTTAATAAGTTGACATTCAACGCCGTTATATCTCCGTAAATATTTACTTCTGCTTGTGCATCTGGGTCTAACCAATTGATAGCACTTCCTGTCAGGGCGAAATGTTTTCCCACACTCACATTAGTATTTTCTAGAATATCAGCAACCACTTTATTATCAGACTTAATAAAAAAGTGTTCTTCAGTTTGTATGCTTTGCTGATCTACCTTTAAATAGGCTGTATCATAATCAGCACCAAAATATTTGTAGGTCAACACATCAATGTTTCCTGTTCCCTTACCTGAATTATGCAGCAAAGGCAACTTCTGATACAATCTTGCATTTTTAGTAAAAGCACCTTTTTCAATTGTACCATCTACAAAAACGTCTCCATTCACTCTTACATTTTTGGTATGTGTCTCATCATGTCCCAGTTGTAAAGTTCCTTTTACATTCAACCTTTGAGCAATCGTTAGCTCAGTATTACTATTGGTATTGATCTCATCTAGAACCACTTCAATATTTTGAGGAATGACTACATGGTCTTCGCTTGTCGGTACTCTTTTGTCCCAAGTGGAAGTAGCACTCCAATTGCCTGATGTGGTTGCAGTAATTACTTCTGGCCTCAATACTTCTTGGAAATATTTCCCTCCAATACCAAAATTACCATCCGGATTTATAATCCACTTACCATCAGAATATTGATAGAACATTTCTGCTGAGTATTCTTGGCCTTTTACAAAGTTATATGACTTCACATCTGTACTGTAAAATGACCAAACAAAGATATTATTCCATTTTTGAGCAACGGCACAAGCTACTAACTTGTCGTACATTTCTTCTATTTTATCAATCGTCTTGATATCATTATGAATCATATTCTCATTGATACCAAATTCGCCTAATTGTATTGGAGATTGATCACCCATTCTACCTGACTCATTCGTGTAATATTCCAATACTTCAACACCTTTCCACATACCAATTGGGAACTGATCAATTACTTCTGGCCAAACCCCATCATAAGAAGACCAAGAGTTAAAGTCTGTACGCACATGAGATAAAATATCATGCGTTAAACAAGGAACATCAAGATCCATCATCGTTACTCGCTCCTCATCTACTTTAGTCCAAAGTTTGTTGATTTCAATACCATGCATAATTTCTGCATTCGTTTCCTGTACTTCCGCTCTTGCTCTATCTACCCCTCTTTGACGGGCTTGGAACAAACGAATCATACCTTCTATCTGTTCGTCAACATTTTCGGGAATTAACGAAGGGTCATTTTCCCATGATTTACTCTGACCTCTAAGCATCCAGTCTCCTTCCCAGTTCTGGAACAAGAACTTCTTACCTGATGTACTGTAAGTCTCCAATAAATATTTTGCTAACTCATAGTATTCTTCTTCATGTTCTTTAAAGTATTGATCATATTTATACGCTCCATACTTATAGAAAACAACATTTTTCACTTTTTGCTTCTTTGGTGTTACCCATAAAACATGTTCAGTATAATAAGGATCAGACAAAAGTTGTTGATAGTAAGGGTCTTTCACTACGTCTACCATATCTGTCGATCCGTCCCATGTCATATGGAAGGGATATGAATCTTGCATTTTACCTGGTTCAGCAGATACCTTTGTTTTGATTGTAGTAGACCCCATCTCTTTGTACTTTTCTTTTCCCTCAATTAAATAAGGCTCATCAGTAAAGTGATACAATCCACCTGTAAAAGTGGCTCCATATACTTCTTTAAAGCTGTCGTCCACTACATAACCATTAGATGGACGGTGTTCTTCTACCGTATTTATTATATCATCATCAGTTGAAGCCGTTGCTTTGTAGTGTGATCTAATTTCACCCCCTGTCATCACCGTTATCCAAAGGTTATCATCCATAATATCTCTTGGGTTGGTCGCTCCTTCCAATAAACGAAGTGTACCTCCATCTTTTAAAACCAAACGGAAAGAAGCCGCAGTGTTTTTGATTGAGCCGTCTTCGTTGTTCACCTTAGAAGTAGTGAGAAATCCCTTCCCTTTTACTATTAGTTTTGAATACTGTGCAGGGTCTACATTTTTTGTAGCAAGAACTAAATTATTGGTCATGATCACTCCTTCATTGGTCAATTCGGCAGAAGTATTATCATCTATATATGTATAGCTCTGACCATTTACCCCCAATGTCCCTTTTACATTCAGGTAAGCATCCTCAGAGATATTGACGAACAGTTTATCGACTGATTTGATAAAGAAAGCATCATCAATATTTATATAGTGGTGATCAATATTTAAAGTTCTTTCTCCACCTACAGCATATAGTTTTAAGGAAAGGCAGTTAAAAGCCCCTTTTCCAGAGAATGATGTAGGTTGTTGTTGTACAGCCAGTTCTATTTTAGTATTGTAAATAAATGGATTCTCATCAAAGTCTTCTCCTTTATAAAGGACTCCATCGATAAGAAGGTGACCAAAAATTCGGATACGTTTTGTGATGGTCGCATCATTATGACCAATACTTAGCTGTGCGTTGTCTTCCACTGTCAGATCGTTACACAATTGAACAACTGTATAACTATTTGTATTCATCGTATCGAGAATAACATGGTGGGTGGAAGAAATGACTACATTGTCTGTCTGGGTCGGAACAATCCCACCTTCCCATGTGATAGGATCTGTCCATAAACCAGACTGTTTGCTTTCTACCTGAGAAAACCCAGATAACTTGAATTGTAGTAATAGGAAAAGTAATAGTAAATATTTCATCTCATGTTCATTTAAGTAGTAAAGAGTAATTTAAACCTGAATTACAGTGACAGATAGCTGGTCACTTTGTCGTAATGTTTTGAATTGATTTCGAACCTTACAAAGGTGTAAAAGAAACACTTTTGTTATTTCTGTTTTCTAGTCAAAGAAGTTGATTATCTATTCCTGCTTGTTCAATTTTTTACCTGAAGCTTGATTTTTATTGCAGTGAACAAGCAAAATGGATTGAACAGGTTACATTTCGTCGCTTTCACTACTAAAATCATAGAGGAGTCTCGTGACTATTATTATCTTCACTGAACGTTACAACTTCTCAAATGATCGAACCTTATGGAAGAGCTTATTTATCAAATCACACCATTAGACAATACCACTCTACCGCCTTATGCTCTTTTGGAGACTGCAGACCCATCGAGGGAATTAATTGATCAGTACTTAGAAAAAGGGGAAAGCTATATTGCGATTTCCAATGGGTCCATTATTGGCGTTGTGGTTTTTATACCATTAGAAGCTCATTGTATAGAGATAAAAAATATTGCTGTAGCCGATCAATTTCAAGGTAAAGGAGTAGGCAAAGCATTACTACGATTTATTGAAGAAGTATGTAAAAAGAAAGGTTTCCATAAAATGGTTATTGGAACAGGCAACTCAAGTATAGGTCAGCTTGCTCTGTATCAACAACTTGGATTTGAAATTGAACACATCGAAAAAAACTTCTTCCTTGATAATTATTCAGCCCCTATATTTGAGAACAAGATTCAGTGTAAACATATGCTGATCTTAGAGAAAAATTTAAATATATAAGCTAGTCAAACTTTAGTTTATCCAATTCATTGCATTAAATAAATTAACTACATGAACAAATTACTCTTCATCTTTGCTATTTTTATCGCACACCTATCTATTGCTCAAGAAGAAATCTGTAGTGATCAAGCTACGGGACACACCATTCAGTCCAAATACCTTAATGAGGAGAGAGATTATTGGGTCAGCTTACCGCTTTATTACAATGACTCCCTATCGTACCCTGTTATTTATGTTTTTGATGCGGAATGGCGTTTCAATCTCATCAAAAATATGGTTTTTGACTTAGGAGCTAACGAGAAAATTCAAAAATCTATTGTTGTGGGAATTCCGCATATTGATTGGGAATTTAAGAGAGGGCAAGACCTTACATTCAGTCAAAGTAGAATAGAATACGACGGGGAAGCTGTTGATTCTACATGGTACAACAACAAAAATTCTGGACATGGAATGAAGTTCTACCATTACCTCACTAAAGAATTAATGGTCGATGTAGACAAACACTATGCGACCAATGGGTTTGAAACATTAATTGGACATTCTTATGGCGGCTATTTTGGAGGGTATATCCTTTCTATGGATCAACCTTTTGAAGTCATCCATATTTATGACCCCTCGATCTGGTTTAGTAACGGAGAAGTGATTCAGGAATTTAAGAATAACCCGACCAAAAAGAAGGTGAGTATTCATCTTACTTATCAACCTGAACCGAAATTTCACAAAGAAAAAATTGAGGCGTTTATCAAAGAATTAAAAGGGAACAAAAACATTAAATTGACCACTAAATTCTATCCTGATGATACGCACAACTCGTTATTTATCGATAGTTTTTATCAAGGTATTTTAGAAACAAATAGATAAAAAAATAAGCCCTTGCAATACAAGGGCTTATTCCATTTTTTCTAATAAGCTATAAAACACATTAATACTATCGTTATTTTGATGAAATAGTATAGAGTTTCGTTCTCTTCTTTGTAGGCCCTTCACTATTTTTATAACGTTTCCATTTTAAAGTAGTCGCTCTTAGTTTTGCCTGAGCTTCTTCTTCTTTCATGAAGGACTTCAAAGCATCGTTGTTATTTCTATTCTGGAAGGCAAACAAGGTATAGTCACCTGTCTCTTTCATCCAACCTTCTAACGCATTTCTCATTTTATTGATTTCCTCTTGATATTGAGGATCATCAATTAAGTTGTGTAGAGCATCTGGATCTTTTTCTAGATCATAGAACTCTTCCACTCTTCTATATTTTAAGTAGTTCACTCGTTCTTTTACAGCCGGATCATTTTTAGAAAGAATGTTGGCCATTACTTTGTAAGAAGTATGGTACATTGCTGCACTAACGAACTCAATTTCACCTGTAGACCAAGGATTAAATACATAATTGTATTTGCTCGAAAGTACACCTCTAATTGGTCTTGCAATTCCTCCTGCATTCTCATTGAACTCAGTAAAGACATATTCACTTCTTCCTTTATCTTTTCTACCATCCAAGATCGTTTTAAAAGATCTTCCTTGTAAATAGTCTGGCTCATCGATACCTAAAATCTCTAATAGTGTTGGCATCACATCTACAGCAGATACCAATTGATCTTTCACCACTGAATTTGCCTTAATGTTCCCTGGCCAAGAGACAATAAATGGAGTTCTTACGCCATTCTCATAGCAAGAAGATTTAGCAAATGGCAAAGCCATACCATGGTCTGATAAGAAAATAACAATTGTATTCTCTTTTTTACCTTTTTCTTCTAAAACAGACATCACTGCACCCATACAATCGTCTGCTCTTTTTACAGAGTTGTAGTAGTTCGTTACCTCCTGTTTAATTTTCGGATGATTGGGTAAAAAATCTGGGATGGTCACCTCACTATTTTTATATAATTTTGAAGGTGTTGGATCAATATAACCCTCTTTTTTTGTACCGGGATCGTTGTAGAATAATTTATGAGGATCGGCAATATTTACCACACAGTAAAAAGGTTTTCCACTGTCATCACTTGCCGCTAAAATTTCCTCAAAAGTAGAGCTATAGTTCAATGGGTTTCTTTTACCATCCTTTTTAAACTTCCCTTTAAAATCCCAAGCATATTCCATTTTTGGTGATAAACTTGTATCTGTTGCTTTATTTAGAACGGCTGTAAAATATCCATGATCTGATAAAACACTCTGCAAAGTCATGTCTTTATAATCAACATAGTAAAAACCTCTCATCCCACTAGAATGAGGATACTTACCTGTTTGAATCACACCTCTTGATGGTGAACAGTTAGGAGACTGCACATAAGCATACTGAAAACGTTTTCCTTCTGCTGCTAACTTATCAATATTGGGAGTGATATTGTCCAATTCCTGTCCATAGACACCGACTGAATTCCAGTTCATGTCATCAACAGTAATTAATAATATATTGGGCCTTGGATCCTTCCCTGCTTGCACATTTGTGACTGCTAAAAAAGAAAGAACTGCCCCGATGATAAGTTTTAAATTCAATTTCATCTCCTATGTTCTTTTAGGTTCAAATAAATTCCATCTGTTTGTGATTGTAAAGTTGGCGGATGTAGTTTTAAGCATGGTTTTTATATTGGTCAAATAGGGGTAAAATCTGACAAAACGCCGATTTAAGGCGAAAATTCAATGTTTTACCCCTATTCCTTGGTCTAAAATTAGACGTTATAAGGTCTTTTCGAAGCAAATACTAGAAGCGACTTCTTTGTACTGTCCATAATTTGGGATCACCATAAAGTTGCTTTTTTTGTATAATCCAATGGCGGCTAACATTTTGTCTCCTGTTTCAAGAACGCACTTTGTATACGATAAGCTTTGTGCCCAATCTTCTAAATCATTGAGTACTTTAGAAGCTACACCTTTACCTCTGTATGTTTCTTTTACAAACATTCTTTTCACCTCCATGCGTTCCTTGTCATAGGGTTTTATGGCTCCACACCCTACCACTTCATCTTTGTCGTATGCCAAAACAACATGGTCTATCTTATCTACTTTATTGTATTGAGCAAAAAAATCGTTATCGTCTCCGTTTTTTTCAGCCAAGTCTGCATCCAATAGCATAATCAATGCAATAAAATCTTTATCAGATGAGTTTGTTCGCTTTGTAGTAATCATGATAAAAGTTTAAATGTAATAGTTATAAAGTATATAGGTATAAAATTACCTATTCTTCCATTCTTTTTTAAGCATTCCATAAATAATATCATCGACCCATTTTCCATCGATCCAAAGACTTTCCTTAAAATGAGCTTCTTTTCTAAAACCAATTCTTTCAAGGAGTTGTATTGATTTTATATTTTCTGGATCTAAAGATGCGGTTATTCTATGCTTATTTAAATCCATAAATATGTAGTCGATCACCCTTTCCACAGCTTCTGTGGCATACCCTTTACCTTGAAAAGACTGATGTAGTGTATATCCAATTTCAACTTGCTGGCTCTCTTCTTCCAGAAAATGTATACCTATATCACCGATCACTTTCCCTAAATTTTTCTCTATGATAACGACTTGAAACCAAGTATCTGGAACATCAACTTTCGGGTGTACCTTATTGATAAATGTTTCGACACTTTCTAAATTTTCAGGAATCCAACTTTGGTATTTATTCGCTTCTTTGTCCTTTCTGTATTCGAAAATCTCTTCTTTATGTCTTAAATTGATAGGACAAATTTCTAGCCTTTTACTTTCTAATTTCATGGTTGATCAGTAATCAAGATTGTATTTATGGTCAATAATTATAAAGATAAAGAATAGACTAATGATTCATTATTAAAATCTCAAAGAACAGAAAGGTTTATCATTGGGTTATGGAAGTGCACACGCTGTGATGATAAAAAAATATAGGATAATCCACTTATTTAGTCATAAAACAGGGTTGAATATCAGATAATTAACCTGATCAATAGGTAAAACCACAAGTGTTGAAAATTCGCTCAACAAGGTCAGTGACCATATTGCACACCCTATTGCATCAATATTAAACCTATTAATGACCAATTCTTACCACCTTGCAGTAGCTAGTCAGAACAGACCGTGAATGGAAAGACAGCAACAAACCATCATTCACTTTGAGATATAACTTATATAAAGAGTATGA
This sequence comes from Flammeovirga sp. SubArs3, assembly GCF_947387565.1. Lineage (NCBI taxonomy): Bacteria > Pseudomonadati > Bacteroidota > Cytophagia > Cytophagales > Flammeovirgaceae > Flammeovirga > Flammeovirga sp. SubArs3. The sequence continues at coordinate 684,905 of NZ_CANDOA010000001.1, read as the reverse complement.
AAAAGAATTTTTTATTAGGACTATTTATGATAATGGCTTCAGTGTCATTCGCACAAAAGCCCAAGAAACTAACTACTGGGCAATTTGGCGAAAGAAAGCCTCAAGATGTGTCGACTATCCCTGTTACTAAAGCAAAATCAATTGACAAAGATTACAGAGTCGGACCTTTTATCAAGACGCAACCTTTAACAACAGTTGAAAACGAAATCATATTACAAGAGGGTTGGAAGTTACAAGCAGAAGAAGAATTAAAATATACTGGCTTCCAAATTTCAGAAACTAGTTATGAAGACAATTCGTGGTATAACGCGACAGTACCAGGAACTGTACTTACAACATTAGTCAATGAAAAAGTTTACCCAGATCCCTACTTCGGTGTGAATAACACTTTAATCCCAGACGATCTTAGTAGAAAGAATTGGTGGTATAGAACAGAATTTAAAGTACCTGCTGATAAAACAGAAGACAAAACATATATTGTTTTAAACGGCATTAACTATAGTGCAAATGTGTGGCTCAATGGTCATAAAATTGGCCAATTAAAAGGGGCTTTTGTGAGAGGGAAATTTGAAGTAAGTGATTTTATTAAGAAAGGTGACAACAATGCACTTGCTATTCAAATTTTACCTCCACCTAACCCTGGTATTCCTCAGGAAGCACATTTAGAAGATAGAGGTAGAAATGGTGGACAACTATGTTTAGATGGACCTACTTTCATTTCATCTGAAGGCTGGGACTGGATTCCTGGTATTAGAGACCGTAACATTGGTGTTTGGCAAGATGTTAGGGTACGTTTCGAAAATGGTTTAAATATCGCTAACCCATTTGTTGTTACAGACCTTGACCTTCCAGACCTAACAAAAGCACACATCAATATTAGCACTACAGTAAATAACACTACATCAAAAGTGATCAGTGCAGAAGTAGAAGCTAAAATTGAAAAAGTAATTGTAAAGAAAACAGTAAGAGTTGCTCCGAACTCATCTACTGAAGTAACATTTGATCCGTCTGAATACAAAAAACTAAACTTTAAGAATCCTCGATTATGGTGGCCGAATGGTTATGGTGCACAGGAGTTATATACATTAGAGTTAAGCGTAAGCAAAGATGGAAAAGTATCTGATAAGAAAAATGTACGTTTTGGTATCCGTGAGTTATCATTTGGTTTAACTGTAGATACAAAAGACCAACAAAATGTACGTATCGATTACAATCCAATCGCTGACAAATCTGAGACTCACTTCTTAGACAACCGCGAGCCAAGAAAAGAATTACAAGGTGTTTTTGTTCCTAAATTAGCTGAAGGGTTTGATATCAAAGACTTCGACCAAGGAGAAGACACACACTTGAACCCTTACCTAGTGATTAAGGTAAATGGTACTCCAATCTTTATTAAAGGTGGTAACTGGGGTATGGATGATGGTATGAAAAGAGCTGAAAGAGAGCGTTTGGAGCCTTACTTACAGTTACACAAAGATGCCAACTTTAACCTGATCAGAAACTGGACTGGTGAAAGTACAGAAGAGATTTTCTACGAGTTATGTGATGAGTACGGAATGTTAGTATGGAATGACTTCTGGCTATCTACTCAAAACTACAACTTAGTACCTAACGACTACAACTTGTTTATGGACAATGCCAAAGATGTGGTATTACGTTATAGAAATCACCCATCTATTGTTATTTGGTGTCCAAGAAACGAAGGATATGCACCAGACTATTTAGATACAGAATTGTCTACTTTAGTAACAAAGTATGATGGTACTCGCTTCTATCAAGGCAACTCAAGAAACTTAAACTTAAGAAACAGTGGTCCTTGGCACTATGCACCAGACCAAACGTTCTACACTGTTAAGTCAGCGTATGGCTTCTCTACAGAGCTAGGAACTACTTCTGCACCAACCGCAGAGACAATGCGTAAGATGATGGCAGAAGAAGATTTATGGCCAATCAACGATGTTTGGGCTTACCATGATTTCCACTGGGGACAAGAAAAATATGTTGCTCACATTGACGAATTATATGGTGAAGCAACAGGAATTGATGACTTCTGTAGAAAAGCACAGTTTGTCAATTACAATAGCCACAGAGCAATGTTTGAGTCATGGAATAGTAAATTATGGAACAACACCACTGGTTTATTACTTTGGATGACACACCCAGCATGGCCAAGTACTGTATGGCAAGTTTACTCTTATGACTACGAAACATTCGGTTCTTACTTTGCCAGCAAAGTAGCTTGTGAACCATTGCACATTCAAAAAAATATTGAAAGCGGTTATATCGAGGTCATCAATGCTTCATCAAACGATTTAGAGAAAGCTACTGCAAGTGTTGAAGTATTTGATCTAGAGGGTAAGCAAGTAAGTACTGTATCTAAGGAGGTATCACTAGCTTCTAACAGTATGCAAACACTTATTGAGAAGAACTTCTCTAAAGATATTAAGGGAGTACACATGGTTCGTCTATCACTTAAAGACAAAAAAGGAAAAGTGATTTCAGTCAACGAATACTGGGAGACAGAAGAAGGTGGAAACTTCCAAAAAATTAATGACTTAGAAAAAATTAGCGTAGCTGTAGTGGAAGTATCAGAAGATGCTAACTACAAATACTTCGAAATTAGCAACACATCCTCAACGCCTGCATTAAATGTGAAATTAAACGCATTGAGTGCATCAACTGACAAAGTGATTTTACCTGCTTACTTCTCTGAAGGATACTTTACACTAATGCCTAACGAAAAGAGAGTAGTAAAATTAAACAAAGCGAATATCAGTGAGACTATTAAAGTACGAGTAACAGGATACAATATCAAAAAGAACAATGTAAGTCCTGTATTCTAATTGTAGAGATCAATAACTGTGACTACTTATACGAATGAAGAACAGTCTTTCCAACATAAGAAATTAGGGTAACAATAATTTTTATGTAAGATAGACCTGCAAAAACCAAAGCTTACGATTAGGCTTTGGTTTTTTTTATTGGAGTTGATCAACAAAAAAGGTCACTGCGAATTTGCTCCGCAGTGACCTTCATATTTAATTTTTTAATTTGACTAAATTTCGTTCAGCTCTTTTCTTAAAACTAATTGGTGGTTAAGCTGAATACCATCTTCATACATTGGTTGATCGTATTTCTCAATGTAATAGTTTTTTCTGATTTCGTGGAAACGGAATCCCATTTTCTGCAATACATAAAGTTGTTTGATTGCAGCATTTGCAGTGCCAATAAAAATGTAATGAAAACCTCTCTTCTTTGCATTCTTAATAGCGTGGGCTAATAGCTCCTGACCGATACCTTCGCCTTGAACCTTTTCTGAAACAGCAATATTTTTAATTTCAATGGAGTCTTCTCCTACTAATTGATAAGCATAAACTCCAACAGTTTCTCCTTCTAATTCATAAGTATAAATTTCAGAATCATGAATATACTTATTAATGGCGTCGATGGTCTCATCAGCTAAAAGTAACAAATCATATGGAAGTTCGTTTCCTTCTTTAAATAATTTTATTTTACCCTTTGTCTGTATAAAGTTCATCGTGGTCGTTTTGATGGTTCTGTTTTTTTACGGTTGCTAATATAACTAATTATTTGAAGAGTTTACTAACGGTTTTCATCTAAAACTTACTTGAAAACACCTTTTAAAAACACTTAACACTACCTAAAGAGAAAACACTGAAATTATACTATTTCATGACTTTGGAACTAATAACAACCCGTTATACTTTTTCTATTTAGTGTCTCCCTCAAATTTTATTAAAGAAGAATCACTTTTTGATAAAAAATAGATTACTTATGTTTAGTATTAAACATATTGATTCGTTTAGGATAATATATCATCATCAAGAAATGCTATTATGAAAAAGATTATTGTTACTGTAACGCTTTCATTATTGTTCTTTAGTTGTACTAACACATCAAAAGTGAATGTTTTAAAACATTGGAATACAACACCTACAAGGGCTGAAATTATACAATTTGTAGAAGGTGTTACCAATCCTAAATCCGATCAGTTTATACCACAAGAGGATCGTATAGCTGTGTTTGATAACGATGGTACGTTATGGAGTGAAAAACCTTTATACAGTCATTTCTATGGTGTCTTTGCTCGAGTAGAAGAAAGAATTGCAGAAAACCCAGATCTTGCGAATAAAGAGCCTTTTAAAAGCTTACATCAGTTTATACTAACGAAAGATATTAAAAGCTTAGGCTACTTTATGGATCAATTAGAAAAAGGAGAATTTAATCCTATTGTAGGAGAATTGATGGGAGCTCCATTTGAAGGAATGAGTGTCAAAGAATATAGTCAATGGAATAGAAAATTCTTTTCCACTTGGAAAAACCCAGTAAAGCATAGAGTCATTAACGAATTGACTTATTTACCTATGAATGAATTGGTAAAATACCTGCAAGACAATGGTTTCAAAGTCTATATTTTCACAGCAGATGAAGGAGATTTTCTTAAATTATTTTCTGAGGAATTATATCATATCCCTGCCCAAAATGTTTTTGGTTCATCCATCATCTTAAAATATAAAGACGGTCAACTTTATAGAACAGCAAAAGGTCGCTATGTGGACAATTGGGGTAACAAAGCGGCTTTAATTCATCAGGTCATCAGGAAGAAACCCATCTTTGCTGCCGGCAATTCTAATGGTGATTTTGAAATGCTTCAATATGTGGATCATCAAACCAAGCCTCATATGAGTTTACTTGTACACCATACAGACGCACAAAGAGAATTTAAATATGACCAACACACTGAAAAGGTTCTCCCTTATGCTCAAAATCATCACTATACAATTGTAGATATGGAGAAAGACTGGAAAGTAATATTTAATCAATAGGTTCCTGTAGAAAATTAAACTCCGGCTGTGTTCTCCACTACATCAAAACTTGCCGTTTTCAATAGTTAGAGAAAAAGATCGTCATATAGCTTGGCTCTTTTTTCAATCAATTTTTCATTAGGAATCGTATTTATTGATAAGAAAAAATTGACGGATTTATTTAAAGGTGTATTTTATTACATATAACACTGATTATCATGTATTTGAAATCATCTTTATTTTCAATATTTATCATGATCGAACAATTTTCTATAGTATGTTTACAGTAACAAAATATTGATAATATATTTTGTACAACATATTTAATTAAAGACTAAAAAACTACTATTAGAAATGAAGGTTCAACGCAAAAAAGAATCAAATTATGTCTATGACAGACGTTCCTTAACCACTGATTACAGACATTTACCCAACTTGTTAAAAAGTGGTCTCAAAGTGTTGGATATTGGATGTGCCACCGGATCTATAACACATGGAATTTCTGAGTATGTTGGTCCTACTGGAAAAGTTACTGGTATTGATAACACAGGACATATGATTGAAGAAGCCCAACAGAAGTATTCCGATGTACAAAACTTAGAATTTATACATTGTGATTTACTTGAGTTTAATCCTGATGAGAAATTTGATCTAATTGTTGGTGCTAGAGTATTGCAATGGATTAGTAACCCTTTCAATGCGGTATTGAAGATAAAAGAGTTATTAAAACCAGGCGGACAAGTATCTATTTTAGATTATAATCATAATCGTCTAGAATGGGTTCCACAACCACCTTTATCCATGTTACATTTTTATCAATCATTTTTAAAATGGAGAGCCGAAGCAGGGTTAAATAATGCCATCGGTTCCGAATTACCTATTCTGTTTAAAAATGCGGGGTTCAACAATATTGAAGTCATTTCTTCAAATGAAAATTACAATAGACAACACCCACAATTTGAGCAAAAAGTAAAGATATGGTCAGAAGTCGCCGAACTAGAACAATTGGTAAAAGAAGGATACATTGTAGAAAGAAATCGCTTACAAGCTATTGCTGAGTATAATCCTTGGGTAGAAGAAAAAGCAATTTCAATGACTATGTTTTTAAATGAAGTAAGAGCTACGTTATAGATTTATCTATAAAAAAACAGCCTTGGTAAACTTCCAAGGCTGTTCCATACATCTTTTTTAAACTATCATCATCTCAACAAAGCATTTTCGATACGGGCAAAAAATTATCGAAACTAAAAATCGTTTTTGGGTATGTTTTAATCACTATTAATTGAACTACACTATAGTATACTCCGATTTCTACTGATCATTTTTTACCAGACTGTTATAAACTTTCATAATTCGGTTTTTTAGAATTTTTTTTTACCACTCAAAAAATATTTTTTACTAAACCTGATATAATTGTTATGCGTTTATCTAATTGTAACAACATTAAAGCAGACAAAAGAAATTACACATCATCAGTTTAAACAATTACATTAAAACAAAGCATTTTTAATACGAGCAGAAAAAGTCGACCTTTTGGATCGACTTTTTTTATATGTTGAATTATGTAAATCAATATTTTATACTAGGAATTTGAATCGTTGAAAATCTACCAATCTCATTCTGTTTTTTACCAATCAAAACGTGGGAAACTATGCATCTTTGTGACACCAATAAATAATACATACACACAAGTTTTCTAAGATCAGAACAAATATTATAGTCAATCAATTAAAAAAGGGCACTTGGTAGAGTGCCCTTTTGGTAGAAAGTAACTAGCATAAAAAAGAGGCTTTCGCCTCTTAAATGTCTTTTTAAGATTCTTGTTTGTTTAAAAAATTATCTTTTAAGTATATTATCACATTCAAAGTTACCACAGTTGTAAATGCAAACAGTAATGCTTCTTTCATATTGGTCGTATTGTTAATTATATTACTTGTTTTGTTTATTAAAAGTATTATACACACTTAATATCACGACTGCAATATATGGCCGCAAACATAATTACACAAGCAATAGTTCACATTTATTTAACATAGGCGTAATATTCATCTAAAAATACAATATTTAAAGTGTATTTTGTACTTTTCTTATAAAAAAACCTGAAACAGTAGAAAATTCACTGTTTCAGGTTCCGACTTCTTCTGGATTAGTAGTTTAAGGTAATTCCTTTCACTTTAAGTGTACTACCGATTCCACCTTTAAAACTTGCTCCTTCTGCACTTGAAGCAAACACCATAATAATATGTGTTGGAGAGGCTGTTATATCTTCATAGAAACCATGTTCTGGCATTTCTTTATTACTACTCGATGGCATCATATACGATTCTAAATCTTGATGCTGTCCATACAATAGCGGTAGATCTAAAGTAGTAAAGTCAGGCATATCGCTAGAGGATCTGTACCAGCCCGTTGCTAATCGGTATCTTTTTTCGTTTTCCCCTTCACCTTCTCTCACTTGTAAGATGACATAGATATCACATTGGTCGATGACATTATCTCCATAGGTTTCTGGATTGTATTGTACATCAGTAGTAAATCCAATAGGCCTATCTGTAAAAGGAATACCAAAATCAGTGGTAATATTTATAGGTCCACTTCCTTGAATATCACCCACAAATAGCGAACCTGCAGCAATGACACCTACAGCAGTTTTTGTCTCCAACACTGCGTAGTCTGCCTGCTCCATTGATGGGTAAGGCAATACCGTTTGAGGGTACGTCTTGAAAGTTAAATCTGCAGCTCCTTTATCACCAGATCTCCAAGGAGAACCCATATTCTCTCCCGGTAAATAGAAACGGTTTTTTTCAATGGATGCACTCCCTTCCCAAAACCAAGTAGTAAAATCAGAATACTCTACTTGTTCTCCAGGTTCAGGGTCCACATTATTCTCTTTTGTCACCTCCAAAAACCACTGATCATCTTCATTAAAAGTGAAAGTGACTGTACTTGTAAAATCTTGTAATGAGTAGGGATCTGGGCTTACCGATGCCGTACTAGGTGTATAATCAAACAATGTAATACCAAGATTGGATAAATCACTTTCCTTTGGCATTATCACTCTTACTGTTTTGCTTCCTGCAATTACAGTTGAAGAGATCATCCCTTCTATCTCTACAGAATCAATCACTACGGGTTCAGCAGTCTTTACTACGTTAACTTCCCAATCGTAATCTTGATACGTTGAAATGGTAAACTTTACTGGCACAGTAAAATCCACAACTTCATAGGGGTCTGGTGTTACGATTGCATCTTCTGTATATGCTACGCTATCCACTTTCAAGTTAGCGAGATCCATATCAGAAGACACTTGTATTTGTACTCTTCTTTCTTCTGGTGAAATGACTGAAGCACCGATTTGCCCTTCAATAGTGAAGTAAGTAAACTCACCTACGATATATGGATAAGGGATATCATTTTTGATACATGCTGATACTATAATCAAACATGTCAAAAGCATTAATTTTTTAAAATTTTTCATGTGATTATAGATAAAAAGATAAACCAATATTTAATGAGAAAATGTCGATATCAAAATTGGCTTTACTTGTTCTTCTAGAGCCTTCTTCTACTTGATTTTCTGTCTGTTGTATCCATTTATTGGTAAACCCAAGTACACCTATCGATACTTCTAATGCTACCATATCGTTGATAAATGCCACCATACCTGGAGCTACTCCAATATTAAATTCATTGGTAGTAGAATATACTCCGACAGTTTCTTGTGGTGTACTTCCTGCTACTGTTTCTTTAGACTGTCCGTAGCCATAAGAAACTCTCACTTCGTTGAATAATCCGAAACGGTTACTTTTACCTAAACTCAGATAATTTCTAATAAAGAAAGTAGAGTAAAATGTATGGGAAATTTGGTGAGCTCCATTAATTGAAAATGAAAGATCATCGTCTAAAATGATATCCATTTGGTCCATATCCATTCCGCTTCTTTTGTAAGTGAAACGGCCACCAATAGCGAAGTTATCTTTTAAGAAATAGGCGAAAAACGGACTTGCTTGGAAATTAAAACCTCGACTGTCCCAGTTTTCCATAATAAGAAATTGGTAATTGGAATTATCATGCTGAGAATACTGAAAGGTTGACCCTACTAACCATTGTCCTTGTGGAACAAATGTTCGGTTTTCAATTCCTCTATTAAAAAGGTCTTTCCTTTTCACTTTTTCCTCCTCAATATTTTGGGATACTACTAGGCTACTAGAAAACAAGATTAAGATAATAGTAATCAATCGCTTTTTTGTGCTTTGCATATTGATGTTAGATTAGATTTATTTAGTTTATTCGTGTCTATTGAGCAATCGTTAACAACTCAATATTTTTGATCTAAGGTGAAATACAAAATAAAAAGAGGTTTCGAACATCCATGATTGGACCCTATGGGTAATGTTCAAAATCTCTATTTTTCAATAAAAATGGATATATGGTTTTATTTTAGCTCGGTAATATATCCAGTTAAGTTCTTTATTTATTATTCGGTATTGCTGTTACAAAAATAGAAAGAGAATTTTTATCAAATCGCTAATAAAAGTTATTGAGTATAAAAACAAAGAAGATCCAACTAAATGAATAGTGGATCTTCTACTTACTGCGAACATAGATACATGATGTGATTATGACTTCACTAATTCTATATTTTCCATTTCTTTCTCCTCTTTTGCCTTCGCTTTCAGGTCTTTGATCTTCTGTTTATGATTGGCTTTTACTTCTTTCCATTCTTTACCTCTCACACAGTATTCGTAATCTACTCCCTTCATCGTATTTCTTGCCTGAGTCCATGGTAGTGGGGTCACAATAATAAACCATGGGTTGGCAACAACACCAATTGTAGCTGCACCTACTGCAAAGGTCTGTGAGGTCCTCGATTTTTTATGCCTTTTTGTATTGTAGTAAATAAGGTCCTCTTCTTTCATGTCTTGAATCTCCGCATACTCCTTCATAAAGTCTGCCGTCTTATCGTAAGTTTCTAAAGATTCGTAACGTACATATTCAATGTCACTCTTCTTCACTTCAAACTTCTCCTTGTCTCGGATATAGAAAAAGCTGTCTTCCGTAGCATACTTCTTTCCTTTCTTCCATTCCGATTTAGTGATAGACACTACTTCTCCCGATTGTAAATGTATATTGATATTATCTGCTTCTGTAGGTATTGAAATAGCAGAAATAATAGACTGTGTTATAATAGCAATTGGCATAACCTCTGATTTATTTGTTTTATATCTAACTATATTAATTGTTTGCAAGAAAATATTTTTTTATATATTTAATAGGTAAAAAATGGGATAAAAAAGGTCAAAAAGCACAAATTTTATGGATGTATTTCGTTTTAAGATGAGTGGGAAAGAAATTTCAACTACAACTTATCAGCAATTACTTCAAAAGCTTGGTGGTGGTTCTTGGAATGGCTCCGAGTTTCATTATCAGCAAGGTCAATATTACTTACATTCCTATTTATATAAAGACATCGGTCAGTTTGATTTACTTATCAATGAAACTTGCCTTCCTTTTGACATTATCGTAGAGGAAGAAGAAATAGAAGATCCTTATCTTATTTTTAGAGCAACGCACCAACAATTAACGTTTAACTCCGATAAAAAAGTGGTGATCGTAACTCAAAATAAAGCCAATGGTCTAATGCTCTTCAATAACTTTTCTAAGCAACATATATTAGTGCCTAAAGATACTCCCTTCCATATCTTGTCCTTACGTATTGATTATGATGCACTGAGATCTTTTCTTAGAAAGAAGATCGATATTTTTGATCAGCTATTTTTGGTGAGAAAGCATATTATGTACTATGAATTGATGACGCCCGAAATGGAGGAGCAAATTCATAAGATCTTTGAGGCACAACAGCAGGAATTGGGTAAAGCCGGTTTTACTTATGGACACTCGTTTCTCTTATTTACCTATTTTATAAATGAGTTAATTCTCAAGCATTCTGGTAATCGATACAAAAAAGTGCATCCTTCAGACAGTTACCTGATGTTACAAATAAGAGATTATCTAATGGAAAATATTTCAGAACCTGTAGGTACAGAAGAGTTATGTAGAAAATTTGGTGTGAGTGCTCAAACCTTAAGAAATCATTTTAAGACTACCTTTGGGTATCCACCTTATCAGTTTCTTATGAAACACCGGTTTTTACTTGCCAAAAGAATGTTACTGGATCCCAAAAATAGTATGACCGATATTGCTGTCGCAACAGGTTTTGCTAATGCGAATCACTTTTCCAAAGCCTTCAAAAAAGAGTATAATAAATCTCCTAAATACTTTAGAAAATAGATTTAATAGGAACAGATAAATTTATGCTAACTCTAGTTCTTCTACAGGAAGAAACCCTTTTATCTTAAGCAGATCCGTTATTTCTAAAAGTTCTTTTTTGATTCTATTGACATCATATTCTTTCAAATCAATTTGCTTAATTTGAAACGTTACTCCTGCAAATTCAAGATCTAAGTTTAAATGCTTAAACTCAGTTTTGAAGGCATTCAATTCCTTTGTATCTAAAGGATAGATGTGAGAAGCATATATCATAAATTGAATCCCTTTGGTATTTTCCTCCACTATGATATTGTACCCATTGCATTCTCCTTTCAACAGGATCTCAGAAAAAGAGAAGCTTGAATCTTTATTTAGCTCAAAGAAATTAAACCCTATGGATTTCAAATCATTTACAATAGGGATATTAAACAGTTGAAATCGTAGCCGATGTATATAGTACCACTGAAAGTAAACAACTAAGAAAATAAATACAGAGAAGAATACTCCGATTGAAAAGCAGAAAAGTGTGTTCCAAAGTAGCGTAGTGATATCATCATCTTTGAAATCAAAGAATAGATAAAAAAACTCACTTACGAGAAAGCCGACAGTCAAACAAGTCATAAAGAAGTATTTCAACTTATGTCGGTTCAATGCCAAAAAGGTCATTTCAAATTCCATAGCAATACAGGTGTTAGTTCTTTTTCAATTTACCGTTTTAGGCAAAAAAATAAGTTGAAGAATGATTCAGATAGGAGGAATAAATGATCATTACTTGGGATAATTGTTATATTCTACTAAGTTTCCTTTCTAAATACTATGCTATATCTTTACCTACTCAATAGAAATAATAAGAATGAATCACGAACAAACAGAACAATCCTTTGAAAAGGAATTACAATTGTCGCTTTTCAATAGTATCAAAGAAAAAGACCTTTCACTATTAGAAAAGACTATTGCTACCATAGAAGAAAATGATACCGCTCCTTTTTGGGCCAAGCAGTTTAGTGATCTTATCCATCGTTTAATGAAGAATGTTAACTTCCAACAAACGCAGGAAGTGGAATCTTTTTGGATGGATGTTATGCGTTCATTTATAGATGCTGTACCAAGATAAAGAGATACCGAAAAAGTCAGAATTACCCCTCTATGTTCCCTTAATAATCCATTACTATTACAATTCACCCTCCTTATTTGTACTATCCTCCCCTCTGCTCCCAAGTCAAATGCAGTAGCTTTGTTATATCAAATGATCTTAATATTAAACTTTTATCCGACTATGATTAAATCCCAGTAGTAGTATTAATATGCTTATTTATCACCTCTATCACAGTTGTTTAATTTGGAGGTTCCTATTGTTGAATATTTCAAGTATACATCATCCCGATTTTGAGAAGATATAATTGGAAGATAATGGTCAATGTATTCTATACGACGCATATTCCAGTAGTTAATAGATAAGCACTATTAGTTTGCATACAGGGAACTCTAGACAGGATGATACCTATGGTATTGTCGAAAAAAGTAATAAGATCTGAATGATTACATAAGGAGATATTAAAGAGAAATAATTGAATAAAGTAAATGTAGAGCACAAAGATTCTTTATCTCTAGCAACGGCAAAATTATCACCAACTTAAATCACGGCATTAAGTGCGTGTGTGACCACTTAACTATAGACGGATACATTTCAAATTTAGGAATAAATAGAAATGTAGTTGTGTGACTATCTTTTTGACATAAAAAAACCTTCTTTTCTTAAAGAAGGTTTTTTTTATTTCTTTGGTATATAAGTATTAATTGAAGGGAGCTTCTCCTCTTTGTTCTTTAATATAGGTGGACGGTGTTACACCAAACTGTTCTTGGAAACACTTTCTAAAATATTTAAGATCATTGAAACCTACTTCATAAGTAACTTGTTTAATATTCAACTCTCCTTCGATTAATAATTCTGCGGCTTTCTCCATCTTAATCTTACGAATAAACTTATTCACTGATAAATTGGATACTCCTTTGAATTTTCTATACAATTGTGTTCTACTAAAACCCAGATCTGATGCAAATGCATCAACATCATAATCTTCATTCGTCACATTTTCTAGAATAATTTCTCTAGACTTTTTTAATAATGGATGTTCAACTACCTCTGGAGTAGCAGTCACTGTATCTTCATCCTGATCAGCACCCTTAGGTACTTCTACATATTGAGCATATTTTTCGATCAGTTTTTTTCTAGTTGATAATAGTTTCTCTACTCTCACAAGTAGATGTTCCGGATTGATAGGTTTTGGTATGTATGAATCTGCTCCTACTTTAAGCCCTTTCAATCGGTCTTCATTTTCGGATAATACAGTGGTTAAAATTACAGGAATATGATCTGTTCTTTCATCTTTCTTGATCTTATCACAAAAAGTGAATCCATCCATCTCAGGCATCATCACATCTGATATGATAATGTTAGGGATAGTTTCAATTGCTTTTTCAAAACCTTCTTCTCCATTGTTAGCTTCAATCACTGTAAATTCTGGAGAAAGTACAGACTTAATAAATGTTCTAATATCAGGGTTGTCATCAACTACTAAAGCTATATTTTCCTGAGCATCCATCTCATCGTTATTGACTTTTATGTCTTCTATTAATGAGATTAATTTCTCCTCTTCATAAATACTGATTGTATCTCTACTACTATAATCCTTAATGGCTTTCTCAGATTCTTGATAGATATCCAATGCAGGAATCAATAAAGTAAATGTTGCACCTTCACCTTCCAAATTGTTTTGAACAAGCAGATCACCTTTATGTAATTGAGCTAATCTTTTCGAATAGTTTAAGCCAATTCCTGTTGAATACGATCTTCCTTTGTCCCCGTAGTATCTTTCAAAAATTTTATCGATAACATCTTCTTGTATCCCCTTTCCTTGATCCATCACTTTAATACTGATTAGATCACCCGTTTTATCGATCTCAACCGTTACTTTTTTTCCACTTGGTGTATATTTAAAGGCATTAGATAGGAGATTGAAGATAATATCTTCCACTATTTCTTTGTCATAGAAGCATTCAAAATCACCGATATTGTTATCTACTTCAAAACCAATATTTCGTCGTTGTGCTTCATAAATAAAGGCATTTTGAATCTGTTGAATAAAGGCATTGAAATTGGCTTTTTCTACATTAATATCTATTTCTGTTTGGTCAGATTTCCCTAGGTTAATCACTCTATTCACCAGTTTCAATAAACGATCAGCGTTGTTATACATCAAGATATGTTGCTCAAAAAATGGATCATTTTCCTTTTTCTGACGAATAATATTGGCCAGTGGGCCAAGGATCAAAGTAAGAGGAGTTTTAAACTCATGTGATATGTTCACATATAGCTTCATTTTCAATTCATCCAATTGCGATTGTTGCTGAAGTTCCAACTGATCCAATTGTAATTGATGTAAGTGGTGTGCTTTTATCAACTTCCTTTGAGTAAAGAAGTAGATACCTAATATGGTCACCAAGATATAGATGACAAATGCAATAGGATGTCGCCAAAATGGAACATCAATCATTACATTTAGTTGTAAATATTTACTAGACCATACGCCTTCTACATTCGTAGATTTAATTTGTATCGTATAACTCCCAGAGGGTAATTCATTAAATTCTAAATAGTTTACTCCTTTTGGAAGAATTGACCAATGCTCATTATGTTCCAATAATCGATACGCATACAAGACATTCTCTGAGTGTTCCAATGCCAAGTTGGAAAAATCAAAAGCCAGAGAATTTTTGTCATATGGCAGCTCAATATTCGCATGATCACTTAAACGTCCAGAGATAAATTCGTTGTGATGATAGGCCACTTTTTCTCCACCTAAATAGACGGCTGTTATCGTTGGAACCGTAATATTTTGCTTTGTTACAATCTTCTCTGGTAAGAATACATCAATCCCTTGAGTACCTCCAAAATACAAATTCCCTTGGGTATCTTTGGTTACCGCTCTGTCAAAATAATCATGATTTTTCAGTCCATCATTTGATGTGAAGATCTGATAATTTTTATCTTCTATAGAAGTATTTATTCTGATAAGCCCTTGAGAAGTACCTAACCATAAGAACCCTTTTTTGTCTTCTATAATCGATTCTATACTATAGAAAGAATGGTCATTTTTAAAGAACTGATGAAAATTTTCACCATCAAAAGCAGATAGCCCATCATCCGCACCAATCCAAAGAATGTTATTCTCACTTTTATATAGGTTGACACTGAAGTTACTTGAGATCCCTTCTTTTACGGTATAGTTTTTAAGATCTGTAATGTCATTTCCTGAACTATTTACCGCTTTAAAAATACCAGCACCACCAGTAGCGACCCAAATCTCATTTTTGTCGACAAGAATAGAATGGATTGCTTTATTCCTACAAAAACTTCCTCCTTTAAAAGTCAATGTATCAAAGGTTTTTTGTAGTGAGCGATACTTGAAAATATCACCAGTATAAGTACCAAAAAGAACATTTCCCTTGTCATCTCCACTGATCGCAGTAATCAGCTGATATCTCTTCTTTTTAATAAGGTTAGGAATATATTCAATAGTATCAATCGTTCCGTTTGTAAGATCAATATGCTCAATATTAAACCTATAAACGCCCTTCTTTCCTCGTATTGAGAACCATATATTATTAAACTTATCGAGGTATAATGCATTTAATGACGCATTATCCAAAATCTCATTTTTTAAGGAAATGATTTTCTCACTATCTCCATAAAATACACCTTTCAACCACTCATGGAAAAAAATACGATCACCTCCTAAAGAAATAAGATGGGATACAGCTACATTAAAATCATTCAGAGGATTTTCCTTTTGCGTAATTAATGGTGTCGTTTTAGAAAGTAGGAATAATCCTTTTCTCCTTGCACCTACCCAAATGGCATTTTCATTGGTTTCAAAACTACAGGTCACAGGCATGGATAATTTTTCTCCATTAACAGCAAACGATGCTATATTTTGAGTATAAATATCTACCTGCTTTAAACCATTTTCAGTACTGAGATTTAAAGTCTTTGCATCTTTTGATAGGGAGAACTGAAAAGTAGAATAGTCGAAGAGTTTTATTACTTCAATACGATTTTTGACTCTCGTTAATTTATAGGTTCCTTTTCTATCTCCTACCCAAATCTGACCTATTGGATCCTGATAAATTGATAGTACATAATCCGTAATTTCCTTTTCTAAAATACGTTGAAAATGTTGTGAGCTGTCAGTTTTCATTAACACCCCGTTTCTAGTACCTATTAAGGTAAATTTCTCCGAAGAACATAATACCGAAGTAACAGTGTTAGTAGAAAAGTCTTTTTCAGACCTATTGTCAAAAACTTTTTGCTGATTGTTTTTGGGGTTGATACGAACCAAACCATAATTTTGTGTACCTACCCAAACAAAATTATTTTGTGCATCAATTGTGATAGACAATGAGTAATCTGTGATAAAATTGCCATTAGTTTCACTCCAGTTCTCATAACTGTAATCCTCTAAATTGATCTTATAAATACCATTATGATTTGTTGAAACCCATAGAAAGTTTTTTGCTACTTTTAGATCATTTATTTTTAAAGCTAAAAATTTATCATTCAACTGTCTAAATGACAATAGACTATTCCCATCATAACGGTATAATCCTTTCCATGAAGCCACCCACAAAAAACCTGTTTCATCCTGAACAATTTCATTGATAGTGGAAAAAGGTGAATTGGTTACTTGTTGAATTTGGTCGTATGTATTTTCTTTTACGGCAAAAAGCTGAAAGCTTACGGTAATTAGAATCAGAAATATAAGTTGTTTCATCGCTGGATTGCTAGTAGTATCACAATTAGTTACCTAAGTTAAGAATTAAAAAGGTGTTTTTGTAATAAAGAAACCTATTAATTTCTTGCTGAAGTAATAATCGATCTGTGAAAAATTAGACAAAAAGCCAAGGTATTTATAATAGGTACCTCAGCTTTAAGTATTTATTTAGACTGTATTTTTTTCTTCTGATAAAGGTTGATATTATCATCAATAAATAGAGTAGAAGGGTGATTGTAAAATTCTACAAAGTTTTCAAAAAAGATATCCCCTTTAATGGGAACCCAATATCCTTTTGTGATGGAGTTGTTTCTCCATGTAAGAGCAAATGTGATTTGTGAAGCCACAGGATCATTTATGATTGGCTTTAATATCATGTCTGTATAATATTTCGGGTTATCACATCTCTGAATTCCCTTTCTAAAGCCAAATTCTGTAAGAGCAGCAATTTTATTATGTTCGTTGGCAAACTCTACTGTTTTACGAATTGCAGCAATAAAATCATCAGGAAACTCATTCGTCTCCCCATAGAAATCAGTACCACAAATATCAACATACTCATCACCAGGGTAACGTTCATCGTACTCGCCTTTTGATGGAGAATAAGCATATAGGAAGTTGTGTACTTTTTTCTTCTTAAGATAATCGACAGTATATCTCCAAGCTGCTTTGTATTCTTCTGGAGTACATGAACTTGATCCCCACCAGAACCAATCTCCAGTATTTTCATGTAAAGGTCTAAAAATGATAGGTACCGCTACATTATGAGCAAATAATACGATTTCATCCAACCATTTTTTATACTGCTTGTTGGCCTTACCACCTGGCATAATTTCTTTAACAGGACTTCCCTTCAAGTCATAAGATTTACCTCCTGTAACTGGGTTGCTTGTATGCCAACTTACAGTAATCACTCCCCCTCTTTGATAAGCCTTTTTGATTCTTTCTTCATACTTATGAAAGTTTTTGTCTCCAAAATCATAACTAAACAACATGGGGTAAGTACCTAACCCTGAGTACACATCCGATTTATTCTTAACATCTTTATGGTCCACCCATTGTTCAGGATAACAACCTGACAATTCTGTAAAATGATGACCAAACATAAATCTATTATCTTTTAAAACCTTTAAGTTTTTGTATAGGTTCTTTGTCTCAGCAGTTGCTTTTTTGTCAACCTGAGCTTTTGCATTAAATGTTATAAAAAATGTTGCAACTACTAAAAGTGTTGAGATAAATTTCAAAAAATTAGTCATCATCTATATTGCTTTATTAAGTTCAAACATCATATCTGTAAATACTATTTTCTTAAGATCCTCAGAATCCTCATTCATCACTATCTTAAAATGCTGTTTTCCTTTTTTTAGAATCAGCTTGTTTTTGGCGGATTTTTGATTCTCCTCAAATTGAAATTTATACTCTTTATTATCTAAAGTAAGAATAAAAACAAATGCTTTATCCACTTTCTTTCTATTCACAGATAACGTAAGTGTATATTCACCTGCTTTATCAACCATTACATCATAACTCAATTCTCCGTTACCATTCTTTGGGAATTTTACTGCATGTGCTTGGTTTTCAAAACCTATTGTCTTGGTTGTTAAAACGGCAAAAACCTTTGTCTTTTTCTTTTTAGAATTAGGATACCCAACAAACCCAAGTTTCTCCTCGAAAGAATCTTTTTCATCCAATACTGAGTTAAACCATTCTTCTAAACTTTCCTTCATTGAAGCTGCGATTTCTGGATAATCACTTATAATATTCGTTCTCTCTAAAAGGTCATTTTTATGATCAATCAATACCATATTATTGACAGGCTCTGGAGAGTTTTTCACCTTCACTGGATTCATAATTAGTTTGAAATCATCAGAAATCATTGTCAACCTTTGGTCCTCAAAAACATAACTATTCTTTTCTCCTTTTGAATAGGGAGCAAACTGATTTTTGTTCTCTCTCTCAGGATACCAATTAGCAAAAACTACTTCTTTGGGAGCCACTTTCTTTTCTTCTCCAATAAAACATCCTTCAATATTTCTACCATCAATTGGAAGATTATCTTTTGGTAACTCAGTGTTTGTTAAAGCTAATAAAGTTGGATAGATATCAGTAATTGAACACATCAAATCTACACTCTCTGGTTCATATACCCCCTTATATTTTACGTAAAGGGGGGATTTTATACCATTTTTCCAGTTCCTAGCTTTGTTTCCAAGGTACTCGTGATTATTTCTCAGTGCCCATTCTTCATCGGATTCACCATGACGAATTGGTCCATTGTCTGACATAAAAAACACAATTGTCTCTTTATCCAAACCAGAAGTTTCCAAGTACTTTAATAGTCTTCCTATTTGTTGGTCGGCAAATTCCTGCATGGCAAGTAGCGTAGCGAACTTCTTTGTCCTACCCTCTTTCATGTATTTCTGAACAAGCTGATCGGGTGCAGCCCAATGTCCATGTGTACTCAAAGAAGACACATAAGCAAGGAAAGGTTGTTCTTTATTCTCCTCCATAAATTCGATGGCCATATCTACTATTTGTTCATCAGACCATTTTTCGAATTTCACTCCTTTACCATTTAAATAACCGTGGCTAGGGAAATGGTTGTATAACTTTGAATAGTAAGCCTCATCGAAACCTCTCTGCCAAGGCCAATATCCTTCCGCTTTTCCAGAATGCCATTTTCCCCACATACCTGTTTTGTAGCCGTTATCTCTTAGTAGTTCTGCAAAAGTTGTTTCTTTAAGACTTAAATAATCGTTTCCTCCATGCATACCGGTTACTCCTGTTCTCCAAAAATCCCTGCCTGTCAATAAACTTGCTCTTGTCGGAGCACATACATTGGCCACATAGAAATTATTGAACTTTACAGAAGTCTTTGCCAGTTGATCTATGTTTGGTGTTTTCGATACCGTATTTCCATTACCTGAAAGATCATCAAAACCCATATCATCCATCTGAATGATAAGAATATTAGGTTTATCTGTTTTCTTCTTTTTCTTTTTTGGATGTGCCATTAATATTCCTCCTAAGAGAAATGTAAAAAGTAACATCCAGAAATTTATATTAATATTTTTCATTGTTATTGTGCTTTTTGGTTTTCGTAAATCGAAGGTTTGAGATAATATATTGGCTCCTCACCCTTCGCTTCTTTCTTTTTGATATATTTCTCCCATTGTTTTAACCTACCTTTAGACTCACTACCCACTGGTACAGATCTTGGTGCCAAAGGATTATCTGAGGTATTTACTACTCCTTTTGGTAATGCTGCTTTCCATCCCTTTTTTAAAGCTATTGAAAGCTCTTCCACATTCTTTGTGTATTTATTATCTGCTACAACATTTCGATCTTCAATATCTCTTATCTTATGATCGTACAATTCTGCACCAATAAATTTTTTATTTTCATTGTCCCACCATTCAGTATATCTAAACTGATCCGTTCGAATAGAATACCCCTCAATGCTTGCTAAAGTTCCCCTAGGGAATTGACTAAACACTGCTTTCTTCCATTGTTTTTTGGGGTTGTCTAACACTGGTTTCATAGAGGTTCCTTCTAAATATGTTGGAATTTCTTCTTCAACACCACTTAAATCAATTAGCGTTGGGTAAATATCGACTGCCTCTACCAATGCCTTCGTTTTTACACCTGTTTTCTTAAGATTTGGATCCATGATGATCATTGGAATTCTTGTTGCATTCTCAAAGTTTGTTGTTTTCCCCCACATGCCTTGATCTCCCAAATGCCATCCATGATCACCAATTAAGACTATAGTTGTATTATTTAGAACGTCCAGTTCCTCCAACTTCTTGTAAAGTTTACCAATCTGTGCATCAATAAAACTTACACATGCAAAATAACCATGTCGTAACTCTTTAGATCGAGCATCAGAATACATCACACCTTCTTGATATTTCTCTCCAACATATTTACTAAGAGAATAATGTGTTGTCGTTAATTCTTTTAATTCCTCTGGTGTATTTTCTGGAAGTGAACGATTTGGAGCTAACGGGATAGCTTCTCTTTCGTACAAATCCCAATACTTCTTCGGTGCATTAAAAGGTAGATGAGGTTTGTAGAACCCTACAGAAATACAGAAAGGTTTACCTGAAGTCGTTGCTCGATCTAAAGTAGCCATTGCTTCAACAACAGCTTCACCATCTTGATAGTTTTCATCTTCTACATCAATGGCTTCCACAGCAGGCCCTTTTAATTTACTCTTTGTCTTTTGATTCTTTTTAAAACTTGCGTTTTCAGGATCAGCATACTTATTCAACTTACTACTGAATCTCTTTTCAGTAAGAGGTCGATCATACTTACCATGATGTACTTTGCCAATATTTCGTGTATAATACCCTTTACTGTAAAAATAGCTAGAGATCGTTTTATGAGTTGATAGAAACTCTTCAACAAAGTACTTGCTGTAAGGATAATCTACACCTGTAACATCAGGTCTTACTCCTGTTAAGAAGCTTGCTCTCGATGCAGAACAAACTGCTTGGTTGACGTATGCGTTTTCAAATAAAACACCACCTTCAGCTAATTTATCAATGTTAGGAGTAACCATATAGTCATTCCCATAACAGTTTAATTCGGGGCGAAGATCGTCTACGATAATAAATAGAATGTTCTTTTTTTCTTGTTTTTGAGCCAAAACAGAAGAACTTATACTTAATACGAGTAGACAAAAAATCTTAGTTAATTTCATTGTTTTCATACTAATTAGGTTGTTTTCCAAATTCACCGAAAGTATGGGGGAAAGTTGTAATCACTTGTTTCATATATCCCTTTAATTCTTTCATTTTTGATTGATACTCTGACTGTGAAGCTAAATTTATTTGCTCCTTTGGATCATTATTCAGATCATACAACTGATCATCATCATAATATCCAGGGAACATTGCTTGAGCACCATACCTATCCTCTTCCTGCTTACCTTCAATGGTAAATTCATTTCTATTTTTTGTTGTCACTTTAGCTTGAATCTCTTTAGGGAATCTAGTGGCTAAATATTCGTAGTCTTTGGTAATTATTGCTCTTTGATACACTACTTCAGAATAGATAAATTTTCTAGATAATGTATCTCCATCTACTAAAGTAGGCAAAAGATTAATACCATCTACATGATATCCTTTAGGAATGGAAATATTTAATGCTGAAAGTATCGTGGGTACAAAATCAATTTGTGACGTTAATTCATTCACTTCCTTTCCTCCTTTAATTTTTGCAGGCCATGAGATGGCTGCAGGCACTTTTGCTGCAGAAGTATAACAAGTCATTTTTCCTGTAACACCATGATCGCTAGCAAAAATAATGATCGTATTTTCAGTTAAACCAAGTTCATCCAATTTTTTATACAATGCTCCCACACCTTCATCTAGCCACTTAATCACTGCATAATCAATCGGATAACCTTCTGCTAAAGTTCTTTCAATAAGATCTTTTCTTAAAGGCATGTATTTTCCATCGATTGGAGCATTTAATAAGCCATTTGGTGTAATCCTAGAATCTGCCTCCATAGAATGGTAAGGACTTGGAACATGTGGTATTGTTGTATTGAACGATAAGAAAAATGGTTCATCTTTATGTTCTTCGATAAATTCTAAACCGCCCTGAGTAATCCATTCTTGGTTATGCTCCTGAACATTTTTAGGTAAGGCCAATGCGTGGAGATTATTACCATACACATTCATTACATCTTCAAACCCTGCCGCTTTTTTGATATAATCGACTTGCCTAGCATACAACTCTTTCAAATGTTGTTGGACCTTAGGGGTATTGTAATCAGCATGCAAATTCATGTCTTCGTAACGTTCTTCTGTTGTCGGCTGTCCATTGTGCCACTTCCCTACAAAACCAGTGGCATAGCCATTCTCTTTTAATAAATGAGCAATTGTTTTTTCAGAACCTTCCAATTCAAGGTCTCCATTCCAGCGAATAAATATCGGATCATCAGTGGGAAACTCTTTTAAATAACTCTTACATCTTGACGCATATCGTCCTGTTAACTGACCGTATCTAGATGGAGTACATACAGGTGCTGATACATAATTATAATTCAATTTTGCTCCTGTATGCACAATCCTATCCATATTGGGAGTAGGCATATCACAACCAAATGCACTCATCTGATTCAGCTCCATGTCATCGACATAAATCATTATGACATTGGGTTTAGTTCCTTGAGCAGTATTGTCTTTTTTGATCGATGTACAACTCGCTATTAAAAACAACGAGAAGATATAAGTAAAAATTTTCATCATTCGCCTAGTATTCATTTCCTTTAAAAAATCCTTATCACAATATTAGAAAAGCATAGCAATACATTGGGGGGAAGATTTTTTCAAAACAAGGGGAAATGTGTATCAAAGCATCAATAACCCATTAAAACGTAGTCTTATTGACTTTAAATGAAGAGAAGATTGACGCCAAAATACTATAGAAAGAAGTACAATCAATCGCATCAAAAATGAGATGAAAACCAATTCTTAAAAAGTCACCAATTCGAATAGAAAAGCACTAAAGCAATGCTATCAAATACTAGAAAATCTTGTGTTTTAGTACAAATGGTGCGATTGTCACTTCTATTTTCTACAAAACTCCCCCTAAGGTCAGGACGGTTCGATCTAACTTTACCCACATGAAAAAGAAAATGAATATTACTATTTTATCATGCTTTTTAATTTTACTAACTAGTACTATTATCAGAGCATCTGAACTTCCAACAGAAACAGTCAACTCTCCTAATATTGTTATCATTCAAATGGATGATATTGGGTTTGATGATTTTTCAATTAATGGAAATACGATTTCGCAAACACCAAACATTGATCGTTTGGCAGAATCGTCTATTCAATTCGATAACTTTTATGTACCCAATGTCTGTTCCCCTACTAGGGCTAGTCTACTTACTGGTAGAGACTTTTGGAGAACAGGAGTAACAGGGATGCATGGAGGTAACGATTATCTTCATAAAGATGAAGTAACTTTTGCGGAAGTACTCCAACAAAATGGATATGCTACTGGCATGTGGGGAAAGTGGCATTCAGGGAAATCTGAAGGGTACTGGCCTTGGCAAAGAGGGTTTGATGAAGCATTTTATGCTAAATTGTATCATCACTACCCAAGCAATGGCTACCTAAATGGAGAAAAAGTATCTTATGAAGACAAATGGTCTGATGCTCAAATTGTAGATATGGCTATTGATTTTATGGAAGCGAAGAGTGATCAACCTTTCTTGGCTTATGTTTCTTCCTTAAGTGTACATGGTGATTGGGAAGCACCTGAAGAATATATCGCTAAATACAGAAACCAAGTTGAAACAGAAGATTTTGCTACGTTATTAGCTATGCAGGAATATGCCGATGAGCAAATTGGGCGATTACTCGATTATATTGACAATTCGGATTTTTCAGAAAATACTATCGTCTTTTTTATGTCTGACAATGGACCTATCAGAAAAGGTGAAAGTGATGCGGAATGGGATTTAAGAAACAACCACCAATTTATTGGTTCCAAATCTAAAAACTGGAAGAATGGTATCAAATCTCCGCTGTACGTTAAATGTAAAGGGAAATATACTCCTCAACATATTGAGAAAATGTGTTCTATCAATGATATTTTTCCTACTGTATTAGAGCTAACAAATACCGAAAATCCAATAGAAAACCCTGCTATCAATGGACGTAGTTTTAAATTGGCGTTGGATGGTAAAGAAGAAGAATTAGAAAGTCATCCTATCGTTTTGGCACAATGGTACCCTGTTAGGGAGGAAGAAAATCAATTTGCTCCTTATAAAGAAAACGAGAAGGATGAATATCTCTTTGAAGATCAAAAGTTAGCATTAATCAGAGATGATTATAAATTAATGCTTAATCCAAGTACTGAAGATAACGCCCCAATAGCTATCGATAATGTCGTATTGATTGATTGTAAGAATGACTTATTGGAAAGAGAAAATATTGCTTCAGAACACCCAGAGCTTGTTTCGGAAATGATGCAAGACTTAGAACTCTGGTTTGAAGGTATAATCTCAGCACCTCACTCGTTTATAAGAAAAGAAGTATACATTGGAGCATCAGAAACGATGGATGAAGTTCCTGCTTACCTTGTTTATGATGGTACTGGTATAATAAACAACTCCCATTCTTTAGACCTAGAAGCCGATCAAGATGTGAAGCTTATCTATAAACTCAATGTTAAAAGTAGCGGGAAGTATTTACTACAACTCAACACAAAAAGCGGTATAAATCAAACTGTAGATTTTGATGTTAAGTTTGGAAATAACAATTATCAACTGACCCTATCAACCAATCAAAACAATGGAAGTACTTCTATTATACTTCCACAAGATGAAAGTCTGCTCCTGGAAATTAGTAGTCAATCAAAATTAGAAGAAATGCTAACGCTTAATAGCTTAACTTTTACTTTTGAAGAATCTTCTGAGCCTATCAATACGACTTACGAACCTATTGATGAAAATGCATCTAATGAGACTAAATACTTATATCAAAATCTTTTAGAATACAGAAACCAACGAGTGATTTTCGGACATCATTTTACAGAAATGTTAGGAGCGAGTGATGCATCATGGAGTGATGACGGTTCCTCTGAAAAATCTGATGTAAAGGCTTTGGTGGGAGATTTCCCTGGTGTTTACGGTTATGATTTGGGAGGGCATTTCAGAAAATATGATGATTTTATCACTGCAGCCCACCTAGCATATCAACGCGGGGGTATCATTACAGTTAGCTGGCATGCAATGAATATGGCTACAGAGGGAACAACTTATGATCTTACAGGTAATCCTGTTCAAGAAATTTTAAACAGAGGCACTGCTTATAACACATATATTAGTCATTTAGATAGTGTGGCTTCCATTTTTAAGATAATTGATGCCCCTATTATTTTCAGACCTTTGCATGAAAATAATGGTGGGTGGTTCTGGTGGGGAGCTGATACTTGTACTCCCGAAGAATATGTAGAATTATGGAAGTTAACTGTCGACTATTTAAAAGAAACAAAAGGAATTCATCATCTTTTGTTTGCCTACTCTCCATCTAAAGGTGAGTTCGATAATCGATACCCTGGGGATGATTATGTGGACATTATTGGTACAGATATGTATGGCAAAACTGCAGATTATCCTGACAATTTTTTAGAAGCTGTAAAAAGAACCGTCAATTTTGCGAATACCCATTATAAAATTCCTGCACTTACAGAATTTGGCTACTCTGAGGGTATTTTCAACAGCGACAACACAAAATGGTATACAGAGAATATCATCAATAACTTGATGCAAGATGAGGTTGCTTCTCAAATTACGTATGCCCTTACTTGGGCCAATAGATCTGAAACGTCGTATTGGGTTCCTATCAATAATGACAAATACACGGATGACTTTATCAATTTCTATAATTCTCTTCTTACAGTGTTTAATGAAGATCTTGTTGACATCTATAAAAACCCAAATAAGATGGAGAACAGATATGAGGCTGAATTAGATTTAAATATCCCCACTGAAGTAGATGATGAAGCCAGTGAAGGCTTGTTCTCATTATTACAAACAGATGACCTATTAGAATGGAATAGTATTGTGATGCCTAAAGAGGCAACATTCCATGCTAACATTAGTTACATGAATACTTCAGAAGAGAATCAATATCTTTCCATTTTTTCGAATCAGAATTTTATGGAAACCGTTACTTTATCTCCTACAAATATTTGGACAGAAGTACCTATTTCTATTCAATTAAAAAAGACAGAAAATATTGTTAATCTTTTGGCTGAAAGTGACAATATTAAGATCGATTACATTGAAATTGGAGAAGAAGTCAAAACTGATAATGATGTAACATCTACTGCTCCTAACATCAAACAAGAGATCAAATTATATCCTAATCCATTTGAAAATAGAATTTCTGTTAGAGGCCTTCGATCAACATATGTTGAATTTACATTATTGGATAACCACGGAAAGATTGTATATCAAAAAGACTGTACTTTACAGCAGCAAGAAATTACTTTATTTATTCCTAGTACTTTACCTTCAGGCATATACTTTTACAAAGTAACCGATCAGGATGTAATGCATTATGGAAAAGCCATCAAAAAATAGTTTCAGCTTTCTGTTGTAAATAATATTCAGATCAATGATATCGTTTACTTCATTAGGAATGCAACTATTCAGCAAACATATTTTTTTGTATATAAAATGTACTATCGGTTAGTTTTTATATCAAGAAAAAGTCAATTTTTTATTATATTGTTTTATTATTTTTTTAAGATGAAAATTTCAGACCACTTCCTATTACTAAGCTTGATATTCTTAGGTAGTTGCTCCAAGATAACCTCAAAACAGGAGACTACTCAGGAACGTCCTAATATTATATATATTTTCAGTGATGACCATTCTACAAAAGCGATTAGTGCCTATCAGAATGGAGTTTTGGCTAAACAATTCCCTGATCTTACCCCAAACATTGACCGATTGGCCAAAGAGGGAATGATCATGAACAATACTTTTTGTACTAATGCTATTTGTGGACCTTCAAGAGCGGCTATTCTTACCGGAAAGTTCTCTCATGTTAATGGGTTTTATAAGAATGAAAGCGGTGGTGATTTTGATGGAAGTCAACAAACCTTTCCAAAGCTTTTGCAGAAGGAAGGTTACCAGACAGCAGTAGTGGGTAAATGGCACTTGGGTACAGCTCCTACCGGATTTGATTATTCTAAAGTGATGATCAATCATGGCGGACAAGGCACTTATTTTAATACTGTTTTTTTAGAAAATGGAACAGATACGTTGAAGGAAGAAAGATTTCACTCTTCAAGACAAGTTTGGGAAGATGCCCATGCTTGGTTAGACCAAAAGAGAGACAAGAAAAAGCCTTTTATGCTGATGTATCAGTTTAAGGCACCACATAGACCTTGGGAACCAGACCCTGAATTTGCTGATCTATTTAAGGACATAGAAATTGCTGAACCTGCCACTTTCAATGATACTTACGAAGGGAGATTAGCTGCCGCAGATACTTGGCAAACCATTGAACGTAATCTAAATAGACAAGATTTGAAGGTGCATCCAGAAAACCCTGAGAACTTGACAAAAGCAGAATTAAAGAAATGGTATTCAGAAGGTAATAATAACGATGTAGTATGGGCTCCAAATAATGAAGTAAAGATGGAAGGCCAACAACTAAAAAAATGGAAATACCAACGTTATATTAAAGACTACCTAAGATGTGTTAAGGGAGTTGATCATTACATTGGTGAATTACTTAAATATCTGGATGACAATGGTCTTGCAGAAAATACCATTGTGATCTATTCATCAGACCAAGGTTTCTATTTAGGGGAACATGGATGGTTCGATAAAAGGATGATGTACGAAGAGTCGTTAAGAATGCCCTTCATCGTTAGATATCCAAACCATATTCAACCTGGTTCTGTATCACAAAAGTTATCAATGAATATTGATGTTGCCCCTACTCTATTGGCCTATGCTGGTGCTGAAATTCCAAAGGATATTCAAGGAAAATCCATCAAACCAATTCTAGAAGGTGAACCTGTAAATGATTGGAGAGATGCTGTGTACTATCACTATTATGAATTCCCTTGGTGGCATCATGTTCAACCCCACTATGGAGTCAGAACTGAAAAATATAAACTGATCAACTTCTACTACAATCCAGAAAAGAAGAAAGGTGAGCTTCAAAACAATTGGGAATTATTTGACTTAGAAAAAGACCCTAACGAATTGACAAACCTTTATGGAAAAGAAGGTTACGAAGAAATCACTGCTCAGTTAAAAGAAAGGTTAACCGCATTACAAAAGGAATACAACGAAGATACTCCTGAAGAAATGATGCGAAAAACTGATGTTAGAATAAAGAGAGTTTACGAAACTCCTACAAAATAATTATGATGTGGATTGTATCCGGATAAACAGGATACAATCCACATATTTATTTCAGGGTGGTTATTAAAAAGCGAGAAAATCAGGAAATTATATAAAAGGTACTTTTAACCCTTGTATATGCGATTTTAGTACTAAAAAACCTGTTTTAGCCTCTTTTTTGCAACAATACCCCCCTTCTCAACCCTCATCATCCTCCTAGATTTGGGTAACATTTAATTTGTAAATGACCCTTCAGGAGAATGGTCTACTAACTTTTTAATATGATTTGAATATGAGAGAAATTACTTTTTATCCGTTATCCCTCCTCTTCGGGATACTCTTTTTTCTGCTTCAAACAATCTCCTCAGAATCTTACGCCCAAGAAGAAACTATTCTAAAAGGAATTGTGATGAGTGACGAAGACCATGAACCTTTACCAATTGCATCAGTAATTATTAAAGGTACGACCAATGGTACAGTAACAGACATGAATGGTGAGTTCTCTATTAAAGTAACAAAAGGTCAAACTTTAGTAGTAACTTATTTAGGTATGGAAACAGTACAGTGGACATACAATGGCGAAAACAACCATACTTTTACATTGACTACTGCTGCAGAACTTTTAGATGATATTGTAGTCGTTGGTTATGGTACAGTACAAAGAAGAGACTTAACCGGGTCCGTTAGCCAAGTAGATGAAGATGAAAACATTGTAAGACAGTACAATGATGTAGATCAGATGCTCCAAGGTAGAGTATCCGGCGTTCAAGTAGTCGGAAACGATGGTGCTCAAGGGGGAGCAGTGTCAGTAAAAATTAGAGGTGTTAATTCACTTCGAGGAAACAATGAACCACTATATGTTGTGGATGGCATTATTATCAGTTCAGCGGGAGAAACCCCTGCTAATGTTCAAGGCGGTAACTCCGCACCTACAGCTCAGAATGGGCTAGCAGGTATCAATCCAAAGGATATAGAAAGCATTGAAGTATTAAAAGATGCCTCCGCTACTGCAATTTATGGCTCAAGAGGTGCAAATGGAGTTGTCTTGATAACGACTAAAAAAGGAAAGAAAGGGGAAGCTAAAATCAACTTCTTCGCCAATACTTCAATCTCTGAACCTTCAAAAACAATTGATGTATTAGATGGTTATGAATATGCTCAGTTTATGAATGATTTTGCCATCTCAAATAACCAAATACCTTCTTACCAATTAAACCCTGAAACTAGAGAAGTTTACGATTTGGCTAGTGGCCGTTTATTACAGCAACACAATTGGCAAGATGAAATTTACAGAACTGCTGTTTCATACAGTACAGGTGCATCAATGAGTGGTGGTACTGGAAAAACAGACTACTACGTATCAATGGGGTACAATAATAAACAAGGTGTTATTCCCAACTCTTACTCTCAAAGTGGTGACTTAAGAATTAACTTAGGACAGCAAATTTCCAAAAAGCTTCGTTTTGAGACAAAGACTACCCTTTATTACCTTGAAGGTTCTTACGCTCAAACCGGTGAAAAAGCCGGAGGTAATCGTTCTTTAGTGAACCAACTAGTGGGTAAATCTCCACTTACAGGTATGGATATCGATGGTTCTGGAGATGATGCCGCCGCCGAATTAACACCATGGGATTTTGTAAACAACAACGACGACCTTACTAAGCAATTCAGAACTATTATTGGTGCTAACCTACAATATAAAATCATTAAAGGATTAAAAGCAACCGTAAGAGCAGGTGCTGATATTAGAACACAAAATAGAAGTATATGGTTTGGTCCAGGAACTTTCCAAGGAAACCAACAAAACGGCTACTTAAATACAATCGACCAAACAAGAAGCTCATACAATGTAGATGGAATATTAAATTTCAATAGAACATTCAGTAAAAAACATAGATTTGGTGTTACGGCAGTTGCTACCTATGATTACATCAATAAAGCAAGTACTACTTATGCTGTAGGTAACTTTATTGATCACAGTTTTAGAGGTGAAGCTCCTCAATACGGACAAGATATTCTATCACCAGAAAGCACACTGACTTTTGCTGAATCTATTTTCTCCTATTTAGGTAGAGTAAATTACACCTTCAATAATAAGTATGTAGTTACCGCCAACTTCAGAGCTGATAAATCTTCTAAGTTTGGTGATGGTCAACAATGGGGTTACTTCCCTTCGACATCAGTCGCTTGGTATATTTCTGAAGAAAACTTCCTAAAAACTTCCAATACTTTGTCTGATCTTAAGTTGAGAGCGGGATGGGGACGTACAGGTAACCAAGCTATTCAACCTTACCAAACGTTAGTAAACTATACAGACAATATGTATCCGGATGCCAACAATGGTAATCAAGTTGGATTAGTTCCTGCAAACCTCGCCAACCCTAACCTTACTTGGGAAACTACAGATCAATACAATATTGGTTTAGACTTTGGATTTATGAAATCTAGACTAACTGGTACCGTAGATGTTTATTCAAAACACACCATCGATCTTCTACAAAGAATACAAGCTCCTCCTACCACTGGTTTTAATAATTATTACATCAATCGTGGTGAAATGTACAACAGAGGTATTGAGCTCAACTTAAACGCAGTTTTGGTAGATAAAAACGATTGGGGTATCAATATTGGCGGATCATTCACTAAGAATATCACAGAAATAGGCGACTTGGGTTTACCTGAGCAAACGATTTACATTAATGGTCAACCACAACAAGTACAAGGGTATGTAGGCAATGATGTTTCATCCGGATCCAATTTAAATGGTCCTGCCAATGTCTTTATAAAAGGCATGCCTGTGGGTGTTTTCTATGGCTATCAAACAAATGGAATTTATGCTACTCCAGAAGAAGCTGCTCAAGGTCCATCCTTCAACGAAACGCCAAATCAAGCAGGAGATGTCATCTTTGTTGATCAAAACGGAGATGGTGTTATCTCTCCAGAAGATAAAACCATTATCGGTGATCCTAACCCTGAATTCATGTATACTTTTAATGCAGAGTTTAGATATAAAATTCTTCGCTTAAGTATGTTATGGAATGGCATCTATGGTAATGACATCATGAATGCAGACTTAGTTTGGACAGGAAATCCTTCTCCTGTAAACGGTAACTGGAATGTTAGATCAGATGTTTATTACAATGCCTGGACACCTCAAAATACAACTACAGATGTTCCAAGAGTGGGCTACGGATACGCAAATTCAATGCATAATCATATGACTGACAGACTTATTGAAGATGGTAGTTATTTAAGATTATCAAACGTTACATTAACAGTAGATATCCCTACTGAAAAATGGAAAAACATTGGTGCATTTAGTTTCTATTGTACAGTTAAGAACCCTATTACAATTACAGATTATTCTGGTTATGACCCTGAAGTTACTTCGTTTGTTTATGACGGAACTATTATGGGAACAGATTGGGGAGCTTATGCTAACCTTAGATCTTACTTGATGGGTATTAATGTGACATTCTAATCAGTGAACTAATGAAGAAATTGAATATATATAAAATAGCATTATCGATTCTTATAGCTTTAAACATTAGCTGTACTAAAAATGACCGTCCACCATTTTTAGATACTGAATCAACATATAGCACTCCTTCAGGTCAATTTGCTGCACTAAATGGCATGTACGGAACAATGATTGGATATCATGCCTATGCCATTCAAATGCAAGGTTTAAACCTACATGCTGGTTTGTTCTATTCGGGGAGAAACAATGATAACTCGACCATTGCTTCTTTAAACCCTACACCTGATACCGACTATGTAACTAGTATCTGGCAAAGTACTTATCAAACGATAAATAGTGCGAATGATTTTATCTTCAACATCAATAAAAACTATACAAATAATGTTGAGTTAATGCCAGAAAGTACTAGAAACTACTTAGGTCAGGCATATTTTGTACGCGCTTTATCATACTTCAATTTAGTACAAGTTTGGGGTGAAGTTCCTTTAAAAGTGAGTCCAACGACGGAGGAAACTGTTCATACAGGAAGAACGGAGAAGAATATCATCTTCGATCAGATTATTGAAGACTTAAATGCAGCAAAAGAGCTAATAGCAACCGAAGATCAAACACCGGGTTACCCTAAAAGTTATGCTGCCAACTTCCTCCTATCAAAAGTATATATGTACATCGCATCTGCTGCAGCTTCTAACGATACTGCTTTAGTTATTGCTGGATATACAGATAGTGGAGAGGATTATTGGGCGATGGCTTACGAAGAAGCAATTGTCGTTAAAGATCAATATTCTTTAGTGCCTAACTTTGAAGACCTATGGCATGAACAGACTGGAAATAATTCATCTGAATCTATTTTTGAGTTACAATTCAATAACACTACTGTTGCCAAGTCTTTCACCTACTTCTATACTCCAAAGAATTATACAAAAGCATTTAGTAATGTAGGTAGGGTACTCACCAATCCTGAAGTGTATAATACTATCGAAGCTGAATCATTAGAGGATCCTAGGTTAACTTCAACTTTTGTGACTTCATATTATGGATACAAAAATCAAGGTGGGATTGTCATTGAAAACCCTAATCCGACGAACTGCTATCCGATTGCAAATAATAGAACAAGTAAGACCAACGGTTTTACTCCTCTATTGAAATTCATGGAGAAAAATCAGACATCTACAACAATCACAAGCAATAAAAACTGGGTGGTTTTCCGCTATGCAGATTTACTTTTGATGTTGGCAGAAATTCAGAATGAAAGAAACTTAACTGGAGATGCTTTACTTCATGTAAACCAAGTACTTGAAAGAGCAAGAAATAGTAATAACACCTCTGCAGAACCTGCCGATTGGGGATTGATGTCAAAAGATGAGATGAGAGAGAAATTATACATCCAAAGAAGAGTTGAACTTCTTGGTGAAGGACAAGATTGGATGGATTCAAGAAGAAGAGGTTATCAATTCTTCAAGTCTCATGTGATTGACCCTCACAATGCCTTCAGAAATAGTGAAAGAGGAAACCTTGAGTTAGATCAAGAATACCCAGACAATGCTAGAGCAATGAGATTACCAATTCCATCAGTGGAAATTAATAGTAATCAAGGTATCTCTACTACCGATCAAAATGAAGGATATGGTGCTATTTAATCTATTATTAAAGACGAACAACATGAGAAAAAATATATATAATCAAGTGCTAGTTTTAGTTTTGGCATTCTTTACTTTTGGATGTGAGGAAGAACAAATGCCAGGACACCTTGAAGATAATGTAATGAACCCTCCTGTTAACTTAGTATACAGTGAGACATTAACGGGCTTTTTGGATACAATCCAAACAGAATTACCTACTTGGGAAGGAACAACGAATGTAAAATTTGAAATCGATACCATTACAACAGATGCCGAAGATTTCAACTTACAAACCTTCTCAAAATTAGTTTCAATTGATAATACTACAGGTATCATTACCTTATCAGATGATACTCCTATCAATTTAGTTGGAGACTATTATTTTGGGATTAATGTATACTATTCTGGAGGATTAATGACACATGACAGTGCTGCTATCATGAAAATTGTCAATCTGCCTTTTAGCATCAGCTATGAAGAGCAACCTACTACTTTTTCATATACACATCAAGGAGTAATGGCCACGCCTACTATAACTGACTTGGAAGAATTGACCATAGAGGGTTTTGAATTATTCCCTGAAGTAGCCGGCATTTCTATCGATGAAAAAGGACAGATTATCAAAGAGAATAATGATACTCCTGCAGGAGAATATACTTTTGAAGTAGTGATGACTACTGACAATGGTGTAAAACGTTTTGAAAATATCTACTCTGCTCAGGTCCTTCCATTGGATATTGATCTTTCTTATACATCTAAAGATGTAGATTTCAACTTCATTGGTGAATTATCATCACCAACGATCTCTACAGAAGAAAACCTTGATATTGCTGATTTTACCTACAGCATGACAGGAACAAACGGTGAAGCTATTGAAGGTCTAACTATCGACCAACAAACTGGTGTGATTTCTAAAATCAATTTCAATACACCATCACAAGAGCATGTATTAACAGTAACAGTACACACCCCTCTTGGTGATAAGATTTTTGAAGAAGTAATGAGTATCACTGTAGGTGAAAGACCAACCTTGTCTTACACTGGTGCTACTCAAGGAGGTACTAATCTTACTAAAGCAACGCTTTCTCCATGGTCAGGCATGAGTGCTTCTATCAATGTCGACATCACTAAAATTGGTACTGATTTAGAATTCTCTTTCTTAGACGATCAATTTGAAGGAATTTCTATAAATACTACAACGGGTGAGATTACTGTAGCTGAGGATAGTAACATTCCAGAAGGAACGTATCCTGTAAATATCAGTATCCTTGTGAAGGACCATAATCTCAATGAAGTGATGACCTATGAAAATGTCTTCTCTATCATTTCATCTGCAGAAGCAGGACTAATAGAAGAAGTGATGGAAGACTTTGAAGATACCAGCGACTATGCCACTGGTACTAGATTCAGTAGTGATATCAATGGTTTCCAAAATGTATTATTTGGAGACAAAGCCTTTGGTAGTGTTCCTTATTGGGTGGCAAAAGTGCAGAAAACACATAGAGGAGCACAAGGTACGGCGACTCCAACAGCAATACCTGCTGACCAAGATTATGCCTCTACTGCTTTAGTTAAATCTATTGATATTAATAGTAATGTGAGACAAGTAGCCATCGCCTTTGATGAGATGTACGGTTACAATGATAACAATGTAGAGTTCTTTGAGAGATCATTAACTTACAACTATGATCAGAATATTGATGATGAATTTAATGAAAGTGGTTGGGCAACCTTGGCATTGACCAACGGTACAACATTCTCCACTACATCAGGCTTTAATACCGGAACTTTTAATAATGTAGAAGCTGCACTAAATGCAGATCAAGTTAAGGTAGGTAAGTTGAACATCATGATGAGGTTTGATTTATACAAAGATGCCAGCGCTAAATTAGCTTGGATGGTCGATAATTTTGTATACAAATTATATGGAAAATCAGATGCCATCTATGAATAATCTATTCATCTAAAACTTTCAAAAAAGGCAATTTCATCACAGTCTAGAAATTGCCTTTTTTGAAAGAAATACAAAATTCCCCTATAGACACAAATACCCCTCTATTTAAGTCATTATTTAGATAAAAAGCACCGCTAATTTATTAGAGGATGCTCTAGTATTGCATAAACATCAGCTGTTAAGCATTTAAAATTGGGATCAATTGGATGATTATTTCTTCCTCTAATCACGACATTATTAAAGAGCAAGATGATCTCTAGATGATGGTCATCCAACACAACAAAAGCTCCAAAACATCCGGTTCTAATTGTACAATAGCTAATAATCGAGAGACAATGAAAACATCAATTAAAAACTATATTTCAAGGATCAGTATTGTATGTATTTGCATACTCTCTGTTTCTTGTAATCCTAAACCACCACAAAATATTTCTTCTACTCCTGCATCCCAATTGATTGATAGATTAGAAGCCTTAAAGGATGAGGGAATTCTTTTCGGACATCAAGACGATTTAGCTTATGGTGTAAATTGGATAGGCGAAGATGGGCGTTCCGATGTAAAAGATGTCATCGGCGATTATCCTGCCCTATACGGTTGGGATATCGGTCAGATTGATTCACTTAAGAATCTTGATAATGTACCTTTCAATAAAATTCGAGAGTATATTATCTCATCACATGAACGCCAAGGAGTTTCCACAATCAGCTGGCATACTTTCTCAACAGAAGGGAGAGACTCTTGGGATACTTCTGATAAGCAGACCGTTAAAGAAATCCTTCCGAATGGAAAAAACCACAATGACTTCAATAAAAAATTAGATAAAGTAGCCAATTTCCTGTTAAGCCTAAAAGATAAAAATGGTCATCATATACCTGTGATCCTCCGCCCTTGGCATGAAATGAACGGAGAATGGTTCTGGTGGGGAATGGGTAATTGTACTGACGACGAGTATATCGCACTTTTTAGATATACTGTTGACTATTTAAGAACCAGAAAAAAGGTAGATAACGTTATCATATGCTTCTCTCCTGATCGAAACTTTACCAATGAAAAGGAATACCTACAACGTTATCCGGGTGATGATTATGTAGATATTTTAGGCATCGATAATTACTATGATTTCAAAGAAGAAAGTAGAATTCAGCTTGCTCAACAGAAACTTAATGTTGTAGCTACTTTAGCGGCAAAGAAAAAGATGCTTTATGCTTTTTCAGAAACAGGATTGGAAACAGTAAGAGACTACCAATGGTTTTCAAAAACACTACTACCTGTGCTTGAAGAAGCCAACAAGATTCAACCGATGTCTTATGTAATGGTCTGGCGAAATGCCAACAAGAAAAAGGAAAAGAAAAACCACTTCTTTGTTCCTTTCAAAGGGCATCCATCTTCAGAAGATTTTATCGAGTTCTCTAATAACAAACTCATTCTTACAAATAAAGAAATTCAAGTGTATAACTAATGGAAACTTTAACACAACTCCCTTCACATATCCAGAGTGAATTAGAGCATTACAAAATGCTTACACTGGATAAAAACGAAATTTTGCCTAGCAAAAATGGTATCTACAATAGGTATAAAAACCCTATTCTAACAAGAGAACATATTCCATTGCATTGGCGCTTCGACCTCAATCCTGATACCAATCCATTAGGTTTAGAAAGAATTGGTTTTAATGCCACTTTCAATTCTGGTGCTATTAAATGGAAAGGTAAATACTTAATTGTTGTCCGCGTAGAAGGAAATGACCGTAAGTCGTTTTTTGCTGTAGCAGAAAGTCCAAACGGTATCGATCAATTTAAATTCTGGGACAAGCCTATCAGTTTACCTCAAACAGAAAAGCCAGATACCAACGTATATGATATGCGAATTACGCAACATGAAGACGGTTGGATTTACGGTGTATTCTGTTCTGAAAGAAAAGACCCAACTGCTCCTGAGGGAGATACTTCAACAGCGGTAGCATCAGCCGGAATTGTCAGAACAAAGGATTTCCTTACTTGGGAAAGACTCCCTGATTTAATTTCATACAGTGGACAGCAAAGAAATGTAGTACTGCATGAAGAATTTATCGATGGAAAATACGCTTTCTACACTAGACCTCAAGATGGATTTATTGATACAGGAAAAGGTGGCGGAATTGGTTTTGGACTTTGTGAGGATATTCTACATCCCGAAGTGAAAACCGAAGAGATTATGGACGCCAAAACTTACCATACCATTTATGAAGTGAAGAACGGTTTAGGTCCTGCTCCAATAAAAACGGAAGAAGGTTATTTACACCTAGCACATGGTGTTAGAAATACTGCGGCAGGTCTTCGTTATGTACTTTATGTATTTATGGCAGACAAAAATGACCCTTCTAAAGTGACCCACAAACCTCATGGACACTTTATAGCTCCTTTGCAAGGAGAAAGAGTTGGAGATGTATCTAATGTGGTCTTCTCCAATGGTTGGATTTGTGATGACGACGGAAGTATTTATATCTACTATGCCTCTTCAGATACGCGTATGCATGTGGCAACAACTACGGTAGAGAAACTAATTGATTACTGTAAGAATACTCCTGAAGATCAGCTGACTTCAGCGGCTTCTGTGAATACGATTAATACTTTGATTGATAACAATACATCTTTCAAAGACTTACTAGACTAATCTGATTTAATTGAGCATATAAGTACCAGGACAAATGAAAACGGGTATTTTATCCTATCTCTCATATCTCAAGTGTTAAGCCAATTGGCGTCACTTGTGATTACATTTTGGCGAAGTCTCCTGACTTCGAAGAAAGTATGAACTATATATTCGAAGTCGGGAGACTTCGCCAATGATCAGTTCCAAGTGACGCTAACACTTAACACTTGAAACATGGTGGTTTTTCAACGCAATAATCTGTTAAGCTACAACCCCATATACAAAACATTCATTGGTTATTTACTTGTACTTAACTGCGAATGCTATTGGTAGATTATATGCTCTTTTTTTAACTAAATGAAAGGAAATGACGACTACTTTAAAGAAAGAAATCACAGAAGAACTGTATCACATTCTTGATTTTTGGGGTGAAAATACTGTAGATCTAGAATACGGAGGCTTCTATGGAGAAATCAATAATAGCTTAGAGATCAATAAAAAAGCAGACAAAAGTCTAGTCTTAAATGCAAGATTACTTTGGTCTTTTTCGGCAGGATATATTCAAACCCAAAAGGAAGAATATTTAACCCTTGCCAAAAGAGCCTATAACTATTTGATCCAATATTTTTTAGATCCAGAATATGGTGGTTTTTATTGGGCTGTTGATTTTAAGGGGAATCTAACATCCGACAGAAAACAAACCTACGCACAAGGTTTTGCTATTTATGGACTATCAGAATATTACAGAGCCTCAGCAGATAATACCGCATTAAAACATGCGATTGATTGCTATGAAGTAGTTAAGAAATATACTTATGATAATGATCATAAGGGCTATATCGAAGCACTAGACCGAAACTGGCAATCTATTGATGACATGCGATTAAGTGAGAAAGATGCCAATTTCCCTAAGTCTATGAATACTCATCTTCATATTTTAGAACCCTTTACCAACCTGTATAGAGTATGGAAGAATACCCAATTAAAAGAAGATATCAGCGAATTGATCGATATTTTCTCTAACAATATTCTCAACAAAAAAAATACTCACCTTGACCTTTTCTTTGAGATGGATTGGCAAACGCCAGCTTCCGTTATTTCCTATGGTCATGATATTGAAGGAGCTTGGCTTTTGGATGAAGCAGCACAAATTATTGGTGAGAAAAAAGAAGCTACAAAATCAATTGCCATGAAGATGGTAGACACTTGTCTTGTGGAAGGTTTTGCTAAAAATGGAGCTGTATTGAATGAATTAGAAGAAGGACAACTTCATAAAGATTTTGACTGGTGGCCTCAGGCGGAAGCCCTGGTTGGTTTAGTCATGGCCTATAATTATTCACAAGACCAAGTGTATATGGACCAAGCTTTAATGACTTGGGAATACATTAAAAAACAGATCATAGACACTGAGAAAGGCGAATGGTTTTGGGGAAGAGAAGCTGATGGCTCTGTGAAAGACACCTACAAAGCTGGTTTCTGGAAATGCCCTTACCACAACAGCAGAGCATGTATTGAAGTGATTAACCGACTAAACTAATTCGACAATGGCAACACTAACCGAAGTAAAAAGCATTGATCAACATGAAAAAGTAGGCTTAAGAGAAAAAGTTGCTTATGGATTGGGAGATGCTGCTTCTTCCACCTTCTGGAAGATGTTTTCAATGTATATGCTGTTCTTTTATACTGATGTATTTGGCATCTCGGCAGCTGCAGTAGGCACCATGTTTTTGGTCACAAGAATTTGGGATGCCATCAATGATCCTTTAATGGGAATACTAAGTGATAAGACCACTACCCGATTTGGAAAGTTTCGCCCTTATTTATTGCTTATGGCCATTCCTTTTGGGCTTGTTGGTATACTTACATTTACCACACCTGACTTATCGGAATCGAATAAAATTATCTATGCATATATCACTTATTCCCTCATGATGATGGTGTATACCGGCATTAATGTTCCTTATTCTTCCTTACTTGGAGTCATCACTTCCAATCCCAAAGAAAGAACATCATTGGCTT
The DNA here is from genome assembly GCF_947387565.1 of Flammeovirga sp. SubArs3. NCBI lineage: Bacteria > Pseudomonadati > Bacteroidota > Cytophagia > Cytophagales > Flammeovirgaceae > Flammeovirga > Flammeovirga sp. SubArs3. The sequence continues at coordinate 644,374 of NZ_CANDOA010000001.1, read as the reverse complement.
CCTATCGCTTTATTTTTGCTTTTGCGGGAAGTATTCTTGTGCTAGCCACTGCAGAACCACTGGTAAAATTCTTCGAGGAATCGAATACCCCTCAAGTAGCTTGGCAAAGTACTATGACTGTATTTGCTATCTTCACCACTGCTCTATTTTTCCTTACATTTTTGGGAACTAAAGAGAGAGTAAAACCTAAAAAACAGAAGACGAATACATTACAGGATCTTAAGAACCTTTCTAAAAACAAGGAATGGTTTATTATGTTGGGTGCAGGCATTTCTTGTCTGATTTTCAATTCAATTCGAGACGGTGTATCGATCTATTATTTTAAATATTTTATTGCTTCAGAAAGTAACTTGGAGTTCTTCGGGCTATCCTTAACATTGAGTTCTCTGTTTTTGGTAGTGGGGCAATTATCTAATCTAGTTGGAGTAGTCATCTCAGCATCTGTAGCCAACAAAATGGGTAAAAGAAATACGTTTATGATGGCTATGGTAAGTGCTGCTATCCTAAGTTTCATGTTCTATTTATTATCATCAGATCAATTGGTGCTTATTTATATCCTACAAGGAGGCATTAGTTTATTCGCAGGCATGGTATTCCCGCTTATGTGGTCGATGTATGCTGACATTGCCGATTATTCGGAATACAAAACAGGAAGAAGGTCAACGGGACTTATCTTTTCTTCTTCGTCTATGTCGCAAAAGATGGGGTGGACGCTAGGCGGTGCTTTATCTGGTTGGCTATTATCTTATTTTGGATTTGAAGCCAATACAACAGCATCACAAGAAACGATCAATGGACTAAAGATGATGTTAAGTATCATCCCTGCCATTGGTGCAATTCTTTCTGTGATATTCTTGACTAGATATAAACTGACGGAATCGTTTATGACTGATGTTCAGAAATCATTGAGGGAAGAGAATGAAAGGTAAGAGTTAGCTTTTCAAAAAAATAAATGAATACAAAAAAGAGATAACGATACTTCGATATCTCTTTTTTTGTATACAGAGAAAATGATCTATTGCACAATATTCGCACTCCCTAACTCCGTCAATTTTCCTTGAGGGCGGTTTTTATGTTTCACTTCTCTTTTCCACTCTAAACGGGTAGCTCTTTCTTTAGAGATACTAACTCTTTTTTCCATAAACTTTCGAAGTTCGTCTTCATTGTCTTTTACTAAGAAACCTTCTAAAGCGTAATCATTGGTAGCTCTCATCCAAGTTTCCATTCGAGTACGTAAATCTTTCACTACGTCTGCATAGTTAGGATCATTGATAAGGTTATTTTTAGAATAAGGATCATTCTTAGTGTCGTATAACTCTTCAACTGTACGGTAGTTTAGGAACTCGAAGCGATCTTTTACTTCTTGATGATCCTGTGATAATTTATTGTAAGTAGCATACGATCTATACCAACGACATTCCATAATCGCATGGTAATCTCCAGTGCCCCATGCATTAAAAATATAGACAAAATCTTTAGAATGTACCGCTCGCATAGGTCTTGGATCTGCAGTCGGTCCCTCATTATGTTCTACATAAACATAATCGCGATTTTCCTGAGATTTCCCTTTCATTATTGGTAGCAACGAACGTCCTGCTAATGGACCAGGAGTTTCAGTATTTGTAGCCTCCAATATTGTAGGCATCAGATCAATTGCCGATACCATATGCGTTTTGTCTCTTTTTCCTTTTTTCACTTCTCCAGGCCAAACGACTACCCATGGGGTACGCACACTTTGAGGGTATAAGTTTGATTTCACAAACGGAAAAGCCATACCATGATCCGATACATAAACGATAATGGTATTGTCTATCACTCCTTTTTCTTTTAATACAGCTAGGATATCCCCGATACAATCATCCCCTCTTCTTACAGTATTGTAGTAATCGGTCATCTCTTCTTTAAAATGATCATACTGGGGTAAAACAGGGTGTATAGGAATTTCGTCTTGATCAAAGATTAGCGAAGGAGGATTCTTATCAAATCCTTTTTTTGTTTTCTCTCCTCGATAAAATGGTAAGTGAGGATCTTGTACATTCACCGACGCATAAAAAGGTTGGTCATTGTCTTTTGCTTTTTGTACAATCTCTGCAAAAGCCAACTTATATTTTGATGCCGTTCTTGAGTTGAGCTTATCAAAATCAGCCACATAGTCCCAATATTGATCAACATTATTTGTGGGGGTAGAATCAATTACTTTCTGAACGATACCTGTAAAGTAGCCATTCCCTCTAAGTGCTTCTGGCAATGTTGCCTGAGGGAAATCCACACTATAAAATCCTTCTACACCACTATTATGTGAATATTGACCTGTATGAAAAACATTTCTCGACGGACAACAGCTTGGTGCTTGTACATAGGCCCTCTCAAAAAGCATCCCTTGTTTAGATAGGTTATCGATGTTAGGGGTGGTGTTTTTTATTTTTGAACCATACGCTCCAATAGAATCAAAGTTTAGATCATCGGAGGTTAAAAACAATACATTTGGTTTCTGACTATATACCACCAAAGGAGATAAGAATATTATTAAAAAGCTTAGGCTTACTTTTAAATTTGCATTAAAAAATTTCATACCGATCTTGATTTCAGAAGTTTTGATACTGTTCAATCACCCCAATATTTTTTGGTTCAACTGAACAGTATAAACATAGATTTTCTTCTACTAAGATTGGTTTGTGTTTCAATCATATCGGTCTAATATCTGACCTATAGGCTTGGAGTCGTTGTTTTGGGGTATCAATCTGTAAAATAAAAAAAACCGTAACAGTCTATTACGGCCTTTTCTTATCAAGTGAGAATCGTCATCAATTCAATATTTAATCTAATTACAATCTTTGTTTCGTATTAGATCTACTCTCTTTCATTGCTACTTTTTCTATATTCATTACATCAAGTTCCAACGTTGATGGTTTCGTTTTTTTAAATTCTGTACCTACTGCTGTTTCATTATTAAAGAAGCCACAGTTTTCTAGGTAAAATTCGTTTTTGGTCACCCCACCTTCATAATCAAATCGGTGTAAACCTCTTGCTGTGGCATCTGCAGAAAATTTAGCAGATTCTATCGGATACCACTTTCCTTCTTTATCTCCCACCCATTGGTTTTTGTACAATGCCATGCGTTGTTCTGTACCATATTCAGGAATAAAGTTTTCTAAGAACGAGTGGAAACGTTTAAGGTAAGTATGTGTTTTTGGTCTTTTAAAACTGGCAATTAAATCCCATTGTCCCTTTTCTGGGGCATAAAAGTAGGCTGTGTATTGTGTATGAGTTGCATCTACAGGCTCACCTTTTAGTAAAAACTTATACGGTACTCCAGCTTTCCATGGAAACACTTTGTAACTCTGACCTCCAGAACCTTCATCTCCAAACTTTCCAGTATGTACACCACTTCCTTTACTCATTAATTGTATTCTTTGATCTTCAGGAATTTCATTAGGATTGTCGGTTTGGTAAGGACTCCAAACTGAGAATAAAATTCGACGCTCTGTTTCGCTATTGACTTGTATTCCAAAGTATCCCTCTCCAAAACCATTGGCCATAAAATAAGAACCCAACGCATCTTGACCTTCAGGAACTTCTATTTCACTGTAATACCATTGAATGTCCTTGTCTTTTGCCTCTCCTGGCAATTGATAGTTAAGGTGTACTGATGGTCCCCTTCTACCAAAGTAAGGATTGTCTTTCGGGATGCTGTAGAATGCATTTTCTGATAATGGAACTACCTCTAAAGAAGTAATATTGACAGGCTTCTGAGATGTATTTTTGATAGTGATGCATTGGTAACCTTCCTTTTGAATTTCGTAAGTCCCCAACAGCACTTCCGACTTTTTACCTTTTAACTGTCCTGTCTTTTCGGTTTCTCCTAAAGCGACTTCAAGTGATGTACCCTGAGGGGCACTCCCTTTCATTTTCAACTTAATGGTACCACTCTTTTCAGCAAAGAAATACACATCAAGGTTTTCCTGTCCATCCCACTCATTAATTCCTGCAGTATCAATACCTGTCAGTCGGCCTTTTGCCACATCCAACCAAGCATTCTCTGCAATACTTAATTCAAAGGGAGTACCTGCTTGTTTTGTCTCGCAGGCAGTAAATAATAAAGAAAATAGGGAAACAAGGTATACAATTTTTCTCATGATAAGGGGTAGTTAAAAAGCACTGAGAGAAAATAGTATCCTCCCAATGCTTCAATGTTAGTAATAGTATTAAGGGTTCTGTACTAAATTTGGTTGTACTAGAATTTGATCTTCTGGGATAAATTCTATTACTCTATTATGTGTTGGAGGAATCACCTCGTAAGCATCTGTACCACTTAAGTGAGTACCAGGATATAATCTATCCATGGTTTTATTATTTCTAAATACATCAAACTTACGATGTCCTTCCCAAACCAATTCTAATCTTCTTTCGTCCAATACAACATCAATTAATTCTTTATCACCAATGTTGCTAACGGTTGGAATACCTGCTCTCTGACGGATGATATTGACATTCGCTAAAGCATTCGATACATCTCCTTTTTTCGCATAGGCTTCCGCAAGGTTCAAGTAGATCTCTCCAAGTCTAGATACTGTTGGAGACCATAAGTGAGGCTCACCTTCTTGCATTGAACACTTGTAGATAAAGTACTTGAAGTAACCGTTTCTATCTTCCATTAAATGGTCTTTCTTTACATATTGTTTGTTCGACATATCATCGATAAAGTAATGTAAAGTTTCCCCTTCTATCTCTTCTGTATGGATTGTATATTCTTTCTCATTAAATACAATATATGAATCATCGATCAGTGTTTCCTGTACATATTGGTAATTCTCGTTTACCCAGAATACCGAAGGAATTTGTGCCCCTGCCTCATCTTTTAGGTACTGCGCCTCGAAGTGAGATTTTCTAGCATCTTCAGGGTTTTGATTGATCAAATCAACAAATGATTTTGAAGCATACATCTCACCCCAACCAACATTCTGAATTGTGGCGTACATACCACCTACAGTATACCAACCATGACCGTAATCTGCGTCCTTTGTGAATTTCAAAGAGAAGATTTCTTCAGGATTTCCTTCCGGTGGCAACTCCATCGAACGACGCAATTGCTCTGTACTTAATAAGCTGTATTTACCAGAGTTGATCACTTTATTCGAATACTCAATACTGTTATCTAAGTCATCCATATAAAGGTATACTCTTGATAGTAAAGCTTGAGCGGCTTCTTTGCTTGCATACACATTGCTTTTGTTCAATGTCATCAGCTCTTCTGCCATCTTTAAGTCTTCAAGGATTTGTTCGTACACCTCCCCAACTTTTGCTCTTGGTGGTAAGTCCGTTACATCCGTAGATAACTTAATCGGTACTCCCAAATTATCGGGTCCTTGCGTATAAGGTCTTCCGTATACATTCACCAAATAGAACATCAACATGCCTCTTAGGTAATAGTTCTCTCCAATCAGGTGATCCATAGAAGGAGACACTGCCTTTTCTGCTTTCTCAATAATTTGGTTACACCCTACAATCGTTCTGTACGAGTAACTCCAGAATCTTGATGAACGAGAGTTATTCGGTATATTTCTAAAGTTGTAGAAATAAAATAATGGGTCTGTTGTTGTACCACTTAAGGATACATTATCTGTAGGATATTCCGTAATTCGGTGCCAGTCATCAAACCAAGCCGACTCATCTTTCTTTCCTTTCAAATTGGCATAATTACCATTCGTTGCTGTTTGTAGTCCCGCCTCAGTACCCAAAAGGTCGTCTGCATCGATAGAGTTATAAGGGTCTCTGTGAATATCACAAGAGTAGAAAAGGGAAACTATAAATGCTAGAAATATATATTTAGTGTAGTTCATTTTTTATCAAGAATTTAGGTTAGAATGAAAAATTAAGACCGAACATAAAACGTTTAGGAACAGGATAGAAAGCACTCATATCTGAGCCATCTCCCACTTCTGGATCCATTCCAGAATATCCAGTTAATGTCCATAAATTGTCTCCTGAGAAGTAAATTCTAGCATTTTTAATGTTCATCTTCTCCGTCAGTTTGTTTGGTAAACGATATCCAAACGATAGGTTTCGTAATCTCAGGTAGCTACCATCCTCCAAGTATCTCGAAGAAGGTTTGTTCGACTGGCTTTGGTTGTTGTATTCCATTCTTGGGTGTGTAGCTACATCGCCTGGCTTTTCCCAACGGCTCCAACCGTCTTGTAACTTCATTTGGTTATAAGAAGCATATGCACCATCAGAATCATAAGTTTCTCTAGCCATATTGTAAATCATGGCTCCATGTGAGTAAGCAAAGTTGGCGTTTAAGAAAATACCTTTGTATTCTGCTCTAAGCGTTACACCACCTTGGAAGTTCGGTGTAGAAGTACCCACCTCTTGCAATGTCGCCTGAGCGTAATCGTCAGTAATAGTTACTTCACCTGTTTCAGGATCGACTCTTTCCCAAGTTGGGTTACCCGTCTGAGGATCTACCCCTGCCCACTTTCTTAAGTACCAAGTATCGATATCAGAACCTACTTTTGTGATTTTATTACCTCTGATTACATCTTGGTCTTCGTATACTTCAGTTACTTGGTTTCTGTTGATACCAATGTTGAAATCAAAACCTAAGCTGAAGTCTTTTCTTTGAACTGCGTCATAAGACATAAAGAATTCAAAACCTTTATTGGTTACGCCACCAACATTCTCCCAATATCCATCGAATCCACTAACAGAAGGAAGTTTTACGTAATACAATAAATCTGAAGTATTGATATTATAGTATTCCACCGTAAAGTTTAGCTTATCCCATAATCCAAAATCGATGGCGATATTGCCTTGGTAAGACTTCTCCCAGCTTAAATCATAGTTAGGATATTGTCCTGGAATTGCTGCAGGAATACCATTATAGCTGTAGTCTAAGTAGTATAAATTCTGGTAAGGGTACATCGACTCAGGTCTGTTACCCAACGAACCATAACTACCTCTTAGCTTAAACATCGTAATATTGTTAGAATTGATAAAGTCTTCGTTGTTGATGTTCCAACCACCACTAATCGAGAAGAAGCTGCCGTATCTATTATTAATTCCTACGTTAGAAGCACCATCTGTTCTGAATGAGAACTGGGCCATATATTTCTCATCATAAGAGTAATTCGCATTGAATAAGAACGACTGTAAAGCATAGTCATACTTAGTACCTTGTACCGTTTGAGGAATCGCCGTACCGTCTAAAATCTTTGTTCCTGGAATGATACCATTACCTTGTGCACTGATATTATTGAATGCATAATCGTTGTATTCATAAGCGACTAACGCATTGATATCATGCTTTCCAAAAGTATTGAAGTAACGTAACATTTGGTTAGTAAAACGGTTCACTCCGTTCGATTTACTTTGGTTGATATTACCAATCATCGCCTCACCTGCAATCGACTGAGGGTCTGTGTAGTAATAGGTATTACCGTTCATCGTAGTAATAGAGTTCGTCGATACAAACTTGAAATGCTTAGAGATATCGTACTCAATATCAAAGTTAGCGATCATGTCTAGGCTACTTGTTTCACCATAGTTCCACTGTAAATCATACAAGTAGTTATTCATATCTCTACCGTACCAAACTACATTAGGATCTCTTGGATTAACAGGTTTGCCATCGGCTCCGTAAGGATTATCCCAAGGCATGTTTCTGTACATTTCGTACAAATCGTGTTGTCTATCTTCCGTTTCCTTATACGTTAAGGCTATTTTAGGCTTGAAAGTCAGCTTGTCATTTACTGAGTAATCCAAGTTCATACGCGTAGTATAACGCTCATAGTCGAACCCTTGAACAGCACCCGATTCGTTATAGTATCCACCAGAAATAAACGTTCTGATTTTGTCTGTACCTCCAGTATAACTTAAGTTATAATCCTGAGCGATACCATTTTGTGTACCATTGTCGACCCAGTCGTAATTTTGTTTGGCTAATTGACTGTAATTGTCGGTAATCATGGCAGGAATATCTCCTTGGTTAGGAAACTTCTTGTAGTAGTTGACCATTTCCTGACCGTCCATCAATTCGAAGTTACCTTGGTTCAGTTGTGTGATACCTGACTTGGCAGAGAAGTTAAATTGAGAAGTTCCGTCTTTAGCTCTCTTTGTTGTCACCATCACAACACCGTTGGCTCCTCTAGAACCATAAAGTGAAGTCGCTGAGGCATCTTTTAAGATAGAGATATTTTCAATGTCTGCCGGGTTAATTTCCGGTACACCATGCATAATTACTCCATCTACTACCCATAATGGATCAATAGAAGCGTTCATCGAAGCTTTACCACGAATACGAATTTCTGTTGTTGCTCCCGGCTGACCAGAAGTACTTGCTACTTGTACCCCTGCTGCCTTACTTTGAAGCATTCCTGATACATTGGGTGTCGTTACATCTACCAATTCCTCAGAATCTAATTTGGCTACAGCCCCAGTTACTGAAGTCTTTTTCTGAGCGCCATAAGCTACAATGACGATGTCATCTAGTTCTTTCACATCGGGTTGTAGTGTAATGTCAATGTCTTTCTGACCATTATAAGTTATTTCCTGAGATTTCATCCCTACATACGTAAAAACGATAACATCTCCCTGATTAGGTTTAGGAATCGAAAACTTACCATCGAAATCGGTGATAGCTCCCTTGGTCGTTCCTTTAATTAATACAGATACACCCGGTAATGTTGAATTGGCACCTCCATCATTTACAACACCAGTTAACACATTGTCTTGTGCGAGTAGTAGTTGTAAAGAGGATAGAATAATGGTAAGAGTGAATATTAGTCTTTTCATAAGTGTATGTTAATTGATAAATGTTTCAATTGGTTGTTATGGTTGCTTTTGTAGATCTCATCAGTTGTTCACGTCAGTGTTTGCTTATGTTTTTATCTACATTACATAATTATTAATTTTTATTATTTAATACAATATGTTTGATTATATAAATTTTTAAATAAACAATTATTAACAACATTAAGACTTCAATTTTCATTCTCTCAGTAAGCTGTATGGATTATTTAAATTGTTATAAAAAATAGGCTCAATATTGCCATATATTCAAAAAGCGTAATTAAAACACTCAAAAAGGATTGATAATTAAGAGATTAAGATCGTTCCAAAATTGATAGTATAAAAAAAGAGGCAACACCAAGATGTTACCTCTAATTAATTTTAAATTTTATTTATATAAGCAGTGAGTCGAAAAATTAAGATTGATACAGGTTGATAAATTTACTATTTACACAAATTGCATGGCTGCTTTGGAAGGTTGGAACACCTTATCCGAGACTAAAGTAGTAGCCCCTAAACAGCCTGCCTTACGGCGTATATTCGAATAATTGATATTCGCTTGTGCAAAGGCCTCTGGTAATGAATGTTTTATCACAGAGGATTTAACAGGAAACAGTATATATTCTTTTAATTGGCTTAGTTTTCCACCAAGTATAATTTTTTGCGGATTAAATAAGTTGATCAAGATACCAATGGCTTTACCGATAGACTCTCCCGCTTTTTCCGTCAGTTCAATACCAACTTGATCGCCCGAGAGTACAACTTCTATAAAGGCATCCAGATCTATATCCTCTTTTCCTAATTCCTTTAGGATACTTTCTGTTCTACTGGCATTGTTCTCATGGATAAAATCACGCATCTCTTCTACCAATGCTTCACCAGAAGCAAACGTTTCGAGACATCCTTTCTTACCACAATAACACATTTTTCCTCGATCATCGATACGGATATGGCCAAGCTCCCCTGCCAAACCATTGGCTCCGGTAAACAACTCCCCATTGATAATCACACCCATACCGATACCTTTATCCAGGTTGATACACAACACATCTTTGGCATCTTGTGCATCACCAAAATGCAGTTCTCCTAAACTGATGGCATTTACATCATTTTCGATTTCTACATTCAGTTGTAAGGCTTCTTCCATATACTCTTTCAACGACATTTTTAAATCATTGAAATAAGAAATCGACCTACCATCTTTACTATTCACCAAGCCCGGAACGGCAATTCCGACACCTATAATTCTCTCAAAAGGAATCTTTTGTGTCTTGATAATCTTCTTAATGGTCTTGATCAATCGTCCCAAAAACTCTTCGGAGTTCTTAATATCTATGGTATCTTCTGAATGGAAATATCTTTCGTTATTCTGTAAGTCCAGTAGTATAATTCTCGTTTTTCTTAAGCCGACTTTAACTCCAAAGAAAAAGCCTCCTTCAGGATTAATGACATAGGTAGTGGGTGGTCTACCAACGTTTTTTTCTGTTTGTAGTTCTTTTAGTGTTACATATCCTTCTTCTGCTAGTTCTTTCATTAGTGCAGAAGACATTGGCAAAGTTAGTTCAGTTTTGGTTGTTACTTCAGAGGGCGACATGGTTCCTTCTTGTAGTAATAACTGTAGTATTTGATTTTTTCTGATCTGTTTCTTAATTGAAACTTTGCCTACTTTTTTATTTTCTTTCACTTTCGGCATTCTCTTTATCATTCATTAATAAGTATTACAAGATGCAATTTATTATTTTTATTATTAATGTTCAATGTAAAAAATGAATGTTTCCTTTTGCAAAGGGATTAAAAAAGGATAATCATCACAAAATTAAATATTTAGAGTGGAGTGTTATTTTATAATTAAATGGCTACACCTCTCCTGTTTCATTATTTTTGTGATTAATGAAGACACGATGTTATTTGATTAGAAAAATCAATTGGTTAAATTTTCAGATAAATCACTTTTCAAATACACACTTACTTCGAGGTTGACCATGAAACGCATCATCCATCCATTACTTTTCCTTGCCACTTTGGTTATTTTTAGTGCCTGTTCTTCATCTACTTCAACTCAGGAAGAGAAGGAAGAAAAAAAGGAAGAAATTATTGAAAGTATAACTTACCATACTGAAAACGGTAAATTATTTAAGCTGAACAAGCTTAGCGAAGAAAAGGTGATTGTGATTACACCTAAAAAGGTTGCTTATGAACTGACTAGAGTTCAAGTAGCAAGCGGGGTAAAATATGCCGATGAGCAAAAAAATGCTTTCTGGGTAAAGGGCAATGAATTTATGTGGCTGGAAAACGATAAGAAAGCCAGTTCCGGTATCAAAAACTTAACTACCGATGAGATTGTAGGCTATTATGCAACTGACTTCTACGAAAGAAGACATGAAGGCTACGATTGGGTTGGTGTGGTCATCACAGACTTAGGACATGATCATTTGGGTGTGGAAATTCGTTCTAGAGCAGATAAAAAAGAGCAAACTTGTTTCTTGGATGCTGAAATCAATAAAGTTTCCAATGGCAAATACAAAGCGACTTTAAATGAAACAGTCACTTATTTCGTCTTCGATGGTAAAAACGTTTATATCATGGCAGATGAAGTGGAAAATAATACTCAACTCAACTATTTCTGTTCTGGTGGTGGCAGCATTGTCAACCATTACCATAGAATTATTGGCCCTTTGGATGTAAATCAAGTAGGAGAATAAAATAGGGATCATGGACAAGAAATACTTTTTCGAATACGATCAGGAAGCCATCGATCATTTAAAGCAAAAGGACAAAAAGTTAGGCGAAGTGATTGATCAGATAGGATTAATCAAAAGAGAAACCTACCCTGATCTTTTCGAAGCCATCATTAAGTCGATTGTGGGACAGCAAATCTCTACAAAAGCACAAGTCACGATATTAAGAAGGCTAAGCGATAAAATCGGTACAATCGAACCAAAAGCCATTGATGCACTTTCTACAGAGGAACTTCAATCGCTCGGTATGTCGTTTAGAAAAGTAGGTTATATCAAAGATTTTGCGGAGAAGGTAGTCAATAAGGAATTTGATATCGATGCCTTACATTCCATGAATGACGAAGAAGTATCTACTACGTTATCTGCATTAAATGGTATTGGCCCTTGGACAGCAGAAATGATGATGATCTTCTCCATGCAGAGGCCTAATATTCTTAGCTACGGCGATTTGGCGATTCATAGAGGATTAAGAATGATCTACCGCCATAGAAAAATTGACAAGGAAAAGTTCCAACGATTCTGGAAAAGATATACTCCCTATGCTTCTGTGGCCAGCCTTTATTTATGGGCAGTGGCGGGTGGACATATTGAAGGGATCACCGATCCGCAGACTCGAAAAGAAGTAAAGAAAAGCTAAGTGATTTATATTCAGAAGAATAGATTTTGAAAGAAAATAGCTGAATTATGAAAAAGTGACCGCAGCATTCTTTCGTTGTATAGGTAAGTAATTAAGTATCATATTCATTTTTTAACCTTACTTTTTAATACGATTACTACCGATGAAATCTAGACTTTTTACCCTGCTCTTCATGCTTTTGTTGAGTAACCTCATATATGGACAAGAACATTATCAGTGGAGAAGAACCTATTTACGTTCTGCTGAAAATACCAATTATACATTATTTGGGCTTAATACAGGTTTTTCTACCTATACCGGATCCTATGCCAGTATTGGAAATGGCTCGTACAATCCCAAAAATATGAATCTTGCCATCAGTGGTTATTATCAGAAAAGATTTTCTAGATCACTTCATTTTAGAATTCAGGTAGGTTATATGGGACTTTCGGCTGTGGGCGGTGAAAGCCACGAAAGTATCTCTAGTGAAAATGATATTTTTACGTCCAGCTTATTCCAAATTGCTCCAATCCTTATTTATGATATTGGTGCAGGTAGGTTCCAAAAGAAATCTCCGACCACCTTTTACCTTCTAATGGGTACGAGTGTGTTTCGATCGGCATCGGTCAACTACCTTACGGTAGAAGACGGTGTAGATACAGGAGGTACTTTAATTCTTGGTATCGGGTTTAGACGTAACATCAGTAGAAAGCTGAAATTTAATATGGAAATCCAAAGTAACTTATCCAGTTCGGAACAAATTGACTTAACAGGCTCTAGTCAAAAAATTACGACGGACACATTTACAACCATAACCGTAGGAATTGCCTACTCAATTACAGGAAAGAAGTTTATTCGATAGCATCAATTTCAAGAAAAAGATAAAAATTGGAGTACTCTAGGTGAAAACTTAGGGTACTTTTTTATTGTATAAAAAACACATAAAACACCTATAATCAGACACATTACAAAGCATTTGCTAATACGGGCTTCTAAATTCTAATTGTACACCTTGTTGTCTGTTAAAAAAAAATAACCACTCTCAAACAAAATTAAAGAGTAACAATTCGTTCACATTAGATCACTTCTTTTGCACCGTTTTAAAAACTATAACTAATTAACCTTATTACATTAGAAATGTCTACGAAACCAATGTCTCTGATTGTGGCAATGTTGTGCATGCTATCTAGTACAGCCTTTGCTCAAACACTTATTTCAGGTGTATTATTAGAGGATACTACTAATGAACCTATTATTGGTGCCAATATCTCTGTTGAAGGAACAACAACTGGTGCTATCTCAGATTTTAACGGGCAGTTTGCTTTCGAATCAAAGAGAACAGGTAAACAAACATTGAATATCTCATTTGTAGGAATGAAGTCCATCAAAAAAGAGGTGGAATTAAACGGTACTCCGATCGACCTTGGTGAAGTGCAAATGGCTTCAGATGCTGTTGGTCTTGCAGAAGTAGAAGTTCTTGCTTCTATCGCGATTGACCGTAAAACTCCTGTAGCTGTGGCTTCAATCGACGCTGAACAAATCGAAACTAAAATGGGTAACCAAGAGTTCCCACAAGTATTAAAATCTTCTCCAGGTGTATACGTTTCTGGTGCTGGTGGTGGTTTTGGTGATTCAAGAATCTCGCTTAGAGGTTTTGATTCAGAAAACGTAGCCGTAATGATCAACGGTGTTCCAGTAAACGACATGGAAAACGGTAAAGTATATTGGTCGAACTGGGCTGGTTTAGGTGATGTAACGAAGACCATGCAGGTACAAAGAGGTTTAGGTGCTTCTAAGCTTGCCGTACCTTCTGTTGGTGGTACGATCAATATTCTTACTAAAACTACTGATGCTGAAAAAGGCGGTAATGTATTTATGGGAATGGGTAACGACGGTTACTTCAAGACAGGACTTACGCTTTCTACAGGTCTTATGGACAATGGCTGGGCGATCACTACAGCATTATCTAAAACTACAGGTAATGGTTATGTAGATGGTACTTCTTTCGAAGGATATTCTTACTTCCTGAATATCTCTAAGCAGTTCAACGACCGTCATACATTATCATTTACCACATTTGGTGCTCCACAAACTCACGGTCAAAGAAGAACATACCTTACTGAAGAAGAGTATGAAAAACATGGCGACCGTTACAACAAAGACTGGGGTTATAAAAACGGACAAGAGTTTAACATGAACCAAAACTCTTACCATAAACCACAAATGTCATTGAACCACTACTGGACTATCTCTGAAAAGACAGACCTATCGACTTCCGTTTACTTCTCTGTAGGTAAAGGTGGCGGTACAGGTATGGCCGGTAGCCACTGGGTAGATGACTCTTACAGAACATACGACGGTCTAATCGACTGGGATGCATATGTAGCCAACAACGTTGATGAAGAAGGTGGTGCAAAAGGTATTTACAGAGCCTCAAACAACAACCACTTATGGACGGGTGCTTTATCTACTTTAACTCACCAATTGAACGACAACTGGACGTTAGTAGGTGGTCTTGATTTACGTTACTACTTAGGGCAGCACTACCAAACGGTAGAAGACCTAATGGGTGGCGATTTCTATGTAGACAACTCTATGAAATCACAACCAAACAGAGTAGTAGGTGTAGGTGATAGAATGGGTTACGACAACGATGGTATCGTACAATGGCAAGGTTTCTTTGGTCAATTAGAATACTCTAAAGATCAATTATCGGCATTCTTCACAGGTGCAGTATCTCACCAAGCGTTCAAAAGAATTGACTACATGAGCTATGAGCATGGTACAGATGAAACAGACTGGCAAAGCTTCTGGGGTGGTTCTGCAAAGGCAGGTGCTAACTACAATATCGATGAGCATCACAATGTATTTGCCAATGCTGGATATATCTCTCGTCAGCCGTTCTTTGGTGCTGTTTTCTTAAACTACCAAAACGATATCAACGAGAATGCTGTCAACGAAAAAATCCTTAGTGGTGAAATTGGTTACGGTTATAGAAACCAAGGTTTCAGAGCGAATGTAAACGCTTACTACACACACTGGCAAGACAAATCGTTTGTAAAAACGGTATTTAGAGACGGTGTGCCTTACACTGCCAACCTTTTAGGTGTAGATGCCCTTCATAAAGGTATTGAGGTAGACATGACGTACCAAGTGAACCGTAGACTTACTTTAACAGGTATGGTTTCATTAGGTGACTGGAGATGGTTAAATGACTTAGAAAACGTTCAGATTTTTGATGATCAGCAAAATGCAATCGATACTGTCAACGTATATATGGCGGGTGCTGAAGTAGGTAACTCTGCTCAAACCACTGCAGCTTTAGGTGTTTCTTACGAAGTAGTTAACGGTCTTCGTTTAAATGCTGACTGGAACTACTACGGTAGATTGTTCGCAGACTACGACCCAACAAGAAGAGATAGCGAAGAGTACAAAGGTACAGGTGCTTACGAAATGCCTTCGTACAATCTACTTGACTTAGGTGCTTCTTACGCTTTCCAAATGGCAGGTTTTAATGGACTTGTCAATTTTAGAGTCAACAACGTCTTGAATACAGCCTATGCTGTTCAGGGCTTACAAGGAGGAATAGATGATACTGGAGCTATGCTTCCGGGTGATTATTATATGGGACTCGGAAGAACTTATTCAGTAGGTTTAAAAATGAGTTTCTAATTTATGTTACTTTAGTATAAAAGAAAGGAGCAGCTATATTAGTTGCTCCTTTTTTCTTGCCTTTTACTAAGGTGTTATTTTACAAGACCTGTATCTACAGGGTCTAAAGTCAATTGTAATTCTCCATCCATACTATACAATAGAAGAGTGTTTTCTCTAAAGTAATAAATCAGCTCAGCCGAATTCGACTTCCCTTCTTCTTTGATATGTATTACTTTATTCTTTACGTCTAATTTCCATTCCCCAATTCTAGGTGCTTTGTCCGGTCTTTCATTGACAAAAACCTGCTCCTCTTTAAACTCAATAAAATCACCTGCTTTCCCTTTTACAGCCCATTTTTTTAGAAATGCACTTTCGGTAACTTGTTGAGGTGTTTTCTTAGTACTCACCCTTTTTTCCAGCGTCATTTCTTCATTGATTTCCTCTGCAAAAAGGCGAATCATTTGTCCCTCCATTGTATAGTCAAAAGCGATCTTTACCTCTTTTGTTTCTGGCTTTAATAATATCTGATGTTCCTCTGTATCTAATTCCCAACGGCCAACAATACCTTCTTTATCTTTATCTCTGATAATAAATGATTGATCCGCTTTGAATTCCATTCTGTCTACATGTCTGCCAAATACAAACCATTCTCCCATCAATGCCTCTTTGGTAAGCACCTTCTTTTCATCCCCTTTATAAACCAAATTTCTGACAGTAATAAACGTTATCTCCCTTTGGTTATCGAAATGATATTTTCTTACCCAATTACCTTGTGCATCATAGTCGTAGGCATAGTAAACAATTTCGTGATATTCCTTAATGGGTCTTTCTGTTTCTGATTTCACCACATCACCCTGCTCGTTGTTTTCTAGAACATTATTATATGTGATTTGTCCTGTTGCATCTTTTTCTACGACAGAAACAATTTCCCCCTCTTCTCTATGAATAGATCTTACCGAAATCAATTCTCCCTTCGGATTTTTGGTGGTGATTTCACTCTTCCACTCTCCCGTGTACTTATAAGAATATACTTCCTTAATGTTTCCTTCCCCATCGTAGCGAGTACCTTCTACTGCTTTTCCATCGATCACCTTATTTATCTGTCGACTTTCCAATCTCCCTCCATAAGAGATTTCAGTACCTGTTTTTACATTATCCTCGTCGTAAGTATTTTCAATCACCCAGTATACCTCTCCTTCCGGATTAATAAACTCTTGTTTTGTCAACGACTTTTGATCGTTGTAGTAAAATACCCTAGAGTGAAGATTATCTCTATAAATAACGGTATACTCTCCTGCCTTGTCTTTCGCGTCATATTTTTTTTCTGTGATTTTGACAATTTCACCACCAAAGTCGGCTTCCTGATGCGTCGAATTTTTTGAGGTGTAACAAGATGAAAATACTACTGAGATCAGTACAATTAGATATTGCTTCATGATTTAGATTTAGCTAAAAAAATAAAATTAGATTTAGATTGTACGGCAAAGATATAGATAATTACAAAACTCCTGTTAGAATTTTAAGAAAAGAAAAACAGCATTAGGGCGTACCTAATGCTGTAAATTTCTATTGACTTTCTCTCATGAAAAAGCCAATGTATAGTTGAGGCTATTAATAATTTTCAGTAGTCAACAATAGTATTCCTCTACAAAGGAATACCCCCTCAGTAACTAAAACAACATCTACATCAATGGATTTCTCCCCATATCAATTTCGGTTTTAAGAAAGGTGAAATAATGCTGATTTTTGTTTTAATAACCTCAGTCATAAAAAGTTGAAAAGGATTTTTTTAAGAAATTAAAGGACATTTCTTGTTTTGTAATACATTAATATCTATAATTGTTAATAACTTTCAACAATCTAATTAACAGCAAACTAAAATCAATTGAGCAAACTGGGTGTTGGGGTAGTTGGAAGTGAAAACACCTTATAATTCTATAAAATTAATGTGTCTCATTTGTGTACAACAAAATGTATTGAAATACTAATCTCAGTTAAAAACTCTCTCCAAAATTGTTCTTAAAATAGAAGAATAATTTTGGAAACGTCAAATCATAATTTTCTTAGCAAGCAATCTTTTGAATCTATATTATTAAAAGTACCTAAGTATTACTCTAGATTTGACAACAACCTATTTAGTTATATTTTACTCAAAATTGTAAAGCAATTTAAGCTAAAAAATGGTTGATACTTTTTTAAAAAGATGAATTTCCAAACTAAACAGAACTATATTTATGAAACCAAACTTACAAATTTTTCTTTTATTTATAAGCATATCTGTCTTTGGACAGAAGGATCCTAACGTAACTTTTGCTTCTCAAAATTTAATTCAAGGAACTGGAGTAATTGGGACAACAATCAAAATTAGTACAAATTTAGATGATACATCAGAACATGAAGTTGTAGTTGATGAAAAAGGAAACTTTAAATTTACTTTCCCAACTCTTTTACCAGTAGGTGACAATATTGTAGTATGGGCAGTTAATTCAGATGATGAAGTTGTCTCACAAAGAATACTAATGAAAATAGAGGAATCTAATACCATTCTTCAGAACTTCAGTGACGGAAAGATATCAAACAATAGTTTAAGAAACTTCTCAGCAGCAGGAAAAACCGTTAAATATAAAGCAACTATTTGGAATACTAATTTTTCAATTCCTTTAGCTAGATTTAATTTCACAAAAGATAATGACCAAAAAACTGGGGATCTTTTATTATTTAATTCAATTGGAGCAGGTTTTGGGATTAGTAAAGGTGAGTTAAGTGAAACAAGAGATCAACAAGGTAATCTACTTAATCAAGAATTTATTAACACTTTTGGAATTCATTTGGGCTTTTTATTCTCTGCAGGAACTGGGGATGACACTAAAAATGTTTTTGCTCCAACTTTAAACTTTAGTGTTTTAAACTTTCAAATGGGAATTGGGTATGAACTTGGAACTAGATCAGAAGATCAATTACCGGCATTTCTAACCTTATCTTATGCAATCCCTGTCTATAAATTAACAAAAGGAGGATTCTGGATTTGGAAAAATTCTAAACCAATAACTGATCCAATGCAATCAAGACAAGGTGAATAAACTTAATAACAATAAGGTATAAAAACTGTATTTTAATTTAATATTAAAATGTATACAAAGTATATCACTTTATAGCAGCATTTATATTATAATCAGTTTCAAATTTTTCTATTTGGGACTGATTATATATTGTCAATAACCATTTTAAAAAATTATAAATATTTTTATTTAAATCTACACAATTAAACCTAAAAAAATGAATACATTTATTTTTCAATCAATGCCTGAAAGGTTTGATTTAAGAGATAAATTAATTCCAGGAAATAAAGATACTTGGTATGCAACTAGGTATAGAAATAAAATGAACCCTGGTGATCTTGTCTTCTTTTGGATGGGAGGAGGAAAACGATTTCAAGGAATTTATGGTTGGGGTACAATTAAATCTAAACCATATATCAAAGAAAATTGGGAAACTTACGGAATTGACGTAGAATATAGAGTGAAATTTAAAAAACCTATCTCTAGTTCAAATATCAAAACCGATTCAAGTCTCACCGAAATGCTAATTTTTAGAGCACCTCAGGCAACAAATTTCTATGTACAAAAGGATGAACTGAAAAAGTTATTGAAACTTATAAAAAGTTTAGGAGAGGAAACACCAAAAATTGAAACTCATGGCTGAAGAAAGAACTCAAATTATTCAGGCCATTGAAAAACCAATAAATTTTTTAGTTCTAATTTTATTAATGGTCGAAACATTATTGGGAACATTAGTTCTACAATTAGAAACACATAGAAATTTACTAATTTATACAATAATTGGATTCTTCATTGCCTATACTCTACTAATAATTATAATAGCTTATACTAAACCAGAAGTATTGCAGGGTAAAAGAAGTTGGAAAGACAATTATGCTCAATCATTTGCTGATGACATTTATGTTAGTTTAGAAGGATATTTATCGAATCTTGAAGAAGGAGAAGAATATGAAGCTTGGCTTCAATTGTCAGATATTATTAATGATTCAAATAGTACTGACATGGATTATTCTTCTTTTCGGAGTGAAATTGCAAATAGAATTGTAAAAAGAGTCGATCAAAGAAGAAACATTGAGTCAAGGAGAGGGACAATAAACTAAGCAAAATATATCAAATGGATAAAGCATTAGCTACAGCATTAGTATCAGTATTAGTTTCAATATTTACACTCATAAGATTCCTAATTACTAAAAAAAGATTAAAACAAGAATTCAAAACTTCGCAATTAAGAAAAACCACCGAGCAACTAGTTGATCTTAGACTGAAGCATTACCCTAGAGCTTTTGAAATATCTGATAGGATCATAAAAATTAAAGGAAATCAACTTGACCCTGTTGAGATTAATGAAGTACGTAAAGACCTTTTGGAATGGAAAACTGGTATAACAAGATTAATCATCTCTAACGAATCTCATTCATATCTGTTAGAATTACATAAAGCAACCACCAAGCAAACTGCTAATGGTAATGAATATGCTCCTGAACAAGTAGAAAAAATTTGGAATTTAAGGCGGAAATTTCGTGGCAGCCTTAGAGCAGATATTGGAATACTTCATATGGAAGATGAAAATAGAAAAAAAATTAGTCAATTATAAAGCATAATAGATATCACTACCTTAAACAATTTTTATTTCTGAAATGGTGATTCTTATTTCGTTTAACATTAATAATAACACCTCAACCATCTAACAATCAGAAACTAAAATCAACAAAGCAAACTGATTATTTGGAGGTTGAAGACTATTTTTATGTGTAACAATACCATGATTGAATAATGTTATTATCCCATAGTTATTTTAAATAACCTTAGCATTCATTATAATAAGACCAGAATGAGAAAAAGTTTTAGACTTTATAGTTCGATGAATTCGAGCTATTTTGATTTGATTTCGGGTAACAAAGAAACTCAGCAAACAAAGGGACTTGGACTTCTATTATCCAAATCACAAACTGCATTAGAAGCCTTTCTTGACATTAATTCGATCAAATCAAAAATTGGAGAAATTAATTTGAAAAGCATTAGTCGAGTAATTGTAAATTGTGAACTAATATCTAATTCTCATAATAAATATCGAGCGGATATTGTATTACGATTTTACAAAAATGGAAAACCATTTAAAGCTATTTTGATTGAGGCTAAAAGTATCAACAAAGGAACATCTGTATATGAGACAAATAAACAAATTGAGAATTATATTGAAAATGAAGTTTTTGAAGAGCTGAAAGTATTTGGCAAAGAAAGTTATGGTGTAACACTAACAAAACTTCCTAGTTATACGAAACATGCTAGTTTAATTTCAATAACATGGGAAGACATTATTGGTGCATTTTATAGAGTTATACCTAATCAAAATACATTACTGGATGATTACTTTAATTTTCTAACTAATATTAATGGGACAATGAAATTCTACGAAAAAGAAGTTTTTTCTATTCCAACAGCAAAATGGTCAGAACAAGCAATAAATAAATTGAAGGTTTACGAATGCCCTAATAGTGGGAAGTATTTAATAAAGCACAAACCACTTTACATTACTTTCAGAAAAAGTGGTGGCGGTGAAATGGATAAGTTATTTAAAGTAGAAGACATTATTATTTTAAACTTTCATGACGATTTTGAAACATTCTTGAAAGATGAAAATTACAGTGAGAATTATCGAAATAGAGTAAATGGGTATGTTGATTATTTATTAGAAAAAAAAATATGGATAGAATTACCTAAAGATGAAAAACAGGTTTTCATTTTATCAGATAATATTATCGAGCTTAAAAATAAACCTAAACCAAAGAATGGAAATAATTCGTTCAGAGCATATTATGAATTAGCAGACTTATTAAATAAAAAGTTAGTTTAAAATCACAAAATGCTAACAATGTTGATAATTCAAAAGGTTTTCAAGCAGTATTCTTTAAGTGGTAATTTGATAGAATTGAAGTCCATATTTTTTACGAAGTCTTTCACTCACTGTCACAAAAAATAAAAATGACAACAAACACATACTTACTATTTACAGCTTGGCTAGTATTTTTTACCTCACTCAGTCAAGCTCAAAATAGTAAAGTTGATTTCAAGGATGAGAAAGGTAAATTCAAGATTTGTTTTCCGATCGAACCAGAAGTCTCGGAAAAGTCTGGTGTTACTGAATATGGAGAAATAACGACATATTCATTTAAAGCTGAACCAGAAGATGACGACAATCTTTCATATGATGTATATTACCTTGATTACCCTCAAGCGTTTACAGACACTCTAAGTACTGAAAGTGTTTATGCCTTATTTTATGGTTCTCAAATGACCAATGTGAATTCAGATAATATTCAACTTATAGGGATATTTAATCACAATATTTTAGGATATATAGGTAGAGAATATAGATGGCAGGATATTAAAACAAATAAGTTTTCAAGAGTTAGATTCTTTATGGTCAACAATAGGATGTATATCCTTATTGTAAATACAGAAGGTGAAAAGAACTTTAATTTAAGTATTAATAAGTTCTTTGATTCATTTAAACTAATTGATACAACTCCTAATCCTAATATTCAAACTTCATCTGAGGGTGTAGACAAAATATTTAAAATCAAATTCCCTAAGGAAACGGAAATCAGAAAGATGGAAACTCCTACTGAATATGGGAATACAAAAGTAGTTGTGGAATTTTGTCAACCGAAATTGGTCAACGATGATAATTTGATTTATATGGTCACGATAATTAAATATCCAGAAGATATCACTCTTACTGATAATTTTGATTTAGATGATTATTACTCAAATGTTATTCAAAGGGCCTTAAACGGAAGACAAACAACTTTAATTAGTAAAAATAAAGTATCTGAAAACGGAATTTCTGGAATTGAAATGAAGGAAAGCTTTAGAGATGGACAAATAGTGATCAAACAAAAAGTCTTTCTTAAAGGCAATTCTCAAATAGCACTACAGGTGATGACCATTCCAAATAATGATGATAATAAATCGATGAATAGTTTCTTTGATTCTTTTGAATTTATTGAAGAGTAAAAAACATCTAACACTGCACTTGAAATTGTAGTACAATGTGGGGTGCTACGTTTTATATATTAAACGTTAATAACAATAAACTTCAAGCTTAAAAATAAGGTCTCTTGTTTTGTATTACATTAATATATAAATTAACAGTGTGTACTTCAACTATCTAACAAACAGAAACTAAAATCAATAAAGCAAACTGATTTTTTGAAGGTTGAAGACTATTTAATAATGTAGAAATACCATGGTTTAATAATGTATAATAATTACGCATTAAACAAACTGTAACAAATATGAATGAACAAGAACTAGTATATAAATATTCAGACTGGAATAGCTACTCAAAAGAAGCAATAAACAAACGTTATTTTTGGTTCTCAAAACCAACTAATTTTAATGACCCATTTGATAGTAATATGGGTATTTTGATGGCTTCCCCACGCACTAAAGCAGTTTTTGAAAAGCAAGATGAAAACGGAAGGACATTCTTTGAGTTTATAAAGGAAAATACCGATGAATTTGGAATTCTCTGTTTTACATCTCCAAGAGCAGAAGGAGAAATGGGAGATAAAGGGTATAATAACTTGCATTTTTGGTCTCATTATGCTAATTGTCATAAAGGAATTTCTATTGGCTATGATTTAGCTAAATTAAAAGATTATTACTCTGAAAAGCTACAATGTAATGCTTCATTGTCAGAAATAAACTAT
This sequence comes from Flammeovirga sp. SubArs3, assembly GCF_947387565.1. Classification (NCBI taxonomy): domain Bacteria; kingdom Pseudomonadati; phylum Bacteroidota; class Cytophagia; order Cytophagales; family Flammeovirgaceae; genus Flammeovirga; species Flammeovirga sp. SubArs3. Next base: position 620,805 of record NZ_CANDOA010000001.1, on the reverse strand, counting down.
ATCGAAAAAGCTGCTGATATTGATAATTATGATTTTTTAGTTGGAGAAAACCATACAAAGCGAATTGAAGGAATCTTTGGGCCTTACAGAGATGATAAACATATCGATGCTTTTTTTGAACAAATACTTTTATTTAAAGATGAGCGCATTTGGGGTTTAGAGAATGAGCAAAGAATTATATTAGCTGGCTTAGCTTTAAAACAATTGAAATCCTCTAATCCGTTTCATGATATTGGCTTTGATATCTTTGCAGATAATGGGAAAGGCTATAGATTGCCATATCCCGAGGGGAATGTAATAAAGGAGGTGACATTTGGTGTGAAGTTTGACAAAAGTGAAATAGAATCAGCAGTTAAGACTATCCTAAAAACGAATAAATCAGTTAAGTTTTATAAGGCGAAACTTGATTTTGTCAATGCTAACATTACTAGGGAATTTATAGAATAACGACTCCACAACAATAGCTCATATGTAATGTTTTTCGCCGCAGGTGCAACACAAAAAAACACTACGCATAGCCAAATCGTTATGGACTAAAAATAATAAACAACTTCATATGGAACTGAATTGGGTAAGAGAATTTAATAAACTAATGTCATTAATGAATGAAAAGGAATCATACTTTTCTGGTGGTAAGTTTATTTCTTTAATTCGTGAATTTGATAATTTTCACCCTGACTATTATCAATATATAGAGTATAGACAAAGTAAAGGTTTAAGTACTAGTAGAAAAGATTATTTCTATGATATCTTAATGAATTTCAGCGAAGAGACTAGGAAGAAAATCTTTAATAGGTTTTATGAAGAAATTAAAGATATGAAGGGAACACCAAAGCAAAAGCATGAAGAAGGACTATTGTTTTGGAATTCACAAAAATCTGAACAGATAGAAGAAACAAAAAGCTCTGAAGATCTAGGAATAACATATGAAACTATAGATAACCCTAAAGTTTTTATTTCATATTCTTGGGATGATGAAGATCATAAGCAATGGGTTTTAGATCTTTCAAAGAGATTATTTGAAAATGGAGTTGAAGTCATTTTAGATAGGTATGAGTTAAAACCTGGTAAGAATATGATCCATTTTATGGAGCAAGCTGTTCCAAAAGCTGATAAAGTATTAACTATATTCACTCCAAATTTTAAACTAAAAGCTGAAAGTAGATCTGGTGGAGTGGGGTTTGAATATTCAATTATGAATAGTGAACTTTATAATTCAATAGCTGATAACAAAAAGTTTATTCCTATTCTAAGAAGAGGTTCATTTTCTGAAAGTATTCCAAATTTTATTCAACAGTTTATTGCAATCGATATGGTAGAAGATTCTCAATTTGAATCAAAATTAAGTGAATTACTTCTCGCAATCTATGATAAGCCACAAGTTGAAAAACCTCAAATTGGTAAATCACCATTTAACTAAAAGCTCATAACATTAGCTAATCTCTAGCCATTAGGTGACGCACCCTCTGGTCGTAGTTTAGCAATTATGTTGGCTACAATAAAAATCATAGACGGTTAAAAAAAAGTTATTCAAATGAAAGTTTATTGCGATAATAAATTAATATGGAGAAGGAGATTTCCAATTCGTAGGGATGGAATAGTTTTTCCATGTATTCTATTAAATAAGGATAATTGGGATGATTACGGTTACAGAACAACTTTTAAAGCCTCAGTCTTTGATAAAGATGGTGAATTAGTTCATCAAGGAAATGTGAAAATCCTATTTAGAGATAGTGAATCGACGAAATTACCAGAAGAGTTTACTGAATTGAATGATAATTACTGTTCTTTGTGGCAAGAGCTTGAAGATTATGAAAGAATAAATAAACTAAATAATGGTAAGGAAATTTTTGAAGTTTTAAATGATATAAACTACAATACAGTTTTTCGTTCTCTGTTTAAAACTCACAATGGTTTAACATCTTCCTTACGAAGATTTAGTGATGCAGAGCGTGCATATATCGAAGGGATAAAACAGATAACAAATAGTTCTGATTTAAGTAGTTTTTCATTTTCTTACAGTGAGAGTAAAAGAAGTAGTACGCCTTTTGGAACATTTTCATTTAAGTTTTCAAGAGAGCTTCAAGGTATGTTCCGAACAATTGGTATAATTGGAAGAAATGGAGTTGGAAAAACTACGTTACTTGCAAATTTAGCTTTGTCATTGAGCGGGATAAAAAAACGTTCAACAAAACTGTCTCCTAGACCTCCTTTTAGTAAAGTAATAGCAGTTTCTTACAGTACATTTGATGACTTTTATCGCCCTGATAAAAATGAAAGGACATTTAGCTATACTTACTGTGGTATTAGAGGAAAGGAAGAGCTTTTAAATCAAAGAGAAATTAATAACCTTTTTAAGAAAAGTTATGCAAGCATTCTTGAAAAAGAAAGGGAAGAGCTTTGGGGACATTGTATGAGTATACTGTATTTAAATCAATTAGATAATTATTTTCCAGTAGAGGAACCAATTATAGATAGTTTCAGAAAATTAAGCTCAGGACAAAAAATAATGACTTTATCGTTTACTCAAATAATAGATTCTATAAATACAAATTCATTATTGTTATTTGATGAACCAGAGAATCACCTGCATCCTAATGGACAAAATACATTATTTAAAGCTTTGGATTACATACTAAATGTGTTCGATTCATTCTCGATAATATCAACACATTCCCCAATCTTTATTCAAAACATACCTCAAAAAAATGTATTCAAAATTAATTCTGTAAATGGAGTAAGAAGTGTTAGGAATTTGAAAATTGAATCATTTGGTCAACATTTTTCAAAATTAACTGAAGAAATCTTTGGCTTTACAGAGAATAACCTCTTTTATATTGAAAAGATAAAATCACTAGTTGAATCAAAAGATGCACTCGGTGATGAATATAATAGACTTCTACAATTTGAAACTGCAGGTGTTAAGTATAATCTAACAAATTTTGAAAATGATTAACCTCAAGTGTTCTGAACGCAATGAAATTGATGATATAAATAATATTATCATAGAGAAGAATAATGGAGTTAAAAAAGAAACTCTTAAAAAACTTCAATCTTTAATTGTTTCAAGGTATAATAAGTATATTGAGATTAAAGAACTAAAACGTTGTGCAAATATATCATTTAGTTCTGATGACATAATTGCGTTGCAGTCACTGTATAGTTCAAAAACAGTAACAGCAAAAGAAATAACTCAGCAAGTCTTAGATAATCTTAATCCAAATCATTCAGAAACTTGTTTGTATTGTGGTGTCGGAGAGATTGATCAAATTGATCATTTTCTACCTCAGAAATTTTTTCCTGAATTTTCAATTTTACACAAGAATCTAATTCCAATCTGCGGAAAATGCAATCAAATTAAAGGAGATAAAATTGCTGGCATTAATGGAGTAAATTACATCCACTCTATTTTCGATAAATTACCAATGGAAAGTTATTTGAAATGTAATATTTCGTATACAGGAATCATACCTGTGGTGGAGTATTCTATCAAAGATTCTTTTAGTACAAGTGTCATTGCAGAGCATTTTAGAAACTTAAAAATCAATCAAAGAATAATCAAAAAATCAGTGCAATACTTTCTACAAAGTAAAGCACTAAAAGAGCAATTTGGAGGTAATTATGCATTGGATGAGCTACAAAGAGATTTAGTTAAAACAAAATTATTTTTTAATGATTTTTTTTGGAAAACAGAATTAATAAATGAAATGTTGAATAGCGATTTTATTAACAAAGTGTAACAAGTACTGAGTAGCCAATAATGACTAGTACGTAATGTTTTTTGCCATAGGCACAACAAAAAAAGTACGCTTCAAAGCCAAACTGTTAATAAAAATCAACACAACCACATCCACATAAATGAAAACCACCCCAACATACAAATGTCTAATTATTGATGATGAGCAGTTTGCCAGAGAGTTAATTGCTGATTATTTAAAGTCATTTCCTGAATTTGAGGTGGTCGGAAAATACAAAAATACTTTATTGGCAAAAGAGGTATTAGCATCTGAGGATGTGGTGGATGTTATTTTCTTGGATATACAGATGCCGGAAGAGACGGGAATTGAGTTTTTAAAGAAGCACAGTGTTCAGCCGAAAATTGTTTTTACGACTGCTTATGCGGAATATGCTGTAGAGAGTTACCATTTCGATGTGGCAGACTATCTACTAAAACCTATCACTGAAGATCGCTTCGGGCAGATGATCCAAAAATTGAAGAAACAACTCGATACCGAAGATAAAGCAAAAGCCTTTGAACTACTGGAAATCATTCCTAATGATGCAATCAAAATAAAAACAGGAGCTTCCACCGTAAAAATTTACTTTAACGAGCTGTTGCATTTACAGGCGGAGGGAGAATACATTAAGTACATCACAAAAGACAAAAGTTACCTTGTGTTGGGAAGCTTAAAGAAAATCGCTGAAGAACTACCTTCACTGTTTATTCAAGTCCATCGGAGCCATATCGTCGCTTTATCAGAAATCAAAGAGCGAAAGAATTATACACTTTTCCTCCATGACCAATCACAAATTCCTATTGGGAAAACCTACCGCTCCAAAGTTTTAGAACGGCTAAAAGAGATAAATTTTTAGACAGTGAGCTCACTATTTTGTCCATTCAATGAGTATCACTTTCCATTCACTGAAAGTTCGTAGTAATACTTTTAAGGTAGTAAAATAGACCGTAGTTTTGATCAAAACAATAAGTAAAAACACCGGTAATGAGAACATTAACTACACTTCTAGTATTTATCAGTTGGATCAGTTTATCAAACTATTGTACTGCACAAAACAAGAGTACAACGTATGATCCTCAGCGAGTGATGCAGTTTCTGGATCATAATCATGACAATAAAATAAGTCAAGAAGAAGCGAAACATGCCCAGCGCCTCGCCAATAATTTTACTTATCTGGATACCAATAAAGATGGATTTCTAGATTTGGAGGAATTAAAAGGGACGAATCAAACCACTAGTCGCTATACATATTTAGAAAGTGAAGGGGTGTTTATCTACTACGAAACTCAAGAAAAAGAATTGTATCGTCAGCTATTACCTACAGTGTTTGATATGCCAGAACGCTTGCTCGTCTATACTTTTATTTGTGACTTCTATAAGATGGATACAGCAACTCAGCCCTACAAAGAAGCTTCGGTATTTTTGTTAGGCCAATACAAAGGCAAAGAAGTATGGCATTGTATCTATATGCCTGTAACCAGCAGAGAATCTATGTTAGCAGGCATACACCGTTTGGGTCTTCCTAAAACGATGGGTGCTATCGAATTTGTCAAGGAGAAAAACGACTATAAAGGGACTGTCACAGACGAAAACCAATGTACCATGACATTAAGGATCGCTACCAAAAAGTATTCGGTCAGTAAAGACGAAGTGGCACTAATCAATCAATTGTCAGTGATTCCAAAAATGAACATACTCAATGGAGAAGTAATTGAAATGGGGGGAGGGAGAAATGGCGATATTTTCGGATTGGCTCAAAAGTACCCCAATAAAGTCACTATCATTAGTGGAAAAAGCGAGATTAATGTTGATACCTCTAGTGTAGAGGGCAATTATCCTCTGAACCTCACACCCAGCAAAATACTTGGGGGCTACTATATGTTGAATAAAATTCCTTTTCGTCTAGGTAAGAAATAAACGATCATGAAAAACCACATCCTACTTCTATTCACCGTCCTACTTTTCTCATGCAGTAAAGAGGAGGCCCTGGAGAATATTGCCGTTGCTGATTTTGACTATACCATAGAGATCATGGATAATACTGCGGTCGTCCGTTTAAATAATCTATCACAACATGCTACAGAATACCAATGGACTTCCGATTCTATTCTATCACAAAATACGGAAGAACACCCTTCCATCACTTTTACCAATAATGGAACTTATACCGTAACATTGGAAGCTTCCAACGCACACTCTTCAGATATAAATAGTAAGACAATTACCATTGATACGTTATTTGAACATATCCCCTACCGTTATTTAGAAAACGATGGAATATTTATGTATTACGAAACAGATGACGTAGCACTCTATCAAAGTTTTATTCCAGAGGAATTTAATATGCCTAGCAGAATGGTGGTTTTCTCTTTCTTCAACGATTTTTACAAGCTAGACCATGGAGCTATCCCTTATAAAGAAAATGCGATTTCGATCCTTGTAGAATACCAAGGCCAAGAGTTTTTCCACTGTATTTATATGCCTGTAACGGACGAACATTCGATGTGGGCGGGCATTTTAGGACTAGGGCTTCCTAAATCTTTAGGCGATATTAGTTTTGCCAACACCTCTCCAAATTACACCGGAAGTGCTGAAAATATTTTAGGAGGAACGATGGATATGACAGTCAATACGCAGAATTTTTCGGTGACGAATGATGACAAACAAGAAATGATCGACTTATCTTTACTAAGATCGATACAGATCAGAAATGGAAAGGTAATTGAGATTGGTAAAACGGGAGGCAATGCAACGAGTATAATACAATTGGCGGAGCAATTCCCTAACAAAGTGACACTCACTTTTGGGGAAGCGTCTATAGCGACAAAAACGGAAAGTATATCTTTTAAACATCCTCTAGACCTTACTCCCTCTCGAATTATTGGTGGGTACTACCTTAAAAACCAAATTGCTTTTGGGTTAACAGGTAATCCTTTAAAGTAAAGATCGGTAATATTGTAGCCTCCAAACATTTGGCCATAAGAACATTGAGTCATGAACTTTATAGTAAATAAAAAAGGGAGTGTTGCTGTCCAGATTATATTTTGGATACTCTATTACCTATTAGTTGTTAAGTTATTTCAGGAAAATAACAATGCGAAATTAGACGCTACCCTTCAAGCAGTGGTCATGGTGGTTACTTTTGCAGGTATAAGTTATTTGAATACACTGTTCTTCATCCCACAACTCTTTACTAAAAAAAGATACCTGACTTACCTGTTTGTTGTTTTACTGATCATTACCCTCACTCCATTTTTTTTATTGTGGATAAGCAAAACAATACATTTCTATTCATTAGGACAAAAGAATTTACCCATTAGAAGCTTAGGGAAACACCGCTTTTTGCGAGTACTTATTCCTACGATATTCTTTGTTTTTGGCAGTACAATCCTTCGACTAATTTTAGATTTCACAAGAAATGAAACACGAAGAGTACAAATAGAAAAAGAGCGTTTGTTGGCAGAAAATAAGTTTTTACGTTCACAGATGAACCCGCATTTTTTTCTGAATGCCTTAAACAATTTAAATGCGGTTATTCGGTTATCACCAGATAAATCTGAACAATATATTACTACCCTCGCCAATATGATGCGTTATGTTACTTACGACTGTAAGCACTCCAGAGTGCCTCTAGTTAAGGAAATGGATTACATTAAAAATTACCTCTATTCCCAAGAGATAAAAGATAGTGACCTGACTGCTACATTCCATGTGACAATAGAAAATCCAACAGCTCAAATTGAGCCTATGCTATTGATGCCCTTTGTAGAAAACCTCTTTAAACATGGTTATTTTGATGGGTCTCAATCCGCTTCTATTGATATCAGACAGCAAGAAAATAGCATTTGGTTTCACTGTAAAAATGGCGTCAAACCCAACCCCTCTCATAACTCAGACCCTGCCTACAGTGGGCTAGGGATACAAAACGTAAAAGAAAGACTAGAAGCGAGCTACTTCAACAAATACCAATTGGAGATCACCAATAACACGATCCATTTTGAAGTAAAACTAGTCGTTGAGGTGGATGCTGATGCTGAGCCGTAGCTCATCTATTGTTTAAAATAAAGCATGTATCAACTACAGCTTATCTTCAATATTCTTATCACTCACCTTAAAAATAATTTAGCTGGAATATTTGCAGTATTGAAAAAAATAATACTACATTAAAAAAATGTGACAATAGATATTCTAGACAAACACCTTACAACACAAAAATATAACATGAATAAACTAATTACTTATTTAACTTCATTGGCCGTTCTATTCTTAGTGGGTTGCAATGACAATACTCCCGAAGTTCAAAATAATGGAGAAGGGACAATTAGATCAGCATCAACATTTTCAGTAGTCACGCAAGAAGATATTACCTACGCAGAGGGCCTTGGACGTAACCCTTCAAACTCCTCTCTTGTTACGGTCCCTTTAAAGTTGGACATCTATTTTCCAGATAACAATTACACTGACCGACCTGTTTTTATGTTTATACATGGAGGAGGATTTAAAGGAGGAACAAAAACGAAACCTGAGATTGTTGAAATGGCTGAGTACTATGCTTCTAGAGGATGGGTTTTTGCCTCTATAGATTATAGAACAACAGAGGAACTAGGTAGTCTACAAGGTCTTTCTCAAGATGACTTATTTACGTACTACAAAGGAATAGCTCCTCAGGAATGGATCGAGAACACTTTTGAAGGGGCTGAAACACAAGAACAAGTACAACAGTCTATTGCCATGTATACCGCTCAAAGGGATTCAAAAGCAGCTCTTCGTTGGCTCATCGCCAATGCAAACAACTATAACATCGATAAAGATCTGATAACTGTTGGAGGTGCTTCTGCGGGAGCAATTACTACGATTGCATTAGGCATCTCAAATCCGGAAGATTTTAGAAACGAAATAAGTCTTGATGATGACCCTACACTCTCCTCAACAAATTTAGATCAAACCTATGATATAAAGAGTATGATATACTTTTGGGGGTCAAATATTAAACTGGATGTATTTGAAGGGGTTTACCAACTGAACCGTTACGACGCTAATGACCCTGAGTTATTTATGGCACATGGAGACCAACCCGATCCTGTTACACCTTATGAAGAAGCCCTTGAATTACAAGGCATATATGATTCTTTAGGGATTTACAATCAACTCTACACATTAGAAGGGTTTGGGCATGGTGCTTGGAATGCAACCGTTAATGGAAAAGGGCTATTTGAATTATCATTTGACTTCCTTGTTGATAGACAAAACTTAATCACTGAATAAAACACTCCTCACAGCACCTTCAAGTCAAAAATCCTAACGTAGGTATACTTCTACGTTAGGATTAATAACGAAATAAATCCCACTCTATGAAATTTATTCTAAGCCTAGTACTCTGTTTAAACTTTACTTTAGCTTGGTGTAATGATATGCCAAATCAACGCGTTCTATTTTTCTTACATCAACGTTTTCTTGAAGACCATGGCTTACATGAGGAACACCCGGAATATGGAAAACCAGAGTACAAAGAGATCATCGCTAAGTTTAAAGAAAGTGGTTTTACAGTCATCAGTGAGAAGCGACCTAATAATACAAACCCGTACGATTATGCTCGAAAGGTAGTTGCACAGATTGATAAGCTTATCGGAGAAGGAATACCGGCAAAAAATATTACCATTGTTGGTACTTCAAAAGGCGGATATATTGCACAGTATGTCTCTACCTACGCACAAAACCCACAACTAAATTTTGTTTTTGTCGCATGTTTCACCCATGAAGATTTAGAAACATTGCCTGATATCAACTATTGTGGGAACATACTAACGATATATGAAAAAACTGATCCTTATGGTGAGTCTGCTATTGCAAGAGTAAAAACCTCAAACTGTACTGTTCATCATTTTAAAGAAATTGAATTAACTACGGGTTTAAGTCATGGTTTCCTCTTCAAAGCATTAAACGATTGGTTAGACCCAGTCATCAAGTGGGCCAATGGGAACTATAAATAGTAGCAATGTTGACTGAAGTGATGATACCATCACTAATACATAAATATAAGTTGATTATCTAAAATGTATTCTGGGTAGTTCGTTTAACTTCAATCCTCTTTCATTAAGAATTATACATAATCACGCTGCTTTTCTTTATGCAGGAAATGACCATTTTGGATTTAGGGTGGTGAAAAATCAATAAAGAAATACCCTTCATAAAGGTGCAAAGAAAGGCCATACTTATTCTTAAGTGTGGCCTTTTTTCTATTTATAAAGTGATGTTTTTTATCTACTTTAGCTAAAGCTAACGGAAGTTGATTACAACACTGTTGAAAATTTCCATTACTACTATTTCTCTCTCAATAAATACAATAAACAGAACTAATAATATGGGTAAAAAATGGAAAAAACGAAAGATTTTTAGGGCTGTTTGGTTCAGTATCGTTGCACTATTATTTATTTGGAATTGGAGTACCTTTCAATCACGAGACCTACCTCAAGATACATTTTCCAACTCTGAAGAAGTGACTATTACAGAAACTGACGATGAAATATCTTTCAGAACAAACACTTCAACCAAAGCACTGCAAGTTATCTTCTTTCAAGGTGGTTTAACCGATCCTAAAGCATATGCTCCACTTTGCAGAAAAATTGCCGAAGCAGGCTTTAGCTGTCATTTGATAAAAATGAATTGGAGGCTCCCTCAATATGATTATCAAAAAACACTTCAGATCATTGATGTCAAAAAAGGGAATTATGTTATTGGAGGACATTCACAAGGTGGAAAAATGGCGGCACAGCTAGTCTATGAAAACCCATCTACTTTTAAAGGTTTATTTCTGATGGGAACTTCCCACCCCAGGGACATTAGTTTATCACATCTAAATATTCCATGCATAAAATTATATGCAAGTCAGGATGGATTAGCAAGTGTTGAAGAAGTAGAAGCAAATAAGCCAAAGCTACCGGAGAACTCTAAGTTGATTTTAATAGAAGGTGGTAATCATTCTCAATTTGGTTATCTTGGTCAACTTCTGATGGATAGCTCTCCGACAATTTCTTTAAATGATCAGCAAAAACAGACATACCATCACTTAATTACTTTCTTAAATAAGTTAGAGACAACTAATCAATAATCACCCCACTAAATACAATGAAACAAAGCATTACCTATTACTTAACCCTTTTAGTGATCAGACTTAAAGGGATTAAAAAAAACTTTAGTCAAGATCCGATTGATGTTTCAAAAATTCGAAAGGAAGATGTTCACCATCCTTCGGATCGTTTCATCAAAAAATACCTATTACAAACGTTTAAAATTTCAGATTCCAATATCTCGGAAATAGGAGTAGACAAAAACGCCGAAAACCTTTTGATATTTATCCATGGGGGAGCCTTTATTTCTGGTCCTGCTCAACACCATTGGGATACCATCATAGAAATTGCAAAAAGAACGAACTATAAAATCTGGATGTGTGATTATCCAAAGGCTCCAGAAAATCAAATCGATAAAATATCAGAAAACATTGATGCGATCTATTCATCCGCTTTAGAGAAACACCAAGCCGATCGAATCACTATTATTGGAGACTCCGTAGGTGGTACTTTAGTCACGGCTCTCACTCAGCGATTGCTTATAAAGAAAGTTGCATTACCCAATAAATTAATTCTTGTTTCTCCTGTCATGGATGCCAGCATGTTCAACCCTGATATTGAACATTATGAGCAAAAAGATCCGATGCTTTCAAAAACGGGTGTGTTAAGTGCTAAAAAAATGTGTGCTGGAAATATTGATTTAAAAGACCCGATGATCTCCCCATTGTATGGAAGTTTCGAAGGGTTTCCAAAGACCTTATTAATTCTAGCCCAAAACGATATCATGTATCCTGATGGAAAATTAGCTCAATTAAAAATGGAGAAGAGCCATGTCAACCTCAAAGTCTTTGATGGTGAAAATATGCCACACATTTGGCCTTTCTTACCGGTAATGAAAGAAGCGAAAACTGCTCTGGATAAAATTATTAATGAAATAAAGGTCAATTAAAATCCATTTTAAGACCTTTGGTAGAAGTAGTGTAAAATTCAACGAATACCACTACGTAAAATTGTATATAATCATCACCTAAAAATCACAAAAATGAGTCATATCGATTCTTTCAAACATGAGTTAGTTGGATATCTTGGGTATCTACCTGTTTATCATCCTTTAGAAGAAATTGAAGGAGATTTTACCTGCGACGAAACTCAACTTGTACTAGGTGGAGGTAGTGGTGAACACCCTGCTTTAGTCATTGAAAATCCAACGGCTACAGTCGCCTTCTTTTTAAAAGAGGTCATAAAACAAGAAAAGAAATTAAAACATTGGGAAGAGCTAATTGCTCCTTACCTACCTTATGGGTCAGATGAGTTACTCTCCTTTTATGAGTGGAATATCGCTAGATATAGTGATTTGGATGAAATGTCTAAATCTGTTTCACTTCGTAACCCAATTCATGAGGAAAGTATAGAAGATTGGTTAATACTTGGTATCGGAGAATTTATCTTTTTCTCGATGCCTGAACTCGCTTCTCATCTAATGAGTCAGCTAGATGATCCTTACAAGGAATTTTATTACAGCAGGTATAATAATATTATGGTAATCCCTCCTAATTTTCCCGTTTTCTCCAATGGAGGCAATAAATTCTTCAACAAAAAAAGTGAATAATCTGAACTGAAGATAATAGGTGATTGCGATCTCTAAATCTGATCTAAACCTATTATCTTTGGGTATATTTTAAATAAAAAGTACTGTATTTAATCCATTTCTTTAAATAACTGCTTCACTAAATAACAAAATGAAACTTTGCACACTTATCTTTTCTCTGTTCTTAGTAGTGAATGTTTTTGGACAACATAAACACAATCATTATAAGCATAGAGAGCTACACCATTGGGAACTACCAAGCAAAGATCCAGACAGAATAGTCTTAACTTTTAATGGAAACCCTGCCACAAATAGAGCAGTGACATGGCGCACCAACGAACAGATCGAAAAAGGCTATGCTCAAATTGCATTAGCGACTATGGACTTGACGTTTTCAAAAAAGGCGAAACAGATCGAAGCAAAAAGCAGACAGTTTGATTTGGGATTACATACCAGCAATACACCATTGATAGTTCATTACCATAGTGTCACTTTTGAAGATCTTGAACCCGACCAACACTACGTATATAGAGTTGGAGATGGAAATGAAAATTGGTCAGAATGGATCCAATTTAAGACCGCAAAAAAGGAATATTCACCCATACAGTTTGTCTATTTTGGTGATGCACAAAGCAATGTACTTGAAAATTGGTCGAGGGTAATCAGAACGGCCTACCAAACAGCTCCTTATGCCTCTTTTGCTATACATGCAGGAAACTTCGTTAATAATGCACATAATGATAATGCATGGGCAAAATGGTTTAAAGCTGCGGGGTTTATTCATAGTAGATGGACTACAGTTCCCGTTGTAGGTAGTCAGGAGTTTGAGTCATTATATAAAAACTCACCGAAGCAATTGTCGATGCTTTGGAAACCACAATTTACCCTACCAAGAGAAACAGGAATAAGTAAAAGATTACATGAAACCGTTTATTCTTTCGATTACCAAGAGGTTCGAATTATTGTCCTGAACTCCAACCAACAAATTGAAGAACAGACAAAATTTTTAGAAGAAAAATTAAGAAGCAGTCAAGCAAAGTGGAATATAGTTACTTTCCATCATTCTATTTTTTCTCCCACTAAAGGGGAACATTTCCAACTAGGTCAAAAGCAATGGCAACCTATCCTTCAAAAGTATAATGTCGACCTTGTATTAAATAGTCATACACAAACTTATACAAGAGGTCATGCTCCAAAGAATCAGGATAAAGAACTAGGGACTGTATATGTCACTTCAGTGAGTGGATCAGAGCAAAATAAACTTGATACGAAGAAGGTAAAATCATTTCAAGCCAATGGTTATCAACTAGACCAATCCGGTGAACAGTCTCAATTATTTCAAGTGATTACTATTGAAGGGAATACATTAAAGTACGTAGCATATACCGTTTTTGGAGATGAATATGATCGTATGGAAATCACGAAAGATTTTAATACGAACAAAAAAATGATCATTGAAAGTAAGTGATCATAAGTTCTCTTTTAGAGATTGAAGATCACACCGTTGAATACTGTCAATAATAATAGTATACGATAGTAAAAGAAACAACGTTCTATTCAATTTTAAGTATTGTCTGATCATCACAAGACGAAAAGCGATAACATCACGCAATGAAACAAGAAATATCAATAGTCTATTTTTATATACCCAAAGAAGTCACCATTCTTGATGTCACCGGAGTTGTACAAGTATTCGAAGAGGTTATCAATTTAGGTTTTAACTATCAACTACAATTTGTTAGTAATTATACAACGATAAAAAGTTCTTCTGGAATTCAGCTTTCAGCGTTGATCAACTTTAGCACTGTTACTCCAACAAAAAATGATATCGTTTTTATTTTTGGTTCCAGTACGCGTAAAATAGCTGATATTAAGGAAGATCCTTACTTTTTCGATTGGTTACTTCAAGCCAATGCTAACAAAGCAACAATTTGTAGCGTTTGTACTGGCGCTTTTCTTTTAGCGGAGTCGGGTCTCTTAAATAATAAAGAATGTACAATACATTGGGACCTGATCGATAGAATGAAAATTGATTTCCCTCATGTGAAAATTGCAGAGAATACATTATTTACAAAGTCTGACAATATTTATACTAGTGCAGGTGTAATAACAGGTATTGATTTGGCTTTATACTTAATCGAAGAAAGACAAGGGAAGCAGATAGCCACAGAAGTCGCAAAAGAATTAGTAGTATACAAAAGACGACTAGCCACTGAAGAACAAGTAAGTGTATACGTACAGAATAGAAACCATAAAGATGAAAAAATCCATGCAGTACAGGATTGGATTATTCAAAACTTAGAAAAGACTTCTACCATCGAAGATTTAGCAGAATTAGTGTTTGTTAGTCCTCGAAATTTAACCCGTACCTTTAAAAAACAAACAGGTATTACTATCGCTGAATACCGCACAAAATTGAGACTTGAAAAAGCAAAAAACTTACTTCGATATGCTGATTATAAAGTAGAACATATTGCCAATTTATGCGGTTACAAAACATCAAAACAATTACGTGTGATGCTTGAAAAACATCACGAAGTCTTACCTACAGAAATTAAAAATAACCTGTCCCAAAACGACTATTGATTGTCCTCTCTTCATCATTTTGCTCCAAATATCTTTGTGATATTATTTAAAGTTAAATGTGATGAACTTACAGAGGTCAAATTTTAAAACAGTTTTTGCACTTACAGCACTCTATATTGGATGGGGTTCTACATATATGGCAATTGCTGTTGCCTTAGAGTATTTTCCGCCTTTTTTATTAAGTGGCATCCGATTTATTATAGCAGGATTGGTCTTTCTTTTTTGGTCTTTATTGCAAGGACAAACGCTACCAAAAATAAAAGAACTACTGCAGATATGTTTTATAGGTCTCTTTTTACTTTTCCTTGGATCAGGATCAGTGGTTTGGGTAGAACAATACCTTAGCACAGGCCTTACTTCCATTGTTTGGGCATCTTTACCAATATGGTTAGTAGCAATGGATAAAAAGAGATGGTCATATTATAGATCTAATAAAAAACTAATGATGGGATTACTAGTTGGCTTTTTAGGTGTCATACTACTCTTTGGAGATGATGAATTTATTCACTCTATCGATCCCAAATCTCTAGTCGCCTATAGTGTCGCTTTTTTCGGTGTGATATGTTTTGCGTTTGGTTCTCTCAAATCACAACAAGGCTCATTTCAAAGTAATATTATTTTAATCGTAGCCATTCAGATGTTATGTGTTGGCTTGCTCTCGATGGTCATTAGTTTCTTGCTCGATGAAAAGTTTGTACCTCATACAACTCAGTCGGGCTTAGAAGCCTTATATGGGTTGATTTACCTTATAGTAGTCGGTTCATTAATCGCATATTTTTCATATGTATGGCTTTTAAAAGTATTACCCCCTTCAATCGTTGGAACATACACTTATATCAACCCGGCGATTGCCATCCTCCTCGGGTGGTGGTTTTTAAGGGAAACGGTTTCAATCCAAAAAGTCCTCGCATTACTTCTTATTTTTATTGGGGTAGCGTTCATTAATTATTACAAATCAAAAAACATAAATGAAAATGTTTAAGCAAATAACAATAATAGATAAAACAGGCCTTCAAGAATGGGCAATAGAAAAGTTAGGAAAGTATTCAGAAAATCCGATAAAGGTATATGATGACATACCTTCCTCAGAAGAAGCCGCCGCAAAAAGAATAGAAGATGCCGACTGTGTTTTTGTTTCTTGGAATACTCAATTAACCGCCAAGGTAATGAGCAACGCAAAAGCACTTAAATATGTAGGAATGTGTTGTAGTTTATACGATAAAAAATCTGCCAATGTAGATATTGATTATGCTGATAAAAATGGAATAACGGTTAAAGGAGTAAGAGATTATGGTGATGAAGGACTTATAGAATATATTCTCTCCGAGTTAATAAGACTACTAAAAGGAATCGGAAAACCACAATGGAAGGAGAACCCTGTTGAACTAACAGGAAGGAAAGTTGGGATTATTGGTATGGGAACAACAGGACAAATGTTGGCAGATCGATTACAAGCATTTGGTGCAAATGTCAGCTATTATAACAGAAGTAGAAGACCTCAAGTTGAAGAGAATGGGGTAAACTACTTAACATTGGATGAGCTGATAACTTCCTCAGAAATTATCTCATTACATTTACCTAAAAACACGACTATATTAAGCGAAGAAGAATTTACAAAATTGGGGAATGGTAAGATTCTGATAAATACATCTCTTGGATTTACATTCGACAAATCAGCGTTTGATCATTGGATCTCAAACCCTACTAATTACGCAATTTTTGATGGGGATGGAATCGGCAAACACAAAGAAGAGTATGACAAATCTGAAAATATACTATCAACTGAAGTAGTTGCAGGTTGGACTATAGAAGCACAAGAAAGGTTATCACAAAAAGTATTAGATCATGTGATAGCATTTATAAATAATGAAAGTAGATAATTACATCAATACCTCTCTACTATTTTTAATGTTAAAACAGTAGAGGGGTTTCTACCTAAATTAACTCCCTCACAACTTTACATTAATGACTATCCATTGGGTTCACTTATAACATTATAAAAAACTAAACATCCACTTTCATTTGGACTATTAATTGATATATTAACGTCACTAACGAATTTTTTTTTACTATTTATCAGTGAAATGAATAAACTACTATTTCAATTATTTTTTCTTCTTTTAAGCGTAATAGTATTGCCATCGATGTGTTTTTCTACAACACCTGGGAGACCTTCCCAAGAGAAATTAGAAGAATGGCAACTGGCAAATCAAACCTATAGTATTACTCAAAATGCTAATGATATCATGTATTTTGGTAATAGCTTTGGGGTTGTAGAATATAATGGAGGACAACTTCAATTGATCAAAATGCCTAACAATACGATTGTCCAATCTGTGTATTGTGATGCTCAACAAAGAGTATGGGTTGGTGCAATAGATGAGTTAGGGTACTTAGAAAATGACAAAGATGGAAACTTAATATATCAGTCTATAAAATCTAAATTGCCAGAGACCATCAAGAGATCATTAGGTGTGATCCTTAAAATTTATGAGCTACCACAAGGCATTGCCTTTATATCTACAGAGCATCTCCTTATCTATCAAGAAGAAAAGTTCACAATAATATCACCTCAAAAGGCCTTTCAACATGTTTCCATTGTGAATGATACGCTCTATAGTGTAGACGTTTCTGGAGGACTACATATTTTAAAAAACGAGCAGTTTGAAAGTGTTGCACATCTTCGAAAATTCACCCCAAATAAGATCAATTCGATACTACCCTATGGTGAGCACCAACTGCTAATAATAGACAATCATTTTCAATGTTTTCTACTCAAGAAGGGTAAGGTTGTGGACGTTCCCCTCACCCGTTCAATGAATAGATTTAGGACAGTTAAGGTCGTTTTATTCAACGATTTATATATCATCACAACGGCTGATAATACTGTTATTGTCATGGATAAAAAGGGAAAAATAAAAAGAGAAATCAAAAATGGTTTAGGGAGCATTAAAAGTAAAGTGATGACTGCCTTTATCGATAACAAAGAAAATTTATGGTTAGGTACTGATAACGGTGTTTCTTACTTGAATCTTTATCACCAGGTAACACCTATTAGTGATAACTACAACGTATTTGGAATTGGTTACACAGCGAAAAAATATAAAAATAAACTCTTTTTAGGTACATCTCAAGGTCTTTACAGTGTAAAATATAACCGATTTAGTACACATCACCCTGTTGATTTTCAATTGATTGCCAACTCCGAAGGAAATGTTTGGAACATGGATGTTATCAATGATCACCTAATTGTGGGACATAATAAGGGAACATTTGTGTACCAAAACAACCAACTGAAAATGATAAATGATATTCAGGGAGGTTGGTTGATGAAACCATTAAACCATTGGAAAGGATATGCGATTCAAGGTACTTACTCTGGATTGTTGGTATACAATATTGAAGATGGTATTCCTCGTTTTTCACATAAAATAAAGGGGTTTTCAGATTCATCGAGATTAATTGAAGAAGATGAAAATGGTATACTATGGATCTCTCATGGCAATAAAGGAGTATTTAAAATAAAATTAAGTGACGATTTAAAAGAGGCTGAAAAAGTAGCATTTTACAACTCAGAAAATGGTTTTCCTTCCGACTTAGGTATCAATGTTTCGAGAATCAATGAGGATATTATTTTCACATCAGAACATAAAGGAATCTATACGTATGATTATCAGGCAGACTCTTTTCGTCTATATACGCAGTTAGAAAATTTATTAAGTCATACCACTGAAATTAATAAGATAACTGAAGATCAGTTTGGAAACTTCTGGTATGTACTAAACAATTTAGAAGTGGGAGTACTTCAAAAGAAAATAGATGGTTCATACACCAGAGAAACGGATATGTTTAGAAAACTATATCATACTACAATTTCTGGTTTTGAACTAATGTATCCGCTTTCGAAAGATAGTGTGCTATTAGGTAGTAAAAATGGATTTAATCTTTTTGTAAAGGAGAAGAAAGTAAATCCTAACCTTACGCCAGATGTATATCCTATTTTTGATAAGGTTACTTTAATAGGAAATCCTGATTCTACTTTATTTAGGTCGGGTTCGGCTCATCAAAATTTTGCACTTCCTTACAATGACAATTCAATAAAAATCAATTATTCTGTTCCTATTTATTCTGATCAGGATATGGTTAGTTATAGTTATAAACTGGAAGGTTTTGACAAAGAATGGAGTCGCTTTACGGATATCAATTTTAAAGACTACACCAACTTGCCTGCAGGAGAATATACGTTCCGTTTAAAAGCAAAAAACATCTATGATAAACAAACTCCTGTCGTATTCTTTAATTTTAGAGTCTTACCGCCATGGTACCAAACACATTGGGCCTATTTACTTTACTTCATTTGTTTCCTTCTATTTATGTACTTCATAAGGTTATATACCAAAAGGTCTATAGAAAGTAAAAACCGAAGAGAAAAGCTAAAAAAAGACAAGGAGATCATCGCACTCAAAAATGAAATCTTAGAAGCCAAACTGCATAAAAACACTACAGAACTTGCAGAAAAATCAACAAAGTTAAGTGCCTTTTCTGCACAATTAGCCAACAAGAAAGATACAATAGAACAGATCTATGATACCTTGGCTGATCTACGTTCTGATGTGAACCCTATGGCTCAAAAAGAAATTCAATCTCTTATTAATAAGCTAAAGCTATCCAATTCGGAAATCACCAATTGGCAACAATTTGAAGTCCATTTTGATGAAATTAATAATAACTTTTTCAAAAAATTGAAGAATGAATACCCTGAATTGAACGCTACTGAGTTAAGATTATGTGCCTTTATTAAAACGGGTCTATCTACTAAGGAAATAGCAACGATTCAGAACAGTACAATTAGAAGTATTGAAGCGTATAGATACAGATTAAGAAAAAAACTAAGCATTGATAAAAATGAAAACCTCAACGATTTCCTCTTCAATTATTGATTTTTAAATCATTGAATAATAGTTGATTATGAATTTTGAGTAGTTTTGAGTAGTGGGTAAAAAAGGGTTGTGTAGTATTGCGCGGTAGTGTTTTTATGTGAAAGATTTTTCACCCTCTACCTTTGAAACATCGGGATTGATTCCCATATGAAATGAACTTTTTAATCTATGTTTCAATTATGAAAATCTATTACTCTTTAGTGATTAAAACACTACTAATATTATCTTCACTCTTACTTTTTACAAAGAATGCAAATGCTCAGAATCTATCTTGTAGAGAACTGTTATGGAGTGATGAATTTGATTATACAGGTGCACCCGACCCTTCCATATGGGTACATGAAATAATGGGTGTTGGTGCCAATAACAACGAGCTACAGGCTTATGTAAATGATAGAAAAAACTCTAGAGTTGAGGATGGTCTATTAATTATTGAAGCGACAGAATCGGAAACAGAAAATGAATATGCATCTGCCCGATTATTCTCCAATACTCCTGGTCATCGAACACTACATGGTAGAATAGAAGTAAGAGCAAAATTACCTTCTGGTAGAGGCACATGGCCTGCTATATGGATGATGCCTGAAAACTGGCAAAACTCCAACTATGGTGGTGGCGGTTGGCCAAATACTGGTGAAATTGACATCATGGAACATGTGGGGTATGAAGAAGGGGTAGTACATGCCACTACGCATACTTATAAATACAATTGGGGACAAGGCACACAAAAAACAAATAAGATTACTGTACCTACTGTGACTACTGAATTTCATAATTATGTAGTAGAATGGACACCCAATAGAATGGAGTTTTATGTTGATGATGCTTTATTCTTCACAACATATAACGATGGTACAGGATGGGAAGCTTGGCCTTTTACTCAACCATTTGCCGTTCTTTTAAATGTTGCTGTTGGTGGCGACTGGGGTGGTGCTGTTAAAGTAGATAATGACCTAGGTGTAGACGTTACCATTTTTGACCGTGAAGAAGGTGTGAAAATGTTGGTGGACTATGTAAGGGTATATGAGGTGAAAGACCATTTTATTGGTGAAAGTCTATTAGAAAAAAATGCAACGGTAACATTTACTGCTTCAGAGGGTAAAGACAGCTACAACTGGCATGTACCTGAAGGATATACAATCTTATCTGGAGATGGCACTAATACAATAGAAGTGCAAGTAAGTGATGAATCGGGTGAAGTAAGCGTAGATATGGAAACGTCTTGTGGAACGACAAGTGATGTGATAGAAGTGCTAGTAAGGAACAACCTTGAAACAGAAGTTGATTATATTATAGATGACTTTTCTACAGATCAACTTGAAGAGTACAACCCTCCTACAGGAGACAATAACTTTACTTTAAGCCTAGAAGAGGAAGCTTTACGTATTGATTATACTGTCAATAGACCTGAGTATTATCCAAGAATTACAAAAGACTTTGATGCTATATTAGACCTTTCTAACCATGCTAAACTCTCTGTTAAAGTAAAACTAGAAAACGACAATCCTAACGCTAACTTCAGAATAGACTTAGTTGACTTTCATGGTTATGCTACAAATGAAATCCCATTTGAACCGGAAGTAACAAAAGATGGAGAATGGTATACCTATACTTGGGACTTTAATGGAAAGTGGAAATCAGGCTATCCAGATCCGGGTACATTAGTAGATCGTACCATGATCTCTGGGATGGAAATTTTTGTCAACTTTGGCAACACATCATCAGGATCAGGAGTGATCTGGGTCG
Source organism: Flammeovirga sp. SubArs3 (assembly GCF_947387565.1). Lineage (NCBI taxonomy): Bacteria > Pseudomonadati > Bacteroidota > Cytophagia > Cytophagales > Flammeovirgaceae > Flammeovirga > Flammeovirga sp. SubArs3. The sequence continues at coordinate 599,141 of NZ_CANDOA010000001.1, read as the reverse complement.
ATGACATCACCCTATCTTATACTGAATCAGTTGCGGAAGAAGTGTTTGTTTACGCTATAGAAACGACAACTACAGAAAGTGAAAATAATGAAGTATATGGGCAAGCAACCATTACAATTTATGATAATCTAAACCAACCAGTGAATGGTGCTACCGTAGAAGGAACCTTCGGAGGTAGTTTTAATGAAGACTTTTCTGGTGTTACGGGAGAAGATGGGAAGGTTACACTTACCACTTCATCTACAACATCAGACCAATCATTTGAAGTGTGTGTAGAAGGTGTAGATTACACTAATCTAACTTACAATGCTTCGTTGAATACCGTTTCATGTTCTACAAATAACAGTGTGATCAGTAATACAGATGAAACGAAATTTGATTCATCCTTAATAGATGTCTATCCCAATCCAGCTAATCAAAATTTGAATATCAAATTGAGAAGAAATATGGAGATCGACACATTGGCTTTGATAGATATCTATGGGAGAATCATTTATGAAAAAAGTGATTTAAACACACCACAAATTAATATTAATGTAGCACATCTAGATACAGGTTTATATTTCATAAGAATCTCTTCAAATAAAAATGACTTAATAGAAAAAGTTTTGATCAACTAAAATCATTTACATCTAATCCCTAAAGAAACTCCATAATATTTATGGAGTTTCTTTTTTCCTAAGATTAATCTCTATTTATTTCAGTATCCACCAACCTTTCCAGATCTTCAAAATTTTCGTTATCATTAATGATTAAGTCTGCTTTATCTCTAAGACTGAAAAATTTATTAACTATATATTTCTCTTCTTCTACACTTAATGTATCATCTTCATAGTCAATGTTGTTCATAAAGCTGAATTTTGATGCCCATGACCCAACACTCACTCCTAAATAAAGGATGGCGGCAAACCTCCAACTACAACCGTCAGTTTTACAAGCTTCAAAAAACATTTTATCAGCCTTCCTTCTATCCAAAAAAGAAACATCTGGATTGTTTCCTTCACCTACAAAAAAGTCATGAACAACGGATGCTCTTCTGTATAAACCTACATACGGAGACCCTATTAAAGACCAAAGTGTTCTTGGAATTGTAGCCCCATTGAGTTCTGTTTTTAGTTCGGTATTTGAAGGTGCTAACCAAATTTTTCCATCATCATCTGTATAAGAAAAATCTTCCTCCAAAATCATCAACCTTTTTCCTTTCCATCTAGTCAATGGATATCCACTAAAATGTCCCATTATTAATTTTCTTTCTTCACCAGTTATTGTAATACGATTTAATTTATATAAAAAAGACAATATTTTTAAAATTTCACTCAATTATAATATTACAATAGCCTGAAAACGATCAACATGTTTTAATTGGAATATCCTTTTTATAGGAAAGACTAAAAAAATAAAGGATTAAGCTTTCACCTAATCCTTATTTATACACCGAATCACTATTACGAAAGTAATGTCTTTATTTAGCTTTTTGTACCCTTCTTTCCTTCTTACGGATATTCGCGTCTTTCTGAATTTTATTCGTTTCCTTTATCAGATATTGCTCATTATCCCTTTGTAAGAACAACTGTAACATAGGGTCTTTAGTGACTTGCATACTTCTAATCATTTCTTGTTCCATGACCTCTTGTGTAGTAGCATATTCGTTGTCATCAATGATATTATTTAAGGCATGTGGGTCCTTGCTTAAATCATACATCTCAGTGACTGTTCTGAATAAACAGAAATCTAGTCTTTCCCTTAGTTCTTTATCGTTGTGTGCCGCTTCAGTCATCGCCTCAAACGATGAACCATTAATTGAAGACGTTTTGTATTGACGGCCACCAACTGCCCAAGGGTTGAAAATATATAAGATATCTTTAGATTGCACCGCTCTCATAGTAAAGGCTTTGCTCCCTGAGTTTTCATTATAGTGAGTATATACAAACTCCCTTTCTTGCTGCTTTTTACCTTTTAATATTGGCAAAAAACTTCTACCATCCAGCTTTTTAGGCAACTTAATTTTTGTAGCTTCTAGTAACGTAGGCATTAAATCAACCATTGAAATTAAATGCTCCTCATCTACTTGACCAGCTTTAATTCCTTTAGGCCATTTAATGATAAAAGGAGTTCTGGTCGACTGTACATAGACATTAGACTTTGCAAAAGGGAAAGCCATTCCATTGTCAGATAAGTACACAACGATAGTGTTCTCAGCCAATCCTTCTTCGTCTAAAACGTTTAAAAGTCCGCCAATAACATCATCACATCTTCTTACTGAAGAGTAATACCCTGCCAATTCTTTTCTAACACCTGGCAAATCTTCTAAAAAGCCCGGTACCTCTACCTCATCTGGAGTATAAATTCTTGAAGGCCTTTGCTTCCCTCCTCTTTCATAATTGGGAGTATCCTTGAAAAAAGGACGGTGTGGATCATGGGTGTTCGCCATCATAAAGAAAGGCGCATCTTTACCTTTTGCTTGTTGCACAAACTTCTGAAAATGCTCTTTATATAACCTTGGGCTCCTCCCACTTCCTAGATCTTTTGCATCTTGATCGTAATCCCAGATGTAATCGTCTTTAGGTGTAGAGTGTTTTACTTTACCAAGTACTCCCACTTCATATCCTTTTCCCTTTTTTAATTCTTCGGCTAAAGTAGGCACTGAATTATAGGCACTGTAAAAACCTAAAATACCACTATTGTTAGGGTAACGCCCTGTACCAATCACTCCTCTAGAAGGTTGGCAAACCGCTACAGTAACATGGGCATTTGTAAAACGTATTCCCTCACCTGCCAACTTATCTAAGTTAGGTGTAATATCTTCTACTTTACTACCATTCACTCCCAATGAATAGTAGTCCATATCGTCTGCGGTGATAAGTAAAATATTAGGTGTTTGCCCTTGAGCAACTCTTGCAGCAATGCATAACAAAATGCCTATTAAAATTCTGTACCTTCTTTTCATGGTTTAGTTGATTTTAGCTCCTTTTATGTTCAGTTCTTTTTTCTCGTATTCTTTCGGTAGCAAATGATAATTCTTGTCTGTTGTTCCTATCACTTCTCCTTTGTATTTGATAATGTATTGTTCCACATTGGGGATATTTTTCCAAACAACTACTTGTTTATCTTCATTATAGATACTTGGATAAAGTGCAACATTTTCTACTTTAGTACTCACATTATCAATTATTTCTTTTCCTTGATTATTCCACCAGATGTCATCGACAAAAATGTCTTCGTTGTGCTCCACTCCAGAAAATTCAAGTGTGATGCCTTTTGATTTTTTGCCTTTCCATTCTGAAAAATCAAAGACTAGATCTTGCCATTCATCATTTCCGTTGTACTCTTTGTGAGCCTTTTGTGATGTAATCGCTTTTGTATCTCCATTTAGCTTCATTGTCACCGTAAACGGTTGTTTGCTTCTCACTTTTAAATGCCCAAATCGGTGTCCTTTTTTCATCATTGGAGAATATCTTGCGAATACTTTTAACGTACCTTTCTTCTCTCCCATTTTAAGGTGCATCACTTGGTTTGAAGTATTTAAACCTTCCTTTTTGGTATTAGGAACCACCATTACATCTTCAAAATCTACACTCGAAAATTTCTCTGATATCAATTCTTCAAACGTAAACTGATTATCTACTTTATACTTCCCGATGGCAGCAGGATTCCATCCCCAAGAATAGGTCGCATTCTTACTATCCCAAGCAGTATACATTTGGGTTAATCTTTCTACTTCATTAGGGTATTGATCATATACATCATGCTCTTCGTAAGGGTCATTTGCAATATGGTATAACCTGACTTTATCGTTCTTCTGATCATAAAATAACTTCCATTCCAAGTCTCTTACTCCCCATTTATTGGCATTTTTCCAATATAAATCTTGATGTGGAGCCTTATTATCAACTTCATTTAAGTAGGGTAATAAGTCCACCCCATCTAATGCATTCGTAGGAGTTTTTCCAGCTAGAGATAAGATCGTTGGCATAATATCTAAGCTTGTAACCATCTTTTCATATTTCTGATTGGCAGCAATCTTACTTGGGTAATACATAAAGTAGGGAACTCTTATTCCTCCTTCATATAAAGTTCCTTTTTGTCCATTGAGTGGTAAGTTGTAGGAAGCGTTGTCATTCGGTTTCCCTCCATTATCGCTAATAAAAACGATCATCGTATTCTCTAGTAAGCTTTGCTCTTTCAAAGCCTGTACAATCCTACCAATATTCTGATCCATTACATATTGCATGGCTACAAGCTTCTTACGCATGGGATCTTCGATATGAGAAAACTGTGCTAAAACTTCCTTAGGAGCTTCTAGTGGAGAGTGAACAGCATTAGGTGCCCAATACATAAAAAACGGTTGTTCTTGGTCTTGTTGCTGAATATATTCAACTGCCTTGTCCCCAAATAGTGTCGTTAAATACTTATTGGGCGTCTGTATAGGGGTATCATTTTCTAAGAAAAACTGTGTCGCATGATCTTCAAAATAATACGATGATGCACCTCCTAAGAAACCATAATAGTAATCAAAGCCTTTATTATAAGGGATGTACGCATTGTCTTCCTGTCCTCCAAGATGCCATTTTCCTATCGCAGCTGTTTTGTACCCCGCTTCTTTTAACTCTTGGGCTAACGTAGGGTAATCATGACTGATCCCCGGAACAATCTCTGGAGAAGGACGGAAAGGTCCTGGGTTATCTTTAAAACCAAAACGTTGTTGGTAAGTCCCCGTCAGTAACCCTGATCTAGAAGGAGCACAAACCGGAGCAGTAACATATCCTTCTGTAAAATGTACTCCTTTAGTGGCAAGTGCATCAATGTTTGGTGTAGGAATATCTGTTCTGTACTGATGGTATCCTACATCAGAATAACCAAGATCATCGGCTACAATGACAATAAAATTAGGTGATTGAGCCCATACTTGGGTACTACAAAATAGTAGCACACCTATGGCCCATGCTTTGTAATATTTCATTTGGTTTTAGTTGATAGTATATTCTTAATTAAGAATATGAATGATGTTAGTGAATATTGATCGATTAATTTTTGTTGAAAATTTCTGGCGAGAATGTCGGTAATAATAACTTCTTCTCCTTGGCACTAAGGATTTTCGTTTTAAACTTGGCTACAGTATTTCTCGACATTTCCAATTGCGTTCCTAACTCAACATTTGTGAAATCCTTTTCATGATACCTTGTGATATATGAAAGATAAAATGCCTTTGTAAGGTCAAATTTTACGCTATGAAATACGGTATTACTCGTCACAGACTCTACATAACCACACTTAGAACAACGTCTAGAAAATGACTGGTTGCCTTTAGAATAATTTGTGTTTTTACACTGCTTACATTCGTACCCTTGTTCCCACTTTTGCTTGTCCAAATAGCGTTTACAAGATAAATGGTCTGGAAAGAGTTCTTTAAATTCTTCTAAGCTTATGATCTTATGCACAAACCTATTTTCTCTCTCCTTAATGATACTTTTCTTCAGCTTATAATTATTGACGTCCAAGGTCTGATTAATCAAATTAAGGTGATCTGTTTTCTCTTGTAACTTCTGGTTCAGCTCCTTCAATTTTCTTTCACTTTCCATTAAAGAGGCTGTCCTTTCCTGTACCTTAGTTTCAAGCTCTTCATTCACCTTGTTTTTTAGACGCATGGTCTTCTCTTGCTCCTCGATCACTTGCTTTTGCATCATTTCTGTTTTCTTTTGATGCTCAATAAGCTGTAATTGCGATCGCTTCTCGTTCTCTTTTAACACTCGTAATGAATCATATAAGGCATAAGAGAACAAAAGCATTTCCATTAAAAGTGACCCTCTTAAACTATACTGTGTAAGCATATTAAACGGTATCATGCCATGTGCCTTTAGGATAGATAAAATCGTACCTGCCAACAACATCAATAAACCGAATACAAAGTAGATAGAGATTAGCTTCTCTCTATAAACATTAACGGTATAGTACAATAAAATAAGGATACATAGCAAGAGAATAATACTATTGGCCTGACTATTAATAATCAATAAATCTACGGCCAAAATCAGTGTTTGCCCTATTAAAAGGTAATTGATATAACGTACATATTTTGCATTCTTGGCTTCCTTGATCAAGACTTCTTTAATTAAGAAAGTCACAGACAATGCACAGAAAATACTTAATAGATTAACAGCGTAACTATTGATGATCGGGTTATCATACCACACAAACTGAAAGCCTGTTCCGTCTGCAGAAGCATTAAATAAACCCACTGTAAAAATATGCAGAATATATACTAAATATTTTGATTCTCTGATACTTAACCACAGCATGAAATTATAAATGGCCATGATTAAAATCGCTCCGTAATAGATACCAAACCATAAATACTCTAAAGTAGCATGATATACTAAACGCTCAGTACTTCTAAAATTGATATGTAAATCTACCTTGTGGTTCGATTGCACCTTAATATAAATTGGCTGGCTGTAATCAATATTATTATTTAGGGGGATGATAAAGTTTTTGTGTGCAAAGGGTCTCTGGTCGAAATTATACATATCACCCATGACCTCTTTTTTTACTTCACCGTCGGTTTCTACAAAAAATACAACAACATCATCAATGGCTTGATCATATAGTTCAAATGTCCATGATTTATTATTGAATTTTTGGATATCGATATAAAACTTCATCCAATACGTCGCTTTCGTATCAAAGTTTTCCTTAGAATACTTTTTAGCACTCTTGAACTCTAATGAATCTCCAACGATATCTGCATACGTCATTACTCTTGAATTGTCCTTGTAAAAAGGAATTTTTTCAAGGTTAAGTAACTGCTCATTTGAGGCATCATCTAAATGAATAACTAAATCATTTGAGTTTAAATTCTGTGCATAAGATAAAGGCTGTAGTGATAATAAAAATAGTAGAGTTAAGATAACATTTTGTACCGATCTTATCATATCAGTAGTTGAAGTTTCAGTTGTACTGTAGTAATTATATTTTATACGGTATTTCAAATTATTTAGATTTTAATATTAGGGAGTATTTATAAAAATAGAACCCAACAAAAGCTGGGTCCTATCAACCTTCTAACTTTTATTAATTAATTACTAAAAATCTACCTCTAATTCCTAATTCGTCAATACCCATATATCCTCTATTCACTGCGGAAGTAAGACCATGTACGTAGACTACTACAACACGGAAATCTTCTCCTTCAAAAGGATTGTTGATCTCTATTGATTGGTGAATAAATAATTTCTTTTCGTCTACTTGGTAATCGGCTGAATTAAATGCCAAAGTCCAATGCTCATACGCTTCATTGATGCTTCCAGCGTCTAAAGCCTCCTGATAATCTTCTGCTTTGACTACTCTGGCTTCAATACGTTGTTCGCCTCCAACTCCTGTGATATTATTGAACACCGCACCGATATCGATCGTCATCACTTCCATGTTTTCCGAAGACATTTCTGGAGTAACCATCACATGCTTTGCAGTAGAAACGTTATCATAATTTCTGGCATAGTTTCTTGTAATAAAGTTCTCTCTACGGTCTACATTAGGGTGGTTATTTCTATCTACTGCGATATTCCACCAAGTCTGTCCATTCGGTAATGCAGGACCATCAATCTTCATGAAATCTATTTCAGCAAAAACAAATTCATCTTCGTTGTCTGGTTTTAAACCTTGATCAATGTGCATGGTAAATAATTCTCTTTCCTCAATTTTTAGCATTTTCGTATAGAGGGTAAAAGAAGGGTTATTCTCCGATACACCATACTCATTTTCAGCACTTATAGAAATGATATAATCTTCATTCTCTAAAGTTCCTCTGACATGAAAACGGCCATTGGCATCTAATGAAATCGTTGTAGAAGCAGGTAATTCTGGCGATGCTTCAATCTGAACATCCGATAAGAATACACCTTCGGCAACCACACTTACACTTTCTACTTGAGAAGATAACGGGGTACCTTCTTCATCCATATATAGAATGATCGAATCCTTTTTTGTTTCCAATGATAACTCAGGGCGTTTATCTACTAACATAACTCTGAAAGCATCATCAAAATTAGAAGTGCCTGCCTCATTAGAAGCCATTACACTTACATGATACCTACCCAAAGTGGTTCCATCCGTTGGTTCCAAAGAGAGTTGTCCCGTTTCAATATCAATCGTAAACGGATTGTATTCTTCAGGTACATCTGTACGAATACTATCCTCTATTAATACAACCTCAGCAATATCGAAAGTGGTCGTTCCTTTTGAGATCACCTCTGGAGCATCGCCTTGCACTGCTCTATTATGTGCCACCGTAAGATCATTTCTATGGTACAATAAGTTTTCTGGAGGCACATCCGGTACATTAAAGTCCACCTCGTTATTGGTCAAGCAACCTACCAGTAAAAACGTAAAGAATATATATATTAATTTTTTCATGATTTTAGAGTTTTAGATTACCAAAGAGGATGTTGTTTGATGTTGTAATTCAATTGTAATTCTTCCGTAGGAATAGGGAAAACCACATGCTTTTCTTCACATCTTTCACCTGGGAATGCCAAGTGCTCTTCATTATCAGGACGGAAGTCTTTATTTGATCTCACATTCTGACTTACTTCTTTCATAGTCTTTTCTAGAATTCCCCAACGCACTAAATCGAAACGTCTGTGTCCTTCAAAACATAATTCCCTCTTACGTTCATCTTGAATCAACTTCATAAAATCGTTGTTGGCATCACTCAATCCCTGGCTTAACGAACCCGCATTGGCTCTTTGTCTTACCATTTCGATGTCTGTCTTTGCCTGACCGCTTTCACCATACAATAAATAACTAGCCTCAGCGCGCATCAAAAGAATATCACTAAATCGTAAAATTGGGAAATTGATCGATGTTCTATCCTTGATAATCACCCCATTTTCTAGGGTCTCTACTGTTCCGTCTAATTCACCATTATGGTCTCTTCCTCTGTCTAAACGTCTCCATTTTCCAGGGAACCATCTTAACTCATTTCCAATATTTACAGCCACAAAATTGTCGTCTCTGTAATTGAAACTAAAGTTGGCACAATTCCACTCAAAACGGGTATCGTCTGCACTGTAGGTGCTTTTATGCATGGAAGGGGTGATGTAAGCATGTCCAATACTAAAAGGCATAGTACCTGTGGTTAACTGTATTTGGACACCATTAAAGTTTCCAATTCTACCTCCCAAATCTCTACCTTCAGTAACGGTAAAATCTACTTCCCACATGACCTCTACATCTCTTCTTATTCCTTGAATCTGGTTTAGGAAAACATCTTTGTATTCTGGCAATAGAGAGTGATAACCAAATTCTGTTACTGCATTGGTATGTTCGATGACTTTTTGTAAACAGTAATCTCTACCCAAATCGCCTCCTTGAATTCTTGCTCCTGCCATTGTCAGGTACACCCTTGCGGCTAAACCATGTGCAATCTGTTTACTTACTCTACCATATTCTTTCGGACGGTCATTAAGTAAAGTGATTGCTTTGTCAAGGTCTGCAATAATCTGATTGTATACTTTAGGTGCTGGAGTATTTGGTAAATTCAGCATATCCAGATTACCATCGATATCAGTAAAGTGATCCAATCTTAAGGGCACATGTTCCCAAACCCTAACTAAGTTGAAGTAGAACAAAGCTCTTAAAGTAAGTCCTTCTCCAATCATCAGTTCATGATCTGCTTTTGATAAGTAATCGATAGTATCTCTTTCACTTAGGTTGTCAATCAGATCATTAATTCTATTGATCCCTCTATAGGTTCTTGTCCAGATACGGTTCAAATCCACATCAGAATCATTGTAAGACATCTTCGTTAATTCATGATTAAACAAAGATCTTCGGTACAACATCTCATCGGTTCCCACATTAAACCAGATCGAGAAATCTTGATCATATATATCTCTTAATGAAGCATATACTCCTGATAAAGCGAGATATGCCTGTTTATCATTTTGATAGTAATCATCCCTTCCTATTTCATCTTTAGGATCTAAATCCAAAAATGTACATGAAGAAATAGAAATAACTAGGGCAATAAGTATTAATAAATTCTTTTTCATAGCTGTTGTGATTAGAAAGAAACTTGGAAACCTACAATAAATGATTGAGAAGCAGGGTAAGAAGAATAATCAATGCCTTTGTACATGGCTTGGTTTCTTACAGATACTTCTGGATCATAGCCAGAGTAATTAGTAAATACCCAAAGGTTATCTACTGATCCATATACCCTCATGCGTTCAATTCTTAGCTTTTTTAATTTTGATGGCTCAAAAGTATATCCTACCGTAACATTCTTAATTCTTAGGAAAGAAGCATCTTCGATAAAGTAATCACTCATCTGATGACCACCATATACTTGCTGATAGGTATAATCCTGTCCTGGGCCAGGAGCTCCCCAAACACCACCATCAACGGGGTTATTCAGTGCCCATCTATTACCCACATCTTTCAGGTAGTTTCTACCTCTTTGGTTACCGACAACACCAAAATCAGCCATATTACCATTAAATACTTCTTGTCCTACCGACCAAGTCAGTAGAATACTTAAATCCCAGTTTTTATAGGTAAAGTTGTTGGTAAAACCACCAAAGTGCCTTGGGTTAGGATTACCAATGATTTCCTTATCATTTTCATCAATAACACCATCACCGTTTACATCCCTATATTTTGGCATACCCGGTCTTACTTGTCCTGTCTGAGAATTGAATCCCGGAACGCCTTCTCTTAAGACCAGTTCACCATTTGAGTTTCTTACAAAATCATCTTTTTGATATACTCCATCGTAACGGTAACCATACATCTGCGTCATTGGCATACCTACGAATAAACCATAGTATAATTCTCCAGCGAACATTCCTCCAACATTCGGGTCATATAATCTGAAATCTTCTCCATAAGATAGATTTTTGATCTCGTTATCATTGAAGGAGATATTGAAATTGGATGTCCATTTGAAGTTTTTCGTCTGAACATTTACCGTATTCACACTAAATTCTAAACCTCTGTTGGCAACCGCTCCAATATTCTGTTTTACCTGAGTATAACCTGTTGAAGGAGCTACTTTGGCATCAAAAAGAAGGTTGTCTGTTAAATTGTAGTAGTATTCAACATCTACCAATAACCTGTTATTTAGGAAGCCCATTTCTGCACCAATATTAAATTGCTGAGTTGTCTCCCATTTTAGATTAGTATTCGCTAATTTATCTTGATAAAAAGCAGATTGATACTGCCCTCCTAAATAATATCCTGGTCCCACAGCCATCGTAGGAATAAAATCAAAATCTCCTACTCTATTGTTACCCGTTGTACCAATACCTGTCTTAAATTTCAGGTCCGAGAACACATTTAAATTCTGAATAAAGTCTTCGTCTCCTGCTCTCCAAGCTGCAGAAACTGAAGGGAAGATACCAAACCTATTTCCTTGTTTAAAACGAGAGGAACCGTCTGCTCTAAGAGATGCTGTAAGAATATATTTACCCTTATAAGCATAGTTAACTCTACTCAAACCAGACATTAGATTTTGTCCTGTAGCTGCTGAAGTTGGCATCTTCGCTACATTACCTAAGCCGATATTATTCCATCCTAAATCATCTAACGGGAACTGAATTGCAGCCGCTTGAAATCTATAACGGTTCGTACTTTGGAAAGTAATACCCGCTAAGGCATCGATCTTATGACCGTTCTTTGACCAATCGTACGATAGTGTATTCTCATTGATAAAGTTCTGTGCTCTTAACTGAGAAATATGACCGTTGATACCATCACTTCCTCGGTCTGCCTGATTGGTACCTTCTCTAAAAAACGTTTTCGTTTGAGAGTAGTTTATTTGGTATCCCAGCTGTGTACGGAACTTCAATCCTTTTGCAAGGTCTACATCGAAGTTAACATTGGCTTGCATCACATCTGATATCTCAGAACGGTCTGTATTCTCTAATGTTTGTGTCGGAGGATAGAAACCTGCACTTAATTCATCATCATCATCTAAATCGCCATTTTTTGGTGTCATAGGTCTAAACATGATGGCCGATTTGATCGCAGATACACTCGCTGTTGATGTTTTCTGTCCTTTGTGTTCTGTATGAGAGTAATTGATGTTCATACTCATATTCACTCTCTTTCCAAGGTTCTGATCCAGTTTAAAACGACCATTGATACGCTCAAAACCTGTATTCATTAATGTACCTGCTTGGTTGACATAACCCATTGAACCAAAATATTTAGTTTGGTCAGAACCACCTCTCATGGATACATTATAATTTTGGAAAGGCGCTACCTTAAAGATTTCATCTTGCCAATTGGTCATATCGGCATCTGTGTAATTACCTACATCACCCCATGGATCACCACCTCCTAAATCATGCTGTAATTGCACATATTCGTGGGCATTTAGTGTTTCCATTCTTCGGTTGTGAGGAATTTGAGAAACACCAACTTTTGTATTGAAGGTAATCACAGGCTTTCCAGCCAAACCTTGTTTTGTTGTGACTAAGATTACACCATTGGAACCTCTAGAACCATAAATTGCCGTTGCCGATGCATCTTTTAAAACATCAATTCTTTCGATATCGGCAGGATCTAAAGTAAATAGTGAAGGATCTTCTAAGGGGAATCCATCTACTACGTATAAAGGAGCAGAAGAACCCGTAATTGTATTGGCACCACGAATTTCAAAGTTCATGGCTTCGCCAGGTCCACCTTCGCCGGCAGATACCTGAACACCTGCCATTCTACCCTGTAACATTTGATCAAAAGAAGCTGCAGGCATAGAGTTAACCTCATCATCCATTACCATCGATTGAATGGAACCCGATACTTCTTTGGCATCTTGCTTACCATAACCTACAACTACCAACTCGTCTAATTCCTCTACTTCTGGAATCAGCTGAATATCAATAATCGATCGACCATTTACAGGTATTTCTTGTTGCGTATAACCAACATAAGACACCATCAGAACAGCGTTCTGTTTTACTCTTAAGGAGTAGTTACCATCAAAGTCTGTGGCAGTACCATTATTTGTACCTTTTATACGGATACTCACACCTGGGATAGTCTCATCGTCTTCACCAATGACTATACCTTTTACTTTGATAAATTCTTTTTGAGCGTACGCATCCATGGATAACATTAATAAGCCTCCAAGGATCAGTGTTATCAATTTGTTTATTTTATTCATTTCAATTGAGAGTTAGTCACGATACTTATTTTCCTCTTACTTGCATTTGATAGATGTAAAATCTTCTTGCAAGCCCTCCTAATTCGGGGTTAAAGAAATCGGCCCTTAATGCAACCCTTACTTCTTCCTTTAGGAAGTTGGATGGAATGGAAACTTGTACATTTCCTTCCTCTCTAAGTAGTCGTTCATTAATTGTTGTGGTTCCACTTGGGAAAGGCATCAAATCTTCAGAAATATCGTTAGCCAATACAGTCCAGTTGGATGTTTCCGGAGCATCTTCATTGTATTCACTTTGCTTACAGATCATCACCCCTAGATGTTGGTTTAAGTTTTGTGCACCGCCAGTATATCTCCAAAAACCTGTGATATCTAAGTATCCTTCTTCGTCTGCATACGATAAATCAATCACATCAGAGATAAGGTCACCTCTTGATTCTTGGTTCCAAGACCAGTAACCTTTAACGATCTTTTCATTTACAAACCCATCCTCATTTTCGAAATTGAAGGCAACACCGGCCCAAGCTCTTCTCCACAAACCTCCAGTATATGCTGGGCCGTTGTCTTCATCATTTAATTCAGTAATATAAGCCTCACCATCAATTTCTTTTTCTACTACGCCATATGTTGTATGATGCACTGCATTCTGTAAACCATAAGATGTAGGAGTTCCTAAAAAGGAAATAGCATTATAAAATAATTGACCTACATTTTTGCCAATAATTTCGATCGTTACAGCAGCATCTTTTACTAATTCGCCTAATGTATTTGCGACTTCAATACCTATCTCAAAAACTTCAATCTGATCGTCTTCAATAGGAAAATTGTTGGTTAATTTAACCCTGCCCAATTCTTCATCAATAGAGAAAATATCGGTATGCTCTGTTAATCTAAAAGAATACGGGCCTCCTCCTTTAACATGAGGTCTATTGGTTTCAATTTCTGTATCATCGCCATAAAATGAATAGATATTAGGCATGTAAATAATATCTTGAGGAGCAATTTGATCTGCCGTAAAGTCTAAGATATCTGTAAAAGAAGTCGCTCCCATGCTGTTTTTTACTTCTACATCAATGGTATATCTTCCTACTGACAAGTCATTAAAATCTCTGATTGTAATAATTCCCGTTCTGCTCTGGATTCTAAAATTCTCCATCAAATCCTCTCCCTCGTAATCATCAGATTTTACATCCAATAGGGTAAAAATCACTTCTTCACCGCCAGTAAAAACTGAAGGCTGATCTGTAGTAAATGCTTCTCCACAATAATACTCACCGATACCAACGTACCTTAAGTCTTTTGGTACACCTACGTAGAAGGAGTTTTCCTCCTTTTGACAGGCACCAAGAAGCAGTATTGATAATAATAATAAAGTAAGATGTTTGATCATTTCATTAACAAGGTTTTAGTTCATATGAATTTGAAAGAGAATTGATAACCGGTGAAGTAGCCACCGGTTATCTTTTCCCAATAGCAATTATTTAGATTGAATCGGGTTATAGTTTTTTTTACCTACTTCATAGTCTTTAGTTAAAGTAAATGAAGCAGCTTTTACTTGGTCAGAACTTGTTCCAATAAATACATTGAATTCGCCAGCTTCAACACCTTCCGACATATCCCATCTGAAATAGGTTAAAGCTTCTTTCTCGATAGTGAAGGTTACCGTTTTTGTTTCTCCTTTTTTCAAGAAGATTTTTTCGAAACCTTTTAATTCTTTCAGTGGTCTTGTTGATTTACCAATAATGTCTTGGATATACATCTGTACCACTTCTTCACCATCATAATCACCTGTATTCGTTACTTCTATAGAAGCTGTAATTGGTGCTCCGTCTGTAGTATTTGATGATAATGTGATCTCTCCATATTCAAATGTTGTATAGCTTAAACCATACCCGAAAGCATACAATGGGCTATTAGGAACATCTAAATAATTGGACTTGTATCCTGATGGATTCTCTGGATCAAATGGACGACCTGTATTCTTCGCATTGTAGTAGATTGGCACCTGACCAACATTCCTTGGGAAAGTCATAGGGAGCTTTCCTGCCGGATTGTATTTACCAAAGATAACATCAGCAATTGCTGGACCTGCCATTGTACCCAAATGCCAAGTTTCCAATAACGCATCTGCTAACTCATCTTCTTTTTCAAGTGCCAAAGGTCTACCATTCATCAATACTACTACAACAGGTTTACCTGTTTTCTTTAATTCTGCTAACAATTCTGTTTGTACGCCAGGAATAGTGATATCAGATCTACTTTTTGCTTCTCCTGAAATCGTTCTTGCTTCTCCAATAGCCAAAATGATTACATCCGATTGGTTCGCTACCTCAATAGCTTCCGCAAAACCGCTGGTATCATCACCATCCAGCTTACATCCTTGTGCATATAATAATTCTGCTTTTCCTCTAGTCGCTCCTTTTAAGCCTTCAAATAATGATTTTGCATCTTTAGGAGAACCTTTTGCTTTCCAAGCACCTAACACATCTTTTTTACTTTTCACAAGAGGACCGATAGCAGCAATTTTTGGCTTATTCTCAAGCTTTAATGGTAAAACTTGATTTTCATTTTTTAATAATACGATAGACTTACGAGCAAAATCTCTCGCTTTTTCCTTGTGCTCATCACACAATACCAAACGCTCTTCTCTTTCTGTATCAGAGTATCTATATGGATCTTCAAACAAGCCTAACTTATGCTTTAATGTCAGGATTCTTCTTACAGCAACGTTGATCTCTTCCTCAGTAACATCACCTTTTTCTACCGATTCTTTTAATGTTTCCAAGAAAACAGCACCTTCCATATCCATATCGATACCTGCTTTAAGAGCTTGTACACCTGCTTGTGCAAGATCTTTCGCTGTACCATGAGGTACCAATTCATTGATGGCTGTATAATCTGTAACTACCATGCCTTCAAAACCCCATTGGTCTCTCAAGATATCTTTAAATAAGTAAGGATTGGCTGTCGATGGTGTACCGTTAATCTCATTAAATGATGTCATAAATGTTTCAACACCTGCATCTACTGTAGCCTTAAAAGGAGGCAAGTACACTTCATGAAGTGTTTGTAACGACATATCTACTGTATTGTAGTCTCTACCTGCAATCGGAGCACCATACGCCAAGAAGTGTTTCGCACAAGCAAGGATCGTATTTTCTTTAGATAAATCATCTCCTTGGAAACCTCTTACTCTTGCTTTAGCAACTAGGTTGTTGTAATAAGTGTCTTCACCAGCACCTTCCATTACTCTACCCCAACGAGGATCTCTACTTACGTCTACCATTGGAGCAAAAGTCCAGTGAATCCCTTCCGCTGAAGCTTCAATCGCTGCGATTCTTGCCGCTTCTTCCATAGCATCCAAATCAAATGAGCTTGCTTCTCCTAATGGAATAGGGAAAATTGTTCTATGGCCATGGATTACGTCATATCCAAATAATAATGGAATACCTAAACGAGTTTCCTCTACAGCCATTTTTTGAAGCTTACGCGTATAATCCGCTTTAAAAGCATTAAACAACGAACCAACATTACCTGCTTTTACTTCTTTTTCTACATTTCCTCTTAAAGTAGGACCTGTTACATCCCCTGAAGAAGTAAACTGTGTCATCTGACCAATTTTCTCCTCAAGGGTCATTTTTTGAAGTAGGCTTTCCACCTTCTCTTCTACAGTTTGAGCAATAAGAGAGCTGCTCACAACTAATGCTGTAAGAATTAATACTAATTTCTTCATAACTACTGTTTAATTGATTTTAGAATAACTGGATTGGTAGTTCAATTTCTTTTTTCCCCGATTTCATAATCAAGGTTCCTTTCGTTCCTGAAAGGATTTCATTCTTCTCAAATATTAATTGGTGAAGTCCTGCTTTGTAGGATTGTTTTGGTTTTAGTTCTCTTTTTCCTTCTCCTTTATTCGACTTCAATGCAAATGAGATTTCTGCGTCTTTTTCGGTATAAAAATCTATATGATAGGCTTCCAGATCAGGGTGTCTGTACAACTGTACTGATTTGGATGTTTTTTCAATTACTGCTAATGGGAAACCATTTTTATGCTTTGGTGAAGTGATTCCCATATTATCCATAGCCACCTGTAGTTCAGGTACTTTTTTAGATAACTCCCAGAATAAACCACTTCTGTAGTTCTCCATCATAATAACGGTACGTCCTT
Organism: Flammeovirga sp. SubArs3; assembly: GCF_947387565.1. Classification (NCBI taxonomy): domain Bacteria; kingdom Pseudomonadati; phylum Bacteroidota; class Cytophagia; order Cytophagales; family Flammeovirgaceae; genus Flammeovirga; species Flammeovirga sp. SubArs3. The sequence goes on along the minus strand of NZ_CANDOA010000001.1, from coordinate 581,811 downwards.
GATCAAGACCAAGGTAACGGTCAGAATACCAATCTCTTTTGATACTATAAGCATCCTTGAAACCATACTCTCCCCATAAGCCTTCTTTATGGTTTTCATAGAAATTTCTTAATGCCATCATCGACTGATAAGGCACATACGGGAATACTCCTAATGCCGCTGATGGAGCAATGACACCTTTATCTTTTGGTCCCGGCCCTGCCATATTATTATAACCTCCATCTTCTCTTGGTGTCTGTGAAGCTGTTAATCCCCAATCACTTTTCGAGTATTGGAATTCTTTAGGTGCATGCTTCATACAATACGTCCAATTAATTAGAGAGTGGTTGATGCTCCTCGTCCAATAGTAAGTATATTTGTCCTCCATGGTTCTTGGATCCAAGGCTAAAAATGGTGTTTGTGCCAAGTACAATGGACCACCTTTTGGCTTACCAACATCAAGTGTATAACCATAATAGTTATTACCATTTACAAAGTTTCTACCTTCCACATAACCTCTATACGAACTCTTTTTAATTCCTTTTGATGGATGACCTAATGCCAAGACATAACTTGTCATCGACTCAGTGTAACCTTTCATTAAAAGTTTAAGTCCGTTATTCTCTTTTTGTTCGTACGAGTGATTCCACCATAAAGCATTTTGGTACTCGTGAACAGTATAATCTACCGCATCCCAAAGCTTTGTGATTTCTTCTCTTAGCTGAACTTCTTTTGGCGTATCTTGATCAAAGTAAGCTCTGGCCATCAATAAACCCATCATTAAATTAGATGTTTCTTGGATGTCTGCTCCATCTTGACCACCAAAATGAATCAGTTGCCCCGTCTTACCATGGATTAAGTGAGGAAATACACCATGAAAACGAACCGCCTTATTTTCAAGGAAATCTGTCATTTTCAATAAACGATCTAGCACCTCTTCTCTTGTTACCCAACCTCTATGGGCACCCACAATAATAGCTTGGATACCAAAACCCGAAGCACCAATACCAATTTCGTACTTCTTGTTCTTAAGAGATCTTCTAGGAGTAAGCCCAGAAACTGGGTGACCTAGATCCCAAAAATAGTCGAATGAGGCTCTGTGTGTTTTTTCAAAAATTTCTATGTCTTTTTGAAAGCGCTCTTCTTCTTGTTCTAATCGGGTTATACTATAAGTATAACCCATTAATAGAAAAAGTAGTGCACACGTCAATGCTGATAAAATAGGCTTAGTTTTCATATAAATATTGAGATCATCTGTTTATTTCGTGTTGTTCTTTTCTTGAAGTCTCTTTTGTCTCATCATTTCCTTACGCTTTTTCATACGCGCTTCTTTTCGATAATCTGTATCTTTCCATTCTTCAAAGTCAGGTTCGTCTGCTTCTTTCATCAAACGAGCTAACTCTGTCTTCAATTCTTCAATTTGACTAGCGTAAGCAGGATTATCGATCTCATTTTTCATTTCTTGAGGATCATTGTTTAGATCATAGAACTCATAGTTATCATTATCGAAATAGAAATGAATTAACTTATAATCTTTTGTTCTTACACCGTATTGTCTTTTTACTTTATGGAAACCTGGGTATTCATAGTAGTGGTAGTATACAGAAGATCTCCAATCAGCAGGAATATTGCCTTCTTTCACTATTGGTTTTAAAGATTCACCTTGCATCTCCTCAGGTACTTCAACACCTGCAAAATCTAAGAATGTAGGGCCATAATCAATGTTTTGTACAAATGCTTCTGTAGTTTGACCTGACTTGATTTCCTTTGGATAACGCATAACCAATGGTGTTTTGAACGATTCTTCGTACATAAATCGCTTATCAAACCATCCATGCTCACCTAAATAGAATCCTTGATCTGAAGTATAAACGATAATAGTATTTTCAGCTAATCCGTTTTCATCCAAGTAATCCAATACTCTACCTACATTGTCATCTACTGCTTTTACAGTACCACAGTAGTCTTGTAAATATCTTTGGAACTTCCATAATGCCATTTCTTTTTCATCGAAATTAGCATAATTCATCTTGTCATTTTTCTCTCTGTAGGCAGTATGCCAAGCTTCTTTCTGTTCAGGAGTAAGGCGAGCAAACAAGTGTGGCCAGATATCTTTTCTCCATTCATCGCTTCCTTCTGCTACTGACATTTTCAGATCATGCCCTTCTTGCATATCTCTATATACATTCATTTCTTGAGCAGCAGCGGCTACTCTACCTTCATAATCATCAAAGTAATTATCAGGAACAGGGAACTCCACATTGTCAAACTCATTGGCATATCTTAATGGAGGCATCCAGTTTCTATGTGGTGCTTTGTGATGAATTAAAAGTGCAAACGGTTCGTCTTTTTGCTTTTGCTCTTCTAACCATTCGATAGAATAATCTGTAATTAGATCTGTTGTATATCCTTCTACTAAAGTAGTGTCTCCTTCAGTGATAAAATCAGGATTGTAGTACTCTCCTTGATCATTTAAGATGTTCCAATGATCAAAACCTTCTGGCTTACTTTTTAAGTGCCATTTACCAATAACCGCAGTTGTATAACCGGCATTACCTAATTCTTTGATCCATGTATTTTGTGACCCATCAAAGGTGTCGGCATTATGTCTAAAACCATTCTTATGGCTGTACTTTCCAGTTAACATAGTAGCTCTTGAGGGGCCACATAAAGAGTTGGTTACAAAGCTCTGATTAAACTGAACTCCCTCGGTAGCGATACGATCTATATTTGGTGTTGGTGCCAATTGAGAGATCTCATGACCATAAGCACTTATTGCTTGTAGTGCATGATCATCTGACATAATATAGATGATATTCGGTCTTTGTTTTTTCTCCTGAGCAAAGGCTGCTGCAGATATGTATAGTAGTAAAATGATTAAGTATAAGTTCCTCATTTCAGTAGTAAAAATTGGTTTGTTTTGTCGTTGAATAACAAGACAATTATACTAGAATGAAATGCGGCTCGTCTTGATTTTTGGATTAATAAATGTAAATCTAACGTAAATTTCAGGACTAAAAATCAGAGGGATGCACACCTAAAAAACAATGAAATATAGGCTGTTTTAGCTTGTTATAAGCGGTTTTGATTAAAATGCACACATAAATGACAATAAAAATAATTTCAGTAAAATCCTTCCTTTTACTGTGATCATGGTAAGCAAAAGAATAGTATTTTGATGAACAATGTTTGATAACAAAAAAGCCTGAGCTAGCTATAGTTTCTAACTCAGGCTTGATGGTATTTAGCTAATGGACTCTAATGGAACACTGCTAGGTAAACAACAGAAGTTGTCTTTTATAAATTTTTCAAGGTTATCATAAAATACCCCTCTAAATAATGCCTGTAAAGACTTACCATTTGGGATATAAATTTCTTCCTCCGCTTTGTATCTCAGCTTATCAAAGTCATCAACCAATAACTTTTCAAAGGATGAAAAATAGGAAACCGTAGGGCAACAATCGATTGGGTCAATAACACCATCAAAGTCGGAGCCAATACAAATACAGTCCCAAGCTTTTTCACTCCCCATTTTATGTACAATGTAAAGTAAGTTATCTAAGAATAGGGCTGCATGGATCATTTCTGTTCTCTTTGCTTTACCCATCTTTCTCCAAGTTACTTTACCATATTTGTCCTTTAGATGATTACATACCGCTTTTACATAATCATTATTTTCTGTTCCTAAGATACGTTGGTCAAGAGAAATCCCAATCATACCTTTTGACTTCATGATGATTGGTAATTCTTCATCACAAATATTGATTTCCCAAGGATTGAAACGCTGGTATTTATTTTTGTGTCCTTCTCTTTTTGCCCTGCCCACTTGTAACGCTTCTTCCTTGTTTCTCATTCCACTTACTCCAGAATGAGAAGCGATGATTGGAGCGTAATATTCTGAAGGATTTTCAGAGGTATCCAAAGGGTTAGGTCCTTTATCTAATAGTAATTGATAGTAGACATACCTCGCATCTATATGAAGATGTTTTGTATCAATTAAGATCCTCTTTCCTTTACTTGGATCTAAGCACTGATCTATCACTTTTAGACCGTGTTTATTGATCGGTTCTTCTTGGCTTTCCAATAGATCTTTTCCAGGTATCTTCAGGAAGTCCACTACTTTTGGTAATGGTAATGCCCAACTCTGCTTAAATAAGTAGTTGTTCGCAAAATGACATAAGGTAAGTGAGAAAATAGGAATATTTCTCTCGTACTGTAAATGATGAAGATTCTTTAAGACCTCCTTTTCTAATTCCTCACCTTGTGCCTCAAACGGTAAGTTACTTAACGCATGTGCCCCTTCTACACTAAGGAATAGTTTTGTAGTTTCCTCATCATTTAGTTCATCAGCATTGGTTGGGAAAATAGCTCTTCGGTTCCCTTTTGCTAAATGACTTGGGAAATTTTTACGGTAATCGTCCTGATCTGGAAGTGAAAATACTACTTCCAATTCTCGATTTAAAATGGAAAATGACTTCACACTATCCTGTGCCCATTTCTTTAATCGATCCAATTCAAAACCAAAGATAAACTTACCAATCAATCGGTTGACCCACGATTTTCTAACAATCACTTCTACGGGGTGAAGGGCAATTACTGCCATTTTCACATTTTCATCTACTAGAAGTGATAGATCTGATTGATCGTATTTATCTGAAGATGCTCGTTTAGGTTTATGTTTACTGGGATTATAGCGTATACTATCCCATATGTCTTTTCTCCCCTCCTCTCCCTTATTGATCAAATGTTTTAAGGAAAGGTGAATATGAAAGTCAGCGAATTTGGTCATTATGTAATAATCGGTTAAAAAATTAAGTTTATGGCCTAAAACCAATCAATAGCATGTCGTCTATCTGAGGATAGTCTTTTTTCCATGTATTGATTGTTCTGTCTAAAACATCCTTTTGCTGGAACATTTTAAGCGTGGCACTCTTATTAAGTAGTTCTTGTAATCTTTTTCTTGAGAATTTCTTATCATTCGGTCCTCCAAACTGATCTTGGATACCGTCCGATAAAATATAGAAGTTTAAGATATCAGGAGTAATTTCGATAGTATGTGTAGTAAACTCACATTGGTGCAATTTACTATGGATATCTAAACCACCAATAGGCTTCTTATCTCCTTTAATCATTTCTATTGTTCCATCCTGTCTACTGATATAAAGAGGGTTCTTTGCTCCTGAGAATTTCAACTCTGTTCCGTTGCTCTTCCACACACAAAGTCCCATATCCATACCTTCGCGGTTTTTATTCTGCTTTTGGTTCAATACCACTTCTACTTCCTTAGCCATCGCATCAAGAATTTCAGAAGGGTCTACCAATTGCTTCAGCGTAACAATTTCCTTTATGATATTTACCGCAAGCAATGATACAAATGCACCCGGCACACCATGACCTGTACAATCGATTGCTGCTAAGAAATTATGACCGTTATGATGAGTAAACCAATAAATATCTCCACTTACTACATCTTTTGGCTGATAGAAAACAAAGTAATCTGAAATGTACTTGTCCATCATGTCTGATGGAGGTAATACAGATCTCTGAATTCTTTGTGCATAAGAAATCGATGAATTAAGGTCTTGGTTCTTCTTTTTAATCACATTATGCTGATCGTATACTTGTTCGATCATCGCATTTAATTCTTCATTAGAAGACTTCAGTTCTTCAGTTCTTTCACTTACTTTATCTTCAAGAATTTTATTCTGATTCACTAAGAGGTTGTGCTTCTCTTTCTTCAGTGTATTAATCTTCTGTCCAACGGCAATAGAAAGAACAAGCATCTCGAAAGTAGATCCGATTTGCCAAGCATAGTCAGTCAATAAAGTATATTGAAAGATATTGGCACCACACAATACAAAATATACGGAAGTAGTCATATAACCACCCCAACCTAAAAGGAATAATTTCGCTTCGTTGTGTCCTTTGTTAATTAGCGTAATTGCTGAGTAGGTAAATGTAATAATACAAAGAAGTCCTGAAGTTTGGTTTAGTAATGAACTGGCAAAGTTATAACCAAATAAAACACTCAGAATACTTAAGCACCATAACGAAAACATCAAATAGAAGGTCTTCTGAAGTATTTTAAGGTTCGTTTTTATTTTCAGGAAATTATAGGCAAACAACACCGAAGTAAGTCCTCCAAACGCTGGCCATATAGGTCCTCTTTTCGCAATAAAGCTGAATTCTCCCCAAAGGTGAGCATCATGCCCTTGGAAATGGGCTACCATAAACCCTACAAAAAGAACATACAATACATAGTATAGATAGATCGAATCCCTTACTGTAAAGAAAACAATAAGGTTATATAAGATCATAATCAGAATGATACCGTAGTAAATACCATCTATAATTGATGTATTATAAATGTATTGAATAAAGTCTTTGGATGTCCCCGAATACACCCAGAACTGAAGATAGGTCGCATCTATTTTAATATAGAAGTACCTTTCATCATTAAAGTCTGTTTCAATATTAAAGTATATATTAGGAATCTGATAATCAAGTGATTGGAATGACTTAGTGTATCCACTTTTCTTCTCAGAGAAGTCCGACATACCTTGTGGAATATACAAAATAGCCTCTTCTATTAAAGAAGTTTTTAAGTGAAGAATAGGGTCTTGTACATCATTATTTAATTTAAACCTACACCATATGGTGGCTTTATTGTTTCCAAAATTTAGTACGTCACCTTCTACCTTTTTAAAAGTCTTTAGTGAGATATCAGAGATATCCGTTTCATGGTTGGCATCAACAAAGTACTCAACATCATGACTCATATTTAATACTGTACGTTCTTTTATTTCTGCTTGAGCAATGCCAGTAGTTAGAATGAATAAAAGAAGTATAGTTTGCGAAATTAGTCTCATAAAAAATTAAAGAGTTAAAAATTTAACTACTTAAATGAAGTTTAAAAAAGATGATATGGCAAGTTAAAATTACAACATACAAATTATTTTTCAACTACATCTAACCATATTTTTTGCACAAAATCCTCTCTTTTTTACTATTTCAACGGCATTGAAAAAGAAGAAGAATATGATTATATTAAGTAATAAAACAATATCACCAAAGCCTAAAAAACTAATATGCCAATTATTGATAGTCATATTGATTTAAATAACGGAAAGAATAACGACTCCTACATCAACTATTTAGCTAAAAAAATTGATGGTAAAGTTTCCACTCCCTATCGAATTGATATTAATAATGAATATCTAGAAGGACGTACTTATGTATATGATGATGCCAATAATTTTAAGGCTACAGCTCATTTCCACCAACACTTTAAAGACTTTACTGTCGACTTACAAAAATCCGAAGATTATGATTATCTCATTACTTGTTTTCCCAATCATGTAGGCATAATTATTGGAAAATAATAAAAGACTTCATTCGGCTTTAAGATATAAAACACCTGCTGAAAATGAATTAAAATTTATGAATTTAAAAAGAGTAACTTAAAATTTGTATCCTTTGGGTTGCTATTACAGTATTTTTAATACCAAATAATATTCGAATGTGGAATAAACTTATAGTATTATTAAAAAGACAAGCTTGGTTAGGTGATAAATTTATAGATTTATTAATTGTAATTATAGGTATAACTATAGCATTTCAATTAAATGAATGGAAAGCCAAAAGTATAGAAGAAAAAAAAGTTGGTGTAGTTAAAAATGAAATTTTATCTGATTTAAAATTGGATGAAAAGGAATTAAATAGACTAATCAATAATCAACAGAATAAGCTAATTAAGTTAGAAAGAGCTATTGAAATGCTTGATGATACTACGTTAAGAGGTCAAAAATTCTTTAATATTCATCAGGTAATCTATACTACCTCCTACTTTGAAGTAAGAAAAAGAGCCTATGAATATGCTTTAAATACAGGAGAGTTTTATCTGATTAGCGATAAGGAATTAAGTAATAAAATTATAAACTATTATGATGGAGTTAGTCATGTTGATTTTTATGAAGATAATGAAGTAGAGAGGTTGGGAATATTTAATGAATTCTGCACTGAATATTTTTTATTAGGAAAGGAAGATGCACCTGAATCACTTTTTAGAAATAAGAAATTCTTAAATACATTTCAGATTATCTATTACAATCAGGGATTAAAAATAGCAGAATATAAAAATTTACTTAAACTGAATACAGAACTTCAATCAGTTTTATAAAAATAAAACTTCCATATATATCAAAGGCTTAATATTCTCAATTCTAAGCGTTTGATATATATGGAAGTATGTATATTATTGATTTAAATAGGATAAAATTTCTGCTTCAGTTCTTTCAGCAATTATAACTTTTACGATTATTCCATTTTTTACTAATAGTTGAAATGGAACACCTTGTACGCCTAATCTATTTTTTATAATCTGATTATTATCTAAATAATTTTTCCAAGGTAATTGATCTCTATTTGATGCTTGAAGAAATGCCTTTTCGTTCTTATCAATAGAAATACTTATCGTTTCAATACCTTTGTCTTTAATAGAGATATATTGTCTTTTGAAATTGCGATTAAATGTTCTGCAAGGAGCACACCAACTAGCCCATAAATCTATTAAAAAAGTACCTTTTGAAACTAAATTTTGAAGATCTACCATAGTACCTCCTGTGTCTTTGACAAGAGTAGTTTCTTCACAAAGTGGTTTACCGACTAACTTATTATATTCTTCATAATAATTAAGAAACTCATCATATTGCTTTTTAGCTTTTGAACCAATAGGTGTTTCCCAATCTGAAGGCTGGATTTTTTGTATTAATACTTCTGGAATATACCCATTGAACATTTTGAGTAAACTATCAGTTGGCACATTGCCATAAGCGTCAGCAAATGAATTTAGAAATTTTTCATTAGCTATTCCCCATAGAGCTATGATAGAATCGTTTTGATAATACTCTTTATCATCCTTTGGTTGTGCAATTATTTTATTTGCTAATTGTTCAATATCACTTTGATTCTCAGTGATTTTTTGAAAATATATTCCAGTATTAGGGTAAGTCTTTTCTTGTTGATCATTACAGGCAAAACATAGATAACATGTAATGAAAAAAATAGATATTTTTTTCATGTAATTAGTTTAAAAAATAATAGAATTAGTATATCAAATATAAGAAAAATACTTAGGTATGAAGAGTTTTAAATAATGAAAATTTTTCTCAGGAACTTTAGGGTTTTTAAGCACTAGTTTCCCTTTTAAAGGTGAACCAAAAAGAGAAAGATCATGAAATCAATTTTTATTACGACACTAGTACTTTCAATTACTACCTCATTATTTGCACAAGATTATAGAACTCATGAAGAGTTGGGGATTATGCAAGGAATTCCTGTACCAAAGGATAAAAAAGTGGATAAGGACAATGCTTTATTGACATTCCCATTTAATCGTTGGTCATACCAACATATGAGAGAAATTTACCCAACATCAGGAATCCCAAAATCAGAAAAAATAAACTTAATCAATAGAAAGATTGATAGTAACGTTGATAATCTTGTAAAAGTTCAGAAAGACTCAAATGAGGTTGTTTCATTACCTACTTATATACAAGAAACATATACAGATGCTCTTGTTGTAGTAAAAGGGAATGAGATTGTATATGAAAATTATCAGAATGGAATGACTTCTCATCAGCCACATCAAATGATGTCATGTACCAAATCTTTTGCAGGGTTATTAGCACTTATGGCTGAAGAAGAAGGAAAACTAGATGAAGAAGAATTGGTTACTCATTATATACCTGAATTAAATAATACATCAGCTTTTAATCAGGCAAAGGTGAAACATATTTTAGATATGACCAATTCAATGTCTTTTGATGAAACTTATGCAGATCCTCAATCTGATATTGTTCATTATGGAACTGTTATAGGTTTGATGCCTGAACAAGAAAATGTAAGCTATGCTAATGATATTTATGAGTACTTGGAGACTTTAAAGATTGATTCAAGTTTAAAACACGGTGAAGTTTTTAATTATCAAACACCAAAAACAGATGTTATAAACTGGTTAACAAATAGAGCAACAAAAGAAGATTTTCAGAAAGGGTTATATAGAATATGGAATACGATTGGAGCAGAAGATGAAACGTATGTTATCCTTGATAAAAACGGGGCGTTGTTTGCTGGTGGTGGATTAAACGCTTCACCATCAGATTTAGCAAGATTTTCTATGATGATGCTAAATGAAGGAAAAGTAAAGGAAAAGCAAGTTGTTCCTTCTTCTGTAATTAAAAAGTTGCAAAAAGGAGCAAATACAGAAGCTTTTAAAAACGGAAGTGAATCAGCTTTAGATAATGGAGAGTGGAGTTATCGTGCTCAATGGTGGGTACGTCATACCAAAGGAAAAGAAGCGATCATGGCAATAGGTATTCACGGACAGTGGATCTATATAGATGTTGGAAGAGATATCGCTATTGTAAAACAATCGTCACAACCTAATTCAGCTGATGTAGCTATGGAAGCATACAATGTAAGAGCATTTGATGCACTTATTGATTACTTCTCTAACACGCAAAATAACTCAAGGTAAATTTTTAAGATAACAGGTTGTTAAAAATGAATTTGACAACCTGTTGTTAATTTATTCAAAAAATCAGATCTATTTTGAAAAGATAAAATATTCTTTGCAATGTCAACTTTAGTGTTTGGACAAGATCAAGAGGATGAAAAAATTGATAATAGCAAACCTCTACCAATTTATACCAAAGAATTAATACAGTTACTGAGTTTTCTGATGGAGGGACCTACGGCACTCGACTCATTCATTTTTAATGGGGTGCCTAGAAGTAATATTTTGTATTGAATTGAGTAGCCCTTGTTTTACAAGGAGAATCAAGAAACAGGAAAAGGAAAGTTTGGTGTCGGTAACATCAGAGTAAGTTTTTTTATGTTATCCATAAAAACTATGAAAAGACATTTGGTACTTTTAGATACTATGTAGATGTTTTTGTTCTAGGACAAGAAGGAATTGGAGATAATAACCTGATGATTTCTCCGGGTGTTCTGATGGGAATAATAGCAACAGAAAAAGTACAGTTTTTTCCAATTATCTCTTATCAATACCGCTCAAATATGAATACAGGAGCCGTGACACACACGGAGCAAGTTTCCAAGTGATCACACCAGTAAAGTTTAATAATAAGTGTTTTGTACGGTTAACTCCAATTTGGCAATTGCCCGATTTTAGAAGTTCAAATATCACCACTGTTTCGAGACACAGTTCAATTACTTTGTAGCTCCTAAAGTACAGTTACAGTTGTTTCATATGGGACATGAAAAGTATGGAAATACATTTAGAAACGGTACAACAATCTTTTTATAATCATGAAAAGAAAAATTTTATTCACGTTATTGATCAGTGTTTTCTCTTTTATGGCTTATGCACAAAATCCTCTCTTTTTTACTATTTCGACGGCATTGAAAAAAAGGAAGAATATGATTATATTAAGTAATAAAAAAAATCACCCAAAGCCTAAAAAACTGATATGCCAATTATTGATAGTCACATTGATTTAAATAACGGAAAGAATAACGACTCCTACATCAACTATTTAGCTAAAAAAATTGATGGTAAAGTTTCCACTCCCTATCGAATTGATATTAATAATGAATATCTAGAAGGACGTACTTATGTATATGATGATGCCAATAATTTTAAGGCTACAGCTCATTTCCACCAACACTTTAAAGACTTTACTATCGACTTACAAAAATCCGAAGATTATGATTATCTCATCACTTGTTTTTCTAATCATGTAGGCATTTTTAATGAGGGCAATGAGACCATTATCAATATTCCGAAAGGATTTTTTGTATTAAAGAAAAATGAGGTGATCAGGCTTCATGAAAAACAGGGTGATTATAAAATGAACATTGCTTTCCACCTAAAAAAAGAAGATTTGAGGGATGACCTTGTCCAAAAGCTCGATACCATAGATTCATTTATTTACCACACAGGCAATAACCTCACTACTGAATTTTTAAGATCTGTAAGTATTGGGATCATCAACTATATCTTGCCCGAGTACAAAGAAGAATGGATACGAATGAGATTAAATACCTTGTTGCTGATGGTTAAGAATACGCTACATGAGTATACTCCCAATGACAATAAATCTTTCTTTCTTGATTATGAAATCAATGCTGCACACACTATAAAAGAACGTATTCTTAATGATTTAAGGCAGAAACCTTCACTAAAAAAATTAGCCACAGAGTTTGGTATTAATACCAATAAGCTCACTTCCGTTTACAAAAACTTATATGGGTTAACGATCTATAAATATTATACTGAACAGCGTTTGCTAAAAGTTAAAGAAGAAATCATTACAACGAATAAATCATTTACAGAAATCGCTTACGAGTTCAACTTTACGGATATCAATCACTTTTCTAAGAGTGTAATTGAATACTTTAAACTTAAACCCAGCGATTTAAGAAAAATGCAAAAGTAAAACTATTCATTCTGAAGGATCATTAAATTGTTTATAATATGCACTAGGCGATGTTCCGTACATCTTTTTAAACTGACTTGAAAAGTGCTGCACATCGCTATAACCAAACTCGAAAGCTATTTCAGATGTACTCATCATTTTATCTACCAGCGCAACTCTAGTTTGTTCTAATCGGTTTACTGTGAAAAAGTTATATATCGTATAACCAAATGTTTCTTGGAATAAGTTCTGAAGCAGCGTTTTATGAATTCCCGTTTCGGTAACTAATTCAGCCACACTGGGTTTTTCCTTCAGATTATTAAGGATCCTATCCCTAATCATAAATAGTTGTGTTAACTGATAAGTTGTGATTCCAGAAGCTTTTACATCTAGTTTAGAAACATCCAAACTCACCAATCGTTGTAGAAAAATGTATTTGAGCTCTTGTAGTTTAATTCTGATAATTTTATTCCTTACTTCTTCCGGATATTCAAAAATCCTCCATAAGGTTTTTCTGAAAAACTGAAGTTCGTCTCTGGCATCCATATATATCAAAAATTCTTGTTTTGATTTATAATAAGATTTGATCTCTTCATTCCGTATTTCATCAAAAAGATGTTCATCATAATACATTGAGATATGACGTAGATAATCTCCTTTCTTTGCTTTCCCTTTTAAGGCTATTTCTTTATTCGCTGTTAAGAAACCATTGTATTTAACCTGTTGTTCGTTGTTATCATTAAGATTACAGATATAAGCATTGTTTAAGAAAAAATAAGCTGCTCGATTAAAATAACTACTGTTTTCTAGATTAATATAATAACTCACATCTTGATTAAGCTGAATATTGAAACACATCATATTTACCTTTTCAGACTCCTGAAAAAATAAAATAAAACCAGAGGCTACCTCAGAATCCACCTGTAATATATTCTCATCAATAAATTCTCCTTTAAAGAAATTGGCTACATTCTGTTTATGGGCTGCTAAGTCTATTACCTTTTCTTCATGCTTCATCGTAATGGGTGGATTAGTATTGAGGTATATATAAAGATAAAAATCTGCTGAAGAGTTAAAAAATTTTCAATAAGAGAGTTGATGGTATAAAACAATTTTGTGCTCCAATTCAGTTCAAGTTGGAATATTTGCTTCGGAAAATAATCCGTCATTATTTAAATAAAAAAAGGCTGAACAACACATGTTCAGCCTAATCTGATAGTAAAATTATCCGCTCATCAATCAATAATAGATGTTGTTTGTTTCTTCTTTCTATCTCTTGTTTTATCAGAGGTCGTAAATAATTGGAAGAAACTAAGTAATGTCGTCGATCTACCTTTTGTAGATGCTGATGCCACATGTGCATCGTTATATTCAATATTCTTCTCGTCTTTTGTTTTGTTGGCCTGGGTTGAATGTGTTAATAATGGATCACCCAATTGAATATCTACTTTGCTTTTCGTATCATCTCCCCGATGAAATAATATATCCAATGGGAAGTAATAATATTGTGCATTGGCTACAAACGAAAAAGTGAATACTATAGTGATCGTTAATGTGATTTGCTTTATCATTTTCTGGTAAGTTAAGTTGTTGTTGTTTAGTTAAGAAGTCTTGGTATAATTAATACATCCTACTACATTGTTACACTACCTGTTATAAGTTAATACATATTAATAATCAGATCTTTATAAAATATTCCACCTCAATAAAAAAGCCCTTTGATAAACAAAGAGCTTGAATAATTATATAAAATAAAGGAACTTCTACTGTAATTTATTTTCTATTTTCTGATGTACATATTGAGATATATGGTGTCCTACAAACAACATAATGATACCAAATACAAACACTCCCATAACCATCCCGAAAGATAAAGGTTGACTAGTACTTAGCGATGAAATGGCATACACCACTGTCGTAATCACAAGGTATAAGCGGTAGAACATACTTCGTTTTATATAATTTAAAGATTGATACATAATCACTCCGAAAAAGATTCCAATAAATGTATAGGCTATAGGTGTTTCTAATAGGTTGATTGGAAATGCAGATTTTAGAAGGAAAACAGTAAGAAAAGCCAACACAATAATCTTGAGATTCATAACTATTTCTGGAACGGGATTTTTGTGAATTGATGAAGAAGCTAGTAAAATCGTCAGCATTGTTGCCCCTCCTTGTAACATGATATTATCGAATAAATAGTAAATCATTAAAAATGAAGAAAATGCAATTACTCCTCTTAAGAAAAACTGTAAGTGCGATAATTCCTCTACTTTTCTTGGAGGTTGTTCTATATCAATATATCCTTTCGTCAATTTCATAAAAATATAAACGATAACAATGACTAAAATTGCGGCTAATGATATTTCAACAACTCTTGATTGCATTTCTTTTATTGCTCCCATACTATCTGCCAAAGCAAACTTTCCTAGACCAAAAATCCCTAAGGTTATATTGACCATAAAGAACACATAAAAATGCTTTCGGTATTTTATTGATAAGTGGCCTAAACTAATGACAACTAATGCCAATAGAGAGAAATAGATAAAAGGGCTATGAATTAGAGACAAGCTGAGTATAATGACTATCCCTATTAATGTTCCTAGTATTCTCTCGAAACTTTTCTGAATATAATGTTGCTTAGAAGGGATAAATAATAAGGGTAATGACAATAACCCCCACTCTGTATGAGGTAAATTTAAGGCGTTCTGTATATATAATAATAAGGTTACAATAAGAGCAAATAAGCCACCGAGATAGATTTTTTCTTTTTTCATATAATCAATTTTTAGTACGCTACAAAGGTACCTATCCCCCTTTTTTTATCGTGGTAAAAAAATCTATTCTTGTGGTATATTCGTTTCAAATAATCAGGACAAAACCCATCCTTTGAAAACCCTTTTTCTCAGTTCCGGAACTACTTTCTTCCATTTCAGTCCATAAAATAAATACATATAACATTGTACTCGTTTCATATAGTTAATACTGATTTATTGTAGAATATGAATGAACAAGACTAGAGCAAAACTAACAGTAGTTAAACCGATTTTTAATTGATTGAATTTAAAATACTAGTTGATAAGTACTATTACAGAGATCAAAAGATGATCTCAAACTTACAGAAGTCCGATTTATCTAAAGTCCATTTTGTATTAGGGTTGTCTCATATTCTACGCCTTAATTTAAATGGAAAATAAATTTGTATTTCAAAATACAAAACAATCACTTTATGAAATCACTACACTATTTTTATGTTTTGATGATGGTAATGATCACTCATCAAAACATAGCACAAGAAAAACCCAATGTTATTTTAATTTTTATGGACAACTACGGATGGGGAGAACCCGGTTGTTACGGAGGTGGAATTCTAAGAGGTGCGCCGAGTCCAAATATTGACCGGCTTGCTGAACAAGGAATGAAACTACTTAATTTTAATGTAGAAGCTCAATGTACCCCAAGTAGAGCGGCTATTTTAACAGGTAGATATGCCATTAGAACTGGTAATTCTAGCGTTCCTATAGAGTCTCCTGTATATGGATTAACACAATGGGAATATACAATGGCAGAAATGTTTGGAGATGCTGGGTATTCTACAGGAATTTTTGGTAAATGGCACCTTGGGCATACCAAAGGACGGTTTCCTACCGACCAAGGCTTTGATGAATGGTATGGCATTCCTAACTCAAGTGATGAATGTGCGTGGGCTGATGACAGTCGTTTTCGGGAAAACGTCCACCCATTTGCTGTTCCTGAATATGTAATGGAAGGCATAAAAGGACAATCTCCCAAAAAGATTAAAATATATAATACAAAGGCTAGGCGAGAAATTGATGGAGAGGTTACTCTAAAAGCAAAGGAGTTTATGGAAAGAAAATCTAAAGATCAGCAACCTTTCTTTTTATTCATTCCATACACTCAAACACATATGCCCGTAATACCTTCAGAAAAGTTCAAAGGTAAATCTGGAAATGGTGATTTCGCTGATGTATTGATACAAACAGACTATTATGTTGGTGAGTTAATGCAAAATGCGGATGATTTGGGAATAGCTGAAAATACTATCTTCATTTTCACATCAGATAACGGTCCCGATCCTACCACACCACATTCCAGTTTTGCAGGACCTTGGAGTGGTTCATACTTCACTGGAAAAGAAGGGTCACTCAGAGTACCATTTATAATAAGATGGCCAAATAAGATAGAAAAAGGTAGTGCAAATAATGAAATTGTTCATGAAATGGACCTTCTACCAACATTTTCCAATATCATCCAACAACAGTTGCCTTCTGATCGAATAATAGATGGCATAGATCAAACTGATTTTTTCTTAGGAAAGCAGGATTCATCAAATCGAGAGTCAGTAATTGTATATGTTGGAGATGAGCTTTATGGAGTAAAATGGAGAAATTATAAGATGATGAGTAAGGAAATCGATAAAGCCTTTGCTGACCCTACTAGAACATATGGTGTACCTCTAATGTATGATCTACATATAGACCCAAAAGAAGAGAACCCACTCAACGCTCAATGGTATCATAATACATGGATCCGTTGGCCTGCAGGTGAAGTATTGGTCAATCATCTAAATACATTAAAAGAAGAACCCCCAATTAAACCAGGAACTCTGGATCCTTACCTACCGAGTAAATAACCTTCACCTCAAAGTATAAGGAGTGATGATTATTACTCCTTATGCTTGAATTGTAGAAATGACTTCAATTGTAATCTTTCATTTGGGTCCGATAAACCTCAGTTCTGGTACTATTTTCTTCCATTTCAGTCCATAAAATCGTTACTTGTAACATTGTACCCGTTACATTAAATAATACTGATTTATATTATTTAGAAGAATGAAAATGAACATTACTGAAACACAACCAACATTTGATATCAAAAAACCTACACCACGTATTGTCTTCCTCGATTACCTAAGAGTAATCTCCATTACTATGGTACTCATGGTCCATGCAATTGAAATCTTTTACCTCGCTGTAGACCATGTATCCATAAAAGCAGGCGATGAGTTCTGGGTGAATATAATGAGCAGTCCATTACGAGCGTGTGTCCCTTTATTTGTGATGGCATCAGGCTATTTGCTTGTCCCAATTAAGTCGTCGCCAAAAGAATTCTATAAAAAACGTTTTGCGAGAATTCTTATTCCCTTCATTATTTGGTCGGTATTATATGCCGTAGTTCCCTATATTTTTGGTCAAGATACGTTTGCTGTTATGCAACATAAGATAACCACTCTGCTTCACAACTTTAACTTAGAATCGGGGCATTTATGGTTTATCTACATGCTTGTTGGGATCTATTTATTTCTACCCATTATTTCTCCATGGTTAAAGGTAGCATCAAAACGATTCGTAGAATTTTACTTGGTATTGTGGTTTCTTTCTAGCTTCCACCACTATTTAAAGTTGGCTTTTCCTGATGGAGTATTTGGAGAAGTTTTTTGGAATGAGTTTCATTCTTTATGGTATTTCTCAGGACATCTAGGCTTTATTGTTCTAGCTTTCTATTTCAGAAAGTTTGTTCACCTTAATAACAAACAAAGTAGAATTTTTGGCTTGGTGATCTTCGGAGTAGGCTATGCCATAACAGCTTTTCTTTTTGGACACTTTTTATCTCAAACCAAAGAGATATACTATGTAGAAATGGCTTGGAGATTCTGTACTCCTAATGTTATTTTAATGACTATTGGGCTATTTCTTATGTTCAGAACCATTACTGTTACCAACGAAAAGGTATATGGTATCATTAAAGAACTATCAAGGTTAAGTTATGGTGTTTACCTTTCCCACTTGTTCTTTGTAGGATTGTCTTGGACGTATATCGTTCAACCAATGGCATTATCAACACCATTATCTATCCTGTTAGTGACATTTTTCACATGGTCAGCAAGTTACCTTTTAGTAAAAATATTATCATACCTACCAAAGAGTAAATACATTGTAGGTTAATATAAGAGATTGTATATAGTCTATTATTCGTCAAACCCTCAGCTTATTATTGTAAGTTGGGGGTTGTTTATTTCACAAGAAAAGGACTAACCTTATGAAGATTAGCCCTTATTTATCTATATCAACTGTTCATTATTTTTCATAGAAATAACGGTTTCCATCAAGCATAAAAGATATTCTTGATACAGTTTCCCAGTGTTCTACACCTCTGTATACCGTTTGTCTATCTGGATTACCATCAAAAGGTTTATAATCTACATATACATCCATATTTTCATGATCACTAAATGTGAGCACAAAGTCTACAGGTTGACCATTTTCTTCGATTAATGAACCTGTTAAGTCATGGTTACTTTGTGTTTGTGGTTCATACATTAAACCGTCTCCCACTCCTTCTTTTACTTTTTCTTGGTATTCAGCATAAGCTCCTTCTCCTACACCTTCTTCCATATATACGGGTTCACCTACACCACTTTTTTCTTTCTGTAGATATTTACTATGCATACCTATTCCGGTCCCTTCTTCAAGGTGTAATGGATTTCCCACTCCTTCTGTTTCAGTCACATTAGCCGGTGTAGATGTAGTTGTAGAAACATCTTTTGCTTCTACTAAAGAGGTATATTCTTGATGTGTAGTAGCTTTTGTAACTACACTATCTTTAACACTAGCTTCAGTTTGTTTTGTAGTTGGTTTTTCTACTTGCTGATGGGATATAAATGGTTTTTGAGGAACAGGGTCGTTATCGTGATTACATGATACTAAAGTCAACATTGATAACGTAATAACAGATGATAAGATAAGATTTTTCATGATGATGTTCAGTTAGATAAATAGAGTGATGATTAATTTGTTATATCTTATCTAACGACTTAAAATCTGTTAAGTGGTCGTATTTAAATCTCGTTAAAACGGTCGGGAAAAATGGTCACTTTATGGGAAAAATTGAGTATTCAATTGGAAGAAATTATCCCTACTTTAACTTCAAAAGAATAGCCATATTTAATAATTCATTGATCGTATGAAGTGGTAAATCTTTGGTTGGATCGATAGTTAGTACTTTCATTTTTTTTCTTGATCCACTTTCTAGAAGCGGATGGTCCAATAATAAACCATCTACAAATAAGATATAAGGTTCAGTCGTTTTCTTATCAAACCATAAATAAAAAACAGGCTTCCCTTTAATACAAAAGCAAGGCATACCATATTTTACTGTTTCTTCAATAGTTTCTTCCGACTTGAGAATAATTGTTCTTAATGTCAAGAAGCAACTCTTATTTGGTTCTTCTTGCTTTAAGTAAAAAGTATCTGTGCTTCTCATATTTAATCTATAACTATAATAAAAAAGCTTCCAGTGGATAACTAGAAGCTTCTCTAATAGATTTACTATTTATTATTTGTTTCTGATAGATATTGTAGTTCATCCGCAGTAACTTCCATACTTTGGAAATACTCTAATGCTTCTGGCTCTTTCTGGAAAGTGACATTTTCTTCTTTCTCTTTTATCGTATCGATGATCAAGCCTAGCTCAACATTATAAAAATCCTTTTTAAAATTGACTCTGTTAACTCTCGTCTTATTCAAGCTAAACCTTAAGTGTTCCATTAATGCAAATACATTTTTTGTAGGAACAACGGCATGTACATCAAAAGGAAAAGGAATAGTTGAGTTTGTACTTAACGCTTCAATCTCCTGTAGTGGTTCTTCCGATTGTGTATAACCGATTTTATAAATGCCCTCGCCCATCGAACCAAAGTTGGATACGACAAAAACGAACCCAGAAGTAGAATCCTTTACCTGCTGTGTGGCTCTTTCTATTGCTTTTTCAGTAATCTGAATTCTTTGTTGTAATAGCTCTACTTTTTTCTCATCAGCTCCCTGAATCGCTTGCTGCTGCTCTTCCTTTTGTTTATTCAGCTCTTGATTTAATCTGTTTAGCTCATCTTGTACTTTTGCTTTAAAATCACTTTCCTCTTGCATCAAAGCTTTGTGATCTGACTGTTTTTGTGATTCTAAATCTTTACGTACTTTTTCTTCAAATTTATGCTTCAACATACGGATGGCTTCTTCTTTATCCGATTTCATATCGAAGTGATGCACCTCGCAGAAATCAAATACTTCTTCAAGCTTGTGTTTTGTTTCCACATAGTTTGAGGCAGTAATGGTATTTGATTCGAAAAGAACATGATCATGTACCAACTTTTTAGCAAACGCAGACTTGTCATTTTCTAAAGTAAAGAGCTGATTTTTAAGTCGATTTACTTCTTCTTTGTGTAACTCATTTTGCTTTTCCTGCTCTTTATTTTTTTCTAAAATTTGATGCTTTAACGACTCAATTGTATCAGTTGAGTTATCTATTTTACTTAACCTCTGTTTTTGTTTTCGTATAACTTTCCCTCTTTTAGCATATAAAATAGGGATTACAATGACGAAAATAAAAATAAAAACTCCAGCAATGGCATATAATATTTGTTCTTCTTGCATGTGTCTTTTAAAGTTTAAAAAATAGATTATCCTTGAATTTAAAAATAAGAAAGAAAAAATACATCATTATCAATTAGGAATACTTTTCAGAAGATTAAACTTGAATTTAGAATTTTTCCCTAACGATTCGTTTTATTTACCTTAACTTTATCTTTGTATTACAAGTAACAATCAATATTTGGACGAATAAAATGAACTTAAAACCTCAACGGAATCGAATTGTTTATACATTCATTATTTTCTTAATTATTTCTTTTGGTTTACTTTCTAGAACTTCCTTTACCCCTGCAATAATATATCCATATCTTGGCGATTACCTTTATGCATTCATGTTTTACTTTATTATAGCATGGGTATTCAAATCACAAACCACTTTTTTTGTACTCATTGTTAGCACACTAAGCTGCTTTTTTATAGAAACATTACAATTATACCAAGCTCCTTGGATTGTAGAAATAAGGAATACAACATTAGGAAGCTTATTCTTAGGTCATGGATTTTTATGGAGTGATTTAGTTGCTTATACGTTTGGATGTATCACAGGCTTTCTAGGTGAATTCATCTTTTATAAAAAAAGACTTCATGCTATCTAAAGTGAACAGGAAGTCTTTTGGTAAATCTTTTTATCTAAAACTCTAGAAAGTAGCCTTCACATACATTCCCATCATATTTGGTTGCATGATCGGCATAAACGAAGTGTCTTTACCATTCTTATTTCTTTTCTTTCTCATCCACTTATGAATTTGTGGTATAAAAACACCCGTAAGAGCACCAACTGCACCTCCAACAATAACATCTGAATAGAAGTGTTTATAGGCTCTTGTTCTGTAGTAACCTACCAATATTGGCGGAATAGATGCTCCCGCAAATACACCAATTTTTGCAGCAGTAGACCACTCAGGATGATAATCTGTTAATACTTTTGCAAAGAAGAAAGCACCTGTTGATGTATTGGCTGTATGTCCACTAAAGAATGATCTGGCATTGTTGTTATCCGTAAGTTCCGACATTGGCACATCAGGGTGTCCATGCATATATGTAATCGGCCTATACCTTGTTACTAACCCAGGTCCTAAATAGTTATAAAGGTTTACAGTGATAAACTGCGTTTCAGCATACATTAATGCTACCTCAAGCCAATCTTCGCGAATAGCATCATCAATAAAAAGGGTAAAAGGCAATACAACGGAGATATATAATCCCCAATCAGTAAAATTGTGAGAGTCTTCCCTTTCTTCCACGGGGTGGTCAAATACGCCTCTATCAAAAGGGTTTACATCATTGATATTTAAGGCTGTAATCGTTTCTTCTGAGATGGAAGGTCTATCATTTAATCGTTTGATTCCGTATACATTAGCGATCAACCCTGCTGCTGCAATTGCCGCAGAAGAGATTGGTGGAGCATAATAAACATCTGATTTTGATTGATACCATTTTTTGGTACTCTGAGCCTGAAAATTAACTGAATCGGCTGTAGTTACACTCGACTGGGCCCATAAAGATGTAGTAAGAGCAAGTAATATGAAGAGTAAATTTAATTTCTTCGACATAAAAAAAATCATTGATGGATAAATAGAAGATTATTGAATCTATTAAAATTTTTGAATAAGAACTATTTATCAGGGATTTTGTTGGAATGAAAGTTCAATAATTACTGATAAATCAAAAAATTGATAGTGTCAAAAGTATGATTAATAGATTACAGACTATGAATAATGATACGTTTTAAAAGGATTGAATATAAATTTCCTCATAAAGAAAATGTAAATTTGTACCTGGAGAACATTAAATCTGAATTTATTCTCTTTTGATAAAATGATTCCTTATTTTTAATACTCATCTCAACTTCTTTATGATGCTAAAAAAAGGACATCTTCTATATATCTTTTTTATTATCCTTTCTACACTGACTATTTCCTGTGCACAACAAAAGGAAAAAAAGAAAAGTGAACTTGAATACAAACGCAAGTGGTTCTTACCAACTACTTTAGATGAAATTTCTGGTCTTACTTGGTATGCAGACAATACTCTTGCCTGTGTTAATGATGAGCAAGGAAAAATCTACTTATACCACCTCGAACAAGAGAAAATAATTAAGGATTATAAGTTTGGTAAATCTGGAGACTATGAAGGAATTGCTTACCAAAAACCTTTTTTCTATGTTGTAAAAAGTAATGGTAAACTTTATATCTACAACGAAGAAACCAACGAAACAGATAAGGTCCAATTACCTTTTACCATTGATAATGATATTGAAGGCCTTTGTATTTATAAAAATCACCTCTTGGTCGCACTAAAAGGCAAAGGTGGTTTAGAAGGCAAAAAATCTGAAACAAGTAATATCTATAGCGTTAATATGGAAGACTTGTTTGATGTTGACTTGGCCTATCAACTTCCCAAATTACCTAAAATAGGTTTATCTGGAATTTGGGCGAATGAGACAACCGAACAGCTCATCGTATTATCGCACCGTTCGAAACATATTTTTTACATTGATGCGATTGAAGGAACTATTCTCAAAACCATAGAATTTTCCCGATCGATGTTTGAACAGCCTGAAGGAGTATGTATGTCTCCCGATGGTCGACTTTTTATATCTAATGAACAGGGGGACAACCTCCATGCTAATATTTTAGAATTTTAAGAATGAAACACCTATATCTATTTATTCTACTTCTAGTCTGTCCATTTATAACTAACGCCCAACATTCTATTTATCTAATTGGTGATGCAGGAAAAGCACAGAAAGACGACCCTGTTATCACAACTATGATGAATAAAATAGATATAAATGATAGCAATAGTACTGTTATATTCCTTGGAGATAACCTCTATCCTCATGGTTTAGAAGACATCAACCATAAGAAAAGAACTGAGGGAGAAGCTATTTTAAAAGCTCAATTAGAAGCGTTAAAAGGGTTCAAGGGGCAAACCTTTATGATCCCCGGAAACCATGACTACAATAGAGGAAAGAAAAATGGACTCCAACGATTGAGAAGCGAAGAACTTTTTGTCAATCAATTAATGGGAGACTCTACATTTGCTCCTTATGGTGGATGTCCTGATCCCGTTGAAGTACCCCTCACAGATGATGTTACACTTTTAATACTAGATACTCAATGGTTGATTTTTGACTATCAGGAAACTGCTGAGTTCAATGGGTGTGAATACCATAGTACAGATGAGGTTTTACTAGGACTTCAAGACATTGTAGCAAGGAATATTGACAAGAAGTTAATTATCGTTGGGCATCACCCCGTTTATACATATGGCGAACATGGTGGTGTTTTTACTCCAAAAGATCACATATTCCCTTTGACAGCTTTTATTGATTGGGCTTATCTACCTTTACCAGTCGTCGGTTCTGTTTATCCAATTGCGAGAAAATCTGGTGTAAATCGACAAGACATCAATAATAAGACAAATAAAAAGATGCGTAATGGATTTGAAGAAATCTTCAAGTCCCATCCCGATATTATTTATGCAAGTGGGCATGAACATACTCTTCAGTATATATTAAAAGATAATGTCCACTACATAGTTTCAGGTGCAGGCTCTAAATCTAGCCATGTAAAACAAGGAAAATATGCTCGTTTTGCAAGTAGTGAAAAAGGATTTAGCAAAGTCACTTTCCTTAAAGATGAAACCAAGATTGAATTCTTCACTCCTGAAGGAGTTATTTATGAAACATCGTATGTTCCCAAAAAGGTACAAACGTCACAGAATATAAAACAGATAGAATTTCCTGACAGTGTTGTGGTCGCCGCAAGTTCCCAATATTCAAGTAGTGCCTCACATCAAAAATGGATGGGAGAAAACTATCGTAAAGAATGGGAAACTCCTGTGAAGATGCCTGTATTTGACCTTTCAAAGGTTAAAGGGGGATTGAAGATCGTCCAAAAAGGTGGAGGTATGGCCACTCTTTCGTTTCGACTAGAAGATAAAGAGGGCAATCAATATACTTTACGATCAATCGACAAAAATCCTGTTAAAGCGATACCTGAAGAACTGAAAGAAACTATCGCAAAGACGGTTGTACAGGATCAAATTTCTGCTGCACACCCTTACTCTCCTCTTACAGTTCCTACACTTGCAGACGCAATCGGAATATACCATTGTAACCCTATGGTTGTCTATGTAGAGGACGATCCACAATTTGGTATTTACCAAGAAATGGCCGCAAACAAGGTATTTATGTTTGAAGAGCGCCCCTCAAAAAATACCGGGGAAGTAGAAAGCTTTGGGAATGCGAAAAAAATCTACAGTACAATCAAAACGGTGAAGAAGCTGAGAGAGGACAATGACGATTACATCGACTATAAATTTACTTTAAAATCTCGCCTTTTTGATATGCTAATTGGTGATTGGGATAGACATGATGACCAATGGAGATGGGCGGCATTTAAAGACAAAAAAGGTAGAATGTTCCGACCAATACCAAGAGATCGAGATCAAGTATACTTTTTAAATGAAGGGATTATTCCCAATATTACCTCACATCGATGGATTATGCCAAAGTTTGAAGGATTTGATCCTGAAATGAATTGGGCTCCAGGTTTTAACTTCAATGCAAGGTATTTTGATCGATATTTCTTAGCTCAAGCCACAAAAGAAGATTGGCAAGAAGCTGTTAAATACATCCAAGATCATATCACGGAAGAAGTGATTGATGAAGCACTTTTACATATTCCTGAAGAAGTAAGAGAGCATCATAATAATGAAATTAAGTCTGTTCTTTTAGCTAGAAAAAAACAACTTCCAGCTATCGCAGAAGAATACTACCTACACCTTTCTAAACATGTGTCAGTAATTGGTACCGATAAAATGGAACAATTTACTGTCAACAGAATGGAAGATGGGAAAACTGAGATTACTGTTAAAAAGATTTCTAAGAAAGGGAATATCAAACAAACGATGTATCAACGTACTTTTTCCCCTAAAGAAACTAAAGAGATTCGTATTTACGGTTTAGGCGGAAAAGACGACTTTATTTTCAAAGGAGATCACAGAAGCGGAATAAAAATACGAGTGATTGGCGGCGAAGGAGAAGATACAATTACAGACGAGAGTAAAAGAAAAGCGTCTAGAAACATCCTCCTCTACGACACCAAAGACAGTACAGTCATTGCAAAAAGTGATGGGGCTGTAAATAAGAAGTTATCTAACAAACCAGGTGTCAATAATTACAACAGAGCAGAGTTTAAGTTCAATTCAATGCTTCCTTTGCTGTATGGTGGATATATTCCAGATGACGGCGTACTAATTGGTGGTGGGTTTATTTTCACCTCACATAAATTTAGAAAAACTCCTTTTCATCAGAAGCATACTTTGTATGGTGCCGTGGCTACAGCCAATGCTGCTGCGTTTAAACTAAAATACAAAGGTCAATTTACCGATGTCGTAGGACTGGCAGACTTAGTTGTCGAAGCTAAATTATATGTTCCTAGAAACTCTAATTACTATGGCATTGGAAACGAAACAACTTACGATACATCAAAAGAAGAAGAGTATTACCGTTTTCTGTATAACGACCAAAGAATAAACTCTTACTTGTTATTTGATTTCACTAAAGATGTAAACCTCAAAGTTGGTGCATCTTATGTTTTCAATAACGTTGATGATGGAAAATACCTTGAAGGAAGGTATTTCCAAGAGTCTGGTGACGATTTAATTCTTACAGATGCCTACGGTCCTCAAAACTATATTGGAGGTATGTTAGGATTCGAAATCGATAAACGTAATAATAGTTTACTCCCTAAAAAGGGTGGACATTTTGAGATCATGGGTTATGCATTAAACAATACCAATGATGAGTCGTTGAATTATTACAACCTCAATGGTACTTTTTCGTATCATTATACATTCAAGTTACCTACTGATCTTACACTGGCTTATCAAATAGGCGGGGCAAAGAACTTTGGCGATTATCATTTCTTAATGGCGAATAAAATTGGCGGCAGTAAAAACCTCAGGGGATATAGAAGAGACCGCTTCTATGGAGATGCCTCTATCTACAATAGTTTGGATGCCCGTCTAGATATATTTAAATTTAAGAACAGTATTATTCCTTTTACTGTCGGAGTATTAGGATTTTATGATATTGGACGTGTTTGGGTACAGTCTGAGAGCTCTGACACTTGGCACCAATCTACTGGGGGTGGTTTATTCATCGTACCTGTAGATAAGGTTGCTTTATCAGGGGTAGTTGGAACTTCTCATGAAGGAGTAAATGGATATTTTAATCTAGGGTTCAGTTTTTAATTATGATAGAAATAGATTTAATAGAAGTGATCAAAGAATCTAAAGAATATGCGAAACAGTATATCAAAGATCTTTCATTTCATAATTTAGCACATACTGAAAATGTTGTTTCTGCCACTCAAGAAATTGGTAAAGCAGAAGGGTTATCAGAAAAAGAGTTACAGTTGTTGGAAATAGCCGCTTGGTTCCATGATACGGGGTACGAGGAAGGCAACTGTACAGATCATGAAAATAAAGGAGCAAAACTGTGTGAAGCCTTTCTAAAAGGTAAAATGCCAGATGACGATATCATTCAAATTAAAGAATGTATCATGGCTACACAGCTCCCTCAAACACCAAGAAACTTAATGGAACAAGTGATGTGCGACTCTGACCTCGCACACCTTGGAAAAGATAATTTCTTTAAATATTCAGAGGATTTAAGGAACGAAATCATTTCTTCGATGAAGATGCCCAAAAAGCTAACGAAGCTACAATGGCATCTAATGAACATCCGTTTTTTATCGGAACATAGATACTTCACAAATTATGCAAGAGAAGTCCTTAACCCTAAAAAACAGGAATACCTCAATAGTATTCAAGAGGAAGTGGAACGACTGATTGATGAAAAAGATCAATCCTCTAAAAAGAAGAAAAAGAAAGAAAAGGAAAAATTAAAGGAGAAGGAGAAGGAGAAGGAGAAAGTTAATACAACAGAAAAAGAAGTTATCACTAAAGATGGTATTCCTATTTTTCAAAAACCTCGACGTGATGTGGAGGCTATGTTTACTACGTTAGCAAGAAACCAAATTGGTTTAAGTGCTATTGCGGATAGAAAAGCGAGTATTTTGCTTTCTATTAACTCCATGATTACCTCTTTTGCTATTGGTTATCTATTTAGAAAAATTGAGGAGCTACCTGCACTACTATGGCCTAGCTTTATTTTAGCGGTGACTGGTTTAGTATCCGTCATTTTAGCTGTATTGGCCACTAGACCAAATGTAAAGAAGCATCTTAAAAAGGATAAGAAAGATCTTAACCTTCTTTTCTTTGGAGATTTTGTCGATTTAGAATTAGGCGAATACCAACACCTATTAAGAGAAGCGACCAGAGTACCTGAACAAGTTTATGAAAAAATGAGTCAGGATTCTTATTACCTAGGTAAGGTACTAGAAATTAAATACAGAAGGGTAAGAGCTGCATTCAACTTCTTTATGGGAGGTATTACTATTTCTGTAATCTCATTCATCATCGCATTTTCCGTTTATTAAAAATCATACTGATGAATAATTATCAGGTTCAAAAATATATAAAGGGTTATATAATTTCTTTTGCTGCTTGGTACGTTATTAATGCATTGTATTTAGTGATCAGGTATGATGCATTACAGTTTTATAGTCGTTTTGTAGACCAACATGAGTATTTTCTTATTCATGAAGAACTAAAGGTAGCAATGGTAGCAAATGCTATTATTACTTTATTTCTAAGTTGGTTCTCCTGGAATTTTTACTTTTTCCTTGATAAACGATCCAAGTTAAAACATTGGCAAAGAGGTTTACTCATACTTATTGTTGGTACTTTAGAAGTATCATTACTCTTACATTTAGGCGATTTTCTAGGTAAAAAATTCTACCCAGATGGTCTACCCTATTTTAATGAATTGTCTCAACAAAGTTTTGTCATCTATTTCATCTATATTTTTATGGGTGCTTTAGTGATCAACTCTTTATTCCAATTAAGAGATATATTAGGTCCGGAACTTTTCCAATCCGTTATTCAAGGACAATACTATCTACCAAAAGAAGAAGATCGTATTTTTATGTTCCTTGATTTATATAACTCAACATCTATTGCAGAGTGTCTTGGTCACCTTAAATACAGTAATCTAATACAGGACTCTTACCGGATTATTACCGATGCTATTGTGAAAAATAAAGCGTCAGTTTATCAATATGTAGGAGATGAAATAGTATTAACCTGGCCTACTGAAAAAGGGCTAAAAGAGAATCGCTGTATTCATGTTTTCTTTGAAATAGAACAAGCATTAGAAGAGAAAAGAGATTATTTCATGGAAAAGTATGGGCATGTTCCAGAATTCAAAGCAGGGTTACATAGTGGTATCGTAGCAACAGCACAAGTAGGTGTCATTAAAAGAGAAGTGGCTTATCATGGTGATACCGTAAATGCTACTGCTCGTTTACAAGAAAGCTGTAAACAACTCGGTGAAAAAATTCTAATCTCTGAAGTTATCTCTTCAAAATTAGAGCTTCCATTTATAGATATGGGAGAATATCAATTTAGAGGTAAACGAAAAGCAATGCATGTTTATACATTACATACAACAAAAAATGAAGCAAGTCATGTAAAAGAAATAAAGTTTATTTCTACAGATTATCCCGATCAAGCTTCATCTTCATAATAAAAAAGGCTGATTCAAGTTTATTGAATCAGCCTTTTTTAATGCATCAGAATTTTAGGTTATGCACCATAAAAACCTTCTATTGATAAGTATCTCTCACCAGTATCGTAGTTAAACGTTAGTACTGTAGCTCCTTCAGGAATCTCAGAAAGCTTCTGCTTTACAGCGTCAAGAGACGCACCTGTAGAAATACCTGTAAGTATACCTTCCTTCTGTGCTAGCTCTCTAGCAGCAGATTTAGCATTCTCAGGATTAACAGTAATAGCTCCATCTAATAATGATGTATTTAAGTTTTCTGGAATAAAGCCTGCTCCAATACCTTGGATTGGGTGTGGGCCTGGAGCTCCGCCTGAAATTACAGGACTAGACTCTGGCTCAACTGCAAATACTTTTAAGTTTGGCCATTTTTCCTTTAGAATTTCTGCAACACCTGTGATGTGTCCACCTGTACCTACACCTGTAATGATATAATCTACACCGCCTGGGAAATCATTTAAGATCTCAAGTGCAGTAGTTGTTTTATGAATATCAACATTTGCTGGATTATCAAATTGTGATGGAACAAAAGTGTTTTCAGAAGCATTTGCTAATTCTTCAGCTTTTTCAATAGCACCCTTCATACCTTTCTCTTTTGCAGTTAAAACTAATTTTGCACCGTATGCAGCCATTAATTTTCTACGCTCTATACTCATAGATTCTGGCATTACTAAAGTTAAGCTGTAGCCTTTCACTGCAGCAACCATAGCCAAACCAACACCTGTGTTACCTGAAGTAGGTTCAATGATCTCTACACCTTCCTTCAGTTTACCTTCTTGCTCAGCTTTCTCGATCATCGCCAAAGCGATACGATCTTTAATACTTCCTCCTGGATTGCTTCTTTCAGCTTTGATGTAAACATTATGCGTATTACCATAAAGTTTATTGATCTTGATAATTGGAGTTTTACCGATAGTTTCTAAGATAGAATTGTAAATCATGTCTAAAGTTGTTTTTCAGTATTTGAATTATTGCTTTGCGAATATAATTATTTACCCTAGTATTTCTATATACTTTGTGGTATTATTTAAGGAATTTATTTTTCAATATAAATTACCCATAAATTTTAGTATTGAAAAGCGTATATTGATTCTTAACAAAAGCTACATCTACTAACCATCGATAAGTGATGAAAACCGACAATACTAAATCACCCATTGAACTAATATATCATTTATATGACCTTAAATTAAAAGAGACATTTAAAATCGCTCATGATGAAAGAACCGTTCAGCCTACTGTAATACTTGAAATAAGGTATCATCAATATATTGGTTTTGGAGAAGCTGTAGCCACCAAATATTACCAAGTTTCTCAAACATCTATATGTAATAATATTGAGAAGGCATTACCTCTCTTACACAAATGGAGAGGAGAAAAACCTGACTTGCTATTTGACCAACTACTTTCTATCACTCAAGATACTTTTGCTACATGTGCTATTGATCAAGCTTTATGGGATATATATGCTCAACTACAGAACAAACCTTTGTATCAATTATGGAGTGATGTAAACACCGCACTTCCCATAAGTAATTATACCATAGGGCTAGATAGTATCCCCACTATGAAAAGAAAATTAGAGGAGTTCCCATGGCCTATATATAAAATCAAACTAGGTACGGAACATGATTTACAAATAATATCTGCACTAAGAGAAGTCAGTGATGTTCCCTTTAGAGTAGATGCCAACCAAGCATGGAGTGTTCAAGAAACCATAGATAATAGTTCTCTCCTGAAGAAATTAGGTATTGAATTTATAGAACAACCCTTAGGGAAAAAGAATTGGAAAGGAATGAAAGTTTTAAAAGGAAAATGTGCTCTACCAATCATTGCAGATGAGTCGTGTATTCGTGAACAAGATATTGATCAATGTATGACTGTTTTTGATGGAGTGAATATCAAGCTCACAAAATGCGGAGGTATTTCAGCAGCTTTAAGAATGATAAAGAAAGCTAAACAATATGGTCTTCTCACAATGCTAGGTTGTATGACTGAGTCTTCAGTAGGAATAACCCATATAGCCCATTTATGTAAATTAGTAGATTTTGTTGATATGGATGGTGCTCTACTTATCTCAAATGACCCTGCAATTGGTATCAGTTGGGATGGTTATAAAGTGAGATTTCAGAATAAAAATGGAAGTGGTATATCACTAAAAAGTTAGAAGTAAAAGCTCTCCTTTTTTCTCCAGTTGATCATTTCACAAAAGGGTAAATTCGATTTTGGCAAATTTGCCAAAATGGGAAAAACTATATTTCAAATGTGTATCTTTGCCCTATCATATAATACCATAATACATAAATGCATATCTGGAAAAAGAAATCTCGAGAAGAGATAAAAGAAATTATCTTCAATGCACTCGAAGAGAATAGGGATTATTTTGGGGACCAAAGTTTAGGTGTTCCTGGCTCTCATTTGGATAGTAAAGTATTTCCTGATGACGCCCCTTTCTTAAATGATGCTCCCTTCATTACAACTTTATTACACAACCCTAACCATATAGGCTGCCATACACAGGGTGTATCAGAAAGCTTTTTTAAAGGTACTCAGAAGATTGAAAGAGAATTGATAGAGATTTGTGGATCTGACATTTTAAAAGCAACACCTAATAGTATTGATGGTTATGTATCTGCAGGTGGTACAGAAGCCAATATGCAAGCAATATGGATTTACAGAAACTATTATAAAGAAGAGTTTCAAGCTTCCAATAATGAAATTGCCATCATCTCCTCTTCTGACTCTCATTACTCAATGGCCAAAGCCAGTAATATTTTATCACTCTCATTTTATAGAGTAGATGTAGATTACAATACAAGAGAGATCACACCCGAGGCGATCAAAGCCACCGTTGAGCAAGCTATAAAAGAAGGTAAGAAATACTTTATTGTGATCGCTAATATGATGACCACAATGTTTGGTTCGGTTGATAAAGTACACTTATATCTTGAGTATTTTAAACATGCAAAACTTCCATTTAAGCTTCATGTTGATGGAGCCTATGGTGGCTTCTTTTTTCCTTTTGCACATAAACAACATGCTCTTGATTTCAGAAATCCCGATGTCTCATCCGTTACTTTAGATGCACACAAGATGCTACAAGCTCCTTATGGTACTGGGCTTTTTCTTGTCAGAAAAGATTGGATGAAGTACGCCAATACCAAAGCCGATTATGTGGAAGGTGATGACTTTACAATGATAGGTAGTCGATCTGGAGCAAATGCTATTGCTATATGGATGATACTAATGACGTATGGTCCTTATGGAATGAATGAAAAGATTTTTATTCTGAGCAAACGAGCAGATTGGTTTACTCATAAGTTGGATGAATTAGGTATTGAATATTTCAGGAGTTCACAATCTAATATCATTACCATGAAAGCAGATAAAATTGCTCCTGAAGTTGCTCAAAGGTTTGGACTTGTTCCAGATGTACACCATCAACCTAATTGGTACAAAGTAGTTATTATGGAACATGTGACGATCGAAAAACTTGAGCCTTTAGTTGAGGCATTAAAATAAAAGAAAAAGGTTGAGTACTTAAATGCTCAACCTTTTTGCTCACAAACTTATTAATGAACAAGCAAATAATATATTTGCCCCTCACCCAATAACTACCTAATTATAAATTTACTTAACTAAACTATTAACTCTAAATAAGATTTTTATCCATCTCATTACTTTTATATTTTTCAAACCAATACCCAATTGTATAAGCAACAATTAGTAGGTCTGTAATTCCAAATGCTTGAAATCGCTCATTTAGATAACTTGTCTCTACATCAAAAACATTGGATATATAGAGATATACCATAAACAGCTTTTCTATGAAGGAGAATAATATTATTGGTTCTCTCCATGATTCCTTGTATGCAGAATAACACATAAAGAACCCCATTAAGCCAACCATAATACCCCAATGTCGAATTAAGAATACATATGATGTATCATAAGGTAAACGGTTAATTTTCTCCAATGCGAGTCCCGGATTAATTGCATAGATCACTGCAAACATTGTTATCGCACCGCCAACAAGTAGAAAGAGTTTTAGATTTTTTTGAAACATATCACTGTCATTTACCCCGCCATAAAATCATTGGTCCCTGTCACTCTTGCTAACCAGTTCCAACCCTTCACACCAGACAAAGCTCTGATGATTGGAACAATATTTACTCTTCTTGGTCGAGCAATCAGTTCTTTATTTTTAAGTATGCCACTCCATACTGCATCAACCATTTTATCTACTGTAATCAATGGTACTAAAGATGAATGGGCATTTTCAAACATACCCGTATCGATATGTCCTGGTGTTACTGTGGTAACATGAACATGTGGATATTTTTCTTGCATTTCAGTAGACAAGCCCAATGACCATCCTAATACAGCCCATTTACTTGAACAGTAGGTGATAATTTTAGGACAATACATGTAAGCTGCACCAGATGCTATATTTACAATATGTGCATCATTAGATTTAATCATTTCGGGTAAAAAAGCTCGTACAATATGCATGGGTGCTTTAGCATTCACATCCATAATTAAATCAATATTTTCTGGTGAAGAATCCTCAAAAGGTTTCGAAATAACTATACCTGCATTATTAATGAGAAGGTCTACTCTACCTATTTCTTTTAATATCAGGTCTGCTGTTTTGTATACCAATGATGTGTCAGTAACATCTACTTTAAAAGTATATATATTTATCCCTGTTAAATGATCCTCGTTTTCCTTCACCACTTGTTCCATTAATAATGGATCAATATCCCAAATGATAATATTTGCAGCTTTACTTTCAATAGCTTTTTGAACATACGCTTT
Organism: Flammeovirga sp. SubArs3; assembly: GCF_947387565.1. NCBI lineage: Bacteria > Pseudomonadati > Bacteroidota > Cytophagia > Cytophagales > Flammeovirgaceae > Flammeovirga > Flammeovirga sp. SubArs3. Next base: position 547,432 of record NZ_CANDOA010000001.1, on the reverse strand, counting down.
CCCCATGCCAGAGGCTCCTCCAGTAACTAAAACTGTTTTATTCTTTATAGTTTTCATATATTATAATTGAGAAAGGAGTTGCGTTTTTATTTCATTTTCACCCGGTAAGAATAAATATTTCACTATCGATTCCTCCCCTGTTTGTAAGACTGTTTTCGCATGTGAAAACGTAAGGAAACCTTCTTTCCCATGATAGGCTCCCATTCCTGAGTTTCCTATGCCACCAAAAGGAGCATCATCTACTGAGGCATGAAAGATGGTATCATTTATACATAATCCACCTGAATGAATATTGGCTTTAAATATTTCTTGCAGGTCAATATTATCGGAGAATAGATAACATGCCAAAGGGCGAGGTCTATCTACAATAAATGTGATACATTCTTCCACCTTTTTATAAGTAATAATAGGTAAAACAGGTCCGAAGACTTCTTGAGTCATTACACTAGAATTTGGAGATGGGTTAATCACCATATGAGTCACCATACGATGTACCTCTCTATCGATACTATCTTCATGAACAGGTATTATTTGGAAGTCGTTATCTTCCGCATCCTCTAATAATTGTTGTATTCTATCAAACTGTCTTTTATTGGCTACTGAGGTCAATTGACTATCAAATACTCCCTTAGGGAAATAGTTACGATACTGTTGATGGTATTCTCTGATAAATTCATTCAATCTATCTTCATGAATCATTACATAATCTGGAGCAATACACAATTGTCCATTATTAGCATTCTTCCCGATCATTAGTCGTTCGACTACTTTTGTTATTGGTAAGGTTTTATCAATAACTACAGGAGATTTCCCACCTAACTCTAAAGTGACTGGAGTTAAGTTTTCTGCAGCTGACTTCATAATCAATTTTCCTACAGCTGTAGAACCTGTAAATAATAAGTGATCAAAAGGCAAAGAGGCAAACTCTTGTGCGATCTCTACTTCTCCTTCTATTAATATTACTTCATCTTGCTTAAAGACTTTTTCTAAAATACTCTTTAAGCAGAAGTTTAGATTAGAAGTAAATTCACTCATCTTTATCATTACTCTATTTCCACTAGCAATAGCAGTTGTAAGAGGGTTAATAGTAACCATTATTGGTGCATTCCAAGTACTAATAATCCCAACGACACCTTTGGGTTGATAGACTACTTCCACTTTAGAAGATGGCAATAAGTCTCCAGTATGTCTTGGAGAAGGTAACATCCACTCTTTTAAATGAGCGATTGTATAGTCGATATTATTGATACTGGGTAACAGTTCTAGCATTGTATCTTGCATACTACGACCTTTAAAGTCTAAGTTCAGTGCTAACGACAACTCTTCCACATTATCTTTAAGCTCTTTTTTTAACTTTTTTAGGTGTGTAATTCTTTCTTCGTAACTAGGCATAGGTTTTAAAGAATATGCCTTTTTCATCTGTTGAAATCTGTTGTTTAGTCTCATTTTTATATGGTTTATTATATTTAGTTTTCAAAACTGACTAGTCAGTCATTTAGGTGATAAAATTTTTTAAGTAATCATTTTCCAAAAAAGCTCTGATGATGTATTTACAATTTGATTTACTTCATCACTTGAAAAGTCTTTTGATTGAATATATTGATATACTCCAGATACATGATTACCTAAAAGTGCATATACAAAATCTGGGTCAATGTTATTGATTACTCCATTATCTACTGCTTCTTGAATCAGTGATAAATGTGGTATAAGAGACCTTGAGTTTATATCTTCTGTTAGTAAGTTGACATATGGCGAAAAATGAAATTGCTGTAGATAATTTAATTTATTCGGATTATCTATGGCCCAATAAATAGCATTAAATATTTGTTTCTTGAGCGCTAGTTTAGGGTCTTTTTCTACCTCGGTTAGATGTTCTTTCATTTTCTGTGAAACTTCATTTTTAATCGCCAAATAAAGTTCCAAAACTAGTTCATCTTTTGTAGAGAAGTTATTAAATAATGTACCATTAGAAACACCCGCTTCTTTTGCAATCTTCGAAGTTGCTGTACCATGGAAACCATTTTCTGTAAATAGCTTTAATGCTGATTCTAATAATAACTCTCTTTTTGTCATTGTATAATCCTTAGAGTGACTAATCAGTCACAATGTTAGAGGAATTAATTTAGAAGAAAAAATCTTATTACTTTCTTAACCAAAATTAAGAGTAGATTTAAGGCTTTTTTCGATTTTGGTAAATTTGCCAAAATCGAATATGTAGTATAAAGAAAAAGCTTCCATAAAAATTACGAAAGCTTTATTACAATATTTTAGAATGATTTGCATACTACTTTTATCATTCTAATCGCATATTTTCTTTAAATATGAAAGTATAAATAATAAGAGTCGATGGTATAGTATGGTGTCTATACATCAACTGAAATTATTTCCGATATATATTTTTTTGATTTTTGAAGTTCGATGTAAATAATATAACTATATGTTTGTTGTTTAGATGATGATGCAAAATTATTCATCTAGGGTAAATTAGACATCTATAAAATGTTACATAATTATTATGATAAAGACAGTTACTATTACACCAATGTTAATACGTAAAATCACTGGAACATTTTATTTCTTAATATTTCAAAGATTTTACTTTATCCACACTCAGCACATCTAAAAATACACTTCAATAAATCCAAAAAAATAGTCAGTTAAATAATCTAATGAATAGACTATGTAACTGACTATTGTAATAGTTTATTAATCTTTACCGTTCCTTTACTCTAGTACTAGCATCAATGCTGAAGTACCCTCAAGTGATATCGTTCCTTTACTTAGGTCGTACACCTTTCCAGTAACAACATCTTTTCCTTTGGTAATCCCTTCCAATTGTTCTTGGTATCTTTCTAATTCAACCTCCATTGTATCTGTCTTTTTATTGAATATAGACATCACTTTAGTTTTTGAATCATACCTGAACATAACATAAATTTCATCTCTAGGTACAAAATGCATCAACTTGCCATCTTGCAACGCAGTGGTATTCTTTCTGAAGTTAGCAAGCTTCTTTATTAGTTGCTGAGCTTCTTTGGCATCATCAGATAAGCCTTTTCCTTTAAAAGCATCTGAAGTATCTCCAGCCCAACCACCAGGCATATCAACGCGAAGTGTACTATGATCCTTAGGATTATTGACATCTCCACTCATCATTATCTCTGTTCCATAATAGATCTGCGGAATTCCTCTAACAGAAAATAAATAAACCAATCCCATTTTAAATAGAGCCTTATTTTCATGAACAGCATTATAAAGTCTTGGTGTATCATGATTATCAGCAAAGACAACTAGATTGTATGGATCAGGATATAAGAAGTCATTCGATAGCATTTCATAAACATCAGAAAAAGTACTCTTCCATGGTTCTGTTTCTTTATTTAATACTTCTATCAATGTCTCTTGGATAGGAAAGTCCATAAGTGATGGTAAATAAGATGTATACCCATTTTTATTTACTTTTCCTTTTTGCCAACGAGATACGATCGCTGGATTCTTTGTCCACTCCTCTCCTACTATATTAAAAGAAGGGTATTCTTTCATAATTCTTTTAGACCACTCTGCCATAAACTCTGCATCAGGATAAGCATAGGTATCTTGTCTAACACCACCTAGATCTGCGTACTCAATCCACCAAATAGAATTCTGGATCAGATAATTTGCCACCAATGGATTTCTTTGGTTCATATCAGGCATTATGGTATCAAACCAACCATCACTATGCATTTTTAAATCACTCTGTGAAGTATAAGGATCCGCTAAAGATATTCTATTGTGTGAGGAATAGATGACTTCTTTGCTATCTTGGAAATTATACCAATTCGATGTTGGAAGATCGTCATGCCACCAATGGAAAGATCCACAGTGGTTTTCAATTTGGTCCATTATTAATTTAATTCCTCTTTTCTTTGCTTCTGCAGATAGTTTAAGATAGTCATCATTGGTTCCAAAACGAGGATCTATTTTATAGTAATCAGTAGTTGCATATCCATGATATGAATACTTCTCCATATTATTTTCCAATAATGGATTCACCCAAATAGCTGTAAAGCCCATGGCTTGTATATAATCCAACTGATCAATAATTCCTTGAATATCTCCACCATGTCGGCCTGCCGGATTATTACGATCTACTCCTTCTCTCATACCCTCAACGCTATCATTATCTGGATTACCATTTGCAAATCGATCTGGAGTAATTAAGTACATGATGTCCTTATTAGAAAAGCCTTCTCTTGAAGCAGCACCTTCTCGTCTTTTTTTCAATTCATATTCATATGTAAATACTTCCTTGCCTTTTCTCTTAAAAACAATAGGAAATTTTCCTGGCTGAACTGCTTGATCGATTCTAAGGTTTAAAAATAAATAGTTCGGATTTTCTACTTTAACCACTTCCTCTAACACTACACCTTCTTTAGATAGTGAAGGCATAAGATCAGAGATTTCCTCACCATGCACTAAAACTTGTAAAGTAGGATGGTGCATTCCTGCCCACCAAAATGCGGGTTCGATATGGTCAATAGTTACTTTTTTACCTACTGCTAATACATGCAGTTGTAACAATACCAATAGTACTGTAAATAGTTTTCTCATATTAAATTATGGATTAGATAAAGGTTTAGTATTAATATTTTTGCCTGTTTAAGTAAGTGATAATTTAGAGCACAAACAAAGCATAGACAATATTTTATGATTGCTTAAGTGATTAACAAAAAAGGGTAGTAGAATTCATATAATATGCTGCAATAAAACATGAATTGTGAACAATTGTAAAAAACTCTTTTTAAATTCATTATGAACAAAAACAATAGAATATAGAAAGCCACAGCACACTTAAATATTCCTCATTGTCATTTAACCATTTTCTCATTACTTAAATCGGCTTTCTAATTTTTATCATTAAATACAATTTCCCCGTTACTATCATCATACTAGCTGATACATATGAAAACCGTGTTTTACCCCAATTTTAAAGAAATCCTCCAACAACAAAAGAACATTTACAAAAAGAAACCTTTTGTTCATTATGGAGGTGAAAAATTAGAATACAAAAAATTACTTTCTTCTATTGATAAGATATCACAATTGCTTATCCATGAAACTCAATGTGACACTATTGGTATTCATGTAGATAAGTTTGAAGACCGATTGGTATCAATTTTTGCAACATTATGTTGTGGAAAGTCATTTGTGATCTTGAACAAAGAAGAATATAATCATCAAAGATTTTTAGAGATTCATGATGATGTATTTCTATTAAATGATCGTGTAATCGACGAACTCTATTCTTCGGATAAAGTTACCTACCTACGTCCAGAAAAAATTTATGATGGACATACTTTCTGCTATGAACTGAATACAGAGTCTGGTAAATATGAAAAACATACCTACGGTAGTTTTCTACAACAAATTTTCCATCAGATCAACCAACAAGTAAAAAGAGAGACAACTACACTTTGTCTGCAAAATGAATTGATCTCTTTAGATGCTGTACGCGATCTTATGTATGCACTATTTGAAGGAAGAACTGTTAAGGTAACTAAGACAATGACTATCAAAAGCCCTCATATCAAGACTTTTTACTTTGAGGAAGGTGTTAGACCAAATGTATTATTTTTCGCTGCTACAGACGGAAAAACAGAGCTCTACCAACCTCTAATGGATCGATTAACATCACACTGTAATGTATTTACTATACAATGTGATACGAAAGAGTTATTCTCTCCAAGTAATATGATCAATAAGTTAGTTTCCTATATTGATCAATTTCCTATTTCATTTTCTATGCATATCGGTTATGCCTTCTCTGGGTTCTTAGCCTATCAATGTGCCGTAGAAAGCAAGAACAAAGCACATAGTTTTTTAATTAATACACCAACGATACAACATTTCAGTAGCAATAGCTATATCAATAATGAATTGGCGGAAACGTGGGGTATTTTAAAACAAAATACATCATTGGCGAAAATGATCTGGAAAAAAGCATCAAAGTATTACCTTAAATTATCTACCCAAGATGCTAAAAGTAAAATGAACAGTTTCGAAAAGGATTTTATTAATTACTACAATCCTTTGAACGATGAATTACCACATGCGAACAAATCAAATGTGCCGATTACCGTTTTCATTTCTCCAGAACAAAGAACATTACAGCATGAAATTACTTCTTCTTATGAGTGGGAAAAAATCTCTTCTCAGCTCATTAAGAAAGAACATCTTGAAAAAGAGAAACCAATATTTGACCTTAAAAACACAGATATTATTATCGACAATATTCTAAAAGCTACGACTCTTATAAAAGAAGAAAAAAAATCAATTTCTAATTAGGGGTTTCATCCTACAATTACGCTACTATAAGTGAACGTAGTATTCAATCGTTTTAATTAGGTAGTAGTAATGATGATATCTCGAGAGGCAAAATAGTTTCTATTTTGCCTCTTTTTCATAAAAAAAGGTTTCTATTATAGTATAGAAACCCTTTCCGCTGTGTAGTATTGAATATAAATTATTAGTAGTTAGTTTATCATAGTAAAAGATGATTATTCAGTGTATATAGGATATTAAACGGTACCTTAATACAATGCGATTTCCTAAATCAAGTCAAACAGTTACGGTATAAGACCATTAGTACTTTTTTTAGAATTTTGTGAATTATTCAAGAATCAAATATGTCTACAATGCTCCACGTGGAACATTATTGTATTTTTCTAATATCGCAATGTTAAAATGGATTTTTTAGTTTTCTCAGCTTGAAGTAGATAAAATAAAAATGGCTACTTCAACTCCGTTGAAATAACCATTCTTTAAGAAAATATTTGATCATCAATCAAACATTCTCAGTATTAATTAGACATAATATTAAGAATCGTCTTGTCTGTAGATTTCATACCTTCTTTAGCTAATGTACCTACATTTTTGATGGTATCTTCTACACAATCACCAATAATTCCATCCTCTGCTTGCAGTACACTACCCATTTGTGCTAACATTGCTCCATCAAATGCTGAATATATTCCTGAAGCAATTTTTGTCGCACAACTAGCTTTTGCTCCATCACAAATTACTCCAGAGACATTACCCAACGTATTTGTAATCGCATTCTTCACATTTTCAACTGTACCCCCTTCTAAAAATACCAAGGTGCCACTTACAGCAGCTGAAGCTGTCATTGCTCCACAATATGCAGAAAGTCTTCCTACGTTAGTTTTAACATGTACAGTCGATAGATGAGACATAAACAATGCTCTATACATTTCTTCCTTTTCGATATCCTGATCAATACAGTATTTAATAATTGGTAAAGAAGCCGTCATACCTTGGTTACCGCTACCACTTGTGGTCATAACAGGCATTGCACTCCCTCCCATTCTTGCATCGCTTCCTGCAGCTGTAAAACTAGCTGAACGGTTTCTTTGATCATCTCCGTACAACCCTTTATCTATATTTTTCTGTATTGCAGCCCCTATGTTTACACCATACTTTGAAGCTAATCCTTCAGATGCTATACGAGAATTATAAGTAAATACCTTTTCGAAAATCTTCTCTATCTTTTCAATCTCTATGTTTTTAGCTAGATGATAAATCTTTTCGATCGAGAGGATACTTCGATCTATTAATGAAGAATTAAAGTCATTGTCATTACAAGGTTGATCTATAATCACTTCACCATTCTTAATTACTTTAGTGATATTTGTATGGGTATGTTTTATTTCTACGCTTACACACTCTTTTTGAGCTATTGCCTCAATATTGATATATAGTGTCATATTATTATCGGCAAGCTTTACTTTAGCTCGATGTTCTTCAAGGAAATGGTTGACGACACTCATATCATCAGAAGTGATCTTACTTATCACCATCAGGTCAGCTTGTGGATCTCCAAATAGTGCTCCCATAGCTCCCGCGACCTCAATTCCTACTTTACCATCACTATTTGGTACTACAACACTCTTCGCGTTCTTAAGAATATTACCAGATACATTGATGATCAATTCCTCCGGCCTTTTTCCTAAATAACTTACGGCTTTCGCTGCAGCATAAGCGATAGCAATCGGCTCAGTACATCCTTCTGCTGGTACAATTTCCTCTTCCATGATCTTTAAGATCAATTGTTCTTCTTCTCGATTGATAATTAGGCTCATTTGTGATAACTGTTTAATTGTAAAGCTTATTTAGTAGTCCAAGCTCTATTTATTTAGTATAAGTGTTTAGCGTAGTATAAAACCCTAGTTTTACGTTTCAATTTAAATAAAAATCCCTCTGATTAAGCTTTTTTGCTCTCAGAGGGATCTTCCTTTAAAATATATTTAGAATTGTCTCTAATTGGACAATGTTTAATCATTAATTTCCATTGCTTTTAATTCTTCAGCCGTCAACTTTCTGGCCTCAGGTAAGCGTTTTACCAGCTCATCAATAACATATGCGGTCTCTTCTTCATTAATAGGGCCTGCTTTCCAGAAAATCACTTCTCCTGTCTTGTCTACGACCAGTACACTAATATGATTATTACAATCACCAGTATTCCATTCTGTCTGAACTACACCTTTAGGATCAGTAAGTATTAAAGCTCCAGCCTCTCTCTTTGAACGTTTCCTTAGCATTCTAATCATAAATCGGATAATTCCATTAGGATAAGGGGTGTCTTTTAAATTGACAATACCGTATGCATGGAATTTATCTAAAGGAAATTTCCACTGCTTGGTCTGTTCTACAAAATAATCGTTCTCTGAAGGATTATCAGGATCAGGGTAAAATATCAATAGTACCTTTTCTCCAATACTGGGAGTGGTATATGGCTTATTTTTTAAGTCACGAACCTCTATAGGATGAATAGTGTCTCCTTTCTGTAAAAAGTGGGTGTCGACTGCTGAGCTGTTCTCCTGAGCATATACTACTACATTTCCACTGAACAAGACGAATAAAAGAAAAACGACAGTACGCTTCAACAACATTTTAAGTTATGATAATATGCTTTCAAATATAAAGTAACTATACGGCACAACTAAAAACGAGTTTTCAACGATTACTATTTGTTTTCAATTGTGTCATGTAGCTAGTTGAACACACTAAAATATGACTTTGTTTTTGGAATAAAGTAGGGTTACTGATATTTTTTATTGATGTACTATTATTTCTATAAAATCAATATTTGCTTGAAATCTATCTCATTCACCTGTATTATCCTGTATTTCTCTTAGAATAATACAAGTGGGCAATCCTCCCCTGTCCACTATTTTGTGATCAATAATTAAGAAAAAATGCCTTTCTATTACAATTCTTAAATAACCCCACCCCTAACAAATACCGTAAAAGAAAACACAACCAACATCACTGTGAAATAAATCAACCTGTATCATGAAAATCAATATTTCCCCTTTATTATGGCCAACTATTGTACTACTATTTGCATCATCATGCAATTCAACACTAGAGAATAAAAACCAATTAGGAAGGGTTACAATACAACTAGATATTCATGGGAATCACTTTTTCAATTATAATCACGAAATGACTATCACAGATGATTTTGCGGTAAATATTATACATAAGCAAACGAACCAGCTTGTTTTTGCCTATGAAGACTATAGAGATGTTCCTACATCGATACATCTACATCAAGGAGTATATATTATTGAAGTACTCTCAGATAATCTGAATAAGCAAGAATATAAAGGGCTAGAAACGCTTACTGTTATTGGAGGAAACACATCTGTAGTAAGAATAAATTGTCTACCGACTAGCAAGTTTATGAAAATAGGAGATGTAGATTATCACTCTCTTAGTTATACAAGTCCAAGCAAACGTAGTAGAGAAAAGAAGATTTAAGTTGAAAGATTGTCTGTTACATACACAAGAAAGCCGAATACCAAAGCAAAAAAAACCTCTCAGTTCATAACTGAAAGGTTTTTTCTATGTATTAGCAATTAATGCTTTAGATTAATCTTCTCCTAAACGGTACTTAGAAACGTCCATTCCGAAAGTTAAATCTCTATCAGATAACATCTCTTCTAATTCCGTTAAAGTTTTCTTACCAAAGTTACGGAACTTCATTAGGTCACGAACTTCTAAAGAAACTAATTCACCTAGTGTCTTCACTTCACCTGCTTTCAATGAGTTGTAAGCACGTACAGAAAGCTCAAGATCAGAGATTGGAGTCTCTAACATAGCACGTTTCTTGATCTCTTCTGGAGTCCACTTAGGATCTTGCTGACGAGGAGTAACATCAAATGTAATCTCTTTGTCAGTGATTTGAGCGAAGTGTTGAATTAAGATGTTTGCAGCACCTTGTAAAGCAACTTCAGGAAGTAAAGTACCATCAGTTTCAATTTCAATCACTAATTTTTCGTAGTCAGTACGTTGCTCAACACGAGTATTTTCTACGTGGTACTCAACATTTTTAATTGGAGTAAATGCTGAGTCGATAGTAATAAGACCTGTAGTGTCAGCATCAGTTAATACCTGATTGTCTGCCATAACATAACCTCTACCTTTCTCTACAGTAACTTCTACTTGAAGATTAGCACTACCATCCAAAGTACAAATAACCAATTCAGGGTTCAAAACTTCATACTCTTCAGTGAAATCCTTGATATCTGAAGCTTTGAATTCAGTCTTTCCACTTAAATCAACAACGATTTTTTGTGATGGAGACTCAGCAATTGTTTTAATACGTACTTGCTTTAAGTTCAAAACAACTTCTGATAATGGTTCCGCTATGCCAGAAACTTTTGACTCCTCTTGAACTGCATTAAGGAACTTAACACCTGCAATTGCATATCCTTCTAGAGCAGAAAGCAAAGTTCTTTTGAAGGCGTTACCAATAGTAGCACCATAACCTCTTTCTAAAGGTTTGAACTCAAAAAGACCTTTAAAATCACCGGCCTTTTCCATTACAACTCTTTCCGGCTTTTGGAATGATAATATTGACATATTTATTCTTATATGATTATTTTTCTATCGAATACTTGCTTTATAATCATTGAAATGAAACTATCCTTGACGAACAATTATCATCTCTAATAATGATCAACCCGCAAATTTAACAAAAAAATGATTCAGAATCACTTAAATTTTAAGATAATCTCGTCAATAACGTATTTTAAATCAATAGTTTTTAGAAAATAGTTCCCACATTCTGTATTTTTTTTGTGGATTACCATATTTTCCTCAAATAATAGAGATAAGCAAAAAGAATATATTTAGACTAAAAATAACATATTAAGTATATTTAATTACTTTAAATTAGATCTTTGTCAATTATTAAGTATATTTAAATACTATATTATGCAAATATTAGTATATATACAGACTTTAAAAAAGTTATATAATTAATAGTCTTTCCAATGAATACAGAAAAGGTCATTCACTTTATTAAGCAGAATAAATTACTTAATGTTTCTGAATTAGAACGACAAGCAAAGATTCCAACGAATTCTCTTAGAAAGGCACTGAGCGGAACACAAGGATTAAAACAACAACATGTAGAGGAGTTAGAAAGGCTTCTAACTCCATTAGGTTATAAAAATTCGACGGATGTAAATATCATTTCTGTTTTAAACAATAAGGCTAATTCTGGTAAAACCACTACCACGTTAAACTTAGGAAAGGCTTTAGCCATGAAAGGGAAAAAGGTATTACTTATTGATGCTGATCCTCAAGCTGCTTTAAGTGAATATGCTAAAAATAAAGTTGATGTTGATTTCTATCATTTGATTCAACACCCATCTACAGAAAAAGATAAAATCATTACACCTATAGGAGAACACCTAGATATGATCACATCTTCAATACAATTGGATATTGCCAATATTCAATATGGAATGGGTGGCTTATCTGGAATATATCAAATCAGAAATGCCTTTACGCACTTTAGCTTCCTTTATGATTATATTCTAATTGATTGTCCGTCATCTTTCAATGCAATAAGTATATCTGCAGTATTAGCCTCAACTGACCTTATCATTCCTGTACACCCTGAAAGTTATAATACACAAGGTTTATCAACCATGACAAAAATGATTACATCGGTAAGGGATATCAATACATCTTTAGGGAACTCGCATATACTGTTTACAGGAATCAAGAGTTCAAATTCATCACATAAATCCTTTTTAAAACATATCAATGATAGACTAAAGAGTGACTTCAATATATTTGATACGATCATACATCATACCATTGGGTTTGAAGGCACAGTTACTTCTAAACAAAACATCTTTGACTATGCTCCAACTTCAAGAGGTTGTAAAGACTTTGAACAATTAGCTAGTGAAATCTTATAAATTATTGAAATACGGTATATCTATACATATTTCACCCTCACAATACATTTTATAGGCTGATACATACATTCTGAAAAAATATTGAAAAAAAATTTAGTATTCATAAACAATTAGATACTGTACAAGTTTATGAGATATAGCATCAGATTTAATAATCAAATTACACTTTTAGGATAATATCAATATCAGTTTAGAGTAAAAACTCAACATTTTGTGTTGAGTTTTTTTCTTCTTAAGGGGATAAAAAAAGCCTGTAGAAATATGTTTTCTACAGGCTTTTTTCAATGTATATTATTTGATCACTTATTCTCCAATGATCCATTTTTTCAATGTATGTACATTAGGGAAATTCTGACCGTCTTTCTGTGCCATCTTCACCGCATTTACCTCTGGCCAAATTTTCCAATTCGGATTACTTTGGTAACGTTGAACTGCCAAACGAACGATGTCCTGAGCCATTCCTAATTCTGTAAGACGAGTATGCAACTTGTTTATTTTACCTTGAAATTCGAAATCTATAGAAGATTGCATAGGTTGAGGTTCTTCAACAACCTTTGATTCTACTTCTATCGTTTCCTCCACTTCATTCACAACATCTGTCTTCAATAATTCTCTAAGAATTTCTTCTCTTGAGAATCCTAAAGATTGCAACATCTTCATCTTCTGCTGTAATGAATTTTGCATGGTTTCATTACTATCAGACTGATTTGAAGCATTTTGCTGATTAGGAGCTGCAATACTTTTCTTTTTCTCTGATTCCTTTTTCGTAAAGAAAAACTCCAAGTGTGTACACCTTCGTCCCGTTTTTATTAACTCTAGGCGTACTTCTAAATCAGTATTCTCATTGATGTCTTTTAAGCATTTCTGTAAAATCGAACGATTAAATGCTGCAAAGTTTTTATATGATTTAGAATCTGATAGACCTAATATAGATTTTAACTCTTCTACAGATATCTTTCTTGAATTGTACTTACCTACACCTTGCGATAACAAATCGTACATTCTCACTGCATGAGGAGAACGCATGTGTCTTACACTAGAGTACAAGTACTGAGTATAATTACCTGTAGGGGATAAGAGGTTCTTAAAGTTTCCATTAAACTGGAACTTAATAGAAGTCTTATCCAACTTTATCTTTGAAAAAAGAGGAATATATTCTCTATCAAATTGACTAGAGTCGTGGTCTGCCTCTCCTAAAGTAATTTTAGCACTTGCTAATGCATCACAACCAAAATCTAGCTGCTTAAGATCTTTACCTCCAGGATGTCTTCCTAAAAACTCAGATACCTTAAATTCTATTTCATCCTCTGCAGTTAAATCATTCAGTGTAAAAGCAAACAGTAGCAACTTTTGGGAAACTAAGGGTAGGGGTTTCTTCTGTTTTGCTTTAATAAAACGATTATGACGTTTTACTTTATTACTACTGGTACGTATTTTATTTAAAATGTCCATCTGAAGACAAGTTTCTTTAGTCTATTTCTTTAATATGTATAGCTTTACCGCATTTTCGATTCACATTATCGGTATATCTATACATAAAAGCAAAAAAATAGTCGGGTAATTCATACATTTTCTATAATTATTACGGTACAACTATACATAGTTAAGAATTTTATTACATATAATAGCTTCACTATTCATACATCTTATCTCAATAAGCAGGTATATATGTACCAAAAAATGTAGGTTTTCATGTTTATCCTCAAAAATGTAATTGATTTCTCTTTTAAAGACTAAAATATACGGTATAACTATACATAGTTTAACTTTTCTATACAGATAAGACTCAATACATGTATAGTTTTTCTGATATGATGTATCAGAATTCTTCTTTAGTACAAATGTTCCCATATTTATACGGTATATCTATACATATTTAAGTAAACCGTTACAGGTATAAGGCAAATAATACATATCAACAGCATAAATAATAACGAATATGTTCTCTATATACGGTAAACCTATACATTAGAAGTCATATTTCTACATTATTATGGTATATCTATACATATTCAGGAGGTAAATTCTCATATAACCATGAAAAGAACATGTATCGATAGTAATTAGCGGGAAAACTATACATGTTCAGGAGATCAAATACATAAACTATGTATTATCTGGTGAATTAATTAAGTTCAAAACTTATTATATAGCAAAAGATGTATCCATGAAACACAATTACGGTAATTCTATACATTTAAGGACTTACCAACACATAATACTGCGGTATATCTATACATAGTATTTAAATTTTATACATATTCTGATGATTCAATACACTCTTATTTCTATAGGAAGATTCAGGTATGTACATAAATTCTGGAATTGCACTTAAATGTATGGTATATCTATACATAATACTACGGTAAAACTATGCATATAAAGGACTTTCTTATACAGTTATATTACTTACAATACATCTAAAGAATTATAATACATCAATGAGCGGTATAACTATACATATGTATATGGTATATCTATACATTTTTATTCGGGAAATCTATACATACATAAAGCACTTTAATCTTTGATTTTCAGATAGTTATGTTACCCTATAAATAAACAAAGTATATACAATATTAAATAAATACCTATACCATTTTTATTTAATTTTTTAATATTATTTCTCTGTTTACTGTATAATTTCAATTAATGTGTATAGATATACCATAAATGATAGCTTTTCCTTCAATATTATGGTATATCAATACATTTTTAATAAAATAAATACTTCCGAATACGGTAAAACTATACATATATAAGGCTTATATACGGTATATCTATACATTAGAACAGAATTACATACACTTTTGAATCGATATGGTGTACTGTAAAATAATTATATGTATAGGTATACCGTACATTTCAAGGAATTTCGATACATAATTAATTATTTCAGTTAATCTTTAGTATAATTTTTATGGAATACTTGTACCATATTTACAAAATATATAGCTTTGTAACTATACAATAATATAACTTTTAAGACAATGATCGGAGATAACATCGTCAAACTTCGTAAAAAGAACAATATGCAGCAGAAAGAGTTAGCTCAGCTAATCGATATTTCTGTTCAAGGTCTTATCAAATGGGAAAAAGGTAAAGTAGAGATACCGTATTCAGGTTTATCTAAGATCTCTGATATCTTTCAGGTACCATTAGATTATATTGTCAAGGGAGAGCCTTCGAAAGTTATTTCATTTATTAACTCAAAAGGAGGAAATACTAAATCCTCTTTACTTCGTCAGATTGCTGTTGGTATCGCCACATTAAGACCTACTGCAAAAGTCTTGTGTATTGATACAGATCCACAACAAACTTTAATGATGTATGCTGAAAATGGTTCAGTAGATAACATTGATGTAATTGCTTTCGATTCTAACTCTATCGCTGTATCAGAGAAGTACCGCAAATTAATTGAAGACAATCAGTACAATTATGATTATATCCTTGTTGATACAGCAGGGTATGTAGCTGTTACTGATTTATTGACAAGTATTATTGCGAATTCTGATGTCATTGTACCTATCACTCTAAATGAAACAGCTTTGGGGCCAACCATTTCGAGTATCAGTAACATTGCAGATGTTAGAGATTCATTGGATCTGCCAACTAAAATTATTGGTATTAGAAATCGTGTCAACAGAACAGTAAAAGAATCAAAGATGCCTTTCGAACTAAATGGTTATTTAGGTCTTACTTTGTTAAATTCTTTCTTACCGGATGCAATTAGATACCAAAGAGATACTAACTTTGACCAGTTAAATCCAACTGATGAAGTAAAAGCAGTAGTAAAAGAGCTTTTACCCGTGATTGATTAATAAGATTAAAGCCCATGCTCAATTTAGATAAGTTTAAAAAGAAAGAAGAAGAAAAACATAAGCAGGGGATGACCTCTCTCCGCGAGAAAGAATCTTCTGAAAAACTAACACAAGTAGATTATAAATCTCCTGGATCTTTCCATATTGAACCAGAATACAGAGAACTCATCAGAAAACAAACTGCCGATGAGGCTCAGAATTTTGAGAAATCAATTAAAGAAGAAGGAGTACGTGAACCTATTTTATATTGGACTCATACATTAAGAGATGATTCTGGTAAAGCTAGAGTAGTTCATACTGTAGTAGATGGTCACCATAGATGTGAAGCTGCCATCAAATTAGGTTTAGAATATGTTCCTAGTAAAGAGTTGAAGTTCAATTCTCATAATGATGTGAGAATATGGATGCTTAGAAACCAATTAGGTCGAAGAAATATCGGTGATGCTGAAAAGATTACCATTGCACTACAACTCACAGAATTTTTAGGTGTTGAAGCAAAAGAACGAAAGAAACGTCAAGTTGAATCGTTTAATAAAGGGCAAAAAAAACAGACTGAAGCAAAGGCTAAAGTTAAAGAAGAGGTAAAAGAAAAGAGTGAAGACGAATTAGAACTTCAAGCTTTTAAAGATACCTTAAATATGGATCCTAGTGGCAGAATTAATAGAGCAGAAGAAGCTGCAAAAATTGCAGGTGTTTCTACTAAGAATGTGACTAAGATGAAAAAGATCATCGAAAAAGGTGGCGAGAATATTGTCAGATCGGTGATCGATGGAGATTTATCTATCCATAAGGCTTGGACTGATATTCGAGCTTCTGAAAAAGATGAAAAAGGAAAGAGCAAGGTAAAGGCAAAACCTTCAAAAGCGGCATTAACCCCAAAGGTAATTCAATCACTTTTACAAACTTCTGGAGTTGTAAAAGCAATTGGAAAAGTAGGTTATGCTTTTCGTTATCAAGATGAGGCTTTTGATGCCATTCAACTAAATGAATTATCATTTAAGCAGCATAACGATTTTAATATTCGTTTTGTTGAAGATGGGAAAGAGGTACGCCAAAGTAAGAATATCGAAGCGGTTCAGTTTGTAAAATTAAATAGCCAAGATATTTTCCCTTTAATCATAGGATATCAATATATATCTACTGCCGATGATTTAAAGTATATTTCTTCTTTAAATGAATTGGCTACATTCTGTCATAAATTTTATGTTGTTGTAAATGTAGATCTTGCAAAAGAAGCTATTGCACAAGTAAAATCAGAAAATATGGTAGTTGGTGTAATTACTATAGATAAAGAACATAAAGTAGAAGTTGTTCATGAAAGTCATTATATAATGATTGAGGAACATAAAGAACTTCAAATGATGAGAGAAGGGATTTATAGACAACTATAGTTCCTTACTTGTAATTAGCCACCCTGCGATATTCTAGAATAGGGTGGCTTTTTATTTTTTATATGAAAGCATTCATAAAATATTCAACCTTCACCATAGTAATTTTAGTGGTTACTATTATTTCTTCCTATTTATATGCCCCCAAATGGACCTATGTAAAAGCTAGAACTGCATTGGTATGGATAATGACCCATACGGTGAGCAGTCAGCCGTATGCAACACCAAATGGTATTCATCCTTTATTAGAAAAGAAGCTGAACCTTTTAATTGAGAAGTCAAGGAAAGAAGGTATCAATATTAGATTGGTCAGGGGTTTTAGAGACTTAGATACTCAAGCAAAGCTTTATGCACAAGGACGAACAGCTCCCGGAGGGATTGTCACTAATGCAATTCCTGGATTATCGTATCATAATTATGGTTGGGCGATCGATGTATGTCCAGTAGAAAATGGAGCATTGAACTGGAATTCCAAACACTGGAATAGGGTAGGTGAACTAGGAGAGGAGTGTGGTTTAAAATGGGGAGGAAGATGGACAAGACTAGTGGATAAACCTCATTTTCAACTCAAAATTTCTGATATTATTTTTTAAATCATTCATCTCTGTTAAATCTTATTGATATTCCATAGTAAACTTTTTATTCCTCGATTTCGTATTTATAAGTACACTAAATGGAAAATTTTATGAACTCAAGCTCTATTTCACATCCTATTAAAGGACGTTTCAAGAAAGGAACAAGTTTAGGTGATCTTATTAGAAAAGGAGTATCACAAGATGAAATCCGACGAAAATTAGGATTACAAAGAAAGAATTAAAAAATACATATTCATATATATAGCATTCATTAATGGATGCTTTTTTTATGCCCAAAATACTATAATAGTCATATTTTAAAATCATATAAATAAAAAAAGAATCCATGCAAAACATAGATTCTTTTCCTCTTAATAAACTAAACTAACAAACAAACTTCCAACTAATTTATCTTTTAAAAAGCCTTTATTATCAGCTTTTTGTGTCTTTCTTTTTTGATAATACTAATTAGCACCTTTTTTTTCATGACAACAAATATATCATAGATAGAAATGAATATTTCAAAAATCTTAATATGATAAAATTAGAAAAGTACAATTATTAAGTGTATTGTGTTATGGGTTTTTATAATTCAGGTTTATATGACTGATGAGGTAACTATATTGCTTCAATAGAAAAAGGCACTTGAATTTCTTCAAATGCCTTTTAATTATTCTTTTAGAATCTTTTCAATTAACAAGTTTCTGTTTTGTCTTTCTTAGAATGATTCTGTTCATAGAGTCCTTTTGCTCTGTTTCCAACTCGTAAACAAATTGAAGGTTCTGTGCAAAATTGTCTTCGTCAAACCGAATCTTGTTGTAATGTTCGATATGCAGTTTAAAATTATCCAACGTTCTTTGAAATTTTGATTGTTGGATGTAGTCGCTTTTAAAGGTGATTTCACCTCCTTCTTTTGCTATAATTT
This sequence comes from Flammeovirga sp. SubArs3, assembly GCF_947387565.1. Lineage (NCBI taxonomy): Bacteria > Pseudomonadati > Bacteroidota > Cytophagia > Cytophagales > Flammeovirgaceae > Flammeovirga > Flammeovirga sp. SubArs3. The sequence continues at coordinate 528,439 of NZ_CANDOA010000001.1, read as the reverse complement.
CGACGCCAGGAACACCATAAAGTAGTTTTCTTTTTTCCTGAGCAAACGAACAAATAGAAAAAATTGTAAGTAAAAGAAAAATAGTCGAAGCTTTCATAAAAAAAATTGGGGTTTGTTTATAAATGTAAAATTATAAAAAAATCTATACTTATCTATCTTCTGCTAAACTATATTAAATCCTGATAGGCTTATCATAGGTGATCTTTTACTTATATTGCGGCGTATACGAGATTATAATTTAATAAACGAAAAATGAGAAAGATACTACTGGGTATTGCTTTAATAGGGTTAACATTTGGTTGTAACCAAAAAAAAGAAGAACCAAAATCCCTTGCTGAATTACAAGCACAGTATGATAAAAATGTAGAGGAAATCTCTTCATTAGTAGATGTGATCACAATAGAAACTTTACAACAGGATTCTGTCTATCTTACAAAGTTGACAAATGGTTTCTTAGCTAATAACAAATTCAATGATATTCATAATAAAACAGAAGCAGATACAATGGAATATCTAAGATTTGTATTACTGCTTCAAGAACAACAATTAGAACATTTACACTCTAAATATTAATAGAGTATTAAGTGTTAGAGGAAGATATGGTTGTCGTATTTTTAGACAGTACTTTTCCAATATATACTCATTAAAAAAGCCACATCCTTAAATGTGGCTTTTTTAATTTATATGAATTAACTTCTTATGATAACAACCTTTCGATTCTTACTTCCGCTTTTTCTATACTAGTAAAGGCTTCATTTTTTTGAATAACATCTCCTTTTATATTTCTAAGTTCATACTTAGAATGCTGTAAATAGCAAGGGTAATCTAAAGCGATTTCTCCTTTCTCAGAAGAGTAAATGACACGATCTCCAAAAGGATTACTTTGATAAGTTTTGTTGATTTTACTGTTCATCTTTTTAGTATTTATCTACACTATACTTTAACGATAATTTTACTTTAGCGAAGTAGTTATTTGTAATTGTTATAACGTTTTTGACAAAGAATGAATGTGTATATAAATAAAAAGAACCATCATAAAATGAAGGTTCTTTTCCTCTTAATAAACTAAACTAACAAACAAACTTCCAACTAATTTATCTTTAAAAACAACGTGTGTTAATGTGTTGTTTATTGATTATTCTTCTTTGATGATTTCAAGAAGCATCAATTTTGATCAGTTCACAAATTTAAAAATCAAAAAAAATGGCATTAGTTGAATGTTCATACAAGAAAATTTAAATAGTGCTATTTAGTTTTGTGTATTCATTCGGTTTTGGCAAATTTACCAAAATCGAAATATTAAGGAATCGTTCATAATGTTATAAGAAGAAAGTGATGGATAGACCTAAAGTAGGAGTTGGTGTTATTATTCTGAATAAAGAAGGTAAGGTACTTATAGGAAAGAGAAAAGGGAGCCATGCTCCTTATTATTCAATTCCAGGAGGGCATCTAGAAAATGGTGAGACATTTGAAGAGGCTGCGATAAAAGAAGTGGAAGAAGAAACCGGTTTACACATTGAACACCCAGAGGTAATTAGTGTAACCAACAATCTAAAAACATACAAAGAATTTCATACGCATTATATCTCTGTGATTTTACTCGTTAAAGATTTCGTTGGAGAACCTAAAATTATGGAACCAGACAAATGCGAATCTTGGGGATGGTATACTCCTACTAATTTACCATTACCTCATTTTGATGCCAGTGAAATGGGAATTCAGTGTTATTTGAAGAACTCATTCTATCTGAAAGATCACAGCTAAATTTATTAACTTAGTCCAAAGAGATAAACCCTAGATCACAAATGTTAAGAAAAAAGAAGATAACAGGAAAGGCATTACTTCCTAAGAAGAAATCAAAAGCAGATCAATTAAGAAATCAAGGTAAAGATTTAATTTCAGTGAAATTCGATCGTCTTTCAAAAACGAAACCTAATCTAAAGTTAGAGCAACGACTTGGTGAAGAAATAAGAGCCTACCTTACTAGAAGAAGAAAAAATAACTTTCCTGTAGAAGAGAAAATGCTTAAATCTTATATCTCACAAATTAAAGCGAGACTATTAAAAGAAGTTACTTCTGATAAATAATGAAACCAGAATTTTTAAAACATATATCGGATGATTGGGTATTAAAGACCTTATCATCTATGAGCCTAAAACAAAAAGTCGGACAGTTATTTCAAGTGGCGGCTTTTTCGAATAGAGGAGAGGAGCACAAAAACGAGATCTTATCTTTGATCGAAAACTTTCATTTAGGTGGACTTACTTTTTTTCAGGGTAGCATTGATCAACAGATTGAGCTAACCAAGTTATACCAACAAAAAAGTGTAGTACCACTGTTTATAAATATGGACGCAGAGTGGGGAATAGGTATGCGATTATCTGATGGTTTATCTTTTCCTTATCAAATGACATTAGGTGCTATCCAGGATGATCAACTCATTTATGATATGGGTAAAAAGGTTGCTCAACAATGTAAGGCGTTAGGAGTCTCTTCTCCTTTGGCACCTGTAGTTGATGTCAATAATAATCCATCCAATCCAGTTATTAATTATCGTTCTTTTGGAGAGAATAAAGAAAATGTAGCCCGAAAAGGTATAGCTTACATGAAAGGGTTACAATCAGAAAATATTCTAGATAATGCCAAACATTTTCCAGGTCATGGTGATACTGCAACGGATTCCCATTTAGAGTTACCACAATTGAATCATTCTAATGAACGGTTACACCATATCGAACTGTATCCTTTTAAAAAATTAATAGAAGAAGGATTAAGTAGTATCATGACTGCTCACTTGCAAATTCCTGTTTGGGATGATGCAGATAATATGCCGACCACTGTTTCATCTAAAATTATAAAAGATATTCTAACAGAGGAGTTACAGTTTGAAGGATTACTAATTACAGACGCGATGGATATGCAAGGCATCACCAACCATTATAAAAATGGAGAAGCCGATTTGAAAGCAATTTTAGCGGGTAATCATATTATTACAAACAGTTGTGATGTAGCAGCAGGAGTACAATGTATTTTAGATAGTATCTCATCTGGTAAATTATCAATTTCTCTACTAGATGATGCTGTAACAAAAATTCTGGCTATGAAACGTTGGGTGGGTTTACAGAATTTACATACGATCAATTATTCTTCTGCACTGCATCAAGAGGATGTCGAAGCCAAAAAACTAACTCAAAAATTATTTGATCAGGCATTAACACAATTGGGTAAACCTTTAGCTGTCGACTTTTCTAAAAAAGTAGCTTACCTCAATTTACAAATTGAAAGTAAAACAACAAGTACTAGAGATAATGTTGCACATCACTTAAAGGAAATCAAGAAAAAGAAAGAAGATATTTTAGTTGATGGTTTAGATACTTTAGGTGCAACTATTTTCAAATGGAAAGAAAGTGATTCCATTGAAAGTCTACAAACAACTATCAATACTCTACAAGAATTCGATCATATTATTGTCAGCCTTCATGGTATTAATATCAAACCGTTCAATCATTTTGATATTCCTACTGTGATTAGAGAAAGACTATTTTTGGAGTTACCTTCCGAAAGAATAACCTATTTACACCTTGGCAATGTTTATGGACTTGATGAAATAAAAGGTTATGATCGTATCAAATCAATTTTAGTTACCTATCAAGATTCACCATATGCTCAGAAGAGTATTATGAAAGCCTTTAAGAAGGAATTATCACCAATAGGTCAATTACCAGTTTCAATACAACATTATTCAACGCCTTAAATGCAAGAATCACTTCAATTTAAATTTATAGAGACTACAGATGTATTCTATCAAGCTGGGGTAGATATTAGGATAGATTGTTTCTTCAAAAATATGCCTGAGGCACATAGTCTGATCAACGATGCTTTTGAACATGAAAGTATACATCTTGTTTGTCTAAATTCTGAGAATACAGTTTTAGGAACTGGCAGACTTCATCAAGTGGAAAACACAGCTGTGATATCTCAAATGGCGATCCATGAAGATTACCAAAGAAAGGGTATTGGACAAGCTATATTATTGCAGCTTATGGCTAAATCAAAATCACTTGATATTGAGAGAATAGAATTAAGTGCAAGAGAAACAGCTTTAGACTTTTATGCAAAACATGGCTTCCTTACTGAAGGAAATAAATACCCCTCATTAAAAACAGGAATCATTCATCAGAAGATGTACTTAGCTCTTTAATTGATAAATAAATCCACATGTTAAAAAAATAAACAAATAATTTGTGTAAAATATAATCAATGATTAAATTTGTAACATATAGAAAATAAAGTAGTTGTATTCACAAGGTGATGATCATCTTTTAGATATTTAATAGTTATGAAAAATTTATTGATTTCTTTTCTTACAGTAGTATTATTTTGTTTAACAACATCTGCAGTGCCAGTAGGTTATAATGTAGAGAATGATAATAGAGCATTATTATCTCATGTTCCAAAAACAAATAAAGTAGTTGTAAATAGCTATGTAATAAATGTTGGCCGTGGTGCTACATTTTTTGGCATTTCTAAAAAGCTTTCTGAAGTGTCTGGAAAAAAATGGTCTTGGGATCTAGTAGATAAAGTACAGCAAAGCCATCAGCAAAAATATTATGGAGAGGTGTTAAAGCCTCAACAAAAATTTTCAGTATCTCTTTAAATTTTCTTCCTTTTCATGGTGACATTTTTTTGTTTACGGTATTAGTAAATGTAGATAGATAATATGTTTAAGTTGATTAGGTAGAAAATAAGATATTGAAAGAAGAACTCATTTTGGGTTCTTTTTTTATTTTATTTACTTTTTTGAAAATACCCCTGACATACCCTTGTCATAAGCCATTTCTACTTTTGTGTTATCACAAACTTAAAACATAAACGAAATGGAAATTTTTAAAATTGTAGTTCTTTCTTTATCTGGTGCTTTATTAATTTTTGGAGGTATCATGAGAGTGTTTAATCCCATCAAATCGTATTGTCTAAAATCCTATTCCGATAATCCTAACTTACAGTTGGAAGGAGAAGAAGATATTTTTAATGAAATGAGAGGTGGAGGTGCTGTAACTGTTATCGGAGGCTTGTTTGTACTTTTAGGTGTGTTCGTTTCATCAATGGAGCTTTCATCAATTATGGTTGCTATTGTTTTGTATTTAGGCTTTGCCACAGGTCGACTCTTAAGTATTGGCTTAGATGGTAAACCCAATCCACAGATTATTCAAGGAACTATGGCCGAATTATTATTTGGAGTGCTTAATGTTATATCCTTAATCAGTATCCTTTTTAGCTAGCGGATAACTACCCTTCTTGGATGTATTTTGGGATAAATTATTTTTTTCAAAAAATAATGGGAAGAAGGGGTGACATTTTTTACTTCATGTTATAATAAGATGAAGTTAGAGAATAATAAGATAGTATTTAATTAGGTATATTGATAGAAAGGAGAACTCAATTTGGGTTCTCTTTTTGTATTCCTAGAGCTCACAGATGACGCTAATAAAGGATCTTATAAATGGCTTTCTTTAGTTGATGAATCGCATTAATATGTATCGGTAAGTGATTCCATTCTAAAGCTGGAAATGTTACCTTTTTTACACCAAAACCTTCAAAATACGGTCGGACATGCATACTGTAATCATCTAGACTATTTTCTTTGATATAGGCACCGAAATGAAAGGTAAGTGGCTTATCACTATTGTCTTTCATAATCTTGGAGAGAATATACATTCTTCCATTACGTTTTCTTTGTTGCTCATCGGCACTATTGAGAAAGTATTGTAATTTATTTTGATGCCTAAAGAAGAATGCTGCAGCATCTTCTTTATCCTCATATCTAGTATAATACAATTTTCCTTTTCCTTTCTCAATACTTGTTGCGATTAATTGAGGAATGATAGTTTCAGCATCTTTGATATTTACATCTCCAATTCTTGGTATGGTATGTTTGATAAATAGTTGTACCAATGCTGTAGGATTATCAGAAGAATACATATTTTGATGGTACTTCTTTGCCCTTTTATAATTCGTCTTTTTATCCTTACTAAACTGAGCATATATTTCCTTCCAGTTCTTATTAAGGTCTATAGTTACATCTTCATAGAAAACAGAATTTCCAAAGTTGTTATGCTGATTACCTATATAACTGATGCAGTATCGTACTTCTTGTTGTATCAGTTGAAGTGCATTTGAAAAAAGCTGTTCTGAAGAAGCTACAGTAGAGAAATATCCTAATTCAGGACAGTAGACAGGCATCTGAATATAATAGTAATTGAGCTTCTTCTTTATGGGAAAGGGCATCACCCATACATATTTACCCTTTTCTTCGACGATAACTGCCCACCAATCTTCTGTTGTAATATCCAAGTACCATGAAAAAGCGAAAATAGTAGACTGCGATGACTGCTCAATACACTCATCCCATTGCTCTACATTGATTTCATCTCTTCTTTTTAGTAACATACAAAAACTCTTGAATTCTGGTGTAAATATACACTTTCCTCCAAGAGCTTATCTATCTATTGTAAGTAATTTTATTCTTCTGTAATGACCTTTACCCATTCACCTGATCTCCGGTCTTTTTGATAAGAAACAATGTCTATAGTTTTACCATCACTTTTGTTGTAGCTTGCATGTAACTTGATCTTACTATCGATGATAAAATAGATATTACATATTTCTCTTGTAATCTCATAATCATAAATCACTAAGCTAGAGATTTCATTCTTTAAATACAGTTCAATCTCTCCGGTAGTATAATTATAAAAATAAGATACTTTTCCTTCCTGATTATACCCCATATATGGTTCAAGCACTTTTATGGCTTTATCACCAGCAAACGTATCATCCTCAATTTTCATCAATTTATTAGACGATAAATCTTTGATATTTATGTTTTTGATTTCATGATTGAAGGGACCAATTTGTGCAAAGGCACTATAGTTAATAATCAGCAGTAGTAAGGTTATTAATAATCTCATTGATATAAACTTCAGTTGAAGTGTAGTTAATTGGGTATTTTTTCTTTGGGTGCATTTTTCTCAATGCTTTAATAATTTATCTCTTTTTTTCTTGAACTCAAAAAAAACATCCCAAAAATGCTTTCGGAATGTTTTTATTTGGATGATCGATTTAACGATTTCATTGATGTAAATGCTTTTAGGTAGCTCGCTACCTTTAACAAATACTAGGCATCAGATTTCTTTCTTCGTTTTCTTTTTGATGATTCTAACAAAGGAGCAATCTGATCGTTCATTTCTTTATAAGTGATAATGTGCTCTATTTTACCTCCCTCAGGAAGCGCTTCACCAATATCATACTTGAAACTACTCAATCTAGAACAGATATTACCTGTTGTGGAAGCTAGATATTGTCTGCTTGCATTAAGGTCTTGCTGTGTATCGAATAACAAGATATAATTCTTTTGGTTAATCGTGATTTCCATATCAGTTTTGGGTTAATTTTATATGGTAATGAGAAGATGAGATTAATTATTAGGTGCCGCAGTCAAGCCATCTTTTTCCTTGCTGCATATTCTACTAAATTAATTGTAATTTATACAATTTCATATTTTTTGATGTTAAAAAATTGACAATTAATGGTTTATGTAATTTGTGTAGCAAGAAAGATATTTTTTAAACAGGATAAAAGATTTGGTTACCTACATGAAATCAATGGCTTTTTAGTATCTTCAGCACTTCACCATTAATCAATTTTTAGAATGTCTGAATTACCATATTCATCAATTCCTCCCTTACCAAAAGAAATCAGTAGTACCCATGTTATCGCCAGAATGATAGACGGTTTAGGCTTCCGTTATTATTGGGCAACAGAAGGACTCACAGAAAAAGAAATAGACTTTAGACCAGAAAAAGATAGTCGCAATATGCTCGAACTGTTAGGTCATATTTATCACCTTGCTTTTGCTGCCAACAATGTTTTAGGTGGACATATGAAAAAGAAAACAGATTTATCTACTTACGAAGAATTTAGAGCAGAAACCTTATATCTATACAAAGACCTAAGTGATAGGCTAAAAGTAATGCCTGATGAAGAGCTAGAAAATTATAATTATATGGGAGCATCTCAGAGCTTTCCATTTTGGTATTTACTGAACGGACAGATTGCAGATGCTCTTACTCATGTGGGGCAAGTAGTAAGTTGGAGACGTATTTCTGGAAATCCTCAACCTAAAGGTGTGAATGTTTTCCTTGGAAAAAAAAGTTAAAGCAAATTCTTGTAATTTTAATACAAATAAATTTTAATATAATAAGTAACGTTGTTTCTTTTTTGTACTTTTGTCCTGTTATCATTAAAGAACAATATATGATTGTTTACCCACCTTAATGATCATTTGGTGTATTATCTATTTTAAAATTTAAGAAAATGAAAAAATTTATTTACTCAGTTTTAGTATTAGTTGTTTTTGGAAGTTGTGATAAAGAGGAAGCATTCCTTAGGGAAGATGCTGTAAACCAAGTATTGTACGAAACACATGGTGAAATTGATGAAGAGACAGGACTCGGAGAGTTTATACAAACAGAATTTCACTTAAAAGGTAATGGGTCCTTTATTAAAATTTCTTATAGAGAGACACACACTGAAAAGCCTATTTACAATTACGAAACATATGAGTACGATACAATGATAGTCGATTATTATACTTTTGAAGAAACTTCAGGTATATATAAATCCTATGAAAGTGCCTCACCTGAAAATCGCAATCCGGTTATTGATATCTATGAAAAAAATAAGACTTTTGAAACTAAAGAACGTGAGTATCTTCATTATGAATATGCTCCGACATTAGAATATTCAGAGACGGAGAATGATGATTGGGAAAATTCTTTCTCTATTAATCCACTTGAAACTGATAAACCAAGTGGTTTAGATATTAGAAATGAGTTTGATAACTTAGTTTCTCATACTCCAGAGTTAATAGAGGAATAGATAGTTTTTGTATTTTGAATGGTTGATATTTAGATCATAATATTATCCTTATATAAAATCAGTATTTGGTTTAATCGTTAAGGGTAATAAGGCCTAATCAACTACAAGTGCTTTTGCTGATAAGACACAATAGCATGGGTCACTTTTCCCCATACTTGTACCTGACTTTTGGAAAAAGTATGGGGAGAAGTCCAGAACCCATTTTTTCCCATTCGAAGTACTCTAAACTCATTATTATACCATCCTATAAAAAATTCATGGATGCGAATATCTGTTCCTTTAGAAACGACAATAAAGTCTCCTTTCTGGAAACGCCATTCAGGAACGGTACGCTGCATTCTACAGAAGAAAGTATTGTATCCTCTGTTGATTATGTCATCGGCAGACACATCATCCTTAGCATATTCTTGAGCAGGTGATGGAAAACCACTTGCTTGAAAATGTTCTTCTTTAAACCTCTTTTTTTCTTCTTCATTCAAGTTGTCAAATTCCTCAGGAGAGGAGATATCAAATTCACTCATCTTAATTTACGATTGTATTAGACCATAATTAATTAAAGTAGCATTTGTCTAGGGGAACCAATCATACTACAAAGGTAAATATAAATGATAAAAATATGAACATTTAATGTTTAATAAATTATCAATAAGTGGTAATAACGAAGAAAATCAATAGTATAAAAAAAGAGACCCGTTATTTAGGTCTCAGAAAATGATTTATTTTTTTACGATAGCTTCTTCACTAAAAGAGGTTTCTTCTTCTTCTCTATCTTTCATATTCTTCTTGTTAAACTGTTTGCGATAAGCCTTATATTCATCACGGTGTTCTCGCCACTCTTTTCCGCTCATAACATACGCTTTGTCGACGGTCTTATCTCTTTTTAGTGCCTGAATAGTAGGTAGTGGGGCTACAATCAGAAAATAAGGGTTTAAAAGTGTCAGTGTCCATGAAGAAGCCGCAAATAGAGTCGACATTCTTGCTTTTCTATATCTTTTGGTGTTTTCATAAAATAAAGCGTCTTCGGGAACTTCCGACATAGCAACGCTATCACCATATACTTTATGCACTTTATCAGCAGCCATTAAAGTCGATACTTTAATACTGTCATAATCGGCCACTTTTTGTTTCTTTAATTTGGTAACTGGAACAACAACGGAATCACCATCCACATAAAATGTAACGTTATCCAATTGATTGGGAGCTTTTATTGATGAGGCAACAGCTTGAACAACAATAACAAGTTGAGCTTGTGCGATGAATGAACTGAACAGTAGAAGCGAAATTATTATAATCTTTTTCATAGTATTTTTTTGTCTCTCACTTACTAATATCCTAAGAGGTATAATGTCACCAATGATGTTCAAAAAACTTATTTGATCGCGATAAGGAGAAAAATGACTAGAAAAAGGATGTATGATTTTCTATGATATTGATAATAAGGAAGGTAATCCAGCTGTTTTTTAGGAAATAATAAGGTAAGATAGGTCTAAAAGATTTGTCTATTAACAAAAAAACCCCTTCATTGCAAAGCAGTGAAGGGGAGTCAATGTTTTATAGATACTTAATATCTATGATTCTTTACCCAACACAAAAGTATAATAATTATTTTATTAAATTTGTGAATGAACTTTAACAACTAGTTTAAATAGTAAAAAACAGGTAAGTCAACTTATATTTTAAGATTATTTGATAAAATGTATAGTTGCATCCCGAACAAACTCGTATAACTAGATCTCATTTAAATAAAAATTAACATGTTACGTAGTAGTATCTTTTCTTTGATTCTAGCACTAAGTATTACCTCCTGCTCTTCCTCTAAAAAAGGATATGTAGACCATAATAAGCCTGAAACGGTAAAATGGTTGAAAAGTGGTGATGCTCGATATGCCAATAAACGTGATGGAAATTACGTTAAGGGAGACATGTCAGATCAGAGATATCAAGAAATCATTGCCGAGATGGTAATGAACAATATTCCAACTCAACCACTATTAATTCAAATTTCTGGAAAAGGAATGGTAGAGTATTTTGAGACACATGGTTTTAAAATACAGAGATACGAAGGTAGAATACAGCTGAAAGACGCTGAGAGATATAAAATCTATCCAGATATTGAATTAAAATTAGACTTTGAGCCGCTAACAACAGATTACCCTACAATATATGCTGACCTAAGTTACATAGATCAAAAAATTTGGGTACATCTTATTAGAGATGCAGGTTTTAGAGTTACTGTAGCCAACGAACAAGAATTGGCGTTCAAGCTGCCCAGAAAAACCGTAAAAGATTCAAAGTAGGGTTGTGTAAAGTATATTAAAACAGTAAATTGATGTATCAATCAATTCCTCTTGATAAGAGACTTTTTAATATACGATAAGATGAAAAGACTAGACTATTACACTTCGAGTATAGTGTATTGTGGATTGTTATTTTTTGCGGATAAACTGATGAACATATATGACCAAGGTGAAAAATTGCTATCAGATACTTTTGCCTATTGGTTTACCCTTGTGATATTACTTTTAGCTACATGCGTTGTTGTTGGATTATGCTGTTACAGTGTAATTAGAGGTATCCTATCTTCAATGTAACTTTTGGTAATTTTTCGAAAAAATATTCTGTATCTCCTAAATGTTTGTGATGAAATATTTATTTTGAATAACACTCATGAAAGTATATCGTATGAGTGAAATTTTTGATAGATAAATATGTACAACAGAGAGATCAGAACTGTAAATATGACAAGGTATGTAACTCCTCTTAGAGAAGGAGGGTCATTACCTGCTATTGTAGAATGTGATGACGGTTTCGACTATGTCATTAAGTTCAGAGGAGCTGGCCAAGGTGTCAAAGCATTAATTGCTGAATTGTTGGGTGGTGAGATGGCTAGACAGTTGGACCTAAACATGCCGGAATTAGTCTTTATACATTTAGTAGATACTTTTAGTAAATCGGAAGGGGACGAGGAAATTCAAGACTTATTAAAGTTTTCTGAAGGGCTCAACTTAGGTATGAGTTACTTAAGCGGAGCAATTACTTATGATCCTCTAGTATCTATTGCTGATCCTTTGGCTGCATCTAAAGTGGTGTTATTGGATAGTATTATCACAAACATTGATAGAACACACCGGAATACAAATTTATTGAATTGGAACAAAGCTCTGTGGGTTATTGATCATGGTGCTAGTTTATATTTCCATCACTCATGGGAAGGATGGAAAGACCATGCTCAGCGAAAGTTTCCAATGATCAAAGACCATGTTTTATTGGCTAAGGCAGCTAGGTTAGAAGATGCAAAATCTATAATCAAAGAAAAATTAACTCCCGATATTATAGAAGGAATTGTAAATTTGCTGCCTGATGATTGGTTGTCGGAGGCTTCTATTGATGCCACTCCTGAAGAAAGGAGAGCGGTGTACAAGGAATTTTTGAACACCAGAATAGAAAATATTGATGTGTTAACTAAAGAAGCCATCGATGCAAGAGGATAAGTTTGTATATGAATATGCGATAATTCGTTTTGTTCCAAAAGTGGAGCGAGAGGAATTTATGAATGTAGGAGTAATAATGTTTTGTAAGGCAAAGCGCTTTATTAAAATCAAATATCATATTAATGAGCAATTATTTGAGGCTTTTGCTCCTGACATAGCCATAGAAGAAGTGCGTTCTTACCTGAAGGCATGGGAAGAGGTATGTATAGGAGGAAAACATGGAGGTGTGATTGGTGAACAAGATGTGCCGAGTCGTTTTCGTTGGCTAACAGCAACAAGATCAACATTATTACAAAGCTCTAAAGTACACCCAGGAATGTGCGTGGCACCAGAAAATATTTTGGAGCAGCTGTATGATAAATATGTAAAGTAAAAAATATAAAGATAGTAGATACAAAGGGAGGTAGAAATACGTCCCTTTTTTTATGTAGTTAAGGAAGCTAGATAATGAAAGTGTGACTTTTTAGGTTTATTGAATCTATTACCAAAAACTAATTAAAGTCTATTCAAAACGTACTATTAATGGGGTTAGAAGATTAAAAATCAAATCTTTAAAAGTAAACACTCAGTAAAATAGAAGGTACATTCACCTAACAATCAATCAAAATAATCAACAACACAAATGGAAACACTAGCACATTATTTATCAATAATAATAATGAGTGCTTTTAAATTCGAATTGGGTCCTTTTATGGCATTAAAAGAAGGTTTGTCAGTATATGAATCCATTATTTTATGTTTTACAGGAATGATGGCTATGGTGATTCTATTGGCCTATGGAGGATCTTACATTAAAGAAAAATTTAAGAGTAGACCGAAGAAGAAAAAGAGAAAAATCTTCACGAAGAAAAATCGACTGATCGTAAAAATTTGGAGAAAAGATGGGATAAAAGGTGTAGCATTTCTTACACCGATTCTTTTTGGACCTCCGTTAGGAATGATCATCATACTAACATTAGGAGCAGACAAAAGGCAAATCATAAAGTACATGTTTATTAGTGCAGTTATGTGGTCTGCAGTGATCAATATCTCATTATTTTATTTTAGTACATATATTCATGCCCTATAAAAGAAAAGTGGTGGTTTGCAGTTGAATCAGACCATCACTTATTATAGTTCTACCAATTATTATCCTTAAATTAGATCAACACCTAAAAGGTTATCAGTACTTTAACACCTACCCAAAATGGAAAATCAATTAATCAATAATCAAGAAAGAAAACGTTACGAATACCATGTTGATGGTCATATTGCATTTATAGATTACCTGATTGCTCGAGGTAATATTTACTTAACGCATACTGAGGTTCCTCGATCTTTAGGGGGAAGAGGAATAGGAAAAAAATTGGTGTTAGATGTATTGACTGAAATTAAAGAGAAAACCGAATATAAATTGGTCCCTTTATGTCCATTTGTAGCGGCATATATCAAGAAAAACCCGGAGTGGAAAGAAATTCTTTCAGAAACAGTCAATATAGGATAAGGCTTAAAAAAAACTCATTGGAACTCTTGTATCCTCTCATTTTTATCGAATAAAGTAAATTTTTAGACTAAAAAGTTGATAAAACTAAAATTCTTCTATACTATTGTATATACATTAGTTGTTGTAACAATATATTTTTTAATTTAATTAATGTATATACAATAATATTATATTAAACAAAAATGAAAACATTACTACTCTCTTTTATCATACTATTTAGCATGACCGCTTTTTCTCAAGAGTTAGATACCTTGAAATGGAACAATAGAGTGTCGTTAATTGGAAGACATCAATCTGGAAATTTAAATCAGTACAGTATTATGCCTACACTACGATCGACCTTACATAATTCCAAAATATATGTAGAACTAGATGTGAATTATCAGTATATAAAAGTGGAAGAGTTTGAGGTGGTCAATGATTTTTGGGTAAGTGGTTTGATGCAATACGGACATCAACAGAAAATATATCCTGTTGTATATGGTTTGAATGGTTTTGCCCAATCATACCATATAGATAAATCCTCTTTTTTAGGTGGGGGTATGGGTTGGAATGTACTAAAACAAAAGCCCAATACTTATTTGCAGTTGCATGTGATGGCAGGGTACTTGAATTTTCAGTTTACCGAAACACCATTGCATGAAGCATTTAGTTGGAGTGCTTCTGCTAGAGCAAGATTTCCAATATCAAAGCTATTTCAAGTAGAATGGGAAGTGCTGACTTATCAATCGACAAAAGATACAGATTATAGAGGGCTGGGTAATTTATTAGTATTAAATTTTATGGTAAATAAATGGTTAGGGCTCAACATAAGACATCAAATATATTATAACCATAAAGAGGTTCCATTAACTGAAAACTTAAATTCGGTAGCTTATTTTGGACTTAATGTTCAATGGTAGTTTGTAGGATGATATATAGGAGAGTAAATAAAAAAGGAGAACGATTGTAATTGAAATCGTTCTCCTTTCTTCATTATATATTAGTTAGCAAGAACAGCAACCTTTACTTGCTTCTTTTTTTAATTCAGTAAGTTGATCCCTTTCATCAATGGCCTTTTTTAAACGATAAAAAGCATCTTGTAAAGTAGCTAAAGGAGATGCAATGTTCATTCTCATAAATTGTCCATGTTGTTCTCCAAACCAATTACCAGGGGTTAGTGCGAGTTTTGCTTTATCAACAACTAAATGTTGTAGTATTTCATCGGAAAGTTTCAGAGAGCTAAAATCTAACCAAATCTGATACGTTCCTTCTGGTTGGAAAAGTGTGACAGCAGGCAACTCATTTGAAACAAACTCTTTGATCCATTGATTGGATTGTTCTAGATAACCCAATAATTCGTTGAGCCACGCTTCCCCTTTAGTGTAAGCGGCAATTGTTCCGTAAGCCGATAAAATATTGCCATGATCTAAATACATACCACCGATAATTGATTTTAATTGCTGGCGAACGTCTTCATTGGGAACATATAAATAACCATTCGAGATACTGTGCATACCAAATGTTTTAGCAGGAGAACCAATCACTGCAATATGCTTTTGTAAAGTATCTACAGAGGCAATACTATTAAATTTTGAAGTAGAAAAAGTGATATCAGAGTGAATTTCATCACTAATAATTGTTACCCCATATTGATTTGCAAGATGGTTCAATTGCATCATTTCTTCTTTGGTCCATACGCGTCCAACAGGGTTGTGAGGGTTACAAAGAATCATCAGTTTCACCTTCTCTGACTTGAACTTCTGCTCTAGATCTTCGAAGTCGATGAAATACTTCCCATCTTGAATTTTAAGAGGGTTTTCTACAACAGTTCTATTGGCAGACTTTATTAATTTAAAGAACTGATGGTATACTGGTGTCTGTACAAGTACGCCATCTCCTTCTTGTGATAATTCTCTGACAAGTATAGAAATACCAGTTAACACACCAGGAACTTGGAGAAAAGAGGAAGTATCAAGTTGTAATTGATGTCTTTTGAGGTTCCAATCGGAAATGGCTTGCACAACATCTTTTTCAATAAATTCATAACTGTACACCCCTCTATCCACTAAACGTTTCAGTTCCTCAGAAATAGGTGCAGCGATTTTGAATTCCATATCTGCAATCCATAATGGAGCAAGATCTGTTCTTCCGAACATGGATTCCAAGTAATTAGGATTGCTCTTTGCGAAGTGGTTCTCTACAGCTTGTGTCTGATCAAATAAACTCATCTTTATTGCTATTTTTTATTTACGCTAAACAGAAAATGAAGTGAAGAAGAGTAGATAAAACGTATCTATTCAGTATTTATCTCTTCATTTTAAGGCCTTTATTACTAAAAACACCCTATAGACGCTGGCGTAAAAAAAAGACGCAAAATAAGTTTAGTCACATTGATTAAATGGGTCTTTTGGTTTGCAATCTATAACACCACCGTATACATCAGTGGTTATATCACAACATTTATCAAACGTTTCTTTAAGCAATTTTCGACCTCTTTGTACTCTAGATTTAGCACCTGAATAAGAAATTTGAAGTTTCTCTGCTAAATCTTTTTGTGATATATTTTCTATGTCTGATAACACTAAGGCCTCTTTGTATTTTTGGGGTAAAACATTAATCATTGGGTGAACATAATTGATGATTTCATCTAAATATTCATCTTCCAATACTTCGTTTTCCTCCACAAGTTCATTGGCAGGTAATTGAATTTTATTTTGTCTGAAATAGGAAACAATCTCATTTCTTGTGATCTGAAAAATCCATGCAACAAGTTTGTCCTTATCTTTTAGTGTATCGATTTTTGAGAACACTTTAATAAAGACTTCCTGAACAATATCTTGAGATAAATCGTCGTCATGAACTTTACTATTGACAAAGTTCAATAAACGCTCATGCATTTCATTCCAAACAATCAGCAGTTCCTTTTCCATAGACAAAATGATCTTGATGTACTTTATTTAAACGTAAAGGTAGAGATTAAGGATGATTAGTGCTGTTAAGAAATTTAAGTACTGACCTTCTGTTATTTATTCTCTTATTGATGATGAGTGTATTACAGATAACATTACTGTTGTGTTTGTTTTTAAAAAATGAAAAAATATCTAAATTGCTATTAAAATCTATATTAAAGCAAACTTCTATTACGGATGTACAGACTACCACTTCTTCTACTAATTTTCCTTAGTACGTTTACGTCTATTACTCAAGCTCAGCATGTCTTGGAAGACGATGATGTAATTGTGGAAAATGGTATCTTATTAAAATCTTCATACGTCTATGGAGATATTATTATTCCTAGAATTTTAGACAACCAAGAAATTATTGAGATTGGTGAGAAAGCCTTCTTAAGAAAAATAGACGAGGAAACATTTTTATTCAATCGGTCAGAGTTTATAAGAAGTGTCGTGATTCCTCCAACGGTAAAAGTGATAGGAAAACAGGCGTTCGAAAAACATCGAATCCACTCGGTTATTATCCCAGAATCTGTAGAAATTATTGGGGATGGAGCATTTGCTAGAAACTACTTAACTGCAGTTCAATTACCAGAAGGTTTAGATTCTTTGGGGGAGGGGGTTTTCTATGATAATCAACTAAAAGAAATAACGATTCCTTCTTCAGTGACAAAAATTGGAGATGAATGTTTTAGGAGAAATGAACTTGAAAATGTAGCATTTAATGGGCAGTTGAATAGAGTTCCTAAAGGATTATTTAGAGAAAACCAACTTACTGAGATGGTTTTGAAAGAGGTATATAATGATAGTATTCCTGAATATTCTTTTAGAAGTAATTTCCTGACTGAAGTTGATTTTGAAGGAATAAGTTATATCGGGGAAAATGCATTTAGTTATAACTCATTTTCTTCCCTTCAGATACCTGCTGATGTAGAACTATACAAGAATCCATTTGAAGATAATCGATCACTTGAAGAAGTCGTTTTCTTAGAAGGTTGGAAAGTATTGCCCGATGCTTATTTCAAAGGTTTTGAATCCATTAAAAAGGTTGTAATACCCGAAGGGGTAACTAAAATTGGAGATAATATCTTTGAAGGAAATGTAATTGAAGAAGTGAACCTACCTTCAACCTTAGAAGTCATAGGAGAAAGAGCTTTTTACGAAAATCAGCTAAAAAGTATAACATTACCAGCTTCATTAGATAGTGTAAAAAGTAATGCTTTTTGGAAAAATCAGATAGTAGAGTTGAACATTGAGACCAACCATATTTACTTTGGTGATCGTTCATTTTATGGGAATCAGATAGCTGCTTTGGCGTTAAAGGACAAGGAAGTAGAGTTAGGGGAAGCAGCTTTTGCAGAAAATGAAATTAAAGTACTTACTATTGGTGATAAAATTAATTACATCTCAGAAAGTTGTTTCGAGAATAACAAAATACAAGCTTTAGACCTGAGTGATTTTACAGGAACATTAGGTGAAGAGGCATTTTATCGAAATGAAATAAGTGTTTTACACTTGCCTTCGACATTAGTGGAAATTTCGGAGGAATGTTTTGCGAGTAATAGACTAACAGAAATTACTTTTCCTGAAAATATAGAAGTGATAGGGGAAAGAAGCTTTGCGTCAAATCTATTAAGTGAGAACACCCTCAACTTCAATGAAAAAGTGCGAGAGATTAAAAGTAGTGCATTTAGTAATAATGAATTCTTATCATTCATTTTGCCTCACTCTGCTACAGAAGGAAAACTATGGTATACGAGTAGTTATGCTTTTCCTCCAGGTATGCGAACGCCATCTTTGACAGTAACTTATAGCTATAGAGAATCAGTAGAAGAACGCCCCCCAATCGACACCTCAGTTCCATATACATTAACAGATGCAGATGTTGAAATAGTCAATGGACGTTTGGTGACAGTCTACCCAGATTTAACCGATGTACAGTTAATTATACCTGAAATACTACAGGATCAAGAAGTCAAAATATTAGGGGAGAATGTTTTACGTAATAAGCATTTAGTAAGTATAGAGCTTCCAAATACAGTGACGATTTTAGAAAAGTGGTCATTACAGTATAATAATTTCACTTCTGTGATACTCCCCGAGAGTTTAGAAGAAATACACGAAGGTGTTTTTGGAAGCAGTTTGTACGAAGGATTTCACTTGCCTTCACCTTCAGCCTTAAAAAGAATTGATAAAAATATTTTCATGTATAATAGTCAATTGAAGTCATTACCCATGCCTGAACCATTAGACGGGACGAGTATTTGGTTGGAAGTGGAAACAGGGAAGATTTATGAACCTTTAGAGGAAATTACGTACAGTGCAAACTACAATCGTTCTTATATTCTGATTGATGGGGCGAAAGATTATACACTAACATTAGATGATGTCGTTATCGATGATAATGGGGTACTTTCGAAGTTGAATAGAAAAGACTTTATGTATTATGATAGAGTTTTTCTCCCTGCCCAATTTGGAGGAATAAAAGTAACGAAGATAGGAGAAGAATTCTTTAATAATGTCAGTGCCAAATACATTGAAATATCTTCTGAATATGATACGATTTATGAACGTTCATTTAGGTACAGTAAGATCGATCAAATCAAACTACCGGAGACATTAAAAGTGATAGAAAGGGAAGCCTTTATGAACAGTAGTTTTACTTTTATTACCTTACCGTCAACACTAGTAGAAATCCAGTATGGAGCATTTAGTGGAGCAAAGTTGGAAGCAGTTGTCATACCTGAAGGGATGACTGAAATTGCTCCTAACACTTTTCAGAATAATAAAAGTTTATCGACAGTGGTATTACCCTCGGGTGTTAAAAAAATAGGTAATTATGCTTTTTATGGGTGTAATCTAGAAGAGGTTGACTTGAGCAATGTTACTGATTTTGGAGATTTTGCCTTTGCTTTGAATCATCTAAGTACTGTAATATTTAATGATCAAGTAGTTTCTTTAGGCACAGGAGTTTTTAAAAATAATAACTTTACTGAATTAGTATTCCCTGAAGGAATTAACCGTATACCGACAGAATTTCTTAGGGGCAATAAGATCGAAAAACTGACTTTACCACTTTCCATACAAGAAGTAGGTAATTATGCTTTCCAAGGGAATAGTATCAATGAAATTCTTTATAAGAACAACGATATTCTTTTGGGCGATGGTGTATTTATGGATAATGAATTGGAAGTCCTCTATTTACCAACAAATTTGAAAAAAATCAGTAGTGAGCTTTTTCAAGGAAACAAGATTTCAGGGACGATCACGATACCAAGTTTTGTGAAAAATATTGGAGATTTTGCCTTTAAGGATAATGAAATTGCCTTTATAGATTTCAATGAAGGGTTACTTTCTATTGGTGAAAAGGCATTTTATGGAAATGCTTATGATACGATCGAACTTCCCAATTCATTGGTACATATTAAAAGTAAAGCATTTAATGAATTGAGTTACTCAACTTCACATCCATGGGTACCTTTTCACCTACCTGAGCATCCAACATACGAAGGTTATTGGAAGGCAGGGAGCTATACTTATACTAAAGGAGAGTATCAAGCGAAGCCTTATTTAGAATATACCTTTATAGTGGAAGACACAATTACATTAGATGAAAATCATATGATGATAGAAAATAATGTGATTGTAGAGTACTTCTCTAATAAGAGTATTCAACACATCATAATCCCTGATGAGTTAAATGGGCAACCTGTTGAAGGTATTGGTGATTATGTCTTCAGTAGCTTAGGGATTAAATCATTGAAATTAGGAGAAAATATAAAATCAATAGGGAAAGGAGCTTTTCGAGGAAATGATATAGAAGAGTTATACTTTCCTAACACTGTAAGAGAAATTGGTTATGAAGCATTTAGTAACAATAACCTATGGAAAGTGAAATTTGAGGAGGAAGATAGTCAGCTTATTCGATTGCAAGATAATGTGTTCGATTACAATAATATCATCGATATCAACTTACCTGAAGGATTAAAATTTTTGGAAGATGGAGTGTTTTATCATAACGATAATTTCCCTGTTATCGAATTGCCGACCACTTTGCTATATATCGGAGAATATACATTCTCAACAATGTTGTATTTACCATATCCTAGTTTATCGTCAGTGTATGGTCAATCGACAAAGTGGATAAGTTATAAGACCTATAAGAGCAATGTGTTGGATGAATTAATTAGCGAATCTGGAGATAATATTCCTTATGGTAATTTAATGTCATATCGAGATAATAAGATTCCAGAGCTACAGGTAAATCTTAATTTTCCAGAAGGTGAGGTATACTATTACGAAGTCTCAGGAGATGTCAATTTAGTTTCAAAGCTAAGAGATTCGCAATCTACAACGTTCATGGTCAACAAAGGAAACTCTTTTACTATCACTCCTAAAACCAAGGGATACGAAGTGATTCCTAGTGAGATTAATATTGAAGATATTCAAGAAAGTAAATCATTTGATTTTACGGTTGGAGGACTGAAAAAGTATCAAATTAAATATCATGTAGAAGAAGGTATCGATACGGATAAATTCCCGTCGGAATTTACGATTAATACGCCAACCTTTAATTTACCTGAAATCTCAAAAGCACACTATATTTTTGAAGGTTGGTACACAGATAAGGAATTCACAGAGAAAGTAGAAAATATTGAGCAGGGCTCTTATGATGATATCGATTTATATCCTTTACTTACACCTGTGGTATACCCTCTTACTTATCATCATATGGAAGGGGTTATCCATGAAAACCCAAAGACAGTAACTATCGCCGATTTAGGGTTAGTATTAACACCGGCAACAAAAGCAGACTTTACATTTATCAAGTGGTCCTCAAATCCAGACTTTACCGATGAAGTAGTTGCGGTAACAGAAGAGAACCTTGGCCATTTAGATTTATATGCTGAGTTCAGTGTTGACGAGTACGCGATTTACTACAGTGATCAGGAAATCTATGAAGTAAATAATCCATCAAAGTTTACAGTGTATGATTTTAATACACCATTAAATGATGCAGTGAAAATGGGGTATGATTTCTCAGGGTGGTATTTAGAAGAGCAACTAGAAAATAAAATCACAGCTATTCCTTCTGTGGGAGGAGATATTACTTTGTACCCTGAATTTACGATAGCGGAATATCATATTATTTACCATGATGAATACCGTAATGAAGATAATCCAAGGTCTTATAACATTGCTTCTGATAGTATAATTTTTGTTGAAGCGAAAAGGAATAACTACGACTTTAAAGGATGGTATAAAGACGCAACTTTCTTGGAGGAACAGCACTCAATTCCTGCAGGAAGTTATGGTGATATTGAATTATATGCCAAATGGGAATATAATTTAGTGACCAATATTGATCATCTGTTAGAAGATGAGTTGGTGGTCTATCCTAACCCGGTGTGTGACCAATTTAAGGTAACTACCACTCATCAACAGCTAACAATCTATTCTTTAGAAGGTAAACTGATAAAATCTTTTAAGGTACCACAAAGTGCTTACAATATTACAGATCTTACCCAAGGTATATACTTGATAGAGATAGTATTGGAGGATCATACAGTAGTAAGACAAAGAATAATAAAGAGGTAAAAACTTCAATAAAAAACGCCTTATGTATTTCGTTACATAAGGCGTTTTTTTGTGTATTTATCTGTAAGAGTGAAAGCCTAAAGTATATAACTTTCTTGCTACATTAACGGATTACTCTTTGATAATCTTCTGTGAATAAAGTCTTCCTTGATCATCTACAATCAATAGAATATAAACTCCAGTTTGCAGTGTTGAAATATCAATCATTACTTTCTTCTGACCATAAATTTGAGTATCAATTTCCATACTCTTTCCGCTAAGGTCTGAAAGGAATAAAGAACAGTTCGCAGTATTTATGACATCACTTTGAACGTAAATGATATGATTTGCCGGATTAGGGAAAATACTAAATTGAGTGGATGAAGTGTCTATAGCAGTTGGTGTTTCTCCATTATTTCCTCCATCAGGATTAGTTTCTTCCTCATTCGAATCACCATCTCCGCTGTTACCTTCTTCATTATTGTCACCATCTCCACTATTATCCTCTTCACTATTTTCACCACCGTTATTATCATTGTCTCCTTCATCAGTATCAGGCTTTCCTTCGTTTGGAGATTCTTCTAGGTAATAGAGGTAGGAAACCGATGTTTTAAAGCGGTCTTTAGTGGCAGCCTTTGAAAGCTCTAATTCAATTTTTGCTAATTCATTAATTTTGATAGAAGTGACGTTAAAGAAGTCTTCAATTTCAGCATGATCATTTAATGATCTGATAGCGAAACCTTTCGATCTAATAATACTCGGGAGATCATAGTACCCTGTAGTTGTTACTTCTTCAAAGAAATTATCCAAGGTTTCAGAATAATCTGAGTTTACAGTAATATAAATGGTCTCATCGAGGGGTGTGTAATTGGAGAGTACTGATGTAGAAATATGCGCTTGAAACTGTCCTTTTTTATGAATAGTAAGGTAGGGTGCTTCATAGGTAATATTATCACCCGAAAATTCAATCTGTACAGGTTCATCAGCATTTGAAAACTCTTCAGTGATTTCATAAACACCTACATGATTCGTTGTTATCAACTTTGATAGATCATAGTAGTGACCATTAATATAGGCTAACGAAAAGCTTTTAACTGTCTCAAAAGGAGAGTAATATTTGTCTCCTTCATTATAAAAACGAATTTGGTAATTACCTCGACCGATTACTTTTAAGATGTTATCTTCAATAATAGCATTACCTGAAATTACTTCAGCTTGTAAAGGAATATCATTGTCAGTTTTTAGATCTAAAGAATAGTTGCCTAAACTTTTAATATTTGGATAGGAAGTACTGAGGTCTGTTTGTTCTAACTTCGAACCATTAAGGATTGAAAGCTCCCATTCAAACTGACTGTCATATCCTGCCATTGTCATTTCATCTTCCCAAACAATATTAATGGACTGCCCTTTGAATAAAGTATAATCCAACTGTGATTGTAATGAGTTTTCATGATTAGAACTCCATCCTAATAGGTATCCACCAGTATTACAATCATCGTAGATTTCTAAATAAGTATTTAAAAAAGTATGCTTATAAGAAGAGATACGGATCGTCATATCTTGATTCGCAGTAAAGCGGTACTTTTTAATTCCTTGCTTAGGTGTGAGATGTACTCCTGCGGTAACATTAATAGTGTTTAAGCAATAAGGAGACGCATAGTTCCATGCCACAATATCACTAATCACATATTCTGTGTTTGTGAGTGTCTCAGGGTTAAATGTTCTCGTAAACTTATTGCCATAGCGATTGACTTCAACAAACTCATCATTTTTACCTTTAGAGAATTGAAAAGTCACTTTTCCTAATCTTTCATTGAGTATAATTTCATATTGATCTAGCTCTTCGTTGTACTCTAGTGGGTATGTATCCTTGTAATATAAATTATTAGTGATGTTACCAACAGCATGTATTTTCACTCCTTTGGGAGTATTTTCAGGGATATTCTTTACGATCAATTTAATATCTCGTTGTGGCTTAAAATAGGATGTTGATTGATAAGTAATATCTGTCCAGAAATCATCTTTTACCTCGCAGAAAACACTCGATTTTGTCTCCCCAAAGTTTTTGACCGTATAGCTCTTAGATGTAGCACCATCAATTGTATAATATCCATTGTATTTCCACTGATACGAGCGTCCAGGTTTATCAGATTGCACATGGATAATAATCTTATTTTGACTAATTTTTGATGAATCGATAGTAATAGGTATTCTCTCGTTATATTGATAATTATACCTTAGGTAGGTTGCATTTTCTGCAGCTGTCCTAAATTTATCTAACTCATCAAGGCTCAGTTTATTTCTATCAATATTTAAAGAAGATACCTGAGTAAGGTTGGTGAGATCGGTTTCCACATGAGAGATATAATTATTACTTAAGCTAAGAGATTTAAGATTAGAAAGTTGATTAAACTCTTTTGGAAGAACATCAAAGTTGCAATAATTGAGAACGAGGGTGTCCAAAGAGGTTAATTGTGTAATTTCTAAGGGCAACAAGCTATCTAATGAATGTGATAAATTTAGATAACTTAAGTTTGGGATTTTCTCAAAGTTTTTAGGGAGGTCACCTTCAGCATACTCCCATTCTAACTTTCTTAGTTGTGTTAATTGACTGACCTTCTCATCAAAATCAACAAATGGATTAGAGTTTAAATCAAGTTCTCTTAATGCTGTTAATTGATAGAATTCATCAGGAATTTCTGTAAGTGTACCTCTTAATATTTCCAGCTTTTCTAAACTTGTCCATTTTCCAATCCAATTGGCAAAAGAAGCATCTAACCTTTTGGGATAGTTGAGTGTTACCGTCTTTAAATTTTTCCACCCGTCTTGCTGTAGCGATAAATGATCGAAACCAGAATGCTCTATATAAATTCTAGATAATGACGATTGAGAAAGGTTGTCAAAGTTAGGAACATTTGCTAGGCTACGTACATACAATGTGGAAAGGTGCTGAAGCTGATTAGCCTCTTCGGGAATTTCCCCTTCGGTATTGTCGTCGGTTAATGAAATACTATATAAGAAAAGGCATTCAGAATAATCATCCAATCGTTGCTCTTTAAAGCTGAGGTGAGACGACCAACTAGTAGCCGGTTTATTTTCATTAAACCATTGATTAGATTCCCAATTTTTTACATTCATATTATCATATATGGCCTTTATAGCATAATAATCATCATAGTAGATATTATACTTAGTCATAGTAACAGGAATGTAGAGGTTTTCGAAAAGAGGGGCAAAATGCTCACTCTCATCTATTTCTACTCTTATATGAATATCAGAGTTTTTGCCGGAACGAGTGAGTCGAAACGCATTTCCCTCAATACTTACGTTATAATTGTTAGAAGATAACTTTAAAGGGTTTTCTGCATTAGATGTAATGTTAAGTGGGTTGAGAAGATCCTTTTTAGTAAAGATCTCTTCTTCACTATAATTTAAAGCAGGGTAGGGTTTTCCAGAGGCATGTACTCTATTGTAGATGGAAACAAGCGTATCATAGGCAGAATATTGAGCAGAGCCTTCAGTGTAGATTCTTATTTTATACGTACCCTCAGTATTGTTACTACTTAGTAGATGGTTTTCTTGGTCTAAAATAAGAGAGGTAGGCGTCTCTAGCTCATAATGAAGCTCCTCTCCCCAAAATGATTTCGAAGGAAGTTCCATTTCGCGGCCATATCTGATGACTGATTCAGGTAGTTCAACTTCATCAATTAGCTTATTGTCTTCATCATAAAATTTTAACTCCCAAGGGTAGTTCTCATTATCATAATAGGCTTTATCCCATCGTATGTAGATATATTGACTTTGATATTCGGCAATATCTGTCTTTAGATAAGACTGTCTTGTATTGAACGCATCACTATTGTAATCAATAGTACTGTAGTATGAGGTATTTTCATTATCGTAAATTCCAACGTTCGTATCAAAAGTGGTTAAACCGATGGAAGATACTTCAACAAATTTTGCTTTTCGGGGTACAAAAATAGAGTATGTTGAATGGTCTTCACCATTATAAGTAGTATTTCTTCCAAAGGTCGCTCTAGGGTATTTATTACTTCCTAAACAGGTAAAAGAAGAACTAAGTAAACACAACAATAGCGTGAAGAAGATGCTATAAATACGCATGATATCAGATGGTTAGTATAGTTTGCTTAAACTTGAATATCTTAAAAAAATCAATATCCAAAGTAAATTTCAATATATAAAACTGAAGTTACAAATTCTTTGATAGTATAAGTTGTTACAACTATATTTTTTTTAAAAGTGTCAAAAAAGTTAGCAAACTGTCAAATTAAAATCTATTCATTATGCCTTTGAAATCACTTTTAATAACATTACTATTTTTCTTTTTTTCTGAAATGGTTTGCGCCCAGAAGTTTATTGCAGTGGACAATTATGGCCGCAATAGGAGAAAAATATATGCTGGAGATCAGATAGTATTTAAGATGAAAGGCACAGAAGCAGTCTATCATGATGAAGTACACGCCGTATTGGATTCTTCATTTATTCTATTAAAGTCTATGACCCAAATCCCGATTAAAGAAATTGAGGTCATAAAGTTTCATAGACCATTTCCCAAACTAATTGCAGGAGGTACTGCACTTATTGGGGCAGGGTTTTTATTGTCTGGAGCAACTTCTAGAGACAGTGAAAATCATTATGCTAAAGACGTTGCTCTATTACAATCAGGAGCATTCTTTTTAATTTCCGCTGCTACAATACCTTTTTGGTGGAAACGCTATAGAATTGGTAAGAATGCTCAGGTACAAGTTTTAGATGTGACCATCCAAAAAACAACTAACTAGTTTTTAATAAAGTTTTTCCTCAATGTCTTTTTAAAAAGCTCATTCTCTTTATACACAGGGTTTTGATGTTGTTTGAGCCTTAACCTGATGAAATCATCGACAGAAGAAAAACGAACCATACAGTACGGAGAGCCCACTTTATTGGTATAGATTTGATGAAGCATAGGGTCTTCTAATTTTTTCAATCCCTCAATATTTTTAAACTTGAAGTTTAATTCCTTACCACTTTCTATGGTGAAGTAGCCATAAATCTCTAATCCATTTTTTGTTTGCCCATAGTAGTAGTTTTCAAAATAGTTCTGTGTTTGATCTTTCTTAAAAGTATGCTGCATCACAAAGTGTTCTTTAGAAAAACTGTATTCAATGTTATCTTCTTGATAAGGGGATATTGCTTTTGATAAATAAGTTGTATGGTATGTTTCTCTATATGAGGTAGCAATTTGTTTATCATTATGAATAGCAACACTTACACAGTTTTGGATTGAAGAACTATTATTTAATAAATAATACCCAACATAATAATCGGTATTGTCTTCCAAGAGGAATTTCTTCTCTGCGTATCTTTTGACCTTTTTATTGGGTAGAGTATAAATATCATAGACTGCAAATTTTGAAGTAGGGGTATCTCTGTCCTTTTCAAAAAACCTATAATCTGTTCTAAAATCTTGTTTCGTCACTGTTATCGTATCATTACTCATTAGGTGATGAAAAGCAAGATAAACGTAAGAATGATCAGCTTGTTCAATAAGAAGATTTTGAATGTCTTCAGAGGAGAATTTTTCAAATTTCAGAATGGTTTGCATTCCATCATAATCTCTATCTACATAATGTTGTGATAAGTAAGGTTGAGCCTCCATTATTTTAGTAGGTAGGGAAACATAGATATGTTCTTGCTTATTTCTATTTGCTTCTTCCTTTGATAGCTGAAGTTGAAGATTTGTTTCACTTTTAGAATCGATATACTTCGACTGGATGTCATAAACTTTCCGTTGTTGGGATTGATCATATGACAGATCATGGGCTTGGTAATAGTAGTCTTGCTGATAGACCCAACAGAAGTGACGTACAAATTGGGTAGACGTCAAGCCATCCGGAATCATCACATGTAAAGTATCTCCTTCTATTGTTTCAACATTGTAAAAATCGCCTATTTGATTTCCTAAAGTATCTGTAAAGAAAAGGTACCCTGTACTTTGGTAATCAGTTACCTTACTTGTTCCGATATCATTCTTGGTAATAGTACTTGTATTTTGATGATCGACAAAGCCTTTTTCTACAATCACTGTGGGTAAGTAATTATCGATAAAAACCTTTATGGTTTTGCTAATCTTTTTGGTGTGAAAAGGACTAACAGTATTGGCTTGAATCAATAATTCCTTCCATCCATCTTCTAGTTTCAATGAATTAAAAGGGATAAGATATACTCCATGATTAAAATGAAAAGCATTGGAGATAACTTGACCATGGTAAGAAATCTGAATTTCATTGATAATGACATCTTGCTCTTCAGTATTCTCTAATTGAAGTTGTAGGTTTTGCTCTCCTCTTAGGTATTCAGGACAATTAATTTGGATAGATAAGTTATTAGGGAGTATCGTTTCAGTCTCTTTTTTTCTACAGCTGAAACATCCCCAAATCATTAATAGAATAATGAAAATTCGGTATAACATAAGTGCTAATGAGATAATTTATAGTTTGCGTAAGTATTTGTGTAAAAATTAGGTAGGTCAAAACTATAGAAAAAAATAGTTTATCGGAAAATGTGTAAGTAAGCAACCTTACAAATTTATATTCTTTGTGGAAAATTGATCTATTTTAAGAATATGAAAGAGAGACTCTAGGTTTTTAGATAATTACTTGAAATGCTAAAGAAACATATAGTTTATTAATCCGTTACTTGATGACAAAAATATAGTTTAGAAGAAGGTAGTTGGGTAGTCAAAGGAATATGTTTACTTTTAGAAAGTATTTTACACATTTTGAAAATTACTGTAATGACTAAACATTTGAGCAGTCTTTACAGTAATTAATCAAGTTATACTAAGAAAAACGGACTATCCCTCATGTACAACTGTAGCATAACCTAATTCACCAAAACCTGAAACTCCTGGGTCTTCAGGGTCAAGTATTTCTTGTGGACAAAATGAAATTAAACCACCACCTTTTACGTGCTTAATATCACTCCAAATAGCGTCAAAGAAATTATCAAAGCTACTAGTGTCTACTGTAAGATCTACAAATAAACAAAGTCCAAATCCTTTTAATGAACCACCAGCTGCCAGAAAGAATCCATCTTCATCTTTGGGTGTACCATGATAAGCACCTATCAGGAATTCGACTTCAACTTCTTCAAAAGCACCTAACATTGCACCTCCTATTACACCAATTGAATAACTATCAAGATTAAATGCAATAAAAGCCATAAAACCCGCTCCAACAGGTCCAGCAATAGGTCCAGCCAATTCTATAATAAATAGAATAGAAGCTCCTTCATGAGAAGTTGATTCTAAACTTTCATCTTCTAGAAGGTTAGAATTTCCGAAAAATGATTTTACTGCATTGGTTGCTCTCAATTTATTGAGAGTAGAAGTTACATCATTTTTGAAAGCATCAGCTAATTCTTTTGCTGTCATGTCAATTTCTTCTAGCCCTTTGACAATTACATTGTTTGCATCAACTGCTAATTTGATATAAGCACTTTTATCAATAAGTTCCTCAAGTGCTTCAACAATTTTTTCTAAACCTTCTTTTAACAGTTCTAATCCTTCACTAATGTAATTTTTAATATCCTCATAAATGTGATATAATGAACTGAATGCTTTCTCAATTTCCTGACCAACCCATTCTACAACTTTACCAAATGTATTAGATACTTCTTTCCAAGCATCCTCAACCCAACCTGAAATGATTTGCCAAAAACTTAATTGCTTAGGGTCAAGTTTTGAAAGTTCATTATCAATTTTTTGAGATAACAAAGCCATTTGGTTCGCAAAATAGCCCTCCAATTTGGATATGAGGTTAGAGTTAGCCCATGTTTTGAAGTCTTGCTGTAACGAATCAGGAAGCTTCTTCCCAATTTCAACGACCATGTTTACAATATCTTGATTTGTTTTATCAGTAACCTGATCGGCAAACTTCAACGCATTTTTAGCCCAATCATTCCATGAACCATTATTCTTTAATACTTTTATTGATGAGTCAGTAAAGTCTTTTTGTATACTAGTCAAAGACTGTGATAAGTACATGTTACCTAATTGACTTGCAAGCTGTTCACTGTTAGTGATTTTCTCAGTTATTAATTCCATGATTAATAATTATTTGGGGGATTAAAAAATACTAGAAAAGAAATTTCCTACAGATTTTGCAGCACCCTCAGCCCAGTTTCCAATTGCTTTGCCTGCATCTTCAACACCCTCAGCAATCTTATCTGCAGCTTCTACAATACCATCTCGAATATCGTTAAAAACCTCATCGATATTACTCAGTAATGCATGTCCCATCACTTCAGCAAAACTCTCTTGTTCTTGAGGTGGTAAGCTCTTTCCTTTTTCAGCAATTGCATCTACCGTTTTTTCGTTTGATTTATCAGAAGCTTGGTCCAATTGTTTAAGTGTTTTCTTTTTCCATGCATTCCAATTCACGCCTGATGTATTGCCATCTTTTGGTTTTGAAGGGGTTAGAGACTGTAATATCAGTTGGTGCTGATTTTTAATTTCACTTTGAAAATCATTGTTCGAGTCAGTTACACATTGTTGAGCTGCAGCTTTTACGGTAGGAGATAAATTCTCTTTCACTAGTAACAATTCTTCAGTACTCCTACTTTGATCAAAATTTGAAGAAAGCATATCTACTTTCCACTGATCCCAATCAAAACTTGTTATTGTAGCGTTTTCTGTTTGCTTTGAACTTTCCATTATTTTAGTCATTTAATTCCTACTCTATTTAAAATAGGCTTTTCGGATATCGCCTTTATCATCAAAAATAGAAGAGTCACTGACTTGCTATTTAATTATTGATGACAAGACAAATGTCTTATAATGTTAGAATTTAATTTAGAGTAAAAACACTTGATTTTCACATTAGGTATTTATACCTAATCCGCTGTATCTGTATTTTTGAAAATATAAATTATAGCAGTTAACTTATTAATAATCAATTTGGAAGGTTATGTTATTACAGGAGTATACAATCAAGAGTATTGGTAATGAAAGGAAGGAGTATTACAAAGAAAGTATAACCTCATTATTAAGAGCTTCAATACAAGTATAGCCGTATCAAGAAACAATGGTATATTTATTTATCCAATTACGTTTGTACAATACTTAAAGCTAATCGCATTATAATTGAATCCTATGAGTTCATCTTATATGAGTAATTTAATAGACCTTATTGCATTGACCTTCATCTATACCAAATGAAATCAACTCAATTTTAATGAAAGTTAAATACCAAACAAACATTCAATCTCATTAACAGGGCCTTTTCAAATAGTCCATACTTTTTTCAAATGGACACCAAAACAACCTTTACTACGCTTTACTTTTGTAATGTTGAGAAAAGATAAATAACTAAGAATATACCGAAACAATTAAACATAAAATTATCAATCGAATGTACTTCTTAGACTACTGTAAAAGAAGTAACTAATTAAGAAAAATGATGCGAAATATATTTAAAAAATTCCAAATCAAGTGGTTTTGGATGCTGGTAATGTACACCCTTGTATTTGCTACCGTAAACACAGCATTTGGACAATCCGATTTGGATCAATTACTACAAATAGCTCAGGAAAATTCTCCATCTATAGCAGAAAAACAAGCTTTAGCGGAAGCTTCAAAAGAAGAAGTCTCCCTGGAGAAAAAGACTTTATTGCCTTCGGTAGATATTGGCTATGATGCCAATTTTGCTACTTATAATAACATTACAGGAATGAATTATCCTGGTAATAATGTACCAATTAGTGGTCCTCCATCGGACGACAATTATGGAGGTACTGTAGGTTCAGGTGTCAGTATGATGGTAAAATGGTCTCCGATTACTTTTGGAGAACGTAAAAATGCAATTGCTCACAACCAAAGTATCTATGAGAAGCAGTTGGCTAGTGTAAGTAATGAGGTACTAAGAATACAGTTTCAAGTCGCATTCTATTATTTAGAAATTGCTTCAACAAAAGAATTAATTACGACATACGAAAAAAATATTGAAAGAAATGAGTTCAATCTCACAAGAATAACAAAATTAGTTGAGAGTGGTATACGTCCTTCAGTTGATAGTCTTAAAGTGAATGCAGAATTGTCGAAATCTAAATCGCAATTATATCAATTAAAAAACTTATTGGTTAGTCAAGAAGAACAGTTAAAGGAATACTTATCGTCTGATGGAGTAAAAGAAATAACAACTAGTACTTTCTTCTTTGATCATTTGCCTTCAGTAATAAAAACTTATACAGGTACCGCTACGTTTGTACATCCAACATTAACGATCGTAACAAAAGAATTGGAAGCCAATGAAACTAGACTAACAGAAATTAAAAGAGCATGGACGCCGAAGTTAGAATTTTGGGGCACTACTTACGCAAGAGGTTCTGGGGTAGCATACGATGGAACAGTGAATCATGCAGACGGTTGGGGAATGCAGCGTTATAATTATGGAGTGGGATTACAGCTGGTTTTTCCGATCATGGATTTAGCTTCTCAAAAGACCAAAAATATACAGCAGAAAGCAGTTGTAAGAGCTTCACAAGAAAACATTAGAAAAGTAGAAAATAACCTTAAAAAACAAGAGGTAACGGCTCGAACAGGACTAAATACAGCATTGGCCATTGCCAAAGAAGTTCCAGTAGAATACGAAGCCAGTCAAGGTGCCTACTTATCCATGCAAACAAGATATGAACAAGGATTGGTGAATTACACAGAGTTGATCGAAGCTCAGTACAATCTGTTAGATGCCGAAACGAAATTGAAAAACGCTTATGCTTCTGCATGGAAATCATTATTACAGCTTGCTGTTGTGAAAGGTGATATTCAGCTATTTCTTAACCAAATAAAAAACTAATATGAAACTAATTGAAGGATCATTAAATAAACCGATTACGGTGATGGTTGGTGTGATAGGGATTGCCATATTCTCTTTTCTTGCTATCCGTAATATGAAAATAGATATTTTTCCCACTTTTGGTTCACCTACAATCTATGTGGCTCAGCCCTATGGAGGTTTGTCACCTGATCAGATGGAATCGTTTGTAACGAACTATTATGAATACCATTTTTTGTATGTAACAGGAGTCAAGAAAGTGGAATCCAAGTCAGTACAAGGGAATGCATTGATAAAAATTGAATTCCATGAAGGAACAGATATGAGTCAGGCAGCTGCTGAAGTGGTAGGATATGTGAATCGTTCAAGGGCATTTATGCCACCGGGTACTGTACCTCCGTTTATCACGCGTTTTGATGCAGGGTCTGTGCCAGTTGGACAATTGGTATTCTCTTCGGATACTAGAACCTTGGGTGAAATTGCTGACTTAGCATTATTTAAAGTAAGACCAATGTTTTCCACTTTACCTGGCGTTTCAGCTCCTCCTCCTTTTGGCGGGTCTTCTAAAACAGTAATAGTGAAAGTAGATCCTGAGAAAGTAAAACGATACAATTATACTCCAGAAGAGATAGTAACGGCTTTGTCGAAGTCCAATACCATTTCTCCTGCAGGAAATATTGGTATAGGAGATGAGATGAAGATCACACCTCAAAATACAGTCATAGAAGATATAGATGATTTTGGTAAAATACCATTGTCTTTTGGTGATGGAGCCAATGTCTATTTAAACGATATCGCTAATGTTTCTATTGGTGCAGATATTACGACTGGTTATGCCTTAGTTGATGGAGCAAGATCTGTCTATATCCCTGTAACAAAAAGGGCAGATGCGTCTACATGGGAAGTCGTACAAAATGTAAAGAAATCACTTCCAGAAATGAAAGCCGCCGTACCTTCAGACATCAAAGTTTCTTATGAGTTTGATCAGTCGGGGTATGTGATCAATTCATTAAAAAGTGTAATGGTTGAGGGAGGCATCGGAGCATTGCTAACGGGACTAATGGTGATGCTATTTCTAGGTGATCGTAGAGGAGCATTAATAGTGGTATTAACAATACCAATTGCCATATTATCGAGTGTGATTTGTTTAAATATGATTGGTCAGACCATCAATATAATGACCTTGGGAGGTTTGGCTTTGTCTGTCGGTATGCTTGTAGATGAAGCAACTGTTACGATAGAAAATATACATCGACATTTGGAGATGGGGAAAACAAAAGCTGCAGCTGTATTAGAAGGCTGTAGAGAGATCGTGACTCCAAAGCTTCTGATTCTGTTTAGTATTCTGGCAGTGTTTGCCCCAGCTTTATTTATGTCGGGAGTACCGAAGGGAATGTTTATGCCAATGGCTTTAGCAGTAGGTTTTTCGATGATTGCTTCTTTCTTATTATCCATGACTTTTGTTCCTGTAATGGCTGTTTGGTTGATGAAAAAGTTTGATCCTTCAGCTCATGAAAGTAAATATTTTGATCAATTTAAGTTGACTTACCTTGGTATGATCAATAGGATGAAAAGTAGTTCGGGAAAATATGTCACTTCTTATTTTATAGTTGCCGCTGGTATTATTGGTATAGGATTTTATGTGATTGGTCTTGATATTTTTCCAAAGGTGGATGCAGGACAAGCACAAGTAAGGTTACGATTAAAAACGGGTACAAGAGTAGAGCGAACAGAAGAAGCAATCAAAGACTTACTCAGTATTACAAAAGAAATTGTGGGGGAGGAAAATGTCGATATCACTTCTGCATTTATCGGTACACAACCATCAAGTTTTCCTGTCAACTTAATTCACTTATGGACCAGCGGACCCCATGAATCTGTTGTGAAAATTAATTTGAAGAAGGAAGCAGGTTATCCTATTGAAGATTTCAAAGAAGCCTTGAGAGAGAAGTTTTTAAAAGGATATCCTGAAGCTAAATTATCTTTTGAACCTGGAGATTTAGTGGATCAAGTGATGAATCTTGGAGCTACCAACCCATTAGAAGTTGCGATACTAGGTAAGGACCTTAACACTTCGATGAAAGTAGCAGAACAGTTGGAAGCTCAAATGCAACAAATTGATTATTACAGAGATGTTCAAATTACTACCCCTTTGGATTATCCCGGTATAAAGATCGACATTGATCGAATAAAGGCAGGGAAGTTAGGGTTAACGGTCGAGGAAATCTCTAAATCTATGGTAACGGCAACCTCAACAAGCAGATTCACCCAACCAAATTATTGGAGAGATCCTATGTCTGGGGTAGCCTACCAAGTACAGGTAGAATATCCACAGCACGATATGAATAGTCCTGAGGATATTGAGTCGGTCCCCGTAGCGAATAAAGATGGGAAAAAGATCTTTTTAAGAGATGTTGCCAGCTGGAAAAATGTAGAAACACCTGCAGAATATGATCGTCTCAACCAACAACGCTTTATTACCATCACAGCTAATATTCATGAAAAGGATTTAGGTACAGCAATAAAAGATTTAGATCGTTCTATTCAGGCGTTAGGAGATTTACCTCCGGGTATTAAAATCATAAAAAGAGGACAGTCTGACTTATTGGACCTTACTTTAGGAGAGTTAGAATTAGGATTAGGCATTGCTATCGCTGTGATATTCTTGATGTTGGCAGCAAGTTTCCAGTCGTTTAAAATTTCTATGACAACACTCTCTATATTACCTATGGTTGTCGGGGGATCTCTAGTATTTCTTATACTGACAGGGCATACTCTTAATATTCAGTCATATATGGGAATGATCATGGCTGTAGGTGTAGCCGTTTCTAATGCCGTATTATTTATCACGAATGCAGAGGAAGAAAGAAAAGCAGGGAATACAAAAGCATTTATCACCGCAGCTGAAAATAGATTGAGACCTATCCTGATGACCGGATTAGCAATGATGGTAGGAATGCTTCCTATGGCATTAGGCATGGGAGAAGGTGGAGATCAAATAGCTCCTCTCGGGGTCGCTGTAATTGGAGGTCTTGCCGCCTCCATGTTTAGTATTCTAGTGATACTACCATTGCTCTATCAGAATTTTGTTGGAGGGAATAATTTTAAGAGTGAATCACTTAACCCAGAAGACAAGAACAGTAAATATTTTATCGCCACTAACGGGTAATTGAACCCTTTGAAAGATATACAAAAATGAAGAAGACATTTATTTCCCTTTCGCTAATCTTAACCTTTTTGATGGGATGTCAGAAAGAACAAGAAATCACAAAAGTTGAGGCAGACCAAACAAAACCTGCCTTTCTATTAAAGACCGAAGAGGTGACTAAAAAGTTATCTATCCCAGCTGAAGTATTGCCTTTTGATCAAGCAACGCTTCATGCTAAAATGGAGGGATATATCTCACAACTAAAGGTAGATATCGGTGATAAAGTGAAAAAAGGGCAAGTATTATTGGTACTTGATGCTCCTGAAATCAATGCTCAATATGTAGAAGCTAAGGCGAAGTACATGGAAGCAAAAGCCAATTATGAGGGGAGTAAAGATGCATTTCTGCGTATAGAAAAAGCATCAAAAACGGATGGGGTAATCGCAGAAAGTGAGCGAATTACGGCTAAAAATAAAATGTTAGCAGATGAGTCTCTTATGAAATCTACTAAAGCGAGTATCAATGCATATGGTCAATTATTATCCTACCTCACAATAAAAGCACCTTTTGATGGAATAATCACAGAACGATTTGTCAATGTGGGTGACTTTGCAGGGATTTCAAGTCAGGATAAGCTACTAACTATTGAATCTGTCGATACGATGAGGGTAAGGGTGTATGTACCGGAGTCATATATCAATTTTGAATTAGAAGAAAATCAATTGGTATTTACAACAGATGCGTTAGTGGGGAAGGAATTAAAGGCAAAGCTGTCTAGAAAATCGGGGAGTATTGATAAAGAGACTAGAACAGAGTTATGGGAGTTTACTTATGAAAACACAGCTCACCTTTTAAAACCAGGAATGTATACCATGGGAGAACTATCCCTAAAAAGGAAATCAAAGTCTTTTGTAGTGCCTTCTACAGCAGTAGTAACGGCAATGGAAAAACAATTTGTAGTAAAAAGTATGCATGAAAAAGTAGAATGGATCGAGGTGAAACAAGGTATCACCAATAATAATAAAGTCGAAATCTTTGGCGAATTGAAGGAAGGCGATATTCTATTGGTGCGCGGAAGTGAAGAACTAAAGCCAGGAACTTCACTAAAAGTAGCCTTAAAGTAACTGTAGATTTTATTCATTTCATCATACATAAACCTCAATGGCGTTGCTGTTGAGGTTTTAATTTTTTTTGATGTATTAAAAGCTTATTAATTGACTGAAATGATCTGATATTGTGGGGACTATATAGACAAACCTTACATAAGATATAGCCTTCTTAAATCTGAGAAATGCTGTCTTCGTATTTAGTTCCAAATCATTGGTTTTATTGAGACAATGACAAAGAAAATTCAACAAAACTACCTAATTGTTAAGCTAATTCATATATCTTTGAAAATAATTAAACTATATAAATAGACTATCAAGGAGTTATTTTCAAAATTAATCTTTATTTTTGCAGTAAATAAAATAAACCATGAGATTTGTCATTGAGGGATGATAAATAATAGGTAATACTTACTCTGAAAATATAAGTGCGACTTATTGATCTCAACTTGATGTAATTAACAAACTTTTTTATGAGCAAATATAGCGAATACCTGAAC
This sequence comes from Flammeovirga sp. SubArs3, assembly GCF_947387565.1. Classification (NCBI taxonomy): domain Bacteria; kingdom Pseudomonadati; phylum Bacteroidota; class Cytophagia; order Cytophagales; family Flammeovirgaceae; genus Flammeovirga; species Flammeovirga sp. SubArs3. The sequence continues at coordinate 490,429 of NZ_CANDOA010000001.1, read as the reverse complement.
GAGATTGAGGAACGAAAAACTCAAGGACTTCACCCAAAGCCGATTGATGACGCTGAATTATTAAGTGAGGTCATTGCACAAATTAAAGATGCTAATAATGAACACCGAGACGATTCTCTTAAGTTTTTCATTTATAATACATTACCGGGTACAACAAGTGCTGCAGGTGTAAAGGCGAAATTTTTAAAAGAAATCATTTTAGGTGAGTCAAAAGTAGAAGAAATTTCACCGGAATCTGCATTTGAGCAATTGTCTCATATGAAAGGTGGACCTTCTATTGAAGTACTTTTAGACTTAGCTTTAGGTACTGATGCAGCAACAGCTGATGCGGCAGCAAAAGTACTTAAGACACAAGTGTTCCTTTATGACGCAGATATGGAGCGTCTTGAAGCAGCGTACAAAGCAGACAATGCTGTTGCTAAAGATATCCTAGAAAGCTATGCTCAAGCTGAATTCTTCACAAAACTTCCTGAAGTTGATGAAGAAATTAAAATTGTAACATTTATCGCAGGAGAAGGTGATATCTCTACAGATTTACTTTCACCAGGTGCAGACGCTCACTCAAGATCAGACCGTGAATTACATGGACAGTGTATCTTCGAGCACAATAAAGAACAACAAGCAGCTCTTTCAGCATTAAAAGAGCAACATCCTGATAAGCGAGTAATGTTAATCGCTGAAAAAGGTACAATGGGTGTAGGTTCATCAAGAATGTCAGGTGTAAACAACGTAGCACTTTGGACAGGTGTTCCTGGTTCTCCTTACGTTCCTTTCGTAAACATCGCTCCAATCATTGCAGGTACTAACGGTATCTCACCAATCTTCTTAACGACAGTTGGTGTAACAGGTGGTATTGGTATTGACCTTCAAAACTGGGTGAAGCAAAAAGATGCTAACGGTAAAGTTGTAGTTGATGCTGACGGTGAGCCAGTATTAGAACAAGCTTACTCTGTTGAAACAGGTACTGTTTTAACTATCAATACAAAAGAGAAAAAATTATACAACGGTGACCAAGAGTTAATCGATATCTCTGCTTCTTTAACTCCTCAAAAAGTTGAGTTTATCAAAGCAGGTGGTTCTTATGCTGTTGTATTTGGTAAGAAATTACAATCTTTCGCTGCGAAAACTTTAGGTGTAACTGCACCAGTAGTATTTGCTCCTTCAAAAGAGATCTCTCATGAAGGTCAAGGTTTAACAGCAGTAGAAAAGATCTTCAATAAAAATGCAGTAGGTACAGACTTAGAAGGTCGTGTACTTCATGCAGGTTCTGACGTTCGTGTAGAAGTGAACATCGTAGGTTCTCAAGATACTACAGGTTTAATGACTTCTCAAGAGTTAGAATCAATGGCAGCAACGGTAATCTCACCAATCGTAGATGGTGCTTACCAATCTGGTTGTCACACAGCATCAGTTTGGGATAAGAAAGCACAAGCTAACATTCCTAAGTTGATGAAGTTTATGAACGACTTCGGTCTAATTACAGCGAGAGACCCTAAAGGTGTTTATCACTCAATGACTGACGTAATTCATAAAGTATTAAATGACATTACTGTTTCAGATTGGGATATCATCATTGGTGGTGACTCGCATACAAGAATGTCAAAAGGTGTTGCCTTTGGTGCCGATTCAGGTACAGTAGCATTAGCTTTAGCAACAGGTGAAGCTTCAATGCCAATTCCTGAGTCAGTAAAAGTTACTTTTAAAGGTAGCATGAAGTCTTACATGGACTTCCGTGATGTTGTACACGCAACGCAACAACAAATGTTGAAGCAATTTAGTGGTGACAACGTATTCCAAGGTAGAGTAATTGAGGTACACATCGGTACTTTAACTGCTGACCAAGCGTTTACTTTCACTGACTGGACAGCTGAAATGAAAGCAAAAGCATCTATCTGTATTTCAGAAGATGAAACGTTAATCGAATCATTAGAGATCGCTAAGTCTAGAATCCAAATCATGATTGAGAAGGGTATGGACAACGAAAAAGCGGTTCTTCAAGGGTTAATCAACAAAGCGAATAAGCGTATTGCTGAAATCAAGTCAGGTGATAAACCTCCATTGACTCCAGATTCAGATGCGAAATACTTTGCTGAAGTTGTTGTAGATCTTGATGAAATTGCTGAGCCAATGATTGCCGATCCAGACGTTTACAACGAAGATGTATCGAAGCGTTATACTCACGATACAATTAGACCTTTATCTTACTATGGTGGCGACAGACAAGTAGACCTTGGTTTCATCGGTTCTTGTATGGTTCACAAAGGTGATATGAAGATCTTAGCTCAAATGTTGAAAAACATTGAAGAGTTACATGGTAAAGTAGAATTCAAAGCACCTCTAGTTGTTGCTCCTCCAACATACAACATTGTGGATGAGTTAAAAGCAGAAGGTGATTGGGAAGTATTACAAAAGTACTCAGGTTTCGAATTCGACGATGATGCTCCAAAAGGTGCTGCTCGTACGAAATACGAAAAAATGCTTTACTTAGAGCGTCCTGGTTGTAACTTATGTATGGGTAACCAAGAGAAAGCTGAGCCAGGTGATACTGTAATGGCTACTTCAACACGTTTATTCCAAGGTAGAGTTGTAAAAGATTCATCAGAGAAGAAAGGTGAGTCGTTATTATCTTCAACTCCAGTTGTAGTACTTTCTACTATCTTAGGTAGAACTCCTACATTAGAGGAATACGAAAGAGCTGTTAAAGATATCAACTTAACGAAGTTCAAGCCTTCATCTAAGTTGTTAACTTCAAACTAGACAATCCACAACTTATATAAGTTGTAAAAATAATAAAGGCCTATTCAACAAGCTGTTGGGTAGGCCTTTTATATTTTTGTATCACAGTGATATGAAGAGTATCACAATGGGTATTTAATCCTTTTGTGCGATATAAAAACCATATGTATAATACTCTTTGTACTTTTTATAAAAGTCGATCTCATCTTGATTCCCTTTTACAATTTGTTGTGCTAATTCGGAATGATGATGACGTTCTAAGAAATCCGGAAAGCTCTTTTCAATGGGGGTGTAGTAAGTATCTAGCCAACTATCTTCACCGAAATTAAAGAATCCCATTAATGAAAATCCATTTTCTTCTAATACTCTCACTTTATGACCCACTGTATTGATTTCAGGGTAGGCTTGTTTCCAGTAATCTTCCACCTCCTTAGGTCTTGAATTCGTCAACCAATTGATTTCACTGACCACCAAGTACCCTTTTGTTTTAATATAATCTTTCCAATTTTTGATGCCATTCTCGAATCCAATATTATAGATAGCACCTTCCGACCAAATTATATCAAACTGATCTTTTTCAAAAGGTAAGTCATCCATAGAAACTTCTAACGTCTTTATTTTTTCTTGAACACCCTCTTTTTTTGCATTTTCATTGAGTACTTCAAGAAACTCAGTGGATAGGTCAACAGAGATAATATTTGCATCTAACTTTTGAGCCAATGGTATCGAATGGTCTCCGGAACCACATCCAAGGTCGGCGATCTCTAATTTTTTATGTGTTGGAATATTCAGGTATTCTAATGCTTTCAACGTTTCTTTTTTACTTCCAGGACCTTGACGATCCAGATGCTTAAAAAGATCCATGATTAATTCTAATTCTGTCATTTTGAGCTATTGGTTTTATTGATTCATCATAAAATGATGTTTCTAGTTTTTAGACCTTTATTAGAGCAGAAAATTATTCAAATGCTTTAATCATAAGGTAGATCAGGGGCAATTTTATAAATTAATAATGATACCCATCAATAAAGACACAATGGTGATGAATTGAATTCCAAATGCTAAAATCTCTTCAATTTTTGAACGATATAATGATGTATTTTGAGTTTTCATTCCATTAATATAATACATAATGATGTTAAATATCTGATATGTAGTATTTTAATTATATTTATTGTACTTGTATCTGGTATATATTATCTAGCTTGACATCGGAAAGAAATAAACAAAAACAGCCTGACTCAACTGAATCAGGCTGTAAAATCTTTACATCTTTAAACTATCATCATCTCAACAAAGCATTATCGATAAGGGCAAAAAATATCGATATTAAAAAATCGTTTTTGGGTATGTTATAATCACTATTAATTGAACTACACATATATATACTCCATTTCTGAGTGATCATTTTTCATTAAACTGTTATTAAGTTTCATATTCCGGTTATTCTAAAATTATTTTTTACCACTAATAATATTTTTTCTACCAAACCACCCTTCAATTCATAGCGTATAATTATATTGAACACAGAATAAAGCAAACGAAAGAAATTACACATCTATTTAAACAATTACATTTTAACAAAGCATTTTAGATACAAGCAAAAAAGGTCGACCAAATGGTACGACCTTTTTTTATTTATATATATTCCGTTTTACTAATCTACTTGCTTGCAAATGAAGTTGGATTCCACACTCTGATATAATCTATCTCATAGTATGAGGGTAAATCAGTCTCATTTGGTAATCCTTTTTTATGGTTCGTTTCCGAACTTGCATATAACTTTAATGTATTATTGAGCTTAGACCATAACAGTTGATCTTTCTGAGTCTTATATATTAGTTTCCCATCAAAATATAACTTTACTTCATGGGCATTCCATTCACAGCCATAAATATGGAAATCATTACTAAGTGCTACTTCCAAAGGTAAATTAAAGATATTTACCTTATTAAAAATGGGTTGTTGAGTTAACTGTATAGAATTTAAAGTTAAGGATTGTTGTGGTGATGAGAAGTTACTTTCATATTGTTCAAAGATTTGAAACTCATTGAATTGCCCTTTAACACCAAAGATATTAGAAATTTTAGAAGGTGGGATTTTAGCCTTTATTTCAATAAACCCATGAGTGATATCATGCTTACTTAAGATCTTGCCTGTTGTTACATTTTCATAAGCGATGCCATTATACTTCGCCTCAGAAAATTTATAGTTGGGGTCCCAAGCGGATTGAATCACTAAAATTCCACTATCTAGATATATATTGCTATGTTTAAACTGTGAAGGGGCATTACCTTTCCAATTATTACTATAGTTATTTACACCTTGAACGTTCCACTTGGCCGTATCAATAGTAGTGCTATTAAACTCATCACTTAACTTATGGTTGAGTTGCCAGTACTGAGGGAGGGTACTTGATTGTAATATAAACGGAAGTAGTTCTTTTTGTATCACACTCTTCGTTATTTGTTGTTGATGGTTCTGTTTACAACCCATCAGGTGAATAATGACAAGCATGACGATTGTCAGTCTATACATATTTATAGAAAGCTTAAAATTTGATAATAACAATAATCCTTAATTACAAAGTACTTTTAAACTCACGAATTTTTCTTCCTTATTCTTATCCAAATTATGATTAAAAATTACCGAATGTGTACCTCAACCTATTTTTAAGAGAAATATGTTTTATATTCATATTTGGGGTCAAACTCTACTGCTTTAGAGGGTTGATATATTTTTTATTCTAGACGAGCGTTTGCTTTATTCTTCAGATATAATATGATTTTTTCACTGTCGAAATCAATGATTAAATACGTCATATTTGTAATTACCTGTGTTATAATGATGATTACTTCTCTTGCTGCTTTTGGTAATGATAGAAGTATAAATATCTCAAATCATCTTACTTATAATGAAGGACTTTCTCACTTTGGTGTAACGTCCTTAGAGGTAGATCATCAAGGTTTTGTGTGGATAGGGACTTTTAAAGGTCTTAATCTATATGATGGTTATGAGTTCAAAACTTTTTTTAAGGAGGACTTTCCTGCCTTAGGGAGTAATAGAATTACAACTCTGTTCAAAGACTCAAAGAACAACATCATTATAGGAACAGAGAAAGGCATAACACTATACAGATACGAAGAAGATCGTTTTGAAAGTTTATACGAACTAGAAGAGACAAAGAATACTCCAATTAATGATATAGAGGAAACAGAGAATTACATCATTTGTAATACTATTCTTGGTGACTTATTGATGTTTAATAAGACCACTTATGCTTTAGAAAAAAAGGTACACCCTCTTAAAATTGAGAATAAAAATTATAAGACATTTAAGATCTCTCATTTTGTTGATGACCAAATATTATTAGCAACAAACAGGGGCTTAATCCAATTTGATCCATTTACAGGACGGAAGATATATATATTAGGTGGACAATTAGAATATTGTGTTGATGTGACGTTCGATGGTAACAAGCAGATCTATGCTCTTAGTTATTTCGATCTATATGTATTTAACTATAATAAAGAGGGTAAATCCATCTCATTTGTCTCTAAAGTTCTTGATAATCAGAAGTTTTCTAAATTAAAGTTGAGTGATGAAGGGGAGCTTTGGCTCATGAAAAATAATAATAAAGTTGCTTTAATACCTTCTCCATCTTACGTTAAAAATATCGGGCAAAGTATTGTTTTCCATACCTTCAGGGATGATTTTACGCGTTTAAGTAGTATTGCCCTTACAAACAAGGGCGGGTGGATTGGTAGCTTTAATCAGGGATTTTTCCAGTTCTTTAATGAACAACCTACTTTTAAATATTCGGCTTTAAAAGAGAAGTATAGTGAAAATCGATCGTCACAAGTACTTAATATTTTACCTTTTGGTCCTGATAAAGTTTACATCACCTTAAATGCCAATGAAAATAAGGTTGTTGATTTAAGAACACAGCAGATCATTAATCTTGAACATCCAAAAGTCAATAACCAGAGAATTTCTAGAGTTACAAGAGATCAGTTTGGAGCAATTTGGGGAGGAAGTAGAAGAAAAGGGATTTTCCGAATGAAAAATTTGTCTTCTGATTGGAAACAGGTGAAAAACATTCCGGAAATTATCGATGAAGGGGCTAGAGCATTTACTACCGATAGACATGGAAATATTTGGTTGGCAGGGTTGGATCGACTCTATAGAATTCAACTAGATACCCAAGGGGAAATTAAAAATATTGATTTTGTTGAAGATTTAGGAGATATCAGTTATGATATCAATTTATTGGTGAATATGCTTTATGCAGATCCAAAAGACGATGTATTATGGATTTGTACTAATGGCAAAGGGCTGATTCGATTTAAATATAGAAATGATCAAAGCTTATCTGATGGTGGCGAAGTCACAGAAATTCGTGATAAGGATAATAAGATTTCCATCTATGAAAACTCCGTAACATGTATTCGCCGTACATTGAATGATGAACTATGGATTGGTGTATTAGAGAAAGGATTGATTAAAATCAATGAATCAAACGGCTTATTTTCTTTTGATCAGATCACAGAAAAGGATGGGTTGGATGATAATGATGTGATGTCAATAGAATTTGATAAAGGAAATCGCCTTTGGGTAGCCACAAATAGAGGCATTAACCAAGTAGATCCGCGCACAAAGAAAATTATCAATTTCACCACTAACGAAGGGATTGTTCCGGCATCATTCGAAGTTACCTCCACAAAACTTTCAAATGATAGGATGGTCTTTGGTGGAAATAATGGCCTATGTTATTTTGATCCATATGCTGTTAAATATCACTCAGAACAACCTCAGTTATTATTTGGGGATTTAAGAGTGCATAACGCAAAAGTGAATATTACTGCCAACGATGAAGAAGGAGTTTTAAAAAAGAGGTTGAATGAAACGGCTAAAATTAAGCTAAATCACGATCAAAACTCATTAGGTATTGAATTGATCTCTCTTCATTTTAGAAATGCCAATACTCATAACTTACGTTATAGGTTGCTACCAAAGGAAACGACTTGGAGAGTCACTTCTTCAAAAGATAAGATAGCCACTTATAACCTTCTTCCTGCTGGTGAATATACTTTTGAAGCTCAGGCATCGAACGCAAACAACGAATGGTCTGCCGTAAAAAGCCTAAAAATACAAATACGAGAACCATGGTGGAATACCACTTTTGCTAAGATCTTTTATGTGTTTGTTTTCTTATTGGTATTAAGTATTGGCATAGGTATTTTATTACGTTTCAAGTCGCTTCGTTATAAGCTTAAATTAGAGCATTTAGAAAGTTCTCGTTTAAAAGAATTGGATGCGGCTAGGTTGAAATTGTTTATGAATATCTCTCATGAGTTCAGAACTCCTCTTACATTAATTAATGGACCTATTAATGTTTTGAGGAACATGTTCGAGAACAACAAAGATGCCTATGAACATATTGATTTGATTCAACGTCAATCGAAGAAGATGCTTCAATTAGTAAATCAAGTTCATGAAGTGAGAAAGGCAGATCAAAATTTATTAAAACTGAAAATAGCTGCTTTTGACTTTACACATTTGATTACTGACGTAAAAAAGGATTTTGAACAACTGGCAATTAATTCTAATAAGAAGTTAAATCTGGTAGGAGAAACAAATCAACTAACCATACGCGCTGACAAGGGTAAACTTGAGATGGTTATCAATAACTTATTGAATAACGCCTTTAAATTTACAAAAGAAGGTGACGAAATTACAATATCATACTCTTTCTCGGGAGAGGATCTATGTTTTAGTATTGAGGATACAGGTTTCGGAATATCTAAAGAAGATCAGAAGCATGTCTTCAAAAGGTTCTACCAATCTGATGAGAAAGAAGTTTATTCTGTGGGTTCTGGTATCGGTCTAGAATTATCTAAGATGATTATTGACCTACATAAGGGTAAAATTCAAGTAAGCAGTGAAATAGGAAAAGGAACCAAATTTGAAATTACATTGCCAGTGGGTGTAGTTGAGGAAGATGCTCCAAGTCAATTAAGATTAGAAGAGGTATTACAAGAGGAAGACCATGATCAGAAGCAACGAATTGTGAATGAAAACATGGACTTATCTTTTATTACTAAAGATGGTCGTAATAAAGATAGTTTGATCTTTTATGCTGAAGATAATGTTGATCTGAGAAATTTTGTCTCTAATGTTCTTTCTCAGCATTACAGAGTAAAGACATTTAATAACGGAGCGGAATGTATTAAGGCTTTGGAAGAAGAGTGGCCAAGTCTTATTATCAGTGATATATTGATGCCAGAGATGAATGGTCTTGAAATGTGTAGACAAATAAAAGACGATCTACAGACCAGTCATTTACCTGTGGTGTTACTTACTTCACAATCTTCTAGTGATGAAAAGATAGAAGGGATGTCGGTTGGAGCAGATGCTTATCTTACAAAACCATTTGAGATGAAACAGCTTGTTGCTACCATACAAAACATCTTAAATAACAGAAGCAAGATACAGGAACGCTTAAAATCTGAGGTGCCATTACCAATCTCTAAACAGAAAATATCAGACAGCGATCAGCAGTTCTTAGATGGTTTGTCTAAACTATTACAAGATAATCTCTCAAATGAGAATATTGATTTAGAGGAATTCTCAAGAGAGTTGATGATGAGTCGAAGTCAGTTCTTTAGGAAAATAAAAGCCCTTACCGATTCTACTCCACAGGATATTATACGTTCCTTCAAACTTAAGAAAGCTGCGGAGTTTCTATTAGATAAGAAGAATACTGTAAACGATGTTGTGATATTAACAGGCTTCAAGAATAGGACACACTTCAGTAAATTATTCAAAGAACAGTATGGTGTTACACCAGGTAAGTATTCTGCTAGTGTAGATACCATGAATAAAGGATAAAGAATCACTTAAAACATAAGAATATTACTGATGTTTTTCGTCTCAGAGAGGAACATTATACTATAAAAACCTTGTCGCTATTTGGTAGCGATAAGGTTTTTTTTTGGACAATATCTGATCAGAATAAAAATCCATGAAGAAATGATGCTAATAATGTCTCCATTAGTATCACAAATGTAAATATTAGTCTCATATGCTTTAAATGCTGTTTTTGGACGCAAAATGACACCGAAAACAACATTTTTGATACGTAATTTAAATACTTCCTCAGTTTTAAGTGTGAGTTTTACAATGTCAACAATGATTTTTTGAAATGAAAAGCATAAAACACTAGCCGCTTTTTATTTGACTATTTGAAATGAATTATCACACACCTTCTCTAATAAGAGAATTAAATTTTCGAAGTTATGAGATTAGTATTTAAAGACACTGAAAAACAAGTAAACAACGCTATCACTATTGCTCAGAAAAACGAACCTTGTCACGAAACAATTTGGCATTACCACCAACAGTATGAACTTATATATATAAAGGAAGGCAGCGGGGTGAGATTTGTAGGGGATCATGTTTCAAGTTTTGAAAGTGGTCAATTGGTTTTGATCAGTCCTAATCTTCCACACCTTTGGAAGAACAATGATGACTGTACAAAGATGTGCAACCTTGTGATCAAATTTGATAAGTCTTTTATGGGACCAAACACTTTTGATAATCCAGTGTTTGCTTGTATCAATGAGATGTTAAGTGATTCAAAATACGGAATCTCTTTTTCTAAAGAGTTTGGAAAATCTTTGGAGAAGGAATTGATGAACTGTCAACAATTAAGTTCAGCTGAAAAGAATATTTTCTTATTGAGCTTATTATTAAAACTAGCCAACTCAAAATGTATTCATCAGTTGTCAACATCAGATATGAGACAACAAGGTGATTCTAATAAAGAGAGATTAGACAGAGTATTAAAATATATTTCTGATAATTATGAGAAGGATATCGACTTGCAAGAGATAGCAGACATTGCATGCCTTACATCCAACTCGTTTTGTCGATTCTTTAAGAAAGTAACTAATAAGTCATTCAAACAATACCTGAATGAAGTTAGAATTAGAAATGCTAGCAGATTATTAGTACAGAAAAATTATCAGATTTCTGATGTATGTTATGAAGTAGGATTTAATTCGATCACGAACTTCAATAAGCAATTCAAAATGATCATTGGTAAAACACCAAGGGAATACAGAATGGCTATGTAATCATCACTATTACTCTTCTTTAAATCAGCTATATATCGAAAGAATATTACAATTATTATAAATTTTTTCATCTGAAAAATAAAAAGTATTACATATGAAATTATATTGGATCTTCACTCTTTTTATTCTGTTATCTATCGACCAGCTGTATGCACAGGATAAAAAACAGCCTAATATCATTCTGATTTTCTCTGATGATGGCGGATATGCAGACTTTGGTTTTCATGGAAGTAAAGAAATTAAAACGCCTAACTTGGATAAACTTGCAGAAAGCGGTTTAATATTCTCACAAGGGTATGTGACTGCATCGGTATGTGGACCTTCAAGAGCAGGTTTAATTACTGGTCAGTACCAACAAAAGTTCGGATACGAGGAAAACAACGTACCGGGCTACATGAGTGAGTCGTCAAAATTATTAGATGTGGACATGGGCTTACCGTTGGATGAAAAGACAATGGGTGACTACATGAAGAAATTAGGTTACAAAACTGCTTTCTATGGAAAGTGGCACTTAGGTGATGCTGATAAATACCATCCAAATAAAAGAGGGTTTGATGAATTTTATGGTTTCAGAGGTGGTGACAGAAGCTACTTTGCTTATGATAAGTTTCCACACCCAGATAAAAAGATGGAAAGAAACTTTGGTAACTACGAAGAGCCAGATGGTTATGCAACAGATATTTTTGCTGATGAGGCGATTCAGTTTGTAGAGAAAAATCAAGACGAGCCTTTCTTTATCTTCTTGTCTTATAACGCTGTGCACACCCCATTGGAATCTACTGAAGAGGATCTGAAAAGGTTTCCCAATTTACATGGTAAGCGAAAAGAATTAGCAGCTATGACTTGGGCTATGGATAGAGCATCTGGTAAATTATTAGATAAACTAGAAGAATTAGGATTAACTGAAAATACAATTGTAGTCTATACTAACGACAATGGTGGTCCATCAGATAAGAATGGATCAATTAACTTCCCATTATCAGGAACAAAATCAAATCATTTAGAAGGAGGAATTAGAGTACCATTCTTAATGTCTTGGAAAGGGCAAATCAAAAAGAACACATCGTTTGATTTTCCTGTAAGTACTTTCGATTTACTTCCAACTTTCTATGCTGCAGGTGGCGGAGATGTAAAAGATCTAGTGAACGTAGACGGTGTGAACTTAATGCCATATATCAATGGTAAAAATACTGCAGCACCACATGAAAATCTATTCTGGAAAAAAGAAACGAGAGCGGCTGTAAGAAGTGGTGACTGGAAATTAATAAGATACTCAGATAGACCAGCCGAGTTGTATAATATCAAAGAAGACATCTCTGAGAAAAACAACCTTGCTTACGTCGAAAAAGAAAAAGTGAGAGAACTTTTTAAACTACTGTACGAGTGGGAATTGACTTTAGAACGTCCATTGTGGCAGCTAAAAAGACAATTCGAAAAATATGATATCGATAGAATGGACAATTACAAACTAAACTAGAATAATGAAAAACAAACGAACAAAAATGCTGCTGTTATTTTTAATGATAGCAGCATTCACAAACCATATTTCTGCACAAACTCCTGTTTCTCATGGACATTTAGAATGGGAGTTAGATGACAACCAATCTGATGAATTTGAATCGTTAGATACTCAAAAGTGGGAAAATGATCCGAACGATTGGGGAGTATGGTCTTGGGAGCCTTCATTAGCTTATGTAGAAGATAATGAGCTGAAAATAAAAATGATTCAAGAGACTCATAGAAGAGATACAAACTATGGTTCGAATCAAGAATTATATTACAAATCGGGAATTATTAGAAATAATAGAACGATTACTTACGGTTATTTTGAGGCAAAGATAAAAGGAGCAGATAGGTTTCCTGGTGTATCTCCAGCATTCTGGTTATACAGTATCAACCAACCTGATCCAACTGAAGATGGACAAGCCAAATATTCAGAAATCGATGTTGTAGAGTTAACACAAAGAGAGTGGGATTTTGAAAACAACGATTGGGAAGGACCTGAAGCCATCGATATGAACCTTCACGCTGTTGCTAGAGAAAATGGTGAGTTGATTCAAATCAGACCTCATAAAACACCAGAAATTGCACAAAATAAGTGGATTGCAGATTTTGACCCTAGAGAAGATTATCACACTTATGGTGTATTAAGTAGAGTGGATTCTATCTTCTGGTATGTGGATGGTGTTGAAAGAGGACGTAAAGAAAACTTGTACTGGCATTTACCAATGCATATTACTGTGTCAATGGGTCTTAGAGCTCCATTTGTGGAATATATTGAAGACGGTTCAAGACGTCCCGTTCCAGATTCTACAACTACTGTAGGGTTTCCTACAGAAATGGCTTGTCAGTATGTGAGAGTTTGGAAAGCAAAATCTCAAATTTATGCGGATAAAGATCAGTACTCGAATGTTGAATTTGCGAAAGCTGATGGCATTAATTTTATTTCATATTTTGATGCAGGAAGTGGTTCTGTTGCGGCTTCAAACCTTGAAGTTGAATTACATGAGATGGATGAAAATGGAGAGTCTGTTGAAGTAGTAGGGAAATCACAAGCACTAATAGTTGGTAAGGCTGCAGGGGAAACTGCTTCTCTAATCAATATCCAAAATGTGAAAAATACATCGGAATTGGATGACGGACATTATTATGAAATAACAGCTTCTTTCACTTCTACAGAAAATGAAGAAGAAACAATTACTTTAACGACATCAATCAAAGACCTTCAGATTGTTGATCAAATTACGTCTAGTGATATCGATTTAGGACAAAATATTGAATTATACCCGAATCCAACGTCTTCTTCTTTTAGACTAAAAGGAATTCAAGGACCGGTAGATATTTCTATTTTAAACCCAACAGGCAACGTGGTGTTGGAAAGTAGTATTACTCCTAATACTGAAGTAGACGTACGATCGTTAACAAATGGTGTTTATATCGTAAAAGTAAACATCGGAGGGAAAGTATATACGAAAAGATTATTGAAGTTATAAGGTTTAACTGATGATGAAAAAAGCAATCTTTCTTCTTTCTGTGAGTTTATTTTCTGCTTTTGTCTGTCATGCACAGGTAGATTGGGAAAATGAACATGTTTTTGAAATCAATAAATTACCAGCAAGAGTGGCTTCATATTCTTTTGAAAATGAATCAGATGCTCTTGAAGGTAATAGAGAGGTATCAAGAATGCTTTCTCTAAATGGAACATGGAAATTTAAGTTTGTTCCTAAAGTGGAGGAAAAGCCTGAACACTTTATGAATGTTGATTTCGATGGGAAGAAATGGGATGACATAGAGGTGCCTTCTAATTGGGAAATGAAAGGGTACGGTCAACCGATTTATACGAATATCACCTATCCTTTCACACCAAATATCTTAGATACTACATTGGTATATGACTGGAAAGGGCCGACACCTCCATTACCTCCTAAAATATATAGAGAGAACCCAGTAGGGTCTTATCTCAGAGAGTTTAAAGTGCCTAAAGAATGGAAAGATCAATCGATTATTCTTCACTTTGGTGGAGTGACTTCTGCTTTCTATGTATGGGTAAATGGACAAAAAGTAGGTTATTCTCAAGGAAGTTGCTTGGCAGCAGAATTTGACATCACAAACTTCTTAAAAGAAGGAAAAAATAAGGTAGCCGTTCAGGTTTACCGTTATAGTGATGGAAGTTACTTAGAAGATCAGGACATGTGGCGTTTAAGTGGTATACACAGAGATGTGATGTTACTTGCTCAACCTAAAATATCTATCAATGATTTCTATGTAAAAACTGATTTCAATAATGATTTTACAAAGGCGAAGCTGAAGATTAGACCTGAATTATGGGTAGAAGATTCTCCATCGCAATTAGAGAATTACAAGGTAACAGCCAAGTTATTTGATGAGGAAAATAAAATGGTGTTGGATAACGAACTGTCGGTTGGAGCAAAGAAAATTTATGAGCAAAGATGGCCTCCAAGGGACTTGCCTAAATTTGCTTTGTTAGAATCGACAGTAGTTCAACCTCATTTATGGACTGCAGAAACACCTTATTTATATACTTTAGTTCTTTCATTAAAGGATAAATCAGGTAAGGTCATAGAGTCAAGAAGTCATAAGATTGGCTTTAGAGAGATTACTTTCAATGCAGAAAATGCACTGTTGGTGAATAATCAACCTGTGAAAATTATGGGTGTGAATCGTCATGATCATCATCCAACAAAAGGAAAAGCAATTAGCAGAGCGGACCTTGAAGAAGAAGTTCAGTTATTAAAACGCTTTAATGTAAATGCAGTAAGAACGTCTCATTATCCAAATGATCCCTATTTTTTAGAATTATGTAATAAGTACGGGTTGTATGTGATGGACGAAGCAAATATAGAATGTCATCATTTAGGTAGTTACATTCCATATCAACCTTCTTGGGTACCATCAATGATGAGTAGAATCACAAGAATGGTTGAAAGAGATAAAAATCAACCATGTGTTATTTCTTGGTCATTAGGTAACGAATCGGGGACTGGACCTGCATTTGCAGCAGCAGCAGGTTGGATTAAGGATTTTGATCCGAGTAGATTTGTTCATTATGAAGGAGCACAAGGAGACCCAACACATCCTGAATATAAAGAAGGAGATAATGTAGGGTATACTTCTCAAAACTGGCCTTCTATGGCGAATCCAACAGACCCATCTTTTGTAGATGTTGTGAGTAGAATGTATCCAAACTATGCACAAATAGTACATTTGTCTACGAATAAAAATATCCAGAGACCTATTATTCTATGTGAATACATGCATGCTATGGGTAATTCTATGGGCGGATTGGGAGACTATTGGGATTATATCCGAAAGACACCAAATCTTGTAGGTGGGTTTATCTGGGATATGAGAGACCAAGGTTTGATCAACCAAACTGAAAATGGCCAAGACTTTTTAGCTTATGGAGGTGACTTTGGAGATGTACCTAATGATGAAAACTTCTGTATTAATGGTGTTTTTGATAGTTATTTAAATCCACATCCTCATGCATTGGAGATGAAGTATACATTTCAACCTATTGAGGTGAGATGGTCGGATGTTGCTAAAGGAGAAGTGGTGATTTATAACCGATATGCTTTTACAAACCTTTCCGAATATACTTTCTCTTATGAAATTCAAGAGGAAGGAAGAGTGGTTAGAGCTTCTGAAGTTACTTTAAATATTCCTGCAGGAGATTCCTTGATCTTTACAATTCCTCTTGACAGTATAGAGCGAAAAGGGAATAAGGATTATTGGTTGAATTTTGGAATGTTTGAGAGCAAAGATCAATTATGGTGTGCAAAAGGACATCAGTTGGCTCAAGAACAACTGAAAATTCAAGAAGCAGCGAAGCAAAAGAAGAAGAAAAAGACAACAGGAACAATTCAAGAAGAAGATACATTTTTCAGTATTCAAGGTAATGACGTACTGATTAAGGTAAGTAAAGAAAATGGTCAGGTCATCTCTTACCAGTATAAGGGTATTGAACAGCTGTACCAACCGTTACAACTTAACTTTACTAGACCTCCAATTGATAATGATGTTAGAGGTATTAGTTTTAGACCGATGAAAAAATCGGGAGAGTATTGGGGATCCATCGAAGACCAATGGACTTCTGAGAAAGTACAAAAGGAAAATGGTAAAGTGATTGTGACAAAAAAGCTGAAAGATCAGGTAGAGATCAACATTTCCTATGCTTTGGTTAATGATCAGCTTAGTGTTAACCTAGAGCTTGAAAAGAAGGAAGGCGTTCCTGATGCTATTCTTATTGGTATGACTGCAGGAGTATCCAAAGAAATGGATGCTTTGCAATACTACGGAAATGGTCCATTTGAATCCTATTCAGATAGAAAAAGAGCAGTGAATATGGGCGTGTATCGCTTTAACACAGCAGATGCTTTTTATCCTTATGTGAAGCCTCAAGAGAATGGTAATCGTACACAGACGAAGTGGCTTAAATTAACTTCATCGAAGAGTAAAGGTGGAGTGAAAATCGCATCAGAGGATAGCTTTGAATTTTCTGTATGGCCTTATTCAAAAGATAAAATTAAAACAGCTCGACACCAGTATGAGCTAGAAGAAGATAATTTCTATACATTAAATATTCATTGCCAGCAGGCAGGGATAGGAGGAACACTATCCGTTACACAAGACAAATATAAAATGTCTAAACAACATTATCGTCTTAGCTTCACCTGGGGGATTTTGTCTCTAAATGGTGTGAATCAGTAGAATAAATTAAGTTTAATTGAATTGGAGTACCCATTAAGCCTTGAGTTTATGGGTACTTTTTTTGTCGTTTTATGGATCATAAGTATCAATTATGAATAAAATTTACCACTCAGAATCACACAGGTTAAATAAGTGCAACTAAAGGGTAATTCTTACACATAAGCAGAGTCAATACTTGGCTAATATTGTAATGTAAGAAACAAATTCTTCAACTCTATTTTTTTAAAGAGTTTGACCTAGGAAGCTCTTTTCTATTCTATTCATTAAAGTTTCAAGTTATGTTATTCTCAAGTAAACTAAATATGAAGCCACCAATAATACCAAAGTATTGCCTGTCAGTACTACTATTATTTGCGGTATTTACTTCAGCTTTTGCTCAAGAAGTAATAGTAAGTGGTACTGTTGTTAGTGCTGGACAATCTTTACCAGGTGTAAATGTTGTTGTTAAAGGAACTACAAACGGTACAGTAACAAATTTTGATGGACACTTTAGTATCACTGTGCAAAAACAAGATATACTAGTGTTCAGTTATATTGGTTATCTGACTCAAGAAAAAGAGGTTGGATCGAGTGTTACATTTGATATCGAATTAGAAGAGGACCGTGAATTACTAGAAGAAGTAGTTGTAGTAGGTTATGGTACTCAAAAGCGTAAAGAAGTAACAGGTGCTGTAAACAATGTAGGATCTGAAGCTTTAGAAAAAGTTCCAACTCCGGATTTAGGATCAGCATTACAAGGACAAGTAGCAGGTGTAAACGTTCAGGCTGCTAGTGGTGCTCCAGGTGAAGCAGCAAACATCCAAATTAGAGGTGTAGGTTCATTAGCAGGATCAAGAGAGCCATTATATGTTGTAGATGGTATTCCTTACCAAGGAAATCCAAATATTGCTCCTTCTCAAATCAAGTCAATTGATATCTTAAAAGATGGTGCATCTGCAGCGGTTTATGGCGTTAGAGCATCAAACGGTGTAATCTTAATCACAACAAAAACAGGTGATCCAGGAAAAGTAAAAGTAGATTTTACAGCATGGGGTGGTGTTCAAAACATTACTTCAGGTACAGAATTAATGGATACTCACCAACAATTCTACTACGATGAGTTAAGAGCTCAAGCAACAGGTATTGAATCTTCAGTTTTAGCAGTAAACCCAAGAGCATTAGAAAATAATACAGATTTTATCAGCACTATCCAGAATGATAACGCTTCAATTCAAAACTATGAATTAAACGTATCATCAGGAAAAGGTGATTTATTAGTTAACGCTAACGTCAACTACTTTAACCAAGAAGGTATTTTGATTAACTCTGGTTTCGAAAGATTAGCGACTAGATTAACAGGATCAATCAATAAGGATAAATTCAAGTTATTTACTTCGATTGGTTTCCAAAACGAAAACAGACAAAGAGAGCCATGGGGTCTATATGAGCAAGCCTTAAGACAAAGACCTTGGAATACTCCTATTGAAGATATCCCTACAAATGGTGATGTGATTCAAGTTCCAGATCAAAATGAGATTACTTATAGTTACTTATCAGGTATCTTATCAAACACTGACTTAGAAAACATCAAAAGATTAAACATTGCTTTCAATGCATCTTATGAGTTTGTAAAAGGATTAACATACCAAGTTAGAGCGGGTAGTAACATCTTTAATTCTACAAGATCACAATTCCAACCAAAATATATTGTTTTGGATTATAACGGAAACTACAACCCTACAGCTTCTAGACCTCAGGCAAGATTAAACGATGATTATGTATGGAACCAAAGATATACATTAGAAAATATCTTAACGTATAGCAAATCATTTGGTAAGCACAACTTAAACTTCACTGGTACTTACTCATTTGAGCAGTATACTAACAGAACTACAGGTCTTAACATGACATTTGCTGAAAATGGTAATAACGATGTTCAAGTTCCAGGTGCAGCAGTTTCAGTTTCAAACCCTACAGGTGGATTAAACGAAACAGCATTAGTAGGTATGATGGGTAGATTCCAATATAGCTATGACAGTAAGTACTTATTCTCAGTATCATTAAGAAGAGACGGTACTTCACAGTTTAACCCTGAGAACAGATTTGATGTATTCCCAGGTGTATCATTAGGTTGGAATATTGATAGAGAAAACTTCTTCAATGTAGATTGGATCAGCGGATTGAAAGTAAGAGCAAGTTATGCTGAGTTAGGTAACAACAGAGTAGGTAACAACCCTTATATCGCATCAACAGTAATCGAGCAAGGTGTTAACTATATCTACGGTTCAGGTAAAGTATTAACTCCTGGTTTAACGCAAAGAAGATTCTCGAATCCGAATATCTCTTGGGAGACTAGTGTAGCGAAAAACATTGGTATCGACATGAACATGTTCAACGATCGTTTACAGTTTACTGCAGACGTTTATCAAAACGATAAGAAAGACATGATCTTAGGTCAACAACTTCCTTTATCAGCAGGTGTTAACTTAACAAGACCTGATTCAGAGATTCAGACTTACAGAACAATGACATTGAATGCTGGTGATATGACCAACGAAGGTATTGAATTATCATTAAGCTACAAGAACCAAACGGAGTATGGTTTAAACTATAGCCTTGGTATGACTTTCACTAAAAATACGAACATTATTACTAGTTTAAATGGTGTTGAGAGAGGTTATCCAGGTGGTAGACCATCACTTACTCACGGTTGGATGGACTACACTACATTTATGGCAGAAGGATACGAAGCAGCATCATTCTTCCTAGTACAAACTGACGGTGTAATCAAGACTGAAGAGGAATTAGTAGCTTACCAAGAAGCAATCAACCCTAATGCTCGTTTAGGTGATATTAGATATGTGGACCAAAATGGTGACGGTACTATTGATGATAACGATAGAGTGTATGCTGGTTCAGGTATGCCAGATTTTGAATCAGGTATTGTAGCAACATTAGGTTACAAAGGTTTCGATTTCTTCATTCAGGGTTACTATTCTCATGGAGCAGAAATCATTAACGGTGCAAAACTTTATGCTTACGCAGAAGCAAGACACGCTGATTTAGTAGGTATGTGGAGTCCTCAAAACCCTGACTCAGATATTCCTTTATCATTAAACAGACAAGATCAAAATGTAAGAGCATTTTCTGACAGATGGATTGAGGATGGTTCTTACTTTAGAATTAGAACAATGACTTTAGGTTATGATTTAAGTAGAGTAATCAACAACGCAGCAGGTATTTCTAAAGCAAGAATTTATGTATCAGCAGTAAACCCTTTCACTTTCACAAAGTATACTGGTTATGATCCAGAAGTTGGTGGTGATGGTTTATTAATGAGAGGTGTAGATAGAGGTAACTACCCTGTATCAAGACAATTCTTAATCGGTGCACAACTAAGTTTCTAATTTAAAAAGTATAATACAGATGAATACTTTAAAAAATATACTCAAGCTCAAAGTAGTTGCATTGTCTTTGCTATTTTCTTCTTGTAACCATGACGATTTTTTAAACAAGAGGAACCCAAATGCAATTACTGACGAGATCTTCTGGCAAACAGAAGCAGACGCGGAAGGCGCAATAACAGCAGCATACGGAGCATTACAATTCCAATCGATTAGTGGTGGTAACCTAACTTACGAAATGATACGTAGTGATATGGGTGGTACTAACGACTGGGTAAGACACTTCCCTTATACAGAGTTCTCAATTTCTGATAACGATACTCCTGTATTCAACAAGTGGGCAGAATGTTACAATGGTATCTTTAGATGTAATCAAGTAATTGATAACATTCCTACAATGGAAGCACTTACTGATGAGAGAAAAACTGAACTTTTATCAGAAGCAAGATTCCTAAGAGCATTTTTCTACTTTGAATTAGTAAATACTTACGGTCAGGCTGTAATTAGAACTTCTTCAACAACACAGAATCACAATATTCCATTGTCTCCAATGGAAGAGGTAAACAACCAAGTAATTATTCCTGATTTGGAGTATGCTATTGAAAATTTACCTCTTACAAGAGAAGAAGCTTCTTTAGGTAAAGCTACTTGGGGTATGGCCAATACATTGTTAGGTAAAGTATATTTATATAACAAGGATTGGGCGAAAGCAGCTGAAGAATTCAAGGAAGTAATGGATTCAGGTCTTTATAGCTTACTACCAAACTATGGTGATAACTTTAGACATGACTATATCTATACTTCAGAGTCTATTATGGAAGTTCCATTTGACGGTTCAGTAAACGAAGGTGCAGCTAACACAAGTTATGTTGATGATACCGATGATTCTTCAGGAGCGGAATCTAACGCTTTAGCAAGATGGTACGGTCCTTACTCTTTAGGAGGATGGCAAGTATTAATGGGTACTTATTGGGCTCATGAGTTATTTGCAGCAGATTCAGTGTCAGGTTCTACAGCACACTCTCCAAGATATACTGCGACATTAGCAGGTAGAGATGCTGAAGGTTTATACTACAACCAAACTGCAGAGAAATTAAAAGCAGATGTTCCAAGAAGATGGAACTTTGGTGAGTCTTCTTATGTGAAGAAATACGCTAACTGGTACCACTTAGATATTGAAGATCCTGAATGGAGATCATCAATTCATTACAAGCACATGAGATTATCGGATGTATACTTAATGTATGCTGAAGCAATGCTTGAAGGTGAAGGTAACTTAACAGTAGCTATCGAATATATCGACAAAGTGAGAGAGAGAGCAGGTGTGGTAACGCTTTCAGATTACATTGCTAATGATGGAGGTATTCCTCAATTACATGTTAGTAGAGAGTTGCATGGTAATTACCAAATAGTTCCTGCAAGTGTTGAAAATGTAAGAACTCACTTAAGAATGGTAGAAAGACCATTAGAGTTAGCTTATGAGAATACTCGTTGGAGAGACCTTATTAGATGGGGTATTGTAAAAGAGGTATTTACTAGTCATCACAACGATGAGGTAATCAGATTAGAAGCAGGTGAAAACCCTACTCAAGGACCTCTTTATATCGAAGGTAGAGTTCGTCCAGATTTTGTAAACAACTACAACTTCTACGACTCAGAAAGACACGATTATTTCCCTATTCCATCTGCTGAAGTTCAATCGAACGAAGCACTCTAAACATCACAATAATGAGTACAATTAAAGATTTAAGATTTAGTCTTTTCGCTTTGATAGCACTTCTGTTAAGTGCATGTGGAGAAGATGAAAACAAACCTGTGGTTAAAGTTCCTAGTCACAGTGTTCTAAAAATATCGCAAGCTGCCAACGAGAACATCATTAATATGAATCAGCATATTGATTTTGCTGATGTTTCTCAAGGTGTAGTTTCAAGAGAATGGATCTTCCCAGAGGAAGGTACAATAATGGAAGGTAACCCTGAAGATGCACAGGTAAGAGGTGTTTTCCCTCAGGTTGGAGAATGGGAGGTGACTTTACACCAAGAATTCGAAAACAATGCTTATGTAGGTACTGAAACTACTGCAAGAGAGACAAATGTTCTTGATACTACAATTATCGTTACGGTAATGCCTGCAGTTCAGTTACAGACAATCAAAGCCAACATCGTTAATCTTGATGGTACTTTAGGAGATGAAGTAAGCATGACTCCTGAAACACCAACAGAGATTCCATTTGGTAGTGTATTACGTTTTACATACACTGCAGAAGGTAATCCAACTGTGGTAGCAGGTGAATTCTTTGGCGCTGAGTTATTAGAACAAAGTGCTTTAGATGGTACTTTCGATGTAAAGTATGTAACATTAGATGCAACTTATGATTTTGCCCCAGTCTTTACAAGACCTCAACCAAACAGTTCAGATACTTTATATGTAGCGAATTTTGTGAAGTGTGTTCGTTCGTCGGTACCACTTACATTGGATAAGGTTGTCAACGATGAAGACAGAAAAGTAAATGTAATCTTCTCTAGAGGTCTGAATGCTAATTCAGTAAACAAAGAAGATTTCACAGTGAAAATTACTACTGCTGCTGGTGCTACATTAACTCCTGAAGTAACTGCTGCAGCTGTTAATCCACAAAACGAAAGTGCAGTATTATTAGAAATCGATGGCGAATTGATTTATACTGATGATGATGTATTAGTTACTTATTCAGGTACTGAATTAGAGTCGCAAGATGCAGCAATCGCACCACAATTCGAAGATGAAGAGTTAGTGCATGTTGAAGACGATCTATTAAAAGCATCGGATTACAACTATAGCTTTGAAAGCTCTGCGACTTCATATGTAGGTGGAGACCCAGCTTGGTTAGGTGGTTTTGTTCCAGATATTTTGGAAACTTCTACTGCTCAAGCAACAGATGGAAGCTCTAGTTTAAAAATCTCAAGAGGACCATTTAGTGGTTCAGGAGCAAATGCTTCTGCAATTTCAACTTATGTAGCTGGTGCACCTCATACGTTCAACTTTACTGAAAACGAAAACAACAAACTGTTGATGACATATGATGTATTTGTTGAAGCAAACGGTGGATCTCCTGCAGCTGGTTCTGGTGGGTTCGAAACAAACGTTAGAATTCACTTAAGTAACAGAGGTGGAGATTGGCAAGAAGCTGCTCATCCATTTGGATCTTTAGATGAAAATCAATGGTATACATTTGATAATGTAATCTCAGTCAACAACCCATTGGATGAATTCAACTTAATCATCAAAGTTGCTCATACAGGTGAGGAAACATACGTAATTTATCTTGATAATATTCAATTGATGCGTTTCTACCCGAGACCATAGTTATAATTGAACTGATGAAGCACAGCAAGGTCGTTACTTTTTGGTAATGACCTTGCTTTTTTTGCTTTCTATTTATGGTGAAAACTAAAGGTTAAGAATTGATTATAAGAGGGTAATTATCAGTTATTTAAAATTTCTATGTAGCCATAAATTGTCATTGAAATGAATTATTCACCACGATTGTGCATGTAGCTATTTGTAAACCAGCTGAATAGCCTTGTATAATCAAGACGTCTAAATTATGATCAAAGACCAACTAAATGAAAATTTGCCCAAGGCCTGGGCAAAACTGGTATCAATCATTTTATGTTTGGTGCTCTCTTCAAGTGCGTATGCACAAAAACCAATCAAAACGTCAAATCCCAACGATGAGTGGGAAATTAAATGGAGTGCTTCAGATGAATTCAACGGAGCAACACCCGACTGGTCGAAGTGGATCAGAACAGGAAACCTTCCAAACACCACGGCATGGAAGTGGGACAATGCTCAGAATGTACAAATCATCAATGGTGCAGCTGAGTTAACAATGCGTCAGAACCCTAACAATGCTTCTGATGGTGGTACCTATTTTAAATCTGGTATTTTAAAATCGTATCAGACTTTTACATATGGATACTACGAAGCAAAAATTAAAGGTGCTGACATCGGTGAAGGTGTTTGTCCATCTTTCTGGTTGTATTCAAACTTTGATTACTCAGTAGGGAATGGAAAAACAGTTTATAGTGAAATTGATGTAGTAGAATTACAACAATTTGACTGGTACGAAGGTCATCAGGATGATATCAGAGATATGGACCATAACCTTCATGCTGTAGTAAAAGTAGGTAATGAAGGCGTTTGGAGAAGACCAAAAGCTTATCCAGATGAGCAATTAAATAAGTACCGCGCACCATGGGATCCGACGGAAGACTACCATATTTATGGTTGTGAAGTAAATGAGACGGAAATCATTTGGTATGTTGATGGTATTGAAGTTGGAAGAAAACCAAATACTTATTGGTATCGTCCAATGAACGTTACTTTATCTTTGGGGTTAAGAAAGCCGTTTGTAGAGTTCTATAACAACAGAAACAACGCAGTAAACCCTGAAACTGATGCAGATGCTAAAGCTCAATTACCAGGAATGCCTACAACAATGTATGTAGACTATGTAAGAGTTTGGGAGAAATCAGGTACAAATAACAACCCTGTATTAGGTGTTGGTGATATTGGTAACCCGGGTTTTGAAGAAGGTTCATTGAACTATTGGAATGCAGGTTCCGGTTTAAGTTCTATTGTTCAAAGTAATGTATCTAATGGTAATTATGCTGCTCAAGTAACGAACGGAAATGTTGCTCAAATAATTACATTAAAGGCAAATACAACTTATACTATTTCTGTAGATGGAAAAGTATTAAGCCAAGGCGGTAAAGCTTATTTTGGTTTAAACGAAGCCGTTTCGAATACATTAGTTAAGAATTATGAATTCAATTCGACGAACTACACAAATGGAAGTATTACTGTAAACACAGGAGCAACAGAAGCTACTTACAGATTATGGTTCTGGTCTGCAAACGATGCAGTTTGTGATAATTTTGAAATTGTTGAAGGAGAGGGAGAAGAAACTCCAGATGTTGGAGTAACAGGAGTAAACCTTTCTACTAATCAAGTAAGCTTAAACAAAGGAGAAACACAATCAATTACTGCGAATGTAGTTCCTTCTAATGCAACAAATAAAGGGGTTACTTGGTCTTCATCAAACAACAATGTAGCAACGGTTTCCAACGGTGTTATTACAGCAGTGAATGAAGGTACAACAACCATTAAGGTGACAACCGTTGATGGTAGTTTTGAAGATCAAGCAACAGTCACTGTTCTTATCAATGATAACTTGCTTGACAATCCTGGTTTCGAACTTTCAGATGAATCAGATTGGAACTTAGAAGGCGGAGGAGCTATTGTGAATAACAACAGTAGAAATGGATCGAAAGCAGGCTATATTAACGGTAACGGTTCGATCAATCAGGTGGTATCTTTAGCTGCGAATACTACCTACACTTTAACAGCTTGGGGTAAAGTTCAAAGCCAAGGACAAAGTGTTTACCTTGGTGTAACGAATGCTACTACTAATACTTTTATTGAAAATGCATTATTCACTTCAACATCATATAATCAACTTAGCATTACTTTTACAACTTCATCATCAGTAAATGATTACCGTATTTGGTTCTGGAATAACCAAGGAGGACAATATTATATTGATGACCTTAAATTAACAGAAGAAGGTAGTAATACGACTACACCTGTAACTTCTGTATCACTTAATACTAATAATCTTAATTTAAATGCGGGAGAAAACGTTACGCTTACTGCAAATGTTTTACCTTCTAACGCAACAAACAAGTCAGTTTCATGGTCTTGTGATAATAACTCAATTGCTACAGTAAATAATGGTGTTGTTACGGCAGTTGCTGCTGGATCAACTACAGTTCGTGTAACTACTAATGATGGTAGCTATACTGCATCTTGTTCAGTAACTGTTACTGAGGATAATAACGGTGGAGTTACTGATGTACCTACTGGAGGAAGTACAATTTGGTTAAGTACAGTTGATGGTACTTATATTACGGTGAATGCAGGTTCAGGAACTGCACTGCAGGCGACTAAATCATCTGTTTCATCAAATGAAGAGTACTTAGTAGTAGATGCAGATGGGTACTTTGCTTTACAGTCTATTGGTACTGGAAAGTATGTTACAGTAGCTTCAGGAACTAATGATCCAATTAAATGTGGTGCCACAGGTATTTTTGATAGACAAAAGTTTACATTCGAAGTCTCTGATAACTATCTACTAATCAAAGGAAAAGTAAATGGAAAGTATTTAGTGGTGGATGAATCATTAAATAATAATCCATTGTTTGCATCGACAAGCAATAGTCAGAATGCGACAAAATTCAATTGGGGTGATACTTCTTCATCAAATAGAGTGACATCAGTTATTGATGAAAGCTCATCGATTAAAGTATATCCTAACCCTGTTCGTGGAGAAGATTTAAATGTTGCCTTACCAAGTAGTGAAGAAGGTATGGTACAGTTATATGACTTACATGGACAACTTGTTTTAGAAAAATCATTTAGTAATAAATCTCAAGTTAAAATAGAATCATTTCATACTATGCATTTAAAGGGTGTTTACCTTTTACATGTTACAACTACTAATTATCTATTCAATTCGAAAGTTCTTATAGAATAAGAAGGAGTAAAACTGGCCCATTTTGGGTCAGTTTTTTTTATGCTAATTTTTTACCGTGATTGGATAATTTTTGAGAATAAATTCTCTGCAGCAGCTAGTAATTTTACACTGTAAACTAGTAGTAATATACAACAAAGCTTATAGCACTAGATATAATAATAAAGCAATAATCAATCTATTATTATGAAAAAATTGATCGTTATGGCTTGCGCTGCATTAGTAACAAATATTTCTGCAGCACAAGAAAAAGGAATTTTAGGTCAGCAAAAAACACCTCATGTTCATCTTAAGAGTATCAACATAGGAGACTGTAAATGGACAGAAGGGTTCTGGGCTGACAAATTTGATGTGGCTGAAAATTCTATGGTCCCTTATATGGGAGAGGTGTTGACTGGTGATGTGGGACATGCACTTAACAACTTCAAAATAGCAGCAGGTTTAAAAGAAGGAAAGCATAAAGGTATGCACTGGCATGATGGAGATTTCTATAAATGGATAGAAGCTTCTATGTATGTATATGCCCAAAATGGAGACAAAGACTTGTTAAAAGAAATTGATGGCTACATAGACATTATCGCAAAAGCACAGGAGGATGACGGTTATCTTCAAACTCAAGTGCAATTAAGATCTAACGTAGATAGATACGAAAATAGAAAGTTCCATGAGATGTATAACTCAGGGCACTTACTAACTTCTGCTTGTATTCACTATAGAGTTACTGGTCAGGATAACTTCTTGAACGTAGCAAAGAAACATGCAGATTATTTATATGCAACATTTGGTAGTAACGAAGAGCGTTTAGCAAGATTTGGTTTCAATCAAACTCAGATTATGGGGCTAGTTGAGATGTATAGAACAACTTCAAATGAAAACTACCTAAAATTAGCAGAGCAATTCATCAATAATAGAGGTAAATATCCTGTAGTTGAAACGAATGAAACCAAAGGCTACCCTATTGGTGATATGGTGCAAGAAAGAGTTGCGATTAGAGAAGCAGATGAGGCGGTTGGTCATGCCGTTTTAGCTTTATACTATTATGCAGGAGCTGCAGATGTTGCATCAGAAACTGGAGAAAAAGAATTAGTAGATGCATTAGATAGATTGTGGGGTAATGTTACAGAAAAGAAAATGTATGTAACAGGTGCAGTTGGTCAAGCACATTATGGTGCGTCTACACATAGAGATAAAATTGAAGAAGGCTTTATTGATGCCTACATGATGCCAAACATGACGGCATATAACGAAACTTGTGCAAATGTGTGTAATTCAATGTTCTCATACAGAATGTTGGGGATTCATGGTGAGTCGAAATATGCGGACATCATGGAACTAGTGTTATATAACAGTGGATTATCTGGTATTTCATTAGAGGGCAAAGATTATTTCTATTCTAATCCACTAAGAATGGTGGCTGGGTCTAGAGATTATACAAAACATAATACAGAGACACCTACAAGAGAGCCATACCTTGAGTGTTTCTGTTGTCCTCCTAACATTGTAAGAACTATTGCAAAATCATCGAATTGGGCCTACAGTTTATCACAAAATGGTGTAGCTGTTAACTTATACGGTGGAAACAGATTGAAGACACAATTAGAGGATGGTTCGGACTTGATCCTTAATCAAGTATCTAATTACCCTTGGGATGGTGAAGTAAATATCACTGTAGAAAAGGCGAAAAAAGAGGCTTTCGATATGATGTTGCGTATTCCTAAATGGGCGGAAGGAACAACAATCAAGGTCAATAATAAAGAGTTGGATATCAAAGTAACTGAAGGTGAGTTTGCAATAGTAAACAGAAAGTGGAAGAAAGGTGATATTGTCACTATTGATATGCCAATGGAAGTGAAGTTGGTAGAGGCAAACCCACTTGTTGAAGAAGCAAGAAACCAAGTGGCTGTAAAACGTGGTCCTGTAGTTTATTGTGTAGAGACTCCAGACTTACCAAAAGATGTAAATATTCTTGATGTTTATATCAAAGGTGCAGCTCCATTAAAAGTGAATTACGATAAAGATTTTCTTGGTGGTGTAGCGACAATTGAAACACCAATCTTAATCCGTAAGGATCAGGATAAAAAGGACATGTACTCAACAGTTGACAGACCAGAATTTGAGGAAACAAAAATAAAGATGGTTCCATACTTTACCTGGAACAATCGCGGACAATCTGAAATGACAGTCTTTATGCCTGTTATTTGGAATAATTTGTAATAACACAGTGCAAAGGGTGATATGATAATGTCACTCTTTGTTTTTTCATTTTTTTCAAAATTAATCTACCTAAATAAATGAACATACTAGCAATTACATTGATCCTGTTATCCAGCTTTTTCCAAGGTACTTTTGGATTAGGTATGAAGCATATCTCTCCTTTGAAATGGGAAAATTGGTGGGTGGTACATGCACTTGTTGCTATGGTTTTATTCCCAGTTACATGGGCATTAATTGCAGTTCCAGAGACATTTACGATTATAGGAGAAGCAGATAGTAATGTGTTACTAATGGCTATGCTTTTTGGTTTCTTATGGGGTATTGGAGGTATACTTTTTGGAGTGAGTGTAGAATACACAGGAGTCTCGATTACATATGGTATTGTAATGGGATTAGCCGCTTCAATGGGGTCGTTAATTCCAATGTTTCAGATGGAATCACTACCTGAAAACTTTAATCTTGTTTTAGTAGGTGTAGGATTGTTATTAGTAGGTGTAGGAATTACAGCTGTTGCAGGTGTTAAAAGAGATAAAGTACAACAACAGGCAACAATCGAATCAGAAGAGTTAGAAGAAGATGGTGATGTTTTAGTTGCTTCACCAAAAGTAGAAACTAAACCAAAGAAATCAATTCAGACAGGAGTAGCTATTGCGGTAGCATGTGGTGTTCTGTCAGCTTTCTTAAATATTGGGTTTTCCAATGCTGCACCCGTTGCAGAATTAGCAGTAACTAAATATAACGTAGATCCTAAAGATGCAAGTTTAGTGGCTTGGGTTGTAGTATTGATTGGTGCATTTGCAATGAATTTATTGTTTGCTGTATACAAATTAGTGACCAATAATTCATGGGGAGACTTCTCTACACCTAACAGTACAAAAGCATATACATGGGCAGTAATCGCTGGTCTTTTCTGGTTTGCTGCACTGGGAGTTTACGGACAAGGAGCGGCATTGATGGGTACATTAGGACCTGTAATTGGCTGGCCGATGATGTTAGGATTATCCCTAATCATTAGCAATTTCTGGGGATATAGAGAAGGAGAATGGAAAAACGCTGAACAGCCATTTAAGATTTTACTTGGAGGTTTAGGTGTCTTAATTTTTGCTATCTGTATTCTAGGGTACTCTAATTTGTAATACACCGCTTAATATTTCAATAAAAGAATTTGTGATCATGAAGATAATAGATATTCAGCCATATGTACTTTCACAGGAATTAGAAAATCCTTTCTATTTCTCACAATGGCATTATGCTTCTAGAAAAATATGCTTGGTTAAGATTATCCTAGAAGATGGAACATACGGTTGGGGTGAAGGATATGGACCAGCTGATATGATCAAAACAGGTATTGAGTTTTTTAAGCCTTTTATTCTTGGTGAAAATGTACTAGAGAATGAGAAGTTATGGCAGATCATGTATTTAAGATCACTGGACTTTGGTCGTAGTGGTATTTTTAATGCTGCCATAAGTGCTATTGATGTTGGTATGTGGGATGCAAAAGGGAAGTTACTTAATCAACCAGTTAGTGTGTTGTTGGGTGGTGTTAAAAACCCAGTAATTCACCCTTATGCTACAGGATTTTACTTCACAGATTCTCCAACATTAGAGGAAGATTTAGCCAAAGAAGCCAAACTTTACAGAGAGTTAGGTTTTAAAGCTGCTAAGATGAAAGTAGGTTTAGGCTTAGAAAAGGATGTCTATTATGTCAACCTTCTAAAACAACATTTAGGAGATGATGTAAAACTAATGATCGACTCTAACCATGCCTACAATTATAGAGAAGCCTTAGAGCTTAGTAAGCGATTAGAGCATTTAAATATAGGCTGGTTTGAAGAGCCAGTACACCCAGAAGACTATCAAGGATATAAAAAGCTTAGAGAAAATACGACGATTCCTATTGCAGGAGGTGAGTGTGAGTATTTAAGACATGGCTTCAAGCGATTATTTGAGAATGAATGTGTAGATATCGCACAGCCAGATATTTGTGCTACAGGTGGACTAACGGAAGCAAAACGTATCGCCACTTTAGCCTCTACTTATCACAAAGACATTGTGCCACATTCGTGGGGAACTTGGATTGCAATTAGTGCAGCGGTTCACTTTGTGTCTAACCTAGACCAAAACCCAGGTAGAATGTTTAGAGATGCTCCAATGATTGAATTGGACCGTACAGAAAATCCACTTAGAGATGATGTAACCACACATCACATTAAGGTAGAGAATGGTGAAATCAGAATACCAACTCAACCAGGGTTAGGCGTAGATGTAAATCAAGAATTTTTAGAAAAATATTCAATAGAAAAAGATGCAAGTACTGAACCACTATGGTCATAAAGGCCTATACATTGATGGAGCTTTTGTTGAGTCTTCATCGAAAAATACTTTTGATGTAAAATGTCCTGCTAATGAAGAGGTTGTTGCAACAATCGCTTGGGCAGAGAAAGAAGATACAGAACGTGCTTTAAAAGCCGCTGAAGAGGGTTTTAAAGTGTGGTCAAAAACTCCAGTTCAGGAGAGAGTAGACAAAATGATGGCTTTAAGAGCAAAGCTGTTAGAAAATAAAGACTTGTTGAAAGAAGTAGTTTCTCATGAAATGGGAAAAACTTTTGATGGAGCAGACGAAGATGTAGTGAGTATCACTAATTCACTTGAGTTTTATGGGAAAGAAATCTTGGCAAAAGAAGATTTCGAAATTCCAGATAGAGAAGGTACTCACCAACATACAATGGTACATCAACCATTAGGTGTAGTTGTCGCTTTCTTGGCGTATAATTTCCCATTGCTAAACCTTGGATTTAAACTAGGTCCAGCTTTAGCTGCAGGTTGTTCTATCATTATTAAACCGTCAGAAATTTCACCACTATCAGCATTAATGATAGCAGAATATGCCCATGAGGTTGGTTTCCCTAAGGGTGTAATCACGGTGTTATGTGGAAACAGACAGAACGTGGGTATTCCATTATGTGAGAGTACTATTCCTCGATTAATTACGATGATTGGTGCCACGTATACGGCTCAAAAATTAATAGAGCAAAGTATCAAAACCTCTATCAAAAGATACTCGATGGAGTGTGGTGGTAATGCACCGTTTATTGTATTTGATGATGCAAATATTGAAGATGCCTTAGCAGTAGGTACGGGAGTGAAATATGGCAATACGGGTCAGATTTGTGTAGCTCCTAACCGTTTCTTTGTTCAGGAGGGTATCTTCGATGAATATGTAAAGCGTTTTGTAGAGATCGCTGAATCTAAAAAATTAGGTTTTGGTAGAGAAAACAACCCAGATATGGGCCCTCTAGTAAGTGAAAAAGCAAGAGATGGTGTACACCAGTTTGTACAAGATTGCTTAGCTCAAGGAGGAACGTTACTAACTGGTGGCGAGAAGGTAGAAGGCAAAGGTTTCTACTATAAGCCAACAGTGATAGTGATGGATGATCCGAAGGCTGCCGTACTACAACATGAAGTATTTGGGCCAGTAGCGGTAATTCTGAAGTTCAAAACAACGGAAGAGGTGATCCAAAAATCTAACGATGTTACTGCAGGTTTAGCTTCTTATGTCTTTACAGAGAGTGAAGAAACAATGGCAGAGGTAACCATGGCATTGGAATTTGGTGAGGTGCAACAAAATGGTGTGAAATACGACATTTACCTACCTCACTTAGGAGTGAAAAATAGTGGTTTAAGTATGGACTGTTCAAAGTTTGCTTTGGATGATTACTTAGTTCAGAAAAGAGTCAGCAAAAAATTATAATAAGATGAGTA
The DNA here is from genome assembly GCF_947387565.1 of Flammeovirga sp. SubArs3. NCBI lineage: Bacteria > Pseudomonadati > Bacteroidota > Cytophagia > Cytophagales > Flammeovirgaceae > Flammeovirga > Flammeovirga sp. SubArs3. Next base: position 457,394 of record NZ_CANDOA010000001.1, on the reverse strand, counting down.
TACCAAAGAAATTTATCAGTTGTGATTGGGGTACTTCTAATTTTCGCTTGAGACTAATTGATACAGAAACATTAGATGTTTTAGAAGAGTTACAAACCAATCAAGGTGTCAAAAAAATGTACAATGAGTATTGTGCACAGCGAAAGTTTGATCGAGGAAACTTCTTTTCTCGATATCTTATAGAGCAACTGGCACAGGTAACTAGCTTGGATGATGATAACGTTATTGTGGCATCAGGTATGATTACGTCTTCGATGGGTATGCAGGAATTAGGATATTCTGAAATGCCTTTTAATGAAGGAGGAGATAACCTTTTCAGTAAGAAGTTATCACTTTCAAGTAAACTTTCGGTACTGATGGTTTCCGGAGCAAAATCTGGTGATGATGTGATGAGAGGAGAAGAAGTACAGGCTATTGGTATGGCTTCTTTTCTTCCTATTCAAAAAGAAGGGGTACTCATTTTACCAGGAACGCACAGCAAACACCTTTCATTTAAAGATTCAAAGTATACCGATCTGAATACTTTTATGACAGGTGAAATGTTCGAGCTTTTTTGCAAAGAAAGTATCATTGGCAGTTCTGTCGAACCGGGCGAAATGAATGATGAGGCGAAAGCACATTTTATTCAAGGCGTTCGTTTAGGAGCAACTGAAGGTTATAGTAAATACTTATTTAAGATTAGAGCAAACGATTTGATCTCAAAAGTAGATAAGAAGTTGTCTTATTACTATTTGAGTGGTTTGTTGATCGGAGATGAGTTAGGTTACCTAAAAGATCATACAGGAATTATCTGTATGGCTGCTTCAGGAAAGATCAATAATCTATACCAATTGGCTTTAGCTGAAGTGGCTCAAAAGAGACAAGAACTTTTAGTCTTTGACGAAGAAATAATAGAGAAGGCATTACTGATCGGTCAGAAAAGAATATTAGAAAGATATGCAAAATAATAAAGCATTTTCATGGGAGGCTTTTGAGGAAACTCCTGTGGTAGGAATTTTAAGAAATGTATCTCAAGAAGAAGTAGATTTTATAGTTCCTATTTATATTTCTTCAGGATATTCTTCTTTGGAAATAACGATGAATACTGAAGGCGCAACACAATTGATCGCTCAATTAAGAGATGATTATCCTTCTTTAAATGTTGGTGCCGGAACTGTTTGTTCTATGGATGATCTAGAGAAGGCATTGATGGCAGGGGCACAGTTTATAGTTACTCCAATCGTTAATGTAGAGGTGATTGCAAAATGTAAATCATTAGAAGTCCCTGTCTTTTCTGGGGCATTGACACCTACAGAAATATATACAGCTTGGGAAGCAGGTGCTTCTGCTGTGAAAATATTTCCTTGTTCACAGTTTGGTTTTCAGTACATTAAAGACGTATTGGCACCATTAAATACAATAAAAGTATTACCTACGGGTGGTGTAACAAAGAAAAATATCTCTAACTTCTTTGCAGCTGGTGCTACAGGAGTAGGGATGGGTAGCTCCCTTTTCCCTAAAGAGATGATTAAAGAAAAAGACGAAAAAGCATTAAGAAATCATTTATCTCTTATAAAAAACCAAATATATCATACGATAAAAGTTTAAAGAAAACGGCCTGATTTTATAATCAGGCTTTTTTTATGTCTGATTCAATCTTCTGAGAATAATTCGTAGTATAAAATGTTATTTAATTCAATGAAATGTTTTAATTTTCTTAACGTATTATAAAATATGTAACAATGTTTCGTTGATGTAGTTATATTTGAAATCTATTCAAGTCACTGACAACCTTAAAATAAAGACAAAATGAAAAAATTTATCGCACTCTTAATTTTCTCAATGATTAGCTTTATATCTTTTGGACAAGATATTAAAGGAAAGTGGAATACTGGAAAAGAAGACACTATTGTAGAAATTAAAGGAGATGACGTTTTAGAGGGTAAAATTTCTTCAACGCATAATCCAAAAGGGAAGGTAGGCACTGTCATCTTAAGGGATCTGAAAAAGAAAGGTGACCATTATGAAGGAGAAATCTATTCTATCAAGAAAGACGAATGGTACAATGCTGATGTAAAAGTAGTGGACGACCATTTAGAAGTTAAGGTCTCTGTAGGTTTCTTATCAAAAACAGTCGAATGGAAGAAAAAGTAACTTCCGAATCTGATCATTTATGAAGTTAAACATTGAATCTTTAATACCGCCAAAACAAAATAATTATAAAGGGAATAAAATAGCATTATACTTCTTCTTCTTATTTCTTCTCAGAGATTTAGCAAGAACCATTATTATGGTTTTTAAGTTTGATGGAGGAATGGAAAGTATAACAGGTTTACCTATGGATGAATATTCTCTAGATGCGAGTTTATCCTTTACAAATATGTATGGTCTGTTTAGTTCTCACTTTGTGATTTTTACAGTGGTAAAAATTGTTGCAGTATTTAGGTATAGAGAGTGGATTCCTGCCATATATTTAGTAATGATATGTTATGTGCTTATGGCTATTCTTATCTTAATGCTAAATCCGGCACCCATTATCAGTGGAGCACAATTGGGTATATTTATCCAATTACCTTTGCTATTGATGTTATTATTTTTCTCTTTATTAGAAAGAGACACTGCAAAATGGAATTTTGGTGAAAAAAATCATAGTCTATAAGTTAGTATAGACATAAAAAAAGAAGGTAATGAAGCCTTCTTTTTTTATGTCCAACAGTTATACTGTTACACCAGTTTCTAAGCCGATTTGATATTGAAGAAGTTGTTTCTTCTTAATCATATATAACTTATTTAATAAGTATTGGAAAGAGTTTACCGCATATAGTAAGATATTGAGATCCTTTTCATTGTAGGTTTCAACCCCTAAATAAACGAGGTCTTCTTTCACATACATCTCAAAGTTTTCTTTCATATCTAGAGGTATTGTAGCCACCAATTCTTCAATAGCAATAAGTTCTTTAATACACTCTTTAAATGCCTTCTCTGACTTGATATTTAAGAAGCCAAGTTTTGCATCATCAATGGTATTTACGGTCTGAATAAACTCAAGTTCGCTATTAAAAGTACTCCAGAGTTTATTTTGCTCATTGGTAAAGTTGTCAAAATTAATTAGTTCATCGTATAGATTTTCAAGTTGTGCATCATCTGTTTTATTAATAAAATACTGATAGATGATTTGATCATGAGCACTCAACTTCTCATTTAATTCCTCTAGCTTTTCTTTTAAAGAATGAATTAAACTCCCCGCTTTCTTTTTGGTGAATTGCTCCCCATCATACTCAAACTTTTTGATGCCAGTATTGTTATAGGCTATTTCTGTTAATATATGAATATCAGACTCTAATACGGTTTGTTCTTTTGTGAGGGTAACCACATCATCATTAAAAAGGTCATCAAATAAAATGGGAACAGATGATTTATTCTCAAGGTCGATTTCAACAGGGTTGTGTAGATTATAATAGCCGTTGTATAACTTAGAAAAATTATTTCTTTGATAATCTTCCTTATAAGAAATCTCAAATTCATCCATTGAAATGGGCTGACATCCTTCAACTTCTATATTGCCTTCATATATAGTTAACGTCATTTTCTTCTGATATTCCTCCAATTTTGAAAGAATGGAATTCGCTGGTGAATGATCAATATTCTCTAGGTGAATACCTAATTCATCTAAACGGTCAATACGATCTTTAGTACTCGGATGAGAAGACCATTGTTCATTAATATTTAGTTTTGTAGAAATATTATTCTCTTCTTCTTGAAGTGACAATTGAGGTAATCCATGTTGTGATGATATTTCCGTCTCTTGTGCAGTGAAATTCATCACAAAACGATGTTCATTGTAAAGGTTCTGACCATAGATCTTCTCTTGTGATTTTTCCTGGTAGAATCTAATCACATTATTAAGTGATTTACTGGCAAATTCGATACGCAGAAGCGAAGTTTTTAAAGGTGTACTTCCTGCTACATGAGCACTGATTTCATCGGCATGAAATTCCATTTCTCTCGAAAGTCCCATATAGCTCTTATTTACCCATTCGAAACATTGTTGGAGAATCCACTGAACACCCATATTGATCTTAAAGGCTATAACCACAAATACAGAGAAATAACCAGAGATACTTGCCCAATTACTGGCCATATTGGTATACCCTTCATTATTGTAAAGGATATTATATATTACTTGATTTACATTATAAACATAGCTCCCCACTTTCATGGTTCTCTGCGAGAAGTGACCAAACTCATGAGCTAGAATTGCTTTCAATTCAGACTTACTCACACTATTAATTAGCCCCAAACCGATAACTAAGTTTTTACGAATAGGTAGAAACATACTCCAGAAACTTGAATTATAAAAAACGAAAGCATTCACCTCATCGGTGAGGTAGACATGTTTTGGGAAATGAGTATCTACTTCTTCTACAATTTCTTGTAGCATTGAAAATAGTTCAGGTTCATCTTTTTGATAGACCTCAATAAAATTGGATTTATCTTCTTTAGTGGATTGGAAGATAAATTTCAGAAGGAAAATCATGATTAGAATCCCCATACTTATTAGTCCAATACCAAGTCCAATAGTGATTAATCTTGGAGCATTGATGATGATCATACCACCAATGTAAATACAAAACGCTGTGAGTAGGGTAGCTAATGAAAGAAGGACTCCATAAATCAATACAAAAATGATAATAGAGAAGATGGCCTTTCTTGTTTTGTTTTTAAAAGAAGGCGAGAGTTCAATTTGATCTTTAGTCATTGTTCTTAAATAGTTGCTTTAAAAAGTAGTATAAACATGTATGGATGTTTAAAAAATTCATCAACTAATTTAAAAAAAATAAACTAAGTGACTTTCCTTTCAGCTGCAAATTTTCCTTGTGATAGGAATAACAACTTATTCCACAGCCCCTCCAAGTGTTTTACCAAGTCGAAAATTAATGAACCTTTGAGGAATGGTCCATGTATCATAATACAATTCTGAGAAGTCTACGATGTCATTAAAAGCTATAAATACCTCTCCTTCTTTGGTTTCATAAACCAATAATTTCTGGCAAAAAGCATCGAGACCGAGACGAGGAGTTGTATGCATTGCTTTTCCTCCAGGTGCGGGACCTCCAAAAAGAATCAGATAAGTCGGAGGGATATCTACCCCTACTTTTTTTGATTCGGCTTGATAATTAATATCAGCAAAAAAACGAGTGTCACCTTCTTTTCCAATAGCTGCTTTAAGGTCTTTAATTGAAGTAAGGAAATCTTTCTCAGATTTTATGATTCTTAACCCAAACCCTTTGTCAACTTTAGACAGGTCTACTGTTTTCACCATGTTAGGAGGAAATTTACTCACGATTTTATCCATCACTAATTTATACCCTTTTACATCTTCACTAGTTAGTTGATGTCGTTGCTGAATAAACTCCGCAGACGTATAAGCTAAACTTACTTTTTGTGTATCAGGTTCTGAATACAATAGAATTTTAAAGGGTAAATCTATTCCTGCAACTTGGCTTTTTTGTAAGATTCTCGCATTGACTTTTGGTCGGGAAAAAATGGTTACGATAGATGGAGGCGTATATACATTTTCATCAATAGCCATCCGAGAATGATCCAGTTCGATAAGTTTATTTTTATCCGGTATCAGTGTATTTAAAACTTTAAGGTGCTGGTCTAATTTATCCTGAACCTGAGCAGCCATATGGTTATGGATAGGAGAATCAGAAGAACAAGAAATCAGGAAAAGAATAAGAAATATATTGATTGAATCTTTAAGTCTCATTATTAATTAGCTATGTCTGGGTTTTATTTTGGTAATAACTAATTTAAGGATTTTTTTTAAAATGTACTTTTACAATCTAAACTTGGCGTATTTTATAATATGTAATACATATATTAAAATCTTTTAGTATGTTATTATACAGTAAACATATCTAGGTTAAAATGTGGCAAAAAATAAAATAGTCCAATTCAAAGTTATTAAGGTTCAATAATTGAAAGATCTTACATTGTAAGATTTATTTTAATTAAATCATTTTATCCATCTCTCTTTGGCATGATATTAACGTATATTAGACTGTACTGTTTGAATTAACTGATTAATGTCACTTTGATGAAACCAAGGCAATTATTGTGGATAGTGGTTTTTCCATTATTCCAACTTTTAGCATTGGTAACCTACGCTCAAGACCCTCAATTTTCTCAATTCTATGCTGCCCCGTTGTATTTAAATCCAGCGATGGTTGGGAATACGTATGATGCTAGGGCAACATTTAATTATAGAAATCAATGGGTTGGGTTACCTGCAAATTTTGAAACATTTATGGTAGGGTATGATCAATTTATACCCAGCAAAAATATATCTATAGGAGGGACTATTCGTCAAGACAGGTCTTCTATTAATCAAATGCAAAATTTTACCAATACATCATTTGAGGTAATAGGAGGGTATTTATTGTCTGTTTCGGATAACCTAAAGATAAATTTTGGACTTCAGTTGGGAGTAATGCAATCATCACTTGCTTTTAACTCTCTTCTATTTTCGGATCAAATTGGTGCAGGAGGAACTGTAGGAGGAGCTACACAAGAACAATTATTAAATACGAATGCTTATGCTCCTGATGTATCTGCAGGTATGCTTGTATTTGGAAGAGGTTTTTGGGGCGGAATGTCTTTTCATCATATCAATTCTCCTAGTGTTAGTTTTCTTGGAGGTAAACAAAGTTATCCTATGAAATTCTCTTTAATGGGTGGATATGTCATACCGTTAGAGTATGCTAATAGAAGAAAGACCGTTCATTCCTACACAGGAAAAACAATTTCCCCAGTTCTTCTTTTTATGCAACAAGGAAAATTCTCACAACTTAGTTTAGGAGCTTACGCTAATCTATATCCCATGATTTTTGGTTTTTGGTATAGAGGATTACCTGTTATTAAACAAAATGATGCTGAATCAATAAATCATGATGCCATTATTGCGATGATTGGGGTAAAAATAAAAAAGCTAAAACTAGGGTATAGCATGGATTGGACATTAACTCGTCTTCCTCAAACTGGAGCTATTTCACATGAAATATCGGTGGGTTATGATCTAAATATTTATAAAGATTACAGAAAGAAAAAGCGACAGAAATCGCAATTACTACCTTGTTCTACTCCTTGGGTAGACTAACAACAGATATCACTTCCGGATTTACGACATGAAACGACGATTATTATATAAATTTATACTAGCTTTTATTATACTATATCTTGTAAATGGTAATAATACTATAGCTCAGCCTTACATCTCTATAGATGATATATTGTTATGTCAAAAAACAAATAATGGTACAATTAATTACCAGTTAACAGGTTTAGATCCTAGTAAATCCTATGGATTCAAATGGTCGTTATCTGATATCACAGGTTCACTAAGATTCACAGGACAAACAGACAGAGATAATGCAAAAATTCAAGGGGATAAAAATGTAAATAACGGTATCAATTTCGGTACATTGAAGGTAGAAGTGTGGGAAATTGGTTGTGGGGAGGATGCTGATAATAATTCAGGAATACCAACATCTTGTTATAATTTTAAAGAAGTTTCTGTTGGTTATTATACTGCTCCACCAATTACATTAGATTCTCTCCCCTATGATCCATGTATTCCATCGGGAGGAAGTTCTATGGCATCTTTAGTTTCTTCTTTTGATGAAAACAACCTTCCCAAAAATGCAAATATTACTCCCGAATGGATTATTGAAAGTACTACAGGGACTACTACAGATGCTTATAACGATCTAGTAGCAGCAGCCTTATTAGCAACAAATAATGGGGCTACTCAGTTTGATGTTACAATAGATAATAACGACTTTGATGTTAATGAGAATGTAATAACTGTAACAGTAAAAAGTATTTCTTCTTGTGGTGATACTTCAAATGATGAATTTGATACTTTTACACTTACATTTTATCGATCACCAGAACCAGCTTTAACAGGTTTAGTAGAACTTTGTGCTAGTAATAATCAAAATTTAGGAGAAGTAATAAGTGCGGTTAACGACCCCTTTACATACACATGGGGGGTAAATAGTATTAGTGGAGGTACAATTACTTATAATGGTTCGGGTACAAACCAGAGTGGTTTAACAATTTCTGATGTACAATTCGATCTTAATTCTTTATTTATTGATGTAGTATTTGATGTTAATGTAGCAGGAGGTGCAGGAAGCTGTCCAGGGTCTAATTTTCAGATTAATGTTCAGCTTATTAATACTAATTTGGCAGATATAGTTTCTCCAATTTGTATCTTAAATGGTGCCTCAGGTATCGTTATTAACAATCCAAATTCAACAAATAATATTGGTGTTGATTATTCTTGGAACGTAGTTAATATCAGTAATGGTAGTGCGACAGCAGTATCTTTTGGTAATAATAACTCAGGTTTAAGATTTGATAACGTCATTTTTAATGGGACTTCTAATTCAATAATAGTAGATCTTTCATTGGTAGTAAATGGTATATCTACTTCTTGTAATACAAATACTTACCAAGTTACTTTAAACAGACAACCAGGTCAAATCAATACAGCAGATGTAGTTCTTTGTGCTGCAGAAGGAGATGTTGGCATTGAAGCAGTGGCAGAGGATAACAACCCAATTGATGGTTATACCTACAGTTGGGCCTTTGTGAGTAGTACGAACGGTACATTTGATGTGACAGGTTCTGCTAATGGTACGGGTTTTAATATTGATAATGTTTCATTTGCTCCAAATCAACTACAAATAGTAGGTACAGTTAGACTTACTGTAACTGGTGCAGATGCATCTTGTGGTACAATTACAAACGACATCACTGTAACTATAGATAAAATTCCATCTGCTGTAAATACCTCACCGATTCTAATTTGTGCAGATAATGGGTCATCAAATCATATTGTTGTTACTGAAAATATCCCAGACGATGTGATTGCCTCTTATGTTTATTCATGGAGTTATACATTGGATAATCCAGCTAATGGATCAATTGATTTGGGTCTATTGGGAACAGACAACTCTGGTGTGGAATTTAATACAGTGACCTTTAATGGTGATATTACGTCCCTTACCGGTACATTACATTTAGATATTACAGGGTCTACTTGTTCAACGACAACAACAGATATTCCATTTACAGTGTTTAGAAGACCTGATATTTTGAATATCACAAGTGTTGACCTTTGTGCTGTAGATGGTATTAATAGTCTTTTAGGAATCTCTCCTCATACTGAAAATTTTAGTGGGTTTGATTACGATTGGTCTTTTGGAGCATTTACGGGTGGTTCATTTGGCTATGCTGAGTTTGGGAATAACGAATCAGGTGTCAACTTTACGAACATCAATTTTGATGCAAATTCACAGCAAATTACAACTACATTAAATGTAGTAATTAATGGTCTGGATGCTACTTGTGGTAATACGATGAGCATTCCTGTTACCATAGATCGCTCACCTGATCAACATACAGGATTGTCAGATTTTGAGACCTGTCTACTAAATGGTTCAACGCCAATTATAGATATCGTAGCTCCTTACACAGATGATTTTCCAGCTATTCAATATGCATGGACTGTCACAACTAATGCTGGAGGTTCAATTACAACTTTAGTAAATGGAAACGATAACTCTGGTTTAAGATTAACTGGAGTTACATTTGGTACAGGAGAAAAGGAAATTACAGGTACGATTACAGTATCTGTTACTGGAGCAGGTACAAATTGTACTGTTACACCTCAGACCTTTAATTTTACGATTCATAGATTACCTGACGGTTTACAAATTTCAGATGTTGAAACTTGTCAGATCAATGGAGCTAATGCAGTTCAAATTCTTCCTGTCAATACAGATATAGTAACAGATTATAGCTATTCATGGTTGGCCTATGATTTTGTAGGAGGGTCGTTTGATGTTACTACAACAGGTAGTGATTTTTCGGGTGTAATTTTAAATAATATTGCATTTGGTGCTAACCAAACGACAATTACAGCAACACTAAGAGGTTCTGTTAGTGGAATGGATGCAAGTTGTGCAGGAAATACTGAAGAGATTATTGTAACTATCCATAGAATTCCTGATGCATTTGGATTAACGGATCCTTCGTTCTGTCTAATTGAGGGAGCTACTTCTGAGATTTTAGCATTAGAACAAGGAGAAACCTTAACAGGTTATACATATAATTGGACGATTACAAATGTACAAAATGGTACAATTGCCACATCACAATATGGAACGCAAAATTCTGGTCTGCAACTAGACAATGTAACCTTCAATGATAACCAAAGTGTGGTAACTGCAGAGGCTACTTTAACAGTAACAGGAGCAGATACATCTTGTAGTACATTGTCTAATACATTAAACATAACGATTTATCGTATTCCTGATGTAAATGCTTTAACATCTGCAATAAATTGTGCATTTAACCCAGATGCTAACCTTCAAATGGTAGCTCCATTAGCTGCTGTTGATCAAGTGGTTGGAGCAACTTATGCATGGACAGTAAATGTGACTAATGGAGGAACAGTTACAGAAAATGCTTTAGGTACTGATGGTTCAGGTTTAGAATTTACGTCAGTTGCATTTACCGGTAATAGCACTTCTATAAATGGTACTTTAGATTTACAAGTAACAGGTCTTAATGCATCATGTGGCACAGTAACTACTTCAATTCCTTTTACAGTATATAGAAAACCTGATCAGTTGGCATTAACATCAATCGATATATGTGCTACGGATAATGAAGCATTAGTTTCTGCTGTTACCGCAAATACAGCATTATTTATTGGTTATGACTATGTATGGAGTCTAAATAGTATTACTGGAGGCTCTTTAGGATTCTCCGTAAACGGACCAAACAATAGTGGTGTTGATTTTGAAAATATTGATTTTACCGATGGTTCAGAGGTAATAACAGCTTCTTTAGACTTAGTGATAAATGGCTTGGATGCTACTTGTGGTAATACTGTAAGTATCCCTGTGACCATTAACCGTAATCCTGATGCACTTGCAAATCTTACTGATTTTGAATCATGTGTATTAAATGGAGCTGTTTCTTTAGATGTCATTACTGCGAGTACAGAACTACTTCCTACCATCAATTACAGTTGGTCATTTGTAGGTACTCCTTCGGGGGGTACAATTGATTCACCATTAGTAGGGAATGGAAATAATAGTTCTGGATTAAGTTTTACAAATATAAATTTTGCAACAGGAAGCAATCAGATTACAGGAACTGTTCAAGTATCTGTGACTGGATTATCTGGTGCTTGTGCTACTTCAACGGAGACTTTTAATTTTACAATTCATAGATTACCTGATGGTTTACAAATCGCAGATACTGAAATCTGTGCGATAAACGGAGCTTCAGGAATTGAAATTCAGCCTTTAAATACAGAAATTGTTACAGGTTATAATTACAAATGGAGCATCTCAGGTTTCACAGGAGGTACTGCCGATGTAGCAGGTATGGGAGCTGATGGTTCACAGGTGATTATTAATAATATCAATTTTGATAACGGTTCAAATGAAATTATTGCTACAGTAAGAGGTTCAGTATCTGGAATGGATGCAAGCTGTGCTGGTGCAACGAAAGATATTACTTTAACCATCAATAGAATTCCTGATGTAATCAATCAATCAGATGTAACTTTCTGTTTGGCAGATGGAGCTGCAAATGAAATTATTGCCGCTGAATTAGGAGAGACTTTAACGGGTTATACTTATACATGGAACGTTTCTGCTACAGGTGGTACAGTTACAACAAACCCATACGGAGACCAAGGAAGTGGATTAGAATTAACGAATGTTACTTTTAATGCAGGTGTTGCTCAGATTGTAGGAACAGCTACGATAACAGTAACGGGTGCAGATGCTACTTGTGGTACGCTAACGAATACCTTTACATTCACAATCAATAGATTACCTGATACATTACCATTGGCATCTATAGATCAGTGTTTATTAAATGGAGCATCAGGAATAAATATCTTCACTGCCAATGCAACACCAATTACAGACTTTACTTATTCATGGAGTTTTGTAGGAACACCTTCAGGCGGTACGATAGACTTAACGCCGAATGGGGGAGATTTCTCAGGATTAGATTTTGATAATGTTCAATTTACAGGTGCAAGTAATCAAATCAGAGCAACACTAAGAATGACAGTGACAAGTGCTGGAGGAGGATGTACAATTGCCCCAGTTGACATTCCAGTTGAGATCAACCGCATTCCTGACATGACGCGTTTTGCAACGCCCATAGAATTTTGTGCCTTTAATAATGATACAGATGTTTCTATCTACACAGAAGAACCAACTGCTATCAATGGCTTTACATATACTTGGACAAAAAATCCTGTTGCACCAACTGGGGGTGATTTCACCTTAGATGCAAGTGGTAACAATAACTCAGCATTGGAATTTGACAATATTACTTTTGATGCTGGAGCTACTCAAATTACAGGTTTTGTTGACTTAGTGATTAGTGGTCCAGATGCATCATGTGGCACTTTTACTCAGTCAATTCCGTTTACTATTCATTATCAGCCAGATATTCTAAAAGTAACAGGTTATAGTATTTCTCTTTGTTCAAGAACAGGAAATACATTGGTGACGGTTCAAAATGAAAATTCACCTACATTAGACCCTGATTATACTTATGTTTGGAACCTACCTGACCCTATAAATGGTGGTAATTTTACGATCTCAGGTACAGGAGCAGATAATTCAGGATTGGTTTTTAATAACGTCAACTTTGATGTAGGTAGCGATGTAATTACGACGAATGTTGATTTGACGATCACTGGCCTTAGTGCTACTTGTGGATCAAATACAATGACTATACCTGTAACTATCGATTTAGTTGCAGACCCTGTAGTGATTAGTATGAATACACTTTGTGTAGAAGAAGGAGAAAACAATGTAATTGCCCACAACGAAAACCTTACGGTTTGGGCAGGGGTGACTTCTACATGGGATGTAACCATTACAGGGGGAGGTACATTCACACACAATCAGTTTGGTTACCAAAATACTGGATTGGAATTTAACGATATCCAATTCAACGATGGATCAGATCAAATTACAGGTACTGTTCAAATTACTCAAACAACAGGCTGTCCTGAACCTCCAATTGTTGAAACAGCAAACTTTACAATATTCAGAAGAGTAAATCTTGATGATTATACGACCATAAACCTGTGTTCTTTCAATAATGAAACGACTGCAATGACGGGGTATTTACCCGTTACTGAATCGATTGCTAACACAACTTACACTTGGCAAAAATTAGCTACTCCAACAGGAGGTGATTTCGATTTTGATGTCACAGGTGATGGCTCAGGAGTGGATATCAAAGACATTGTATTTACTTCTGGTAGTTCACAAATTGTTGGAGAATTAGAGTTGACAGTAACTACTGCTTGTAATACAGAGACGAAGATTGTCCCTGTAGTTATTGATAGAAAAGTAGATTTAAATGCCATTACATTCACTACTTTATGTACAATAGATGGTGCTACAGGTGAAATCATTTTAGCTGAAAATTCTGAGAACATCTCTGGGTTTACTTATGATTGGTCAACATTGACAGCATTATCAGGAGGAACCTTTGATTTAGTTTCTTTTGGTGTGAATGATTCAGGCTTAAGAGCCGATAATATTAATTTTGCAGACGGTAGCCTTCAAATCACAGCCGACGTTAGTTTTACTTTAACAGGCTCTTGTGATGCATCTTCTGTGACCAAAACCATTACAATTAACCGAATTCCTGATGTAACAACATTTACAGATATTGTAACATGTACTTTGGATGGAGCAGATGGAGAAATCTTATTCGATGCATCTACAGAAAACCTAACAGGCTTAAGTTATGATTGGTCAATCCGAACAGGAACTTTATCTGGAGGATCTGCAAGCTTAGTACCTAATGGTAATCAAGATTCAGGTTTAACGTTAGATGATATTATTTTTGATAAAAGTGGTGATCCTACATCCAACCAAATCACATTCACTGTTGACTTAGAAATCACAGGAGGATGTCAGACAATCAATACTTCATTCGATGTAACAATAGATAGAGCTGTTGATTTATCATTGTTTCCGAATGATCTAACTCTTTGTGAACTAGATGGAGCAACAAATATATCGGTATTAAATCCTCTGGCTGAAACAGTAACAGGATTGGATTATGTTTGGTCTAAGGTTTCATGGTCAGGAGGTGATTTTGATTTAACAGCCCAAGGAACTGATAACTCTGGTTTGTGGATCGATAACCTTACATTCGATACAGGTTCACCAACTATTACAGGAGTAATTAGAGTAGAAAATACCAACGGTTGTGCTATTGAAAGTAAAGATATCAATATCACTATCGGAAGAATGCCTTCAGTAGCTAATGTTACAGATATAGAACTGTGTGTGGCTGATGGAGCTACAAATGTTGTGGGTATCACAGAACTGGGAGAAGTAATCGGTACATATGATTACGTATGGTCGGTAGCCTCAGAAAATAATGGAGACGTTGAAGTAGCAGGTTATGGCTCAAATAATTCTGGCTTAGAGTTTACAACTATCGACTTTAATGATGGTGAAATTCAAATTACAGGTCAATTATTATTAACGGTAGATAATGCCTGTGGAACCTACCCATTGACCATTAACTATACATTAAACAGAGAGCCTGATGTATCTACTTTAGCCTTAACGACTTTATGTAGTGAAGGAAATAATGGCACTGGTACATTATATACAGGGGTGACAGAAACGCTTGCAGGTTGGTCATACGATTGGCAATTAGATTTAGGTTCCTTAAGTGGAGGTTCTTTCGCAATTGCATCAAGCGGTAATTTAAATTCTGTTTTAGATGCTAGTGATATCACTTTCGATACAAACAGTGCTCAAATTACAGCAAACATTATCTTAACAGTATCATCAGGTACATGTTCTGATGTAACGACTACTTTACCTGTAGTTATTGATAGAAAAGTAGATTTAACTTCGATATCGTTGAATACACTTTGTGTAGTTGAAGGGGCTACATCACAAGAATTATATGCAGAGTTACCTGAAACAATTCCAGGTTTTACATACAATTGGGGTGCTTTAAATATTATATCAGGAGGTACATTTACTGTGTCATCAACAGGAAATAATGCATCCAACTTAGTAGCAAATGCAATTTCATTTGATGCCAATTCATTATTTATTGATGCTGAAATTCCTCTTCAAATTACAGGAAGTTGTGATAACTCAACTGTCACTTTACCAATTAGAATTAATAGACAGCTTGATATCTCAGCAATTTCGAATCAGGTGTTCTGTACATTAGATGGAACAGCCTCAGAAGTAGTATTTGCTGCATCTTCGGAACTTCTTACTGGAGTAAATTATGATTGGCAAATTCAAGGAGGAGTGGTGAATGGTGGTAGTTTAACATTGACTCCAAATGGAAATAACAATACAGGTTTAAATCTCTCAACTATAGATTTCAGTCCTTCTTCTGATAATATCACATTTACGGTTGACTTAACAGTAACAGGTGGATGTCAGGACCAAACAACTTCTTTTGATGTATTGATTGAAAGAAAAGTAGACATGGATTTATTCCCTAACCTACTTGATATTTGTGAGTTGGAAGGAGCAACCAATATCGAGGTTGTTTCCCAATTGGCAGAGACAGTTAATAATTTATCATTTACATGGGAAATTGAAGCAGGATCTTTAAATGGAGGTACGTTTGAAATTGCAAGTCTTGGTAGTGATGCTTCAGGCTTGGAGATCAACAATATCAATTTTGACTTATTATCTTCTGGAATTACAGCCAATTTAAAGGTAACGAACAACTCAGGCTGTAGCATTGAATCTAAGGTGATTCCGATTACAATTGGTAGAATGCCAGAAGCTACCAATCTTACTAGTTTAGATTTATGTTTAGCAAATAATGGATCTGTAGTTGCGATTCCAGGCAATGCAGAGGAAGTAACTGGTTATGTATATACATGGACGGTAAATGTAACCAATGGTGGAGGTACAGTAACCATAAGTCAAGGTGGGAATAATGACTCTGAGTTGACGTTTGATAATGTCTCTTTTGCCTCTGGTTCATCATTGATTGAAGGCATAATTCAATTGGACGTAGCCAATGCCTGTGGTAATTATCCACTGAATATTCCTTTAACAATCAATAGAAGTATTGATGCAGGAGCCATCACTTTAAATACAATTTGTGCAGCAGATGGAGATGCCAATACCTATGAAGTATATGCAGGTGAAACAGAAGTATTACCTGGGTTTACGTTCAATTGGATACTAAATACAAGTACAATAACTAACGGTTCTTTTGAAGTAAGACCAAAAGGAAATTTAGACTCCGGACTTGAAGTTTATAATATTGATTTTGATGATAACCAAAGTCAAATTACGGGTACAGTGACTTATGAGATCGTTGGACCTTGTGAAACAATCAGACAAGATTATACGATTACAATTGACCGTAAGATAGATGTGACAACGGTAGCATTCAATACACTTTGTGTGATTGATAATGGTACAGGGGAGCTATTTGATGGAGTGTTAGAGAATATTCCTGGCTTCGATTATACTTGGGGAGCAACACCTATTAATGTTTCTGGAGGTACATTTGATATTGTGTCTAATGGAAATATGAATTCTGTATTAGTAGCTGAGAATATTAATTTTAGTGATAATTCATTGACGATTAATGCTGAAATTCCATTAGAAATCACAGGAGATTGTGATGCAGGTATCGTAAATATTCCGGTCACTATACAGCGTATTCCTGATTTGTCAGGTATAGCCGATCAAGAACTTTGTTTATTGGACGGTACCACAAATGAAGTAGTATTTGCAGCATCTACTGAGACTTTAAGTGGAGTAAGTTATTCATGGAATATCGTTTCTGCACCAGCAGATGCATCGGTGAGTATCTCAGGAATGGGACCTAATAACTCCGGTTTGCAAGTAGATATGGTAGACTTTAATGACAATATAAGTTCAGTGAATTTTGATGTGCAACTGTCTACAATTGGTGGTTGTGCTACTCAAGACACTACCTTTAATATCACTATCAATAGACAAATTGATATGTCATTGTTCCCTGATGCAATTGACATTTGTGTACTTCAAGGTGAAACAGGTTTAGTAGCATTTGCTGGTTTATCAGAATCATTAAATGGTATAGACTATACTTGGGAAATTGTAACGGGTACGGTCTCTGGAGGTACTTTTGAGATAGAAGCGACAGGAACTGATTTATCAGGACTAAACTATAATGCCATTACTTTTGGAACAAGTGAACCTGAAATAGATGCGATACTAAGGGTATCTAACAATAGTGGATGTAATCTAGAATCAAAAGATATTATTGTTGAAATCGGAAGAATGCCTGAAGCAACAACAATTCCAGAATTAAACCTTTGTTTAGATAATGGAGCTACAAATGTTGTTGCTATTCCTGAGAACTCAGAAGCAGTTACAGGATATGTGTACACATGGGATATTATTAATATCGTAGGTGGTACTATCACTCATACTCAAGGAGGAAATAATTTATCAGAACTGGTACTTACATCAGTGAATTTCAATACAAATGCTAGTCAAATTACTGGTACAATTACTTTGGATGTGGCCGGTGCTTGTGGAAACTACCCACTTAATTTACCACTTGTGATTAACAGAACGGTTGATCCTTCATCACTGACAATGAATACAATTTGTTCTTTTGATGACTTATCAGAAGTTCATGAGTTGTATACAGGTCAAATGGATCTAGTATCTAGCTGGGCTTATATTTGGTCTCTTGATGTTACTTCATTAAATGGAGGAACATTTGATATTTCAACGAAAGGCAATGGTAGTTCGGGTCTTGATGTAGTAGATATTGATTTTACAGATGGGAGTTCAGTAATTACTGGTGATGTGACATTAAGTATTGGAGGAGCATGTTCTACAGTAAATCAGGTGTATACGGTAACTATAAATAGGAAGGTAGGCTTAGATCATGTCATGGACTTTAACTCATGTACTGATGGACTAGACACCTTGACATTATTTACAGAATTATCTGACCCTATAGCAACTGTAAATCACACTTGGTCTGAAACAACGACTGGAGGTACATTCACTTTATTACCAACAGGTACAGATGACTCAGGACTTCAATTGATAAATGTATCCTTTGATCCAGGTAGTTCTATCATCCAAGGTACAATTACGGTAGGTCAAACAGGAGGTTGTGATCCATTTACAAAGACAATCGATATTGAACTTTCTCGTTCAGCTGAGTTTGATACGAACGATGATATCACTATATGTTCTGAAGCAACCACAAGTATAAATGGTATTGTTTCTGATCAATCGCTATATGATATTCAATGGAATGTTGTTTCTGTTGATGGAGGGAATGCAACTGCCACAACCTACTTTAATGGTTTCAATGGGATATCATCGAATACAATTACAGGATTAACGGTAGACAATACCTATTTCGGTACAGGTTCTGGTATCATCACTGCCGTTTTTGAATTGACAGCTACGAATAAGGCCTACCCAACTTGTATATCTACTCATCAGTATACAGTGAACTTTACGCGTATACCAGAGATTGTGATTCCTGATGCTACGGCAGAAGGTTGTTCTGCAGTACCAGTAATTATTTATCCTTTTGGAACAGAAGACTTCTCTGCTGATTACTTGTATGATTGGACGATTGTAAGTAGTTCGATAACGGGAGCATCCACACAAGGAATAAATAATATAACTTCAATCGTCAACAGTTTTACGGATCAAAACTTATCTGTAACGCTAGTTGATGGAGATTATCTAAATGTTGGAACACAACAGATTACTTTTGATGTAGATGTGAAAGTATCCAATAGATTGAAAGATTGTACGAGTGCAGCAAGTACAAAACGTTATTCATTTACCATTCACCGTTCACCATTGGTAGGATTGCCTACTGTTACTCAAGAAAGTTGTGAAGATGGAAGTTTAGTATTGAATTCTGCTTATGTACAACAAAGTAATATTACATATTCATGGCAGATCCTAAATGAGGTAGGAGGTTCGCTACAAGGTAATAATGCTAATGGTTATTATTTCACAGTAAATAACCCAACTTTTAATACAGATAGCTATGAGGTAACTGCAGATGTTGTACTGACTACAGTAAACAATGCTATGCCTAGTGTATGTCCTGGTGTCGATACAGTTCAGGTATATTTCCAAAGAAAACCAATTGCTGATTTTACATTGAGTGAAGACATTGGATGTGCAAGAAATGGTGTTGAATTTGATGCGTCAGAATCTGGAATACCAAATAGAACAATCTCTTATGAATGGGATTTTGAATATGATGGAACTTTTGATGTTGATACAATTACAACATCAACTTTTGTGAATAAAATTTATGAAGGTGAAGGGAATTATGAAATAGCTCTAAGAATTACGACTGATCTTGGTTGTCAAAGTGATGTAGTTACAAGAAGAATCACAATACACCCAACACCAGTAGCTAGGATTGAGATTCCAACATTAATATGTGTTGGGGAGAATGTTTTAGTTGACGGTAGTAAGTCATCAGGAGGATCACCTGAAGGCATTGTAGATTGGGAATGGTTCTTTGATTATGATAACGAAAATAGTGATCCAGAAGAAAAAGGAAACCCATCGGCATCTTATCAATACATAAAAGAAGGCACTTACAAAATAGCCTTGGTGATTACTAATGAATTGGGCTGTAAGGATGTCATACAGCAAGAGGTAGAAGTTCTTCGTTTAGCCGATATCACTTTTGATCCTCAATTATATGTCTGTGAAGGACAATCAGTAAATCTACAAGTGAATGGAGGTGTTGGTTGGCAATGGGATAATGGATCAACTTCAAATGCCATAGAAGTTGCTCCAACGGAAACACAATTCTATTATTTTGAGACGTTCAACGAAAAAGGTTGTGCAAGAAGAGATAGTATTGAAGTGGTGGTTTTACCAAACGGATTAGGTTCATCAACCTTGGATGCCTGTGCATTTACGGATGTAAACCTTAGTACAATTGTTTCAGACCAAGGAGTCGTAAAAGCTGTAGAATGGAGTACTGGAGAAACAACTACAGATATAACAGTCAATGAGGCAGGGGAGTATTCTTATAAATTATGGGTACAAAGCAATGAAAATTCAGACCCATGTTTATATGAACATACTATTACCCTAACAACAAATGATCTACCAGAAACCATAATGCCTGTAGATACTACATTCTGTTTTGATGATGATGCTACGATCGATATTACAGCCACTGATAATAAAAATTATGCTGTAGTTTGGGAAGATATTAATAAATCGACTCCAACAGTAACAATTTCAGAAGAAGGATCTTACAGAGTGAGAATGACAGATCTTACACATTCAACTAATTGTACAGAAGAGTATGAAATTACTATCACTGACTTATGTCCTCCACAATTTACACCACCTACAGCTTTTACACCAAATGGAGATGGTTTAAATGATACCTTCTTTATAGAAGGAAAGGACATGTTAAATATTCAGTTAACTATTTATAATCGATGGGGAGAAGTAATTTACCATAATGAATATGCTGATGAATATGAATTGAGAGACCCTACAAAAGGATGGGATGGTACTTACAGAGGTAAAAAAGTAGCTATAGGTGACTATATATATATCATCACTTATGAAAATGCCTTGTACCCTGGACAAATATTCAGAGAAGAAAAAGGGCTGTCTGTCATATATTAATTATATGGTGTTCCTATATCCATAATGTAAGTTAACATATTGAACAATAGTGATTTATGTGTCGTTTTTCGTATTGATTGTAGTAATGTTTACATTGCTAATTTTTTAATTTCTATAGTAATAGATATTTTTTACACTTTGCCTCAATTAAATATGAAAAAGATTGCTTTATCTATCCTAACAGTTTCTACATTTTTATTTGGTTCATGTAGTAATGAAGATTCTTCTTCACCAGAAAACTTAGCCTATAATGCTACCACAAACGTAACATTAAAAGCAGGTTCAGTCTCATCTTCTAGAACAAAGGCAAATAATAAACCGCATGAAGTGGATTCAGTTGTAGTTTCTGTTTCATCGTTGGAATTGAATGTAGATGGACAAACAGTTACATTTACGAAAGATCCAGGTACAGCTTATATTGATTTATTATCTTTTGAAAGTAAGGATACTTTAATCTGGTCAGAAGAAGAATTGCCTGTAGGTGAATTACATTCTGCAGTTCTTGGTCTAGATAAAGATGAAGACAGCTATGTTGTAGAGACAGATGGTAATCATGCAGATTTACATATCTCACACAAAGAGCTTGATTTTGATATTGAAAGCGATTCAGCAATTGCTGCAGATACAAAATATGTGATCAAATTAGATATGGCCGGTTCACTTCGACTAGTAAAGAAAGGAAACGGTGGTTATAATTTACAGCAAGGAACAGCTGGAGCTCCAAAAGAAGGTGTACTCATCCTTCAGAAAGTTGACTAGTTACAGTCAAAAAAGTATAATAAGAAAGTCACTAATTAATTTTAGCGACTTTTTTTATTTCAAAGAGGTGATATTTTCTGATGACCGATATAAGAGAGTGAATCAAGAATTTTAATCTTAAACAATTTACTGATTATGAAAAAAGTATTTATCACTCTATTGGCTTTAGGAACATTATTTACATCATGTAATAAAGATGATGAGCAAGAAATGCATTCAGCATCTACAGATGTAACTTTTAAAGCTGGTGATATTTCGCCTGTTTCAGGAGCAAGAACAAGTATAGATGGTATTGATTCTGTTGTTGTAGATATTTCAGCCTTATCTCTATCAGTCAATGATCAGACAGTTACTTTTGAACAATTAGAGGGACCTTGTATGGTAGATCTCTTGACTTTTCAAAGTACAGATACTTTAATTTGGACTGAAGAAACACTTCCGGTAGGGGAGTTTCAATATGCTGAGTTAGAGATGGATAAAAGTGGTAATAGTTATGTAGTTGAATCTGCATCACCGGATCATATTGATTTGCAAATCACAAAGCCTAGATTAGAATTTCGTTTAGAAGAAGGAGCGGCAATTGCAGCAGATACAAAATATGTTATTCGTTTGGATATGAATGGTAGTTTAAGATTAAATAGTACAGGAAATGGTAAATATAATCTTCAACCACAATCATCATCAGAAAATCCATACGGATTGATTGTATTAGAACAAGTACAATAGTGAGTATAAAACAATCATTGTTACATCTTATTTATTATTAATAAAATTTAGCAGTGGTTGTTTTATTATCATCCGTCAATAAAATTTGACAAAAGGGGGAAGATGTATGTCAAAATTCCATAACAAATTTGTTGTAGTGAAAGAGGATTATGACTTTTGCGGCATATAAAAAAATGTACTGCAAAAAATTATGAAAAAAACATTACTAACAACCTTGGCATTTACTACGATTCTATTTGCCTCATGTAATAAAGATGAATCAGAACCGACTAATAATGCTTCAACAGGCGTTTCATTACAAGTTTCCGATTTCCAAATGGAAGGAGAATCTTCTGCAAGAATTCAATCAGAGTCACACCCAAGTTTAGAAGGAATTGATTCTGTCATTGTTGCTGTTGAAAGCTTAGAATTGGCTGTAGATGGAGTAACTGTACTTTACACTCAAAATGAAGGAGAAGGTTATATAGACCTATTAAGTTTTCAAAGTACTGATACGTTAATGTGGACAGAAGAAAACCTTCCTGCTGGCACGATTGATGAAAATGCTACTTTGCATTTAGTGAAGTTTGCAGAAAATCAAAAGGTAGTAGAAGAAGGTAATGTGGAAGCAGCATTACATGTTTCTCATGAAGATTTAGACTTTACCTTAACAACAGATTCTGAGAATGGAATTGAAGCAAATCAAAAATATGTGTTAAAGTTAGATATGGCTGGATCACTACGATTAGTTCATAAAGGAAATGAGGGTTACAACCTACAACAAGGAACAAAGGGCGCAGAAAAAACAGGTTCGTTGATTTTGCAAAAAGTTTCAGACGATAATGAAAATTTACCTGAATAAGGTAATCAATAATAAAAAAGATGGTCTTTGAATGTTTAAATTCAAAGACCATCTTTTTTATTGTGCTAATATTTCTAGAATTCTTTCGGTGGCTTTGCCATCCCATAACTTTGGAATCTGACCACTTTTATATGTACCCTCCTCGATCTGTTTCAGGTATTCTGAAATCTCTTCCATATCAAAATTGACTAATGTATTAGTCCCTTCTGTAATTGTTACAGGTCTTTCTGTATTTTCTCTTACCGTTAAACATGGAACCTTTCTAAAGGTCGTTTCTTCTTGTACTCCACCACTGTCAGTTAAAACAGCTTTTGCATTTTTTATTAGTGATTGGAACTCGAAGTAACCTAGAGGATGAGTGATAATCAGGTGAGGAATAGCTTTAAACTTATCCAATAATCCAGATTTTTTAAGATTGTTCATAGTACGTGGGTGTAAAGGAAGAACAACCTTACGTTTTTCAGTGAGCATATTTAGAAGCTGGTAGAGCTTATTGATATTTCGGCCAAAATCTACGTTAGACGGTCTGTGGAAAGTACACAAGTAAAACTCATCTTTCTTTACTCCAAGCTCACTTAGAATAGTAGAAGCATCGATGTCTTTTTCATAATGAACAAGGGTATCGATCATCGTATTACCAACATAGTGTAATGCAGCATCTACTCCATCTTTTTTAAGGTTTCTGATACCGGAATCTTCTGTGACAAAGCAGATATCAGAAATATTATCTGTGATAATTCTATTGTGTTCCTCGGGCATATTATGATCGTCTGATCTTAAACCACTCTCCAAGTGACCTAACTTGATACCTAATTTCTTCGCTGCAATTGCTCCAGCCATTGTTGAGTTAACATCACCGGGTACAATTAGAATATCTGGCTGACCTTTCCTTTCAAAAAGCTCCTCTAATTTTAATATAATTTGTGCGACTTGTGCGGCAGGAGTGAGTTGACCTATCCCAAGGTAATAATCAATCTCTAAGTTAAATTGATCGAAAAATACTTTGGACATATTGACATCATAATGTTGTCCTGTATGGATTATTTTGACATCCATATTATAGGCTTTTGCCAGTGTTTTAAAGCGAGTGACTTTAATAAAATTCGGTCGAGTACCAATCAATAAAAAAATCTTTTTCATAGATAAAAAGCATTTCGAATTCCATTTTTCAGAAAATAAAAAGCCAACGCTTGAAATAGGTTGGCTTTTATGTTTTTGAAGTTAAATGAAATTGGATGGAGTTAAATTATAATATATTGAAATGGCTATCATTGAGATAACCACCTGTTTTTCTTCCTTGATATATCTGTTTAACGGTACCCTAATGACGAATCCTTGCATAATGTTACTTTTCAATTTCATAATCCGACTGCAAATATTTTGGAGGAAATATGATTATTAAGTGTTTCTCGAAATGATATGAAGGTGACTAGTATAGAATTTTGTAAATTATTTATAGTGAATTTTATAACCTATGAGCTATACAAGTAACCATCATAAAAATGTATTAGAATTATGGAATGAAGGATTTCAAGGTAAGGTGAAGGATAATTGCCTTGTCTTTGATAATGCAAAGGGAAAAGGGAGTATTAAAAAATTTGTCTTTGAAAAAGAGGGCTATGAAATCCTAATCTTTGATTTTAATCTAAAAGAAGATCTAAGTTTTTATCGAGAAATCGATTTTGAAAATCAATATGTTGGGATAAAATTCACCTACCCGGGAGTTACCAAAATGGTTAGTACTTACCTTCAGAATGATGAATACTCAGACATTAGCAATGGCTCTTTTGGGGTTATATGTACGAACTTCTCTGGTCAGATGGAGTGGTCATATAATAAAGGAGTAGATAATAAGATTATCATCATTCGCATCAAGAAAACCAGGTTTTTAGAATTTAGTCAGCAATACGAAACAACCAGAGTATTGTTAGATCTCAGTAAATCGTTTTTCGTCTTTGAGGATCTAAATTTATTAATGACTTGGTATGTTGATGAAATATTTAGGTGTGATGAAACGGAGTTATTTCACAAAGAACGCTTACAAGCTATTAGTTCAGGTCTTATTAATAGGTTCTTCATGAGTATTGCTTCTAGAGAATTACCAAATACGAAAGATGAACTAAATAAATTATCTAGACCCGTACTCGAAACCTATGAAATTCTTAAAAAGACTTTAGATCGGGTAATCCCTATTGAGGAAATAACAAGAGAGGTAGGTTTAAGTGAAAGTCGGTTGAGGTATCTTTTTAAGCAAGCTTTTGGAGCTTCTGTAAGTAACTATCATCAGAAATTAAGACTAGAAAAATCCAAAGAATTATTAAAGCAAAATCATAAGACCAATTTACAAATAGCTATGGATTTAGGCTTCTCAAGTGCTAGTCATTATTCTGTTGCATTTAAAAAGTGTTTTAAAGAAACACCAAACGAATACCGAAAAAGAATAATAAGATGAATGATAAAGCCATAGAGACTACTTTAGATCGTTGGGCTTCTCATTTAGAGGTGACTAAAAAAGAAAATAAAGTAGTTGTAGATAATAATAAAGCAAAAGGATATATAGAAGCGATTGCTTTCGAAGAACTTGATGTCTTAAAGTTAGAGTTATACCTAAAGCAAGATCTCCCTTTTCGTCACCCAAATTTGGGACACTTACCTTATATAAGAATGTCTTTCTTAATGCCTTTGGAAGAAAAAATTGTTGAACAGAAAAAAGATGTACAAGATCCAACAGAGTTGTACGAATATAGTGAAAGTGGGTATGGAGTATATGTCACCAATTCTTCGAGAAGCTTTAAAATAGATTTTAAGAAAAGACCTCAATTACGTATTCTAGAACTCAGAATTTCAAAGGATCTTTTTAGGTCTTTTACTTCCCAGTCTAAGAAATTACAAAATCTAATGCCACAAGACGATTACTTTGTAGTGTTTGAGGAATTGGACCCTAAAGGAAGGTGGATGTTTGATACTGTTTTTAGTACAACAGAGAAGGATTATTATTACTTAGAAAGGATAAAAACGACCACCTTTGGATTACTTACACACTTCTTTATTTGTGTGAATAGTAGAGAAGTTATTGAAGCATCCAATAAATACCCGTTTAATATGGATGCAGTGTTACAGACTCAAAATTACCTTTACGAAAACTCAGATAGAGTAGTTACTATCAATGAAGTATCAAAGGAAGTGGGTTTAAGTGAGAGTCGATTACGTTATCTTTTTAAACAGGTTTTTGGTGTTTCGATCATGAGTTATCATCAAGATGTTCGGTTACATCAATCAAAAGAAATATTGAAATCTTTAAAAGTGCCTATTTCAGCTATTGCATTAGATTTTGGGTTCAATAGTGCAAGCCATTATACGACATCTTTCAAGAAAAAATTTAAGCTTACACCTAAAGAGTTTCAAGAAAAATATACAGCACAATTTATCTAATAAAAAAACACCTCGCTGACAATATCAACGAGGTGTCTCATGAACTTAACTCTCTCAATTTTTTTTCACTTATCTACTAAGCGCATTCATCTAACTTCTCTTATACTAACGGGTCTAATTTCAATTATGTTTCATGTTAAACAATAAAATAATGTTAAAAATCAAACTAATTTCAAGGTAACAAGATAATATTCAATAGGAATGCGATTAATGTGTACATATTCAAGAGTGAAGGAAAAATGTTGATACTAAAAAACTGAATTTTATTATCTTTAGATTCATAACACAAACTCGATGAACTTGACAACTAAATTTTTAATACTTTCCTTTTTTTTACCGTTTTTATCGATCGCACAAACGGAGCATCAAGAATTGGTCAATAGCCAACAATATGCATTGGTCATTGGAACTAACGATTACCAAGGAAAACCAGATTGGCAAAACTTAGAGAATGCAGAAAACGATGCGAAAAGTATTGAAGAAGTACTCAAAAAAGATTATTTCTTTAAAACTAAATTGCTACTTTCTCCAACAAGAGAAGATGTTGAGAAAGCAATATTGAGGTACAATAACATATTATCTGAACAAGACCGATTTTTAATATATATCGCAGGACATGGAGATTATGATGCTTCAAGTTTTGATGATGGATTTTTAGTGTTTAAGGATACTAAAACAGTAAAGAAAGATCCGACAAGAAATACATACCTACAGTACAAAAAATTAAGTGGGATGTTAGAAGCATTAAAAGCAAAACATGTTGCAATTGTATTAGATGTTTGCTTTGGAGGTAGCTTTAATGAGAACTTAAGAGATAAGAGTAGAAGTCGAGGAGCAGAAATGGATAGAAATACCATGAAATTCCTCAACAAGAAAATGCCTAAAACAACAAGAGTGTACTTGACTTCAGGAGCCTTGGAAGAAGTGCCAGATAATGGAGTAAATGGACATTCTCCATTTTGTAATGCAATTTTAAATACCTTGTGTCAAGAGGACCTAGAATTATTTACTTTATCAGATTTACATCACAGCACAAAAAGAACCCAGACAGAGAGTTTATATGGTTCATTTGGTAGTGATGATCCTGGTAGTGAATTTATTTTTAGTAAAGGCAGTAAGGTCAGTTTATCAGAAATGAACAATTCTCAAACTTCAACTTCTAGTGACATTAATGAGGAGATCGCAACAAGAGGAGTCAAGGAAGAGAAAGATATCAACTTATACACTATTGGGGTCATAATTATCCTACTATTAGTGTTTGTGATTTTGAAACTATTCTTATCCAACATAAGGAAGGTTGCTGCAGTACAACCTCAACCAGTAGAAACAGTAACTGAGGTAAAAGAAGAGAAAATCATTGAGCAACCAATAGTAAATTATGATGTGCTATCGGAGGAGGAAAAAGTAAAATATATCACGCAGAAAGATTTTACGTCCTTTAATGATCAACAATTGGAACATATCAAACATCAATTGAGCTTATATGAAATCTACAGAAAGAACCTGCACCATGCTGAAATAGCTGCTGCGAAACATGGTGAAAACATTCCTCCAATAGTATTACACAGAATGGAAGATGCCAAAAAAGGAATGAGGGAAGTAAAAAATAATCTATTAGCATTGTTATAATGATCGAATCACAAAATAAAGAATACTACATAGGAGGCTCCAAGTTTAATGTAATTTATGGGGATATCATTGAAGTGAAATCTGATGTAACCGTTAGCTCCGACGATAATTTTGTCAGTATGGGTGGTGGTGTATCTCGAAGAATTTTAAACGAAGGAGGAATAGAAATTCAATTTGATGCTCAGAAACATACTGACTTAAAATTGGGGGATGTTCTCGTAACGACAGCAGGAAGGTTATCCTCAAAATATATTTTTCATGCGATTACTATAGATTTTAATACTGGTGATATTGTCAATGTTGATGTATTGGAAGAAATCCTAGCGCGTATATTAGAATTGGGTAAATCTCTTCGTATTAGATCGATTACGTTACCTGCTATAGGGACTGGTACGGCAGGGTTTGAATTGGAGCAAGCGGTAAAAACAACGACTGAAACGATTTCTGAATTTTTGTATCAAAATACATGTATCGACGAGATCAATTTATGCTTATTACCGGGCGTTGCTAACAATGAAGATATGAATGCTCTTTTTGAAGGTGCTGTTGAATTTGCCTCTATCACTAAACAAAACAAAGAAATAAGAGATTTATTGACAGGAGTAAATAGTACTTTAAAAGAAAGAGGAAGTGTTGATAAAGAATTGATCAGTAGATTAGAAGTAGGGCTCAAACATATCGATGAGATGGAAATGGGACAAGATAATACTATTGCTGTCGCTACTATTCCTCACCTATTGGAAGATCTACAATTTTTAGAGGACTTGTACCATAATATCAATAATCATAAACATACTATTGAGCAATTAAAAGAAGATAAGAAAGTGTCTGAACAAGCATTAAATTACTATAACTCGGCATTAAGACACTATGAAATCGAAAAAGCAAAATATGGAGGAGAGATGGTTCCTTTTCAACTCATCACAAATATAGAGGATGCCAAGAAAGGAAGGGAGGAAACGTTGAATAAGATCACTTCAATAAATGATGAATTAAATAACTTTTTACAAGCTTAAAACAATGAATACAACAACTAATTTAACATACGAACCTTTAACAAAAGACCACTTAGAAGAAGTGAAAATCATCTATGATTACTATGTGAAAAATTCTACAGCAACTTTCCACATGGATGAAGTATTGATAGAAGAATTAGAAGCCTTTATCCCAATTGGAAGCAAAAAATACCCCTCATATTTAGTAAAAGAAGGTACTACTGTAGTGGGTTATGCCTATTTGGGCCCGTTTAAAAGTAGAGAAGCCTATAATCGTACAGCAGAAGTAACTATTTACTTGGACCATAAAGCCTCAGGAAGAGGAATCGCTTCTAAAGTGATTAAGAAACTAGAAATGGATGCACTGGAAGGAGATATGATCTGTGTATTGATGGCAGTAATAACAGGAGATAACTTAGCTAGTATTCGCTTATTTGAAAAGTTAGGATACGAAAAATGTGCACATTTAAAACAGGTGGGTGAGAAGTTTGGTAAAATCTTGGATGTGGTCGATTACCAAAAAATTATTCGATAGATTTTCAATTATTAACAAAAAAATACCCCAAAAGGGGGATATTCTAGATTAATGTAATTTCATAGTTTTACTAGCAAATTATTACGATGATATAGAGGAGGATTCTGCCCAACTGATTTCTTTATCAACTAAAAGTGTTTCTCCTCTGACAATTTTTAAACTTCATTAATTTTAGTAAACGCTATGAAAACATTAACTACACTCTTAATGTTACTTTTTGCTACGTCATGTCTTTTTGCCCAAAAAATCCCTTTTCAGGGTAAATTGTCGGCAGCAGACACGCTAGTAAACACTACTGTCACTTTAAACTTCTCTTTAGATGGAACCGACTGGTCTGAAGAGCATACTGGTGTAATGGTCACTGATGGGTTCTATTCAGTGGTTTTAGGTAGTATGGAGCCTATTCCTAACAACATCTACAATCAAGAAGGAGAAGCAATGCTTTACCTAAGTGTTGATGGTAATTCACTGGATCCAATTACATTATATGCTCCAATTGTAGGGGATTTAGGAGAAGGATCTAGCAACGTTAATCATGAAAATGGTGTGATGGCAGTAAGTATTATGCCCAACAAGATCCAATTAGATTCTGATGACGGATCAAAAAAGGCTCAATTAGAAATTGATAGCAATGGGAATGGTGGACTCGCTGTTTATGACCATCAAGGTAGAAACAAAGCATGGTTATATGCTTATGGAACGGATTCAGTAAATACTGGAGGTTTATTATCCATGTATGGAACAGAAAGTGGTGCTTGGGTTGGTACAGGCTTTAAAGTTTGGGAACCAACAAATCTTCCATTCTTTCACTTAGAGGGTTATCAAATCCCACATCATCCAATTGTAAACTTGGAAATTACTGATGTACAGGATAACACAGGTGGTGTAATCGGTGAAGGTGGATCACTTCGTTTATCTTCTTCTTTTGAAGGCTCTGATGCTGGTTTGTCGATGAATATCATTGCTGATGGGACAGACAGAGCAACGGGAGAAATGTTCTTATGGGGACAAAACACTCCAAATATCCAAATGATGGGTAAAACTTGGGAAAACTCAAACTATGGTCTATTGCAAGTTTATGGAGAGACAGGTGATGGCAATGGCTGGTATAGAAGCTTAGTAACCATGGAAGCTGTTTATGATGATTACATGGACTTAGACCAAGGGATGATTCATGTAAATAATACCAGTAATGATAGACACACATATATTGATTCTCATGGTATTTGGCATCGTTCGGAACAAGGAAATGGCGTTGGAATGTACCTGAAGGATTGGGATAACAACTTACCTATCTTACAATTAGAAGCAACTCCAGGGCATGACGATCCTAATGTCTTTATGGCTGAGGTAGTTATGGATGATGAAAACAGACAAGCAGGTAATCTTCATATTAGAGATGTTGATTCGAATTATTCTTCAACTTTTAACCATAGATCGTTAACCATCAACAACCACCAAAATGGATATTTTACAGGGATTGGTTACAACGATTTTATTATTGGTAAAGAATCTTATGGAGATATAGCTTGGTTGGGTACAGTGAATGATAGTACAAACAGCTATGGACAATTAGTGTTGAGACATACCAATGGTGCTGAATTGGCTTTAGATGTATATACTGATTTCTCTTTAGTTTCATCAGATAGAAGATACAAATCAAATATTACTCCTCTTACTTCTTCATTGGAGAATGTCATGAAACTACAAGGAGTTTCTTATTTATATAAAGCAGACGAATTCCCTAAAAAAGGGTTTGATAAAGATGTTCAAATCGGTTTGATTGCTCAAGAAGTTGAGCAAATATTCCCTGAGTTAGTAGAAACGGATGATAAAGGCTACAAATCTGTACACTATGCACAAACAGTGGCTGTTCTTATTGAAGCACTAAAGGAGCTTAATCAGAAGGTGGAAACTTTAGAAGCAGAAAACCAATCACTAAAGGCATCTGTTGAAAAGGCAAACCAAAATGAAGCAGATTTAAAAGCAATGAAACTTCAATTAGAGGTATTATCAAAAATCATCACTTCTTCATCTAAATAATCATGGAAAATACTTATTCAATTAGATGGAAGAGGTGGATTCTTTCTCTTTCCATACTATTTATCCCTTTTCTACTTTCCGCTCAGTACACAAATTACACCCCTTCAGGTAATTTAATGGGTGGTCAGACAAGTATAAATGGTGATTATCAGAATACCTCTTCTGTTGGCGGAAATAATCTGGCAACACAAGGTAATGGTTATACAAATGGTGATGTATTTATGGATGTAATGGCTACATCTGGAGATACTACGAACCTACCTCAACCTATTAATTTAGAAGTGACTGTTGATATGCGTTGGGCAATTGCTCAAGGTATTTTTGACCCAAGTTCAGACACGTTAGATATTGCAGGTTCCATGAATGAATGGGCCGGCGGAGATCTACTTTCAGATAATGGTGACAGTACTTACACTGTAGCATTTATGGGGCTACCTGATACGTATTATGAATACAAAATTAGAATTAATCAATCTTGGGATACCTCAGAGCTAAGCCAGAGAAACAACCGTTTTGTTAGCTTGGAAGAAGGGGACAATGCAGTCTATATTTATTATGATAATGAAGATTTAACCAATCCGGCATTAACGTTTAACCTAGACGGAACGTTACTTGCTGAGTTAGGTTTATTGGAAGATGGTACTACTCCTTTAGTAATCTTAGAAACGATGGAAGGGAGGGTACAATATCATATGACTGATCTAGGAGATAGTCAATACACTGCGACTTCGTATCAACTCACAGCGGATGATGATGTTTGGTATTACTATAAAGCGGGAAGCACTCAAGAATTTTACCTTAGAGAAAGAGCTTTCCCTCAAGCCAATCAGTTTGATGATACTTTCGATTTCACTGAATTATCCTTAAAAACGCTTTTCTTAAGTCTTGATATGAATGTTGAGATTGAGAATGGACGATTTAACCCTGACGAAGAATTTGTAGATATCGCTGGGGATTTCAACGACTGGCAAGGAGATGAATTGTCAGATGATGATATGGATGGTATCTACACTTTAGAAAAGTCATTCTTTGGTGATAGCACTTTCTTTATGAAAGCTAGAATCAATGGAAGTTGGGAGCTGGGATCACATGAGTTTAGAGGTGATACTAGTAGATTCTACACAATGGGCGAAGAAGATTCATTAGCGATAAGTATTGCCTATAATGATGAAAATGGAGCGTATCCTATCACATATTTCTACAGTGATATGAGAAAACAAATTCAGGATGGAAACTTCGATCCTGATGCTGATGTACCTACACTTCAAATCTTTAGAAATGATTTAATTCTGAATGAGTACATCATGCACCCAACCGAAGAAGAAGGCGTGTATATGGCACAATCTCAAGTTTTTGATGAAGGAGAGGAATATATGCATCGATTCAATTACATCAAAAATATTGATACATCACATGAACGTTTTATTGAAGGCTTTAATTCATATCACATCGTTACTGCTGAAGATAACTTCGAACGCCGTTGGTTTAACTATGATATCAATACATTTACATTTTATGTGGACATGAGAGCACCTATGATGAAAGGTGAATTTAATCCTAATGAAGATGAAGTTGATATTGCAGGAACCTTTAATAATTGGGGTGTAGATTCAGTGTGGACACTTGTAGATTATGAAGATGATTCGATCTATGTATATACTGCTGCTGGTTTTCCATTTGGAGAACATGAATTTAAAGCTAGAATTAATCAGTCATGGGAGCAAGGAGAACATGAGTTAGGAGAAGGTCCTAACCGTAAAATTTCCATACAAAATGATACTGCTACAATTCGTTTTGCTTATAACGACGAAGTGATAACGAATCCTCTTACAACGTTTAATGTAGATCTAACAAAGCAAGTAGAAGATGGGAATATGTTCTCTCCTCGAAATGTGGACGTAATGATTTACAATCCTTCGGATAGCGGAGAGGTAATGCTAACGCATCAGTTCAGATTAGCAGAAAGTGATGACAATATCTTTACAGGAAGTTATTATTTCAAAGAGTTAAACGAACAGTTCCTCTACAAATACCGCATTACTGAGATGGGAGATAGTAGCCGTATGGTATTTGAAGAGTTGGACTATAGAATGGATACAGTATCAAGTCAAGCCAATGTAATCAATGATCTATTTAATGATTCAGCATTTGAAACGACTGTAACGTTTGCGGTAGATATGAATTCTGAAATTGAACAGAATAGATTTAATGCGTCAATAGATGAGGTGGATATCGTTGGTGATTTCAACCTATGGGGAGATGAAGGTAGCTTAGTCTTATCAGATGATGATGCAGACGGTATCTATACTGGTATGTTATATTTCAGAGGTGGTAAAAATCTAGAATTTAAGGCCAGAAAGAATGAGTCTTGGGCGTCTGGTGACTTTGAGAAAATGGGAGATGATAACACCAGAGAGGCGATGGTTATCCCAGGTAAAAATAATGTGATTGAATTTACATATAATGATGAGTTAATCGAACATCCATTAGCTACTTTTGAAGTGGACTTTGAAAAACTTATTCATCAGGATAGTATAGACTTTTCTACACAGCACCTTGGTTTAATGGTCTATAATGGCAATCAAGAACTACAGCATGTATATCTTCTGGATCCGAAAGATGATGAAGTAACATTTACAGCGACTTCTAAATTAAAGGCTGTAAATGAGACATATTATGTTCAAGCAGTAGTTGCAGAAAAAGAAAATGATGAGATTGTTATTAGTGAAGACGTATTGCATGTATTCAATATGTCAGATACTGCAAATGTATTCTCATTCAGCTTCAATAATGAAACATTGGTTACTTCATTGGCGATTAATGTAGATATGCGTTGGATGTTACGAAATGACCAATTTGATCCATCAACAGATGATCTAGGTTTTGTGAGCGAATTGGCCAATTGGGGTATTGACTACGATGACCAATTGTTAAGTGATCCAGAGGCAGATTCTATTTATACACTTTTTGTAGATAGTATCCCGTCATTAACTTTTGAGTATAAGTTGAGGTTAAATAACTCTTGGGATTTTGTAGAAAATGATGGTGTTAATAGAGCAATTACACTAAATAAGGGAGCAAATACGATAGATGTTGTATACGGTTATGAAGACGTAGACCACCCTGAAACTATGATCTATGTTGATATGGCTAAGGAACGTATCGAAGGAACATTTACGGATACAACAATGCTATTCTTACAAGTATTTGAAGGTGATGATGTCTTAAAAAGTTACACGCTGACACATGACGATGGCTTTGTATACAGTACACCATCACAAGTATATGCAGCAGGAGAGGATATCTCATTCAAATTATTCTATGTTGACCCAACCCAAACAATTGTAGAGGAAACGGCCAAGACCAATGTTACTGTGAGTTCGCCGTTTGAAATCTATCACAGCTTCAATAATATAGACTATTATACCGGTTTAACTTTTGAAGTAGATATGAATGCCTTAATTGATCAAGGAAGATTTAACCCAGATGCTGATAAGGTAGATCTAGCCGGAGATTTCAATGGTTGGGGAGGTGATGCTGTTTACGAAATGTTAGACAGTAATAACGATGGAGTTTATACTTATGAACTTTCTATAGATAACCATGAGGTGGCGACATATAATTTCAAAACACGAATAAATGAATCTTGGGATGATCTACTACATGAATACCCAGGAGGTGGAATTACAAGATCAGTCACTACCTCTCCAGGAGAAACTATCAACTCTGCTTTCTACTTCGACGATGAAAATGCAGATAATACTGCAGTAATATTCAAAGTGAATATGAGTCGTCAAGTAGAGTTGGGTAACTTTGATCCTACCGTTGAAGGCAATGAAGTAAGAGTTAGAATCTTTGATGGTGAATTATTCTCATCATACCCATTAACCCAGGATGATAATGGATTGTATAGCTTCTTCTTCCAGAAATTTACAGATAATGAAGAATACAGCTACCAATTGATCTATCAATATCCTGATGGCGATGGTTGGGATGTAACAACAGAAGATATTAACCGTTCTTTCGTCAAAGAAGAAAGTCAGCAAACCATTTCATTGTGGTTCAATGATGAGCTGCCAGAACAACGATTTGATGCAGTATGGTTAGTGAATATGCAGTCTGCCATTACATTTGGTGATTTCGATCCTAACAATGATGTATTAACCATGAAAGGTAGTTTCGATAATTGGAATGAGGAGATCACATTATCGAAAAATGATACATCGAATGTATTTACAACATCTATTTCTCTTCCGGAAAGTATCATCTACTACCAGTTATTCGTTAATGGTGTTGCGGAGGCTTTTGTTGCTCAAGACAATAGTGATAACAGATCACACCACTTACAAGATGGGAATACCGTTATTGATGTAATATTTAACTTCGAAGAAGTACAACAAGTGGCTGATGAAGCTATTGAAGCTGTAGAGACAGATTCTGGTACTGTAGTGATCGAAGTAGCAGTAGAAGCATTCGAAGATTTAGAAGGTGAGGTAACTTACCAGGTGATGTTGGCCAATGGTGACCCACTTCCAGATTGGGTGATCTTTGACCCTGAAACATTAACATTCACTATAGATCCTTCAAAATTACCTAGTGGTACAAGAGTTCAAGATGCCATCAGTGATTTAGATATTATCATCTTAGCCAACGACGAAGAGGGAAAATCTGTAGCGGTAGAAGTAACACTGCCTACAGAGGAAATTATCTCTGATATTACTGACCCTGAAGATCCAGAAGGTCCAAATTCATTAGAAGACGATTTATTGAACCAAGTGAAAGTTTACCCGAACTTGGTCAATCAATTTACTTTAGTTGAAGTTCCAAATTCGGTAGAAATCACAGACCTAATCATTTCTAATGCAGCAGGTGTGAAGATCGATCAGATTGAAATAAAAGGATCGATGAAATTGGATATGGGTAAATACCCCGCAGGACTATACATTATGAGACTTCATGTGAATGATCAGTATATCACAAGAAAGATTATCAAAAAGTAACATTAAAAGTTAGTTTACATAGTATTAGTCTTAAAGAGCCATGATGTTTCATGGCTCTTTTTTTATTATAAAAATGATGTTTATGTTGCTTAATTTTCAACAGTAATCATTCTTTGGATATCGTCTTTCATAGTGCCAATTACAAGTGGTTTCTGAATGTTTGGCATGCTCATAACATCATAAAGTTCTCTTACAATGCCATTTAATCTGAGTTGTTCAACGACTTCTCCTGTTTTTAAAGAAATAATATTGAGACCACATTCAGCATCTTGTTGGTGTTTTTTGAGGTTTTCCTCTAATTGTAAACCTTCAAAGGCTTTGTTTTCTCTATGCTTTGATAAACCTACAATTGCATAGTCGCCAATGAAATTCATACCTCGAATAAAACCATTACAAAAGGTCATAGGAATAAATTTCTTCTGAGAAATATCAACATACCCAAAGTATCCACTACCGGCATCTAGAAGATACAATTTACCGTTATGAAGACGGGGAGAATGTGGCATAGAAAGGTTTTTGCAGACTACTTCATTAGTCTGAACATCCATCACTATACCTCCATTTTTACGGTGATCTCTCCAGCCTTGTTCAGTGTCTGTTTGTGAGACCATACTCACATATTTAGGCAACCCATTTTCAGCTGCTAACCCGTTGAGGTGGCAGCGATCTTCTGCAACTAATTTTGAAATAAATGGAGGTTTCCAGAGTGGCTTAAAACTATGTGTATCAGAAGTGGTCGCAAGACAATTAAATCTTGTATTGACAAATACAGGCTTATTTTTCGGTGTGATAATCATATCATGGATATCAATATCGCCTGTAGTATAAGCTATCTGGGGAATATATATTTTATCGTAATCTTTATATTTCTGATTATTGGGAACAGAATTTTCAAAGCGCCACACTTGGAACAATGAACTCATCCAAATAGAATTATCTTTTAGTGCCAATCCCATACACCTAGGGAAAGTACGTTCAGAAATACTGATTTTTTGAGTATCATCTAATCCGATCATAAATATCTTACCGACCTGATAAGTAGTAAAGGCGATACTTAGTTGTTGTTCTTTCAAGAAGTTACCAAAACCTTCGGTAGCAATTACTTCTAAAGATTTTCCATCTGACTTGATGTGTTGTAATGTATTCATTTTACAATGCCATTAAATATTTAGCGAACTCTGTAGTATCATCAAATCCGACCTTTTTCTTAATTCTTGTTTTTGTAACATTGATCGCATTGACGGAAGTATTTCTTAATACGGCCATTTCTTTAGAAGAAAGCCCAAGCTTGATGTACGAGCAAATTTCCCTTTCCGTCATAGATAAACTAGGGAAGTTTTGATCCAATTTGATATAAAAATCGGAATTCACAACATCCAAGCTTTCCTGTAGACGATCATTTCTTTGTTCATCTCTACTTTGCTGTTCCAAATCAAAGACCAATGATCGTACATCCTTTTGATATTCCCCTCCCTTCATAATGGCTCTGAGCTTTTCAATTGTTTGAAGTCTAAACTTTACCTTCATCTTATTGATCTCTTGGAGGAATTCTAAATCTTTCTGTTTAATTGTTAGATCATTATTGTATTTTTCTTTTTCGTATTTCAAAATAGCATCGTGCTGTAATCTAATCTCTTCTTGCTGATCAACCAGTAAGCTATTTTTAGTTTTTAATTTTTCTTTGAGAATAGATTGATGTTTGCCGAACTCAAAGAGTAACTTACTCAGAATAATGATCGAGATAAGCATACCACTATAATACACAAGTTTCTCTTGTAAAAAAGTGGGTTCAAATTTTAGAGGAGTGATGAATTCCGCAATCAAAACGAAAATAGAGGAAAGTATTACAAAAGGGAGTACTATCTTTTTTGTTTTATCTTTTAAAACAAGCACAGTAATTCCACAAAATGGAAACATTAAAAACTCAAAAGCTAAACTTGGATAAAACCATTTTGAGAGTGAGTAAATACAGGTAAAAGTAATAATAGCAAGTGCTGTTGCTAAATCATTTTTACCCCTAAACCCTAAGAATATATTGAAAATACAGATGGCTAAACCAGCAAAAAGTGAGTACCCAAAAATAGGAAGCTGTATATGGAACATCACAGCAATAGCAATGGGACATAAAATAACTCCAAAAGATGCTTGTCTAATGTTATAAATGCTTTCTAACTGTTCTTCGTCGGATAAGGCATTCCAATGACTACTTTTCGTTAATTGCATGTATAGTAAAGATGTCGGTTTCAAGTGATGTCGTGATTAAAAAGTTACAATAAGAGTTGTTTTAGGTCCTGTTATAAAAGTAGAAACAGGACCTAAAACGATACATTATTGTTTTACAATCCTGTACCGTTTGTTTTTAACCGCTACAAGATATATGCCTTTTCTCCAATTGGAAGTATCAATAAAAGGACTTTCTCCTGATTGGACTGTAATAAGCTTACCTACACCATCGAAAATACGAATAGTATCTTTTCTATCAATTCCTGAAAAATACAGGCGATTTGTTGTAGGGTTGGGGTAAAAAATAATATTCTGATGATCAAGAGAAGAGGCACTAATAGGGTCATCGTCGGGGTCTGTAATTTCCTCATCATTATTGTCTTCTTCCTTATCATTGTCCTCTTCATTCTGACCATCATTATTATTTTCTTCTTCTGAATTATCCTCTTCTGTTGTAGTATTGTCGTCTTCCTCATCATTACTTTCTTGATGTTCTTCTTCTTGGCTTTCTAAACAATCATGAAGCTCAGATGCAGATGAAATCAAAAAGCTAGCATTGTTATATTGAAGGTCAATTAAGCTATCAGCATTTACATCAAAGAGTACGTCTCCAAAATTATACTTCGACTGAAAATACTCACCGCGATTACCGACCACTAATTCAGATAAACTTATGCTTCTACTTTCAGGTAGTTCACAATCACCATAAATCACATAACTGCCTTGTTGATGACCATTTCCCGTAGCTCCAATAAAAAAGTCATCTACTCCGTCTCCATTAAAATCTACTCCAGAACTAACGTTAATATTTTCATTATCTATAGGAATGATAAAACCATTTTGACCATTAATAGAATCTGTTTTTACCAAAGCATCAGTAGAGTCTGTACCGTAATAAACGATGACCTGTGTTTTCTGGTCTCTTTCGCCATACCAGTCTAAACCACCGACCATAATGATATCAGATTTTCCATCATGATTAATATCTCCGGAAAGGGTAAAGTCAGTCATAGAAAAACCTTTCTCAGCAGTATTGTCAATTTTGAACCCGTTGACTCCATCAAATAGATTGTTCCAATGCATTTTCTGTTCAGAGAAACCTTCTTTTTTACCATATACTACTTCTAATGTATTTTCTGGGTAAAGTCCACTTGCTAAATCGGAGATACCATCACCATTAAAATCTCCTGTCATTAGTTTTGCTGACCAATAATTTCCGCTGGCAGTAAATTCTAATCCATCACCAGCTTCGAGGTGGTCAATGGCGATTTCTTGAGGGAAGGCTTCATCGGATCCAAAAAGAATATATGATGAGTGTTTTGAGTCATATTCTCTGTAATAATCAAAAATAGCAACATCATTGATACCATCACCATTAAAGTCGTCCATAGGCATAATAGTATTCCCTAGATGATACGCACTTTCTGAAGTGATCTTCATGCCATCTTCCTCAGAGAATTCACCCCAATTGATAGTATCAGTATCAAAGTTCTGCTTTCCCCACATGACTTCAAGTGTTAGATAATCTTTGGCAATAATATCATCAATCCCATCATTATTCAGGTCTACTGCTTTTAGAATACTAAACCTAATATCATTCTTGATTGTAAGTTTATTGTCTACTTCTGAGATTTCAGTAGAAGGTTTTGAAGTTCCATCACCAAAAATGATGTAAGCCGTATTTCTATTAAAAAGTAGTAAATCTTCATGACCGTCTCCATTAAAATCACCTGAATCAGCAATTTTCTCAGAGAGTTCCACTTTTTCTTTTTGACTCTCAAGAGGTCTTAGTTCGGGTGAGCCGTAGATGATATTTACCTCTCCACTTTCAACATCATCCTTTTGGAAAGCAATACCGGTTTTAGCAATGATAATATCATCAATCCCATCGTTATTTACATCCAACAATTCAATCCAGTCATGATCATCATCTCTGTGTCGACCTTCAGTATCTATTTTTAGTTTTTGATGTGATTTTAAATCATCGAAGTTAATTTGATCGGTATATGTTTTATCTTCTCCAAAAAGAATGTAGGTTTCATCATTTCCAATACTCACTGCAATATCGTCGATACCATCACCATCTACATCACCTTTTCCTCCGATGAACATGCTATAATATCCTCCCTCAAAAGTTCCTAAATCAAATCCATCAGAACCATCGAGACTATCTAGAAATAATAGATTATTGAATGAAGAATCATTGCCAAAAATAATATGTGCATGTTCGTTATATTCATAATAGTAACTACGACCAATAGCTAAATCATTGAAACCATCTCCATTTATGTCTCCTATACTTTCGAAAACACTGCTTGTTGATGGAGCTTTGCTTCCGTAGCCATCTGTAAAAGCAGTAATTTTGAAACCATTTTCATCTTTGACATCACTGTAAGCAATACTCTCACTGATATGTTCCTTTCCATAAATAACATATAAAGTGTCAGCCGAAGACCAGCTGCCAGTAAATTTATTGATGCCTACATCATCAAAGCCATCGTGATTTATATCACCGATAGTATTTACACCATCAATCCATTCATAGGTACCCCAGCTTACATTAATTCGAGTAGCTTCCACTCCAAGGTTGAGTTCATTCAGGTGAAGGGTATCACTGAAGTAATTATTACCCATTAATATGTAGGCATGTTTTGGTGTTGCAAATACGATATCATTTAATTCATCTTTATTGTATAATCCCGCTTGACCAGCCGCAGAAATTTCGGTATTTGATTCTACCACAAAACCATCTTCGGGAGTGAAAGAAGCTAATTCCAATGGCTGATCATTTTCGTCTACGGATTTTCCATAAATGACATTATAGGTACTTCTGCCTGTACGTACCATGATATCATCTTTATGATCTCCATTGATATCTCCAATACCATACACCTCATAAAATCTGCTGATATGACTTTTTATCTCGAAAAGCATATCGTCTGGCAGTTCATTTTGCTGTAAATTTTGATCTCTTTTCTCTGGTGATCCAAGGATAATAAAATAGCTTAATTGATTTGCTGTTTGTATGATGTCTGGATCTCCAACTAATCCACTCATCACAAAATCATTGTAACCATCGCCATTAAAGTCACCAATACCATCCATAGACCTGCCCATTCGACCATAATAATAGACCCCTTGGATATTGTAACCTGAGTTAGGGTTTAGGTCGGTTGAAGTATTAAATATATTTTGTCCTAAGGATTTAGTAGAGTGGGTAAATAAAAGTAGAGATACTGATAAACCAAATTGAAATTTGTGGTGTTGGAGCCTCTTCTTTATCAGCCCTAATTTCCGGTGAATATTATGCTTACGATAAGAAGGGATTTTGTCTAGATGAATAGATGCTTTTAGTCTAATAAACTTCTTTAGTAATTTATTCAAGTAGCGTGGAGTAATAGTTTTGCGATACATAATAACATGCGTTTTGTTTCTTCAATATTACTCTGAAAGTGACGCTTAGAGAGGTGTTTTGGGTATTACAATATCTTACATTTTACTATTATTTAGAACAATTTATATTACATGCATAACTGTGAAATGTCGTTTTTGATACTATTATGGCTGTTTTTGTAAATGTAACTTATTACAAAGAGGT
Source organism: Flammeovirga sp. SubArs3 (assembly GCF_947387565.1). Taxonomy (NCBI): domain Bacteria; kingdom Pseudomonadati; phylum Bacteroidota; class Cytophagia; order Cytophagales; family Flammeovirgaceae; genus Flammeovirga; species Flammeovirga sp. SubArs3. The sequence goes on along the minus strand of NZ_CANDOA010000001.1, from coordinate 414,854 downwards.
TTCTAATACTGAATTTCTTCTTTTGTGGTGTTAAGCATAATTCTGACCGTAATTTTTCAGGTTTATTTTGATAAGAAAAAGGCCACCTCAAATAATTATGAGGCGGCCTTTGGTATTACAATCAATCTAATCTATTTCTTACTATACCATTGTGGAATGGCAATAAAGTGAGTTGCAGCACCTACATTTCCTCTTTGTCTTGTAATTGCCTCTTCTACGTTTGAAGCATTTACATTAAGCTCTCTGTTAGGATAAGGGAAACGTTTAGGTCTAACAAAATCAGTAACGCCACCTCTATGTTTAACTACTTGGTGTGTACCTACCTTCGCAGCATCATTATCGATAACAGGGTCGATATCGTATGAAGGTAAGTTGTAGTTACGTTCATTTGTAGGAATTACCTCTGGGATAAATGATGGACCACCAGTTCTAGTTACCAATGCGAATGATTTATAACCGTTCCCCATTAATGCAACCCAGTGTTCAGTAATCACAACATCTCTTTTGTCTGCTGCAGCATTATATCTTGAAACTGCGTCGTTGACATATTGCGTTTTATTTTGTTCTTGAGAGTATGTTGGATCTTTTTGTGACTTATATAATTCAACAAATGAAGATTCAAAATCAGCACCAGGGAAGTTAACCGCATCATATTTTGCTAAGGCTAATTCAACACCTCTTCTAAATGCTTGTGCATCGTTAACACCATATGCTGGAATTAAGCTTGCTTCGGCAATCAGGAAAGCAACTTCATCAGCACCGATAATAATACTTGGTGTAAGTCTGTTGAATGTGGCAGGGTTCAAACCTGTAAGTGTAATAAACTGACCTTCTTGAGCGAAAGCATATTCATCACCCACTTGTGCATTTTGATCCATCCAATAAGCAGCTTGCTGTGCTACATCGCCCGAGTTTCTCCAGAATAAACCTCTGTTACCATCACCGTTGTCACCTAGACGAACACCTCTGTAGTGTACTTTTTTGAATTCTCCTTCATCACCTGCAACAGCAAATGGGTCAAAATCATGGTACAAGGCAGTATTCATTACAGCTTTATTCACACCTCCAGAATAGTCGAAGTGAGAAGCCACTCTGAATAAACGAGGATCATGATGGTTTTGCATAAATTTCAAAGCTACCTCAGAGATATATGCATAAGACATACCACCAACTTGACCTTCAACAGCAATACCCGAACCATTGACATGTTGTCCCCATGGGCCACCTGCTTCAACGTGTCTTACATAAGAAGTTTCAGACCAATCAGTGATATAACCATGCGTATTATTATACCCCATTTTAAAGATTTCTGCACCTCTAGATGGATCTGCTTCAGACATCATTACACCAATCTTAATCAGTAAAGAGTTGATTAACTTTTGGTATTGTGCTTTTCGAGAGATGTCAGCATCATACATATCGTAATTACTGATATCTGTATCGTTAGCCCCTTCGATTTTTGCTCTTGAGTCTAGAAGATCGTCTACCATCATATTTAAGACATCTTTCTGAGCATCATATTTAGGATAGAAAGTTAAGTTCTCGTAACCTAAACCAGCTTGAGCATAAGGGATATCTCCATAAAGCTCAGTTAAGCGAAGCATGTTTACTACTTTCACTACGTTAAACTGACCAATCATATAGTCATGTCCACCCTGTTTTACTAACTTACCTTTGGCATCTTCGATGTTCTTTAAAACATTACCATAGATATTTGACCAAGTTGCTTCAGTATAACCATCATTAGTACCAAAGCCAATACCTGTTGAATATAAACAAGCAGTATTTTGTGCCATCGGCCCAGCCATGATAAGGTTTCCTCTAAAGCCTTCATGTCCTGATGTAAACATCTTACTTTGAGTGTAAGTGAATACATGTTTTAAGTCTAAATCATTGGATGTCCATGGGTCTACATTTTGATCACCAAAATTACATCCTGTTAATGCAGTTGCTGAAAGTGCAGCTCCAATTAATATATTTCTTAGTTTCATTGTGATGTTTCAGATTAGAAGTTAGCGTTTAACTTGAAAGTAAATGTTCTTGGAATAGCTAAGTTGGAATACTCAATACCTTGAACGTTTCTAGAAGTGAATGACGCTTCTGGATCGATATTGTCCGTATTTCTCCATAAGTAACCTACGTTGAAAGCAGAAGCTGTAAGACCAATGTTTTTAATTGGTGTATTGGCTAACACTGTTTTAGGGAACATATAAGAAACAGATACTTCTCTTAACTTGATAAATGATGCATCGTATAAGTGGAATTCAGGAATTCCTGCATATCTATCGAAGTATTGTTGAGGATCTACAGATTGAGTGAATGGCTCATAAGAAACATTACCATCAGCATCGTTATGAGCTGTTACTAAGTTTCCTGGGTTCCAGAATCCACCATCGATAAATTCGTTTCTTGGTCCAACTGTACCTTCGTGTTTACCAGAAGCATACATAGAAGCTTCAGTAGAAGAGTAGATATCACCACCAAATTTACCATCAATCAATACCGATAAAGTAAAGTTTTTATAGCTAAATGTATTTCTAATACCAGCCATCCATGGTTGAACACCATTACCAATTGTTGAAGGCTCATCTTCTACTTGAATACGTCCTTCTGAGTCTACTACAAAGTTGCCATTATCATCACGTAATGCTTGTTTTGCAACAATTTCACCGTATGGTCTACCAGGAATCGCTTGGATATTTACTCCACCAACTCCACCGATGCTGTAATAATCAACACCTTCTGTTAATGAAATTACTTCGTTGTAATTGTAGGCTGCATTGAAGTCGATCGACCAATTAAATGCTTTGTTCATAATTGGTTGGTAGTTTAAGCTCATTTCCCAACCTTCGTTAAGAATCTCACCCGCATTGATAATCGCACTCTCATAACCAGAAGTTCTAGAAATATCTACTGGAAGAATTTGATTGTTTGCAATAGCAGAATAACGAGCTACATCTAAACCAAATCTGTCGTTTAAGAAACGGATGTCGATACCGAATTCATATGACGTCTGGATTGAAGGAAGCAATGCCTTGTTTGGAATTCTATTACCTCTGATACCACCAATGTTCATTCCGTTATGGTCCCAGTTGTCTAACTCATATTGTAAGGCCAAAGAATACGGATCAGTATCAGAACCTACTTGTGCCCATGATGCTCTTAACTTACCAAATGATAACCAGTCTGGAGTATCCCAATCCATATCAGAGAATACCCAAGTACCACTAATTGAAGGATAGAAGTAAGAATTATTGTCTTCTGGTAATGTTGAAGACCAGTCATTACGGATAGATGCATCTAAGAATAAAAATCCTTTATAACCTACTGAAGCCGTTGCATATAAAGAAGCAATTGATTTGTCGTAAGTAGAGAAGTTTTGGAACATATCCGAACCCGCAGCTGGGTTTTGGAAGTCTTCTGAAGAGAATCTTGAAGATCCAACGTCAGTCATCTGACGTAATTGATGCATATACGCACCACCTGCATTGGCACTGATATCAAAGTTACCCACTTGTTTATGGTAGCTTAATAGGAAGTCAGCATTTGATTCGAAATCAAGGTTTGTTCTTTGGTAAGCTCTACCTTGTTCGAACCAAGGAGTGTATAATGGTTGAAGAACATCCTGACGCATTGCATTGTAGTCAGTACCAGCTCTACCTAAGATTTTTAAATCATCAGTGATATCATAAGTCACTGAAGCCATACCAATTACACGGTTAAGAACATCTTCGTTAACCACTCTGTTCATGTTCCAGTAAGGGTTCGTTTCTTTGTCATTGTAACCGTGAGGCTGACCTGCTCTTGGGTGACCTTCTGGGTAGGTATAATCTTTTAACCAGTTTTGATCTACTGTTGTAGGAATTCCTAATAACATACCCATGTAGTTATTTACAGAATTACCCATTTCCATACGGTTGTGTGCCTTTTGATTCACATAAGTCAAACGTCCGTCGATATGTAATCTTTTACTAATAGAAGTTGTACCTCTAATATTAAATGTATTACGTTTATAAGTTGAATTGTCTACCATTCCTTGGTTATCCATATTTGAATAAGAGAAACGTAAACTTGAGTTTTCATTTGAAGTGTAAGCACTCACACTTGTATTAGAAGTAATACCTGTCTTAAAGAAGTTATTGTAGTTATCGTATGCTTGTAAAGTTCTTTCTTTACCATCGTAGTAAGCATCTGTTCTCTGACCAGTAATTTTTGGACCCCACATTCCAGTAGTCGCTTTAGGGTTACCAGCTAGTGCGTGGTCAATACCTTGCCCGTAAGTAGTTTGATCTTTTGGAGTAATCCCTACAACATCTAGAGTAACACCAGTGTTGAAATCAACACCACTTTTAGCTCCTTTACCTTTACCAGATTTGGTAGTAATTAAGATAACTCCATTAATCGCTCTAGAACCATAAAGTGCTGTTGCTGAACCACCTTTTAATACTGAAATCGATTCAATGTCATCAGGGTTGATCGAAGATAGACCGTCACCTGTGTTCACATCACCAGTGTCAGGAGAGTCACCTGCATCTTTGAAAGTGTTATTTGCAATTGGCACACCATCAACAATGTATAATGGTTGGTTGTTACCATTTAGGTTGGCAGTACCTCTAATAACTACTCTTGAAGATGAACCTGCACCACTTACTGGAGCAATTTGCACACCTGCAATTTTACCTGATAATGAGTTCATCATGTTACCAGAAGCGACACCAGCATCACCCATATCTTCAGCAGTTACAGCACTTACTGCATATCCTAAAGATCTTTCCGAACGCTCAATACCTAAGGCGGTTACCACAACTTCATCAAGTTGCTCAGCATCTAACTCCATTTTAATGGAAACATTTGATTGAGTGCCAATAGCGATGGTTTTAGTGATATATCCGATGTACGATACGACCAACTCATTTTGACCGTTACCTACTTCGATACTGAATTTACCATCAAAATCAGTAATACTACCACTAGATGTTCCTTTAATAAGGATGTTTACACCTGGTAAAGCTTCGTTCATTTCATCATGAACTGTACCTGTAATGACCCTTGTTTGTCCAAAAACAGGGGCAAATCCTAACAGCATCGTACAGAAGAATGCAGAAAGAATAAATCGTAAAAAGTTACTTACTTTCATCGGTTGTTTGTTGTTTGTTAACGCTTGATTTATTGGATTTATAGCACAGATCAGCGAAACATATTTCTATGCTAAAATATATGTAGATAAGAATTTATTTTAATGCTAACGAATATATGTAAACTTTTATATTCAATTTTTTTCAATGAAAATATGATAGATTAGTTATGCAATGCTTACAAAAGACACCCCTAAAAGAGATGTCTTTTAGTTGTAATCAAAACATTATATTAATCTTATTTCACTTAAATTAATTCTGAATATTCGCAGTGGTTACAATGTTATATATCCGTATATGTATCACTGATTAAGGTTAAAGACAGTAATTCATTCATTTTAGAAATTAAAGAGTGTATGCATCTAGGCTTACTTTTCGTATAATTTTGAAAAATAAACAATAGAATATACCGAAACCGATTGCTGAATTATTGCAAATCAGTTTTGAATTTTATTTTGGAAATATGATCAATTGGAAATAAAAGATCATTTACACAAATCGTTATATAGGTAGATGTTTTCATTTAATATTTATGGAATAGATTGTTTGTAATTTAGTATTGAAATCGTACTTGTTTTAGCTTTGTTTCATTTTCATATAACAAATGTAGGAAGTGAAATTTTGTTAGAAAAGTGTATTAACGACTATTAAATATTATTACAATCGTTTAAAAATATTGGAAAATCAACAAGGTGTACAATGTTTAAAATCAAAGGTTTTGTACAATGTTGATTTTCCATTTTAGTATCTACTGTGATTTTATTACATTGATGGGTTCATTTTCATCACCTTTTTTAACATCCTCTTCTAAAAGAGTATTAATTTGATAAATGCTTAGACCTAAAATAATTAATGCCACAGCTGCCATTAGAAGGTAATTTTCTATTCCTCCCATTACGTCATAAAAAGGTTGTTCAATATCAAAATCATCAGGAATAGAGGTTAACTCTTTAAATGCAAAGAAATTATTGATACTATGTAATACTATCGGAAGCAATAAATTTTTGGTTTTATAGTAGATCCAGCCAAAAAGCACACTACCCAAACCAGCATGAACTGCTTGAATAAGGTTCATATGGATCAACCCAAAAAGAAATGAAGATAGTAAGATAGCCTTCCATGGGGTGTAATTTTTTAGCAACCCATCGAGCATGATACCTCTAAAAATAAATTCTTCCATTACCGGTGCAATAATAACTATCGAAAAGAAAGTGAGAAAATATCGGTCGTCAATCATTGATTTCACCGTATCAAGATAATCATTAGTTAGTGGTATTAATGATGTAATAGGTGTGATGATAGATAATTGGAAACAGAACATAGCACAGAGACTTAAAGCATACACCATAAATGGCGTCTTTCTAAATTGATATTTAAAGACTTCATTCTGTTTAAATCTTAGGTAGTGAATGATTAAGAATGTAAATGATGAACTGACCAAATAGCTAAATAAGATCATTACATTTTGGTTGACGTTGAAAGCTTCGAAGATGAAATAGAGAGGTACACTGATGAGTAAAGAGAGAAGATAAATTCCGAAGATCCCAAAAGACTGTTTAATGTTAGGATAACTTATAGTATTCATTTAGAGATAATAGTTTGTTTTTGAAATGAGTCCCAAGATAATAAAAGTTTTTAAATCAATTACTTACTGATTTTTTGTAAGAATCCTAAATCTTTTAATTATAACTTTAAGTTATTTTACATTCTTTTTATTAGGTAACAGTGATCGAATAAATGCGTTTTATTAAGTATCAATCTGTTATCAAATAATTAAAAGTAATATTATGAAAGATAAAATAAGAAATTTGCCTGTCGGACTTACTGGTGTTGCATTAGGTACTGCTACATTGGGTGCAGCTTGGGGAAATGCTCATATTGGATGGGTTTCTTATATCACATTAGCTATCGCATTATTCTATTTCTTATCTCTAATTTTAAGAAACGTATTACATTTTGATGTATTCAAAGAGGAACTAAAACATCATGTGTTGGGAAGTTATGTTCCTACTATGGCGATGGCAATGATGGTATTTGCCGGGATATTGGTGAAGGTGGATCCAATTTTAGGCAAAGGTTTATGGTTATTAGCCATTGGTATACATTTGATTTGTTTAGCGACTTTTGTCTACCATAGAATGAAGAATTTTTCTTTTGAGCACATGATGCCCAGCTGGTTTGTTCCTCCAATTGGTATTGTTGTAGCTTGTGTAAACGCTACATATATGGGGTTCCCAACTCTAGCCGCAATGATTTGGTGGATAGCTACCCCATTATATTTTGTAATGTTGGCATTTATGATTTACAGATTAGCATTCTATAAATTCGATACTGTAGAAACATTTGGAATCATGGCAGCACCAGCAAGTTTGTGTTTTGCAGGGTACTTAACCATCACACAAAACCCCAATGAGTTTATATGCCATGTACTACTTACATTGTCGATCTTAATGACATCTGTCTTATATATTGCCTTTTTCCACCTATTAAAAAGAAAGTTTAACCCTGGATTTGCTGCCTTTACTTTCCCGTTAGCAATAGGTACAGTGGCACTTCAGAAGTATGCAAAAGTATTATTTACTGCTGGTGAGACAACAATGGCACATGCTATAGAATTGATCTCTTATTTAGAACTTGGAGTGGCTACTTGTGTTATTGGTTATGTTGTAGTGAAGTTCTATTCTTATTGTAAAGATGATGTTTTGGAATTTGAATTAAATATCAAAAAAGTGATTTACAATATTACTCACTAAGCGTTGCATCCCCATAAAACTCACTATGAGTTATCTTATTCTGTTGTTGAAAATCTATAATCATCCAGATATAAATAATATCAAAGATCAATATAAATACCCCAAGGCAGGTTACTAAATTACTTTCCAAAATAACCCCGTATAAAATACTAGGCGTTAATGTTCCGATACATTTTGCTATAGCTATTGATAAATGCTGTCCCTTTAATGACTTTCGCTGTACCAATAAACTAATAAAAGCAATAGACATAATAAGGTTTTGTGTAAAAGCAGAATACCAGCAACCTAATGAAGGGTTGATAAACCAAAGCATATCGTCAACATATTTGGCGTCACTCTTTCCAAATTCTTGATAAAAAGCAACCTGTAATGTAAAGGCCATCAGTAGTACAATAATAGACCAAGGTATAAAGTACTTTTTATTGGCTAACTTCTCAAAATCTTCCTTCCCATATTTAAAATAGGTGGCAACAATGGCAATATCAAACCCTAACCATATAACATTAACAATCGTCTGAATATTTGTAGGAGCTTCCATTAGACCAATTCCAGCATATAATGCCTCCCAAGCAAGGTTTAAAGCTAATGCAATAAAAGGCATGCCATATGTTTTCTGTTGAAACCCTAAGCGAATGAGTTGTATATAGACTAAAGTCCAAGCCGTTCCGCTGATACCCGAAAGAATAAATCCGATTGTTGAGATGTCCATAGTAATTAGTTTTCTTTTTTGTTAAAGAAAATCATACCAATTCATCTTATTATTCACTATCAATGATCAATTCTTTAGTTAATGCTGTTTCAAATATCCTATTATTATGGTTTGGAACTTCTTTTAACTCTTTAATAATAGTTGCAGCTATGCTTAGAGAGTTTTCTTTATTTAATATGGATCCATGATTCCCAGTAAGTGTCTTCTTAAATAGTAAATTCTGATTATACTTTTCCCATTGATAAGTAGCTTTAATATCATTACTAAAGAATGATTGGTCGTTAGCTATAAAAGTACCTAATGGAAACTTTGTTGTGCTAACCTTAATTTTTGAATGAAGTAATTCAGCATAAAATGAGAAGAAGTAATCATGAATTGTTTGAATAGATACATCATTGGAAGATGTATGGAAATATTGTTGTTTAATTCTTCTTTTTAAGCGCTTGTAACTGATGACAAGCTCAGAGGAATTAAAAAAGTTTTTCTTTATTATTTTCAGTGTTTTTAATGAGTCATTCATAACCTTCATTAGTAATGATTGCTTTTCATAAATTGGAGTATCAATGATAAACACCGAAGGTTGTTGCTGAATTAGATGAGCTATTTCGTATGTTATGTACCCAGATAAAGAGTACCCGATGAATGCTTTAAATGAAATATTTGACTGATCAAGAAAAGATACACATTGCTGTATTAACATCGAAAAACTGTAAAATTGTTTATCACTAGGATTTTCTTTTAAAGGATACTGAAGAAGGTAAATGTTATATTTTTCCTTAAGAGATTCTTGAATGAATCGATATTGTTCATGGCTTCCATGAATAGATGGAATAAATAATATATTTTCTTTAAATGAACTGTATTCTGTTACTTGTATTAGATTAAAAGAATTTGAATCATATAATGCATCTTTTAGTTTTTCAAATGTAGGGTATAGATAGATAAGTTGTGGAGAAAGTTCTTTTCCGATGACTTCTTCTAAATCTGAGATTAATGATAATGAAGTAAGTGAATCGCCACCTAAGTCACTAAAAAAGTGTTTTCCTTCAAAATTATCAATCAGAGGGAATTGCTTCCTCCAGGCATTTTGATAAGGATCTTTTACTTTCTCAACAGAGGAAACCCTTTTTAGTAAGTTCTTTCGGTCAACTTTATCTGAATTAGTTTTAGGGAATTTATCAAGAATTATAAGTTGATAAGTTAGTTTAGGGAAGCTTGCTTGAATGATTCTTTTTATTTCGTCTTTACCATTAGAAGAAGTAGTTACAAAAAGGTATAGATTTTCATGGGTGCTATCAGCGATAGCTGCTATATCATTAATGGATTCAATAAGACTTAAATTAGCTTCTATTTCTGATAAATTAATAAAAGTACCCTTAATTTTTATTCTATTATCAGAACGCCCCTTAAAATGGAGCTGATCATTCTTATCAATTTTACCTATATCATTCGATATGAACAATGTGGTATTCTCATCCACTTGTTTAAAGCTATCATAGGAGTTGATATATCGATGACCAATTGCATGACTTTGTATAGCAATTCGTCCTTCTTTCTCATTTGTTACTACCTCATCATTTTGATCTAAGATAATCCACTTTTTACTTTCAATAGGTTGATATTTTATTTCTTCATATTCATCATTAGTATCAGCCTTCACCTTTAACTCCCCAATCATTCTTGTTTCAGAACTGGCTAAAGCTAATTGTAAAACCTGATTCTTATGAAAATGCTTTTTAAATAATAGGATATCACTCGTAAAAACTTCTTCTCCTCCTAAGCAGATAAATCTTAAATGGGGTAAATCAATAGTAACCCTTCTTTTTAATAAGGTTCTGAATAATGAAGGAGTTAATGTAGTCATGGTGATTTTCTCTTGTCTCCAAAAGTCAATGATGTCTAAAGTAGAATCACACAGGTGAAGAGAAGCGCCACTATATAAAACTGGGAATATAGAAGATAAAGAGGCGCTGAAATTTAGGGAAGAGACAATATCTATACGGTCGTTGTTAGTAATGTTATTATTTCTGATTTGTCTAAGTGTATCTTCTAATAAACCCTGATAAAGGTATTCGGTTATTTTATGATTTGAGGTCGATCCAGAACTATTTACCCAACAGAAAGGATGAAAACCGGAGATGTTTGCTTTAACTGATAAAGGTAATTCTGTATCATCGTTAGAATTAATAAAATGCTCATACAATTGATCATCTATATTAAGCACATCTTTTAAAATATTAAGGTTTACTGATTGTATAACCTCTTCATTCACCATCCAATAAGTTTTCTTAGCGACTAAAGAAGCAACTATTAAGAATAGACTATGAATAGGATCAGAGACTTGAATTGCTATGACTTTCTCTTGCTGTTTTAGGAGGATATTACATAAAAGCCTTACTTTTTCTAAAAATAAATCGAAGGAATAGGATTGGTTTTTATAAGTAAGTAGAGGCTTATGCTTGTAATATTTCTTGTTGCTTAATAAGGTCACCCAAAGGTTTTGATAATCCTTCATGATATGTCTTGTGAATAGAAAGTCCAGATTTTAATAGGTTACTTAAACTAATAGTATTGTCGTATGCCCAAACATAACAACTTTTATATCCTTTTTGCTTTCCGATGGACAAACGCTCTTTAATTGCTTTCTTTTGAAAACCTCTGTTTTGGTATTCTGGTAATACTCCACATGAGGCTAAGAACATGTACTCTTCATTATAGAAATTAGAGCAAATACCTATTGTATTACCATTTTCTTGTATAAAGAACAGATCAGATTGCTTAGACTGTAATAGTAATTTGAAGTTTTCTGCTACCTCATCATAATCTTTATTAGAAGATCCAAAAACAGTAAGATATAACTTCGTAAAATGGAGAAGGTCTTCGTCATTACTGACCGGTTTAATGGTTGTGATATTAGATGAAGGGATGTAAGTAGAAAGGTCCTTATAGCATGCTACAATGGTCCGATCTTGATATGAAAGATCTAAGAAATCATGATGATAGTATGATTCTTTAGATTGTATAATTTTAATTCGATCAATCCCTTTTTCATAGTAGGGAAGGCCTAATTTTTTTATAGAAATATTGTTAGTATTAAGGTATAAGTAATTGAAGTAGTCCACTTCTTCAAACATCAATGATAAATACCCTTTGTAATTGTTAATCGCAATATTTCTTTTTCTCTGTTTATAAGTCTCCAAACGATACATATCATATTCGAAGACAGGATGTTGTAGTAGCATTTTGGAAATACGGGTAAATCCATAAAAAATAGATATCGGGTTGAATATAGTTGAAGAATTCAAACTAAAAAAGCTTTACATATTAACTTTTATCTAAGGATAAATTATTAATACATAAAGCTACATTTATGTTAAGTTATTTAAGTAGTAGTGGTCTTTTATAAAGTTTTACCCAATTTAAACAATGGAAACATTAAATTTAATTTCATATAAAAGTTACATTATAAAATCGACGATACTGTCAGATAAATAAATCACATTATCTTTTTTAAAGTATTATGTCTGAAATGATATGAATACTGTTCTTAAGCACTTTTCTAGTTGGAAATTTCCTGAATCCAACAATTGAATTTTTCTAACATTTAAGCTTCTAACTCAAAATATAACAATTTGCATTACCGCCCATCAATAAAATGATATTGACTCATATGTGATTCTTTCTCAAAGACCAGTTTATTTATAAATTTTAAATGTTCGATGTGCGATTTATCCAGTGTAAATTGTAAAAATCGACCATGTGCATGAATACTAAAATATTCATTGGTTTTATATAGCACCAATTGATAATACGGAATCATCCATTCAAAGATCTGTAACTTGACGTTGATATGAACGATGATCCCATTGCGTCTGATTTCAATCATAGCAGCATCTAGATCAGATTGTAACTCCTTATGATAGTCAACAGCAAGGTTGGTACTTTCGATGAAAAACCTGGGTGAAGAACTTCCTCTCATTTTAAAAATTTTAAATATCGAAAATGGCCTTCCAACTAATGATTTTCCTTTTTGATAATTTTTCGGTTTCCCGTAAGTAGTTTCTAATAGCATAATAAATAAATAACAAGTAAAACCCCATAATGTTTATGACAAAAAGTGACTAGTTCTGATAAAAATTATTTTCAATTGATGTACTGGTTATTAACTTCGTTGATCACTCTTACAATAGATAAAATAGCACCATGATATTAAAAGATACTACACTATTACAAAGCCAATGTTATGTCAACGGCAGCTGGGTTGATGGTGAAGAGAATAAAACCTTTGAAGTAAAAAATCCATTCAATCAGACTGTGATTCAGTCTGTCTCTGATTTTAATGCAAACGATACTCGTAAAGCCATTTTAGCGGCAGAGATTGCCCAGAAAGAGTGGAAAAAAACAACTGCAGGGGAAAGGTCATTCCGTTTAAGAAAATGGTTTGATCTGATGATAGAAAACAAGGAAGATTTAGGAAAAATATTAACGCTGGAACAAGGGAAACCATTACAAGAAGCTATTGGAGAAATAGTTTATGGAGCCTCATTTGTGGAGTGGTTTGCCGAAGAAGCAAAACGAACATATGGAGATGTAATCCCTGGTCATCAGGCAGATAAAAGAATTGTGACGATTAAGCAACCCGTCGGGGTAGTGGCGGCGATTACGCCATGGAATTTCCCTAATGCTATGATTACTAGAAAGGTCGCTCCAGCATTGGCAGCGGGATGCTCCATTATTGTTAAGCCTGCAAAATATACTCCTTTATCCGCTTTAGCATTAGGTGTTTTAGCAGAAAGGGCAGGGATTCCAAAAGGGGTGTTTAATGTCATTACATCCAGTAGAACAAGTGAAATTGGAGATGAGTTAACTTCTAATTCTATTGTTAGAAAATTATCTTTTACGGGGTCAACAGCAGTAGGTAAACAATTAATAAAAGCATGTGCAGACACTGTTAAAAAAGTCTCTATGGAGTTGGGGGGAAATGCACCTTTTATTGTATTTGCAGATGCAGATATTGATCAAGCTGTTGAAGGAGCAGTTGCGTCGAAATACCGTAATGCAGGACAAACTTGTGTTTGTTCAAACCGCTTTTTTGTACATCAAGATGTGTATCAAACTTTTACTTCAAAATTAAAGAAGGCTGTTGCCAATCTTAAGCTAGGAAATGGGATGGAAGATGGTGTTCAAATTGGACCACTAATCGATGAATCTGCGGTACAGTTTGTGGAAGGAGTTGTCGATGATGCAGTAAAGAAAGGTGGTGAAATTGATCTTGGTGGCAAGCGATCAGATGAGAATAATCAGATTTACATGCCTACTATTCTTTCTAATCTAACCAAGGAGATGGATGTTTATACAGAAGAAATATTTGGTCCGGTAATTCCAATTTTTGAATTCTCTACTGAAGAAGAAGTCATCGATATGGCCAATGATACTCCATATGGTTTAGCCGCTTATTTTTATGGTAAAGATTATCAGTTGGTTTGGCGAGTAGCAGAAGCTTTGGAATATGGTATGGTAGGTATTAATACAGGAATGATCTCAACAACCGTAGCACCTTTTGGAGGAATTAAAGAGAGCGGATTTGGTAAGGAAGGTTCTAAATATGGAATTGACGAATACCTTGAAATGAAATACATGTGTTTTGGGTAAAAAAATAAACTCGATAGCTCAAGAAGTCTTGAGTTATCGAGTTAAGAATAAAGTGGATGAATGTTAAGACAGTAAGCAAAAAAATATTATTGGAACCCTAGTGTGTATGTGTGTGTCTTCCATGGTAGTGAGAATGCTCAATAGCTTGACCTTGTGATAACTGTACAGTGTAATCAAACAACATCTCACTTGCTTTGTGGTGATCAGCGATAGCGTAGTGCTCATATAAAGTCTTTACACCACCTTCATTAATAATCTGAGCAAAAACACCATAATCTCCACCATCTGATGTAGATGGGTTGTTAGGTATTCTTGTAATTGTATGAACATGGTTGTAATCTGCTCCACCACCACCAAGAGCGTTTTCTGCATTATATTCTACCCATAAATATGGGTTGTAAATTCTATAATAGAATGGAGAGGTTGTAGAAGGTGCATCTACTTCATCAATCCATACAAAATAAGTATCATCAATGTTGGCCATAATGTCTGTCCACCAAGCGTCTGCAAAAGTAGTTTCCATGTTGTAAACATATTCTTGCATTACCAAGATAAGGTTGGCTTGAGTATCAGCAGACATATCCGAGTATTTAATACCCGTACCTGCAAAACCAGAGTAATCGTAATCACCTCTATATGGGTCAACATCACCTGGAGTGTCAGCAGGACCTACTTCCATAGCATGGCTACTCGAAGAAACCGCTGAACCAGCCTCATTATCAGTAAGCCCATTATATAAAGTTAAGGCCAAGTCTCTCTCGTCTTTAAAGATGTCAAACTCTGTTCCGTTATAAGAAGAGACAGCAGGTTCACCTCCCAAGAAAGCGGGTACCATAGAAACCTGATCACCATGAACTAAAAAGTTGATTGCAAGATGATGCCCGTCCAATTGGAAACCCCAAGAGCCACTATTTTCTGGATCACCAAACATATCGATAGAATAGAAATCAGGACTCCAAACGTCACCATTTTCAGTACTTAGTAAACCCTCTGCAAGCATTGTGATTTCATCTACTTTCTGGTAACCACCATCACTTAAAAACAATTGTAATAAATCTTGGAAGTACCCCATTTGTTCGTCTGAAAGATCTCCATAAATAATACCGTCTCTATTACTACCATTAGAGTTAGGAGTGTTGTGCCAAACGTACAATCTTTCGTCGTCAAGACAAGTTGATGCTTCGGATAATAATGAAGATGAAAGAGAATTTCTAAACGTTAGCATTGCTTGTCGCATAGCTTCAATCTCTGTATCTGTTGACTGGTCTACTTCACCAGGGGTATCACATTCTGATGTAGAACTACCACCAGTATCATCGGTATCATTACTATTGGCTACATAACCTTCGGGTTGTTCACAAGCTTCAGTAGAAGCATCGGGATCACCTAGGCCATCATTATCACTATCTTGATACCAAGTAGTTTCAGTACAAGCTTCATCATCATTACTAGTTGTTTCGTCACAAGCAGTAAATGTTAAACCTCCTAAGATTATGAGTAGTGTTAGATTTGAGAGTTTCATTAATTTATGAGTATGTAAAAAAATACGCTTTCTATTCATATAAGAGAGTGGAAATAAGTTTGTACCTAATCTCACACATTTTTTTACAAAAAAATATTTAATGATCTTACAAAAAGTTACTAGTCAAACCTTTATGATGTTGTATCCTTCCAATTCAAAAGTTTAGTATATCAATAATACCCTGTATTAAACTCCAGATTAATTATTTTTATCAATGACATATAGTTATATTTAATATGTTGCAAACTGAACATAGTTAAAAGCTCATTTCGATCAACAGATTAAACCCAATCACTTGAAAAGTAAAACAAATAGTAAAGACCTTACGGACGGTCCTGTATTAAAACGAATTCTTGCACTTTCTGTTCCTATTATTGGTGCCATGTTTATGCAAACGGCTACAAATGTTGTGGACATCGTTTGGATAGGAAAGTTGGGTAGTGATGCCGTTGCAGGGGTAGGTACAAGTACAATTTTCCTACAGCTAGTGTGGGCTTTTGCATCGATCTTTTTAGTAAGTTCTGGGGTTCTTGTGTCTCAAGCTATTGGAGAAAATAAAAACAAAAAAGCTAAAGAATATAGTAGAGATTCTGTTAAGGCATTAATGCTGATCATTATCTTAATGGGTATTATTCTCCAAGTTTATTTTGATGAAATCATTGGCTTCTTCAATTTCAAAAAACAGGTAGTTATTGATAGTGCGTATGTTTATTTGAGCTGGATGTCGATCTTTCTCATCTTTTCTTTAGGGACATTATTATTGACTCAAATCAGTAATTCAAGAGGGGACGCCAAAAAACCTTTTCTCTACTTTTCTATTGGCGTAGTGATCAATTTGGTATTGGATCCAATATTTATTTTCACTTTTGGTTGGGGAGTCGCAGGGGCTGCTTGGGCCACAGGTATTGCTCAGTTTATTGCTTTTGCACTGTTTCTTAGAAAATCCTTTAGAACCTTTTTCGGAGGATTAACCCAGTGGGGTTTCCGATTTATTCGTATTAATGAATTGATCAAAGTAGGGCTACCCACTTCATTGGAAAGAATCATCTTTACAGGTGTAGGAATCGCCATCACAAAAATTATTTCAGATTGGGGAAGTGATGCTATCGCAGCTCAAAAAATAGGAAACCAGCTAGAAGCCATCACATTTATGTGTATTTCTGGTTTATCCTCAGCAATGTTGTCATTTACAGGACAAAATTATGGTGCAAAGAAATTTGATCGTATTAAAAAAGGTTACTTCTATGCCATGATAATTTCATTACTTTTAGGTGTCGTTACAGGCCTTCTTTTTTATCATTTTGATGAAGAGTTAATGGGAGTTTTTGTGAGTGAAAGAAATACTATTTTAATAGGAGCGGATTATCTAGAAGTACTTGGTGTAGCTCAGGTATCTATGTGTGTTGAGATGGTAACTACAGGGATTATCAATGGGTTGGGTCGAACAAAGTACCCGGCAGTGATCAATACTTCTATGACCGTAATTCGAGTCCCATTGGCATTTTTCTTAGCCAACAATATGGGAATGGGTGTAGATGGAGTATGGTATGCAATAGGTATTAGTGTTTTTCTAAGAGCTCTATTTCTAACTGTTGCTTATTTCTATTTGACTAACAAACTTCTAAAAAGTGAAGTAACCGTAAGCTAATCATAGTACAATGATACAGGATATTCTAGAACAGTGGAATACAAATTTTAATGGAAGAGTAATAGATAATACCTTCATTTTCGACAATGAAATTGGTGAGGGTAAAGTAGAAGGCTTTTTACTTACTGAGCGTTTACAGCTTTTCAGAACATATATGTCTTTAAAAAAAGAGGTAGCGAACAGTACTTTAACCTTTGCTGATGATAAGCAATTTATCACTATTATGTTTGCAGATACATCATCAATTCTCTTTGAGTCCGATGAAGAAATCTGCTTGAAAGAGGGAGCTTTGATGACTAATGATAAGCGAGAAATTCAATGGAAGCTTCCCGTCAATAAAAGTATTCGCTTATTGAATTTTAGAGTACAGAAATCCTATTTCCAGCAATTAGTAGATAGAGTACCATCATTGAAAGAGATATTTCCGGAGTCTACATCATTTCTTGTGTTTGAAGAAATGAATCAGGTCATGAAAGGAACCTATTATCGTATATTAGAAATCCAACAATCACCTTTTTATAAAGAATTGATCTACTCCTGCGGTTCTTACTTATTCCACTTATTATTGGAACAAATCAGTAAGAAAGCTGAAGTGAAAAAGGAAGGCGATCTTACTTTAAATATTAAAGGTGTTTTTCAGGCAAGACAGATGATCGATACTAAAAATGGAATAGGTGTAAATATCGACCTACTATCTAAGGAGTGCGGAATAAGCAAAAGTCACCTAAGCTATAATTTCACTAAAACATTTGGGGTGTCCATCTACCAATATATATTAAAAATAAAGCTTGAGGAGGCCCAGAGACTTTTATTGAAAGGAGATAAAACCAACGCTATGATAGCTATGGATTTAGAGTTTTCAAGTAGCAGTCATTTTACTATGGCTTTCAAAAAAACATTTGGTCTTACCCCAAAAGAGTATCAAAAAAAGCAAAGATAGAGTAGTATAGATAAAAAGATCATTCATAGAAATATGTTATTTTTTCAGATGAATATATAAAAAAACGATGCATAACAACCGTTGAATAAATCAAATCAAAAACAAAGTTATGCAACGTAAATTTATTATTATCTCATCATTAATCGCATCCCAATTATTCATAGGTTGTGATACAAAAAAGGGAACTTCGGTTAACAGAGAAAGGGAGTTTGAAGATATTGCTGCAAAGTATAATACTTCAGTTCCACATGATATATTAACCCCCAATAAGGTCACTACAAGTATTGGTGAACTAAACTATTTTGATGGAATGCCCACAGAGGAAACCACTCAAAAACTATATGATAACCTGGATCATTTAAGGGGAATTGAAACCTTTTTAAATGGAATACCTGCCGCTTCATTGGAGTCATTTAGAAGAGGAGTAGTGAGTATGGGTGCTGATAATTATAATAAAGTCGGCATTTTTGATCAATTAATGGGATCAAATGCTTTCTTCTTAACAGGAAATACAAGTACTGTTTATGCTTCTGTATTTTTAGATTTAAAGAAAGATGGACCGATGGTGATTGAAGTGCCAAAAGGTTGTGGTCCTGCCACAGTAAACGATGCTTTCTTTAGATATGTCATTGATATGGGTTTACCAGGTCCCGATAGAGGGAAAGGAGGAAAATATCTAATTCTTCCTCCAGATTATAAAGGGAATGTTCCTGACCATGGATATTATGTAGCAACCTCTAAAAGTTATGTAAACTGGGTAATCCTTAGAGGTTTTCTTGTTGATCAAAAACCAGATTATTCATCCCAACTATTTAGAAACGGATTAAAAGTTTATCCATATAAAAAGAAAGAAACAGCTCCTAAGATGGAGTTTATCGATATGTCTTCTAAAACGTTTAATACCATTCATGCAAATGATTTTCATTTCTATGAAGAATTAAATGCTGTGATTCAAAGGGAACCAATATCGCTTATAGATCCTGAATTAAGAGGTATTTTCTCAAGTATTGGAATTGAAAAAGGGAAATTGTTCCAACCGGATGCTCATAAAAAAGCAATTTTGACAGATGCTGTAAAAGTAGCCAATGGGACAGCAAGAGCATTAGCTTTTAATCCAAGAGATAAGGAAGCTAAAATATATCCTGAATCTAATTGGGAGTCGGGTTTTATTGGTGGAAATTATCAATGGTTGAAAGATGAAGGCAAGGGAGGAAGAAACCTTGATGCCCGATCTCGATTCTTCTACATGGCGACAGTAAACACTCCCGCTATGACATGGAAATTGGAAGGTATAGGATCACAATATGCTATTTCAAGCAAGGATAGTGATGATCATTATTTCGATGGAGGTAAAAACTATACTTTACACCTTCCGAAAGATGTACCTGCCAAAAACTTCTGGTCGGTATGTGTATATGATCCACAGACAAGATCGGAATTACAAACAGGTCAGAGGTTTCCAAGTATAAATAGCCAAAGGAATCCATTACAAAAAAATACAGATGGATCTTATACTTTGTATTTTGGGCCTAACTCTCCAAAAGGCCATGAATCCAATTGGATACAGACAGTACCGGGTAAAGGCTGGTTTACAATCCTTCGTTTATATGGGCCATTAAACCCATGGTTCAATAAAACTTGGGAGCCAGGGGAAATAGTATTACAAAGAAATTAATTTGTGATAGATATAAAAAAGGGACACTCCATTTAGAGTGTCCTTTTCGATCATCAATTTTAATCAAATTATCTCATGTATTTTAATGTCTTAATGCTTCACTAAATCTCACATTGAAAGAAGCACTATCCCAAGGATCAATCATTATTCTCACAACATTGACACCTTTATTCTCAATAACTTCAGTGAAGATTTTATCGATATCTTTTTCGGTATTGGCAACATAACTGTGGCAAGTTACACCTTCTACACCTCCCAAAGCAGGGGCAAGTTTTTCATAGTTCCATGGTAAGAAATCATTGTAACTACGTTCTTTACCTGGATAAATTTGACGCTCTGCTCCATATCCACTATTATCTAAAATTATAAGTGTGATATCCTGTTTATGCTCAATAAGAGTAGATAAATCTTGAGCCGACATTAAGAAGGCTCCATCTCCTGTAATAGAAACTACTTTACCCGTTTTTCTTTCTGAAGCTGCAAAAGATCCTCCTACACTCATGCCAAATCCGGCACCTAAAGAACCCCAGTTACCACAACCCATGATACTAATGTCTTTCTTGAATTCAGCTTGTGACAAATTAATATATCCGCCAGTGTCTCCATATAGAGTATCTCCTGATTCCATGAAATTGGCAAACTGTACAAACAAACGATCAATAGTAATGGCATTATCTGTTGGTGTAAACTGATCTTTTAATTCGAAGGAGAATTTTCGTTGAGTAGGATCAATAGATAATGATTTTGGGGCTAACGATATTACTTCTTCGGCAAGAATTGGCAAAATGTCTTTAAGATATACACCCATATAAAATTCATCATTAATGATAACATGATCATTTTGGATATGAATAGAAGCTTGGTTAGTACCGATATCATCAGTAAAAACACCACTATCAAATTCAGTATACGGGTTTCCGAAGGTAATTACTAGGTCAGCCCCTTCTATCATTTTATAAGTATATTCTTCGGATACTTTTCCCTGATATAAGCCCACACTATTTGGGTGGTCTTCAAAGTGAGATATTTTTCCAGTAAAAACGGTGCCTACACAGGCATTAAGATGTCTAATGATTTTATCTGCATTTAAAATCTGCTGATTACGATCCAACACTGGTCCTACCAAGCTAGATATGCTTTTAGCCTTCTCAATTTCTTTCTTGATAGCCTCTACAGCTTCAGATAACTTTTGAGGATTCGATATATTTTTATTAAGGTCTAATGGTTTATTTGGAGCTGCAACTTCCGCTTTTTGTAGATCATAAGGGATCTCAAGGTAAACGGGTTTCTTTTGGAAATAAGATTTTAAAAGAAGCTGATCAATTTCTTCTGTAGCCGTTTCAGAATTTTCTAGGCGAATTGAACCAACAGTAAAATTTGACATCACTTTAAGTGAAGTATCTAAATCCTGATCAATTAAATGGTGGAGCTGCTTTCGTCCTAATGTTTTAGAAGTATTTCTATTTGGAGCACCACATATAACTACTATAGGAGTATTGTCTGCATAAGCACCTGCAAGGGCATTAGTTGTACTTAAGGATCCAACTCCAAATGTAACTGCAACAGCACCAAATCCATTTAATTTTGCATATCCATCAGCAGCATACGTTGCATTTAATTCGTTTCTACTATTAATATGTTTAACGCCTGTCTTCTTATCAATCATCTCATCAAAAAATGGTAAGTCATAATCGCCAGGGATACCAAATAAGTGGTTTACATTTAATTCATTTAATCTAACTAGTACGTATTCTGAAATAGTCATAATAATAATTTTTTAAAGGTTGAATAGATTTTGATTTGTTGTTCCTATCGAACAATACAAAGGTGGGGGATTTAAAAAGTAATCTTTTGTATGAAAAGCTGAGGTTGTTGTAAAAAAGACTGACACTATGAATCACCCTTTTTAATAGTCTTGGGGGTGTTTTTTTGACTTGTCCATATTCTTGACCTAATAGTCCATTTTAAACGAATTGAACTCTGCTACATTTGTTACAACAACAAAACGAAATAGTTATTCAAATTTAAATCAACCTATTACCATGAGAAATTTTAAAGTACACACTTTCGACACTGTAGACCAAGAAGCAAAATCAATCTTGGAAGAAAAGCAAAAAGCTTTCGGTTTTGTACCCAACTTAATCGGGACATTAGTAGAATCTCCTCAGTTGGCAAAAGCATACGATGAGCTACATGAATTATTTACAAACTCTTCGTTTAATGCAGAAGAACTTACTGTAGTATGGCAAACGATTAATGTTGAAAACGAATGTCATTATTGTGTTCCTGCTCATACTGCAATAGCAAATGCAATGAACATAGATAGTGCAATCACTGAGGCGTTAAGAAACGAAACTCCTTTACAGTCTGAAAAACTTGAAGCACTAAGAACATTTACTTTACAGATGATCAGAAAACGTGGTTTTGTATCAGATGAAGATTTAAATAGCTTCTATGCTGCAGGGTACACACATAGAAATGTATTGGATGTGATCTTAGGTTTAGCACAAAAAACAATTAGTAATTATACCAATCATGTATCACAAACACCATTAGATAAGAACTTCCAATCCTTTAAATGGGAAAAAGAAGCTACTGTCTAATCTCTTCAATCAATCCTTCTGCATTAATATTTGATGTAGAAGGATTTTTTCAATAACTCATATTATTCCATAACTTTATTCTAATGGAAGCGATTACAACACAGGTTTTTGAATATGATGGAAAGCCATTAATAGAAAAAATTCAAATTGAGGTCCCGTTTACTAAGGAACGTGTTTTTCAGGATGAAGGGTGTTTTCTATACATGAAAGATGCAGATATCACTTTACATTCTGCAAATGAAAAAATGGACATCAAGAAAAAAGAAGCTGTCTTGTTAAAATGTGATACTTACTTTCTTGAGTTTTTAGGTAAACAAAACTCTGGAAATGTTGAAGTAATCGCTGTGCATTTATATCCAGAAGTATTAAAGAAACTCTACATTCACGAACTACCCAAACTTATTGAGAAAAGAGATAAGCCCACGAATACAAAACATATAGTAGATGATGCCGTAATCGCTAGGTTTATTGATTCGTTAGAGTTTTATTTTGATATCCCTTCTCTGGTCAATCAAGATCTTATTGAACTTAAAATCAAAGAATTGGTTTTACTGTTGGTACAAACTAGAAATGTAAGTTCAGTTGTTGAACTTATCCATGATCTATATTCACCAAGAGTCGTTAAACTGAAAAAGGTAATTGAATTGCATAAATTCTCTAATTTAACTTTGGAAGAACTTGCCAAGCTAAATGATATGAGCCTTTCCACATTTAAAAGAGAGTTCCAAAAAGTATATGAGATGTCACCGTCGAAGTATATTATGCAGGAACGGTTGGTAAAAGCACAAGAATTGCTGAAGGTTTCCGAAATTCCTGTAAGTGATGTAGCATATGAAGTAGGTTACAACGACCCATTATATTTTACCAGACTGTTTAAGAAACAATTTGGAGTGTCCCCCTCACATTATCGAACAAGAATAGAATCGTAATATATTGAACAGTTTCATTGGGTTGGAGCTGTTTTTATGCATAAAAAAAAGTCGATCCAAAAGGTCGACTTTTTCTGCTCGTATTAAAAATGCTTTGTTTTAATGTAATTGTTTAAACTGATGATGTGTAATTTCTTTTGTCTGCTTTAATGTGTTACAGTTAAATAAACGGCGATGTCGAAAGTCTGGTTTAGTAAAAAAAGAACAATCGTTGGTAAAAAAAAATTATAAATAACCGGATTGTGAAAGTTTATAACAGTACAATAAAAGAATTGATGTGTTTAATACCTTGTATAATTACGGTTATAACTATCTAATACATCGCTTCCTCCGTTCTTTTTTCTTTGAAGTTTGGAAACTTAATGGTCCTATTTCCTTCTTTTATGGATTGCTCAGATAATGGTGAAATGGCTAGCCAAGTTAGCATATCATAGATATCATATTTTGGTATCCTTTGTGATTTAATCGATTCAATAAACTCTTTTAAGACAAAATAGTCCATTTGATGTCGGGCAGTTTTCGCAGCATCATATTGGTATTTTTTCCAATCCGGATGATCATATTTATTGAAAATCTGATGTGGTTGATTCATCCATTCATCATGATTTGAATAATCTTCTAAATGTAGATGGTTGCCATGTTCCTGAATCCAAATGCCTTTCGTTCCTTGTACTCTAAAACCGAGTGAGTATGGCCTAGGCACATTAGTGTTGTGTGTTAGGATCACCGTTTCACCATTTTTGGTCGTAAGTGTAGACGTAATCACATCACCTAGGATATATTTATCTTTAGCATTAGGATGGTGCTCACCTTTATGTTTGGCTACATAACTTTTTAGACCCACAGACTTCGACGCATGAGAGACAATAGATACAAACTCATTTCCTCTATTAATCTTTAGGAATGAGGCAATGGGTCCAATGCCATGAGTAGGGTATAAATCGCCATTTCTAGTGATTGAATGGTTTGTTCGCCAACTCGCTTCACCTTTCGCACCTTCCCCATAATTCATGTTTTCATCAAACTTAATCGAACGTAAATCATGTTCATAACCCCCTCTGCAATGTACTAACTCTCCAAAAAGTCCTTGATCAATCATATTCTGAATCGCCATGACATCTCTATGGAAACAAGTGTTTTCAAGTAACATGCATTGCGTACCATGTGTTTCTTTAATTTCTTTTAATGTATAAAGTTGTTCTAAGGAGGTAGCACTAGCGGCTTCAATACCTACATAAACAGGGAATTGGAGAACAAAGGCCGTAATCTCGAAGAAGAAATCCCAAGGCACAGAAATAATAACAGCATCCAATGTTATGGAAGACATCATTTCTTTATAACCATTATTGTCTTTATAAATAGTAGGTAATGGTTGCTTGTATTTCTTAAATAACTGATGAATTTTCTGGTGATGTTCTATGTTGGGTTCCACTACAGCCTTAATGTTTACATCATCTCTTTGCAAACAATTTTCTAGATGTATTATCCCTCTGTATCCAGCACCAATGAGTCCAATCTTAACTTTATGCATCTTGTAATTGATCGAGTAGGCGTATGTTTGTAGGAAAAGGTTTATAAATTTTATCTAAATATATATCAGGAGGAGTAGAGTTCCTTAGATATTAATGACAATTAAAATCTTTTAACGATAACATTTTATGAATCAATTTTAGTTAGCTATTTCTTTATTTGTCAAGGCCTTTTTGTGAATCATTTTTGGAAGAGTTTTTCAATTCGCTTGGCTTTTCTCCAAATTCCTCAATAAAACTTTTTGATAAGTGGTTGATATCGGAAAACCCAAATTCATAAGCAATTTCTGTCAATGATTTATGTGTGGTAATAATTTCGTCTCTTACTTTATAAATTCTTGCATGTTTGTAGTATTTATAGACGGTCTGTCCGAAGCAATATTTAAAAATCTCATTAAGTTTTGTCGAATTGATCCCATATTTTTTTGTCAGTTTTGACATGATGGGTTTTTCATGAAAGTTATGCTGTATGTAATCTCTAATTTCAAATACCGCTTCAAACTCATGGTCCATGTAGATTTTCTTCAAGTCTTCTTCTCCATTAAATGAAAGGAGAATATTCGAAATGATAAGGCAAAGCTCATGTAACTTAACGATATGCCATCTGTTTCTCAGTTTAGGGTTAATGTCTTTCGGTCCTTTATCAAAGTACACCTTTTTCCATATAGCCGTATGATCATCCCCTTTATGAAAAGCAAAGTCTTTGATTGTATTGAGTTTCTCATTTAAAAAGGGAGATACATCTGATCGATTAAAATATAAGGTGACTCTTTGTTGGTGGGTTCCTTTTTTTCTTTCAAAAATGATGTTTTGGGTATTATCTAAAATTAAAAACCCTGTAGGAACACTAAAGTGAATGGGCTTATTATCATGCCCCGAATATGTTACATCTTCGCAAAAGAAGATAATAGTATAATCAAATTGCTTATCAGAAGTAAAGTTGATGGAGAAGTCTTTCAGAACTTTATAATCGATTGATGTAATTCTAAATCCTTTTTCTTCTACGACGAAAAGAGTACCATCGATAAGGTCGCTTTTAAGGGATAAAGTATATTTATCTACAGGCTTCCCTTTTAGGTTTTCTTTTAAATATTCATAGTAGGTACTATCTCCTCTGTCGTTAAAATGTACTTCTTCCATTAGATAATTTTCAGGGAATGATATTGTGAATTACTCTATTAAATAATTTACAAAAACCCTTATTAATGTATTTAGTAAAAGAAGAATGTGTCAACATTTCCTTGAAAACATTCAAAGAGATCCTACTCGCAGCTAAATAGTGAGTTTTACTAATCTCCCCTAAATTTTTACCAATGAATTGAAAAAGCCCCTTTTACTTTTGTGATATGCTTTAATTATTCATCAACTTCTGACACAATAAACAATGGAAAACAGACAAGTGAAAGAGGCGGTAAAAGTAGCATTGTCTTTTGTGATTACTTATGCTGTCGCTTTACAATTAAATTGGTTTGATCCTGCTTGGGCAGGGTTTGGTATTTGTATGGTGGCAATGCCCAATTTCAGAATCGATCAGTCATTTCGAAAAGGAACATTAAGAATAATTGGTACGGTGATCGGAAGTATTGTTGGCTTAATCATTCTAGCACTTGCTCCTCAAAGTCGTTTCTTATTTATGTTTTTAGCAGGCCTATGGGTATTTATTACCATGTATATGATGATGGCAGATGTAAAGCATAGTTATTTATGGAATGTGTTAGGATTCACTTGTCTGATCATCACAACTGCTGGTGCTTCTGATCCAATAAATGCTTTTGACCATGCTTTGTACAGAACACTAGAAAACGTTTTGGGCGTAGGTATCTATACCATCATCTCATTTGTGATTTGGCCTTATTACGAACAAAGAAAGCCAAAACAAGCAGCATCAGAACTAATAGATCATCTTCAAAAACAATTTGAGTTAATAAAATACCAATTTCAACATAAAACGATTGATGCATCAACTTTCAATCATAAAATGGAAAAAAGTAAAAGCGAGTTGGTTGATTTACTTTCGTTAGCTGACTACAACAATACGGATGATCATAAAAGAAAAGACTTGTGGGTAGATTTTGTTTTTAGGTACAATAAGGTGTCGAACAGCTTGGTTAGTTTATTGATAAATGTCGAAGAATTAAACCATGAAGAGGATGTATATTTAGAAAAAAAGCCATTTATAGCTGCCTACAATGAAATCCATCAGAGATTGTCTCAAGTCGTTCAAATGCTTAAACTAGAAGCAACTACGTTCACTTTTAATAAGGTGACAATTCTAATAGATCAAGAAAATCATTTAAATAAGCTTCAATATACTCGGTTGAAACTGATTCAAGAGGAGATGTATGATCTAATGAATGAATTAGAAGAATTAACGTATGTCACCAATCACCTTGTCAATGATTCGCCTAACAGGTTTAGAAAAGTAGCAAAACATAAGGTTTATGATTTCACCTTGTTAGATAAGCAATATTTTGTAGGTGCCCTCTATGCAACTTTTGCTGTAATGGGAGGCTTTCTTATTTGGATATTTTTCGACCCTCCGGGGCATTCGCAATGGTATATGTCATCTGGAGCCAATGCCATGTTTATTGCTTTAACACCCCAACTGAAAGCAAAAGAGTTTCTCAAATATTTTGCGATCATGAGCTTCTTTACGACTCTAATTTATACTTTTATTATGCCTGCGTTGGGAAGCTTTTATACATTAAGTGTCTTCTTATTTATCTACATGTTTATCAACTATTATTACCTAAGGGGTTTTGCATTTGTCACTGCAGCTTTTGGTGTGATGCTATTGGGGATAACAAATGAAAATCAATCGTATGATTTTTATGGAATCATAAATACAGATATTTTCAATACTATTTCATTGTTATGGCTTGTGGTTTTGGGGTATATGCTCAATACTACTAGGCCCGAAAAAGCATTTATGAATAAGATAAATGGCTTCTTTAATAGTGCCCATTATTTGCTGGTTCATGCCAAACATAAGGTGAAATGGTACCAATTGAGTAAGGTGATAAAATATAGATTAGCCAAAAGAGAAGTGGAAGTTGCTGCAATGACTCTAGAGAAATGGAGTGCAGTTATTAAATATGATTTATTTGATGGAATCACTGAGCAACAACTAAACGATATCACTTTCTATATTCATAGAATCTCGAAAAGAATTCAGTTACTGATAAAAAGAATGAAGGAAAGTAATACTCCTGAGGAATCATTAATGGAATTTTCAACACTCAAGGAAGAAACTTTGTATATGTTACAAGATGAAAAAATTGGTAATTCCTCTAGTATTATCCCGATAAAAGCGAAAGCTCAAAACATACTTGAAAGGCTAGACAAAAGTAATGCATCTCTTGATTTTCACAAGATTCTTAATAATTACTGGGTATTGATTCATATTATGGAAGAATACAAACAGTACAGTAATAAGATGAGATGGGAAACTTTAAAAGAAGAGCGTTTTGCTTAATAAAATACGATACTTTATAATCTCAGCATTACTCAATCCATAATGTATTTATTCGAGTCCTTTATCTTTTTTTAGGTAAAGGACTTTTTGTGAAATAACAATTAATGACGCCAATATTATCTTTTTATGAACACAGAATTCCGTAATCATAAATTACTTATTTTCGCTGTTGTTAAATCCATTTTTATATTTCATTGATATGTAGAGGATATATAATCAACTGAAACCTAATATGAAATAGACCAACTGAATAACTAAGCTAAATAATGAACAGACAAATTACAGTACTTCTATTGAGTACATTCCAATTCTTTTTTATGACATCCTGTTCACAGGAAAATACAAAGCAATCTTTAACAACGGAACAAGAGTGGAATATTGGTTCGAAACAGAACTATATGCCCCCAAAAGAAATTACTCCTATACCAGAAGATTATGAAACCATCTTTATTACAAATGTAGCAAGACATGGTTCTCGATATATGAGTGGCCCGGGAGAAGATATTGCATTATATGAATTGATGATGGATGCAGATAAACAGAACCAATTAACAGAGGAGGGTAAACTACTGATGCAAGAGGTGAAGCAACTTATTGATCTTCAGATAAATAATTATGGACAACTAACTCCTCTAGGGAAAGAAGAACATTTCGCTATAGGACAAAGGCTATACGATATTGCTCCTGATTTCTTTAAGTCTTCTACAAAATTTATTGGAAATGCGACATATAAATCAAGAACTCAGAATTCAAGAGGAGCATTTATACAAGGATTGAAAGAGAAAGATGTCCATCCGGAATGGGAAATCAATAATTTTATTAAAGGGAAAGATCCGCTTTTACGATATCATAAAATTTCTCCTAACTATAAAGCATACAAAGACTCAGCAATTTGGGAGGAGCAAATAGTGGAGCTAAAAAAATCAAAGGAGTATCTAGACATTGGGGATGCTATTCTTCCTAACTATTTTAAGTCTCAAATAATCAATGATATTGAAAATGGAGAGAAAGTGTATAAAGATGATGAAGGAGAAGTTGTTATTGCCTCGAAGACGGATATCATTTTAGCACTGTATGAATGCTTTAAAATCTCTTTTGCGATTACACCAGACCAACGTCCAGACTTCCTTGTTTTTACCCCCTCTCAGACTCAACTTCTAGCCAAAATAGGAGATGTTGAAGCTTTTTATGAAAAGGGGCCAGGGTATAAAGGTCGAAAAATTTCCTATGCTAATTCAACGACATTACTGATGAATATTAGCAACAACTTACGTTTAGCTTCGAAGGGAACTTTAGACTATCAAGGGTATTTTAATTTTGCCCATGCTGAAACCACATTACCTTTAGCTGTATTGTTAGACCTCAATAACATCAATAGAAAATCAGACCATGCACTTAATATTGAGTGGTCTGAGGGCGAGTATGCAAGTATGGCTTCCAATATCGAATGGTTTTTGTTGGAAAAAGAAGGAGAGAAGTTTGTACAGGTCAGGTTTAATGAACAACCGGCGACGCTGCCTTTGGAAGGTAATCAGGATAATATTTATCCATTAAAGAGTTATCTCGATTATGTAGAAACTTTGATCACCCCTTATCAGATAAGTGATACTAACTACATGAAAACAATAAACCAGTTTTAAAAAAAACGCCTTGAGAATAACCTTCTATCTCAAGGCGTTTTTTTATGAAGTCAGATTTTGAAACTTTTCTACTGAAATATAAAAGGTGAGGTACATGTTTTAAGAGTATATAAAGTTGTAGTTCAATTAATAGTGATTAAAACATACCCAAAAACGATTTTTTAATATCGATAATTTTTTGCCCATATCGATAATACTTTGTTAAGATGATGATAGTTTAAAGATGTAAAGATTTAGAAACAGCCTCGGTAATTACTGAGGCTGTTTTTTTTATGATTAAAGTGCCATTGCACCTGTGGATATAATATAAACCCCAATAAAAGATAAGCTAATCATTGTACCTGCAATCCATTTTTCATAATTGGCAAACACATGTGATCCATTTTGTTCTTTTCTTGCTTTAAGGTAAAATGGAATACCTACAGCATAAAACATCATTGAAAGCAGTAAAAAGTTAATGCCTGCTGCATAAATTAACCAAAGGCAATACAACGAAGACAATAAAGCAATCACTTTGATTTTCATCGAATATCCCTTTTTACTTAGTACCTCTTTTAGTAAGAACATGGAGCTTAATAAGTAAGAAGGAAGAATCATCACTCCGGCAATATCAACAGCTGCCAAGTACACATCCTTTGCAGAAACGACAATAAATAATGCCAATTGAACGATAATACTAGACATCAATAATGAAATCCCTGGTGATTGATGTGCATTGTCTTTACTAAATATTTTTGGTAAGATGCCATCTTTTGCAGCACTATAAGGTGTTTCTGCAACTAGGATTGTCCAAGCTAACCAAGCACCAGATACTGATATAATTACAGCAACATTCACTAGCATCAATCCCCAATCACTACCAACAGCAGCTTGTAATAAACCACCCGTAGAAGGAGAAGATAAAACGCTTAATTCTTCTTGTTTTAGGATACCAAAAGATAAAGCCGATAATAACAGATACATCAACAATGCTGCCGCAAAACCAATTATTGTCGCCTTACTAACGTCCGATTTCTTTTTTGCTTTTCCTGAAATCACAACGGCTCCTTCAATACCAATAAAGCACCAAAGCGTTACCATCATAGTGCCTTTAATTTGTTTGCCGATACCTCCTAATCCAAATCTCCAGATATCAGCTGTAAAAACATCAAAATCGAAGGCAACGATTAGCATAATAAATATTACAATCAGCGATAAGAATTTTGCAACTGTAGAGAGTGTATTCAATGATGAAGCCTTATTTACTCCAAACCAAACAATGGTCGTCATCAGCCATACTAAAACGGATCCGAAAACCACTGTTTGCCATCCATGTTCTAATAGACTTGGAAAGAAAATACCAAGTGCATCATTTAATAGTACTGCAAAAGCTACGTTACCAAAAATAGCAGCAATCCAATACCCCCAAGCACTACTGAAACCAACAAAGTTGCCGAAACCTTTTTGCGCATATGCATATATTCCTGAACTTAATTCAGGGTGTTTTTCTTCTAAAGATTTAAATACTTCTACTAAAAACCAGATACCAATTCCTGAAATCACCCAAGATAACATAACGGCACCTAACCCAGCATTTGAAGCCATATTCTGAGGGATATTAAAAATTCCTCCACCGATCATTGAACCGAAAACAATGGCGACAAGTCCCCACAGTCCAACTTTTTTTTCATTTTCCATTGATGAATAAGATTTTTGATGATGTGTATGTGTGTGTTTAAAGTCAATTAGACCTTAGGTTACTTTTGGTAACGACTTTACTTATTCTATTGTTTCGGTAGCATTTTTAATAAAAATGAAGCTATAAAAAGGTGATTGATTACTATAAATAAAGGTTTAAAATTGTTGGATGATACTCTGGAAACAGAGTATCTTATGAAAAGTATTGGTTTCAATATTTGATCAATTTGAAAAAAAATAAATTTTTTTCTTTTGGGAGTAGGGGGAAACTAACTTTGAAGTGTTATACAACTGAAAACAATATTTAAAGCATGAAAAATTTAAACATAATTTTATTTATCACTTTAGTGATGGGGTTTGTGAGTTGTAACAGTGAGGACGTTTCTGGTCCAACTTCAAACTATAATTTGGAGTTAGCAGACATCAAAGGAGTGAACTTCCAAACGACCGGTCATGTATATATCCAATACGGTGAAGAGCAAACAATTACTATAGAAACACAACCTGAGGTTTTTGAACATCTTTCTCAGAAAGTAGAAGATGAAATATGGAAAATCTCTATTAATAAAAACCTGTCTAATTTTGATTTGAATATCTATGTTACGCTTCCTCAGTTAAAAGAAGCTACAGCGAGTTCTAGTGGAAATATATCTATCTCTGAAGTTGGAGAAGGTTCTTCTCAAGTGAGTTTAAATACTTCTTCTAGTGGAGATATCAAATTAGAGGATGCTACAGGAATAGATAGTGATTTGGTTGTAAACATTAGTTCTTCTGGTAATGTAGAGGCAAGTAATATTGAGGCCAATCGAGTAGTGGTTAATATTTCTTCTTCAGGAGATGCATCGTTAGTTGGAGCAACAAGCGAACTAGTCGGACGCATTAGTTCTTCTGGTAATTGTTACTCTAATGATATGACATCAGACAAAGTAGATTTTGATATTTCTTCTTCAGGAGATGCTTATGTTCATTGTGTGAATGAGTATAATGTAAATTTATCATCAAGTGGTAACTTCTATTTTAAAGGAAACCCAACAGTGAGAGAAGCTAACACAAGTAGCTCAGGAGAAGTTATTCAGCAATAAGATATAAAGTTTGTAATTCGGAATGTTAAAGGTGCTCTGTATGATTTATATACAGGGTACCTTTTATTTTTTCAATCACTTTCGGGTTTATTACCTTTGAAGAAAGAAGTATAAACTGATAAATAACAACATAGTGAAATATAAAGCAATCATCTTCGACTGTGATGGAGTTCTTGTGGATTCAGAATCGATTACCATGAATGTATTCATCGATCTATTCAAAGACTATTCTATTGACATTACTTATGAAGAGGCGATACAAACTCTAACTGGAAAAGCATTTGATCAAATTGTTAGCTATATACAAGAGAAATATCAGGTGACGTTAAAAAATAATTTTGAGGCTGAGTTTAGAAAAAGAACATTCCAAGCGTTTGAAAATGATATTCAGCCAATACCAGGAATTAAAGAAGTAGTTGAACATTTATCACTCCCTTTTGCTGTAGCATCCAATGGTCCTATGAATAAGATGGAATTAAATTTAAAAACGACTGGCTTGTACAGTTTTTTTAAAGGAAATATGTTTAGTGCCTATGACCTGAATGCTTGGAAGCCGGACCCGAAAGTATTTCTTACAGCTGCTGCTCATTTGAATGTAGCACCAGAGGATAGTTTAGTTATTGAAGATAGTTTATCAGGTATACAAGCAGCAAAAAATGGTGGATTTAATGTGTTAGCATATTGTCCACATGAAGATGCAGAAAAGTTTTCATCTCAAGGAATAGATGTTTTTACTTCCATGAAAGACCTATTAGTGCTAATTAAATAGCATAAATTATACAAATAGTGTTGAAAAGTAGCATAAATCCGACTTTTGGATATGTGCTACTTTTGCATTTTTAAATAACCGTTAAATCAACATTTATGATCTAGTTTTGACTATACGATAACGACTTTTTTATTATCTACTTGTCTGAAATGAGATTAATTTTTATACATATTGTTGGTTTATTTTTTCTTTCCTCTATCGGTTTTTCACAAACGGTTCGTGAACGTATTTCATTGGATTTTGATTGGAAGTTTACAAAGGAAGAGGTGTCGAATGCCCAAGAGATAGCTTTTGATGATTCGAATTGGAGAGTATTAAACGTTCCTCATGATTGGAGTATTGAAGGTGAATATAGAGAAGAAAACCCGTCGGGAAAATCAGGGGCATTTCTTCCTGGTGGAATAGGATGGTATAGAAAAGAAATTCAAGTGGCAGACAAACACGCAGACGATAAATATTTCATCACTTTTGATGGGGTATATTTAAATAGTGATGTTTGGATAAATGGTCATCATTTAGGTTTTCACCCGAATGGTTATATGAGTTTTGAGTATGATCTAACGCCATATTTAAAAGAAGGGAAAAACACCCTTGCTGTTAAAGTAGATCATTCAAAACTTCCAAGTGGAAGGTGGTATACTGGATCGGGTATTTATAGACATGTATGGTTAACGAAAACCAAGAATATCTATATACCTCAATCAGGTACTTTCGTAACGACTCCTCAAGTATCCAAAGCTTCTGCTTCAGTACAAATTGTTACTAGCTTAAAAAGTGAGCTAAAAGCTGCAAAGAAAATCACTTTAAAAAGTATTGTTAGGTCTAATACAGGAGAAGTAGTAAGTGAAACAACAACGAAATATAAGCTACAAAAAATTGGGAAGATCACTCAAAATGTACAATTAGAAAATCCGAAATTATGGTCACCAACTACACCTAATATGTACACATTAGAGAGTGTAGTAATGGTAGATAAAATAGTAAAAGATACTTATTCTACTCCTTTTGGTATTCGAAAAGTAGAATGGAAAAACAACGAAGGACTTTTCTTGAATGATACGCCTATTTTATTAAAAGGATTAAGTAATCATCAAGATGCAGGAGCTTTAGGTGTAGCCGTACCAAATGATGTTCTTTACCACAGATTAAAATTACTTAAGGAAATGGGGTGTAATGCTTTACGTACAGCACATCACCCCTTTTCTCCTGAATTTTATGCGATGTGCGATACCATGGGCTTTATGGTGATGGACGAAGCATTTGATGGATGGTGGAGACCAAAAGCAAAATTTGATTACGGGAATTATTTTGCAGATTATTGGCAAAAAGATCTAGAAGGCTTCTTAAAAAGAGACCGTAACCACCCTTCAGTAATTATGTGGAGTGTCGGTAATGAGGTACATAAGTTTACTAATGAAGAACAAAAAATATTAGTTGACTTTGTGAAATCAATAGATCCAACACGATTTGTAACCCAAGGTAGAGGATATAAAGGAACTCATATTGATATTGCAGGATTTAATGGGCATGGTGAATTTAAGAATGTGCTTGAAGATTATCATGCAAAAAATCCTGATCAATTAATCGTTGGTACAGAGATTACTCATACGTTACAGACGAGAGGGATTTACAGAACACAAACTTGGTATAGAACCAAAGATAATCCTGCACCATGGGAGAAGCCGGAGCAATTTGCGAAGATGGAAAATAAGGTCTATAAAATTCCTAATTTAAGTGATGAAGAAGTGTTCCCTAACATTACAAACAAATACCAATCTTCTTATGATAATTCGATTGTTAGAATTGGTGTTAGAGATGATTGGAACCGCGTTGAAAAATACGATTACTATGTAGGTAACTTTAGATGGACAGGTTTTGATTACCTTGGAGAATCATTTAATTGGCCTGCAAGAACAGCCAACTTTGGTATCATCGATTTGGCAGGATTCCCGAAAGATCATTATTACCTCTATCAAAGCCTTTGGAGTAACGAGCCGATGGTTCATGTGTTACCACATTGGAATCATCAAGGAAAAGAAGGACAAAAAATTCCAGTGGT
Organism: Flammeovirga sp. SubArs3; assembly: GCF_947387565.1. Taxonomy (NCBI): domain Bacteria; kingdom Pseudomonadati; phylum Bacteroidota; class Cytophagia; order Cytophagales; family Flammeovirgaceae; genus Flammeovirga; species Flammeovirga sp. SubArs3. The sequence goes on along the minus strand of NZ_CANDOA010000001.1, from coordinate 379,057 downwards.
AGTATATACGAATACTTCCTCAATTGAATTGTTCTTAAATGGGAAATCACTTGGAGAAAAAGTGATGGGTAAGGAAAGGCAGCTGGTTTGGCAGGTGCCTTACGAAAAAGGGGAAATTAAGGCGATTGCAAGAAATAAAAATAAGAAAGTAGCAGAAGATATCGTTAGAAGTAGTGGTGAAGCTAATAGTTTCCAACTCATACCTAGCAAAACTGAAGTATACGCTAATCAAACTGACGTTATCAGATGTGAAGTAAATATTATAGATAAGGATGGTGTCTTTGTTCCAGACGCTGACCACCTTGTTGAGTTTACTCTTGATGGTCCCGCAAAAATTCTAGGTGTTGAAAATGGAGACATATTGGATTTATCTTCAAATAAAGCTAAATTTAGAAAGGTTTTTAATGGTAAGTGTGTCCTATTTTTTCAGTCTTCTGATGAAGCGGGTTTGATCAAGCTAACAGTGAAATCAACTAAATTAAATTCCAAAACAATGACTTTCAAATCATTGAAGGTGATTCGATAACATGATATATATGAAAGGACTATTAATACTATTACTAACATGTGCTTTGTTATTACCGCAAAGCCCACTATTTGCACTAGATAGGTTTTTAGAATTCTCACATATCCAGCTCCCTGAGAACATTACTAACAAAAAAGTAAATTGTTTTTTGGAAGATGATTATGGATTTATGTGGATTGGTTTATCTGACGGATTAGTTCGTTATGATGGCTATAAAGCGGAAACTATCCTTACTGAAAACATCATTGATCTCACGAAAGACAATAATGGTAATATCTGGATTGCTACTTTTAAGACTTTGATTAAGTTTAATGTAACAACATATACTTTTGAAAGAATATCATTAACCAATGAAGATATTACTTTCTTTAAAGTTCAGTTTCTGAAAAGTGGCGACTTGTATATTGGTACAAGAGCAGGAATTTTCATTCTTGATCCAAAAACAAATGAAAGTACAGTCATCAGAAAAATTCCAGGCCTAAGTGAAGGTCTTTCTGACAACATTGTCAGAGTTTTATACGAAGATTCCAAAGGAATATTATGGGTAGGTACTCAAGATCAATTAAACAAATACGATCAGAAAAAAGGTGCTTTTACCCACTATCGCCTACAAAAGAGGTCTGAACAGAATAAGAAAAACAACCTGATCTTAGATATCAAGCCTTTTTCTAAAGAGGATGATTCTAAGTTATATGTAGGTACAGAAACGGGTTTTGCTATTTTTGACACAACTACTGGAGATTTTTCTAAAATTTATAAAGGAAAGACAGACAAAACCTTAAGTAATAATGTGATCAAAAGTATCACAAGAGTGAATGACAATGAGATTTGGTTGGGTACAGGTTTTGGCTTGAATATCTATGATGAAAGCAAAGGCACTTTCGAACACCTTTTCTCGGATTATAACAATCACTATTCTATTACTAGTAATATAATCAATGTTATTTATAATGATCAAAAAGGGAATATTTGGTTGGGTACAAATAATGGAGTAGATAAAGTTTCCTTTCATAATGAAGCATTTGCTATAAATACTTTTGGTTATGAAAACGACTTATTACCTAAAGGATTACCTGTAAATACTATTGCCGAAGATTCGATAGGCAATATTTGGATAGGCACTAACTTCTCAGGGTTAATTAAGTATGATATTAAAAAAGAAGAGTATGTTTATTATAAGACACCAGAGATATTACACAGCAATGTAAAAGAACTATTGGTGGACAAGAAAGGCATGCTTTGGGTAATTACACCTGGAGGTTTAAATGTGATAAACCCTAAGACAAATAAGATCTATAAATATGTGGCTGATAAGACTAACCCATTAGCCTTACAAACAGATTATCTATTCAAAATCGCCATGGACGAAGAAGGGGATATCTGGATTGGTTCAATGCTAGGGGTGTACAAAGTGATTGAGAAAGGAAATCAGAAGTTAGAATTTATCAACTTCAGACACGACCCTAATAATAGAAATACTATCGCAGGGGACTATATCTCAGATATTATATTTAGAGGTGCAGATAAAAACCCTTGGATTTCGAATGGTAATGGTATTGATTACTTCCATCTAACAAAAGGGAATGTTGTTCACTTTAAAGAAAAAGAAAATAAGTGGCTTTACTTGAAGAATACATTTATTGGTAACGATCTAAAAATGTGGGGTTTCACACCTAAAGATATCGTGACTTTTAATGATAAGAGCAAACACTTTGAAATTGTATATACTCATCCTCATACTATACTTTCGTTATTTGTTGATGAGAAAGGAGACTTTTGGTTTACCACAAAAAATAAACTGAATAAATATACTCCATCTACTAAAGAGTTGGTAAGCTTTGGTTTTGCAAACACTGGAATCAGAACCTATAAAGCTGGAGATGTAGTGCAGCTAAAAAATCGCATCTATTTTAATAGTTATGATGGTTTCTTATCGTTTGATCCCAATGGCTTGAACAATGAAAGTACCTTTAACAAAGTAAGGTTTACTTCTTTTAAAGTGGATAATCATGAGATTGATACACATCAGAAGCTAAATGAAAGAGTATTATATACTAAAGATCTAAATGATGTAGAAAAAATCAACCTAGATTATGAAGAGAATACATTCTCTATCTATTTCTCATCTTTGGATTATCAAGATATTTCTGCCCATCAGTATATGTTTAAGTTAGAAGGGTGGGAAGACAAATGGCAAGTAATTGATGGCAGTAGAGACTTTGTATCTTATATCAAAGTGAAGCCAGGTAATTACACTTTTAAGATTAAAGCTTCAGATAATTTTGGGAAATTCGGAGAAGAGTATGCAAGTCTACAATTAACAATAGAATCGCCAATTTGGGCAACTTGGTATGCAAAGGTATTCTACTTTATTGTACTTGGTATTCTTTTCTATTTTGCTAAACGCATTACTGTATCCAACGTAAAGGTTCAGAATAAGCTGGAATTAGAGAAAATTGAAAGAGAAAAAAGTGAAGAGATTAATCAAATGAAGATTAAATTCTTTACAAACATTTCTCATGAACTAAGAACTCCTCTAACATTGATCAGTAGTCCTTTAGAAGAATTGGAATCTTTAGAGGTAGATCCACAAAAATCTAAGCTCTTAAATATCATCAAAAGAAATACTGAGCGATTAAGCAGATTGGTCAATCAAGTGCTTGATCTTAGAAAAATTGATCAAGGAGGTGAAAAGCTTCTTATCGAAGAATATGATATTGTAAGTCTGACTAGGAATATTACTCATGACTTTATGGATGCCACCATAAAACGTAATATAGATCTTAATTTCAGAACTCAGGAGACTGAACGCGTAATTTGGTTTGACCTTGAAAAAATCGAAAAGGTAATATATAACTTAATTTCAAATGCGATTAAGTTTACTCCTGATAACGGCAAGATAGAGGTGAAAGTAGATGTTGTAGAAGCAGAACACCCTGTAAAACAGCTACCACCAATGGATTATCAGCGAATTAGAGTAATGGACTCGGGTATCGGTATTCCTAAAGAGATTCAATCACAGATCTTTAATAGATTCACAAACATCAAAACTGAGAACTACTTGGGCCAACAGGGTACGGGTATAGGTTTATCGTTAGTACATGATTATGTAAAAATGCATGGTGGCTGGGTATCTGTTGAGAGTGAAGAGAAGCATGGAGCAGAATTTACACTATATATACCGTTGGACAAAAAGCACTTAGAAGACTACGAAGAGAAAGAAATTGATGAAGTGGAAACTTCTACAGAAGTAGAAAATAACACAAATCAATCAGAAGGTGACGTTGACCATGAAGACTTCGAAACAGAAGAAGCTATAGAAGAACAGAATAAAGATGGTAGACCAAGTATCTTAGTTGTGGAAGACGATGAAGATATGCGTCAATTCTTAATTCATTGTTTAGAAGAGCAATTTAATGTTACTTCTGCTGCCAATGGTAAAGAAGGATGGCTAGTAGCTAAGAAGACAATGCCTGATATGATTCTTACAGATTGGATGATGCCAGAAATGACAGGTATTGAACTTTGTAATAAAGTGAAAGCCAATGTACTCACCAATCATATCCCTGTGATTATTCTAACAGCTAAAGGTGGTATTGAAAGCAAAATGGAAGGGATTGAGAAAGGCGCAGACGATTATATTGCGAAACCATTTAATGTAGAATACCTAAGATTAAGAGTGGGTAAAATTATCACTCAAAGGGAACACTTAAAGAAAAGTATAAAGAGAGAAATCGATATTCAACCAGAGGAAGTGAAACTTCCATCGTTTGAGGAGAAATTCTTAAATGAGGTAATGCAAGAAATCGAGAAGAACATGGATAATTCCGATTTTAACGTAAAAATGCTCGGAGAGAATATCGGAATGGGACAAACTAACCTGTACCGAAAAATTAAATCCATGACAGGTATGACGGCCAATGAGTTTATCCGAAATGTGCGATTAAAAAGAGCAGGACAGCTCTTAAAACAAGGAGACTATAATGTTTCTGATGTGATGTACATGGTAGGCTTCTCACATAGATCGTATTTCTCAAAGAGTTTTAAAGAGGTCTTTGGAGTAACACCAAAAGAATTTACGAAAAAGGAGGCCGTAGATTAATGGACACAAAATAGATAATATACTTGAAGCCTGCTGATTAGCAGGCTTTTTTTGACACAGATTTTATAGAATTGACATAAATAGAGTTCATTTAAAAAGTGTCAGTTTTGACTAGAATACATCACAACTTTGTTGATTTTGATAGGTAGGTTTGTAGAGTAGGGTAGTAAAATTAATGATTACCCAGCTATTTAAGTCACAAAATAAGTAATGAAAAATTTTAGTCATAAAATCGATAACTATGAGAAAAGTATGAAAGTTAATAGCATCAAAGAAAGAGTTGTTTGGGGTAGTTTGCTGGTAGGTGTCTTTTCATTTATCATCTTATTGTTCGACTACCTCACGTAAGGCTCATTGCCAGGAACACTACAAAGTTTGGATCATCATGCCTTTACAATTTAGTATTAAGACAAGGACCTATATATGATAAAGCATTAATTGAATTATTTGAATATTCTTTTAAGGAAAAATGAAATGATAGGTTATCCAAAAAGTGTCAACATGATCACGAAATATACATTGCTCGGTTTTTCTTTTCTATTTATGATATTAAATCTGACGATACCAAGGAAAAAAAGGACACAAAAATGACATTTAGTGATATAAACTGTACGAAATACAATTAATAGTAAAAATTGTATAATAAGTGTCTTGTCTTAAGTTAGAGTTTGTTAATTTTGTAGTGTTGGATTACTTAAGCAACAAGAAAAGAATCTGACAAATGGAGATGGATTTTGAAATGAATTTTTTTACCGGTAGATCATTAGAAATTTATCTCCAAAGCTCAATTAATAATCAAAACAATATCTATTTATCTATGATATAATTTTACGATACTTATTATTACTTGTGACTGAATGATGAAATGTAAGGCGAATAGAAATGATATTGAGATTCGCACAATTTTTTACCAATGAAATGAAATAATGAACCATGAATAAAAATCTGACTAAAATACTCTTGTGCTGTGCTGCCCTGATATGGGGTGCAGGGTGTGAGAAGCCTTCTGCTTTTATGGAAAATTCAGAAGTACCGACAGATATTAACATCACTGGGTTAACCTACTCTGAAGTAGTTAATGCCAGGGCATACAGTGAGATTACTTCTTCTATACCCACTTATAACTCAGAGGGCATTCCTTGTGTCTTCGAAATACTTAGTGTAAGAACTGCAGATGGAGAATTGGATCCATCTTATTTAGATAGTGTTTATATAGCAAGTGCTGTATTAGATACATTAGAAAAAATTGCTGTAGAAGATACAGCTGTAGTTGTCATCGATGGTGATACTGTTGAGCAAGAGGTGCCAGTATACAAGGTGCCAATTATAGATCCGGCAAAAGCAGGTCAGATCTATATCAAAGACAACAATATGTTTAAAGAAGGTGACTATTACTTTACAGTACAGGCTAGACCGGCTACTGATAGAGATGATATGTCGAATGCAAAAGTGTTTGAGGATGCTTTTCATTTAAATGTAATGCCTTTATTGCCAAGCGGACTAACATATGATGTAGTTCAACATAACTTGGTTGTTGGTCAAGAAGGTTCTGCATCGGCTGCACCAAAAGTAATGTTTGCGAAAGATCAAGTAGAAGAATATGATTTCCGTTACGAATTAACTGGATATGCTGATACATTAGTGATTGATTCATTAACTGGAGCAATTTCTTTACATCCAGATTATACGATCTCTAAAAATGAAATTTATTCTCCAACAATTCGTCTGATTAGTAATATTACTGATGAGTATGTAGACTTTGAATTTACAGCAGAAGACTTCTTATTGGTAGTATCGAATGAAGCATTAGAATTAAATGCTGGTCCTCTATTACCGTTAGCTGTAGTTTATAGCCCATTTGGTCAGAACTTAGTAGTGGGAGAAGGGACATGGACAACAACTCCAGATGTTTCTAGCGGTAACCCTAGTGTAACATTCTCATTAGGTACAGAGCATGATAAATTCCAAATTAATGGAGAGACAGGGGCGCTTTCATTAAACCCTGCATATGTGTTAGACTTACCAGAAGGTGAGGAAGCATTGATCGTTTATCCTGAAATAATAGTAACAAGTAAAGTAAGTTACGAAGAGCAAACTTATGCTGAAGTTGTGAAGATTGCTATCTCATTGGAGCCATATACTCCACCAAGAGAAGTATTCAACTTCTTCTATCCTTCATTAGCAACTAAAGATTACTATAGCCTAGTAGCAGTACAAAAAGGTGGATTAGGTTCAGGTGTATACTGGAAATATAAAGGAGCAACAGCAGGTCCTGGTGATCTTGCTGCGGAAGACAGACCAGAATCTGTTACAGATAATACTCCAATTCATATGCATAATATTGTTTATGGTCCTGCAAGAAGCCCAGAACATGATTCTTGGATGATTATGAAGGAGCAAAATTTATCACAATATGCTTCAGGATTTGATTTATCAGCAATTTTCTGGATGAAAAATGACTTTGCTGCTTACCAAACTGACGGTAGAGTAGCAGCAGATATGGAGATCTATGTAACAGATAACTATACTGGAGATGTATCAACAACAAATTGGACGCAAGTAAATGATATTATCAAGTTCAAAATTGAAGGTCAAGGAGACGAATATACTGGTACACCTTACCCAGGTGACCAAGCAGGTCCAGATCCAGATAATGCAAAACATCCAGAAAGAGCGACATATCAAAAATGGTTAAGATATGAATTGGATTTAGGTCCATATAAAGATCAAACGAAATTTACCTTCGCTTTAAGATATAAAACATATTTCACAGGTGATCTAACTGAAGTAATTAGAACAGATACAGGAGAAGTAGGAGTTGCAGACTTCTCAAACTCATCAGGTAAATTCTTTATCTCTGATATCAACTACAAAGCTGTAGAGCAAGTAGACGGAATCTAATTTAATCTTGTGAAAGTAGTGAAGCTTAGAAATCATTCATCTATATCATCATTTCCTTGTAGGGGACAACTATAAGGGAATTCAAAAAGAAGAGTGTTGGATTAATAATATTTATTGATTTAACCTAACAAAAAGAGGGGGCAGGGGAGCCTGCCCTCACCTAAAACACTCTTCGATGATCTAAGCACAAGCTCAACAACTTCAAAATCAATAAACTGATGAAAAAATATATAATAGGAATAATAGCAATAATGCTTTTACCGTTATTCTCCATCGCACAGGAGACAACCATTGGGGGTAAAGTATTAGACGATTCAGGAGAGCCACTTCCTGGTGTAAATATCGTGATCAAAGGTACTACAGTAGGTACCATGACGAACATCCAAGGTGAATATAAGCTATCCAATATTCTCCCGACAGATACTTTAGAAGTGTCATTTATTGGATTTGAAACACAGATCCTTGCCATTAAAAATAGATCTAAGATCAATGTTACGATGAAACCTGAGATGAGCGTCTTAGAAGATGTAATCGTAATTGGTTATGGTACAAGTAAGGTAAAGGACATTACAGGTTCAGTAGCAACAGTAGATACTGAAGATCTAGTGAATGCTCCTACAGCCAACTATGATGAGGCGTTAATGGGTAGAGTTGCAGGTGTAAATGTATCTGCCTCTGAAGGTACACCAGGTTCACCTATGAATATTGTCATTCGTGGTGGCAACTCAATCACTGGTGATAACTCACCATTATACGTAGTAGATGGAGTTCCTTTAGAGAACTTTGACCCAGCAACAATTAATACAGAAGATATTAAAGAATTCAACATCCTTAAAGATGCTTCTGCAACTGCAATTTATGGTTCTCGTGGTGCAAATGGTGTAATTGTAATCGCTACGAAAAGTGGTGCTACAAAAGATGGGAAAACTACAGTAACGTTAAATGCTTCATATGGTGTTCAAAATGTTACAAAGTACTTAGAAGTAATGAGCCCATACGAGTATGTTAAATACCAGGAAGCACAAGCTTGGGCATCTGGTAAGTGGGATTTAGAAGGTAACTATGACAAAATCAATAATTTTTATGATAAGTGGTTAGATCCAGAGTTATATAGAAACTATGAGGAAAACGGTTTAGAAGCACATGATTGGCAAGATGAAATTTTCAGACAAGCTCCTATTCAAAAATACAACTTATCGATCAGTGGTGGTAATAAGAAAACTAACATTTACTACTCTGGTAACTACACTGATCAAGAAGGTACTTTAATTACTTCTAGGTTTACAAAGTTAATCAACAACTTAAGAGTAAAACACACTATCTCTGATAAGTCAACGTTAAATGCTGGTTTAATGCATTCATATGCTGTTAGACAAGGTCCAAACTTAAGAGAGAACAGTTATTCAAGTATTATTAGAGATGCAGTTCGTTTTAGACCAATCGATCCAGTTACTCCAGATGATTTAGAGCCAGGTGGATATGATCCAACAGATCCTAACCAATCAGTAATGTATCCTCCGGTACCAAACTTAATGAATACAAAGGATAAGGATTACCAAAACGTATTTAGAGGTAACTTAAGATTTACACACAAGTTCCATAAGAACTTAACATTAAACTTATATGCAAACTACCAAGCTCAATTATCTAAGAATACATTATTCTATGGTGAAGAAACAAGAGCTGGTCAGAACTCACCTCTAGGAATTCAAGGTAGCATTGAAGAAACAGTTAGACAAACAGTCGCTTCTTCTAACACTTTAACTTATAAGAAGAAAGCAGGTCAACATACTTTCTCAGTAATGGGTGGTATTGAAGGTTCTTACAACGACTACTCTACACAGTTATTACAGAATGGTAACTTACCAGTAGATGACTTTAGTATTTATAACTTAGGTATTGGTACTACAGCAACATTAGCACAGACTTCTTGGACAGGTAATACACTATTATCTTACTTCGGTAGAGCTACATACAACTTCAAAGACAAATACCTAATTACTGCCAACTTCAGAGCAGATGGTTCGTCTAAATTTGCTGACGGTAACAAATGGGGTTACTTCCCATCAGTTTCTGGTGCTTGGAGAATTGGAGATGAGCCTTGGTTAAAAGATCTAGGAGTATTCTCTACAATGAAATTAAGAGGTGGTTGGGGTATCACTGGTAATAACAGAATTGCAGACTTTGCAGCATTCAACCAAATTGCTATTAGTAAGTGGTCAGGTTATAACTGGGGTTCTACAGAAGCTTACCGTCCAGGTGCTGTACAATCTAACTTAGCAGTGCCAGATTTAAGATGGGAAACTACTCAACAAGTAAACTTTGGTGTTGATTTATCATTCTTCAACCAAAGATTAGAAACGACAGTTGATGTTTATAGAAAGAATACTTACGACCTACTATTAAATGCTAACATGGCAACAAGTACAGGTTTTACAAGAGTATTCCAAAACGTTGGTGAGGTACAAAACGAAGGTTTAGAGATCTCATTAAATACAGTGAACATTCACAAGAAGTCATTTAAATGGACAACAAACTTCAACATCTCATTCAACAAAAATGAAGTATTGAAGTTGAACCAAGGAGATGACGCTATCTATACAAGAGCAAGATTCAGTGAAGACAACTACACGACTAGAGTAGGTCAGCCAGTAGGTATGATGTATGGTCTTGAGTTCGATAGAATTTACCAACAAAGTGACTTTAACTGGAACAACGAAACACAAACTTTCGAATTGAAAGACGGTGTTGCTGATAATGGTGCTCAAGATATCGCTCCAGGTGGAGTGAAGTTTGTAGACCGTAATGGTGATGGTACAATCAATGAAGAGGATAGAACAATTATTGGTAACCCTCATCCAGAACACTTCGGTGGTTTAACAAACACATTCCAATATAAAGGCATCTCATTCTCATTCTTATTCCAATGGTCTTATGGATTTGATGTAATGAACGGTAACGCAGTGGAAATGCACAAACCTTGGGGTTCTCAATCATTCAATGGTTTTGCTACAATTGCTGATCACTGGACACCATTCCATACAGATACTAATATCAACGCTTCTACATATGCTGGTTCATTAGGTAGTGCTAGAGTGGGTAACCAAATTGATAACAGATTTATTGAAGATGGTTCTTATATCAGACTAAAAACTGTTTCATTAGGATACAATATCCCATCAAAAGTGTTGAAGAGAGCTAAAATCAAAGGTTTATACTTTGGTGTATCTGCACAAAACCTTTTCACTTGGACCAACTACTCAGGATATGATCCAGAAGTTAGTGTAGCAGGTAATGGTGTATCACCAAACTTAGATTACTCAGCTTACCCTCAAAGCAGAACAATTTTAGGAAGCATTAAACTAACACTTTAATCCTACTTAAAATTAATTCGATCAACGACTAAACATTCGATTAAGATGAATACAAAATATATAAAGAAATTCGGATTGGTGGCGACTGTGCTTATAGGCATGGGGACTTCATGTTCAAGTTTTCTAGATGTAGAACCAAAATCAAGTTGGAATTCAGACAACTTCTATAATAGTGAATCTAGAGTAGATTTAGGTATTGCAGGTATTTTTTCAAAGTTCTCAGCATCGGCTGGAGGTTATGGAAGTACACTTTCGATGGAAATGCAATACGGTACCGATGAAGGGTACTATTCTAGAGGTTGGGATGAAAACTGGGCTGTATCTTTATACAGTCACGTTTCCAACTCAGAAGCAATTGAAGAATCTTGGAGACAACTTTATGGAGCTGTCAACGAGTGTAACCAAATGATTGCTCGTTTAGATGAAAGTGCTTTTGAGGATGGCCAATACGAATGGTATTTAGCAGAAGCTCGTTTCTTAAGAGCCTTTGCTTATTACAATCTAACAAGCTGGTGGAATGAAGTTCCATTAAGATTGGATTATACAAAAGACCAATTTGATAACAATAAACCTGCAGCAGAATTAGAAGAAGTATACGCAGCTATTGAAGCAGACTTCAAATATGCGATTGAAAATCTTCCTCATGCATCAGATTCAGAGTACCAGCCAGGTAGACCAAATAAAATGGCCGCAGAAGGTTTATTGGCTAGACTTTACATGAAAATGGCAGGTTACCCTTACCAACAGACACAATATTATGATAGTGCTTTAGTGTATACTGAGGATATCATTTATAACGACGGTTGGCATGAACTGACAACTTCTGAAGATTCATTAGGGTACAGAAACTTGTTCTTAAACTATATTGGAGGTTCATCATACAACACTAAGGAGTCTTTATTTGAAATCTCATATAAAAATAACTTAGACATTGGTATCTCAACAATGGGTGCTGTTGGTAACTATAATGGTATAGCATTCGATTATGTTGATGGCAACAACCATCCAACTACTCAAAAATCTGTTGCACTTACTCCTGTAATGAACCAGATCTATGAAATCGAAGACAGAAGAATGGAATGGAACGTTCCAATGTTCCAAATGAATAAATCTGCTAAGATTGTTAGAGTTTCTAATGTATTTGCTCCTCAAAACTGTCCTGGTAAGTTCAGAAGATGGGAACCAGCAAACTACGAGGAAATTGATACAAACAACCCTGATGGTGAAGAATATATCTTGTTAACGAACGAGACCATTCTTTCAAGAAACCAAACACCAATCAACTTCCCAATTCTTAGATTCTCGGATGTATTATTAATGCATGCAGAAGCATTGAATGAAGTAAATGGTGGCCCTACAGGACAAGCTATTGAGTGTATCAATAGAGTTCGTCAAAGAGCTGGTTTAGGTACTTTGGAAGAAGACTCTCCTTCTTCATTAGCTGGAAAGGATGCGTTTTTCCAAGAAATTATGGATGAACGTTTAAGAGAGCTTTGCTTCGAAGGTGTTCGTAAGTTTGATTTAATCAGATGGAATAAATTAGAAGAAAGATTACGTTTCACTGAAGAAATTATGAGAGCACACCCAGATTATAGTGAAACTTTCTGGGCAATGGATGGTTATAAGAGACCATTCATCAATTTCAATCCTGCAAAGCATATGGTTTTACCATTCCCTTTACAAGAAATCAACATTAACACTTCTCTTAACCAGAAAGAAAACTGGTAATATTTTTTCGCAACTCATCTTCAAAGATCCTCTTTAAGATGGGTTGCGATTATTATTTTTATAATATGTCCTCTTTTTTCAATAGCCTATATTGAGAATAAGAGTTTATTTTTTTTAATAAAGATGATGAAAACCTATCCATTAGTGACTGCCTTGTTATTGTTTTGCTCATGTCTCCTACAGGCGCAAGACAAACCTAATTTATTAATCATACATACAGATGAGCATAATTTAAGAACAATTGGCGCCTACCGAAATACCATGTCAGAAGAACAGGCGATGATGTGGGGAAAGGATGTTATTGTTGAAACACCACATTTGGACAGAATAGCCAATGAAGGAGTTTTATGCAAAAACTGGTATGCGACATCACCGGTTTGTACCCCTTCAAGAGCATCTATGATGACAGGTTTATATCCTGTGGCTACAGGTTCTCCTGTAAATGATATGCCATTGAACGACGATGTGATTACGTTCGGACAGATCTTAAAAGATAACGGGTATTCTACTTCATATGTAGGAAAGTGGCACTTAGACGGAGAGGATAAGCCTGGTTTTGCTCCTAAAAGGAAGTTTGGTTTTGAACACAATCGATACATGATCAACAGAGGGCATTGGAAAGCACTTAAGGAAGAAGAGAATGGAGTGATTGTAGATCAGAAGAAGAATAAAAAAGGTCATATGGTCTTTGATCAGAATAAGGTCGATGAGAAATCTTTTACTACTGACTTCCTAGTAGACAGAGCACTAAAAATTTTAGAACAAGACAAAGACAAACCCTTTTGTTTGATGTTGTCGATACCAGATCCTCATGGCCCAAACCAAGTAAGAGCACCTTACAACACGATGTACGATCATCTAACTTTTGAAGAGCCAAGAACAATTTATAAAGAAGGTGATTTATCTCCAGGTTGGGTGGCTAGAAAAGGGAAGAAACACAATACAAAACCCATCAAACAAAATGCGATGCGTCAATACTATGGAATGGTAAAATGTATTGATGATAATGTAGGTCGAATCTTAAAATTTCTAGAGGATAATGATCTAGAAAAAAATACGATCGTGATTTTCACTTCAGATCATGGAGACTTATTAAGAGAACATGGTAAAGATAACAAAGGCTTACCTTACGAAATGTCTGCTAGAGTAGCATTTATGCTTCGTTATCCATCAAAAATTAAGAAGAGTAAAACAATCCAGAAGGCTTTTTCAATGGCTGATTTTACACCAACCATATTAGGAATTATGGGTGTGGATCAATCAGCTTATACTTTTCATGGAGCCAATGCAGCAAAAGACTTCACATCAAAAAAATCGGTCGTAGATATGGATCGAACAGTGTATATCACTAATGCTAGAAGCAAATGGGTAGCGGCTGTCGATGCTAGATATAAGTTAGTTGTATCACCATCGGATGAGCCATGGTTATTTGATTTAGAAAAGGATCCAGATGAATTGGTCAACTATTACAATGACCCTGAATATAAATCAATTGCCAAGAGGCTAAAAGACGAACTGTATGCTCAGATGAAGGAGTTTGATGAGCCTTTATTGAAGAAAGGAGGGATTTAGATTTTAACACAAAATCGACAAAACATAACATGGTTTGTTTCGTGACCACCACTGAAGGGTTTGTAGTACTGATTTGTGTTAGTACATCTTACTTTTACAGAACATGAAATGACAAATTACTTACTTCAACCATGAAAAAACATACCAACTCTTTTCTTCTTTTCTTTTTTGGGTTATTCATCACCACAGGTGTTGTTCAGGCACAAAAAAATAAGAAGCAACCAAATATCGTATTCATCGCTATTGATGATATGAACGATTGGACAGGATTTTTAGGAGGGCATCCACAGGCTATTACTCCTAACCTAGATAAACTAGCAGAAAAAGGAGTAAACTTTACAAATGCTCACTGTTCTGCTCCGGGATGTTCACCAAGTAGAAATGCTTTGTTATATGGAATCGAGCCTTTTAACTCAGGTCTGTATCCTTTCTATGAGCATGAAATCCATAATGATTTGATGAATAAGTATACAAGTTTGCCAAGGTTGTTAAAAGAGAATGGTTATGCTACTTATGGTGCAGGAAAAATTCACCATGGTTTAAAAGACGATAAAAGAGAGTGGACTGGCTACCTTACAGACTTAAATACGAGAAAGGTATTTGAAGAAGGAGAAGGATATAAAGTCAACAAAAAAATGTCTTTCAGACCTACTCATAACCCAATGAGTGAGCATGTAGATTATCAAGTAGCATCTTATGGTGTGGATATCTTAGAAAAGAAACATAAAAAACCTTTCTTCTTAGCTGTAGGTATTGTGAAGCCACACCTACCTTTTGATGCACCAAAGCAGTTTTTTGATGCGTTACCAGAAGAAATTTTAGCTCCAGAAATCTTAGAGACCGACTTAAGTGATATTCCTAGAGAAGGAAAGTCGATGAGAAAAGCAGGTGATGATAGACGTTTTAGAAATGATGATGCTTGGGAGGATGTAAGAAGAGCATATTTAGCATGTATCTCATGGGCAGATTATAATATAGGTAGAGTAATTACTGCGTTAGAAGAAAGTGATTATGCAGATAATACAGTTGTAATTGTTTGGTCAGATCATGGTTTCCATTTAGGTGAAAAGATGTCATTTAAAAAGTTTACACTATGGGAAGAAGCGACAAGAGTTCCTTTTATCATCTATGATACAAGAGATAAAAAGGTAAAATATGGAAGAACTTATGATGAGGCGATTTCACTGATCAATGTATATAAAACTGTTGCAGATTATGCCAATGTAAAAACACCAGATTATGTAGATGGGGCATCGCTAAAAGGAATTGTTAAGCAACCTTTGAAGACATTGGATGAACCAGCAATTACTTCTTGGGGTAAAGGGAATTATGCGGTAAGAACAAAAGACTATAGATACATTCGTTATTATGATGGTACAGAAGAATTATACTTCCATACCAACGATCATAATGAATGGACTAACCTTGCCAAGGATGCAAGTTACCAAGAAAAGAAAACCGAATTGTCACAATACCTACCAAAAGGAGAGGCTCCATTAGTAAAAGAATATATCGTAAAATGGAGTGTTCAGGGAGAGGGACAAGAAGAATTTAAAGAAGCACCAGTAAAGAAGAAAAAGAAGAAGAAGAAAAATCTAAAATAGTGTTTCTTCGTCTTGTATTTTGATTTACTTCACAAGATGATGATGTGATATTTTTTGACTAATAAAAAGAAAATGAAATTATTACTGTTAGGACTAACAATGCTTTTCTTCACCCAGTCTGCCATTGCAACTACTTATTACGTAGATGCAAAAAATGGAAAGGACAAGAATGAAGGAACGTCAGCAAAACATGCTTTTAAAACTCTAAAGAAAATCAACCGCCTTAACCTAAAGGCAGGGGATAAAGTTTTATTGGCAAATGGAAGTGTTTTTTATGGGAATATTGAATTAGAAAACATTGCTGGTCGTAAAAATAAATGGATTGAAATTAGTAACTACCAATCCAAAGATGATAAGAGTGATGCTTTACCAATTATTGATGCAAAAGGATACTTTAATGGCATCTTAATTAAAAACAGTAGCTTTATTAAGGTGACTAATTTAGAGGTAACTGCCAATGCAGGGGGTGTTGATGAAGCTAAGGTAAACAAAAACACAATGCGCTGTGGTATCTTGGTTTTAAGTGATCAAGTAGGAGAGTATGAGAATATTACCATCGACCATGTGAAAGTGAGAGATGTATTTTTAATGGACGAAGGGTTTAAAAGAGGAAAGAAAGAAACATTCACCCCCAATGGTACTCAAGGGTATGGTTGGGGAATTAGAGCACTGAATAAAGTGAAAGACTCTGGTTTTAAAAACTTATCTATTACCAACTGTGAAATTTCAAATGTAGCACACACTGGTATCAAGGTAAATGGAAAATCTCTCTCTATCAAAAACCTTGTAATAGCCAACAATAAAGTAATAGAAGTTGGTGGCCCTGGTATACAAATGAGTGGAATTAATGATGGTCACATTCATCATAACATCGTGAACAAGTCTGGTAGTAATAATGATACTAGAAAGTGGGGACGAGGTAGTGGCCTTTGGACTTGGGGTTGTGATGGTGTTTTGATTGAGAGAAATGAATTTAGAAATGCTAATGGTCCTGCAGATTCAGCAGGATGTCATATCGATTTTAATTGCTCAAATGTAATCGTTCAATATAATATTAGTGAGAACAACGCTGGAGGTTTCTGTGAGATTTTAGGCAACAACTTTAACTGTGCTTACAGATATAATGTAAGTATTAATGACGGATATAGAGTAAAGAAAAAAGGTGTAGCATCTCAAGAAGGAAAAATCTTTTGGTTAAGTGGTTTTAATGGAAAAGGACGCCAAAGAAAAGGTCCTTACAATAGCTATTTCTATAATAATACGATCTATGTAAAGAGTGATATTCTTGTGAAAATTGCTGTAGATAGAGCATCAAAAGGGGTCTTGATTGCGAACAATATTTTTTACTTCGAAGGCGAAAGCAAGCAAGTACTAGGAGACCAATACAAACCTGAAGAAGAAGGAGAAGTATTGGTAGAGAATATCGTATTTAAGAATAATTTATACTTGAAAAAGGAAAATTGGCCAGTAGAATCTCCTATCACAGATAGCCAACCAGAATTTGGTAATCCACAATTCAAGAATAAAAATGGTAACCTTCCAACTGATTTTATGCCTACTAATTCTGCTTTAGTAAAAAATAAAGGAATTGAGATTGAGAAAATTCCAGGGGATAAGAAGGGGTTATATATCGGAGAAAAAGTAGATAAAGATATTCTAGGCAATCCAATAAAAGATGCTCCAGATTTAGGAGCCATTGAAATGAAATAACAGGCCTAACTTCTCAATAAGATGAAACTGAAAAAAATTATCTTCTTTCTTGGCTGTTTATGTAGTGGAACATTATTGTACGCTCAAGATCAGGAAAGACCTAATATTCTCTTTATCGCTTTTGATGATTTGAGACCTCAAATTGGTGTATATGGAGAACCTGAGCCACTTACACCAAATATTGATGCCTTAGCAAATCAAGCGGTGCAGTTTAACAGAGCATATGTCAACTACCCATTGTGTAGCCCTTCAAGAGCGGCGATGATGACTGGCGTTCGGTTTAACAACAAAACTTGGATTGATGGGAAGAAATTTAAATTCCAAGAGCAAATTCAAGTACAAAAAACTTGGCCAAATCAGTTGAAATCCAATGGTTATTGGACAGCTACTAGTGGTAAATTATATCATGGAAATGTTCCTACTTCTGAAAAAGAGAGCTGGGATATACCTGGAAAATATTGGAAAGGAAAATACCATGATGGTGGAGAGAAAATTGAAAGTAAAATCGTAGAAATTGGCGGGAGAGCTGATCAAATAAAAACATATTATGAGAAGGACTCTGGGCCTGCATCTTTGATGTATGCCGCTGTTGACGGACCAGATGAATTACTTAATGATGGTAAGACGGCTAGAGATGTTATCTCTTTCATCAAAGAGAAAAGGGATAAATCTAAACCTTTTATGATTTCGTGTGGTTTTGCTCGTCCCCACATGCCGTGGGTAGCACCAAAGAAGTACTTTGATATGTACCCACAAGATGCCGGAAAGCTAGCGTATGTACCCGAAAATGCAGATCGAGATCTAACAAAAGATCCATATCAAGGTCGAAAAGGTAGTGAGATATGGAATGAGGGAGTAGATGATGAGACTGCACAAAAGTTGATTCGAGGGTATATGGCAAGTACCACTTATGCCGATGCACAAATGGGGAGAGTAATACAGGCGTTAAAAGAGGAAGGCCTTTATGATAATACGATTATTGTCGTTTGGGGAGATCATGGTTACCATTTAACGGATCATGGTAAATGGAGAAAAAATACTGGATACCATGTTGTTTTAAGATGTCCATTAATTATAAAATTACCACATTCTAAAGAAGGAAAACAGGTAGGAAATATTGTTCAAAATATCGATATCTACCCAACAATAATGGAGTTGGCTGGAGTTACCTTACCGGAAGAAATAAAGCTTCACGGTAATAGCTTAGTGCCATTACTTACTCAGAAAAACCCAAAATGGGAAAATATAACATTTACTTGTGCCAAAGATAGCTATGGTGTGGTAACTGACCGTTACAGATTTACGATTACACCTGATGGAAAACGTTACCTCTATGATTTAAAGAAGGATCCACATGAATGGGAAAATCTAGCAAAAGACAAAAAATACAAGCAATTAATGGCCGAGTATGAGGAGAAAATGAAATCCGTTGTTTGGAATAAGCCAGCAGCATCATTATAAACATTGAGGATTATGAAAACTTTAGCTCTATTCATTAGTCTACTTTTTGTATCACATCTTGCGTTTTGTACCACTTATTATGTAGATGCAAATAATGGAAAAGATAAAAATAATGGCACTTCTAAGAAGTCGGCTTGGAAAACGATTTGGAAGGTCAATCAGCAAACTTTTCGACCTGGAGATCAGATTCTATTTGCTGCAGGTACAACATATGAAGGACAGTTAATGCCTAAAGGATCTGGTAAAAAAGGGAAAGTTATTTCTATAGACAGATATGGTAAAGGCGATCATCCTCAAATTAATGGTTTAGGATATAAAGAGTCTACTCTTTATTTGTACAATGTAGAGTATTGGGAGGTAAGAAACCTGAAGATTACGAATAAAGGAGAAAAGCCTGCAGCAAAGAGAAGAGGAGTAGTGGTAAGAGCCGAGAATTTTGGAGACTGTCATCACATAGTATTAGAAGGACTTGAAATATTTGATGTAAATGGTCTGCTGGAAAAGAAAAAAGGTGGTGGTTCTGCAATACTTTGGCAGAATATGGGAAATGAAGTGAAAACTCGATTTATTGATCTTCAAATTCTGAACAACTATATGCACCATTGTGAGAGAAATGCAATCAACTCAAAAGGAAATATCAAAAGAACAGCTTGGTACCCTAGTTTGGAAGTGGTGGTTCGAGGAAACTTAATTGAGAATATCCCTGGAGATGGCATTGTTCCATTAGGATGTGATGGAGCTTTGATCGAATACAATGTGATTAGAAAAGGCATCGACTCTATGCCAAAAGGTGATGCAGCTGCAGGTATTTGGCCTTGGAGTAGTGACAATACACTAGTACAATTTAATAGTGTAAGTGATCATAGAGCAAAGTGGGATGGTCAAGGCTATGATTCTGATTTTAACTGTAATAATACTACTTTTCAATACAACCTAAGTTACGATAATTGGGGAGGTTTTATTCTTATTTGTAATAATGGCTTTAAGTTAGGACAGCCAATGAATCAAGGAACGAAGAATACTGAAGTAAAATATAACTTAAGTATTAACGATGGAATTCGTCCGTATAAGGCTCACAATAAGCGATACTTTGCTCCTACTTTCCATATTACTGGACCAGTTGAGAACACTAATATTCATCATAATATTGTCGTTATTCCGGATAAGGAAAATCCAGAAATGGAAAACCATGTTGTAGAATTTCAAGATTGGGGCAAGAAGTACCCAGTCCAAACACTTTTCGAAAAGAATGTAGTTAGAAACCAATCTGAAGCAAAGATTCTTCCTCGAGGAGCAATAGCCTTTGAAAGGAAAGAAAATGATATACAAAAGGATTTTAATTATGAAGAGCGAAATCCACAAAAGATCTTAGATTCTCTTAAAGATCACCCACTCTTCGAAAATGATGAAGAGTTTATGAAGCTCTATCACTTTGTAGAGAGAACAGTAAAAAATGGTGATTTTAGAGACAAGAAATACCAATAATTTCTATCTTTATCCAGGCCTACGATGCGAATCGTAGGCTTTTTTATTATTTCAAGTCGCTAGGTAGGCAGCCATACTTATTTACGAATAATTTGCTGAAATGTGTCATACTACTAAAACCTAACTGATAAGTGCAATCAGAAACATTATAAGCTCCATTAGTGAGCCATGAATGTGCTTTTTGTAATTTGTAATCATTAGTGTATTTCAAAATAGATTGACCTATAACTTCTTTGAACAGTTTACGTAATTTACTGTAGCTACACTGAGCTATTTCTGCTATTTGTTCAGGTGTGATTTTTTCCTCAAAATTCTCTTCTATATAGTCTTTCACTTTAAATACTCTTTCTACATCGACATCAGGTAATAACCTTGGGAAAGCCTGTACACCAAACCTGTAGGCCACTTTATTGGCAAAGTTGTACAATAGCTTATAAGTAAGGTAGTCTAATTTTAAGAGTTCAATTTCGTTATTGAAGTCACATTCCTTTATCTCTTTCAGCACTTCTACAGATGCACTAGAAATATTTTCATAGATAATAAATGGATCCTTTGTATCTAGTAACTGAGTCGTGAAATTTTGATTATTGACATTGTACTTTTCAATAAAATTTCGAGTGAGTTTTATTGTAATAAATGAGATTTCCTGATGCCCTTCAAAATAAAATACTTCATCTCTTTTAAGGTTAGACCAATATTTTTTATTCTTGATTTGATAGGCTGCATCAATGTCATTGGTCAGCTGAAAAGGTGTTAAGAAATAGACAATAACGAATACATTTTCATGTAAACTTCTTCGAATAATTCTGATTGGTTCTTCTAAATAGGCATTGAATTGGGTGATCTCTAGGTCTGCATTGATTTGATGCCCTTTGGCAAATATTTTTTCTTCATTAAGATGGATGTTTAATGAGTCATCAGTAGTGACACCATCAAACCGGTCGGACAAACTTCTAAAGACCTCTTTGTATGAAATTTCATCGATATAGACTTCTCTCATTTTGATTCAAATTTGAGGTAAAACTAATTGCATTCAACCAGCTTTACTGATGATAAACATTACCATAAATGATTTTATGTCATAATATATTGTAAATCAGTAGAGATTGACTTGTTGAAATTTTAACAATAAGATATCAAAAAGAGAGAATTATAAATCAATAACTAAGACTCATTTATTGTTTGAATACTGACATTTGTATCATCACAAAAACAAAATATAGAGATGAACACATTACAAGAATCAGTACAAAAAGTACAAGCCAATATCCTGAGTTACCAACAACATATTGATGATATTAAGGAGGTTACTGATAAAAAGAAAACAGAGTTAAAGGCTGAAGCATCATTAAAAATTAATGATACGATTCTTCAAAAAGAGATCGAAGCATTAGAAAGTTTAAATCATATAGAGACAACATCAAAAGATATTATTGATAAGGTGACGAATATGAACAAAGCACTTCTTGATTTTTCAGAAAATACCAATGATAAAATCTTGGATTCTTTAAAGGAAAATGCTGAAGAGATGATAAGTAACTCAAACTTATTAAAAGCGGAAGCCAAAAATGAAATTACAGAGAAAACAGTAGACGAGTTGGTCAATTTACAAGATCACTTGGAAGAGTTGATTTGTAAAGGAAGAAATTTATTAGATGAAATGAGTGATTCTTCGAAATTAAATGTCGATAAGGCCTCTCAAAATTTAGAAAGAGTAGTGTCAAAAACAGGGGATATAGTAGAAGATATTTCCAACAAACTGATTTATTAATTCTGATGTATTAAAGTGTCTAGAAGCCAAATATTTATGTATTTGGCTTCTCTTTTTTATTATAAGATGGTCTCATAATGTTCTACTGTTGGGAAGGGGTCATAATAATGATGCAACTTTGCTTTCCATTGCTGATACACATCAGATTGTCTAAAGTCAACCGTATGGTTTTCTAATGTTTCCCAGTTCACTAACAAGATATATTTGTTTTCTACTTCCAAACACTTTTTTAAAGTATGGCTATGATAGCCTTGAATAGAACTAATATATTGACCTGCCTCTTTAAAATCCCTCTCAAAATCTTTCTCTTCACCTTGTTTTACTTGAAGAATAGCAACTTCTAAAATCATAGTATAAAATTCATTTGTTAGTATATAAAAAAAGGAGAGAAATATTTTCCCTCCTATATGTCTAATTGATTCTTGTGGCGGTTTTGGTAATTTCATAATTACCTTGTAGATCTTGGTATACTTTTACATTCCAAGCTTTTCCATTATCCATCAAGAAGTCGATATCATAATTCCTACCACTGACAATTTGTGTCCTCAGGTGGGTGATTTTATCTAGTTTTGCTGAAGTGTTCATTTGTTTTAGCACATAGTCGAGCGCTTTTTCAGCTTCTGGAGTCACTTCCGACTCGCTCCAACCACCTACTAATTGTTCTTGTTTGTGGCTTTCGTCGTTTTTAGCATTATCACCTCCACAGCTTGAAAAAAATACAACAGTAACTAATAGAAATAAGATATGTTTTAATGAGTTCATCTATTAAGAGATTAATGTTTTGAGTTGATTGTACTTATAAAAATACAATTTATTTTTTCATACCAATTAAAAGTAGAGAATCTTTTTCCTCAAATTCAGAATATTCTTCCAAAAAGATTAACTCAAATTGTTGTCCGAAGAACTTGTTTAACGATTCCTTTGTATGACAGTTCACCAACAAGCCCTTAAAGTGTTCTGTTTCTTCTCCCTTCCAGAACGAATGACAGATGATACCTTTATCATTTAGTAAATCAAATTGTCTGTGGATGGAATGTTGTAACTCTTCATCAGTTAGGTGATGTAGCACTTTATTGGAATAGATAGCATCAAATTTCTGTGTTGTAAGTAGGGTAGAAGCATCCAAGTGTAAGAATGTTCCATTAGGAAATTTTTTAGCAAGGCGTTGGATAAACTCTTCAGAAAAATCTGATCCAGTTACTTGATAAGTTGCACTAAGTATCTCCCAGTCTGTTCCAGGACCAGAGCCAATTTCTAGAACAGAAGATGTTGGTTGAAGATGCGTAATAAGTTGATCTATTAAGGCTTTTCCATTCACATCTTTAGCCATCTGGATGTACTCTTCTACAGATTCTTTTGTTTTGTAGTATTCCCCTTTCATATTTATTGATTATTTAGGATTAACTACACAAAAATACCTCATTATCTATTTAGTTGGATAGATAATGAGGTATTTATTTTTAAGCTAAAAAAGACTGTATGGCATCATAGGCATTTTTTTGAAAACCTTCATTTTTTAAACTACCAAAAAATGAACTTTGATCCACCATAGGACCTGCAGTTACTTTTTCTTTACTGGCGTAAAATCCACCATTTGAAAGAGTTGGATCTTGTATACTATCAACAAAACGTTGACTGCCTTTCTGTAAACTGTGTGTCATTCCCATAAGAGGTAAAAGAAAAGGCATCATTATATAGTCGAACATAAATTTCTGAAAGAATGGAAGTTCCTTGGTGAAAGAGGTCCCTTGTGTACCCCCTGGACTCACTGTAATCAGTTGAATATGCGGATGCTGTTTTGCCATGTAAGAAATCCATAATGCACCTATATATTTTACAAGAGAATAGGCCTCCATATTGTCCATAGAATCACCAAAGTATTGCCCGTTTAATATGGATGTAAACTCTTGAACAGAATTATTGAGTTCTGGTCTTTTAACACCTAGCACTTTAACACCTCTTGCGGCTTCTGTCCCAGCAAAAAGTACGGTATTATTGATTCTTCCAAGTTTAAGTAGTTCTTCTACAAGGACCACATGGCCTAGTAAATTTGATGCTGATATAAAAGTGACACCATCTTTGGTAATTTGTTCGGGAGAGTTTCCCGCTAATCCCCCAGCATTTAATATGACCGCATCAATGGGATCATAAATGTACTTTAGAGCATCTTTGACACAGTCTATATTAGCAACATCCATGATAATAATTTCGAAAATACTACGACCTGTAGACTTTTCAAGATCATCTTTGGCTAATATTGCTCGGTCAAGGTTTCTACAAACCAAATAGATTTTTTCAGTAGTATCTAGCAGTGCTAGTTGTCTTGCAGTTTCTTTTCCAATTCCCGAATTGGCTCCTGTAATTAAGATTGTTTTGTTCATAATAGCTGAAGTAATATAATTTCTTAATCACAAAATTAGAGCTCAAGGTCAATATAAATTTGTAGTATTGGTTTAAAGAAATGTAGTTTTGGTTCAGGAATGTGTACAATGTTATTGTTGAATCAAAGAAAATAAAACGGCACTTTCAGCATGTATTTTTGTTGAATCAAAAACAGACACTTCGAAATCAAAATTATTAATCAATAAAGGTAAATTGATTGCTCCTAAAACGATACCTTCAATACCTTGTTGAATTGCTTTTTGAGTTATTTGCATAACTGTTTCTTTTGATTCAGGGGTAGTAATCCCAATAGATAATTCGTTATTAATGATTTCATGAACGATTTCTATATCCTCTTCATTTGGAGTAATCACTTCAATATTAAAATCTCTTTGAAGAATTTCTTTGTAGACACCGTCTGTCATGGTAGACTTTGTACCAAGTAAAAGTACTTTTTTTATATTTTTCTTGTTGATTGACTTGCCTGTTGCCTCAGCGATATGTAAAAACGGTATATCTGTATTTTCTATAATATCAGTACTACATTGATGCATTGAGCTAGTACAAAGGACAATAACATCAGCCTTAGCATTTTGGAGGTTAATGGCTGCATCAGTAATATGTCTTGTTAAGCCATCCCAATCGTTTTTGTGTTGAAGTCGATCAATTTCTGAAAAATCCAATGATTCCATAATGCATTTAGCAGAGTGAAGACCACCAAGAAGTTCCTTTACTTTTTTGTTAATTATCTGATAGTAGATCTGAGAATATTCCCAGTTCATACCTCCGATTAATCCAATTTTCTTCATTTTAAGTTCGTTTTTGGGTAAACTACGATACTAAGTCCCGGTTATTATTTAAGTGCAAATAACAGTTTAAATATACGTTGTTAAGGGATACCTTTAGATATCATCAATATGTACTATTAGGAGTAGTCTTAACGAGAAGATGGCAATTAAATTCTTGTTGTTATTGGGTTACAATCAATTCGTAAGTATTTGGGTTAGTGCCTAAATAGAACAATATCAAAACGGTAATTTATTAAACTGAATAGAGGGTAACTAATGATAGAACAAATGTTCTACTTGTAAAATTCCAACTTATATTATTAATGAAATAAATAGTCATATTCCATCTACAAATGTAAAACAAAAACGACCCCTCAGAAAAAATGAGTACAACAATTTTCTGTAAAAAAGACAATTCATTGAAATCTTTATACCTGTAATTTGAATTGTTCTACTCTTAAAATACTCCCTTACTTGATCAGTAAGCATTTTTATGAATAAGCTACGTTTTTGTAAAAAGGCCTTAGTTTATGAAGATTTTCTGTATTCAACTGGGCTATAACCCGTTTTGTTTTTAAAAAGTTTACTAAAATGTTGAGGGTATTCAAAGCCCAAACTATAAGCTACTTGACTTATAGATTCTGATGAACTTAATAATCTTGTTTTGGCTTTATTTATCACAAAATTATAAATATGTTCTTGTGCACTTTTGCCGGTTTCTTTTCTTAGCATATCACTCAAATAATGTGAGGACATATTGAGTTCGGTAGCACAATATTTTACAGTAGGTACCCCAAGATCTAAGTGTAATTCGTCTTTGTAATAACTTTTCAGAAGTTTTTCGAATTTAGAGAAGGCGTCCTTATTGAGGTTCGTTCTGGTATAGAATTGTCTGTCAAAGTATCTAGTACAGTATTTTAGAACCATCTCAATATTTGCAATGATCAATTCTTGGCTGTGTCGGTCAATATTATTCTCATATTCTCTTTCAATTTTCTGAATAAGCTCAGTTAAGATTTGTTTTTCATCATTTGAAAGGTGCAATGCTTCATTGGCTTCGTAAGAGAAGAATGTATAATTATCGATAGACTCTCCTAAGGGAGATTTTCTAATTAAATCAGGGTGAAATATTAACATCCACCCTTCTTCTCCATCAGTTCCCTCATTTTCAGAATAACTTAATGATTGACCTGGTTTCGAAAAAACTAAGGTGCCTTCTTGAAAGTCGTATGAATTACGTCCATATGTAATTGCACCACTCACTCCAGTCTTTAAGCTGATCTGATATAAATCCATTACATAGGTGTAATCACCATAATTGTATTGTGATAATAAACTCATAGGAATCACTGATACTAATGGATGCTTGGGTTTTTGAATGTCCAAGGTATTGTGTATTTGTGTAATAGAGTTTATTTCTACGATATTATTTTTCATAACATGCTATTTGTTCAAACTTTCAACACGATCTTTTAAGTTATGGCAGAGTCGCTCATAGGCCCTTTGTACTGGAGAAGGATTCCAGAAAGGAACTCCTATTCCTTTATAGTCTTCATGAATGGTCAATTTACTTCCACTTTCAGTTTGATCAATAATGTAACGGTGATTATACGTAAGAATCCCCGGAATACCACCCCCTTGATTAAGTAATCGATTGGTTTCTATTTTCAATATTTTTGAAGGAATAATACTTTGGTTTTCACTGTCTTGGTGGAATTCATATTCAACGGTTTCTCCGACATTTATATTCCCTTTGACTGGAATTAGCACAGTGTTCCATTCCCTGTATTGATCTTTATTCATTAAAACTTTCCAGATTTGCTCGGGCGTAGCATTAATTTTTATTTCTGTATGGACAGATTTATTACCTAAGAAATATAACACAATAATGATAACTAAAGGAATTCCGATGATCAATATCCATTTTGAGTTGAGTATTTCCATGATTCTTGAAATTAATTAAAGTTGAGGTGTAGATTACTTTTAAGCAAGACCGACTAATTCATTGCTTAATGCCACTAATTTCTTTGCAGTATTGAGGTCTCTTGCGTTTGGATTGGGTGAAGTCATTGGCCAACCGCCTTTCTTACATTCCTTATCTCTATACAAAACGCTGTGCTGACTAAAGTAGGCTCCAGAATGCTTTGGAGCATCATCAGAAAGTAAAACATGTAGAGAAGTTTGTGCAGATTCCTCGTTACTATTTGTAATTGAGTTACTAAAAGGTAGTAATAATACTCTTAATATCTTCATCATACTTCCGTTTCCACCAAAATTACTTCTTGCCCACCCAGGGTGTACAGAAGCAGTACTAACATCAGTATTTTTTAACCTATCAGCCAATTCTAGTGCGTATAGGTTAACAGCTACCTTGGCCTCACAATAAGCATCCACACTATTATACTTTCTATTCTTCCAATGAATATCATCTAAGTGCACTTGATATCTTTTTTTGGGACTACCCGCATGCCCTACAGAAGACAATATTCCTATTCTTGAACCTTTAGTTGATATAAGAAGCTCTAATAGTAATTCTGTTAATAAGAAATGCCCGAAATAGCTTACTCCAATTGACATTTCAAATCCATCTTTTGTGTATTTCGCTTTGTCTCCGGAAAATAGAGCTCCAGCATTACACATAAGACCATCTAACTTAGAGTAATTTTCTTTGAACCTTTCTACAAACTCTCTTACAGATTGTAAATCTGAAAAATCTACTTTTGAAACTTCAAAACTTCCTTTTAATGATAGAAATGATTCTGCAGCAAGCAAACCGGCATCAACTCTTCTGCAGGCCATAATCACATGAGCACCTTGAGTAATCAGCTGCTTTGAAGTTTCCAAGCCGACCCCAGAATTTGCTCCTGTTACTATATATATTTTTCCTTGTAAATCTTTTTGTAAAGTTGAAGGATCACACCAAATAACATTTTTATTAGCCATAGTTTTTATTATTAAGATGAATATTTATTGTACCATTCGATCATCGCTTCAGGGTGTTCTGAATAGTAGGTATAACCTCTAAATCGCTCGTCTGTTCCTTCTATCCAATAAAGTTTCTTTTCTTCAATTGGTAGGGCATTAAAAATAGATTGTACATCTTCCGGAAAAGTCGCTTTATCATTTTTTACTTGAGTCATAAAAGTAGGAACTTTGACGGCTTTTGCATCAAGAATAGGTGAGGAGTCTTCTGTTCTAAAACCAAATTTCTGTCTGTATACTTCTTCGAAGACTTTTTCTCCTTTTGCTCCTAGATACATGGTTTTGCATAACTTTTTTACTAATGCTTCTCCAGAAATAGGTTGAATAAGCATCATTGATTTTATTCCCTCAAAGGCTTTTGGATGTTTATTCATAGCCACTAAAGTAGCATTTCCTCCTAAGCACATACTATGTAGATGTATTTCCATGTTTTTAGTATCCTCTCGTTC
The DNA here is from genome assembly GCF_947387565.1 of Flammeovirga sp. SubArs3. Classification (NCBI taxonomy): domain Bacteria; kingdom Pseudomonadati; phylum Bacteroidota; class Cytophagia; order Cytophagales; family Flammeovirgaceae; genus Flammeovirga; species Flammeovirga sp. SubArs3. The sequence continues at coordinate 350,222 of NZ_CANDOA010000001.1, read as the reverse complement.
TCTGATGTAGGATAAAGAACCTAGAACGTCTTTATATTCAAAGAATTTTGGATTATACGCTCCATTTTGTGACGGAGCACTAAAGCCATGGTTTCTAAGATCATAGGCTAACACATTATAGCCTGCATCTGTTAATGCTTTATATTTAGGAAGAAAATTTACTTCAAAACCACCTGCATTTTGCCATGGTTTTAGATGGCCCGCATAGCCATAACGGTTACCTGGAGAGAAGTGATTACATATCACTACTTTGTTAGATTTTTCTTTGGCAGGGATAAACCATCCTTCTAATACTACGCCATCTGTAGCCTTAAATGAGATATCTTCATAGTTCATCCCATATTCGTCAGGTCTTCTTAAAATTGGAGATCTTCGAACAGTAGCAATCATTGGTACTATTCTGTTCATTATCATTTTAGTAATCATGCTTTTACGGTTTAGAATTATGATTTCGGTAACGGTATAAAGCAAAATTACTCGATGTGAATCCTAATAATGTATACATATCGGAGCATTATGTATACATATTGAATGCATAGAAATATTGGTGATTGTATGGTGTTTTTAAATGAGTTTTATTGGGTAGGAGATCTATTAGTCTATATGAACAGCCTCTTTTTTGTCTTGATGAACTTTAAACAGAAATGCTTTTAACTCATTGAATTCTTCAATTTCTTTTGGAATTTGAAATTGTCCATTGCCTGAAAAACTATTGGATTGCTTTCCTTTTATTAATAACCCGTATTTATTTTCTTTTATCAGTTTGATATCTTCCCAATTGATAGAAATGCTATGTTTTTGCGAGATATTCTTTACTTGTTCCCAATTGATTTTTAGAATACCTGATAGTGATGGAGGGGTAGTAGTATCAATAATTTTTGATACTCCTTCTGTATTTACTTTAATAATAAGACTTTGATAATATAATTTTTTGAAACCATACATAAACCTCAATATTCCACTAGAGATAAGTACCGTAAAGATAGAACTGATAGCTACGATTAAGAGTGTGTTTGTGCCTCCTTTTAAAGTGAAAATTTGTAGAGGAATATAAACAGTCATGGTAATCAATAGTATTTTGACCGCTTTTTTAAGATCTCTTTTTGAAACATTAGAAATTTCGCCTGCTTTAATTCTAAGTATCCTGTTCATAAGTTATAGTGTAGTTTTTTAAGTAATCACAATCCTCAATTTACGATATTTTGGGGTAATATTAAAATGGGGATTTATGAAAACAGGAGACTACTAATAAAGTCAATCATTACACAAACTACGATAACTTATAAACATTCACTGGGAGTTCGATGCCTTTTAAAGGAATATGGCCAAGTTCTTCTGTCTCTATCTCTGTACTATTAATTTCAGTATAGACGCTTTCTGAAATCAATAGTTGACTGTTGTATTTTTTATTCAATGGTTCTATGCGAGCAGCGATAATAACATTCTTCCCTGTGATTGAATAACTTTTTCTGGTATCATTACCCAGATTACCCGCAACTATATCTCCTGTATTTAACCCTATTCCTACTCTGATTTTGGGTATATGTCCTATTTCTGACAAATGTTTAATTTTATCTAAGATATCAAATGAAGCATTGACAGCATCTTGAGCATGTGTTGTATTTGCTCTTGGGGCTCCAAAAACAGCCATTAAACCATCACCTAATAATTGCAGAACATTTCCATGATGTACTCTGATAATATCAATTAAGGCACTAAAAACCTCGTTTTGAATATGTGCTACTTCTGATGGTGGTCTTGAATCAGCTAGCAATGTGAAATCTCTAATATCCAGAAACATGATCGTTGCTGAATATTGTTTACTTTCTATTTCTTTTTCACTGTCGATCATCTCGGCAGCAATTTCTCGAGAAACCTGTTGTCCAAATAATCCTTCAATTTTGTGAAGCATTTTTTTAGTGACTTCTTGTTCTTGTTTTAATAGTAATTCTGCTTTTGTGGTAGTAGAAACGAAATAATAAATCAACAGTGAAAGTACCATAAATACAGTGATACCACTGATCAAATAGTAATTTTTAAGTAGGTTAATGTCGATAGCATAGACACCTTCCTGACAAAAAAGAAACAACGAAATAAAAGCGGCAATTACTGTGGTTAATAATGAAAGCTGAGTCCTAAGTTGCCATTGAGAATTAAAAAAGGAGAGACCAGCGAGATAAATCAACCAAAAATAAGCACCAATATCCCAACTTAAATAATAGGTGGTGACGACTTGATGGAAAAGTAATTCCAGGAATGCCCAAAGGAAGGCAAAATTGTGTTTTCCTCTTCTGTTTAGAATCAGTGCCATTAAAAATGCGGGCACACTAAAAACGGCATTGAAGGTGACCAATTCATGGATACCAAGCTCATAAAACATTGGAATTCCCATTGCATGAGCAATCATTCCAAATAAATAGGCAGCTTGTGTGATATAATAAAACTGTTTATTCTTTGCTAAAACATGACGTTTGGAAAAGAACCAGATTTGAAGATGAGTTAAGTGTTTCATCTTTAATGAGTATCGTTAATTTTTGGACGAAAGACAGCTGTAATTGATATTTTGTTTTAACTGTATAAGTAGTTAATCGATTACGTTATGTATTGTTTCATAAAAGAAAGAATACATAACGTAATATACTATTTTGAATGATCAAACATCATTTATTCTTTAATTATTCTGTAAGTCTCAATCTCTCCAAATGTCTTAAAACCTAATTTGGAATAGATAGGTTCACCCATTTTTGAAGCATGCAATACACAATGTTCTGCTTCTTGTGCTTTCGCTTCTTTCAATAACCTTTCCGTAATACTTTTTCCTACTCCTTTTCCTCTGCCTTCTGGTATGGTTCCAATCATGTGCAATCCGGCAATACCTCTAGGGTCAAAATAAACCATTCCGCACCCTAATGTAGTATTCTCTTCTTGAAAGATAAATAATCGGACATTGGATGAATGTTGTAAAATAGCATTCACGACTTTGCCATCAACAGTATATCCAAATGATTGGGATGCTGTTGCTGCAAAACTATAGGCATCTTCTTTGGTGGTGACCTGTTTAATAAAATTATTCTCGCCTATTGGTTTTACTTCCTTGATATCAATCGCCATGTTTTTCTGACTCATGATATATTGAAAACTATCATTGTTTTCTAAGGAATTAGGAGATTGAATTGTAAGACCTTCAGGAAGTTCATTACTTTTAGTTTTTTCAATTACATCCAAAAGGACTTCTTTTTTATCAATAATTCGGAACACTCTTTTGGGCCAATCGGATTGCTGCATAAATACCGATGAGTACTGATCTGTCTTTGTTAAAGTATTTGTGATCTCACCTATATGTTCCCAAAGATCAAAGAGGTTTTGTATGATTAAATGATTCATTTGTACTTACTTTTTCTGATTATTTATCCATTCCTCTTTTGTGATTTTGTACCAATTATGTGGCTCATTATCATACATAAATGTACCTGAAAGCTTTAACCCAATCTTCTTTAGAACGGTATTGGAGGCAATATGATCAATTTCAGCAGCTCCACAGATCTCTTCTAAATTCAATTTTTCAAAACCATATTTTAATGAGGCAAGGGCTGTAGTAGTTGCAATGCCTTTACCCCAATATTTCTTTCGGAGTCTGTAACCGATATCATAATAGTTAAACTCAGTTCTTAACTCTTCTTCATATTTAAGGCCAGTCCAACCTACAAAATCATTGGTGGCTTTATCAATGACAGCCCAACGACCTATTCCATTTGTTTTGTATTGGCCTGTAATATAGTCTACAACTTTCTGGGCTTCTTCGATGGTTTTTATTGGTCTTTTTCCTAAAAATTCATGTACTTCAGGGTCAGAATCTAAAAGAAAAATACCTTCAAGATCTTGTTGTTCAAGGTCTCTGACAATTAGTTCATCTGTTTCGAAATGGATATTCATAATTAGTATTTAATTTTAGGTTTTATTTATTGTAAGTCAAATTTAAAATCACTTCTTAGGTTCTCTTAATATTTTCTCCATTTTTTTTCCTTTTGCGAGTTCATCAACCAGTTTATCTAAATATCTAGCTTTCTGTGTTAATTCAAACTCTATTTCTTCCACTCTGTAACCACAAATTACTCCTGTAATTAGGTGTGCATTAGGATGAATTTGAGCTTGTTCAAAGAAAGTTTCAAAAGTAATGTTAGCGTCGGCCATCTCTTGTACTTTGGAAGCATTAAAGCCTGTTAGCCATTCAATAACCTGATGTAATTCTTCTATGCTTCTTCCTTTCTTTTCGACTTTTGTGATATAATGAGGATAAACTGAAGCAAATGTCATCTTCGCAATGCGGTCATTCTGTTCTTGAGTTGCTTTCATATGGCAAAAAGTTAGAGAGGTAATAATTATTTCAATGATCCAATTTACCTTATTCTCTTTTGCATTCAAAGGAGGCTAGAAAAAACAAATGCCCTGAAATGACGATTCGCATTTCAGGGCATTTATTGGTTGTATTTATCAAGCTTACGCTTCTCTTCTTCTCTTAACGATACCCCAAGTGATGGCACCTCCAAATAGTAGAATCGCAATAACTAAACTGATAATAGCCTTTTGATTGTCTTGAATAATTTCAGAAAGCGTTTTTATTTCTTCCTTCTTTAAAACAACACTTTCACTGCTTTTGTCAGCTGTTTCGCCTGTTCTTACATTAGCAATTTCTTGAGAATATGATTCTTTGAGTTCATCTGAAAGTAACCCTTTGATCATTTCTCTAAGCTTTGCGTTATCACAAACAAATCCACTACAACCGGCTTTATTGTCTTTAATTAATTCGGCATGTAGTTTTGCAATGTCTTTCTTCACCGCATCTGAAGGTTTCCAATAACCCTTACGCACTGTTTCAAGCATCACCGCCGTCATTTCTTGTAAGGCATAAGGATTCTTGTTTTTGAAGAACTCTACTGTTCCTAAGTTTTTCTTATCCTTAACATAGATATCATAATATCCTTCCCAGATCTCTTTATCGATAGCGGCAGGTTTCATCACATTCCAACCATACGTATCTCTAAAGTTTTCTGCAAAGACTTCTGCAGCCGATTCACCTTCTTCCATTTGTGCTTTGATGTATTTCGGGTTAAAGAGCTGTGTTCTTGTTTCTGACCAGATAGCTTCTTTCAATCCTTGAACTGTAGGGTCGTATTTATTTCTGAAATCATTAAAATAACCATCTGGATCTTTACCCGTTGTTACTCTAACACTTGCGGTAATACCTCCCATAAATTCATACACATGATCTAATGAAATAGGACCCGTAACATTAGAAGATCTAGGGTGAACAACCACTTCAGTATTTTCGAGCATTGTTTCGAACATACCTTCTCTAAATTCTGACCAGCTGCCTTCTGCATACATTGAACCCATGTTTTGAATATATCGTTCAGCAATTTCTTCTTCTGTTTCCCATTTGTCACCTTGTTCCACCAAGCCCATGATATTTGTACCATAGTTGCCGTTTACACCACCAAATACTCTAACAGTAGAAAACTTACGCGCCTCCGCAGGAGACATTCCTTTATCTTTCATTGAAGCTTCAGCTTGAGCCGTACCTTCTTTTACATAGTTTCTGTATTTGCCATCATCTTCTGCTTCAGAAGCTAGTTCAATGGCTTTATTAATAAGATAAATTCGTGATGCAGCGATATCTCTAAACTGACCAGACGTTTGGACTACAACATCAATTCTTGGACGTTGAAGTTCACTCATAGGAATCAGCTTGACATCATAAACACGTCCTCTTTGGTTACGAACAGGCTCAACACCTAACATGTACATGATCTGTCCAATGTTAAGACCTTGATTACGGATAAATTCACCACCCCAAAGAGAATAAGCAATCTTCTTAGGGTATTCACCATGTTTAGAAATATGTTTCTGTAAGATCTGTTCAACCATATTTCTACCAATTTCGAAGGCTTCTTTTGTTGGCGTTACTTGCTCATTGATAGAGTAGAGGTTTTTACCTGTTGGTGTTGCCAATGGATTTGAAATAGGATCTCCACCAGAAGAAGGAGCAACGTATCCACCTTTTAAACCATTGAGTAAAGCACCAATCTCCATTTTTGGAGAAGCTTTAAGGTTTTCGTTGTACTCTTGAACAGCTTCAATGCTTTCTTGCATCATTAAAAGAGCAGCTAATAATTGCTTTTCTTCCATAGCAATCTCAAGAATTCTATTTTCTAGAATGGCAATATTGCTTTGCAATTGCTTCTGAGCTCCTTCACTTTTTAAGATAGCAATAATTGCGGTTAAGTTTGAATTAGAAGTCTCAGCAGCAATGATCGACGCTTTCTTATCTAAGATATATTGAATGTTACTGTTGACAGTTTTACTTTTCTTTCTGTCATATTTAGCAACAACATTTTTATAGTTTTTAGACTTATACGCAGATAAGAAATCATCAACATAAGTACCAGAAGAGATCTTTTTGATAATTCTACTATCAATACTAGAACGGTATCCTGCAATTCTATTTTGCGTTTGTTCTTCGGCCAACCATTTTAATATCATTGTTCTTTTCTCCTCATTTTGTAGGTATTTCACTAACTTATTAAAGGTCTTATTATTAATGATATCTACTTGAGCTTGAATGTTCGCGTCTAATTTACCCGCATTAGAAAACTTGTGTAAAGTGGCAGGGTCTAGCAATGAGGAGATTTCTTCAAATGATTCTTCGTCTTTAATGATATCGATACCATAGGCCGTATTTCTTGAAGCAGCAACATGCATTGTCCATCCTTTAGCAGCATCGTCTGTTACCTTCTGAGGTTTCAATGAAGATTTTGGAACCATCTTATGAGTAACTGGGTTGTAAACCATTTCCTCTTTTGATTTCGAAGGAGCTACTTTCTTCTTTTTCTTAGCATATGCACCACCATAATAATCAGAGATCACCGATGCTTTTGGAGCACCATATTCGTTCTCTAACTCCTCAATAGTATCAAAAGCTTTTGGTGTCATGATCTTTTGAGTAGTATACCCTTTATCCAATACATCAGTAATCATTCTAAGTGCAATATCATCATATCCTTCCTTACGAACTCCAGATGTTTTGTTGTATTTAGAAAGGTAAAATCCTTTTGTACCTGTAGTTTTATCCAACTCTCTGATACTTTGGGTTAAAGGATCAACGGACATCATCTTCACTGTTTCATAAATTTCTTTATCTGAATATGAAACGCCGAATGTGTGTAATCCCATTGTAATTTTTTCCTTCCCTAAGTGATTGACATAGTTTTCAATTAACCCTGCTGTCTCATCACTCATTTCTTTTACCATTGCTTTGGTAATACCAAGGTCTTTTTCAAGATCTAATGTATCTGCAAATGCTCTAATTTTATCTCTTAGGAGTTCTTTTACATCACCGTCAGGTACTGCATCGAAGTTGCCTAATACTCTTGAGATCTCATCCAATTCATCGTATAAGTCTGCTGTAGAATATGACTCTGTTAGATGTGAAACCATGGTAGCATATGTTCTACGCTTAGCCATCATTGCTTCACCGATGTTGTCGATGGTATAAATGTATAAGTGAGGAATTGGTGTGATGAGTACTTCTGGCCAGTCCTTCTGTGAGAGTAATACCTGTTTCCAAGGAGTAAATTCAACACTACCGTGTGTACCAAAGTGAATGATAGCATCTACTTTTTCTTTCATTCTTGGCCATAGGTAAGAAGCAATATAGGCATGTGGAGGCGCCTTCTTAACACCATGGATCGCCTTAAATTCATTGACTCCTAAGGCTGCACTTAAAACTGGTAATAATGAAACATTACCAAATTGTACTCTAGGAATAGCAAGATACTTTTTACCGTCTTTAATAGTAGTATAATAATCTCCAGGAGCCTCTCCATAAGCGGCTTTTACTTCTGCATAACTCTCAGGATCCAGTTCTTGTTTACACCACGCATCATACTCTTCTGTAGAGATCCATGCTGGGTTACCTTCTTTTAAGAATTTATTGAATGTACCCTGAGCATATTCACCTAAAATAGGTCCTTCAGTATAGATTCGTTGTATAAAAGTGTTATAGTCTTTAGGTAGGTCGCCAAGGTTGTAGCCTTGAGCTTTCATTTGTGTTAGTACATTGAACATCGAAATACCTACTTCAAGTCCACCACCTACTAATGCATTCTGACCAGGTCCTTTGTAATAGAAAATGGTTACTTTTTTATCCTTGTTTGCTTTATCTTTTAAAGCCAACCATCTATCTGCAGTCTCACAAAACTTATTAATTCTACCAGGGATCGGTTTATAAGTATGAAAACCTTGCTTGTTCATATATTCTGCAGCAACAGCAAAAGGTTGAATGGCACCATCGAGTTCAGGTACTACTACATTTTGCCCAAAAATAGAACCCGACATTCCTTGTTGGTCATTGTCCCACTCTTCATATGTTTGGTGTACAAGCTGAGGAGTTAGTAAAAGGATATCATTTTCTTTTAACCATTCTACCACATCATCTCCATTTCTCATATCCAATCGACCATGTGGGAAACTCATGACCATATTCGGTTGAAATTTCTTCAGGTTGGACAGTTTCTTATATCTTCCACTGATTGCCGCAACATTATAACCTCTAGCTTCCATATTGAGGATGATACTGTCTTGGTAAGATCTAAAAATTGTTTGAGGGTTAGCATTGATATTTAGAATAGCTACTCTTGGCTTACCTTCTTTGTAAAGTCCTTGTTCCTTGTAATATTTCCAATAATCGTCTAGGTCTTCAAAGGCAACATTCCCTATTCTATAAAATACATCCTTCGCATAAGTGATTGGATCTGTAATTTCATCTACAAATAATGATTGGTCATCAAACACTTTACGAGAATAATTTAACCATCTCTTTACGTTTTCTGCACCATGGTTGTCAAAACATTTCATGATGTAGTCTAGATCGTCTCCAGCAATATTACTTAAATCGTTTTCTTTACTGGTTGCGGATAGAACATGTACTTTGCTTCCGTTTTCCATTGCCTTTTGTAGGTTGGCTTTTTGCTCAGAAGAAAGTGTAGAAATATGAAATAAATAGATAGCTGGGTAATCTGTAATCCCCGAAAAATCATCAGTTTTTAAATCTATTTGTTCTGGTTGAATAAACCAGTTATCATTGACTTTTGCCACTTCAGCCATTTGTGAATCTCTAAAATGGACTAAAGCAATTTTTGTTGGCATTAAGACCACTACATAAAAAATGATGAGTAATGTAGCGATTAATCCTCCAACTATGATGTAGGATTTTTTCATAATAATTAATTGAAAAAAGAATAAAGTTTGTGTGTTAACTAAAAGTCTAATTGACTATGTGATATTAATCTTCTGGTATATAAATGATCTCTCCATTTTCCAGTTGATATGCAGTACCAATCTTTTTTCCTTGGCCTTTAGATGCTCCTGCTTTTTTATCACTTTTATATTTTTCGATCTTCTTCCCTTTCTTTTGAATGATTTCCATGTTCTCTTTTCCAGGATTCTTTACTATCGTAAAATCCTCACTACTCAACATTTCCGTCATTTGAAAGCGGGATACTAGTGCGACCATCAATGCTAAGGCAAATACCATTGCAATATCAAAGAGGTTGGCCATCCCCGATAGTGGATCTTCATCCTCACCACCATTCGTTAAAAATCTTCTTTTTCTCATGGTATGAAGGAGTTATCTTGTTGTTAATTTATGGATGTACTCAAGGTTGTTAAGGTCTTCAACAAACCATCTTTGCTTTACTAATTGTGTTACATATCCAATACCCCCTATGAAAATACCCACTACTGTTGTAGAGAAGGCCACCTGCATGTTTTGAGCCATGGAAGCAATATCACCAGAAGCTAGACCAGCTAGGGCAGGCCCCATTGGAATCAAAGTACCCATTAGGCCAATCATAGGGCCAATACGACCAAGAGATTTAGAAGAGCTTAATTCTTTTTCTGAATACACTTCGAAATCAGCTAATGATTTTTCACTAACGACCTCATTGCCTTCAGCTTCAACGATTCTTTCTAGGTGAATGGAGAATTGTTTATTTCCTTTTAATGAGGTTAGACTGTCTAACAAAGAGATGTCTTTATTGAGTTTACCAATCATCTCTTTTTGCTCTTTCGTATATTTTAATCTATTAATGAACATACCAAAGAAGCCACCTAATAATAATAGTGATTTGACAAAACTAAAGAGTAGAATTGCGATTACTGGAATGAGTAACCCAGTTGAAATCCAATACAAAATGTTTGTTACACTAGTCATGTTTGTTTCTTACTTATTTTTATTTGAATAATATTTTCTTTCTCTTTTCATGTATAAGAATACCCCGATAGAAGCGACACTTATTACGGTAATTCCTGCTACAAGTATGGGTTGTATCTCTACCACCAGATTGGAAAAAGGAACTTGAACACCTTTCACAATTAATGGTAAAAACATCGCTAATAAGATTTGGAGTAATGAAGTGAGCATCTTTAATTCTGCTCTTATGTCCCATTCCGGTAAGATGAATTTCACAAATGCTACAGCCAAGTAAAGTAGGACACCTACACCGAGAGCAAAAGCGAACGCGATCAATAGAAATGGATATTCTTCAATATTTATGAAGCAATAACTTTGTAAAAAGAAGAGCCCCATTAGAAAAATAAAGGATGGGAAAATGGTAAACCATGATATGATTTTTTTCGCTCGTTTCTTGTAGTGTCCTTTAATCTGTAGCACAAAAAGCCCTATTAATAATATGGACTCAAAAATTTGTACTAATGCGATAAAAGAAACCAAATCACTTCTTCCCAATAGATTGCTAAGTGTTTGGTTGGTCACCTCCACACTATAAGGATAGTAGATAAGATTTACGATCATCAAAATTGAGATCGCGGTAAAAAATACTTTCTTTGATTCTGCTACCGATAAGTTGAGCACTGTAAATGCAGAAGCAATAGCAAAGAAAATGAATATGAAAATCCACATTATAAAAAGAGATTATGAAATACTTTTTATTGTGAGAAAATGAAATTGCTTTCGTTTTCAACACAGCCTGTATTATTTAATCGAAGGTGAATACGTAAAGACAAAATCATTGTAAAACCAGTTAAATTACTTTTGATCAGTTGTCTTTTTTAATAAAAAATTTCTACCAAAATCACTTTATGTGATTCTTATGGAAGTATTGAATTAGTATACTTATTGAAGTCTTGGTGATGTAATAATTGTTCTAAATGATAGATCTAGTTTGTTTGTCAATTATTGAGATAAGTAGATGTTTCTATAGTGTCTATTCATAAGAAGAAAGCCATCAACAAGAGTTTCAATATTTCATCTTCTAGTCTAAATAATTATTTAGACTGTTTATAAATAATGAGTGCAAATGTTGTTTTTATATTATGAGGGGCGTTATCGAAATCGGAAATAATAATATCGAATAAGGAAAATGACTTGATTTGAAGCCATATTTTTCAATCAGATTGATCAATGAGGGGGGTATTTTCAGTTATAGCAAAGAATATGAAGATACCTTGAAATAATAGGATTAAAATAAAAGATGGCTATTCCTATTAGGTAAACCCTTTAAGAAATAGCCATCTTTTAAATATGAAATTGAACGTAATTATTCACTAATTATCAATTCAACAACTCCAGAGACATTATCATTTGTAGTATATCTTAGGATGTAGAAACCTGGTGAAAGTTGATTGACATAGAAAGTTTGATCAACCATTTCTTTAGAGTAAACAGTTCTACCTGTATAATCAGAAATGCTAACATTTACCCAACCATCAGTACGAACATGAATTTGTTTATCACCTTTTACAGGATTAGGGTAAAATAGTACTTCCTTTTTATTTAAATCGATACTCGTCACTTCTTCGGTTGTTTCGTCAGAAGATTCAGTGTCTTCTTCGGAAGTCACTTCTTCATTTGTTTCTTCCGTCTCCTCTTCTGTTTCTTCTTCTATTGGAGTATTATAAACAATTGTCTGTACAGTATTCGTGATTACCGGATCATTGAAGTCGAAGTAAATTTGTGCAGTATTAAATATACTATCACCTTCACTAACGGTCGTTTTAGGTGTTAACTGATAGCGGATATATCCATGACTGTTTGGTTCATCATTAGTGCTATCAGGTAGAAGTATATTTTCAAAAGCAAATACAACCACACTGTCAGCATACCATACCGCATTGTAATCATGAGAGGCACTGACCACTTCAAAAGTCTCTAAATCTAATTTGTTCGATATAGTATCGAGGATATGAACATCAAATGCAGTATCTGTTCCTGTATTTTGGAAGCGCACTAAATATTCTATCGGTGTTCTATCTTCAATATGAGAGACGGTGATGGAGTCAATCGCTTGTTTGTCATTAGGATCAAAAGATCCCGTAACTTCAAAGGAAACTTTGTCAGTATTGTTCTCTGTATTATCATCTGAAAAATCTAATGCACTGATACTTGCCTCAGTTTCCACTTGTTCGCCTAATGCATCGAGAGCTGTTTTACCATATAAGTAGACTTTATTTATTTCTCCTACATTCAATTGATCGATGGTATAATAGATCTTATCATTGCTGACAACAAAACCACTTAAAGTATCTGCAATTTCAAAAGTTGGAGCATCCAATTCGATGATAATATCTTGTGCTTGTAGTGAACCATGATTGAGTACTTCGACAGCATAAATCATATTGAAACCTGGTCTAGCTCTAGTATGATACGGTATACGTACTTGTAAATCATTGAACTCTTTATTGGCTTGTAGTGGTAAATCTTGGATGATTTGATCAGAATAATCATTCGTACTGACGTCAAATGATTCCGGAATGGCATCGAAATATTCAGGAGCAGAAATCGTGGCAGTATAAGTACCTGTATCACTTAATACAGCATAATAATAACCTTCTTTATCTGTGGTGAATACTTGCTCTCCAGGGTTAAAAGTAATTTCTAATCCTTCAAAATTATTTTCACCCTCATCTTTGATTCCATTCTTATTGTAATCATAAAATACATTACCATAAACTGTCGGTTTAGTAGGGCAATCATTTGTATTATTGTCAGGAAGACATAAAGTTAAACGTTCTAAGATACCAAAACCTGGTAATAAATTAGCGTATTCAACCAATGCTTCAGGGTAGTTAGCAATACATTGAATATCTGTATTGTTGATGTCTAAAACTTTAAGTTTATCTGGCAGACGAGATAAACAGGTCATATTATTGTTATCCTGTACATATAGCGTAGTTAAACTATCAAGGTGAGAGATGTCTAAACTTGTTAAATCATTTTCTTGAAGCGATAGGTATGTGATTAATGGATTATTAGATAAATCAAGTTCACTTATCATGTTTCCATGAGCATTGATTGAGAGTAAACTATCAAGATTTGAGACATCTATATCTGTTAATTCATTATCACTAACAAACAGATATTGTAAGTTATTCAAGTCAGATAAATCTAAATTTCTTAGATTATTCTCCCATGCTCTAATATTATTTAGGCTTTTACAGCCTTCTAAAACCAAAGTATCCATTTCATTAAATGCACAACTTAAGCGTTCAAGCTTCTCAAGTCCCGATATATTCAAACTATCTACACTATTGTATGGTAGACTTAATTCTTCCAATGTAGAAAGATGGCTCACATCAATATTTTCGAAACCATTATGAGCAATAGAAATGTATTCTATACTAGGTAGGGCATCAAAAGTGTAATCACTTGGAAGGTTTGTATAAGATAGACTTAATCGTTCCAAGTTGGTTTGAGTAGATAAGTCAAGTTCACTGATATCTACTTTTGTGAGGTAGAGCGTTTCTAATTCCGTAAGGCCTGTCACATCAATACTTAGTAATGGATTACTACCGACAGCCAACCATTTCAAATTTTTACAAGGGGTGGCATCTAGTGTCGATAGATTATTGTAATGAATGGCTAGGTATTCTAAGGAAGTTAGAATAGATAAATCTATCGTACTAAAATTATTAAAATGTATATCGAGATATTTTAAGCCTTCTAGGCCTGTGAAATCAAAAGTATTTAAGTTTAACTGTTCGATATCTAGCGTATCCAGGTGTGTTAGACCCACAACATTCACAGCATTAAAATTATTGACAGAAGCATCCAAGTAGGTTAGGTTTTCCATCATGGTAAAATCCATAGGAAAACCAGGAGCCTTGTGTGTATAATTATGTGATATATCTAGCCAAGTTAAATTGGTAAAGCTAGTGAGGCCTGTAAAATCGTCAATACCTTTTTGGTACAGATTTAATTTAGTCACCGCTAAAGCTTCAGTTTCTTGAATAATACTATCACCATTTATATCATAACCTTGTGCAATGACAGAGTGTAAGAAGTTTTCATCTGGAATATTAATATCCTGAGAAAATAATAAGTGAGTTTGAATGATGAATAGAAGAGTAAATAATTTTTTCATAAGTCATTTAATAAAGTAGTTTGAAAGAGAAAAAAGTAGTTTGTTTTATCATCAAAAGATTGATCACAAAATTAAGTCCTAAACAAAACAGTTAGTAGTCTATAACGTGTTTTGAGTGTTATATACTCTTTCAAGAGAGAAGAAAATAGTGCTTGTAAGATTTTGTCACATGGCAATCATGACAAAAGGAAGGGTAAATAGGTGAAAAAATAAATTGCTTAATAATAGGTTTTAGTAAAGCAAATTCATGGATTATACTCTCCAAGGTGGGTTTAATCGGTTTTCCCCAGCAAAATATAGAATCAATTGGTTGCCGTCCGGATCTTTTAGTCTTGCTTCTCTCCATAACCAAGATTTGTCATTGGGCATTTCCTCAAAAACGAACCCTTTAGCGAGAAACTCTTCTACTTTTTCATCTAAGTTTTCACTTTCAAAATAGACCCAAACACCATCACCTTGTGGCAGTTGATCTACTAAATGAATGGAAAAGGTAGTGCTACCCTCTGGACTTTCGAACCTTGCATAATGAGGCGGAGCATCTACGATAAGTTTCAACCCCAACTTTTGATAAAATGGGATTGAAACAGACAAGTCCAAAGATGGAATTGTAATCTGATTTAAGTTCATTGAAAAATATATTTATTCTGAATATTCATTGATTAGACGTATCATTAATTCGTTTAGGTATTCTACGTCGTACTGACCCACACTTGGTATCAAATGATCATTACCAATACCACTATCATTGGTGATAAACACATAAGTTCCATTAGTAAGAATTGCCATATATCGTAAAAGAAATTCTGTGGGTTTATCGATACCACTTGCTGCAATGGGAATAATCTTTATTCCTTGTCTTGAAGCTTCTTGTATAGTATCTTTTATATCATCAAGGATTTGTGAGTTTTCATGTGGAGGTGCATCAAGAAGTAAAAAAGCAATTCTCGTTTTAGCATTTTCTGACCATTGTAATTCGTTAATACTAAGATCCAAGGCGGTATGAACAGCCTCAGGGAAATCGCCACCTCCGTCAGCTTCTTGTTGAGTGATAAACGCTATCGTTTCCGAAAGTTGATTGGTGAAATCGGATTTTCTGGTAACATATTCTTCTCCTTCATCTCTATAAAAAACGGTTGAAGTATAGATATCCAGAGTAGAGTTGCTTTGCATTACATTTTCAATAACACTTTTTAGGTCTTCTTTTAAAAATTCCAATTCATCATCCATTGAACCTGTAGCATCTACTATAAATGAAATCTCCACTCTATTTAAATCACTACTCTCAGATGTGATATTCATTTCATTGACCCCTTCGTCAAATGGAATCAGTTGATGGGATAGCAACTCATCATTTACTTTTATCGAAAAACTATTAAATGTTGATTGGTATTGATACTCATAGGCCCCGAGCCATACTTCTGCATATCCATGATTATCCGTTTTGGAAGTCCAGAGTATTGTGTCATCCTTCAACAATTCTATTTTAGCATTGATAACAGGGGTAGAATTGTTAGTAACAAAGAACGAGAAACGGTTATTGGTGTTAATATTCCATTGAGCCGCTGCAATAGAAAATTCATCTTCCTGAAGAAGGTCGTTCCAAAATTCCCAATTCGATAAATCATTCCATTCTCCAGCAGTCACTAACCCAGATTGTGGCCCTCCTGTACTTCCGCTACTATCTTCTGCAGATTCGCTGAAGTCATCAGATCCAATGTCATAACTACCTTCTCCACAAGAGAAACAAAGTAGACAAAGAGAGAATAGAAGTACGCTTTTTAATTGTTTAAAAATACTTGTTGATTGCATGTTACTTTAATTAGTTTTTGGTTTGCTTTATGTAAAAATAGTAATCAAAGGTCATACCGAACAAGTATTTCTAATATTAAGCTTAGGTTATTAAAAAAGGGCTTAGAAATCTAATTCTAAACCCTCAGTTTCATTGAAAATAAGTAATTTATGCTATAAAACTATGGATAGCATTATCAGCATTTTCTTGGAACTTAGAGTTATCTAAATCACTCCAAATTGTACCTTGGTCAATCATTTTACCAGTTAATACGTTTTTCTTACTGGCATAGAATTTACCACTTTTGTAGAAAGGATTATTTATACCTTCTACAAATCTTTGGGCACCACTTTCTAATGAATGGGATAACCCTAGCATCGGCATAATGAATTTCATCCCGATATGTTTTAGAAATATTCTTTTAATAAAGCTCAGATCATCCATTCCACCTGTTCCTCTAGTGGCCCCTGGACTCATACTTAGAAACTTGATGTTTGGGTGTTTTCTTGCCATTGAAGAAATCCATAGTGATCCTCCATATTTTATCCAGCCATAGATTTGAAAAGCATCAAAGTTGTTTCCAAACTTACTGCCATTAAATACAGAGATAAACTCTTCTGTACTTGATGTTTCTAAGCTAGGGCGTAGCATACCCATTTTCTTAATTCCTCTAGCAGCTTCTGAACTGGCAAAAAGGACCACGTTATTTAATTTGTTGGCCTTTAGTAATTCATCGACTAATACGACATGACCTAGTAAGTTGCTGGCTGTGAGTTCGGTTACTCCATCTTTGGTTAACCTTTCTGGGGTTTTACCTCCAGTTCCACCTGCATTCTCTATTAATGCATCTATAGTACCATTAAATTCTTGAATCGCCTTTCTTACGGTTTCTGGTTGGGAAACATCCATAATGATGATTTCAAATATATCTCTTCCTGTACTTTCGATCAGTTCTTTTTTTGCCACTTCGGCTTTAACTATACTTCTACAAGCCAGATAGATTTTTTCAGTTTCTTGGAGTAAGGCTAATTGTCTTGCGGTTTCTTTTCCAATACCAGAATTAGCACCGGTGATCATAATTGTTTTATTCATCGTTCTAGAGCTTTTGATAATTTAATGAGTAGATGTTGATTTATTTTTATAAACACTGAAAAGTGTTACTCCGATAATACCTAATACAAGTTCGAGCACTGTCGCTTTTAATATTCCATCGGAAGGGAAACCATCTAATGCAATACTTAAAACACGGCCTAGGCCTAAGGATAAGAAGAGAGTGAAAACAGAGATAATGGCTGGTTTTCGAATTGATTCTTTGAAAACTCCAATGCTACTAAACAAGGCTGTAGCAATCAGTAACATACCAAATGATCGAACATCATTTAAAGCACTAGGATTTCCAGCTAAAATGATTCCTTCATTTGCTTTGATCTCGATAGGATTGAAAGAAGTGAGTGCTCCAATAATAGAGAGTAATATACCAGAGAGTAGTAAGTATACTTTTAACGTCTTTGAATTTTTCATGACTTTGTTTTATTAATTAGTACACAACAAATGTCTCTGAAAATTCAAAGGATCTTTTTACAGTTTAGTTCAAGAACTTCTCATTTTAGTTCATTCGAAATTCTGATGGAGATTGCCCCAGTTCTGCTGTAAAGTTTCTATTAAACGTAGCTAAAGAATCAAACCCAACATCATACGCAATATCAGAAATTCTATCTTTTGTAGATTTCAGTAGTTCAGCCGCCCTTTCTACCTTTTTTCTATTAATATATTTTTTAGGGCTTTCGTTAAATACTTCTTTAAATTTTCTTTTGAAAGAGGAAATACTCAAGTGGGTTAAT
Organism: Flammeovirga sp. SubArs3; assembly: GCF_947387565.1. Lineage (NCBI taxonomy): Bacteria > Pseudomonadati > Bacteroidota > Cytophagia > Cytophagales > Flammeovirgaceae > Flammeovirga > Flammeovirga sp. SubArs3. The sequence continues at coordinate 332,154 of NZ_CANDOA010000001.1, read as the reverse complement.
AAAGCCAATTCATCAAGGGAAAGATTGGCGTAGAGGTTTTGTTGAATGACCTTCTTGAAATCAATATCGTTGGGTTGAAAAAGAGCAGATAGAAAGTCTAATTCAGAAGGAGCATTTTGTGATTTATATATTAATTGGATAAACTCTTTTAGTTTAGTTTTTATGATCCCTTCGTCTGCTAAATCAGGGTTTTCTAATAGGATGTCGATACTCTGTCTGAAGTTGTCAAGCAGCAAATCAACTTGAACTTGTTTAATATTGTAATCAACTTTATGTTGAGAAGAGGATACATCAAATTCAAAAAGATCTTTAATTAGGGAAGGGTATAGAAAAATGCCTACAGATTCGATACCGTCTGTACACTTCGACTGATCTTTGACAGGTTCAAAAAAATAATTGAGGCATTTTGCAATCATAGCCTGATCTTTATTTAGAGTCAGGTATTCCTCAGGTGAGCGAACAGCAACAGCTCCTCTATTGACAAACATAAAGCAGGCTTCGTCTTCTACAAATTGCTTTAATGTACGATCGAAAGAAGGCATAGAAAGCTTCATAAAAACAATACGACCTTTGTATTTAATTGCCTTTTCTTTGAATTCCATGTTCGTAATGCTGTTAATTTAAACTAAGAGTTATGATATGAATTGGATGTCAAAATCAATACAATTTAGATATAAAGGAATGTGTTTGTCAATAGAGGATAAGTTTTTTGTATCACAGAGATTACATTTTGACCATTTTCACAATAGAATAGGTGCGCAATACTTTTTCTCCACTTTTATTTTTTACCTCATCCGATTCTTTCGTTACCTCGGTAATGATTAAGTTTAATGGTTTAATTAGTTCTTGAATGTCTTTCACTTCATAGAGTGTAAACTTATCTCCCACAAAAGGTAATTTTTTCATGAAAGATCGATGTGCAAAGGTTAAGACAAATTGCCCACCCACTTTTAAGCTGTTTTCAATACTTTCCAAAACAGCTAGGGGTTCTTCCCAGAAATAGATGGAGTTAACACTTAATACTCTATCAAAATGATTTTCTGGAAATGGTATATATTTCCCATCGTAAAGTCTAAACTCTGCTTGTTTGGTGATATTTATCCTTTGGGCCTCAATCCACATGGTTTTTGATACTTCCAAACCAAAGTAATAAACATCCTCAGCGGCATCAATAATTAAATTAAGATGCCCACAGTTACCATGACCTAATTCTAAAACAGTATTTTCATCTTGTATGTCAAGTTCGCGGATAGAACTTTTAGTCATTGGAATATTCGATTCGTTCATCAAGTTACCCACTTCAATACCATTGTCACCTTCTGGACAACTGAGTTGGGCTTCTAATTCTTTTAGTTCTTCTTCTGTTAATTTTCTTTCCATAAGTTAGAGATGTGTTATAAGGTCTATAGTGTGATAAGTAATAGGATTGAAATAATAAAAGGGGAAAGGAAGAATAAACAACTTAAACTTCCAGCAAGGACAAACCTAAGTTTATCACTTGTTGTTGGTTGATAATTTACTTTCTCTTCGTGGTTTGTAATTTGCTTTACTTCTTTCAGAGACATGTTCAATAGTTCTTCTTTTGGAATCTCCATTTTGAATAGGCTTTTTGTAATTCTCCCTTTCATAAAAGCTCGATAAACAGACTTAGGGTAGGTCAGAATACCAAAGCCAAAAGCGAAAGAGGCAAACAACCAGCCAGTAAGAAATCGCCCCATTCCGGTTGAAATTTCCCATGCAGACACAGAGACTTCTCCTTTCCAAGTGGTATCATAATCATTAATAATATGATTAACGTCGTGAAGATAAATGATATCACTTCTCGATTTAAAATTGGGGAATGGGATCTTAAAAAAGCCAAATTCTAGCCATGCCCATTTTTCATGAATTCCACCATCTTCTCCAAATTCAGGATTATCGCCGTAAAATTTATCCAGGTGGTATTTAATAGATTGATTGTACATAAGATGAAGTTAGTTTTTTGCGTATTGAGTTATTTTAATTTACAACATGTTGTTGATGAGAACTTAAGTATAATATTGTCACTATTTTTTTTAGAATTGAAATTATTGGACAATTATTTTGGTTGAAATCCTTTCGATGAAAGAAAAATGTCACCAACCACTTCTTATTGATTGAAGTAGTTGATGACATATTATCTATTCTTCACAAGTGATCTTATTCCATATTCGATAATATCCAGTCGTATGAAGAAGAAACTCTTATAAATATACTGATGTCTCCATAATCGCCATCAGTGTGGTTGGGAATAGGGTTAGTGACACCACCCGCTAAAACGCCAGCAAGTTTCCATACACCATTGTCTTTGACAAATAAAGGGCCTCCACTATCCCCTTTAACAGTAGCTCCCTCATAATCTAAGGCGGATGCACTACTAGCTCCTGTTCCAAGTTGGTCTTCAAAACCTCCAATATGATCATCACCTAAGGAGTTGATAGTACCATTGGGGTTGTCGAAGTCAAAAGCTAAAATACCTCCAGTGTAGGTAGTACCGTTTAATGAAGTCTGAAATCCATCAACTTTGCGGTCTAATGTATTACTCATTGCATGTTTCTTGGAGTCCGAGTTTTTATCTTGGCCTGCTTGTTCAGAGTAATCACCAAAGCCACAGAACCAAACTGTACTTTCTAAGCTTTCGGTACCATCAGCAAAGAGGAGTACAGGAGTGATATTTTGAACGGGTGAGGAGAGTTTTATCAGGCATAAGTCATTAGCATGACTGTATTCTTGGTTTCCTGCTAACCATGTAGGATGCAGAATCATTTCTGTTACTGAATAAACTGCATCTGGGTTATTCGGGTTATTCCCAATTTTAACCTTAATGCCTTCTAGGGGAGCAGGAGAACTCTGCTCATTTGCATCATAAAAATTATGTCCTGCTGTTAATATCCATTCTGTATCAATCAATGTTCCTGAAGCAGTATAATCTTCGTTACTGCTTCCGTCTAAGCTATAACTGAAATTAACAACAGCATCAAAATTTGGTAAACTGGTATCATTACTTTTAGCTACATTTTCATAATCTGATAAATCTTTGTCATGTCGTATTCCAAAGGTTGATACTTCATCACTATCATTTGAGGTTTCGACTTCATCATTATTACAGGAAATAATAATAGTAGCAAAGAATAGAGAAAATAGGAGTGTTTTTTTATTCATAGGTTTAACTTTTGAATAGAGAGTAATTAGGTTTTAACTTCTAAATATACGCAACAAACCAACCGATCAATTGTATCAGAAAGTAAAAAATCAATAAATCGGTTGATTGTGCTATTTTTTATTTATAAGATATAATGCATTAATAGTGAGTGTTTTGAGAGGTTCTATTTCTCTAGCCCTTTCTTATTTTATCAACATTATTATTCATTAGGTGTCTAATGAAATATCTATACATCCATCTTTTTATGATTCCAAGTTCTTGTTGATGTGATTTATAAAATTCATCAGGGGTATTATATAAACCAAAGTCATGGTGAATTCCTTTTTTCTGTATGTAGGTGTCATTCATGTTCCATTCAATTTGCGGAGATTGAAATTGATCAGTATAAGCACCATAGCCACAAAAAGTCTCTTTACAATCCTGAAATTTATTTTGTAATGCGTTGAGGTACTTTTGGTCTAGAATAAGTCCTTCTAAATTATACCATTCATTTTGGAAGAGCACTTCAACCCAGCTATGTAATATAAAGGTGGGTGACATTTTGTACCATATTCCAGTAATGGCCCCTTTCTGTAAAGCTTTATGAATGGTAAATCCATGAATTCTATTCGGAATACCTACACCTCTTAGCAGCCCCATAAAAAGATTAGCTTTCGTATTGCATTGCCCATACCCATCTTTTAATACTTGAGAAGCACTGATATCATCGCTAGAGTTATAACCAAAAGCAATTTCATCTTTAACGAAATTGTATATTTCCTTGATTTTTTCCATATCAGATAGGTTTCTCCAACCTCTTTTTTCGATGAGTGTTTCCAATGATTCAGCCTTAAAATCTAAAATTTTTGAAGCAGCTAGAAGATGATTGAACTTAGGACTTAGATCTAATTTTTGTTCCATTATATTATTGTTTGATGATGAAACAAAAGTCAGTATTCAGACCGCATTAAACTTGAATAAACTGGCTGAAATGAAGAAAGTCTCGAGGACTAAAACCAAAGTTTTCTTTAAATACTCTACTAAAGTGAGCACTATCCGAAAAACCGGTTTGATGAGCAATTTCAGTAAATGTTTTATTTCCTATCAAAGGCATTCCTACTAATATTTTATTCCATAATTGGGCTCTCCTGTAGGTAATACCTGTATTTTCTTTGAATAGATGAATAAATCGACTCTCAGATAGGTGAGAGTAATTAGCAATTTCTTCTAGTGAAACGATTCTATCAGCATGTTCATAAAGGTAATCTAAAGCGTTGCTTATTCTTTGATCACCATCATGAAGTGCTGTTTTACAATTGCACTCCATTGCTTGAATAGTAGAATTGACTTGTTCTATAAAGTCTGGAAAAGATGTTTTGTGATGAAGAATAGAAATGAGATGATCAATGATTGTTGTATTGATTTCTTGTATGTCCTTCTTAAGGAAACGATTCCAGAAATGCCCTAATACTGAGGCAGGGTTAATGAGTAATATAAAATGATCAGACTTAGATGATACCTGATGTTTAATATTGGATTTTATAAGCACAGCTTTCTTTGTGGAAAGATGATGAGTTGGTGTATTTATGGTGATAATTCCAGTGAGTGGAATACTTATCTGAAGAGCATAATGATTATGGAATTGATTATTATCAAAATTTCCAATGAACCAACCAAAATCCTTTTTAACTTGTATGTGATTTATCATTTATCAGCACTTAGGTGTATTACATTTGTATAGGTCTACCAAACTTCACTAAGCAATGCCATAAATACTTGAGCATTTGCAATTCTTCATATTCGTTGCCTACTTCTAGTGCAGCCTTGCCTAGTAGAAATGGATTTAGTTTACCATTATGGCCAAATTGTTTGGCAAATTTAGGTACTTCTGGGCCTCTGAAATTATTCGGAAATTCGTCTACTCCTAACTCTAAACCGGAGTTCCAATGAAGCTGAATCTTATATTTTTGACACAATGCCATCAATGTATTACCTACTTTAGTATTGAAAAATGAATAATCTACAATTAGCTCTGAGACATCCTTTTCCAATGAAATTTCTCCATGAACTTGTGCTTCAATATAGAAGTCTAGGTTATGAGAAAACGGCCTCAATGATTTTTGACTAATAGTTTTGGGATATATCTGATTAATGAGTGTAATAAACTCCAAAGTGGTGATATTATTTTCTCCCAAAGCACTTCCTCTAGTAGATAAGTCATTGAAAAGTGCTGAAAAAATTGGTTCAATTTGTTGTATTGTCCCTACTTCTTTAGGAGAAGCATAGGTATCTCCGTAAGTGAAAGTAGTTCTTTGATTTACCTCCGGATGAAGTACAAAGTAACAAGAGCCGAATCTAGGGGCAGGACCACTTTCAGAGTGAGTTAGATGAAGTGCACCATATTTAGGTCGTTCTTTTGGTTCGGAATGAGTATATGCTCCTTTAAAAATACCATCTTCCCATTCATCACGTAATCCACCAAGATGTGCGGAAACACTACCTGAAGAAATATTGGTCTCAAATTGATTTTTATAGACACCTGATGACAGTAAACCTTCTGCAATGGTATTTCCTTGATTGCTTATTCGATCAGGATGAAAATGAAGTGCTACAGGTGCATTTTTTATAACATTTGCATAAAATTGGACATAGAGATCCATATCAATATTGGATTGATATAGAATCATATCAATCAGCTCTTGTGATTTTTCTTTCATCATTAAAGCTGTCTTTGATACATTTTCTATCGCCTGTAGTTGACTTGATGTGAGCATGACAAGAAGTTCCTTTTGTTTCCTTAAAGTTCATCTCAAATAAAGATATTACTTTTTCCCGAAAGAAAAGAGTAACTCATCATGCTCAATGATTATCACTTACATCAATTATGAAAAATTAAAATCCATCACTTTATTTTGGAGATAGTTTTTAATTGCATGACAAATTAGATATGGAATGCTGATCACAGAAACTAATCCGCCTACAGTATAAATATTTAAGAACTTTACTGCCAATGTGAAGATGTACACAGAGAGGATAATAGCTGCTATAGCAAAGAAAATGGTCGAAAAACCAATGATTTTCTGATTGACTTCTGCTTTAATGGAATCAATGTTATTAATCGATTGTGTTTTACAGCAATTGCAGCTTAAAATGATAGCATTTGAATTTTGTGTTTCAAATTTCTTTGTCAAATCGGATCGTTTTTTTACGGATGCCGAGAAATTGATTTCAGCTTTACAGTTTGAACAATAGGTATAAAGTTTCATAAGAATAGTATAGTTTGCTTAAGTAGAGTAACAATTCTAACGGTTAAAAGCAAGATTACGGTATTAACTTATAAACCGTTAAAATTGTTATAGTAAATATACCAAACTTTGCTCAAGTTACTCCAAGTAAGCACTCTGATTTATAGTACTATTTTGCAATTTTTATGATTACTTTTCCCTTAGTTCTAGATTTCTCTAAATACTGATGAGCAGGGATAATATCATCCAGCAAGTATTCTTTATCTATGTTTACTTTTAGTTTATTTTTCTCCATAAGATGTATCAGGCTTTGTAGGGCGTTTTTGTTTGGTTGTACTGCAACAAACTTTGCCTTTTGATAACGCAATAGCTCAAATACCATTGTTTTGGAAGGAGTAGTGCCGATATAAATGCCATTGGTTCCCAGTAAATGTTTAGTTTTTTTGTAAGATGAATTGAACACTACATCGAAAATTATATCAAATTGAGCCTTTTTCTCTAGAAAGTTTTCTTCTTGGTAACTGATTATATTATCTGCACCCATCTGAGAACAAAATGTCAAATTTTTACTACTTGAGACACTAGTTACATGTGCACCATATGCTTTTGCGATTTGGATTGCAAAATGTCCCACTCCACTACTTCCGCCATTGATCAGGACTTTATCTCCTTTTTTAAGATTTCCTAGTTCCATCAATGCCATCCAGGCAGTGGTACCTGCCATAGGAATCCCCGCGGCTTGATTTAATTGTATTCCCTTTGGAATTTTTACAAACTCTTTTGTATTAACGACAAGGTATTCGCTTAAAGCACCTCCATCAAAATTACCAAGTTGCCCGATCACTTGGTCTCCAATAGAAAATTCAGAGACATCCTTAGATTTGTCTTCAATAATACCTACAACATCAAACCCCTGTTTAGTTTTAGGTTTAAATAAGCCCGTAAATAGTTTGAAGTGACCTTTTCTATTTTTCCAGTCAATGGCATTTAAAGAAGAGTAGGAGACTTTAATAAGCATTGAGTTTTTCTTCTTTAAAGCAGGTCTGTCTTTGTGCTCTACTTTTAGCACATCACTGTTTCCGTACTGATTATATACAACTTGTTTCATTACTCTTGATTTTTTTTCAAATGTAGAGTAAACGGGAAGTATAGTTCTTGGTCTATACCAACTATTGTATGGGTACTTTATTTATGAGTTTCGAGAAGTTAGTAGGATTAATACTTAGAAAATTGGCAATATCTTTTTGTGGAATATGATGTATTAGTTGAGCATTCTTATTCATAAAATCTTTGTACTTCTCTTCAATAGTTAACGAAGTTTGTTTGATAAATCGATCAGTTATATTATTAACCAGACCCATTAATGCTTCCATGAAAAATCGTTGTATATGTTGATGTTTCTCTGTATTGAGTATAAAATCTCGATAGGAGAGTCGATAGAATACACTATCGGTAATGCATTCAAAGTAATATTTCGAAGGTTTATTAGTGAGGAAAGATTCTGGAGCACAAGTGAAATGGTTCGGCTGTGTAAATGAAATAATACATTGTTTACCATCTACTACATAGTAGGCTTTTTGATACCCTGATAGGGTAAAATATAAATACTTATCAGTTCTATCAGGTTCTGATAAAATAGTTCCCTTGGGAATAGAAATGGCCTCCCAATACGAAATAAAGTCATCGACTATTGCCTCGGGAATACTGTATGTTTTGATGATAGATTTTTTTAGTTCTTCCATTTGTTAGTAGTGATCTCAACACAAAAATAGCTTGAAAAGTTTTTGAATCCATAAGTCTTCACTTTTCAAGCTATTTTTTAGTAAGAATCTTCCCCGATTATTTATTCAAATAATGTTGGAGCTTTTGCCAATTGGGTAGGTCTAAATATCAATGCTTTTTCTTCTATTTTCGCAAAAGGGAATTCTATATCATTTTCTAGTTTGAACAACTCTACAGTCTCAGTCAATACCCCTTCCTCATAATTATAGTGCTGAGTAATACGGTAGGTATTATATGGGGCAAAAGAACTTATTCCTTCAGCTTCGAATTGTATCTTCTGTTCTCTAAATTCATGATCAGAATGTCCTTTTCCATTTCCTAAAGAAGAACGTATTTCGGAGTTAATCTGGCTTCCTTCTTTATGGTAATCGATTTCAAAAAACATAGTCTGTTCTCTTTCTCCTGCTTTTCCATCGTAGTTGGGATGTACTCGGTGCATATTTTTTATTGACTTCCAAGTATTTGTATATCTTCTTTGTACTACCTCAAAAGCATAGTCATTTGTTGCGTTTCTTATGTACTTTCCATCTTGGAAAGTAAAAGCTTTCCCTTTTCCTACCCAAACAATAGTGTAGTTATCATTAGTCGAAGGCAATGTCTCATTTAAAGGGACAATGACTTTGCTAGAAGTACCACATGATATAAATAAAGTGGTGAGGACCATAAGAAGAGAGAAGTGATGTTTCATTGTAAATACATTTTTAAGATGAATGATTATTATACCATAAAAGTATTTTCATGTGATGTCTTAAAAATTGATGTATGTTACAATCATATTTTAAAGAGTAATTTCTTTCCTTATTCGACTAAGACTCTCTCTTTCAATACCTAAATAAGAAGCTAAATGATAAAGTGGAATTTGTTCAATAAATAAAGGGTAATCTTGTAGCATTTGTAAATACCGTTCTTTTGCAGATAGAAATAAGAAAGATTCGAATCTATTGGTAGCAATAGCATAGACACTTTCAGCAATGATTCTCCCAAAGCGTTCCCAGTTTTTTGATTGATCATAAGCATTTGTCAACGTTTGAACATCGAATGTAATTATTTCACAATCTTCTAATGCTTGAATACTGTATCTGCTTGGACGACTTTTCAATAAATCTAAGTAGGAAACGGCATAGTCATTCTTTAAGAAAAAATGGTTATTTACTTCTTTACCATCTTGTGATTGATAAAAAAGACGTAATACACCTTTTTCTATAAAAGCAATTTCATTTACAGGTTGATCTACTTGTAAAAGATATTCTCCTTTTTTTAGTGTTTTTTTCTTCAGATGAGGAGTAAATAACGCACATTCATCTTCTGAGAAATCAGTGATTTTTCTTATTTGAATTTTAAAGTTGTCAAGGTTCATTGTAAGCTTAGTACCTAGTTGTTTGGATTGAAAAATAGTTATTGCTATTAAAGTTACTATGGATCATCCATTGATAGGTACTAGCACAATGATTATTTATACAAACTTTAAGATTAAACCTCCTGATCATCAAAATAATGTTCTAATAGAGCACTCATCTTTTCTTTGGTTAAAGGTTTATTCAAAAAGCCACTAATTTCCGCCATGTTTTCAGCTTTTTCCTTATCGTCGTGGTTAAACGAGGTAGTAACCATGATAATAACAATCTTAGCTCTATGGCTTTTATCCAAGCTTTTGTATTTTTCTAGAAACTCCCACCCATTCATTCTAGGCATATTAATATCTAGCATAATGAGGTCTACATCATTAAAATGAGCATTTAAATGGTTAAGGGCTTTTTGTCCATCAGTGGCAATGTGTATACTTTTGGCACAACCCATTTCATCCAAGATCATTTCGTTAAGGAAATTAGTTGCTTCGTCGTCGTCAACAAGTAGTATGTTTTTTGGTTGTTCTGTCATGGTATTAATTATTTGGGTAAGTTGAAGTAAAATGTACTTCCTTTATTTAATTCAGATTCTAACCATAATTTTCCATGGTGTAAATCGATAATTTTATTACAATGGGCTAAACCAATACCTGTTCCTTCATACTCACTAGTTGTATGTAAGCGTTGGAAAATGGTGAATACCTTTTGTTTATGTTCTTCTGCGATACCAATACCATTATCTTGTACATAGAAGGTCCAAGATTTATCTTCTTTTTGTGCACTAATAGTGATTTGAGGTGGATGCCCTTCTCTTCTAAATTTGATGGCATTGGTCAGTAAATTCTGAAAGAGCATTCTTATCTCATTCTTATATCCATTAATAATAGGGAGTTCACCAATCGTGATTTTAGCATGTGATGTTTGAATTCTCTCATCAAGATCCATAATAATATCATTTAACATCACATTACAATCGATCTCCTCTTTTTCTCTATTTTTACCTAAGCGACCATAATCTAAAAGAGCTTTTACCAAAGCACTCATTCTTGCACTGGCTTGGTGAACATAGGTGAGACATTTTCGTCCCCGCTCATCTAAAACATCATAATATTTATCATTCAATACATTAGAAAAACTCATCACCGTATTTAGTGGTTCTTGGAGATCATGGCTTGCAATATATATAAACTGTTCTTGTTCTTTGTTTTTATGAATTAGCTTATTGGTATAGACTTTTTTTATGTCATTTAACTTTTTGTGTTTGATAACAATAAAATAAAGTACCCAAATGGACGCAATAGAAATCCCTCGATTAACAAAAGCCATCCATGTAGTATGGGAGTCAATCGTCAAAATTGGAATAACTGCAGTTAAAAAAGTGGATAATAGAGCAAGTTTTAAAGTGGTAGCAGTGTCTTCTCTAATTAAAAGGGCAATACAACATACATAAAGAACACCTACAGCTACTCCTAATGGTATAATAAGGTCTATTATAAAAATTAGAATAATTAAAATAGTGCTCAGGTAAACAGGTCTTTTAAGTAAACGAATCATTATAGTACAGCATTATTACTATCTTTTTCTATGCTAATTATTGCTTTTGGAACTAGCTGAATAATCAGAAATAGAAGGGAAAGAAAATAGTATTAGTATTTAAAAGGATGAATATCGAATATCAGTTGATTATATTTTTTATTAATAGTAATTAAATCGGGTTTTTACATAAAAATAATTAGTAGGAAGAATTCAAAACTTTTACTTATGAAATTCTGAATCAGAAAGACTGCCTTATATTTTTCATGGAAAATGTACTATTATTTACCGCCCTTTTAGCACATCAAAACCTATTCTTACTCCTGCAGAAACAGTAAATTTTGAGTTGAAAAATTCACTATTGGTAACATGTTTATATTGATAGGTATCAGAAGCGTAACTACCTATAAGATGAAATCTTAGATTCCTATCTGGAAATGGATAGTACTGTAAAGCAACTTCTAAAGTATGGATACGGTTTGTATTTAAAACGCTCATTTCACCTAAACTATTTTCGGGGTTTAATCCATCTAGAAAGTATACTTGGTCATAAATGTATTTTATAGAGGGTTTAAATTTCTTACCGTTATACATGAAACGAATGGGTATTGATTGGTACATAGTATTGTCCCGAAAATTGGGCATGTTCTGTACAAAAGCATAATCGGTGTCCAATAACCAATTCCCCATTTTCCAACGAACACCTAAGTTGACGGCATAAGGTGTGGAAGTAAAAGCCTTCGTCTTATCATGGATTGTTGTGTAACTAAAGAAAGTTTTGATTCTATCTTTAATAAGTGTTCCATACCAATAAAAGTTGTACTCTAAATTTAGTTGATGCCCCAAAGAGTCTTCATTAGCATTGACAATCTGAAGTCCTATTCTTTGTCCTTTCTTGGTACGGTATTCAGTAGTAATACCGGTTTTAAAAACACCTAATTTATTTCCAATAATAGAATAGGTATAGACATCATTAGGGTTGTAGGATTGTTCCACTGTACCCATATTTAAAAAACTTCTACCGGCTTTTATATGCCATCTTTCATTATGTGTGGTATAATGAACATTAGCATATAAGATATTATCCGATAGGTTATTCATTCCCATTCTAGAATCATTAGGAGAATAGAGAAATTGAAACCCAAAATTTTGATTAAACTTTCCTTCTAAGCCAATCCTAAAATCAGAAAACTGAAATCTTTGGTCATTGCCCAATTGATCCGTTTGTTGTTGATAATTGATAGATTTAAAATCTAATCGACTATCCAAGGTAAAGGTCAAGCTATCTTGAAAGTTCTTCCAATTACTTTCTTTGGGATTATCTGAGGCGAAAGTAAAAGGAACAAAAGAAGATAATATAAATAGACATATAAAAAGCAGCTTCTTCATTGTAGTTTGACATTAATAGATGTATGGGAGTTTTATATAAGAGAAGAAAGTCCCGGATTCATTTTCAGAATACCGAGACTTTTGGATGGGTGATTAGTTCCACAATTTCTTTAAATCAATCTCAGTCCAGTCAGCAAAGTATTCAGGTACAGGAATTTTTATCCACACCTTTTGCTCATTGATATCAAATACTGTTTGATAGTTGGTAAGATCCGCATCTTGTAAAGCGGGTTTAGTACAACCACCATTTTCTTTAAATGTACCGTCTTCATTAAATAATCTTAGGTCCATTAAATCTCTTGTGATTTTAGCATCCACTTCACCACGACGTTCAGCCAAGCGATCAGTCATGTTAGAGAAACGTCTCATAGAGTTACTTACTGTTTCTCTTAAACCTAATCCCCAATCTTCATTAAAAAATGAATTGGCAACCACTAATGTATCTTCTTTTGCATTACGTAATCTATTGCCACCAAAAGATGATCCTTCAACAGAAGCTGCATCTGTTTTATCTGCTAAGGTAAAGATGATAGAAAGGCTATTGACCATACCATTAAATCTACTTTTTACTGCTTTTAGTGTTTTCGATTCACTTAAAATATCAGTTAAAGTGTTGAGAAGTGAAGGTCTTTCTAAAAAGACTAAAGAACCACCCATACTTGTTCCATCATGAACATCTAAGTATACTCCATGTTCATTCATCGCAGTAAAAGCACAATACATTCCTGGCCAGCCTGCTGTAGCCATTTTGTAAGAACCATCGTTAGGTTTTCTAACTGTAAATACGGTAGGGAATTTATTAAAAGCAGGGCTCCAGTCTAAGTTACGACCGATGTACATTCCGCCATCTTTTGATTGTTCTCCATAAGAAACGATAGAAGTACAACCCGCAAAAGAGTGAAGCTTTTCTTTGTAGATTCCATATTCCATAATTTGGTCTAGAAGAACTACATTTTCAAGACTCCAACCTGTACCAAGAGCTACACCATCATAGAAATCTTTTGTTCTTAAAGAACCTGTTCCGTATGCTCTATTTACCCAAAGATCAATCGCTTCTTGGTCCAAGTGTCCCGAGTTAATTTCTGGTTGTACTACTAGATCAAATGTTTTTTGCATTTCATCCAACATTAATGCCCCGTATTGTTCACCCATTTCAATGTTAGAACCTTCTAATACTGGAACTAAAAAATTGTTTGCTACATAAAGTTTACCCGCTTTGAATTCTTTTACTAATTGCATTGTATTATAATTTAATAATTGATAAAATATTTCTGTATCGATCTTAGGAAGAGTTGATTAAGTGTCTTTCCCAATTGAGTACATTACAAATGTCGGGGTATTTTGAAGCAATGATTTGTACGTTTTCTTTAAGTGGTTGTCAAAAATCGTCATCGTGTTTTTTCTATTTTTAAGTGGGAGAAAGACTGAAAATTTTGATATAAAAAAACGGGCCTTTTTAGGGGCCCGTACAAGTCAATCTTAACTACGATTTGATTCACTGTAATCGTTCGAATTCAATGTTTAGTTAAGGGAAATGATTGAAGTTCGAACATTATATTAATCATCAAATACTAAATGAAACTAGAGATGTTTTTATCTATTGTTTCTCCTTATTACACAACAAATATCCGATTTTAAATGTCGACTTAGTTATACCTTTTCGTCAAGTAGTTGTGTATTATCGTTAATCATTATTTTTACAAAATAGTTAGTATAAAAAAAACGGACCTCAATACGAGGCCCGCTTCTATCCATCAATCTATTTATTTTATTTCCATAATTCGTTTAGGTTGATTTCAGTCCAGTCAGCAAAGTACTCTGGAACAGGAACTTTCATCCAAACCTTTTGATTATGGATATCAAATACTGTTTGGTATACTGTTAAGTCTGCATCCTGTAATGCTGGCTTTGTAGACCCACCATTTTCTTTGAAAGAACCATCTTCATTGAAGATTCTAATATCCATTAGGTCTCTTGTGTATTGAGCATCTACTTTACCTTTACTTTCAGCTAAGCGATCTTCCATATTAGAGTATCTTCTTAACGAATTACTTACAGTTTCTCTTTTACCTAATCCCCAATCATCCACCAAGAAAGTATTTACAACGGTAATCGCATCACCTTTTGGTAAGCGCACTCTATTTCCGTTTAATGAAGAACACTCCATCGAAGCAGCACTTTTACTATCAGCAATAGTAAAGATCGTAGAAGTACTGTTATTCATTCCGTTGAATTTTGCTTTCAAAGCATCTAATGAAGCCGACTCACTCATAAAGTCAGTTAGAATGTTGATGATCGACGGTCTCTCTAAGAAAACTAAAGAACCACCCATACTTGTACCATCATGCAAATCAATATAAACACCTTCTTCGTTCATTGCAGTGAAAGCACAGAACATACCAGGCCATCCTGTAGTTGCCATTTTGTATGATCCATCGTTAGGCTTTCTAACAGTAAGTACAGTTGGGAAATTTAAAAAGGCTTCTGACCAGTCCATATTACGCCCTATGTACATTTCTCCATCTTTAGAGTTTTCACCCCAAGCGGCAATAGATGTACAACCTGCAAATGAATGAAGTTTACCATAATAGATACCATATTCCATTATTTGATCTAAGAATACAACATCATTTAAAGACCAACCGGACCCTTTGGCCACACCATCATAAAATTGTTTAGTTCTTAAAGAGCCTGTCCCGTACGCTCTATTTACCCAGAACTGAATCGTTTCTTGATCGAGTTTACCTTCTTTCAATTCTGGTTGAATTAAGAAGTCATATGCTTTTTGCATTTCTTCTTTCATTAAGGCACCATATTGTTCTCCCATTTCCTCATTTGAACCTTCAATTACTGGAATTAAAAATCCATTGGCTTCATATAACTTGCCTCCTTTGTATTCACTTTTTAAATTCAATTCAGATAAATTTTCTGTAATGCTTTTTTGAGCGATAACATTTGTAGAGAAGATAAATGCGATAACAACGAATAAGTAATTTTTTAAGTTTTTCATTTTTATGAATTTATTTATGATAAAATATTTTGTTGTAAACAGTTTAGGAAGAGATGATTAAGTGTGTTTCCCAATTGATTACATTACAAATGTCGTCGTTATCCTAAGCAATGATTTGTACGTTTTCTTTAAGCGGTTGTCAAAAATCGTCAATTCATATTTTTATTGATTTTTTCATGAAATGATGTGTAAAATAATGGAGCGTTGTATATTAGAATAAATAGAAAATGCAGATTATGGAAGATAAGTACATCATTTCAACCAGTGATATAGACCATCATAAAGGGTATGAGATAATTGCCAAAGAGTTAGGTGGAACTTGGGATGGTGAAGAATTAAATATTAATAATAGTTGGTGTCAGGTGAAAGCAAATTCCATACGCTTCTTAGGAGATATGTTTGTAGATATCTTTCACCTCAATTCTAAGAAACCTATAGTTGCTCAATATACTCCCAATGAGGAAAAGCATTATATCATTGTTCGTATTGGGTGTACTGGTGAATTTTATAGAAAAGGACAGAGTACCAATTTTAATAACCTTGGCATATACATATATAATTCTAGTCAGGAGTTTGAGTTAGAGTTTCCTAATAATATTGACTGTCAATGGGTAACAATCCGCTTTTCATTAGATCTTTTCAATAGCTTTAATACTCCCAATCCAGACTTTAAACTCAAGACTCTTTTTGATGACAAATCACCATGGTTGCAATATTTTTCTCTTGATGTAGAAATTGAGAACTATGTAAAGACTATTATGGCCAATGTTGATCCATCAAGACGTAGGCATATTACATTTTTTAGTAAGTCTGCAGATATTATGGGGGCAATAATAGAGAAGATGGAAAACGAATCGACAAGATTAAAGACGAATATCCATCCGGAAGACCTGAAAGCAATGGTTCGATTAAAGAATACCTATTTATCGGACTTTTCAGAACAACCCAACTTAACAGAACTAAGTGATGAATATGGCATGAGTGTTTCTAAGTTGAATCGTATTTTTAAATCCATATTTGATCAGCCAGTACTTCAGTTTTATAATCAACAAAAAGTAGAAGAAGTTTTTAGGCAGATAACCTATACTGATAAAAGCTTGACAGAAATAGCATTTGATTTAAACTTTAGCCATATCGCTCATATGAGTAAAGTATTTAAAAAATACTATGGATATCCACCATCCGATTTAAGGGATAAGAAATAAAAAAGTCTCTCATTAGGGGTTACCTTATTGAGAGACTTTTTTTGCTATCTATTTTAAAATACTAACGATTTCATTGATAGCTTGTAACTTTGTGAAGTGAGGGTCTTGAATATCTTCCTCATGCTTTTCATGTGCCCATGTTGTATGGAATGGTACATGTGCTGCATAACCCCCTAGCTCCAATACTGGAAGAATATCTGATTTTACTGAGTTACCAATCATCAAAAACTCTTCAGGTTTGCTATCTAAATGATGAATAAGTTTTTGGTAATCCATTACTTTTTTATCACTCATGATTTCAATGTGATGGAAATAATGTTCCAATCCTGAGTTCTTCAATTTACGTTCTTGGTCTAAAAGATCACCTTTTGTGGCTACAATCAACCTGTAATCATCTTTTAAGGCTTCTAAAGTAGTAATTACTCCATCAAGTACATCGATAGGTTGGAGGATAAGCTCGTTTCCTATTTCTAAAATTTTATTGATTACAGTAGGTGAGATGGTGTCATTGGATACTCTATTGGCTGTTTCAATCATACACAGCATAAATCCCTTTACTCCATAACCGTATAATGGTAAATTTTTGATTTCTGTCTGAAATAACTCCTTAGAGACTTCTTGTATAGGAAGGTAATCTTTTAATAATTCTCCAAATTGCTTTTCAGCTTCCTGAAAATATGTCTCATTGACCCACAATGTATCGTCAGCATCAAATGCTATGGTTTTAATATTGTTTTTCATTTCTTTATGTTTATCTTTTTTAAAAATACAAAATTAAATAGAAGAGAAAACCTATAAAAGGACATTTGTCCCGCCTAATTTATGCTAAGGAAAAACCAGACATTTTTAACCTATATACAGCGTCTCTATGAACAAGAAAATAGAAAGGATAAGATTCTTGTAAAACACTATCGTGAAGGAGATTTTTTGTTTAGTCAGGACGAAAAACCGACCAAAGTAATTTTGATCAAAGAAGGGATTACAAAGTGTTTTTTTACTGAAGAAAATGATAAAGAATATATTTTAGAGTTTTTAGGTAGTGGTGAAATCGTCGGAGAAATTGAGTTTATCAAGAAAATAAGATGTCTATGTAGCATTCAGGCAATTACTGATGTTTCTGTTTATGCAATTGCCTATGACTACTTTTCAGAATTAGTGAAGACGGATCTTGCTCTGAATAATTTGCTGTTAGACGTTTTTGCAGAAAGAATTATCAATACATCTAGTAGAGCATCGTTTCAACAACTTTATACAATAGAACATAGTTTAGGTAAACTATTAGAACTTCAAGCAAAACAGGAAGTACCTTTATCCAAAGAGAACATGGCTTCTTATTTAGGAGTGACAATAAGAAGTTTGAATCGAGCATTGAAGAAAGTGGAAGGATAAGTTATCGAAGCCCAGAATTTCACTTCTGGGTGATGGAACTTGCTTTTTGCTTTTTAGCTTCACTGACAAAAAAGGTTTCCAAGTGATGATCTCCATACACATCGGCTACATTGTCCAAGGCCATTGCGGTTAAGAAAAACTCAAATGGGCCATATGTTTTTGATGATGTAAATGTTCTTAATAACCAGATCGTAAGTTTTCTTATTGCATCAGGCAGGTGACTGATTTTAATAGGATTACCCCATGCTTGCAATGCTGAAGTAGCAATATCGTTTTGAGTAAATATATCGGGTCCACCAACTGTGGATTCTTTGTTGTCTCCTTGTATCAGTTGCAAACATACTTTTGCAAGGTCTTCGCCGTGAATTGGATTCATTTTTAAGCTTCCGTCACCGAAAAGATAAACTCTACCGCTTTTTGCCATATCAAGAAAATCTTTCATGTCTGAAAAGAAACCGCAAGGTCTTACAATGGAATACGATAAACCAGATTGTTTTAACTCATCTACAAACTTCTCTTTGGCTTCGAAGATTTTTAGATGTTTCAATCGGTCACCGTTAAGAGCAGAGATATACTGAAACTTCTCTACCTTATCTTTTTTTGCTAACGCTAATAAGTTGGCATTGCCTTGGTAATCGACATCCATATAAGTGAGACCATCTTTCTGACGGGTGATTCCAATCGTTGAAATTACCCAGTCAATATTTTGAGTTAAGTCTTGAATACTTTCAGGTTTTGTGATTTCACCAACGTAAAAATCATCTACCTGTTCAAAAAGGCTTTTTTGACTCTCTTTGCGGATCAAAACTCTAACCCAAAAACCTTTGTTTTTAAGTTCTTTGACTAGGTATTGCCCAAGATAACCGGTTGCACCTACTACTAATACATGCTTCATTTTCTTTGTTATTTAATGATGTTTTAAAGGTACAGGCAGCAGATTAGAATTCTCTTGACGATCGTCAAGAAAGGTCTTCTTTGTGAACTCTAGCTTTTATTCTACTTAAGGTCTCAGGAGATACACCCAAGAAGGAAGCAATAAATTGTTGAGGAACTCTTTGGAATAATTCTTTTTGAGTATTTAGTAAATCACGATATCTTTCTTTAGCAGATTTGGTGACAAAAGAAGCAATGATTTTCTGACTTGTAATTAATTCATTTTCTACCGCCACTCTTGCAATCACTTCCATTTTTGGAACTAGGCGAGTTAGTTTTTCAATATCAGATTTAGTAAAAATAATCAACTCTGTAGGTTCAATGGCTTGATAACTTTCCAAAGCAGGTGTTCCAAAGGTAAAACTTTCGCCAGCACAGATGAATTGTCCTTCAGTATAGAAAAAAGCTGTTTTGTCGATTCCCTCTACATTATAAAATAGTCGTACACAGCCTTTAGTAACAAAGTAAAGCTCATTGGCTACTTGGCCCTCGCTAAAAATGACTTCTTTCTTTGTATACTGTTTGATGGATAGAGACTCTTCTAAAATAGAAAGTTCTTCTTGATCTAATGTAATATAAGCTTTGATACTATCTATTAATCTTTGCATTGTTCTTCCTCTTCCGTTAGATAATTGTGAAAGGCCTTTTTAAGTCTTTGTTTTATTCTACTTTTTAAACTCCAAGGTTTTAGTACCTCCATACTATCACCAAACCCTAATATTATTCTTTCAAACTCATAATTGAGATGTACTCTTACAGATACTACAACACTACCATCATCATAGGTTTCGATAAGTTTTTGAGAATGATGAATTGGCTTGGTAATCACATAGGGAGCATTAAAAGCATTGACTTTTAGATGGCAATCATGAAGTTGCTTTTTGTTCATTACCGTTACCCCAATAGTGTCTTTGTAATATTCATCTCCATCAAAGTTTTCTTTTACATAGTCGACCTTTAGATTGTAGTCGATTTCCATAATTCGGTCTAATGCAAAAGTGAGGATTACTCTATTTTTTTGTCGTTTTCCTATGACAAACCACCGGTTATTAAATTCTTTCAGTATGTATGGAAAAAACACCACCTTTGATGGATTCTTTGCTGTGAATGATTGATACTTTATATCTAAAGTTACCTCTTTTAATATCGCTTGATAGATAATATCTAAATGTTGAAGACCTTTTAAGTTTTCATTTTTATCTAGATGAATAATCGAGGGCTGGTTGGTTTTCTCAGAATAGACTTTGTCTTCTAAACGTTGAATGATACCTCCCAATTCAGAAAACAAGGAAAAGTCTTTGAATTGCTTTAGCATTTCTACGGTCTCCGATAAAATACTCATATCATTTTCATTTAAAGGGATATTCATGATAGAGTAGTTGTCGTCTTCGTATTTGTAGTATTTCTTATTATAGACAACAATGGGAGCATTGTATCCTAATTTATCACTCCTCATCATTTGAATATCGAGCTGAACACTACGTTTACTTACGTTGATGTCTCTGCCCTCATATTCATACAACGCTTCAGAGCAAGCTTCTATTAAATCATTTAAAGTCCACTCTTTGTACTTGTTTTGCAGACATTTATCTATCGTTTTGTAACGTATTAAAGCATTCTTATTTTGTGCCATATCACAAAAATTAAAAAATATTTACTTCTACGCAAATTCATTGCGTAGTTGAGTTTCACCTTTGAATTGTTATCAAAAACACAATCAAATGGAAAAGAAAATGATTAATGGAAATACACTAATAGATTTAGGATATAGACCAGGGAAATGGTTTAAGAAAGCGATAGAGCATATCAATGCCAACTCACTTACCGATGATGAAATGAAGACTTACTTAGAGCAATTTAAAACGGCTCCGGTAATGGATTTACATGATCAACCTATTGATTTTTCAATCAATATTAAAGCAGAGAATGAGTTAGAAAAATCGAATGTAGCATCAGTATTAAATACAATGCAAAAAGTGATGCAAACACCAACAGTGGTAGACGGAGCTATTATGCCAGATGCTTGTCCAAGTGGACCAGAGGGAACAATCCCAGTTGGTGGGGTAGTGGTGACAGAAAATGCTATTCACCCAGGTATGCACAGTGCAGATATATGTTGCTCGCTAATGCTTTCAGATTACGGAAAAGTTGATCCCAAGCTAGTATTGGATGCAGCTCATGAGGCCACACACTTTGGTCCTGGAGGTAGAAGTAGAGATGATCAATATAGATTTCCTGCAGATTTGTTAGCAGCTTTCAATGGAAATTCATTCTTGAATCAAAGATTTATGATCCAAGATGCAAGAAAACACCTAGGTACTCAAGGAGATGGAAATCATTTTCTTTATGTCGGGATATCGAAAGCTACTGGACATACAGTTGTAGTAACTCATCATGGTTCGAGAGCTCCTGGAGCGAAGTTATTTAAGGCAGGGATGAAGGTAGCGGAAAAATTTAGAAGGAATCTTTCTCCTAAAACCTTAAAGCAAAATGCTTGGATTCCTTTTGATACGGAGGAAGGACAGGAGTATTGGAAGGCTTTACAAGTGATGAGAGATTGGACCAAGCAAAATCATACTTGTATACATGATGATATTGCAGATAAACTTCAATTGGATGTCAAAGATAGGTTCTGGAATGAGCATAACTTTGTATTCAAAGAAGGTAATCACTTTTATCATGCGAAAGGAGCGACACCCTTACATCCTTCTTTTATGCCGGAAGACTCTGATTTAAGGTTGATTCCATTAAACATGGCATCACAAATTTTAGTAGTGAAAGGACAAAAAAGTGCTACCAATTTAGGCTTTGCTCCACATGGTGCAGGAAGAAATATGAGTAGAACTCAGCATAAGAGAAATAATGATCATAAAACTGATGCAGAAATTTTTGCTGATGAAACTGCAGGGTTAGATGTTAGATTCTACTCTAACGAAATAGATATTTCAGAATTACCTTCTGCCTATAAGAATGCTGACACTGTAAGACAACAGATGAAAGAGTTCGGTTTAGGTGAAGTAGTCGACGAGATTTTACCTTATGGTTCTATTATGGCAGGTGATCATAATAAAAATGCCCCTTGGAGAAAGAAAAAATAAGGCTACGCAACTATTGCGTAGTCACCTTCCTCATACTAGGACAGTAGCTCAGTAGGTAGAGCAAGATAATTTGATGATTACCGAACATTGGTCAATACTAACTTACTACAGAACGGTTTAAACTGGTTCGAATCCAGACTATGTTATTAAATTACCATAGTGAGGTCAAATCAAATTTACTCCTATACTTTGGGTATCTGTGTCGTAGGTTCGAATCCTACCTGTCCTACAAAATTAGATACTGATGTATTGTTTACTCATGGGTCAATAGAGGCTTACTTCTATAATCCAGGTTCGAATCCTGGTCTCCGAAAGGAGAACGATTGGTTGGCAAAAGTCTCTAAATTACCCAATATAATCAAGGTCAATTGCTTCTTACTTCAGGGGATCCGTCCCCACCATTATTGATAACTAATTAGAAGCAAGATTACCTGATTTAAACTAATTATTATGAAATCAGATATATTAAAAGTAGCGTTAAGAAAAAACGCATTGGTAGTCCCTACACAATGGAAAACGAGAATTAGTGGATCTCACTTACATCATACCACTACATTATTGGTGGCTAATTGTACTAAATTAGGCTTTACATTTTCTGAGGAATTATTGAAAGAAGTGAATCAATGTTCTCAAGAAACTCTATTCGAGATTTTGGATCTCTTAAAAGAAGTCACAGGGGTAAATAAGAATTGGACTCCCTTGGTTAGACAATGGGATATACCTACTGGGGCGTCAATAAAAGATCATATTATTACACTATTTGCTCAGTTATTTCAACATCAAAATGGGGTGATTTTAGAATGTGGCCATCATATACCAGAGCACACTTTTCCATTGGAACGATACAACGGATGTCCATTTTGTGGTACTCCGTTTCAATTTGATCAATTAGACTTACTGCCATCAGTGAATAAGTTGAAGGTATTGAAACTATGGTCTATGGATCAATTAAAAGAGTATTTAGCAGATCTTCTCTCTTCTCCTGTTGCTTTAGATGCCACTCAAAGAGAGGATTTAAAAATCTTGATCAATGAGTTTGGTGTACTACCTCATACAGATATTAAAATAAAAGAAACGCTAATGTTTGTGATAGATGCATTAGTCGAAGAGGGTAAAATTGAGGAAGGGAATACATTGTTTAAATCACCAAATGATATTCTTAGATATTTATGGTTTAAACATACGGGTTTCCTTCAGCTTGTTGAGCCAAAAGTGATCGTTCGCCGCAATAAGAAAAATTCAAACCATTTACATTCAGCATCAGGCCAAAGTACGCTTGCAGAAGAAAAAGCGAAAAATAAACTTAAGCTGAAATTTACAAGAAAGGAGTGTCGTCAATATGCATTTTGGTTAAATAGCCTTTCGATGGACATTCAGTCTCAATGTGAACTAATGCACCCGAAAAGAAACATTTGGGTGAGAGTGATTAGAGCATTACGATTATCAGAATATAGCAAAAGAAAAGGCTTTAGTCAGTTATCTCTTTTAATGGATACTTTTTATAATGAAAAGTATGAGGTATGGCAGGGTAAAGTGGATCATTTCAAAATGAAATCAGATGCTGAAAGTACTTTTCAGTTATTAAAAAAACGACCAGGAATTTTTGCTCGCTCATTGTTTTCTAATATGCTTTGGTTTGGTGGAGATATCACTATCCAACATTTTGAAGATATAATGGATCAAGTTCCATTACGACTAGTATTTACTTTAGATATGTATGCTGAAAATTATTTTGATAAGAATGTATCAAGGTCAGTGAATCCTTTGGGAGGAGTAAATAAAATGATTCCTCCTAATAAGTTGCTTCAATTGTATACCCATGAAGAACTAAGCAATATGCAGGAGTTGGTAAAAGACCTTAGTTTGAAATGTATGAAAAAGAAGTTTTTAGCCGAGAATAATGAACATTCAACGATATATATTGAAGAGAGTCTATTTAATATTCCTATTGCCATTGGAGACCGTTCTGAAACGATTCAGGATATTTCTAGTGGATTAATGGGAACTCAATATAAGGTGGAGGGAGATACGGTCAGGTTATTTTTACAGTGGGGAGAGGGTTTATCGGCTCAACACTTAGATATGGATTTAAGTTGTCATGTTGCCTATGAAGGTAAATCAGAATTTTGCTCATATTCTCAATTAACAATTCCAGGATGTCAGCACAGTGGAGATATACAGTATATTCCTGAAAAAGTGGGGACCGCCGAATATATAGATGTAGATCTTTCTAGGTTAGAAAAGCTCAATGCAAAGTATGTTACTTTCACCTGCAACTCTTACACAAATGGTAGTTTATCTCCGAATCTAGTTGTTGGCTGGATGAATAGTAAACATCCTATGAAAATCTCTGAAAGTGGAGTGGCTTACGATCCGACAACGGTACAACATCAAGTGAGAGTAAATCAGACTTTAACGAAAGGATTGGTATTTGGAGTTTTAGCAATTGAAACAAGAGAAATCATTTGGTTAGAAATGATTTTTCAAGGACAATTGATTCGTAATTTAAATACAGAAGGTGTAGAAGCCTTGATCAAAAAACTTGATGCTAAATTAAAAATTGGTCAATTATTAAAGCTTAAATCGGAAGTACAAAGTCTGACGGTTGTTGATAATATAGAAGAAGCAGATGAAGTGTATGATATTGACTGGTCGAGAAATACGGCTGAAGTATCAAGAGTATTTTTAGGTGCTTGATGAGCATGTAATATGAAAGCTCCCAACCACTAAACAAACATTAGTTTAATGGTTGGGAGCCTTGTATATTCCTCAAAATACTCTATAATGAGTTACTTAATGTCACCTCTACAGCAAAGCCAATTTGATTATCTTTATTTTTAGGTAGAACAATTGATAACCCATCATCAGTTTGTTTCCATTTTAATTTCTTATCGTAACCTAACAGTTTTACGTCTTTGATATCCTCATTAGCAAAACTTTTAATAAGAGCTGTTTTACCTCTTTCTAAAGCGATAGCATATACTTTATCTCCTTTTGCAGTAAACCAGAAATCAGATGCTGCAAACTTTTCTTTAAAGCCGTAGCCTTTTTCGTTCTTATCTATTTCAGCACTTTCCTGATTAATTTTCCATTTATGCGTTCCATAAATTGCTTTACCATTTACGCTAGTCCACTTGCCTAAAGCTTTTAAGTTTTCAATGTTTTGTGCTGGAATAGATCCGTCACCTTTAGGTCCAATATTTAACATGTAATTGCCTCCTCTCGAAGCAATAGCAGTAAGCCAATAGATTAACTCATAAGGAGATTTCCAATCGTTATCATATTCTTTATATCCCCAAGAATGGTTGAAAGTTCCTACCGTCTCCCAAGGTTTGCCTTCCATTTCTTCTACCGTAGGAATCTTATTATCCCCAGGAATTTTGTAGTCACCCAAACCATGCCCCACTCTATCAGTAACAATCACATTAGGGTTGATATCGTACACCGTTTTATAAAATTGAAAACTTTGGTATTTCGTTAAAAAGTGAGCAAAATCGTACCACATAAATTTAATATTTGGGAACTTTGTGAGTAATTCCCTCACTTGAGGAAACGCCTTGTTATATAAGTAGTCATCAAATGTATTTGGAGATGGATCCCAAAGGTTTGCCCCCATTGTTCTGCGTTTTTTGCCTTTAAAGTCGGCAGGTTCTGGCCAAACTTCTCCTGTATAATCTAAGTAATTTTTAATGTTACAATCATTCGCATCATTCCAATCGATATTATGGGAATAGTATACCCCAAAATCAATATTATGTTTCTGACAGGCATCGTATAATTCTTGGATGATATCTCTTTTAAAAGGAGTAGAACCTATATCAAATGTGCTATGTTCAGAATCAAAAAGTGCAAAACCATCATGATGCTTAGAAGTTATGACCAAGTATTTCATCCCTGCATTTTTCAATAGCAACACATACTCCTCTGCATCAAATTTTACAGGATTGAATTGATCAACTAGTTTTGAATATTCTTCTCTAGAAATTCTAGCTCTTGCTTGAATCCACTCTGCAACACCAGGATCTGGACTTTTTATATCATCAATTTTTTGACCTTTATACATTCCTCCTAAAATGGAGTACAGTCCCCAATGAATAAACATTCCAAATTTATCTTCATTAAAATGTTCCATTGCTTCTTTTTTTGAAGCATTCATTTGTTCCCAAGTTTGTGCTGAGGAGGTAAATACCAGACTTGCTAATATTAAAAATAGAGTGAATTTTTTCATTACAACATTTCTATACTTAAAAAATTGATGTTGTAATTCTAATTATTTATCCTGTTAAAAGATGTCGTATTGCTTTCAAAGTATTGCCCGAATCTTAAAAGACAAAGAGCGATAAATAGTTTATATACAGAAAATGTGGAAGATATATTATTTACTTTGGATGGTTAGTTGTTGGAGATGATGTTCTAAATGAGCAACATAATCTTGCATGAGATACTTTAAATCCGAAATTTCATGATCACCTAATACAATTTTGTATCCTAAAGTTACTTCCGTTTGGAGTTTCATAATTGCTATAATTCTATGGTTTATCGACATCCAGAAATGAAGTAGTTCGGTATGATTGGCATTTTGATAATCATTGACCTTTACCAACTCATCTTGGTTGTACTTTCTGATAACATAAGGTTTTTCCTCAAATTGAATTTCCGTAAAACGTTGAAGATTATTTATTGCCGAGTCAATAAGATGACCTAAGATCTCTTGTTTTGACCATTTTTCTGGCCTTTCTTTTTTGGTGAATTCTTCAATAGAAGAGTTTTCAATATACTCTTTTCCTTCTGATAATAGCTGACTGAATTTTAGTATAGTTTCTTTCATTTTATTAAATCATTTATTGAGAGAGTGACTGTTTTACTTGAAAGCGTTCTTATATTCCTTTAGATATCTGCCTGTGTAACTTGTCTTCGAAAGTACGATCTTATCTGGTGTTCCTTCAAAAACTAATTCCCCTCCGGCAATACCTCCCTCAGGTCCAATATCGATAATCCAATCGGCATTATTAATCACATCCAAATTATGTTCGATAACGATTAATGAATTTCCATTATCTACCAATTGATTCATTAACTCAATAATTTTTTGAATATCTGACATATGAAGGCCCGTTGTTGGCTCATCCATAATATAGATATTTCCTTCTTTATGTAATTCACTAGCTAGCTTCACTCTCTGACATTCCCCTCCAGATAATGTAGAAAGAGGTTGTCCTAGTTTTAAGTAGCCAAGTCCTACATCAATTAACAGCTTTAGTTTTAATTGAATTTCCTTGATAGCAAAGAACTCGTAGGCTTGCTGAATCGTAAGTTCTAATACTTCATGGATATTTTTTCCTTGATACTTATAGGTGAGTACTTCATGATTATATCGTTTTCCATTACATTCTTCACACTTCGATTTAACAGCATCTAAAAATGCCATGTCTATCGTGATATAACCTAATCCATTACATTTTGGACAGGCGCCTTTTGAATTAAAACTAAATAATGCACTACTTACTTTATTCTGTTTAGCAAACACTTTACGAATCAAATCGAATACACCGGTATAGGTGGCCGAATTAGAACGTTCAGATTGTCCAACTGGACTTTGATCAATTACAATTGCTTTAGCGTTTTTCTTCAAGAACTCTTGATGTATCAATGAGCTTTTTCCAGATCCGGCAACGCCAGTAATGCAGACAAATAACTCCTTTGGAATCTTTACGGTAATATTCTTTAGGTTATTGGATGTAGCATTTTCTATTGTGAAGTACTCATTTGAATTTCTTATTGGACCCTTTTTAGGAATCGGAGTATGTAAGAACTTTCCGGTGAGTGTATCTGCTTTTTGTAAGCCCTTAAAATCACCTTGATACATAATTTCACCACCTTTCACACCAGCATGAGGACCGATATCGATAATATGGTCAGCAATCTTAATCACATCAGGATCATGCTCAACAATTAAGACTGTATTTCCTCCTGCTTTGAGTTCTTTGAATAATTCATTGACTAAATGAACATCTCTAGGATGGAGTCCAACACTTGGTTCATCAAGTATATAGATCATCTCAGTAAGGCTATTGCCTAGTTGTTTAGCAAGTTTTACTCGTTGTGCTTCTCCTCCTGATAATGTACTGGTTTCTCTCGATAAGTTGAGGTACCCGACGCCAATATTTATCAGATATTGTAAACGCAATTGTATTTGTTCCAGCACTGTTACTACCCTCTCATTTTTTATTTGTGAGATAAAATCAAATAACTGATTTAGTTGCATCTCACATAATTCAAATATGTTTTTTTGATGGATAGTTACTGATAAAGCTTTTGCATTTAGACGAGCACCGTGGCATTGGTCACATGTTCCTTGATGGATATAATTTTTGATCACATCCTGTTTCTTTTTCGAAAGACTAGCGATATCTTTATTCAGATACAGGCGATTGATTTTACGGTACAAACCTTCATAATTACCTTTCAGAAAACCTTCCTCATCTCCAAAATCATGTCGAATACTTTTTGCATATAAGAAGTCATGTTTCTCTTTTTCAGAGAAATCTTTGAAAGGCTTATCGCAGTCAAATAAATTGGACATCACAATCTGTTTCCAATAGATAGAACCTACTTTGAAATCACTAAATAAAATGCCACCATTATTAATTGTTTTATTCCAATCTATGAGGGCATCAACTTCAATTTTAGTGGCGAATCCGGTTCCACTGCAGTGCTCACACATCCCTTCAGGAGAGTTAAAGGAAAAGTGGTTAGAACCTCCAATAAATTCAGAACCAATACGAGAAAATAATAATCTAAGGTAAGTGTATATTTCCGTTACAGTACCTACAGTAGATCTAGAATTACCTGAAAACCGCTTTTGTTCTATTAATATTGCAGGAGATAAATTTTCTATCAAGTCGTAGTCTGCTTGTTCGTATTTTGGCATTCTGCTTCTCGCAAAAGTGCTAAAAGTATCGTACAGCTGACGTTGTGCTTCAGCATTTATGGTCTCAAAAACCAAAGACGATTTTCCCGATCCAGAAACACCCGTAAATACTACAATCTTATTTCTTGGTATTTCTAAGTCCAAGTTCTTAAGATTGTTTTGCCTTGCACCTTTGATAATAATATTTCTCATGAAATGACAATAGAAGGTTATGAAAACTAGACTTTTTAGTCCTTTCAACTCAATGAATCACCATTAAAAATACTATTAAAAGAGTTAATTGAATAAAAAAACGGCCAGTAAATTCATTCAATGGTGATGAACAAATCCACAGACCGTAATAATATTTTTTTGGATAATACCCTTTTAACTTAATTCTTTCAATAAGGTATTAGCAGCTAATTTACCAAGCTCATTAGAGGCTAAAGGACTAGCTCCAGTAATCAGTTTTCTATCAAGACAAACCGTTTTATCCATTTTTGTATTCATTAGAGATACTCCGAGGCTTTTAAGTTTTTCACTTAACCCATAGGGCATTTTTCCGGGTAAGTATCCAAACATTGGCGTTTGATTATCCACAGAATCTGGAAAAACAGCCATGTTATACCCTTCATAAAGGAACTTTTGATCGTCTAATGTAGTAGCTAAAAAAGCTCCCGGACCATGACATAAACTGATAGTAAACAGTTCATTCTCATCAGCCCATCTTAAGACTTTATCTACATTTTTATCTTCAGGAATTCCAATCATGGCTCCATGCCCTCCCGGAATAAAGACTGCTGCATAATCTTCTGGGCGATGAGAAGATAGGTTTATAAAATCAGAGAGTTTAACAGGATTATCAAATTCAGATTTCAGATCATAGTATAGGGTGTTCACAGCGATATCGTTATCTGGGAAAGCCCACATTTCAAATACGACAGGCTTACCAGTAGTGGTTGCGATTTCAAATTCAAACCCAGCATTTTTCAGATGAAGCATTGGTAATAGTGCTTCAACAGGGTGGTTGCCTGTTGAGAAGTATTTACCGTTCTTCATTTTAAGATTTTTCTCTTCTGTAAAGATGACTAAAATCTTAGTTTTTTCACCTTTGTATTGATTGTAAGAGATATTTTCATAGTCAGTTTTTTTCGATGTTCCTATCATTAACGCCAATTTAGACGGGCTATATGAGCCATCAGACTCTAATTTTGGTGATAATCCAAGAATTTTCTTTAGCATAACTTTTGGTGATTTTATATTCAATTCACAAAGTTACATGATAAAGATCTCTTAGAAATTACCCTATGATAACAAAGCTACTTCTGAGCTTTTAATTTTCGTATTCTACTTAAACTTTCCTTTGTTACACCAAGATAAGAAGCAATATAATAGTTAGGGGTAAACTGTTCTATATTAGGATATTGTCTTATGAATAATTCATATCTTTCGGTAGCTGTTAACCTAAGCTGATTTAGAATTCTTTTATGTAAGTGCATCACATGACGTTCCAAGTTCTTTCTTTGAAATGTCTCAAATTCAGGGAATAAAGGGTAAATCTCTTGCAATTGTTCCATCTGAAATTCGATGACTCTAGAGTCTTGTATACACTCAACAGTAAGTGATGCAACATCTTGGTTGTAGACGGCCATAAAATCACTTATCCACCAATCATTTACTGCAAATTGTAGGGTATGTTCTTTCCCATCTTTATCAACATAAAAAGAACGTAAACACCCCTCAGTAACAAAGAAAGTTGTATGAACAGTATGGCCTTGTTGTATTAATAAGTCACCTTTAGATATATTCTTTATTTCCCCGATCGAATAAATATGTTCCTCTGCTTCGGGTGACAATGGAATGTCGTTTCTGATTTTATCAAATAATTGTTGCAATCTCTAAATAAATTGATGAGTAAAGCGATTCTACAATTATGAATAGCTTTTGGTTGTTTTAATTCTCCAAAACTAATTGATTCTTTCTTATTTATCACATTTGATAAACAATACATTATCGCCATTCCACATATCGCTTTTTGGGAGTAAACCTTCTTCAAAAGTAACATTGCAAAAATTTAGAGAGGCTATCATTTCTAAAACATCTTTTTTGGAGAAGAAGTGAGTCCAAAAACGGTAGATATCTGTAGTATCATTTTCGTCGATAATGGTATGTTGTGAAAGGAGAACTTTCTCCTCTTCAAACAAAAATGATTCTGATAAGGCCAAGTGTGGTGTACCTTTCCAAAAGCCTGCTTCTACTGCATCCCAAGATTTGGGTGATGCCTTTTTCGTAAAGTCTTTATCTTTCAATACATCAAAAATAAATGAACCACCTTTCTTTAGGGCATTTTTTATTTTGATGAGTAAAGGAGCTCTTTCTGAAGGAGTTAAAGCACCGAGATCAGTATAGATAAGTAAAATGAGGTCATATTCTTCAGTTCCTAAATCAGCTTCAAGATAACTTTCATTTCTGTAATGAATAGAAAGGCCGTTTTTGTCTGCTGAGGAAGTGGCATACTCTATTGAGTTTTTAGAGATATCCATACCAGTGACTTGATGTCCTTTTTCTGCAAGAATTTTGGTATACAAACCTGGACCACATCCTAGGTCCAGAATTTTTAAAGGTTTCTCCACTTTTAAGTGTTCAAGAATCCAATTGACGGTTTTTTCGATAGAAGATTGTTTACGGCTAGCAAGGTCAATATCGGGGTTCAGATGAATTTGAAGTAATTGTTTCGAAATATAAGGATCTGTCCACATAAAGGTGGTTCATTTTTCATATAGGGCAGGGCGTTGAGTAGAGTAGATAATTTTCTTGATGTTCATGATACGTAAATAATTGATGGATTCTTGTTCTTAGGTATTAAAAATACTATTTATTTCTGAATGCATTTTTACGTAAAATAGAAAAGACTACACCTTTCTAAAGATGTAGTCTTTTCAATGTCTATCTCATCATTGCGTAGCGTTTACTTTCCCACCAATGTGTATAATCTGTTTTCAGCTCTCCATCAATCAATATAGATTGACCAATTTTTGGCGTTGCAATTGGCATATTTTCTTTTTTTGCAGCTTTAACGATCCTTTCTACAGGATCAGTCCACGAATGAGTAGCCAACGCAAATGATCCCCAATGTATAGGGACAATTAATTTCGCTTGGATGTCTTGGGCAGCAGTAACGGATTCTTCGGGCATCATATGAACATCTCTCCAAAGCTCATTGTATTGTCCACATTCCATTAAACCTACATCAAATGGGCCATATTTTTCTCCTATTTCTTTAAAGTGTTTTCCATAACCACCATCGCCACTAAAGTAAATATTAGTGTTTTGACTTTGTATCACCCATGATCCCCAAAGTGTAGCAGATTGATCGCTTAACCCTCTTCCCGACATATGTCTTGATGGGGTGAGTACTATTTTTAAATCTTTGTACTTGGCTTCTTGCCACCAATCCATCTCTGAGATTTTATCATCACTGATTTCCCATCTTCTTAAATGATTTCCAACACCCAGCGGAACATAGAAATGGTTCACTTTTTCTTTTAATTCATCAATCGATTCATAATCCAAATGATCGTAGTGATCATGAGAGATAATTACAAAATCAATATTAGATAAATCAGCAATAGTTATGGGCATTTCCTTATTGAATCGAGCTCTTCCTAACCAAGGGTGTGGAGCAGCGTATTGACCAAAAACAGGATCAATTAAGCCCTTTTTACCATCAATTTCTATTAAGAATGACGAGTGACCTAACCAAGTGATTCTAGGTAATGAGTCCGGTAAAGTACCTATCGATTGAGGATCCATTTTAAGCACATCAATATTTTGATGTGGAGCTACATTAGGATCTGGGTTCATCGTTTCTTTTAGCATCGCTGTGATACTATGGCAGTTGTACTCCATAATAATCTCTTCATCATTGATGAATATCCCATCTTGATAATGACCGGTTTCTGCATAACTTAACTGTTGATCCTGACTGGCAGATCCTCCAAATTGCGGACTAATATTAATAAATGCAGTTCCAATAATTACCACAGATAATATCAAAATACCTACAGTGATAAATAACCATTTAATGATACGTTTCATTTATTTTGATTTATATGTTTCAATGAAATGTTATTACAATTGAATTTTCTTATGGATTTGTTAGGTATAGAACCCTATATCAACCGATTATAGAATAATATAACTTACATTAATTCTAGTAGAACTTGATATCCAAACTATTGCATTTTTCATCTTGTAATTATTTTAAGTTCTTCTTTAAAAATGATCTAGGACAAAGGTAAAGACAGAAAGGGCTTTAGAACTTAAACATTTTTGTAGAAGAGTTATACTTTTTGGTCTTGGGTACGGATAATTTCTGATAGTTAAACTTGAATAGTCATGAAATGTTTAACCTTCATATTGGGTAACACTTACTACAATACCATTTTCTAAGGTGATTTCAAGATAATCGGGATCAATATTAAATAACCCAGGGACGAAACCTAACATATATGTGATTGTAGTCTTATTATAGTAGATATAATCGGGACCTAGCAATGTAATTACTTCCTGATCGGATTTACCCAAAAGCATCTTACTTTCGATAATATCTTCCGACATTCTGTAGCGTTCCAATTCTGTACTTTCCCAAACTTTTGCATTAAACTCTGTTTTACTGTAATAGGAATTAGACCATAGCCAAGACAGAATAACAAGGATATAAATCACAGGACTAACAAAAGAGGTAAAACCTAGCGCGATCCAAAGCCTGTTTTTCTGAGTGCTAATATTTCTTTTTTTGAAAAATCTAAGACAAAGAAAAAATAAAGGGATAGCGATAGCAATAATGATGATAGGAACTTCAGGATTCATATTTTTTTAGCTAAATAAAAAAGTAGAATACCAATATAATTTATAAATCATCGATATTCTACTTTTTGTTTTTTATAGATTTTTGGATCAATTAATGACCCGAGTAAAACCTTGACATTTGATATAAGAATAGGCCAAAACCTGCAATAATTAAATACCAATTGACTGCCTTGTAGAAAGCAGGAAAATCTTTGTTTTTTCTTGATAAGGTAATGATGAATACAATAGGAATTAAAGCTAATACTTGTCCTAATTCTACACCCAGATTAAAACATAAAATCTTAGGTAGGAACTCACCCTGTCCCATATCAAAAGATTGCAATTTGGTCGATAATCCAAAGCCATGAATCAGTCCGAAAATAACAACCATAAGTAATAAGTTCGGAGACTTGACATTGAATTTTTCGAAGCCACCAAGGTTTTCAAAACCTTTATAAAGTATACTCAAAGCAATGATTGCATCAACTAAATGTTCATCAGCAGTAATTCCTAAATACGTAGCACCAATTAATGTGATACAATGTCCTACAGTAAAAGCGGTGATAAACTTTAAGATATCTTTGAAGCCATTTAAGTAGTATACCACTCCTGCTAGAAAAAGTAGGTGATCATACCCTGTCAGCATGTGAGTTGCACCTACTTGAATATATGCCCATAAACCACCGTTACGTAATGTTTCCTGATCGGCACTAGTAACATCATGTGCAAATCCAATCAATGGAAGAAATAATAGAAACAGGAAGAAAACCTTTTTAAAGTTCAATTTCATCTTAGTTGTTTTTTCTAAAATACATAAATAATGTAGCGATTATAAATAAGCTGACGATCACAAACAGTGAAGTTGGAATCCCTTCTTCATGGTCATGATTGTGGTCGTGATCATGCGTATGTGTATGTTCGCCATGTTCATGTGTCACTTCAAAAGTTAGTGTACTCCATTTAGATTGATGTGTATAATCTTTATTGCCTTCTACCTTTTTCATATGGATAGTTCGAAGAAAATAAATACCATCTTCGGGTAAGCCCACTGTAATGACCCCTTGGTCATTAGTTCGTAGCTGTTTACCGTTAGTGTGCGTATGTTCATGATCCGAACCATGATCATGGCTGTGAGTGTGACCGTCATGCGTATGATGTCCTGAAACATGATCTGCATATACTATTTGGTTGGCAAGAGGTTGGCCGTCCAATAGTAATTGTACATCAAGAGATTCTCCACTATGTTTAGCATAAGGGTTATCCATTGGTACAAACTCAATAGGGTATCCTAAGATGGTCTTCCAGTCCTCAGATTTTTGATCACCAACTTGGTAGATGGCTTTTACATGCTTTTGGTAGCTTTCTGCCACATCCTCATCTAATGTGTTACTATATTTTCTCTCATTCAGCATATCCAAAACACCATCATGTTTTAAATAGCTATTGAATTCTTCAGCCGTCTGTTGAAAAACTCTTTCTTTTGTAGAAACACCAGCGACATAGGTACCTTCTTCTGTAGGTTTAAAAATAGCTTTTGTTACCGTACTGTCCTGATCTACCCACTGGCTGGCTGAAATAGCGACTCTTTTTCCATGAGCTACGATTGAAGCATCTAAAAGTCGATCTCTTGAAATTGTATTTTCACTATTTTCAAAAGTACCATTGTATAAACTAAAAGATGCTTCCTGATTGGGTTTCAAGAAGTAGGTCTCCATTTTGATATACAAATCATGGCTACTCAATACAATAAGAGCGAATAGCAAATAGAATGGTCTAGTCAGTTTATTGTCGAATGTCTTTGAAATGACTCCCGTTTTTAATTTCATATTTCGTTGATGAAGTTTATTTATTTCGATTAGTGAATTGATATAATTAGTTGTTTGCGGCAAAAGTAATAACTTTTCTCATAGAAATTTCAATAACAAAGCACATACTTATTTTTGATGGGTAGCATTTCATTCCATGTATCTATATGTAATTCAAATAGGAGAAGACTTGATGTTAGAGAGGATCTTTGAATATAGTTGAATCTTTCGTTTTAAGAGGACTGAAATAAAAAAAGAGCAGGATATTTAATTCAAATTACCCTGCTCTTTTGTGATTGCCTATTGGAACAAATCCACTATATCTTGATAGCCTTTTTTCTTAGCTAAATCCAGAGGAGTAAGTCCATCCCAAGCTACTATAGAAGTGTCCACACCTGCATCTAATAAAATTTTTGCTGTGGCAGTATTTCCATGCCATATCGCATCATGTAATGGAGTATATCCGTTAGTAGGGCCTTGAGCATTTTTAATTTTATCAAAATCCTTATGTTTTACAATCATATGCATGATCTCTGAATTTCCCATATAGGCAGCCTTATGTGTAACAACAGCTTTCATATATTCTCCTTCAAGCGTTAAATCGGCACCATTTTCAATCATCTTCCTAAATAATTCAATATTATTATTTCTCGAAGCCACCAATGCTGCGGTATGATATCCATTGCCCATTTCATTATTTGGAATGACTAGGTTAACGTCTTTTGGTAAATTTTTAGGAGTTACTTTATCTTCAAAATGTTGCTCCATATATCGATCATATTTTTTATAATACTTAGCAAAGATTTCTGAAATTTCTTGGTCTATTGGATGTAGTTCTTTTGAACCTTTATCAGGAACAGGGAATTGTGCAGCCGTTCTACCATATTGATCTTTTAAGTTCGCATTAATATGATCTAGTGATAATAGATATTGAATCATTTTTGGATTTTGATACCAAGTAGCAACCATTAGGGGTGTAAAAGTATTACTAGCTGCTTGAAGATTAATAATGGCTTCAGCGCCATGTTCCACTAAAATTTTCATGACTTCAACATGACCACCTTGTGCAGCAAAATGAACAACATTAGTACCTGTTATTGGATCAATGACAAAGATATTTTCCCCATTATTAATGAGTTCTTCCACCAATTCTACATTTCCTTCTCCTGCCGCTTTCATAAGAGGAGTGAGGTGTTCATCTTGTCTATTTTGTGCAGAAGTATTATTTATGGATACTATAAAACCGAGTAGAATAAGTAAGTTGATCATCTGTTGACTTTTCATATTTAAACTTTTAATAATTGAGAGTAATGGATGAATGAAATGATATTAAGACAATCCAAAACTTTAATTGGGAATTGAAATATCATGTAACGATTATTTGATAGATAAATTAGGAACTAGACTGCTTTCACTTTATAGGTATGAATTTTCACATTCCCCTCTTTTGTGATTTCCACTTTCCATTTTTCTTTGACATTTAATTGTAATGCTTCTCCTGAATATTTTTCAGCTTTAAGTTTTACGGCTAAATCTACATTAAAATACTCATTATTAGGAGTAATACTGATGGATTCAATAATATGTTGATTGTCTGGTTTGATTTCTTTTTTGATGGCAGAATACCATTCCGAAAACCCTTGATGACCAATAAATTCTCCTTCTGGGAAAACTAATTGAGCATCTTTTTCCAATGAATGAGTGAAATATCCATCTTCTGCTAACTGATCAAAATGAGCAAACCAATTTTTTACAAAAGCGGTTATTTTTACCTCTGGTGTTTCATTTTTAAATCCATCAATTACTGAAATAATACGCTCTAATTGTTGATCAGCTCTAGCTTCTACAGCCTCTTGCGTATTATAAACATTAGGAACGTATACCATACCATGTTCATAGATAGGCTTTAAAAAGTTCATCTGAGCCATATAGGCTGTTTGTTCCATTGGTTTAGTTAATTCCTCAATCCTAAAATGGTTATAGCCAGTTGGAGTATAAGCCTCTGTAGGTCCACCCACTGTAAAACTTAATTGGAAGTTTTTCCCTTTTAGTTTATTCCCTTCTGGGCCATAGGCAAAATTGAAATCAAAGACTTCATCAAACCAGGCTTTTAGAATGGCAGGCATATTATACCACCAGAAAGGATATTGAAAAATGATAGTATCTGCATTTATTAATGCTTGTTGTTCTGCCTCCACATCGATTTTATAATCTGGATATAGCGAAAAAATATCTCTCACTTCCACATCATCTATTTTATTCTTTATTTCATCTGCAATTCGCTTATTGGCGACAGATTTTTCAAGACGAGGGTGTGCTAAAATCATTAATGTTTTCATATTTATTTAATTAGTTGTACATACAAGTATTGGATTTCAAAAAAAGAATACCTAGATAGGAGGTATTCTAATCTTTCTTTTTTATAATTTCATTGGCTTTGTGGATATCTGCAGTCAATTTCACAGCAAACTCTTCCCCTAAAACCTCACAATATTTTTGATAGAGATTGTTTAAAGCCTCATTGATCATTGGCTGTAATTTTCTACCCTCTTCAGTCGGGTGAATATAAGTCACTCTACCTTCTTGAATACGCTCAACATATTTATTGGTAATTAATTTATCAATAAATCGAGTCATGGTAGAAGCTTTTACGTTGATTTTATCACTTAATTCTCCTTGACTAAGGCCGGGTTCTTCAAATAAAATAAGCATAAGATAGGCATGAGAAGGCGATAACCCTGTAATACGGAATGCATCTTCTGCCATCGAATTAATAAATCTCGATAAGGAATTAGCTGTAAAGTATAAACAACAT
The DNA here is from genome assembly GCF_947387565.1 of Flammeovirga sp. SubArs3. Classification (NCBI taxonomy): domain Bacteria; kingdom Pseudomonadati; phylum Bacteroidota; class Cytophagia; order Cytophagales; family Flammeovirgaceae; genus Flammeovirga; species Flammeovirga sp. SubArs3. The sequence continues at coordinate 293,683 of NZ_CANDOA010000001.1, read as the reverse complement.
TCCTGATATGACTTTCCTGAATTGCTCATATTTTTAAATTTTGATACACCAAAGGTATTAATATTAGTTGTACATACAAATGAATGATGTAGTTTTTCAATCAATAAATTTAAATAGAAATATAGTAGGTTGATTATCAGTAGGTCGATGCTATTTTCTTTATTTGTTTTAATCTCTGAGGATATATCACAAACTGAATAAAATTAAACTCAAGATGCTGTAAGCTTAACTTTTTACCTTGGTGTTCCAGTTCTAAAAAGGGGTAATATCTTAAGTTAGTTCTTAATACCCATCCATCACCTTTTACACTTGGCCTAATATCCCAACCAAAGACAAGGTTTGGAGAAAATTCATTGGTGTTAAATGAAGAGGTTTCATGGCCGTTATCTTTTTCAGAAAAACTTAGCTTTTCATAGCTCAACCCCAAACCTATATAAGGCACAAATCCATGATAATCCGCAATAAATTTATAAGTCTCCATATTGATACTATGTCGCTTAATCTTTTGTTCTATTCCATAAGCACTTCTTGTTTGAGAAATAGGTCTAAAAGATAATGCACTAATGAAGTCTAATTTTGTAAAATGGTATCCTACGGCAATATCTGGATATATAACAGGGAAGGTTTTATCATCCAAGAAAGGGTATTTATCTGTGACATAGTTTGATGATTTTATAGGAAAAGAAGCTGATGGCCCAATACCAAAGAATAAGCCCCATTTATTGGAAGCTGAAAATTGATCATTGGCTTGTTTACTCAGTTGGTTATTGGCCCCTTTGGTAGTTTCCATCATATAGTTGACACCAATCTGAAATAGATGTTCTGGGAATTGATCTTGACTGATCACTTCTCTGGATAGATAGATATCAAAATCTGGATTGATAACTCTACCATATTCTAGAGTGAAATAGAATTTACTTAGCTGTATACCCAGTCCGATATCAACGATCGACTTTACTTGTGTAAACTTAAATTGATCGTTATTTAAATCTTTTTGAGTGTATCTAAATGGTGAAAACTTATAACCGATATACGGTCTTATTGATTGCTCTTTTGAGGCTATGGGGTAAACTCTTAATCCCGTAAATGTTCCTAAACGATAGCTATTTTCGATTTTATCTTCACCAAATTTTATATCGGTAGTATTAATGGAAATAAAGAAGTCGGAATGTCCCCAAAAATGAGTGGCTCCTATATTTATGGAAGGGGTAATAAAACCATGCTTCTGAAATGACACCACTTCATTGTTAGCATTCAGAAAAGATCCATTGGCTAAATTTGTAGCAATATAATTATCGATACCAAAGTAAGTTTTTGCAAAAGAATGTCGCTTCTCCCAATCTTGAGCATTGACCTGAGGTAAGCACAAAATAAGAAGTATTAGGTATAAGTAACTCTTCATTTATTGGTTTCAATGATAGTTCTGAGAGATATTGTTTTTAAGTTGTATTAGAGGTAATAGCGTTCTCTATTCTTCTAAAATAATAAATTATTGGGAGTAATTAAGAGCGAAATAAATGTATTTATTTTGTGTTTTGAGAATCTTGTAATTGATCAAATGCTATAGATGAAATAAAATTATTAATATCCTCTTTGTACTCATTGTAATCAACTGTAAAAGTGAAAATTACATTGTTGACAGCAGTAAAGTAGGTAATCCCTTTTTGTCCAAAAGGCGGGCATCCTTCAAACTCGAATTTTAATGCAAAATTCCCATCTAGGCTTGTTTCTGTTCGTGTTTTTTGATCACACTCTGCCCATGTTACCATAACGTCGGCATATTTTATCAAACCTTCCTTAGAAATTTCTTGAGGGAATTTATTACCAACAATTCCATAGGAACAATCCGTTAAATTATTTCTATAATTTACACTTTTCATAGGCCACCCTTGTTTAAGGGTATCATAACTTTCTTTCATCTTGATAGTTCCAGGAATATTTGCTGAAACTTTATAGTCCGGATCATAATATTTTGTTTCTCCATCGCCATCAACACATGATATTAAACTTAAAACAAATAGGAGAAGCCCAGTGTAAATTATTTTATTCATCTAAAAAATTACTATTTGATACGTTTTTCATTAACCTAATTACTAAGCTATATAAAAAATATGAAGGTATGAATTTCAGTAGTTGATTTTTATGTAGTGAATGTTATAAGTTGAAATAATAATAAAACTTCCAATTTATTGAATCTCTCTTATTTCTTTTAAAGGAACGAAATGATGCTCCACAGCATTTTGATCAACCGTCCAAACGCGATAACCGAAAGGTCTTTTATCAAAGTTTTTACTTGTTGTCTCTCCACTGACTAACTCAATATCCTCATAGTTATTGATAGTTAATTTATGCGTATGCCCAGATAGGTATGCAACTGCATTATTGTCTTTCAATAACTGTAAGATTTGTTTTCTATGAGGTTCTGGTAAATTAAAGTTATGCTCTTTTTCATCAGGAGATTCTGTATACAATGGATAATGTCCTATTACAAAAGTAGAGTGTCGTTTACTTTTCTTTTTTTTGATAGTCTTTTCAAACCATTCATTATGTGGGTTAGACTCATTTTCTACATCACACTTCCAATACTGAGTATTCGTTATTATAAATAAGTGATCCTTATTTTTAAAATGGTAGTAATCTTTACCAATTTTATTTCGGTAATAAGCAATAGTTTGTGCTGTAGGTACTTTTCTAATATCATGGTTTCCTGGCGCAAGATGACAAGGAACTGTAAAACCACTCATAATTTCTTGAAAATCGTTATAAGAACTATCATTGGGACTATGTACTAAGTCACCGCAAATGACGACAAAGTCGGGATTTAGTTCATTAATTTGTTTAACTGCTTGTGCAAAAGTTTCTTTATCATGTTCATAGCCTCCCATTCCTAATTGTGGATCACATAACTGTACAAAAGAGAAAGCTTGTTCTACTTTTTTTCCACAAGAAAAAGTTAATGTAGATAGTGTTATTAATAGGATAAGCTTTTTTAGTCGTAAAATCATTTTAGTAAAAGTGATGTATTAAATAGTCTTATACTTAAAAAGTGATAATTTAATTTTGGTCACAAATGATTTATTAATTAAAAACTAATTAGGTGATTAGTAAAGCTGTAAAAAAAGTGATAGTTATAATTCAATATTTATTTATTATTTAAACCTATCATTTCTTCTGACTTCAAAAGCTTCTTATAATCGACCTCAATATCATTGATTGAGATATCTAAACCATTTTTTAACAACAAAGTGACAATAGAATTTTCCTGATTGATAGAACTAACTTGGTTTAAAGGAATTGATATGTCATCACTAAATAAATCTTTTACTATGACATAATCCTTCTCAAAATAGACTCCTTTCCGAATTATCTGAAATGTAAAACTTATAGATAGTATCAAGAATAAATAAGCAAATATTTTACTTATTGAGAAGGAAGGTTTTTTATAATAATCACCTATCCATCTTTTGCGAAAATTATTTATAAATATCGAAATTGGAACTGCTATCATGAACCCAAATATTATAGAGTAACTTGTAATATTTGGGACTAAAATCACTTGAAATAATTCATTTTGAGTTTGATAATATAAACTTCTTAATAGTGATGCTGAACAGCTAAATACACCAATTCCTATAGCGAAACTCAAAAAATAAAAAATCATCCATCTTCTAACTTTCTGTTCTTTTTCTTCTTTTTGAGCTAAAGTAAGGGAGTATGTTTTTTGATATACATCTCTGTCCTTTCTTATGACTATAAAGTAATAGAATATTGAAATGATCAGTTGAACTGCAATAGGTATAAATACAGTTTCAATTAATATATCTGTAAACATTTCCGTTAGTTTAATTAGTATTGCAAAATTTTTAAGTAATGAAAGTAGACATGATTATTTTAAGGAATGTCATATTTCAAATCATTTTCATCATGTGTAAAGAAATAAGCATAGTTTGATCTCAATTCTTCCCAACCTTCTTCAGTCTTATACTTTTGATTGAACACATCTTCCCAAGCTATTCTCATTTGTCTGGCACATAATATCGGAGGAACTTGGCCAACACCAGTACCTAAGCCTGGAATAGCGATCGTTTTAATTTTTTCTTTTATCGGTGTGCCATCTTCCAACTTTCCATAAAGTAGTAAAGTCAATATCGCTTTGGTGGCCAAATATACATTTGGAGAACGTAAGATTGTCATTGGTGTTCTCATTGTTGGAGCTGAAATTAAATATGGGAATTGATCATTATTAGTTTCAACAATAGTAGCTTGTCCAACAAGTAATTCACCAAAATATTCCTCTCTCAATTTTTTTTGAAGTGTCTTTTCAATGTGCCACCCTAGATGTTTTGAGATGGCAAAATCAATTCCTCCGTTCATATAGCCAAAGCTATTCGCAGGACTTATTATAACATCACAAGATAGGTCAAATATAGATTCATTTTTTACTTCCACATTCTCAACCCCTTCAAATACTTTACTCCATGCTTCAGTTAATTTAGAATTTATGTCTACTAAGTAAAATTTCATATAGTTTTCTTAATTGTAATTGTCTATAAATAGATTCACGATCTATTTTATATAAAGCACTTTAAACTCTTTTAGGTAGGCTTTGGTCATTTATTGAAAATTAGAGTTTCCAAGGGAGTTTAGGTAGTGATTCAATTCAACTTTATCCTTTCTAATTATTTAGTATTTAAACTGTAGAAAGGGTATCATTTGAAGAGTCATCAAATTTCAATAGTTCGCAAAGTCTATATATTCGAGTTGCTTTGAGGTAAAGATAATATTTGAGGTCTAAGAAAGGAGAATCGCGAGCAATTTCTACATAAATTTTTACAATGATGCAGAAACATACTCGCAATTTTTTGATGGATAAATTTAGGTGTCAAATGTTTAACAGGGGAAATTATTTTATCCCCCCAAAAGCTCCAAAACACATGTTTTTGTGTAGTATTTCGGTAACCCTAAAGCCTACTTTTTTCATTAAATCTAATTGATAAGTCATAGATCTAGGAGAGTCTTCTAGTTGAATATAATCCATCACTTGTTTTCTGTATTTTTCTCCATTAATACCCTCTAGATATTCTCCGTATCTATCCCATGTATATTCTATTAGAGGTGCAGTTTCTTGTGTTATAAGATCGGATATCATTAAACACCCACCAGGTTTAAGTAAGTTGAATAATTTTTCGAACGTTGTTTCCCAATCTTTATCATCCCTAAGGTGATGTAAAACAGCTCCGGCCAAAATTATATCATAACTTTCCTCTTCTAGATCAACCTCTCTAATATCTCCTTGTATTGTTTCTACTTTTTTAGTCGTAGATAGTGAAACACGTTCAAATGCTTTATCTAACATAGGTTGACTTAAATCGACTAAGGTACAGTTAAGGTTTGGAGTTTTTGAAAGCATTTTTATGGTATAGTTTCCTGCTCCGCACCCGATATCTAACAATCGTTGTGGATTGGGAACAATACGTTTTGCTGCTTCGGTCAATACTTCTAAAGAGATTGTAGCATCTATTGTAGTTACCTGACCTGTGTCAAGATTTGAAAATCGCTCAACATCATTGTCAAAACGTATTTGTATTTCCTTTACAGTTGATTTTCGCATGCTAAAGTTAATTTTTGAGGTGGTAATTTATTGCGATTTTTTCTGTACTTTGGCTAGAAGCCTCCAGTCACTTCTATTTTTTGCCCTGTAATCCATTGAGCATCACTTGTAGCTAGGAAAGAGACCACTTGTGCAATGTCGTTGGGTTGACCCACTCTTCCCATAGGAGTCATGGCAACAAAATTGGCTTCACTTTCACTTCCGATAGTACCAATCGTGTGAGTTCCTTCGGTTTCTACTAGACCTGGTAATATCGCATTTACTCGAATATTTCGAGGTCCGAGTTCTTTAGCTAAACTTTGCGTAAACCCATCAATTGCAGATTTTGTCGCTGTATAAAGTGATGTGTAGGCTGTAGGTCGGGTGGTAGCTACAGAACTAATATTTACGATACTTCCTCCTTTGTCACCAAAATGCGACAAAGCTTCTTGTGAACACAACATACTTCCAAGAACATTGGTATTCATCTGACGTTGAAATTCATCCACCGTAACTGTTTCTATAGGTTCAAAATGATAAACTCCAGCATTGTTTACCAAGATATCGATATTTCCAATTGCTGACTTTATCTGATTGAACATGTTTGTAACATCTGTTTTGTTGGAAACATCTGCCTGAAAAGCCATGGCTTGGTAATCTTTCGATTTCAGTTCTTCCACAAGTTGAACAGCTGCTGTTTTATCACTATGGTAATTGATAGCAACATAAACTCCTTGACTTGCTAAAGCTTTAGCGATTCCTTTTCCAATACCTTTCGATGCACCTGTGATTACTGCAACTTTTCCTTCTAAATTATTCATATCCTGTTTGTTGATTTGTTAGGCAAAGTTGTTCATATTAGTATATATTGGTCAAGTATGCACTTTTTAGTAACCTAGGTACTAAAAGGGTATTAATGTTGAAAATCAGTAGGTAAAAAATGGATAAAAATAATAAAAAAGCAGTCTGTGGGATAGATTATGGCTTTAAACGCATCGGTGGAAAATATAAAGGAAGAATATTATGGGCATTACACAGTGGGGAGGTTTTACGCTACGGTGAACTTCGTCGGGCTTTACCTGATATCTCTCCTAAAATGTTAACCCAAACGTTGCGTGAATTAGAATATGATGATTTGATCTTTAGAAAAGTATATCAGGAAGTGCCTCCCAAAGTTGAATATACTTTAAGTAATAAAGGAAAAGAACTTATACCATTTATTGAATATTTAGGAAATTGGGGGATGGAACAAATGAAAAAAGAAGAAGTGGAAGTAATGATTTGTAGTGATGAAAGTTGAGTTTGTAATGAGATTATAGTCCTAAAACTTATAGTTCATTCTTCACTTTTTTATAGAGAGCGTTGCATTTCTATTACTTCAAAATAATCATTATTCGACAATAGTATTTGATTAGACTTCATCTTTTCAAATCCAAACTTTTTATACAATGGAACACCTGAGAGGGTTGAGGTCAATACTATTTTCTTTAATGAAAGCTTTTTGCATAATGATATACAGTATTCTAATAATAATGATCCGATGCCTTGTTTTGCATAATCAGGATGAACAAAAAAGCTTTTAAATTCAGTGATATCTGATTGACTTGTATCTATTTTAAATCCTCCACAGCCTATTATTTTGTGATCTAAAGTGGCGATATAAAACGAGTGATTTAGTATTAAATCTTCTATACCTTGGATCAATTCTTTACCCACAATTATTGTGGACTCTTTGTAGTATTTTTTTTGTAATACATTGACAGAGATGTCAATCATTTCATTGATCTCATGAATTGAATTTATTTTAGCTTGTTGAATTTGTATGTCCATTTTAGGAGAAGGTAGAATAATAATTAATTTCAAAATAGGTGAGGAAACTAGAGTGTAAAAGCTTAGTTCAGTAGTGAAAGATAATTTATTTTGAGTAATTATTTTTAATGAATTGGTCTATTTTACAATCGATATAAAAATCATGATAACTTCTGATATTTAAAATGTCATGCACTACTTTTTTCTTATCGAAGTTTTTCTGTTCAAAATATGACTTACAAAGTAAATAACCAGTCCAATAACCTGAATTTCTTGGTCTTGTTTCACTTTGTTTCACCCATGTTCTCCAAGAGTTCCAAGTACTTTTATTGTCTTTACAGTTATCAAATTCACTCCAAATGTACTCTTCCTTACCAGCAAAAGAAGTATAGTCGCCATCTGTATTTCCACAAATAAGTTCTGCGATAAATTCTGCTGAACCCTCTCTTAAACTACTGGCAAGAATTGTATTCTCCTTTTTCATTTTCTTTTGGTTAAAATGAATCAATTCATGACAAACAGTTACTGGAATATGCTCTCTTAACATACTTATTCTAAGTATATCTTTATTCCAATTTTCAGTTTTTGATGTAGGTGTTCGACAGAGGATTTCAGTTCCTATTATTATTCCATTTTTTGAAATCGTTCCGTTAGAACTAAATCTACCAACGACAAAATAAATATCTGGAAATGTCGCATCAGGATATATAGCTTTAAACTCTTGGAAGTAAGTTTGAATCTTTTCCTTAAGGTCATCTACATCAGTGATATCTTTTCTTATCGATAAATAAAACTCCTTATGTTGTAGGACAAACCTAGAAAATTTATCAACACTATAAATTTTACTTTTATAGAAGTCTTTTAGACCTTTTGACCCTTTATCAAAATAACTTTCTTTAAAAATAGAAGTTGCATTTAATGTATCATCCAATGCTAAATCTAAAGCATTGTAGAAGTTTTGTATATCACTAACATAAATCTTAGAGGATATTGGTTCTTTTGAATTTTTTGAAAAGCTATTATTTAAATTAATAAATAGAAAAAGAATAAAGATGAAACTGAGGTGAGTTTGTAAAGTTTGCATGAAGTAGGTGAGTTTTTGTTGTAACAGCCTATTGTATAAGTAAAACCGTATAAAGAATAGCAATCAATATTTCTTCCGGAATTACTTATACAAGAGCTGTAAGTTTATTTGTGACAATAGTAATTACTTTATCTAAATGTGAGTAGGAATGAATGACTAATTGAATTTATCACTCACATCTACAACTGTAAACTCGGTCTCCATCGAGATGTGACGAATTTTCCCTTTGGCCGCTTTTAATGTTTCTTGAATATCTACCTGACACACTTGTTGGCCTTGGTAGGTTTTAAACGAATAACTAAGGTTTTTCAAGTCTACCACAGTAGTCCATGATGTTATTTCATTAAAAACTTTTGTGCCATCTGATGTTTTAACCACATCACGTACCGAACCTACTGGAATATCAAAGTTATTCATTAGATGAAAAACCTGAGGTACGGTTAGTTTGGCCGTTTCCTGCTTTACAGCAGTTTGCGAATAAATTGCCGCTCTAATAAAACGTGATGGAGGTGTTCCATCTCCAGGTAAACCTCGTAAACCACTACCTTCACCAGGAGCTCTTAATTTCTGTCCTCCAAAATCAAATGGCTCCACATTGATTACAGATAAGTTCATGTAATTATTTAGATTAGTGACATGCCAGTCAAAAGAAGGTGAGTTCGTAAATACGCCCACCGGATTATCATAAATCACTAACGTCTTTTTTAGTGGTTCAATAACAACACAAGCACCTGATTTATCATGAATAACATAATGTGCAGGTAGGCTTTTATTACCTAATACTTCTAATGGATTCTCAACAAGAAATACCTTGTCAAAATTAGCTTTAACTTCTTCTACAGAAGCAAAATTTGCTAATAACCAAGTTCCATAATCTTCAGCGGCCATGGAAACTTCGTATTTAGAAGCATCGGGTTGATTATAGCTAGCATAACCAGGGAAATAATGTAATCCAACATACAGTCCTGCCTCATTAATTCCATCAGCATGTATATCGAATCCAAAACCATTGGCTCCAACAATACCATATTTTGATGTGTAGGAAATCCCTTTAGACTGATCTGGTAGCGAGCTTTTTATTTTAGTACCCGCTGGAAAAACCAATACTTCTGATTTAGGGTCAAGGCCAAACTCTAATGTTCTGCCTATAACTACACCTCCATCTTTCGCGATTAAACGTAAACCGGTACAAGCCTCTGCATAAAATATACTGATAGTACTTATTGCATGAATTAAAAGTATAGTTGTTAATCTTGTTCTCATGATTAATTTTTTGGTTATTATTTAGATGTATTTAGTTTTAATTTTTACTTGTTGAGTAGTGACTCAGGGTTATTTTTTATAACAATCTTCCACTTCTATTATCACAAAATAGCTTGCTTTGATGCCTCTAGTTTGTTGTCAGTTAGATCGTTGGAAGATGTATTAAAGTTATAGATTACAGCAATACAAAGCAAAATGAAAACGAGACTAAAAGCTTAGTTTTAGATAAGATTAGACTAGAGCATTATAATCTTATCTGTAATAAATAAACTTGTCTATTTCATTTCCTCAAGAACTTCTAGAAACAACTTATTGAACTCGTTTCCTGAGTAGGGATTTTGACTGCTAACTAGATTCCTATCCCTTATTGCAAAACTTTTACCGGGGCCTCCTTTTTCATATTTTATACCTAGTTCTTTAAGCTGCTTGGCAATTTTTCTATTTTGAGGTTTTCCCTTCATGATAAATCTTTCGATATAAAATTCTTCAAAAGGTGTCACTGAATTTACTTTGTACCCCACAAATGGGTTTTCTTCCTTTGGAATTGTGGTAATTAAGCCAGGCGCATGACAAATCAAACCAATTGCTTTTTTGTCGAGAGCAAATGATTTTAAGAGTAATGGTATGTTTTTATTATAAATCAAATCAACCATTAAGCCTTGTCCACCAGGTATTACCAAACCAATGTATTCCTCTTTCTGTTGGATCGCTTTTTCTAAAATTATAGGGTTGGAAAAACTACTATTTTGACTACAAAAATCAATGGCTTCTTGTTTCAATTCTGGAGTTTCTTTCCAATAGTCATCATCTAAACTTTCTTGATCAATAGTTGCCTTTTTGCCCGTAGGAGTGGCAAAATCAATAACGTAGCCTTTGGCTGTAAGGGCTTTGTATGCTTGATAGTACTCATTAAGAAAAACACCTGTTTGTCGTTTCTTTTTCCCCTGTTTCAATAATAGTGTATCCGCTTCGCTCATGACAAATAGTACTTTTCCATTTTGAGCAAAAACGGAGATGGAAATAAATAAGTGAAGTAATAAGATGATGATTTTTTTGTTTTTCATTTTAAACTAATTTTAAAGTTATACTTGATTATAGACTATTCTTTTTCCCCTCCATTTTTCATGATCTTTTCCGCAAGAGAAGGGAATAAGCGGTGGATTATTTTTAGCAGTTTTACTTTACCAATACTTACTTCATACTTATCATTCTTGAAAGCGTAAATAAACTCTTCGACTAATTGCTCAGGTGGTATTTTCCCTTTTCCTCTTCCCGCAGTCATATTGGTGTCTACCAGGGCCGGAATAATTTCAAAAACCTTAGTGTGTTGAAGTTGATATCGCAATGCTTTTGAAAAAATATGGATACCTGCTTTTGTGCCACAATACACAGGAGCTTGTTTTTTAGGTACTAAACCTAAACCCGATGAAACATTAACAATGGCAGCATTATCATTAGACTTAATGATCGGTAATATCCGAGCGATAATTTTGAGTGGAGCCAAGAAATTGACGTTGATTTCTTGTTCTATCTTATCTAATAGTAGAGGCTCTTCTGTAAAATGATAATTGTACTGAATGCCCGCATTGTTGATTAGGATATTGGTATCTGGATGTTTTTGCTGTATAAAGAGGAATAACTTTTCTAGGTCTTCTTCTTTTGAAATGTCACAAGAAAACGGAATAATCCGTTTGTCTTTTTGGCCTAAATCCATCAGTTTTTGTTCATTACGTCCCAATGCAATAACCTGATTACCGAGACTTAAAAACTTATTAAGCAAAGCTTCGCCAATACCTGCTGTAGCACCTGTAATGAGAATTTTATTTCCTTCTAATCGCATAATATTATCTGTATCGATTGGTGTATGATACAATAATCAGTGCTTTGAGGAAGAGTTCCATTTACATATGTAAAGAAAAAGGAGAGATTTACTTTTGAGTTCTGATTCTACTCAACTGTGTGGGGCTTACGCCTAAATAGGAAGCAATATGATATTGTGGAATAAGTTGTTCTAGTTGTGGGTGTTCATTTTGAAAAATAGTATAGCGATCCTTGGCTTGTAGTGTAACCAATTCAATTTCTCTTTTTTCTTTTCTAACAAAAAACTGCTCGGCAAGTATACGGGATAGCCTTTCCACTTGAGGGTATTGGTCGTACAGATCCGTTATTCTTTTATAGTTTGCAACCAATAGGCAACAGTCTGTAAGACAATCGATGTCGATAAGGTTTTTTTGTTGAGTAATCAATGAAGAATATGCACCAACAAAATGGTTTTCAGTAAAAAATGTTTTGTTATACTCCTCTGCTTGTTCATTACTGTAATAGGCTCTTAGTACCCCAGATTTCACAAATGCGATTTTTCTAGAATACTCCCCTTTTTTAGCAAAAGACGAACCTTTACTAAATGGAACTTCCGAAAACTGATTGACCAACAGTTCTAGAGTTTCAGGGTCAAATGACACAATATTTTTGAGTGTATCTTTTAGCATTTGCATACGATGATTAAACAACAAATTTGCCAAACTAAATTGAAGTGAATTGGAAGTAATTGATTTAGCGTATTTACAATTGGCTTTCTGTTAGATGGTATAACAACAAAAACGGTTCGAGTTTACACCCAAACCGCTATTGTTTATATCAAGTAATAAATTATGTATTATTTCTTAGATAAAGTAATTCTTGTTACTCTCAAAAAATGTTTTGGCAGAAGTATATTCCCTTCCTATTACTTTTTTGAAGTCTTCTGAATACTCGGCTGTCCATCCTTGTTTCATGATATAGTTTAATTCCATCATTGCATTCACCATCCATTCAGGCATTCCATTGCTCAACATACTTTCCCTTGCTTTATCTTCAGGTACATCGATATAACTTACTTTCTTATTTGTAACTTCACTAATGATGTTAGCATATTCGTTATTAGTAAGTGCTAATCCGCTTAAGTTGTAAGCTTGGTTATAATGGCTTTCTGAAGTTAACGCTATGCTTATTACTTCAGCAATATCGTTTATATCAACCATACCTAATTTTGCAGCACCATTAGGTAAGTAAAAACCACTATGCTCTTTTATAGTTTGACTGTGAAAGTTGATGAAGTTTTGTAAGAAATTATTGGGGCGAACAAAGGTGTAATTTATACCAGATGCTTTAATTAATTCTTCACTTTTTCCTGCCCAACGAGCCATTTGAATTTGTCCGTCTACATCTGCTCCTAATGCTGTGCTTCTTACAAAATGTTTTACGTTATTCTTTATGGCACTATTGATTACCAATTGTGTAATAAATTCTGGATTTTGCATTAAAGGTGTTACCAAAAATACACGCTGTTTACCTTTTAAAGCTTGGTTTAAACTTTCTTGATCAGTAAAGTTGACCAAAACTGGTTTAGCATTCAATTGTTGTACTTTCTTGAAATCTCTTTCTGAACGTACACCGGCAAAAACTTCCACGTTTTTGTTTTGTAAATTCTTTAGAACAGCGGTTCCAATATTTCCAGTAGCTCCTAATACGATTATTTTTTCCATTGTCTTTAATTTTTTCGATTTGATAGTACAAATATCTATCAACGATGGATCTTAGCGGTAACCAAAAACAATGTGAAAATGACCAAAATTACATTTAGGCTTTTCTGTATTCGTTAGGAGTCGTACCAGTTGATTTTTTAAAGAACCGGACGAAATGTGTGGGTTCATCAAAACCCATAGAATAGGCAATTTCAGAAATATCGTCAGTAGTATATTTCAGCTGTCGTTTAGCTTCTTGAATGATTTTGACAGAAATAATCTCCTTTGCGGTTTTCCCTGTTATCGATTTAACAGTCTGATTTAAACTATTTGCAGATACGTTTAATGCATCTGCATAATCAGCTACTTTTTTATGTTTGATATAACTGTTTCCTACTAAATTTTGAAATTTGAAGACAAGTTCTTCTTTCTTGGAAAGCTTTTTAGATGTGTTATTGTTGGCTTCTTCAATGCTTTTACATTTAAATAAAATGGATAATAAAAACGATTGAATAATTTGAATTCTGTAGGAATTAGGTGTGTAGAACTCATTGTAGAGTTTTTCAAAATCATAGATAAGTTCCTTTGTTTCATTATTACTCAGCTTTAGGAAATTCTTGTGAGCCAAATCAAAAAGAGAAAATTCTGTTTTAAAATCACCACTGTAAAAATTGAGGAATTCTGCTTTAAAATAAACATTAAACCCAGTAGTTTTTATGCTTCTTTGCCAAGAGAAAATATGGCTAGGAGATAGAAAATAAAGGGTGTTTTCTAAAGTTTCATTAGTTTGTTCATTGATATTTACGCTAGTATCTTTAGCATCTAGTATCAAAGAAATCTGATAGAAATCTTTTTGATAAGGAGACATTTTGAGTGACTTGTCCTTCGGGAGTTCATCAAACTTAAAGATGAAAAAGTCAGGAATATCTGTTCGTTTTTCAAACCCAGTCGTTTCAAAAAACTCATTAATTTCTTTAAATGTTTTTATAGTATTCTTCAATTTTACATTAAGAGTTATCTTATCTCATTTAGCAGTAGTTCCCAAATTGTATTTTTGAACTTGTCTTTAAATACACCAAAATGTCCAATTTTCTTCTCTCTGAAATCATCTGGTACTAAATGAGTTGATTTAATCTTTGAGTTTAGATATTGATTGCCCATCCATTCTACTGCTTTTTGAGGAGCAAAATAATCATCTTCAATACTAAATACACTAATGTCTACTTCAATTTTATCATAATATTTTATAGCTATTGATTTATCACTATGTATATAATCTGGATTTTTGCACCAATTTCGCCATTGAGCGGCTACATTTTTTGGTAGGTTCTCCATTCCGCTCAGCTTTTTTGAGTTGAGATATCCATATAGATGTAAAAGGGTTGGAATTAGAATATACCAATTGAACCACATCTTTACTTTATCAATTCCTTGCCAAAATTTCCAGTAACCGGATTGTGAAGCAATAAGTATTATCTTATCAAATTTAGAGGATGATTTAGCCAAGCCGATCAGTTGCCCTCCAATACTATGTCCAAGAATTATTTTTTTAGCGTCGGGGTAGTTTTTTATAGCATATTGCAAAACACTCTCTAAGTCATTTTGCCCCCAATCAGCAGCATTATTATTTAATTCTTTGATGGGTTTAGTCAGAGAGCGACCAATTCCATTGTAATCAAAAGTGATCACTGAAACTCCTTTTTCGGACAGAAACGAAGAAAATTTTTGATAATTCTCTTGTTTTATTCCCGTCGCTGAGGCGATTATGAGAAGTGTATCATTCTTATCGGCTTCATAAAGTGTTGCAGATAGTTTTTCTGAATTGGATAGTATTTCAATGTGTTTCATTTTTTTTTGATGGTTGTCAACGTTCCTGTAACAGAGTATAGGAACGGTTATATTGGTTAAGGTTATGCTCTAGATTTAGTTGTTATTATTGTCAATGAGTTCTAATTATTAGTGGTTTATTATTTACTCTATCGTTCCATGTTTGGTGTACTAGTTTGTAATATCCAATATTGAATCTTCCTTACTTCTAGATGAATGAACTTTGAAAGTTATTCTATTCATTGATTTATAATTTTCTAGAATGTTATATGATGTAATAGTAAAACTACAATCATCGGGTGGAAGTTAGGTATTGTATATGTCGAAAAGTATACGAATAATATCATTCTAAATATAATTTATTCTTCTAGAGGTGGCAAGTTTCTTACTCATGGAATAAAATATTCGATGTATTGTGACTCATTAGGTATGTTTTCTTTTTGCCATAATAGACTGAATGAGGGAATGAGAATGGCATTTTCATCTATAAAAAAGTAGGAGAATGATCTCATTTTTATGGAAAAATAATTGATTACTATTATATTACGCATGCAATACAATCGAGATTACTCTATGAAATATTTAATGACTTTTAGAAAGGATATGTAGAGTACATATATTGATGAATACGAATATTTTCAATCTAATTAATTTGCTTGAGTATATCCCCCTTTACATTGGGTTATAACACATGACATATAAAATATTCTTTCTATATTTCTCTTGCTATAAAATACATAAAATGATTTTTCAAACATACCAAACTGACAATGGAAACATTTATTACTTCTTCAGTTTATAGAGAGTTTATTTTATCCCAATGCAAGTTGGACATTTCTAAAGTATAGTTTTAACAACCCGTACCATCTATACTTTTTTTCAAATACACGACAAAATTAGTGATGACCATTTTACTATTGGTTTACAAGACTTGAACACAATACTCTTTAATATTTAGAAAGGCTATCTTACATTAAATATAAATTTGTGAAGCAGACAAAGTCTGACTCTCATTGCTATAACTACTTCACAACCTGTTGTTTTAGTTATCACTTTTGTAAATCTAATAGATAAAGTTCATGCGGTAATTTAGGTAATACTAAATCTTGTAAAAGTTGTAAACTTTTAAAAAACTTATGGGTGTATATGTTGGAATTTCATAGAGACATGATATTCAAATTTTTAAACAATTAATTTTTTTCTAAATGAAAACAATTTACTTTCTTCTCATTGCTTGGTTAGCGAGTATTAATACCATTTATGCACAATGTACAGTTGATGCATCACTTAGTAATGGAGATATTTTTGGCAATATTACTGATCAGATGGGGCAGAGTTTTACGGCATGTACAGATGGAACACTCAGTACATTAAAATTTCTCTCAATATATGATTTAACTGACGGTGATGTACTTGATGATGGTAATTTAATCATTTACACAGCTAGCAAAGCATCTACATTAGCTACTATCCCAATGACAGAAATTACTTTTGTGAAATGGGATCAGGTAGATCATACTACCTACTCATCAATAGACCTTAGTGGGTATTCCATTCCTGTAACCAATGGAAGTGAATATATTTTTGAATTTTCGTATGTTTATGGTATAGGTTATCATGATGCTAATCAATATGATGGAGGTGATATATATCTTAGTGGTTCTGCAATTCCAGGCTTTGATCTAATATTTGAAATGGATATTACAGCAGCCCCTTCTGATACCGATCCGCCTGTAGTACAAGGAATATCATTGTCTGGTAATCATGATGATAATGCAAGCTCTGTTACTTACCAAGTGAGTTTTGATGAGAATGCAAATAATATTTCCATAGATGACTTTGAACTGGTGACAACAGGCACTGCAACGGCTAGTATTGCTTCAGTAAGCAGTACATCTGGTACTTCAGTTAATGTGGTTGTAAATTCAATTGCTAATGAAGGAACGATTCGTTTAAATCTTAAGTCTTCAACAGATATTCAAGATGACCTTGGGAATAGTGGAGTAGCCTCTTACTCAAGTGGAGAATCGCAGAATGTTGATAGAATTGCTCCAACTGTAACAGTAACAAGTCTTAAGACAAATGATGCAACACCATCATTGAGTGGAACAGTAAATGATAATTTTGCAACTGTTATAGTGACAGTAAATAGTGAGGTAAAAACGGCGAGTGTAAGTAATGGTATTTGGACGATTGCTGATGATGAGTTGAGCAGTATGTCAGAAGGTACTTATAATGTGTCCGTTACAGCAACGGATGAAGCCGGTAATTCGGGTAGTGATAGCAGTACTGATGAGTTAGTAATTGATTTGACAGCCCCGAGCGTAACGGTGACGAGCTTAACGACGAACGATGCGACACCATCATTAAGTGGAACAGTCGATGATAATAATACAACTGTAACAGTGACAGTAAATAGTGAGGTAAAAACGGCGAGTGTAAGTAATGGTATTTGGACGATTGCTGATGATGAGTTGAGCAGTATGTCAGAAGGTACTTATAATGTGTCCGTTACAGCAACGGATGAAGCCGGTAATTCGGGTAGTGATAGCAGTACTGATGAGTTAGTAATTGATTTGACAGCCCCGAGCGTAACGGTGACGAGCTTAACGACGAACGATGCGACACCATCATTAAGTGGAACAGTCGATGATAATATTTCAACTGTAACAGTGACAGTAAATAGTGAGGTAAAAACGGCGAGTGTAAGTAATGGTATTTGGACGATTGCTGATGATGAGTTGAGCAGTATGTCAGAAGGTACTTATGATGTATCAGTTTCAGCATTAGATGCAGCGGGAAATTCAGGTAGTGATAGTAGTACCGATGAATTAGTAATTGACTTGACAGCCCCGAGCGTAACGGTGACGAGCTTAACGACGAACGATGCGACACCATCATTAAGTGGAACAGTCGATGACAATAGTGCAACAGTAACAGTGACTGTAAACAGTGAGGTGAAGACCGCTAGTGTGAGCAATGGTACTTGGACGATTGCAGATAATGAATTGAGCAGTTTATCAGAAGGGACTTATGATGTATCCGTTTCAGCATTAGATGCAGCGGGAAATTCAGGTAGTGATAGTAGTACCGATGAGTTGGTGATTGATTTAACAGCCCCGATCGTAACAGTAACAAGCTTAACGACGAACGATGCGACACCATCATTAAGTGGAACAGTCGATGACAATAGTGCAACAGTAACAGTGACTGTAAACAGTGAGGTGAAGACCGCTAGTGTGAGCAATGGTACTTGGACAATTTCAGATAATGAATTGAGCAGTTTATCAGAAGGGACTTATGATGTATCCGTTTCAGCATTAGATGCAGCGGGAAATTCAGGTAGTGATAGTAGTACCGATGAGTTGGTGATTGATTTAACAGCCCCGATCGTAACAGTAACAAGCTTAACGACGAACGATGCGACACCATCATTAAGTGGAACAGTCGATGACAATAGTGCAACAGTAACAGTGACAGTAAACAGTGAGGTGAAGACCGCTAATGTGAGCAATGGTACTTGGACAATTTCAGATAATGAATTGAGCAGTTTATCAGAAGGGACTTATGATGTATCCGTTTCAGCATTAGATGCAGCGGGAAATTCAGGTAGTGATAGTAGTACCGATGAGTTGGTGATTGATTTAACAGCCCCGATCGTAACAGTAACAAGCTTGACGACGAACGATGCGACACCATCATTAAGTGGAACAGTCGATGACAATAGTGCAACAGTAACAGTGACAGTAAACAGTGAGGTGAAGACCGCTAATGTGAACAATGGTACTTGGTCGATTGCTGATGATGAATTGAGCAGTATGTCAGAAGGGACTTATGATGTATCCGTTTCAGCATTAGATGCAGCGGGAAATTCAGGTAGTGATAGTAGTACCGATGAGTTAGTAATTGATTTGACAGCCCCGAGCGTAACGGTGACAAGCTTGACGACGAACGATGCCACACCATTATTAAGTGGAACAGTAGATGATAATATTGCAACAGTAACAGTGACTGTAAACAGTGAGGTGAAGACCGCTAGTGTGAGTAATGGTACTTGGACAATTTCAGATAATGAATTGAGCAGTATGTCAGAAGGTACTTATGATGTATCTGTTTCAGCATTAGATGCAGCGGGAAATTCAGGTAGTGATAGTAGTAACGATGAGTTAGTAATTGACTTGACAGCCCCGAGCGTAACGGTGACGAGTTTAACGACGAACGATGCCACACCATTATTAAGCGGAACAGTCGATGATAATAATGCAACTGTAACAGTGACAGTAAATAGTGAGGTAAAAACGGCGAGTGTAAGTAATGGTACTTGGACGATTTCAGATAATGAATTGAGCAGTTTATCAGAAGGTACTTATGATGTAACTGTTAAAGCATTAGATGCAGCTGGTAATTCGGGTAGTGATAGCAGTACCGATGAGTTGGTGATTGATTTGACAGCCCCGAGCGTAACGGTGACGAGCTTAACGACGAATGATGCCACACCGTCATTAAGTGGAACAGTCGATGATAATAGTGCAACAGTGACAGTAACTGTAAATAGTGAAGTAAAGACGGCGAATGTGAGCAATGGTACTTGGACAATTTCAGATAATGAGTTGAGCAGTTTGCCTGAAGGTATTTATGATGTATCTGTAATAGCGACTGATAAGGTAGGCAACTCAGGAAGTGATAAAAGTACTAATGAGTTGGTAATTGACATGACTGCCCCAACTGTAAGTCTTTCGACAAGTGTTTCCTCAGTGACTAATGAGAACCCAATTTCTGTCAAAGTAACTTTTAGTGAATCGGTCACTGGCTTTGAAGCTACAGATGTTACAATCAGTGGTGGTACAGTAACTAACTTCTCTGGTTCTGAAGCTAATTACTCGTTTGATGTTATTCCAAATGCAGATGGTAATATCACTGTAAATATTTCATCGGAAGTAGCCATGGATGCGGTTAACAATAGCAATACTGTAGCAGAACAATTAAGTGTAGAGTACGATGGTACGGCTCCTGTAGTTACAGTTGATGAGTTAGAGACGAATGACAACACACCATCTTTAACAGGATCTATTGATGATGCTGATGCTACAATTAAAGTATCGGTAGATGGACAAATACTTGAGGCAATCAACCATGGCGATGGAAAATGGAGTATTAAAGATAATGCCTTATCTGAGCTTGAGAATGGAACTTATGATGTTAAAGTAACTGCAGTTGATGAGGTTGGAAATCAAGGAGTTGATACAACTGAGGATGAATTGAGTATTAATGTGATTCTTAGTGCAAGCGAGTTGAAAGTAGACTTTAGTGTTTATCCAAACCCTGCGACGAATCAATTGTTCATCTCTACAAACATTGACCACCGAGCGATAAACATACTACAAGTATATAATACAATGGGTATGTTGATGGATGTTCCTTATACAAATGGAATATTGAATGTGAGTAACTTACCTCATGGCCAATATTTTGTAAAAATTCAGCTTAATGATACTTCAGTTTTTAAAAGATTCATCAAAAACTAGAAGCCATTAAGTTTAAATAAGTGGCAGTATTGATGTCGACAAAAACCTTCTAATATAAACAACTATATTGTTTATATTAGAAGGTAAATATGAGCCCCGAAGCATTTCGGGGCTTTCTTTATTTTTCTATAAAATCAGTGATTGATACTTATGCTAAAACATTGAGGAGGTCAAATACTGAGAACAGTGTAGGATCAAGCATATAGTTCCGACAATTAATTTACTCGATGCCTTCCTGATGCTAAAAACCCAATTGATGGAGGTTCCTTTTTCTGATTAAATATTTCGTAACCTCTTTTAAGGTCAGTCCATAATGCAATTTTATCAGTATCTGTCTTATATGTTTCAGATAGGCGTTTAAACTCGTCCTCAGATAATTTAGAAGGAAAAATTGTGATTGGTATTTTAGTTTGTCCGTTATTTCTAGCCTCAGTGCAGAATATATATAATTCTTTTATTTGGTCATCAGTAATTGGTAAACATCCTATTGTTACACATGCACCATGAATAAATATGTCTCCACCAAGTTGGCCCTTTACACCTAAAACCCTGTCAGATTTATTGGGGTAATTAATTCCCAGTGATAAGTAATAGCTGCTGTATGGATTGAATCTGTCTATATGGTAGAACCCTTCTGGAATTTGTAAATCACCTTGTTGACGTTTAGGTCCTAAATTTCCAGAGGTGTTACATACTTCATATGTTTTAATCAAGGAGTATTTTGTGTCAGAATCATTTTTACCCCACAACTCAATTTGCTCTTCATTTTTAAAGGTGCGAAGATAAATTTTCAACTTACCTATATCAATCTGCTTATCTTGAAGCAGTGTAAGCATGCTACTTTCTTTATCCTTATATGCTTGTCGAACTCTCGAATACTTAAGCTGACTATTTTTAAATGAATCAGTCTGAAAAGAGCTGAGAGTAATTATTAATAGTATCGATAGAAGTTTCCTTGTCATAGTCTCAAATTATATAGATAAGGTCAATGAAATGAATGGATTACAACGGTCTCGAGTATAAAAAGTAGCGGATTTAAAAGTAATCACTTTTCAATTATACAAAAAAGTACAGACTGTTAAAACCTGTACTTCCTTGTTATTTTTGAACAATTAATTCTTAATCAGCCCATTTACTAATATACTCTGCAGTTTCTTTCCAGTTATTTTCTTCCATCATCCAATGAGCATTATTTTCAAATTGTTTCAATTCTACTTTGGATTTATATTTCTTCATTAATTTTTCTGATATCTTCAAAGGTGAAGCATTGTCAATCCCGCCAGAAACAAGTAACACAGGGATATCTATCTGTGAATATTTAATCTTGTTTGGTTTCTTTCCGAATATATTCTTTATCCAAATCATTTCTTTCATTACTAGTCCTGATTCATAAGTCATATTAGAATAGACTTCTTTTTGTTTTTCATTGGACAAATTATTTAGCATCCCGTTAACAGCTTGTTCAAATGTGGGCTTTGTTAGATTATTTTTTAAGTGTTTTACACTGTTTACCCATTTTACTGATTTTATACTTTCTGACGGTGGCATCATTCCATAATTTGCCGGTGGTGCAATTAAAATCATTTTTCCAATCAATCCCTCCATTGCTAATCTTTGTACAACAATGCATCCCATTGAATGAGCTACAACGATTGGTGGATTTTCAAATGATTTTAAGATGTCTCTGATTTGGCTTACATAATCCTCCATACTCACACCAATCAATGAATCATTACGTTCAGTTGAATGATAATTAAACGTTGGAGAAATAGTATTATATTCTTTTCCAGAAAAATAATTTTCAAAATTAGACCAAACAATACCTGTTGACCATGCTCCATGAATAAATACTACATTCTTATCAATTGCTTTTTCTTGTGCTAGACCTACAACACTAATTAAGAGTATACTAAAAAATAAAACCACTGTCTTCATAATATAGAAAGTTAAACGTTTGTAAATACATTATGAAGCTAAAGTAATCTTGGGTATACCCACTATTCATTGACTTATGATAAGAAAGGTTTATTGTGTAATTTTTTTCTTATTCTGCTCAATGATTCCGGTGTTACATTTAAATATGATGCGATGAGATATTGCTGAACTCTTTGCACTAATGTAGGCTTCTCTTTAATAAGTTTTAGATATCTTGTCTCTGCATCATCAAGCATAAGTGAAACAGCTTTTTGATGCCAATTCTTAAATAACAATTCTGCAATTAATCTCCCTATTCTCTCAAAAGAATGTTTTTGATTGTATAGTTCATTCAAGTCACTTGCTTTAATAATCAACAGTTCTGTATCTTCTATACATTTTACATTTTTTTCAGCAGGTTTGTTATCTAATAAACTTGGATAATCAGATATAAATTCGTTTTCCATAGAAAATTCATCTATTACGTCATCACCATCCTTATTGTAAACACAAATCATACAACCCTTAACAATAAATCCAATTACAGAACATAACTCTCCTTCCTTTATAAAATAGTCACCTTTTTTCAAGAATTTATATGTGAATTTTTCTGTAAACGTTTCTAAATCGTCTGCTTCTAAAGGAAAAAAATCACTGAAATATGCTTTTGTTGTTTCGTTCATTTGTTTATAAAGGATTATCTACTTTTTATTTGTTGTAACATCATGTAAACACAATATTGTTTATCTACGAAAAATCATTTTTTATTAAACAATCAACTTCATTAACAACAAATTAATTTACTGTTTATTAGTGTGTTTAAAGTCGTATTAAAGATATTAATTAATGTATTACAGTACAAGTTAGCTTTTATAGTATTAGATAAATGGAACAGTTAGTTCTCTGTCTTGTGTAAACCATACATTGTCTGATTAACAATCAATGGGTATAAAATAAGAGAGCATCAAAAATACATTTCGAATAGCTGTATTTTTGATGCTCGAGTTCTGTTGTATAATGTTTAAGTTATTCGTTGATTAATAGTAGCTTTCCTCGAACTAACCCTTTTTCTAATCTTTCATGAGCAGCTTTGGCTTCTGTCAATGGCAAAGTTTCATAAATCGGTTTGATCTTTCCTTCGCTCAGCCATTGATACAATTCTTTCATAGCACTTTCAACTAAAGGGTAATTATTGTAATAAGTGGCATAAATTTCTGAAAATGAAAGAGTAGGAGCCTTGCTGAAATTCTTAACGGCTTCTTCCATTAAATTGAACTTTCCTAAACCTGCTAAAAATCCAAATATTACGATATGCCCAAGTGGAGCTAACAGTTCTAAATCATTTTTGATGCTATCACCAGCAACTGGATTAAAGACATAGTTTATACTATTTTCTCCAACAGCTTCTTTCACTTGTGTAATCCAATTTTCACTAGAAGTATAAAAAGCATAATCAGCTCCTAGGTTTAATGCATTTTCTACTTTTTCATCTCTACGTTCTAATGCCACAACTTTAATATTAAGGATTTTGGCTATTTGAATTAAAGCTGTTCCAACACCTCCCGATGCAGCGTAAATGAGTGCCGTTTTACCTTCTTCTACTTTAGCTACATTTTTAAGCATATGGTAAGCTGTAAAATAATTGACGGGTAAAACTGCCGCTTCTTGTAAATTAGCTTCCTTGTCTAACACTACTAGTTTATGAGCATCTACCAGCGCATATTCAGCATAAACTGAAGATCCAATTACGCCAAGAAATGCTACCTTATCACCTTTATTTAAATGAGTGCCGTTGGGGTCTTCAACAATACCAGTGCCTTCAACTCCGGGGATAAAGGGTAGTTCTGGCATCATGCTAGGAGGCATATTTCCCTCGCGTAAAACTGTATCAATAAAGTTAACAGGTGCTGCATGTACTTTTATTAAAACTTGTCCCTTTTGAGGTATCGGTAACTGTACTTCTTTATACTCTAATACTTCAGCTCCCCCGTTTTTTGTGATTTGAATTGCTTTCATAATTTTTAATTAAAGGTTATGATACAAAAGTAGATGCTATTGAAAGCCAATTGATAATACTAACAGCGGAAGAAATGGTAAAAATTAGTGATTTTGGCGAAATGCCTTTGGTGTTAATCCTGTATGTTTTTTGAAAAATTTACCGAAATAAGAATTTTCAGAGAAGTTTAATTGAAAGCTTATTTCTGCCACATCTAGGTCAGTATATATTAACATGTTTTTTGCTTCCAATAGGATTCTCTCAGCAATATGTTCTTTTGCTGTTTTGCCTGTATAGGCTTTAATTCTGTTATTGAGATAATTGGCCGTTAGGTTTAATTGTTGGGCATAAAATTCAACAGATTTTTCTTCAATAAAACTGTTATTTACAAGTCTTTTGAAGTGGTTTACTAATCGAGTTTCTGATGAAATGGTTTTCTCTTTAATTTGGTGTTTTTGTTGAATTACCTTTACTTTTTCAAGTAGAGCCACTACTAATGCTTTCGCCACATTGGGGTTATGTTTGTCCGTCTGAATGGCTCTAAACAAATTTATAAATTCCCTTTTTTCATTTTCATTTAGGTGAAATAAATTGTTTTCATTATTTCGGAAGAAAGAGTATTCAGAGATTACCTCATTGATAAAAGGTAATAGAAACTCGGCTTTAAAGAAAAGCAAAAAACCTTTCATTGAATCACCTCGAACGAAGCTAAAAACATGTTCTGGGCTTTGAAAGAAAAGTATATCGTTTAAATGGGCATGCTTGTCTTGATTGATTAGCATTTCTCCTTCCTCTTGATTTTCAAGAAAGATCACCGAAAAGAAATCTCTTCGATGAGCAGGAACCATTTTCTTTGTGCTTGGATAGGTTTCTTGATGAGTAACAATATCGAAATCAACAGAAATGGGATGACGGTCAAACCCTGTTATGTTGTACAAGTCTTGTATGTCTGATATTGTTGGAATCATTTACTTATAATTTATCAAAGTCCAATATCGTCTAACAGCAATTCAGCTTCTTCTATTTGGACTTTTTTTTCTCCATTTATAGGTGACAATATACTCAAATAAATACAAAAGCGATTCGAGTTTTTACCTCCAACCGCTTTTGATGATATACAATTTATTTTACAAGCTTACCTCAATGATTGCTATCTACTTTCAAAGCAATAAAGGCGAAACAGACCGCTAATGTTCCATGTAAAATGATAGCTCCTAATGCCATGGGTTCACTGTAAATTTCAAAATTAGGTGAAGCGGAATATATACTTCCTAAAGAACCAAGTGTATGAAATACTGTAAATCCAGCGGCAACAATTTTGGCAGTTTTAGAGAGTACACCAGCTTTAAATAGAATTAATAATCCTAAGATGCCTAAAGCAAATAATGCAGCTCCCATAAACCGAAATGTTATTGCCAAGGCGACGGTCTGATGGGCGATTTGTTCTGCAGTTTGAGAGGCAGATGCTCCTTTGATATAATTGTTCATTCCGAACAAAATTTCAAACAATGAGTGGACACCAAAAGTGATCGTTGCAAAACGTTTCATATGTCTCTTTTTGAATTGTACTACAGAAAACTACTTCTTATTTGTTGCACTAATTTTGTTCCATCAGGATCTGTTTGTGTCTTTAATCGACAAAACGCCTCTGCCCATTCTGAGGTTCTGATCCTTAATGGTGGGTTCTCGTTTTTCGAAATATCAAGTAGTACTTCTGCGACTTCAGTTCCTGTTTGGTAAGTTTTTGCTTCCCCTTCCTTTGCTCTTTGTTGTATTCCCGCCATATAAGCCTGAAAAATTGGCAAATATTCTCCTGACGCTAAGGCTCCATCGACTGCAGTTTTACTTACAGCTGAGTCCATAAATTCAGTTTTTATACCACCAGGTTCCACACAAGTGATTTTAATATTAAATGCATCCGAAACATAAGTGGCTAAACCTTCCATATATCCTTCTACAGCGAACTTGGCACCGCAATATAATTCGTTAAAGGGTTGCCCAACTAAGCCTCCAACAGAAGTAATACTTATAATCTGTCCTGATTTTTGTTTTCGCATATATGGTAAAACAGCCTGTGTACAAAAAACTACACCATGGTAATTGACATCAGTTACCCACTTTATTTCTTGTTCCGTTGCGTCTTCGGTTGTTTTGGCAAATCCTGCCCCAGCATTGTTAACTAATACATCAATTTTTCCATCTTCGTCGATGATTGTTTGTACCGCTTTGCTTATAGATTGTGCATCTGTTACATCCAACTGGATAATGTGAATGTCGAGGTGTTCACTTTCTGCCTTTTCTTTTAAAGCATCTGCTTTTTTGAGGTTACGCATAGAAGCGTACACTTTGTAGCCATTTTGTGCAAATAAAATAGCACTATCAAAGCCTACTCCTGTTGATGTACCTGTGATGAGTACGTTTTTTTTCATGATAGTTAGAATTTAGAGTGAATGTTCATTCCAATTTGGGTTTAAAATTTTTTATTCTTTAATCGCATCCCATAAGAGATTCATTTGATTTTTTAGTGAAGAATCTTTCGTTTCTGTTTGATTGAAATACCATCTCAAATAAGATAATATTGCACCAGCTATAAATGTCAAGATCTCATCAATAGGAATGTCTTTTATAATTCTTTGTTTTTGGCCGTTTTGTATAAGTTCAACGACAGGAGCAATAGATTTTCTACCAAACTTTCTACTTTCATCTGTTATAACAGGTGATGCCTGTAATTGTTCTATAAACTTGAAATACATGGGGTTGTTGATAAAAAAAGAAATAGCAGACCTAAAATACATTTCAAATTGAGTTCGAATCGGTTGCTGTTTATCAAAATCGGTGAAGATTGATATTTCTTGGGCTTTTATACTAATATATACTTCATTGATTAGAATTTCTTTGGTAGGGAAATAGTTATAAATAGTTCCCATTCCAGTACCGGCTACTCTTGCAATTTCAGACATAGGAGTATTATGAATTCCATTTTCGGTGAGAAGTTCAAGGGCAGATGATAATATGTTTTCTTTTTTACTCACGGTATAAATATAAAAAATTGGAGTGTTTATTCCAATTTAATGTATTGATAATGTATATGTTATGCTTTTTCTTTAGAGAGTTGATAATAATAAGGGATGTCTACTTAGTATTCATGAAATAGAGTGATCAATAAACAAAAAATCCCACTTTCAATAAGTGGGATTTTGTTTTGATGATGATGAGTTAATTTTAAGCAAACTAATTATTCTAAATCCGATGACACTGAGATGATGTTCAACATCAGTGTTTAAAGTTGTGTGTAAATACTATATTTTTATGGATTCGGTAAATCCAACGAAGTCATTTTCTGTATCATCAACCGCTTTCCGATTGATTACATTACAAACATACGGAGAGAATCGTCTCTTGTAAAATCGAATGTTTTTATGCTGATATAGAAAAAACTTATAGAGGTAGAATGGCTTACTTTTAACTTCTTCTTTTCAATCTTTGAGGATAAAATACTGCCTGAATCAAATTGTATTCTAATTGACTAAAGTCAAAGGCTTTTCCATCCACTTTAAAATTGGAGTAGGGGTACCATCTTAAATTTGTTCTGAGAATAAAAGCTTCATTTGTTTTTCCGGGGACAATATCCCATCCAAAAGTGATACCCGGTTCGAAAGCTGTAAAACGAAGTTTACGTTTTAACCCATCTACATCTTCTATGTATTCAATTTTGTCATGAGCGATATTAAGGCCAATGTATGGAGCGAATCCAGAAAAGTCGATGAGAAATTTATTCAATTCTATGGCTACTGACTGCTTTTTTATTATTTGCTTGGTACCAAACCCTTCGGTTGTATAAGTGGGATTCCTAAAAGATATGGCGGTAAAAAAGTTAAGTCTGTTAAAGTGATACCCCAATGCAAAATCGAAATAGGCAGAAGAAGCCAATTTTTGTTGTAAATAAGGAAATTCCTGTGTGTTGTATTCTGAATTAGAGAGTGAAAACGATTGAGAAGGTCCTACGCCAATAAAGAAGTCACCAAATGCCACTGCATCATAAGAAAGCTTGGATATATTAGGATAGCTATTCCATTGGTCTATATTTTTCGGCGTATTATTTTTTGTAGCATCAAAGGAATATAGAAGACCAAATTGGAGGGAATAGGAGGGCGTAACAATTTCTGTCATTTCAGTTTTACTTAGTGGATATTGCCATTTATTATTGGAGAAATAATTGACCGCCAATCTAACACCAAGTTTTTTGTAATTGTACATCAACCCTGCATCAAAATTCAACATAAAGTCTTTGGCAATCGTTGTATACTTTTCACCTGACTGAGGGATTTGTGTAAACGTCAAGGATCCCCAGTTAACCCCAAAATAAGGACGTATTTTCCCTTTTTTTATAGCCCAAGGATATACTCTTGTACCTGTTGCCACAGCATGTAGTAATTGATGTTGGGCCTCATTTCCATTTAAATTTATTTGTCCTAAAGGAAATGAAACATAAAATTCTGCATGCCCCCAAAAATGAAATCCACCCCATGTAATATAGGGGTTTAAAGTAGCGGAATAATCCACCGGCGTCACTTCACTGTTTATCAATTCTTTTCCTGTAAATGGAGGGAAAAAATTCCCTCCTGTTTCAAGATACATTTGTGCAAAATCCAATCTTCTCTTTTGATTTATAGCTTCTTGAGCATAAATGTTGACAACGAATAAGTAGCTGATTAGGATTATGATAATCTTCTTATTCATTTTATTAGAATTGGAATCCTACAAAAAACCAAATATTGTTATCAAACTGATTACTCTTGATGGTGGCATCCCCTAATTGCGTTTCTTCAATAGGATCAAGTGTATACCTGAGAGGAAGCGAAACTCTGTAATAAAGACCTTTGACCTTTAAAATATCAGTTTCTACAAAGCTGATTGCACCTCCAACGGTGAAAGAAGATTGTTGCACCTTTTCATTTGAGATAGTATGCCTGTATTCATGATCATAATACCCAACAGAAGGGGCAATATAAAGTCCTTTGAAAAAGACAGGAAAGTCGTAGAACAATTCGAAACCGAATTGCTTGCCTTCGACATTTTCACCATCTACTGCTTTTACAAAATCAGATGACAGATGTTCTTCAGTTAAAAACAGATGGGTGAAAGACATTCTAAATAGATGGTCATTCTTAAACCCTACACCTACTTCACCTCCTAGAGATTTGAATTGATTAAAAATTGCTTCTCCAAGATCATAAGCGATAAAGAACTTGGTAGTTTTACTTTGAATCGAATCTTTACGAGAACTGTTTTTCTCTGATGAATAGAAGTTTGTGTTTCTAGATACTTCAGATGATAATGCTAAACCTTGAGCATTTGAAAGAATGGAATAAAATCCAATAAATGTGAGGAGTAATAATTTGTACTTCATAATCTAAATTTTTGAAGCAAAACTATAGGAGGTATGAGGGAGTCACAATCGGGTAAATGTATGATTTCGACTAAAAAAAGGGATATCATACAAAAGTATGAGAATTGATAATCAGTGAGTTATTGGTTTTTTGTCATTTCATCATAAACCCAAGGCTTAAGAGTCGGGCTTATGATGAGCGAAAGTATACTTTACTACTACCTTTAAAAAAGATTATTACCTAAGTAAATTTGATAATTCATTTCGAGTTTTGACACCACACTTTTTGTAGATGTTACTCGCATGGGTCTTTACTGTGGGTAATGAAATGAAAAGTTGATCAGCGATCTTCTGATAAGTCACCCCTTTTTGAAGTAAAGAGGCGATTTCTTGTTCCCGCTTCGTAAGTGCATAGTTCTTGAACTGCTGTTTGTTGGGTGTCATATCGTTATTGATAAGAGACAACCTTTGCATATCGTCATAAATCTTTCGAATCGCTAAAGCTGTAAATGCAATGTACAATAGAAACCCTATTTGAAAATGCTGATACTCGTTTTCGAAGGCATAATGGAAAATCAGATAAATAGGAGTAAGTATTAGAAAAGTGAGGGCAAAAACCCGGTTTGATTTCTCCAAATGCTGAAATTGTTGGATTGGTTTGGTCTGCCTTGTGATAAGCATTGATACCACTATCGTTATAATTAAAAAGACAATTACAGCCCATTGTGTATAAAGCATATTACCCAATAGTTTTGATGCGATCACAACTACTGCCAATCCGATTGATATCCCAATATGTATCTTTTTGAATTTGTCTGGGATAGAATGCTTTTGAAGACCCAAAGTATCCAGAAACGTAGCACAGGCTATCAAAATCATACACAGTAAAGTAGAAAGTGTAGTGGTTTTCTCTTCTGGAAATAATGGTGAAATACTTATGGAAATTAATAGTAGGAGTAGCGAGAGTGTAAACCCAATCGTCTCTTTATTTTCCATTTTTTTATTGTAACACAATATTTGCAGAAACAAAGAAATAGTTAATGCAGTATAGGTAACAATTAGTATGAAATATTCAAATTGAAGCACTTTTCTTCTGTGTTAGTTTCAATTGAGTTTGTTGTAATATGAGATGTTATCCCATTAACTTATCCTCAATTATAGTCATTTTTTTATTTGAAATTTATACTTCTGTAATATTACATCTGATTCATTATAAAAATCATAAACTAACAAAGTTCCACTCATTTTAGAATCAGTACCATTTTTTACAATAAAGACAGGCATAGGGTTCCTGAGTGAATTTTTTAAGTAGAATATTGCATAACCACTACAATTCACTTTATTAGTTTTATATTCCCGATTACCAAGAATATTAGAGGTGAATACTAAGCCTAACCCAGTAGTCTTGATTAGCGTTTTTTCGTGATTAATTTTTAATGTCCCTGTATATAAAGAATTTCTATTATTTAAATTTGATTTTTTTGGAGGGAGCTCAATTAAGTACATCGAAGTAGATGTGCTATCATTAATGTTATGAGTTAAAATTATCAATCCATCTGATTCTTCAACTATATAACTCCCTTTATAGTGGTCTATAAATGTAATTTGATTACCAGTTTGAGTATAATTTGATGGAGTACTTTTGTCGTATTTTAGATTCTTAAAGACCACACTTTTTTCGTCTTTATTAAACTTAAGTGATATTAATTGATGTCTCATTGAATTTAAAGTACCACTTGGTTTTTTTTCTGACTCGACTATTAATGTTGATAAATATTCTCCATCTAGTATTTGTCCAAAACTACATATTGGAAGAAGAATGAATAAGAAGATACAATGTTTCATTAGTTTAAAATCGACTATAAATTTTAGGAGTGTTTTAAATATAATATACGGAGCTCTTTCAGTTGATTATATTCTACTATTACATACCGCTTAAGAGAATTATTGTGTATAGTTAGATATTTGGATAGTCATCACATGGTTATCATTTCAAGAGCAATGATTTCATCTGAAATAAATTTTAACCTATTTCAGATGAATAATTCCAAAATAGGGCATAAAAAAAGTATCCTCCAAAATAATTATCCTATTATCGATTCTGTTAATAAAGAAATTATGTCAAGTTAGTTTAAGAATTAATACTCAGATGTTTTTTAATAGAAAAGTGATCTCCTTTCTATTCTTTATTCATTATAATATATAATCCATATTTTGCCTTTTCTCCATATAAAGCAACGGCAGATTCAGATTTAAAGAAGTAAATCACCTTGTTTTCTAAATTTATAGTAGTGTTATTCCTTGCAAATTTAGCATCTATAAATTCATTGTAGTTCATTTCTTTTCCATCGCTTAATACTACAGGAGTTTCATCATCTTTCATTACACGAACTTTGCCGATTATATGCCTAATGTGCGTCGCTTTAATATTGTATTCTGAAGATATTTCTTGTTTTGTTAATACGTAGTCAATGGTCTCATAACCAACAAATTTTTTATTATCTGTTTTATGATATTTTATTTGATCATAAGAAACTCTGATAACATTTTCGTCATCGATTAACTCCTTTGGAATTTTAATTGAAAAAGTACCATCCTTTAGAGTGTAAGTTGAAAATATCTGATTGATTGTGATAAATGTGACCTTTGCATTTTCTACCACTTCGCCATTTTCTGAAGTAATTTGACCACTAAATAAAGTAGACCTTTTAAATGTAGTAGTATTGATGCTTTTATCAGCGCCTAGATCATTGTTCGAGGTTTGTTCGAGGTCAGCTTGTAATGGTACGTTTGTGGCCTCTGAAGTTTGATTGAAGGATAATGATGTGACGATCATTAACCCTACTGCTACATTCGAATAAGGTAATTTATTTTCATTATTTTTTTTAATTTCTACAAACGGTATTTTCTCTTGCTCACTTGTTAATCTAACACATAAATTCTCATTATTATTGATTTCTTTAATGATTTGTGAGTCAGTTTTTTGTGTGAAGTCAATTAGTGTTTTTGAACATATTTCACAAAAGCGTCCCTTTTCATTCAGACTCATATTGTCCCAATTTTCTTTGCAGGGTGTATCTATTTTTAAAAACTTTGTTTTCATAAGATCAATTTTATAATTAATGGAGAATAATAGCTAGATAATGATCATTGAGTGTAGTCTCACTGAGAATTATTAGACTGTTTGAGTCTTCAACTTAGAACAAGATATAGAACTAGAGTAAAGCCCATCGGTATACTACTTAAAATAGTGAAGAAATACGTTTCAATTTAAAAGAGATAAGCGATAGAGAAGAACACAAAACAGTATTTTGGATAACACAATATTAATTTTTGTGATAAAAACGACCTGATCATCTACCGTTGGATGGTCTAACTGTAAAAAAGGCCTCAAGGTATTTCCTTGAAGCCCTTTAATGATCTCATTGTTCCACCAAATTTTTTGGAGACCAAAAGATCTTGACTATTACCTATTGCATAATGCTTATTGTGAGTAATAGCTGCTATTAATTACTGTATTTTTTTGTTTTTATTATTGACATAAATTAAACCATCCAACAAAGTACGTAAGCCGTTAGTCGAATGACTTTCTTCTTCATTCAATTTAAACTTAAAGTGTTTATTTGTCTTCTCTAAAATTCCAATTAGGGTGTCGTATGATTCTATTGAATAGTCCCATCCATTATTACTTAGCGTTAAATAGATAGCTTCATTTCTCAGTTTAGACGAGATGTTTTTTTGGATGAAATAATTATCCCAAAGAATTGCTGGGCTTGCTACTATATATTTATCAAAGATTTGATCTTCTGAAATATAGAATGACATGGCTCCCAATCCTCCATTAGAGTGACCAAATAATGTTTTTTCGGTAAACTTAACTTGAAGATAATTTTCCAATTGAGGGATTATTTCTTTGGATAATGAGGACTCAAAAAGACTAAAGTTACCTGTTGATGAGTATAAAATACTATCCTCCTTACTGCTCAAGTTCTTTACGTTTGTAGGTGTATAATATTTATATCGGCTTTTTACTGTACTGGGTAATCCAACTATCACAGTTAAAGGCATTTTATCTGACCATTCATAAAGTTCTGCAACGTCAGATGCTATTTTAAAATATTCATCTCCGTCCAGCAACACTAGTAAGGAGACGGAATCTTTTTTTGCTTGATTTAATCGTTCTGGTATACGAACCCAACATTCTACCGAATCTGATAGAAGTTCAGACTTCATCACAATTTTCTTACCGAAAGTAAGATCTGTTACTTGATTTTGGGAGAAACAGTAAAAAGGAATGATTAGTAATAAGATTAGATGGAAAGTTTTCATTTTTTTGGTGATGAGGTTAAATATTATGTACACACAATTATGTTAATCAACATAAGGGAAGGTTGTAACAATATTGCATTTATTAATTATTCCTTTCAACTTCTATTTATACAGGTGAGCTTGCTTTATTGTTTTTAGTTTGCTGTTATTTAGATTGTTGAAAGATGATTTAAAGATATAGATTATTGTATCACAAAACAAGATGGTAATTAGTACAGTAAATGAAATGATTAGGTAGTTAGCACTTTCATTTTAAATTGGTGTTCAACTATTATTAAGACTAATATGTTTCTCAAAACATTTCAGAATGTTTAAGTGGATGACTTAGTAAACAACACTGTTCGTAGTATCGCTTTTCTGCTTAACACTACGAACAGTGGAGTATTTGTTGTTAAGTTTGAAATCTAACTAGATAGTAATTATTTTTTAAGAACTCTAAGGCTAATACGCTCGCTATTCTTTCCAAATACAGAGACTAAATAGACATCTGGATTCAAACTTCGTAAATCAAGTGTTCTTAGTTGAGACGTAATAATTTCCTTGCCTTGAAGGTTATAAACCACTGCATATTCGAAATCACTCCAATCTATATTAACAAAGTCATAAGTGGGGTTTGGATATACTGATATAACGTTACCGATATCATCATATAATCCTAATACGATATTAGTGTCGTCCACATCATTCAAGTGGATAGTTATAGTAGCTTTATCAGAAAACTCCCCATCATTAACTTGAATGGTAAGTTGGAAAGATGGATTGGTTTCAAAATCAAGAATAGAGTTATCATTTACAGAAATTTCACCTGTGTTTGAATCAATTTTGAAAGCTCCTAGGTCATTTCCTGAAACAATAGAAAAGGTAAGGTCATCACCTTCATTGTCAAAAGTGGAAACAGTACAAACAACTGTCGAGACATCTGAATTTTCATCAATAGTAAATGTAGTGTCGGATATTGACGGGGGAGTGTTCTCATCAATATCATTCAAATTGATAGTAATAGTAGCCTCATTTGAAAACTTACCATCACTTACTTGAATGGTAAGTTGGAAAGATGGATTGGTTTCAAAATCAAGCATAGAGTTATCATTTACAGAAATTTCACCTGTGTTTGAATTGATTTGGAATGCACCTAGACTATTTCCTGATACTATTGAAAAGGTAAGGTCATCTTCTTCAGGATCTGAAGCTGAAACTGTCCCAACAACAGTCGAGACACCTGAATTTTCATTAATACTAAATGTAGCGTCGGATATTGATGGGGGAGTGTTCTCATCAATATCATTCAAATTGATAGTAATAGAAGCCTTATTTGAAAGCATGCCATCACTTACTTGAATGGTAAGTTGGAAAGATGGATTGGTTTCAAAATCAAGAATAGAGTTATCATTTACAGAAATTTCACCTGTGTTTGAATTGATTTGGAATGCAATTAGACTATTGCCTGATACTATTGAAAAGGTAAGATCATCTTCTTCGGGATCTGAAGCTGAAACTGTCCCAACAACTGAAGAAATTGCCGAATTCTCATCAATGTTAAATGTAGCGTCGGATATTGATGGAGCTGTGTTGACAGGAGTACCACCTCTTCTAGCTGAATAAATAAACTCCAAAAAGCTAGGTGAGAAGTTTCTTGGAATTTTAATAGAATGTGCACCCGATTCATGAAGTCTTAGTACATTGTTAGCACCATTGGCCACTAGTACATTGTTAAGACGAGATGTAGAACCTTCTCTATTGCTAGTCTTATTATGTGGTACTGTTGGGTCATCTAAGTTATTAATAATCCAAGTGGATAAATTAGTCACTCGACTCCAATCCATTTTTTGGTAGTTCTTCAATGATTGTAACATGGCCCCGTTGATAAAATAGGCTGCAGCTAATCGATTTGCTCCATCAGTGGTTAAGAAACGAGAAGTTACTATGCCACCGGCACTGAAACCTCCTAAATAAATTCGATCAGGATCTACATTGTAATTGGAAATAATATGATCTAAAAATTCATTGATCTGATGGTCTGATAAACTACCACCACTATTACCACTTTTAGGCTCAAATATATATGACGAATGCCTAGTTGCTGCAATAGGACGCTCGTACAAAGACCATTGTGCATCACTTCCTAACGCGTTGTCTCCTCCACCATTACCATGTAGGAAAATAAACGCGGGGATTTTCTCGGTGTCAGTCCATCTTGCTTTTTTAGAATAACGATAAACCATCGTAGCATTCTTGTTGTTCTCATTTTTATGCACAAAAGAAGTGTTTTGCGTTTCCCACTCAAATGTACCCTTTACATGCATGTCCCTAAGCTTAAATTTTGCCTGAGTAACAGAGCCTGCATAATAAGTGGTAAATCTAATCGCTTTAAAGCGCTGGGCATTCTGTGCTATGTTGTTTGCAAATGTATTTTGGTATTCTCCTCCTGTAATCACGCCTTCACTATTGGTAGTAGGAGTGGTTTCTTTTTCCTGAGTAAAACTGATTACCACATTTTGCCAGGTGTTCAGATTCAAATCCACCTGATCACTAATATCGATGGTATATTTTTTCTCAACACCGTTATTCATACAAATGATGATGATTTTGGGTACATAGGTGTTATTGTAACTCTGATCCAACTGTATATCAAAATTTAAGGTAGCACCCATCCAAGATTGTTTATTTACACCATTACTGCCATTGAATAAGAAAGTACCCGAGTTGTTTTGAAGTGTAATCCAATCTGAGACGTCGGCATTGGAAAACTTTCCAGCAAATCGATCAGTATGAGTACCTTCACTAATGAAGTCTGAGTCGTCTAGAGTATCGCCATTTTGATCTCTACCGAAGAGATAATAGTCTACATTAGGCTCGTTGGCAGTGATATCTATTGCTGTAGCCAATACTGCTGCTTCTGTTCTAACAGAGGCCATAAATAGTAAAAGAGTGAAGATCGTATGTTGAAGAGTACGAAAAGTTGTAATAGTAGTATCCATAAAAATTTCATTAATAATTCATCTCATTGGGTATGAGACCTAAGATTTCATTTCTCCTCAAATATGGGTTATAGAATAACTGGAATCGTTTATTAGAAGGTCAATTCGGTTCAAAATCAGATCATGTCGGAGTACTACTTTTTCTCAAATGCCATCTGAACAAGCTACTAGTATTACGATCAAGTGACCATATCTCATTTTGAGAAAGGTGTGGATGTGTAACAGAAATCAAATATGAGGTTTCAGTTCGTAGTGATGCCTATCGGCTTAATATTACGAGTTGTAGAGTAAGTGGCCTTATTAAATAAAGGTATTAGGTGGGGTCAATAGGCTTTCTATCCAAATTATATCGTATTGATCTCTTTTATTTCACTAGAGTTTCCTTTACGTTCTTGCTTACCTTTTTTGTAAGGTTAATCTTATCTTTGTTATTTATCGATTTAGACTTTAAAATCCATCGCTTCTTTTCGAGATTTTATTTTTAGTTTGGAATAAATACTGCTTATGTGTGACTTTACGGTAGTTAATTCAATATTACATTCAGCTGATATTTCTTTATTGCTCAGTCCATTTCTTAATAGATCAAATATTTTACGTTCTTGAATACTTAGCTGTTTAATATTATGATTTTTACGTTTAGAATATATTAATCCGCCTACCAACAGAAAACAAACAGCACTGACTAAAAAGATAAGATGCTTTTTACTACCTATAGTATAACCATACTCATTATTAGGAAATTTTTGTCGAAAAGAATTAAAATATGAATTGTTCTCATTTTCCCATTTTGACAAATAGTCCTTGTAGAATATAGGGTTAACTAAATAGTCTTTTTGAAAATCAGTTTGATAGATGGCATAAAGAGAAATCAATGGATGCTTGCAACTATCTGCAACTACTTTTAGCTTTTCCGAGACTACCTCTTTAATAAATTCCTTTTCAATTATTGATTGGTCATAGTCAATTGAATTGGGGTAATTAGATAGTTTCTTAATGTAGTCAAATGTCTTCATGTAATTAGCTCCTTCAATGTTTGTCTCTCCGAATATTGGTTTGCCTCCTTTATTGAACACTTTTATTTCAGAATCACGTTTAGCGATTAAGAGTAAAAAGTTTTCGTCTATACTACCAATAACAAGCGAGTTGGGAGAAACTCCTTTTTTAACGATATGTAATCGAAAAAAGGACCATTGAGTTGGTATCTTATCTAAATCAATCTTAAAATTACCGAGACTATCAATTGTAGCACTTGTAATTATTATATCATTCGAAACAGCATTTTCTTTTTCAAATGTTCTGAGATAAGACACATATACTTTTCTATCCCAAGTGTCATCTAATATCAATTTGCCAGAAATTTGACCAATAGTATCTGAAAATCCATTGCTTTTAAAAGACAAGATGATAAAGAGAATAGCAATTATATTTTTTATTACTTTATTCATTCATCACAGATTTAATAGATTGACGAACTGACATGGCAACATTACCATTCGATTTTTGGGATGAGATTTTTATTTGCCATTCACCAACTTCTGTAGTTGAGATCGTTTTATCAAAGGCTCCTGAAGTATATTCTGATTCTCTATTATTTGAACCCAATTGTGATTTTAAAGACAGTTCACCTTCTTTAATTCCCTTTGGGTTGAAAATTTCAATTAAAGTAGTCCCAGATTTTACGTGGGCTCTGATACCTAAATACAGTGTTTTATTAGATGTAACTGTAAATGATATTGGTTTACTATTATCTATTTGACTAGAGATTGTTATATTTTTACTTAGAATTTCTTTAGTGTTATCTATCCACTTTTGGTATTTCTTTCTTAGCTCTTCATTTTTCTCTCTCTGAATTTCATTCTTTGCCCTTTGCTTTTCGTTCTTTTCTCTTTGGACCTCATTTTGAGCCCTTTGTTCTTCATTCTTTTTTCTCTGAACTTCGGCAATTCTATTTTGTTCTTCTACTCTGGTTAAAAAATCTGCCTTTTGTTTTTCATACTCATTCAGACTTTTTTTGTATTCTTTACCTGTAACACCTTTTGCTTTTAACTGTTTGATGTAAGCTGCTTTATGAATATCCCAACTTTCTTTAGGTGTAAGTCCATCAAAGTTATTGTAAGAATTAGGAGGATAGATATAGTTGTCTGCCAAGGAATCTTTATCCTCTTGACAAAACACAAAAGTGTTAGTCAAAAGTAAAATGAAGAATAAAAAGATGCTTTTTTCCATACCGGTAAATTTAATGTTTAAAATTTATTTAAGGGTAAATCTAATTTGTACACTCAAAAAAATGGGTAGTATAAGGGTAGGAAAAAGGTATGAGAGGGGTATGAAATGATGATATAAAAAGTGCAATTATCTGATTATATGTTGTGTTGATATCTTTGACAGGAACCTCCTGAATAGGAGGGAGTAGGTTATACCTCATAGATAGCACTATTAAAAAAACTATCTGAGCTGTTTAACGGTTAGTATTTGAAGCGTAGCATCCCGAAGGGTGGTGCTATGATTTCATATACAGTGTTACCACTTTTTTTATTTTAATTCAATTCCTTTTTGTTTGTATTTGTTGTAAAATTCTAATTGGGTATCTTCGGAAAAATTATTAAGTCTTACTGAAATATATTTCAAGTTGGGTAGAGTTAATAATGTGTCAGGTAAATCAGTCAACTCATTACCATTTACAGCTAAAGTTTTTAATTTATCCATTTTGTCAGGTAGCTCAATAATATTATTAAATCCTATGTAGAGTTTTTTCAACTAAGGGAATTGATAATTATCCAATGGAATTGTTTTTAAATTATTAGGATGGATACTGATGTATTCCAACTTCTTAAGTTCTAATAATCCTTTTGGAAGAGCTGTCAAATACTTGTTATTTATAACTACATCGACTTGTTCTAAATATGTTCCATTCTCATAGTCAAATGAAATGCTAAATTTGATTTTATTTCTCCTGCATTTAATTTATTGCAAATTTTTTCAAGTATTGAGTTTTCATACTTGGAATCAATAGTTCCCGAATCATTTATAACACCAACTACATAATTAAACTTATGGTT
Source organism: Flammeovirga sp. SubArs3 (assembly GCF_947387565.1). Classification (NCBI taxonomy): domain Bacteria; kingdom Pseudomonadati; phylum Bacteroidota; class Cytophagia; order Cytophagales; family Flammeovirgaceae; genus Flammeovirga; species Flammeovirga sp. SubArs3. Next base: position 253,417 of record NZ_CANDOA010000001.1, on the reverse strand, counting down.
ACTTTTACCATAGCAGTTACATTGTTCGAAATAGTTTGTCCCAAACCTGTTTCCTTTTTTTCAAATCGATACCTATAAAAGAATATGAAAATAGATAACTTCAAAAAATACAAAACAGTATTATTAGACCTTTTTAAAGGAGAAATGCTGAATGAAACTATCATGAATGTAGATTCAGAGGTAGCCAAAGGAAGTATCTATTTTTTAGAAGGTTTTAATGATAGTGGAACGGCAGTATATGTTCACATAGATATCATTTGTGAGGCCCTTACTTTTCAATTATCATTTGATGAAAATACTTTCTTTACACATCATACTTCTTTATTTAATGAAGGATTAGAGATGAACTTTATAGATAATGATGTAAAGCTTCCAATACATTATCATGGAATAGTCAATACCACAAATGATATAACATTATCTGTAGCTTTAAAGAAAGGAGATGTCTTTCGACCTATTCAGCTTTTCTATGATAGAAGTGGTTTGCAGTGGATAGAAAATAATGAGGTAAGAACTTTTTTAGAGGAAAAGAAAAACTATTATTATTTCATCAACAGAACTCAAGAATTATCGACTTGGATACAAACAGTTCATCAAGTTTTTACTTATTCAGACTATAGAAAAGAACTCTTTTTAAGGATTAAAACCCAAGAATTATTTTTATTATTTACTCATTATTTATCGGAAATAGATATTGTCACGACTAAAACGGATACATTATCTGCTTATCACTTTAAGGTTATTTTCGATATAAAAACACAGATTGAGGCCAATTTAGGAACGAAACCCAATGTAAAAGCATTCGTTGAGGAATACGGAATACACCAAAATTTATTACAAGAGATCTTTCAAAGTACCTTCGGTAAAACAATTTATAATTACTATACCTCCCTTCGAATTCAAAAAGCATATGAAGCACTTGTGACAAAAAAATATTCAATCACTGAGGTTGCTTTCGATTTTGGATTTAGTAGCGTACAACACTTTTCAAAAACGTTTTCCAAAGTTTATGGGATTTCGCCTACTGAAGTTTTAAATAATATGGAGTAAAAAAAAGTATGCCCAACAATGAACTTGTTGAGCATATAAATTATCTATTTTTTTAATTCATTCTTGTACACTTTCCCATCTTTCATAATCAATGAAATATTTTGATCAGGATTTGAGAGTACTTTTGAATCTTTGGTGGGATCTTGGTTCACAATAATAAGATCAGCATAAGCTCCAATTTCTATTACACCTAATTTCCCTTCTTTATAAGGATTTCTATTCCCAGACATCTCTAAAACTTTTGCCGCATTAATAGTGGCTTGTTCTAAAATTTCAACACTAGTAAACCATTTTTGTCTTAAAGTGAATTCTTTTGGGGCATTTTTAAATTGTTCCACATCTCCATAGATATCCGTACTGTGAGTAACCAATAAATCGTATTTTTTAGATAAGGCGAATAAAGTATCTAACCCCTCTTCAGCTTCTTTTCTTTTTTGTTTTTGATCATCTGTGAAATAAGGCATATCAAAACTAAATACATACGTTTGAGTAGAAAGAATAGCTCCTTTCTCTTTTATTAATCGGGCTGTTGAATCAGAAATTAAAGTCGCATGTTCAATAGATTTTACACCAGCCCTTAGAGACATTTGAATACTTTTATCATTATAAGCATGTACCATAACATAAGTACCCCAATTTTCAGCAGCAACTACAGCTTCATGTACTTCTTCTTCGGTAAATTCCACTACATCAATTGGGTCGTGCTCTCCACTAATTGAACCACTCACTAATACTTTTACTTGAGTAGCCCCTTTTCTAAGTTGTTCACGAGCCCCTTTTAATACTTCCGTTTTACCATCAGCAATAAAAGCCAATCCCATATTTTCTGTTTCATCTACATATCCACCTTTTATATGAGAGTGATTACATAAAGTTCTGAAATCACCATGTCCGCCAGATTGCGTAAGTGCAGCACCTGAAGGATAAATTCTAGGTCCAGTTGCGATTCCTTCATCAATTGCTTTTTTTAATCCAAAGGTAGGGCCAGCGGCATCTCTAACCGTAGTGACACCATTCATTAAAACTCTATCCGTATTTTTAGCTCCTAAAATACTTAAGTAAGAAAATTCTGTTTCTTTTAGTTCCGCAGGACCTTCAGAGTCCATCAAGTGAATATGTGTATCAATAAGACCAGGAATTAGGTATTGTCCTTGACCATCAATTATAGTAAAAGTTGAATCAATATTGAGTTCAGATGTAATACCTTTTATTAAATTATTTTCTATGATAACGTTTACAGGTGAACCAGAAGATTGCTCCATTCCGGCAGTCCAATAATGTACATTTGTAATGATAACTTTCGTATTTTCTTGTCCAAAAATATTGAATGTTAAACCGATAAATAAACTTAGTAAGATGTATAACTTTTTCATTGTTCAGATGTTTTTTGTTGATTGATAGAACAAAAGTAGAGCTGAGTCTAAACAATGAAGTGTACATTTCTATGAAGTAGTTATCAAAAAATAAAAGAGGTCTATTTTTATTTTGCACTTATAAGTTTAAAACTTAAACAATAATATATCATATAGTAAAATCGATCGTCTTAATGCAACAAACAGTTTGAGTTTGTCAACTAAAATCATTTCATTTTTTTGTTATTTTTGGATTAAGAATTGAAAGTATAAATGCTTTTTTCTATTTTAATAAAATCAGGTTAATAGTCTAGTAAACAACAAGTAGGTAAGTAAAAAGCACTAATCTTTCAGACTGGTACTTACTTTAGTTAAATGTATAGAATTTGAATTCAGTACAAATTGCCCTATTGGCTATATACCGTATTGTGATTAGTGATTTTCATGTTCTGCTTAGTTTTCCAATGTTTATCATATAGTTCAGAATTGAGCTTTTGCTGTGGTGAATTGAAAATGAATAACATACAATAAAAATAAATTTAATTTCGTACAACATGAAGACTATTTTCTCTGCTATTTGATTATCTATCTAACCAACGTTTAAAAGATGCTGCTTTGTCTTTTCCGATAATAATCTCTTCTGAATGAGATGGTTGCATTTCAATTTTCAATTTCCCATTAAAATAGGCATGGACTCTTTTAATAGCATCAATATTCACTATGAATTGACGATTTAATTTGAAAAAATTATCAGGCTGTAAATGATCTTTTAAATTTTCGAGTGAAAAATTAACTGGGTATTCTCTCTTTTCGAAAGTAACAGCAAAAGTAACGCCTCGCATACTGTAAAAGAGTGCAATGTCTTCAACAGACAAATGAAAAAATGATTCATTGGAGTGTATCAGAAAGCGTTTACGATATTCAGTCTTTTCACCTTTAATTAAAGAAGCAAGTTCGGCAAAATCAATATTAGAATTCTGTTCCTGAATATATTTCTTATTGTAGTTATGATATTTTTCAAAGGCAGTTCTTAACTCATCTTTTTCTACTGGTTTTAACAGGTAGTCAATGCTATTGACTTTAAAGGCTTGTATGGCATATTCATCGTAAGCAGTTGTAAAAATAATGGCACTATCAACTTTTACCTGCTTAAAAATTTCAAAGCTAAGGCCATCTGATAATTGAATATCCAACAAAACAATATGGGGATGTGGATTGTTTTGAAACCACTCCACGGCAGATTTTATACTATTCAAGCACCCAATAACATTTGTTTCAAAATTGATTTCCTGCAATGTTTCTTTTAGCAAGCGTTGTGCTGGTAATTCGTCTTCTATTATTATTACTTTTATCATTTTATTCTTCGATTAAAGGAATGGTTACCACAAATTTCCCCTCTTGTTTACCATAAGTAAAACCATCTTTTTTAATGAGTTCAAATCGCTTGCTTAAATTAGCTAAACCAGTGTATGTTGAATTGACTGTATCAATAATTTGTAAGTTATTACTCACGATTAAAGTGTTATCACTACCGCTTTCGATTGAAATTTTCAGAACATTTTCTGCATTCGCTATGTTGTGTTTGAGAGCGTTTTCAATCAAAATTTGTAAGGTTAAAGGAGGGATTTGCATTGGTTGTATTTCATTAGAAATATTTACTACATATTCTAAAGCATTTCCTATTCTGACCTTATGCAGAAAAATAAAAGAATCAATAAATTCAAGTTCTTTGTTCAAGGAAATTAAATCGTGATTTTTACTTTGCAAAACATATCGATATACTTTCGATAGTTTTCGTGTAAAATTTTCTGCATTTGTTGGGTTATGTTTTATTTCTGAAATCAGCACATTTAAACTATTAAACAAGAAGTGTGGATTTACCTGATTTTGTAAAACACGATAATCTGCCTTGAGTTTTTCTTGTTTGTAATGTTCTGCATCTAGTAGAGAATCTTTCCATTGCTTAAAAAAGTTTATAGCTATAGAAATACTAATAAAACCAATTGAAAAAATAACAGAGCATATAAATATGATAACTGGTGCGTTGGGATAAATCAAGGACTGACCGTTGTTAAAATACTGGATCGTAAATGGTATCGCAATGCATATAAATGTCCATAGAATGATAATTCCTATTTGAATGAAAAGCCTTTTTTGTGGATTGTAATACCAAGGTCTTTTTCTGTTCAAATATCTATCAAAAAATAAGCTTCCTTCTATAATTAAATTTAAAAACAGTAAGTAAAAAAATAATAATAATTCCTTTGGAATTTGCAATTGATATTCTGTGTTTTCAGGCATGGCTAAGCTAACTAATCGCATTACTACGATAGCAAAAAACGATACCAAAACAATTCTAATGAAAGTATTTCTGTTATTTTTTGACATTTAAAATTTTAGTAATTATCAACCAACAATTTAAAATATATTTTTAGTTCCTGAACATTTTCCTTCAATAATATTTAGCTCTAAAAAGTCATAAATGATTTAGTATTCGTCGCCAAGCCGATGCTCAACAAAAATTTCTCTTCACACATGCCTAAGGAGTGCAAGAACTAACATCAATTTCGCTATATAAATTGGGGTCATGGTTTGGGTCTTCAACTGTGTAAGCCATCATTGAGATTTTAACAATTTCATCACTAGTAGAAAAACAAAGTTGGTGGAAGTTGTCATTGTCATTTATATCTGCTATTGAAATAGGTACATGTGGTATTAGAACTCCAGAACTGTCAGAATAGCCAATATAGTATTGAAACAAGTCAGATTCGGAATCACCACTTATATACGGTGTAACGCCACCATTCCAAGCAACTTGAATCGTTTGTGTTCCTGAATTACATTCATTGATATTACCATCAATTCTTTGGGCAAAGAATAAACTTGGTCCATCAGAAAGCGGAATTACATTCGTGGTAATGATTCCGTTTAGGTTTATGATTTCTGAACAAGCGGATTCTCCAGATAATATGTCAGTTGTAAATAAATCCCCTACAACTCTAACTTCAACAGGTGGGTTGGTAACAGCAGTACCAAATTCACCAAACAGAAGCACAGTTCGATTTTCTCCATTTTCATTAGCTGGAGCCAAAGAAACACACATAGGGGTATGTATATTTCCAAGACTATCTACCACTTCAAAATCAGTTTCCGATAAACGGGATGCATCTATTGGAAATTTAAAATTAACAGGCATGCCATCTAACTGGCTTCCTAGTTGATTACATAGAATACTTGGTAGTGCATTATCAAGCCCAAAAAAAGCTGAGACAAGAGCATCTTGGTTCACCTGTTTTTGAAGAGTATCTTGGTTAATCTGTTCTTGAGGTTCTTCATTTTTGCTACATGAAAACAAGAGGAGTACTGTAAGTAATTTAAATAGATTTCTCATATTTTCTCTATTATAAAGTTGTTGAACTTGGATTATGTTGTTTTTGATATTTCAACCAATTTTTATATTGTTTTCAGTCAAAATACTTTTAAACTCTTTTGCAAAAATGAAGAGCTATCTGTTCCTTTTTAGAAATTTGTTTTTGAAGTCGAATTTTGGGCTTTGAGGTCGAAATGGAAGCAATGAAGAGAAATTTGTGTGTTGTACGATGGGAAATGCAAGCTCAAGCTCTTTTTATTTTTGAGATATGAAAAAATAAAAAGAGCTTGACTATGTGTAGCTGGGTTATTTTAGTTTAATTATTAAATCTATGCATACCGTTTAGCATAAGCGTAGTAGTTGATGAAGGAAGCTATTATCTCTTATATAGTGTTGTGCAACGTTTTATTTTTTCGTTTAGCACTTCCATCTCTGGATTCAATTTTAAAGCTTTTTTGTAGGCTATAATAGCATTCTTGTAGTCTCCCAACTGTTCTAGATTTTGTCCTTTTATATCGTGTACTTCCCAATCATCTGGTAATTCTTGTACCATTATGTCACTTAACTGAGTACTGATATTATAATTACCCTTCCCAAAATGGAAACGCTCTAACCAGTAAGTATCTAAGACATTGTTTGGATATTTCTCACTTTTTAGCTTTTGATATTTTCTAACTAAACTACCAATATTTCCCGCGTCTATTTCTTCTGCTAATTCGTAAGCTATTGTGCGTTCGGGATGATTTATTTTGAATGCTGGATAAAGGATGTTAATTCCAATATCATCAATCACATTCACTGAATTGGAAAGGATTACAACTCCTGTGCCTGTATTTCTATTATAGCCTACAAATGAAATAAATCCTCCCGTCCCTCCATTATGCAAAAGAATACTGGTTATGCTGTCAGGTTTTAAAACAAACCATCCGTCTTTGTAAAACAGTCTGTCTTTTCCTAAGTTGGGAACTCCTGTTTGAATAAGGTTCTGTAAGTCATCAGAACTAAACAAAGAATTGTTTTTCTTTTGATATTGTAGGTACTTTAAAAGGTCTTTAGTGTTACTAACTAAACCACCTGCATACCTGCTCGGTCCTGTAAAATTCCAATTACTATTTGCAGTGCCAATATTAGTAGGTTCTGCAATATTCTGATTTTCTTCCGTAGGAACTGAAAGAAATGTATTATCCATCCCTACATCATCTAAGAGACCACTCATTAAATTTTCATAAGATTTACCCGTCACTATTTCAATAGTCCTACCAAGTAATCCATAGCCTAGATTAGAATATTTCCAAATATTGGAAGTGTCAGGGTTTAAATTCTGTAATTCAACTTGTAAAATATCGTTTGAGTAGCCATTGAAAGGGTCTGACCAATCTTTAGGGGAGAATTGATTGGATAGCCGAGGGACTCCAGCAATATGGTTTCTTAATTCAGAGGGTGTAATGCTATCCAAGTTTGGATATTTGGTTGCTAAATAAAAGGAAGATAATGGACTGTCTAAAGAATCTTTAAGGTAAATTTCGGTAAGAGTTGCTGTAAAGGTCTTGGTTACGGAGCCAATTTCATAAAGGGTTAAGCTATCTGGTTGCTTTTTATTGTTTTCAAAGTAGCCGAAACCATAAAATTTGGTATTTCCATTAGGTAATAAAACTCCAATGGAAATGCTCGGATTAATTTCAAGTTCTACTCGTCTCTTAATTTCATTTTCTAACTCTTCAGTGATTACTTGTCCCAAAAGACTAGTTGAAATAAAACTTAGTAAAAGGTAGTAAAGATACTTCATTGTTTTTTCTTTAATGTTGCACAAACGTTTTGTGTAAAGTGGGTAAGCACTATACACCTTGTTGTGTTGTCGTTTTTATCTCTTTTCTTAGTTTAATTATATCTGAAATATGTGTCCAAATTACAATTGGAACTATTGTGGCTGGTAAGAGGACAAATGGGAAATAATTTATTCCTCGATTGGGCTGTTCAAATCCAAATTGCTGAAATGGTAGTTCAGCTGATAATATTCCATTAAAAAGAATGAAGAGCACAAGTATTAATCCTACAACGTTCCAAGCTATTAAAGCCTTTTTACTTATTATTTTTTTCATGAATAAAAGTCCAATTAACGGAGCAGTAATTCCCATTAAGATATCATAATTTCTGCCTTCAAAAGTCATTAATCCTGGTATCATTTTATGTGTATATAATCCGAATAGAACTATTTCAACAGGCAATCTAATTGAATGTAGGAAAGTGCTGATTTTCGTCTCTCTCTTTTCAAAAATCCACTTTTGCTGTTTAGATAATAATCCATAGATAATCAAAAATGTTGTTGGAATCAGTACTAATCCAAATCTTGGGGGAATCGAATCTGTAATTTGGTAAAATCCAATATATGCCAATATGGATTGCATAGTTGACCAAACAATAATCAGAAGGGTTAACTTTTTTGGTTTTCCATTTGAAAAATGAAATAGAATTATTGTCAATATGCAAGTAACGATAAAAGTTAGATCGATCCAGTTTGGTAAATTTTCTATCATTTTTTGTTTTCGTTTAATGTTGCACAAACGTATATGCTAAACTGAGAGCGAGGGTGTGTTGCCTGAGACTTGCTGTTTTAAGCCATTTTATTCTAGTTTAGAATACTTTATTTTTCCTATCTTTTCTACAGCAATTACAACAAATTCATTAGCAACATCTCCAAAGGGTTCAATAACCTCCAATTTGACCTTTTCAGTCTGTTGTGAGTTTTCAATTTTCAGACTTTTAATATTGTGTTTAGTTGTCCAATCTAATCCTAGGTAACATCCATACTTAGAGATTATTTCTTCAAGGCCGAACCCCTTGTTCATTGATTCTTTTATCTGTTTGACAAATGAAAATTTTCGAAGATTGAAATCTATCAGATACTGTAGTTGTTTGTTTTGATAAATTACCCATTCATCAGTTGAGAGTTCATAAAATGGAACTGCTCTGAAAGGTCCATTTTCACTTTCAACCAAATATGATTCTATATCAAGAGTTACTGGTCTTATTTATATTGTGCCCAACGTATATGCTAAACTGCGAGCGAGGGTGTGTTACCCGATACATGGAGATTTAGCTAGTGTTGGGCAACGTATATTATTTTGTATTGTCTTTAATGAAAGGAACCTCTTCGATTTCACTCTCTGTTAATTCGCTTTGTAATTTATCTTTATTCCAATCAATATCATAATATTCATATCTTTCAAATAAGAGATTATATGCTGATTGATGAAATCCATAACTTTTTAGTTTATTGTAATTCATATAAGCTATTGAATCCGATATTGTTTTGGTATTATATTCTATTGATAACAATGAAAGTAAAGTGTCATTAACTAATTCATTAGATATTGAGTTTTCCATTTTTTCTAAATCCATTGATTTTTTAATTTCATTAAGGATCTTAAAAATAACTTCTTCATTATTTTCCATTTTACGTCTATACCAAAATTCATAATAATATTTACTTCCTATATCAGTTGTGTCATATGATAAAATTAAAGAATCAACTAATGAAGTTAGATCTTTATTTAGATAGATATCTTTATAAATTATTGGTGAGGAATTTAAATCTAAAGTTTTAATTAATTTCTGGTAACCAAAAGCTTTTAGTGTTTCATGAATCATTAAAAGATTAGATTCTTCTCTAAGCCACTTATGTGTTAGAATATTTTGATCTTTGAGAATATCAAAGCTAGTTTTCTCTTCAATGTAATGTTTATTATTCTTTGAAGTATTACATGAAATAAATAACATAGCACATAATACTTGAGTAATAATTTTATCCATAAATTTTGTAGTTAGTTTAATATGTTGCACAAACGCAGTTGCTAAACTGCGAGCAAGGGTACGTCGCCTGAGACTTGCTGTCTTAGCTGATGTTGTAAACCGTTTTATTCTAGTTTAGAAAATTTTAGATTCCCTATTTTCTCTACAGCAATTACAACAAATTCAGTATTGTTTGTCCCTAGATGACCATAACCATTTTTGCTCTCTTTTTTTAGAATTCCTGTTAGGGTCAAGTTGAAATATCCACCACACCTTCCACTTAACTTATGAAAATTGGATGTTAATTTTTGATTTTCAGAAATCTCTTTAAAGTTCAATTCCATTTGAAAACTTGATGAGCAAGAGTCAGTTTTAATGGTTTCAAAACTAGAGTATTCCATACAACTACTAAATTTTCCTTTGATTGTTAAGGTGTCTCCTTCATGATAATTGAGGTCACAAGAAGTAGTTATTTTTTTGAAATTTTGAGCTGTCAATTGAATCGAAACAAGAGTCAGAACAAATGCTATAATTAGAGGATTTAACTTCATTATGTGTGTTTGCATTAAATGATGGTTTACGGTAAATTGTATGAGTAGTGGCAAATTGCGTGGTAGTTTTCTGTCAAACCACTACTATGTTTGAGAGGGCTACAAACCTTGAAATTTAGCACTTTGCCTGCATTACTTATACAAAATGTTCTAGGGCGTTTTTATTCATTTTCCAATATTGAAGCTTCCCAACCTATCATAGCTTTCTTTCTTGTCGGATTCCAATGATAGCCACCAATATTTCCCGATTTTTGAATTACTCTATGACATGGAATCAGGTAGGCTATCGGATTGTTTCCTATTGCAGTTCCCACTGCTCTTGATGCTTTTGGATGCTGAATCGCTTCTGCTATTTCTCCATAAGTAGAGAGATTTCCATAAGGAATGGATAACAATGCTTCCCAAACTTTCAATTGAAATTTTGTTCCTTTCAAATGTAATTTTATTTCACTAAGATTAGTCCAGTCATTACGGAAAATAAATAAAGCGTCTTGTTGAAATTTATCTACTTTTTGATTGAATGTTGCATTCGGGAAAATGCCTTGTAACTCCTCGAATGCTAATACATTATTCTCGCTAAATGCCATATGGCAGATTCCTTTGTTGGTGGCTGCTACTATGATTTCGCCAAAAGGAGTTTCCGCAAAACTATAATTGATTATAAGGCTTGAACCACCGTTTTTATATTCTCCAGGAGTCATACCCTCAATCGTTACAAACATGTCGTGAAGCCTTCCTGTTCCAGATAAGCCTATTTCGAAAGCTGTATCAAATAGGTTGCTTTCTTTTTTTCTGAGTAAACTCTTTGCATAACTTGAACTGATAAATTTCAAATATTTTTTCGGACTAATTCCTACCCATTCCTTGAATAGACGCTGAAAATGAAAAGGGCTTAAGTTTACATGTTCAGCTATTGTGTCTAAAGACGGCTGTACTTTATGGTTATCATCTATAAATGCAATAGCCTCTGCAATTTTATTATATTGATGTGTTTTATTGTCCAACATAGGCTGTAAATTCTTCATTTAGTTCATCAACCAATTCATCGATTTCCTTTTCAGTAGTATTATAGTTTGTAATACAAGCCCTAAAAGTAGGTATTCCTTTTATAGGGTAAACAGATAACCATGATTTACCTTTTGCTAAAACCTTATCCAATAATTCTTTTGTGAAATTTGAATCTGTTTCAAAATCTTCTTTTGTAAAACACACAACTGGCAAGCCTGTATAGTTTTTTATAAGCCAACCACTTTTTAATAACTTATTTCTCAAATACTGCCCCATCTCTGCCTGATGATTGATGGTTTGTTCATATCCATGCCAACCATAAAATAGTAGTGAAAGATATACTTTTAAACCAATGAATCTTCTCGACCATTGAATAGAATGTGTAAAGGGTTCAGTAATTGTAAGTTTATCTGCCTCTTTAGGCATATATTCTGTTGTAATTCTGAATGTTTTACCAAGAATGTCATTTTTCGATGTCAAAAAGATACTTGTTCCCATTGGAACTGACATCCATTTATGAGCATCAAAAGTAATAGAATCAGACTTTTCGATACCTGTTAATTGGTGCTTCAAATCCTGACTTAAAATTGCTCCTCCTCCATAAGCTGCATCGACATGAAACCAAATGTTGTTCTTTTTGCAAATGGAACTTAGCTGATTCAGTTCGTCAATTGTACCTGTCCCAGTAGTTCCTGCAGTTCCAATAATCATTAATGGCGAATAAACTGATGGGTCAAGTTCATTTAGTTTTTGCTGTAAAATCTCTGTGTCCAGCTTTAATTCATCTGTAACTGGAATTACTTCTACAAGACTGTACCCAATTCCAACAACTTTTGCGGCTTTTTGAATTGAGTGGTGAGCCTCTGCTGAACAAAACACAACAGGCTTTTTGTCCAAACCAAATGCTCCATCTTTAGCAAAGTGTGGGTATTTATGGTTCAAAGCACAGAGCATAGCTGTAAGATTGGCTTCAGCTCCTCCTGTTGTAAAAACACCATCTGCATTTCCATCGTATCCAAATTTATTAGCAAATTCCTTAATTATTAACTCCTCTACTTCAACGGCAAAAGGGGCATGGCTCCAAGCTGCTAATTGGGGGTTATAAGTAGCAGTGATTAAGTCAGCGATAATTCCTGCATAATTAGAACGTGGATTGAACAGCCCAAAATACTTAGGATGCGGTGTATGAACTGAAAAGGTCTCAAGTCCTTTTATCACATGCTCGATTGCTTTATCTGGTCTAATGCCATTCGCTAATTCTTTAGTAAGTATAGATTCTCTGATTTCTTTTATGTTCAAATCAGGATTGGTTTTAAAATCTTTTGTTGAGCTATAATAGTTCTCCAACTTTTCAGAAACTGTTTTGAGTATTTCTTTTCTCTGTTTTTTGTCAAAATCAAATTGCATATTAATTCCTTTTAAATGTTTTGACAAAATTCTCAATTCTCAAAACGTAATGAAACCCGATTCTTGCGGTTTTTCAAATGCCCTACATCCCATGTATGAGTAGTAGCGTGTAAAACCAACCATAGAACCTATTTAGTTGAAAAATACTAAAATGCACTGACTTTTCTAGGTAGCGGAACGGAGCTATTACTTATACAGTATGTTATAGCTTTTTTACTTTCTTAACTTAAGTCAATCACTTGTTTGTTGAAAAGGATATTTCTTTGTCAAACAACAAATGCAGTATAAAAATATGAATCAGTGCAGAATTTTAACTTTAATAACTATAGCCTTTCTTACACTACCAGCTTTTTCTCAAACTAAAACTGATTGGAAAGTTCAAACTTCGAGAGATGGAAATTTTTTGGTAAAGAGTAAGGTATATTCTGTTAAAAGTGAATCAGATAAGAAAAAATTTCTTGAGTACGAAGCGACGACTCAATTCGATGTTGATTTTGAAAGGTGTGTACACATCCTAAAAAACGTAGTAAACCATAAAATAATAATCAATGAGAAAGAGAGTAGATTACTCGATTCTATTTCAGAAAATAAATCACTGATATACTATTTTTTTGAGCCCACTTGGCCATTTAAAAATTCGGATTGTGTAGCCTTTATGATTTCTAGTATAAATAATCAGAAAGCTACATTCCAAATAGAAGCAAGTCCTTCGTCTTACAGATCGTTAGGGGTAAATCGTCTGACTGATTATAGCATGACTTTCACAATTAAAAAGCTTGTTAGCGGTAAAGTCGAGATAAATACAACGGCAAAAATTTCACCTGCTGTGAATGTCCCCAACTTTATGTTAAAAGCATTTTTTCCTCAAGGCCCTATAGATATACTAAAACGCATAAATCAACTGAGTAAAAATGATTGAAATAGTAAAAAATAATTCCATAAAGAGGAGAGCTCGAATTGCAGGTATTTTTTACCTACTTGTTATTCTATTTGGTAGTTCATCTGAATACATCCGTTCAATTGTAATTGTTGAAGGAAACATAAGTCAAACGGTTGCTAACATCCTTAGTTCAGAACTTGTATTCAGATTAGGAGTCTTGAGTGATTTTGTTATGATTGTTTGCTACATCTTATTGGCAGTAGTACTTCATTCCATTTTTACAAAATATAATCGAACATTGTCATTATTGTTTTTACTGTTTACCCTGACAAGTTCAGTTTTACTTTGCGTGAGTACATTTTACCAATTTTCTGCTATACTATTACTGACGAACGAATTTCTTGCTTGGAGCCAACTGGACCTGCATACACATGTGATGTTTTCACTAACAAAACATTTATATATGTATCTTACGGCTCAAATATTTTTTGGTTTATGGCTTCTTCCTTTAGGGTATTTGGTTTGGAAATCTAGGAAATTCCCAAGTATCATAGGTATTCTGCTGATGTTATCTTGTTTTGGACATCTAATTGAATTTTTGATCTATTTCATAAACCCGGAATATAAATCACTTTCGTATCCCGGGTTGATGGTTGCCATGATAGGAGAGTTTTCCTTTTGTTTATGGTTGTTGATAAAAGGAATTAAAAACGATTAGGGCTTTGAAGCGGTTCTTTTTCTAATTCTACTCAAAGACTCAGGTGTCATCCCTAAATAACTTGCTAGATGATATTGTGCTACCCGCTGTATTAGCGATGGTTTTTTTTGGAGTAAATCGAAATACCGTTCCTCTGGGCTTTGTAGTTTAAAATTCTCAAATGACTCCAAAAGCTTACCGTTATTTTGCTCAGTAAGCAACCTTCCAAGTGTTTCAAATTGAGGGAATCTTTCAAAAAAGTCTTGTTCAACTTCTGTTGTTCCAATTGCCAATGTTGTGTCTTCTAAACAGGAAAGGGAATAAAGTGAAGGTGATTTTTCCATCACGCTTTTTATGGTATTCAGAGGTTGTTCCTCAGTATAAAAAAAAGTAGTTTTTTCTTCGCCTTCTATTGTTCTATACTGTCTTACAAGACCTTTTAAATTAAAATAACAAACGTCACAAACTTCTCCTTCTCTAATGATTACAGTTCCTTTTTTAAATGTTTTAATTGGGATGTATTGGTTCATAGCATCTATTTCATCTTGACTTAGATCTATAAATTTTGAAATATATTGAACAAGTAAATTTCTCATTTTTATTAGTTACGTTTAAATAAAAAACGTTTTCAATGGTTTTTATTTTTTGTTGTACTACGTTTTTCTTTTTTCTTATTCTCTATATTTTCATCGTTAGAGTCTTGATAGTTTACCAAAATTCTTGTCTCTTTATTAAATTCTTCGACGCCTTTATCAAAAGAACCAAAAGAGATACAAGAATTACCTAAGCTAACATATGTTATCCCATAGGAATCTTCTTTCTTATTTAAACTCTCACTTAATTCAACACTATTCATTGAGTATCCCAATATTAGAATAGGAGTTCCTTCAATATAAAACTCTTGAGCTATTTGCCTTAATCGTTCAAAAATGGCTTGATTAAGAAGAGAGTCTTGGTCATATGCTTCTAAAAATGTTAAACAAGATGCCAAGTTACAAAAGTCTAACCCCTTTGAGTAGTTATTAATTTTCAAATATTCTATTGGTTCTAGACCTTCAATACAACGGTTGACATAATTGTCTAGTAGAGGAGTTGAATATATTGAGTCTTTATCCTGCCCAAAAACTAGGGTTGATATTAGTTGAACTGTTAATATGAATAATACTTTTCTCATTTTAAATGTGGTACAACGTTTAATGTAAAAAGCATTTTTAATGCATTTCACATAGTGTTGTAGATTGTTTTCATATTCCCCCGTTTTCAGTTCTATCATAAATCCATTTCTTTTGATTACAATCATATTGAAAATAAATATTTGTCCAACCACTTAATCCAAGATTAAGTTTTCCTTTCTTATCCATCTCACCATGATAAGGAATGAAAGTAATTTCAATTTGTCCTTTTTTAATTTCAATCGGAAAGACTTTCAATTGAATTAACTTCCAAGCATATCTCTTGTAAACCTCTTTTAGATTTTTATTATTTAGGGTGACAATTTTTCTTTCTCCAATGCTATCAGGAACGTTTTTAATCAAATCAGTTCTCTCAATAAATATCATCGAATACTGTTCGTTATTTTCTGAGTATTTAGTGTAAAATGAATCCAACTGAATTGAATATTTTTCAAATGCTATCAGGTACAATGAATCTGTCTCACTGTATGATTGAGCGTTAGATTTCATCGTCCCGAAAAGAAAAAGTATGATAATAATAATCTTCATGTTTTTAATAACCTACAACGTGATTACTAAACTACGTGAGCAGTTGAGTCAACCGTGATTGGTGTTTAGTTGATGTTGTAATGCGTTTAATTTGTCATCTTATATAGTTCTTCAAATACCTCTGGTTCAGTGGAAAACTTCCAATATTCCTTTTGTGATAAAATGGAGTGCTCATATAACTCTGTTTGTTCATGATCATTGGCATCAACTAGGAGTACATAGTTATAAAAAAGGACTTGCAGATATATATTAATATAATGCTGTTTAAAGCTTTCTTTTGGTTTTCTTTTGTCAAGTCTAAACACAAAGTCCTGAAAAGCTAAAGATTTATAATTGTAATATTCTTTTCCATTAAATTTAGGATACTTATTAATATACTCTTTTGCCTCTTTCATCTTAGGAGGTTTATTATAATCCATAAAAAATTTAATTCCAGAGTAATATATATTCATACAATTTAAAAAGAATATCCCTTTTTCAACGTCATTAGATAGGTTGAATTCATCTAGATTAAAATTTATTTTTTCAAAAGTCAATCCCTTATTCTTGTTTTCAGCTAAACTAAAAATCAAATCATAGTAAAAATTGACTAATTCATTATAAGGCGTTTTTTCGGCTCTTAGAATAGCTAATTCGTCAAATAAAGACACATTTTCGGATCCGAACATTTTATGATTCAGTCGAGAAATAATGTAAATATTTTTAAGATCTGTAGTGTCTGGTTTTGTTAAAAAGGGTTCTGAGATAATTGAATTTTGTTCTGTAATGATTTCTAAAATAAACTTCTTAGAGAAAACTAATTCTTTTGACTTGATATTTTTGAGTTTTTCAAGTGTAGATTCATCAGGTGAGCCTTTTACATGATTGTTGTGGAATATAGTAGCTAACTCAATGATCTCTGTTTGAGTGTCTACTTTTTGAGCTGTAGCTTGAATGTATAAACCAATAAAAAATAAACAGAAAAGGAATAATCTCATATTTTATCTTTCTTAATTCTATGTGATAGTTAATCAATCCATTACAAAGTAATGGCTAAACTACGACCAGCGGGTGCGTCACCCGGTAGATGGAGTTTTGCTATTGTTAGAGCATGTTTTAATTGTTAGGAAGCTTAAATGGTATCGGTAAAACCATTCTTTGTTTAACATTATGTCCTTTCTTTTTATTTTTATGTGTTCTAGCAGGTGTCCATGTCGAACATGCTGATAATATTCTAATAGCTTCATTATTACATGATTCATTTAAACCCCTAACTACTTCTATTGAATCATCAATAACTTGACCTTTTTCATCTATAATAAATTTCACATAAACCTTTCCTTCTACTCTTGATTCTAGTGCATCTTTCGGATACTTTAATTCTTGAATTGCCCATTTATAAAACTTTCCCATACCTCCTTCATATTCCGCAGGTACTGCTACTTCTTCATATATTTGATCATCTTGTCCATAAAGAATATTACAAGTGAATAGAAGAAAAGCGATAAAAAAATAGGTTTTAATTGTTCTCATTTTTTTGTTCATAAAAAAATCTACTTCTATTTTATTGAGTATTGATTAAGAGTATTATATATAATATGCTCTAACCTCTCGGCTAAAAAGTGTTGCTGTCCCGCAGGTCAGCTATGATTTTTCAGCCATTGTTGCCAGTATGTGCTTTATTTATTTAAGTTATTTTCGGCTTTTTCTATTGCTTCATCCAGTTTTCTTAAATCGTAGTCAGATGAGTAATATTTATATGCCTTTAAATTTTTCAAAAATTCAATGTCCTTTGTGTCAGGAGAAATTGTAATGTAGTTTAAGAATTTCGTCATCAGTCCATCACCAAATCTTCTAATTTCCAATGCTCCATGGGTATACGTATAGCTTCCAGAAGTCATCAATATGTGATCCTTAGAAAACCCATTTAATTCAAGTTTGGAAAATAACATATCGAACTGATCTGAATTAGACACCTTAACTCTTGCTGAATAATTTTCAATGTCAAATTGGTTTTGATTCTTCTTTATAAGAGCCAGCACTTCGACTGATTTAATGCTATCACCAATAACCACCTCTTTAATTGCTCTTGAAATGGAGTCTTCCTTAATTTTCTTTTGTTCAAACATTTTTGAATTCAGCTTGAAATCATAATTGAATCCATAATAGTTATACATGAAGTCATACAGTTGTTCTTTTGCCCTTAAAATATCTAATTCAGTAAAGACGTCTATATATTCTTTGACCCAATCCATCTTGTTATCAATTGTTCCACCACTCTCCATTTCTAATACAGATAGAAAATCAGAATAAAGAAATTCTTTCACGGTGTCAGTTGGAAAATGAGCTAGGCCTGAATATTTGGATATAGAATACTCCATGCTTGGATGAATGGACTTGTCGTGTGTAGAGACAAACTTCATTAATGAAGGAATACATTCTTCTAGATTATTATCTGTAATTATATAGCAAATGTCTAAAATTAAATCACGAGAACCTTTTTCTAAATGTTCATTGATATAGGGGATGTAATCTCTAGAGCCAAGTTCTTGCAGAACCTCAATTGTCAATTTGAATAAATATTCGTTGTCGGTATTAAGTAAAGGCAATAGTTCCTTTGCAGCTGGCTTATATTGTAGTTTACCTAGCGTTTTAATTATTTCAATTTTACCACCGTCTACTCTGTTCATTCCTGGATCCATTATATTGGAAGGATAAATACCGCCTTCTCCAGCAGAATCTAAATGGGCAAGAAGAATTGGACCAATAAATTCAGGGTCTTCATCTGAAAGCTGTCTTACTACTTCTCCTTGAACAATGCTGTTCTTAATGTCGAGTAGTTGTACCAATATATCTCTTGACTTTTCGTCTTTAACTTCACCAAGCAGTTGAGCAAGTGCATAACAAGGTTCTGGTTTCTGCTCGTTGGCTATTGTTTGAAAGACTGGGTCGTAAGTCTTAAATGAACTTAGGTACAACGTCATTAAGTATTGTGCAGAGATCTCCTTGGTTGCATTTGTTTTTACCTTTTTCAATAACTCTTCATGAAATTTAGAATTTTTAGTCTGGGAAGTGGCTTTCAAAAATGTTTCAAACTCAGCAAGCGGATAATAATTTTGTTTGCTGTAATATGATGTTTGTAGCAAGTCGTATTGGACAGTTTTTCCTTTAACTCTTAGGTCTCCAGATGTTGGTGTCCAAACATAATAGGCATTTCCTGTTTTGAGTGCTTCATAGTAATCATTCAACTCGGGTTGTTCTTTAATCTGTTCCTTCCAATACTCAAGAGCTCTCTCAGTTGGTTCATAGAAATTGAGAAAAACAATGTACTTGTCTCCTGGACTCATTTTGTCAATAGGTCCATATCTATTGCTGAACCCTGAAATCCAAATTTCCTTTGTGTTTAGCTTTCCCTTGTAGATGGTCAGAGGTCTAGCTTTGGCTCGAAAGTCTCCTTCGGATGCGTATTCAATTAATGCAATTACATCCGAACTATCAATCATTTCTTTCCAGTCAGGGTCAGTCCAACTGTCTGCTTTGACATGAAATGTCGACAAAGTCAATAGGATAATCGTTAATATGATTGTTTGATGTTTCATTTTTTGTATTGCTAGCAACATTCTGTGTATGCTCTGTGACGTGTTTTATCAGTAGTTCGTTTCAGTTTTCAAAGTAGCGAATTCTTTGAATTCGCGAGGTATTTTGTTCTTACACTTTTCGAATTCGAAGAATTCGCGGGGCTAGTAGATAAGTACAAACTTATCGTAACCCTGTGACACGGCATGTAGTCATACGCCTTGTTGTGAGGAGTTTTTATTTCAGAGTTGAAGGTAAAAATTTGATTCGTATTCATCATTTCTAAAGTCGGTGATTCTTACTTTACACCTGAAATTTTGTTTTTTGATTAACATTTGTTGTAAATCCTCAAGTATTCTTTTTTTTCCCACCTCATCTTCAACTATTTGAAATTTTAAGTTGACCATAGAACGTTTAGGAATAGCAGTTGAGACTTTTGGTGAACTTTGAGAAACAGGGAAGTAGGGAGATAACTGATTATTCTCTTCACTGTCTAACACCTTTATTGCTATGGGTTCATCATAAGGTTTAATAATTAGCTTTGCTTCAGGTTTCACCAATCCATCAGTATTTCCAGAATTTAAAAATGTTATAGATATCTTACACTTTCCATTTCTTGATTTTCTAAACTGTCTGATTTCATTTAGTAATGCTTTTTCTTTCTCTTGTAGTCGAGTTATGGAAGCGATTTTATAATCCACTTGTTTTAATAGCTTCTCTTTTGTTGGTTTTTGATTTTGATAGGTAGGATAAAAATTAATCAAACTTTGTGATTCTATTAGGATATCTCCTGTTTCGATATTTTGCTTAAGTTTATTTAGTTGAGTTAGTTTTGCATTTGCTTTGCTGAGGTCTCTTTTCAGTTGACTTAGAAGTATTGCTTTATAATTCTCATTTAATTCATCAGGGTACTCTTGCATTATTCTTCCTCCAAACATGAAAGATGTCTCTTTAAGCGTTTCTATTTCAGAGAATAATTTACGATTAAAATTAAATCTGTGATATTCAGGTATTATTTCAACGTTTTCAATGTTAATATCATCCTTGCTCATATAGCTGTTAAAAAAGTATCCAATTAGAGTAGAAATGATAAAAATCCCTAAACCTATACCAAGGTCATATTTAGCTTTTTTAGATGTGTTATTTTCGTCTGTCATATGTAAATTTTCATTCCTCACAACGTTTGGGCTAAAAAGCGTTGCTGCCCCGCAGGGCAGCTATGATTTTTTAGCCATTGTTGTGCGTTCGTTTTATTTTAATTCAGTTCTTAGTTTCATTAGTAACTTACCTAATCTGTTTTTTCCTTGTCCATTGCCACCGTCCCCCCAGTAAGAATCATTTTCTGTATGTTCTACCAGTATTTTGTCCTCTGTACTTAATAGTAACTCTTGAAGTTCTTTATGTTGTGTAAATTTTGCTTTCAAAGCTTCATACATGACATTGTCTTTCATATTATCCCAATTTGGTCTAATTTTTACTTTTCGGGTTCGTCCTAATTCAGCAGCTTTCATGGGAGAAATAGCCTTTCTAATCTTGTTTGCGTATTCAGAACCTGAAAATTTTTGTGCTTGGAAGTAATGCTCAGTGGTTTTCCACAGCTTGCCTTTTAATTTAATAGGAAACTGGGCAAAATTTGAAAATTCACCGTATTTCCCATTTTCTGAATAGAATTTTATTCTAGTACCTTCATTCATTTAGTCTAAATCATCTCTATTAAAATCATTCTTAAATTCAGAAGTATTATCAAATCCGAAACTTTCAAGTTTTTCAAAGTATGGGATATAATCAGTTTCTTCAAATTTATAGGAATCAACTTTCCATAAAAAATAAATGATCCATTGATACCATCGCGCTGGACAAGGATACTTTTGCAAATACTTTAAACGTTCATCGAAATTCAAATCTTTTTGGTCTAGCCATTCATTTAATATCATCATATGTGTCTCACCGCCACCCATTCTCCACCCCATACTATATGGATGAAAATTTGGAGCATAAATCCAAGGTGGAGGAATATCTCCGTATTTCATTATTAGTTCTTTACTAGACTTTAAATACCAATCTGAATCTTTATATTTCCCCATTTAAATTATTTCGGTAATGACGCACAACATTATGTAAACACAATTGTGTTTATCTACATAAATCTATGTTATTACACTATTGCATTTATTGATTAATATCTTCAACTACTATTTTCACAGGTTAGCTTGCTTGGATATTTCTAGTTTGCTGTTAATTAGATTGTTGAAAGATGAGTTAAAGATATAGCTTATTGTAATACAAAACAAGATGATAATCTGTGTAGTAAACTTAATGTAAAAGTCGTACATAAAAGAGCTATTTGATACTCATATTTAGTTGATAGATCTTTTAATGAATAGTAGCCCCAATATCTTCTGCAATTGCAACAACTTTCTCAACCACTTTATTTAATTCGTTTTTTCTCCAGTTGATAAAGAGGTCAATGGTTTCTTCTAGCTCGATAAAGTGAACATTTTCTATTTGTGCAGATTGAAATGAATTTGGTAATACGGTAATACCTAGCCCTTTTGAGACTAAACTTAAGATCATTCCGCCATAATCGGATTCTATGGCTATTTTAGGATCTAGTGAGTGTTTAGAGAACCATTCTCTAAGAATAGATGAAAAGAAAGTGGAACGGTGTAAACCAGAAATGATAAACTTTTCGTTTTCTAAACCATTTATTACTTCACTGCAAAGTCGGTGGCCTTTTGGTACTACAAGACATATAGGTTCCGAGTAGAGTTTTTTAAACTCAATATTTGCATTATTGATTTTATCTCTACTAAATGCCAAATCTGTCTTATATTCTAACAATAACTTTTCATGATTCTCGTCCATAGGTTCAGCTAACTCGACTTTTAACTCAGGTAATTTATGATTGACCTTTTCGATAAACTGAGGAAGGTAATCGTAAATAATTGATCCAGGGTAAGTAATTGAGAGGGCACCAATATTACCACTGTCGATTTTTTTAGCATGACTAATGATCTGATCCAATTCTCTCATCTTTGTTGTTAACTGTGTTTGAAGAAAATTTCCTGCATTAGTCAGTTTTACATTCCTTTTGTCTCTATCAAAAAGCTTGATATTTAATTCATCTTCCAAAGATTGAATTTGCCTACTTAAGGAAGATTGTGAGAGATATACCTTTTCTGCTGTCTTCCAAAAATGAAGTTCTTTAGCTAATTCAAGAAAATATTTGATCTGCTGAATAGTCATTAATAATTGCGATTTATGCATTAGTTGATGAAAAATATGTATTTTTTATTCGATATCAAAACAGTTCTTTTGCCATAAGTAATGATGAAACATTAAAAAAGAATACTATGGGAATTGAGAATATAGCAGCGTTTGTGATTACTGCCTTTATCTTTATTATTACACCAGGGATTGATACAGCTTTTGTGTTGAATAAAACTATCAGTCAAGGAAAGAAATCTGGTGTTTATGCTACAATGGGAATAAATTCAGGTGTATTAGTACATACTTTTTGTGCTGCTCTAGGTTTGTCTTTACTTATTGCTAGGTCAGTTTATGTTTTTCAATGTATAAAATATGCAGGAGCAACTTACCTTTTGTTTCAAGGTATACGGTTACTTTTTAATAAGAAATCTCTTGGTGATAGAACAGTTTATCAGGATGAGCAATCAACAAAAAATGACTTCTGGTCGGGTTTGCTTACAAATACTTTAAATCCGAAAGTCGCATTATTCTTTTTGTCATTCTTTCCTCAGTTTATTAACCCACAGGAATTAAACAATCCATTGCCTTTTTTAATATTAGGTATAACCTATGCTTTTATTGGAATGATTTGGTATCTCACCCTCACATTATTTGCCAGTGTCTTTGCAGAGAAAATAATACCGAATCCAAAAGCAGGCATATGGCTGAACCAGCTTAGTGGGGTAGCTTTTCTTCTAATGGGATTAAAAATTCTTTGGAGTAACGATTAGTGATTGAAAAAGTATCGCTGTATTAACATTGGAAGTTGGGTGATCAATAAACCCGTTGATATTAACCCACCTGAAATATAATGGTATGTATAAATTTCAGCCCCAAGAACAACAGCAAATAAAGTTGTAAAAAGTGGAATAAGGTTCATATATACCGCAGCATTTTCAGCTCCAATAATTAGAACAGCTTTGTTCCATTTATCATAAGTAATTGCTGTTCCGAAGATGCCAAACAATAAAGTGGCTTGCCAGAATCTTATTGAATAATTGAAAGGTTGGAAGTGGGAAAAAAGTGGTGAAACTATCATAAAAGCGATAAAACAAATAAGATGGGTGGCAAAGGTGAAAACAGGACTTGAAATGTTTGAGACATACTTCTTTATCCAAATAGGGTAACAAGAAGACAATAGCATGGCGGTAAAAATGTAAGTATCTCCTTTTGAAAATTGGAGAGCTTGAAGGTGGAATACATCACCTTTACTTATTAAAAAAATGACTCCAAATATTCCGATCACTCCACCCAGTAATTGATAATACTTTATCACCGAATTAGAAAAAAAATAAGCGAGTAAAAGAGTGGCTAACGGGTTTAAACTCATGATCAAAGAAGCATTGATAGGGTTAGTGTATTGCATTCCCATAAATAGAAACAGGTTGAAACTAAATAATCCTAATACACCTACTATAGCAATTCCTTTTAATTGGGGTATTTCCCATTTGAAAGAATTAAGGGATCTGTGGCCTAGTAGTCCGAGTGCCAGTGTACCTAGGAAATACCGCCAAAAACCTGCTTCAAGAAAATGAACACTACTCAACATAATTTTCAGTAGGTGAAAATTCAACCCCCACATTAATGTTGAAAAAATAAGATAGAAAGAAGCTCTCATCATCTATAGTTAGCGACTCCAATGAAGGAGCCGCTGTAAATTAATATTGGTTGAAAATTTTAGAAACAATCTTCCATTCATTGTCAATCTTTGTCAGTAATAAAAAGTCAGTATAGACTCGTTTTTCTCCATTGTAGAGGTCTAGCGTAACACTGGCTTTATCCTGTTCAATATCTATTTTTCTCCATTTTGGCTGAAGTGCAATAGTAGCATAATCGAATGTTTTGTCAGATCGTCTTTTTTGTAATACACCTTCCCACATATCGCGAGTAAAGAGAAAAAAGCGGCCATTTTCTTGAATATTTATAATGGCAAATTCGGGGTGAAATATATTTCTGAAGGCATTTATGTCCGTAGCATTAAAAGCTCCATGCAGATAATTCTTTTCAATAGTGTGTTTGATATTTTCAATTTCCATTTGATGTTTATTTATAGTGAAAGAAGAAAGCGTTAGACAACAAATAATGTGTAGCAAGCATAGATGTACTTTCCATTTATTCATAGTATTTAGGACTAAGTGAAAGTGAGTCGAAATGTGCTTTATCATGTTGTATCCATAATTGAGCATTTTCTTGATCTAGAATTCTTTGCACTTTATCTAATGAAGCAAGACTCTCTTTTTTATCAGAATTGAAGGTGGGGATTCCTTTGTTCTGGTAATTTTCTTTGTAGTATGCAATGTCGCCAGAAATCAGAATGCTTCCTGTTTTCTCCAATTTTAGTAATAATGATTGGTGTCCTGCAGTATGTCCCGGTGTCGATATAAATCGAATTTTTCCATCGCCAAATAGGTCATAATCTCCATGAAGTTTGGTCACTTTCGAATCTTTTAGCTCCTGATAGTCCTTATAATTAACGGGTAGTGGGTCAGCCTGAAAAGCAAGGTGATACTCTTTTTCCTGCATCACTAATTGTGCTGATTTAAAATAATTGGCATTGCCCGTATGATCATTATGGATATGTGAGAAAGCGAAATAGTCGATACTCTTCGGAGGTACACCAATTTCCTCTAATTGAGAGAGAACAGTTTTTTTCATTCTTAATTTGAAAATCCATGCCTCAATATCTTCTTCGACTTCAATCAAATGGTCTGAAAGTCCAGCATCCCACATTACTTTACCTTTGGGATGGTCTATTAAAAAGATCGGGTTGGCTAATTCGATTTCATTCTGATCGTTAGAATTACTATCCAGCTGAGATCGATCCGTACAGGTAATCTCTCCAGCGTACAATACATATAGTTTCATCGTTTTATTGGGGTTAGAATCCGTAAGCTTTCATTTGAGTTTGTGCCAGTGATTCAATATCATGTGCCACTTTTTGAGCAAAGTCTTCTCCCGATATTTGGTCAATAGGGTTACGCATCGGTCGGGTCCCTTTTTCCATGGATATTAAATCGATAATTTTTTGAACTACAGCCTGTGGATCAGGTTGATTTTCTTGAATTGCTTTGTATACTGCTTGGTTTGCATACGCTGTCATCTGTTCCGCCCACCCGTCGTAAGATAGAGTGACATCAGACAGATCTGCTTTAATACCTGATTTTTGGTAAAGTGCAGTAGGGAAAGAGCCGGGTTCAACTAAGATGTTTTCCACTCCCTTAGAGATTAACTCAGAATAGGACCCAGAGACCAAGGCTTCTAATGCAAATTTGGAGGCACAGTAAACAGCATTCAATGGAATGGAAAAGAATCCTAACATACTGGATAAATTAATGATTAATCCGTCTTGTTGTTGCCTCATTGAAGGGAGTACTGCTTTCATCAATCGGAGAGGAGCATAGACATTTACATCAAATAGTTTCTGAACTTGTGTAATACTGTGTGCTTCCAAAAGTCCACCTCCAAATACACCAGCATTATTAATCAGTATATCAATACTGCTATATTTTTGAGCGACCTTCTGAGTTACATGTTGTACTTCTTCATCTGAAGTAACATCAAGAGAAAGGACTTCAACATTAGGAAGTGCCTCTAACTCCTTTTTTACTGTGGCGTTAGAAGAGTCTGTGTTTCGCATCGTCGCTACTATGTGGTATTGTTCTTTTTGAGCGAGCTGTTGCGTAAGTAGTTTCCCGAAGCCTGAACTAGCTCCTGTGATTAAAATTGTTTTCATATCTAATGCTTATGATTTAGATACAAAATTAGAGGGAGTAGCAGGCTTTTTATTTGTCTAAAAAGACATATTTACTTGTCTATAAAGTTACTATTTGCGAGGGGTTGACTTTGTATTGAGCTTTAAAGGATTTACTAAAATGAGCAAGGTCTTCAAAGCCACATTCTAGGTAAATATCAGAAGGTTTTCGATGGGTAGTCGTGAGTAACTTGTGGGCATGTTCTAACCGTTTTTTCTTAATCCATTTCGCAGGTGTAATATGGTATAATGCCTGAAAATCTTTCTTAAATGTTGAGATACTTCTTCCCGATTCTCTGGCAAATTCAATCAATTTCTTGTTTTCTAGGTAATGGAATTTCATGTAATGATGTAAATCAGCCTTACCTTTTACAGCATAATTTTGTAGTTGGTAGGCTAAAGTATCATCACTTTTTATCATTCCTATTAATGCTTCAGAAGTTTTTAATCTTGCCAGTTGATTGTCCATTGGAATCCCTTCTTCAAAAAACAGTTGAAGTGAACTGATAAACTGTTTGAGAATCGGGTTTGCATTAATGCCTACTACATTTTCAATAGGGACTTTATTTTTTTGAGGAAGTTCGAAGTGAAGTTGTGCAAAGGCCTCTTGAACAAGATCTTCTTGAAATGAGAAGACAAAACTGGAGAATTTCACACCATCATTTTCCCAAGTTTTAGTGATGGTAGCTTGGGTATACTTTTTCAACAATACAAATTCACCTTTGGTAAACATTTGTACCTCTTTACCCTGTTTTACTTTGAGAACTCCTTCTCTAATATAGGTTAGTAAATGGTGTTTGGGATAGATGTCGATCACTGCTTTCTTCTTCCGTTCATGAGAAAGAATAATTCTACTATTGTTGTATGTAATGGTTTGATTTATCATAGTCAATTCAGTTGGCAACATCTATCCCCAATTGGTCTTTATTTTTTTTCTAACGTTTTTGCATTAGAATATTTTACTCGATATTCGTTCAATGTACTCCAAATACTAAAAAGTTGCTCAATAGCTTCTTTATTTTCTCCATCAATATCCGTATTTGAGATAAAGATTTGCCCTGATTTGGTTTCAGAATTAAACAACATAAGAGCAACAACGCCAGGGTCGCCTCCAGTATGTCCATAGAAATGTTGTGGAGCAAAACCCATAAAGATTCCCTTTTTATAAGAAAGCTGCATAATAGGATTTTCAGCATCTTGTGATGTAGTATCAGTTTGTACTTCTTGGCCAAAAAGTTCAACATAACTTTCAGTTTGTAGCAAAGTTCCTTGCCCATGATACCCTTTAATTAATTCGGTTAAATATTTTCCAAGGTTATCACTCGACGTAATAAACCCGCCATCAGGATACGTCACAAGATGGTAGGAAGGGAAAGGTACTTCCTTATTCATATACAACTGAGAAAACTGATGGGTATCAATTTCTGATTTCAACCAACCTGAGGATGACATATTCAACGGTGTAATTATATGACTTTTTGTAAACCTACTGAATGATACCCCAGCTACTTGCTCAATAATTAGAGCGGCAAGTGTTGCCCCAGTATTAGAATACTGATTCTTTTCTCCTGGTTTGGCATCAATAAACATATCTTTTGAATACCATTCGCCATCTATTG
The DNA here is from genome assembly GCF_947387565.1 of Flammeovirga sp. SubArs3. Classification (NCBI taxonomy): domain Bacteria; kingdom Pseudomonadati; phylum Bacteroidota; class Cytophagia; order Cytophagales; family Flammeovirgaceae; genus Flammeovirga; species Flammeovirga sp. SubArs3. The sequence goes on along the minus strand of NZ_CANDOA010000001.1, from coordinate 225,418 downwards.
TTAGCGTCTTTTTTAGGAACTCTAAAATGGAAATATCACTTGATGGTGGTTGAAAGAATTGAAAAACTTCTACAGTGTCTTTCTCCGATAACGGTTGATCTAATACATAAGAGAAATTGTAATTGTCAGTATCAATAATTGTAGAAGTATGATGCACCAGATGCCTAATAGTAATGGGAACATTAGGTGAATAAGGGTTTTCTACTTGAAAAGGAAGGTGTTTATTTATCGGGTCATCTAAGTGTAATAAACCCATTTCTTGTGCCTTAAGCAGTGAAATACCTATTAGCGTCTTGGAGACAGAACCTACCGTTTGTATTGTTTCTGCAGTATAAGCAATAGAGTCGTGTACATTGGCATAGCCAAAACCTTGTTCATACAAAGTACCTTCCTCGTTCGTGATTGCTACAGAAAAACCATTGATATGACCTAACTGATAGAGTTCATTCAGTTGATAGGTGAGTGAATCTGTGATTGGTGAATTTTTTAAGGAAGTTTCATTTTTCTCTGAGATGGATTGACAAGAGATGAGCAGTAGAAAATAGAAGCTTAATAATTTACTCATATTTATTTAGTGTTTGGTTGTTGGTATTCTTCAAGTCAAGTTGACTCAAAGTGATGGAATAGATCAAAAAGTTCTGGTAAATATAAGTAAGTATCGGAATATTTGTAACTGCCTTTCTCTTTTTTAATACAGGCTTAATATAGCCAAAAAGGGTAGATGAAATGAACATCTACCCATTAAGTATTAGATCAAGGATTTAGTGAATTCCTCAATCGTTAATTTTGGTTTCCCTAGGAGATCCCAAGTAGGTTGGGACACTTGTTCTTCTTTTAATTGCTCAACATAAGTAAGCATATGTTCCATGAAATCTTCATACTCTTTACTAGGAAGACCAATATGTTTTATCGTTTCCATGGGGTATTCAGATACTTGGATAGAAGGGTTATAAATATTGACAAACCTTTGAGCCGCTTCAGGGAAGCTTATCCCTTCTTGTCCCTGTACTGTAAATGCTCTATTGTAAACTTTATCGTTTCCGATGGCATTATGAATTGTATCCGCTAAATCTGTAGTGTTGGTAAAAAATACAGGGTATTGGTGGTGACCAATAATGCCGAAATCTTCTCCTTGAATAAACGTAGGTAAGGAGTCTAAAAATACCGAACAATGGAAATAAGTATAATTAATACCTGAGTTTTTTAGGTATTCCATTCCAGGTTTACGGATACGATTCGTTTTATATTCCATACCTTTCACAGCAAATTCTGGATGTGAGGAATCGATACCCACAATCTGCATAATATGATTGATACCTAATTCTTTACTGATATCAATAACATTCATAATACCTTCTCTTTCGGGTTGGAAGGAAGCGTTTTCATCCCAGTTGGTTGTATTAAGATTAAGGTAAATAGTCTCAGATCCGGTTAATGCCGTTTTTAAACTATCTTTTTCCGCTACATCTCCGTAAACAATCTCAACTGTAGAAGGTAATATTTCTTTTGCCTTCTTTATATCTCTAACTACAGCCTTAACCTGTACCCCTTTTTTTGTAAGTTGTTTTGTAATAGGTAAACCTAATGTGCCAGTAGCACCGATGATTGTAATTTTTTTCATGTTTGAGTGTTTAATGACTTACTTTGATACCAACAATTCCAATGATAATTAGAGATAAAAATAGGATTTTGTACCAGCTAAAGGCATCATGGAAAAGTAATAACCCCACCAGAATAGTTCCGCTAGATCCAATGCCTGCCCAAACGGCGTAGGCTGTGCCCATCTCAATAGATTGCATTGATTTAAGTAGTAAACCAAAGCTTAACGACCCAAATACGAAGAAACCAACAATTCCTTTCCAATTGGTGAAACCTTCAGAATATTTCATCGAGGTAGTAAATGCTACTTCAAAAAGGCCTGATAATAATAAATAGATCCAACTCATTGTATTCTGTGATTATGATTACAGAACAAATGTAGAGCGGAGAAAAAGGGAATCTTTTTACCTATGTTAAAAAATGAATTTACTTTTCCGACCGGATACGACTTAAGGTAACTTGTGTAATGCCTAAGTAAGAAGAAATATGGCCTAACTTGACTCTTTGCAAGATCTGTGGGAATTTATCGATGAGTTGTAAATACCTACTTTTTGCATCTGTAAATTGGGTAGCGAGAATCTGTTCTTCCATCTCCAATAATGCCTGTTCTGCTAGTCTTCTCCCAAAGTTGGCCAGTTCTAAATTGGTATTGTATAATTCTAAAAGGGCTGTTTTGTTGATCTTTAAAAGGGTTGTATCTTCTAGTAACTCAATATTTTCTAATGAAGGTTTTGAGTGGACAAAATTTCCCAAGGAAGCGGCAATGTCGCCTTCGAAACCAAACCAATAGGTTACTTCTTTACCATTATTATTGGTATAATAGCTTCTCATCGCACCTTTTTTTATAAAGTATATGAAATGATGTACTTCTCCCACTTTAACTAAAAGGTCGTGCTTTGGTTTATGTTCCTCCACCATTAAGTGGCGTAGAAGTTCAAAGCTTTCTTCTGTAAGGCTATATTTATCGGTAAAAAGTTTTTTGATGGAATCCATAAGCGAAGATGATAATAAATAATGATTTGACTAACCTTATTTACCCAATAAATTTTTTCTGACAAGTGGTAAGTTTACTCGATTAAAGTAGTTGGAGATATCCTTCATGCCCTCAATAGATTGTCGAATAAGTTCTAGTTTTACTTCTCCTTCACTGAGTAAATATTCTTCCTCAATGGCTTTTTCATTAATTCCTAAAATTAATAAGATAGCAGCAACAACGATTCCTGTTCGATCTTTACCCGAAAGGCAATGTATTAATACGGGGTACTTTAATTGCTCATCTTCAAATTGCTTGATAATAGTATTCAACCAAACTCTCACTTCTTTTGTTGTGGTATCATATTTTTCGACTTTGTTGGCCATGGGGAAATGATAGTAATCGATATCAAAATCATGATAATCAGGTCCATTTCTTAGGTTGAAGACAGATACTGTATTCTTGATTTCAGAGAGATCTTTAATATATTCAATACTACCTCCTCTAAATAGGCGGTTTTCAGGTAAACAGTCTTTATCTAGAATTAGGTTGATATATCCACCAAAGTCTCTAAAGTTTACGCATCCATCTGTGTAATCCAGTCCCATAATGTTTATACTATTAGGTAAAGTGGGTGATTTATTTGAAGTCTTTACTACCTATTATTATACCATTTTTTATGTTTGACCAGAAAAGTATTCAAAAAAATAGGCAGAGTTGGAGATCCCAATACTGCCTATATTGATGTATGTTATTTACTTCTTTTGTAATAGGTAATAATACTCGCTTTGGCTAATGTATTATTCCATAAATAGTATCCTACTACTGCAGCGTTGGTATTTTCATCTAAACCTAAATGGTCTGTTTTGAGTGCATACACTGTGATAATATATTGGTGAATACCATGCCCTTCAGGAGGGCAAGGCCCGCCATATCCTTTGCTTCCATAATCTGTAATACTTTGGATTGCTCCTTGGGGGATTAATTGTAGTGATGGATTACCAGCACCCGATACGAGTTCTGTAATATCAGATGGGATATCAAAAACTAGCCAATGCCACCAACCACTTCCAGTGGGAGCATCTGGGTCATACATTGTAATGGCAAAACTTTTAGTACCTTCAGGTGCATTTTTCCATGATAATTGTGGTGATTGGTTTTTCCCAGTACATCCAAAGCCATTAAATTCTTCATTTATTGTTGCTTCGCCACCAAGATCATTACTAGTTAAAGTAAATGTGTTCTGACAGATTGCAGCGCTTGAAAAAGCCAAAATAACAGTTAAGATTTGGAATAAATTCTTCATAATATTTACGTTTTTAATTCAAGTGTAAAATTATGAGCAAGAGATGGGAACCTTGTGTTTAGTTCAGTCCAAAAAGTATTGAAAAAGGTTCAATTTGATTGATACTGTTTTGGAGTAATTCCAAACTTCTTCTTAAATGCTTGAATAAAGTTGGATAAACTCTCATATCCCATCGCTTCATATACTTCAGAAGGTCTTTTGGAATGGTTCTTTAATAACATGGCCGCATGATCTAACCTTTGGTCTTGAAACCACTTACTGGGTGAACATTGATACTGTTTTTGAAATTCTCTTTTGAAAGAGGAGACACTCATGTTTAATAGAAACGCGAGTTCCTTAATTGTCAGTTTGTTAAGCTTATTACTTTCTACTGTCTGTATAAATTTCTGCTGCTGTTGGTTTTCTGCCACCAGAGCATATAAGAAGTCGATCCCTTTAATTTCTGTGAGGTATAACATGATCTCCTCAAATTTTGTGGAGAGTATATTTTGTTGAAGAGCAATGGAATGAGATGATAAATCCACAAGACTATCTACAAAACGCTTTATGAAAGTATCATATTGAAAAGAGAATGCCGAAGGTGAATTGTTGGGTTGCTCTAGATGCAAATTAAACTTTGTAATAAAGTGGAGAACATCTTCAGTAGAGAAAAAAAATAAAATACTTCTGTAGGCATTAGATCGACTTGAAAGCTTTTCTGTCATGAGACAATGGCCAGAAGTCATAAGTAAAAACTCTGAGTTATCAATTGATTTGGATGAATCATTGAAGAAGACTTCCTTATTCCCTTCTTGTAGGAAGCTAAATGTATTTTTATTCAGTAAGATCTGTTGCTTCGAAATTTCTGCTGTGCTTTTATAATCATAAACTTTGATAGAGAAGCTATTATGGATATTTAATTCGTCTGGTAGTGTTATAGTTTTCATTTTATATAGCTGAAAGCGATAATATCAAGTGAATTTCATTGAAAAGAAGAAGCTATCCAAGAAACAATTTCATAATTAAAGTTTTCATTGAAAAATAGCAAGTACGGATAAGTTGATACTTAGAGGTATACTTTAATTTTGAGGAAACTTTAAATACTATGAAAAAAGAAACACACAATGAATATCAAAAGTCATTGAACTCTGTTATCGATTATATCAACGACCATCTTGATCAACATATTGATTTGAAAGTGTTGGCAGAGATCGCTAATATTTCAGAATTTCATTTTCATAGAATCTTTAAAGCTTTAATAGGAGAATCTGTAGGGTCTTATACCAACCGAATTCGTTTAGAAACCGCTGCAGGTTTATTAAGAGGTACAGCTCTTTCGTTACTTATTATTGCCGAAAAAACTGGATATAGCAACCAACAATCACTTTCAAAAGCCTTTAAAAAGCATTTTGGGATAACACCTTCCGCATTTCGAAACATAGAATCTTTCTTCACTTCGAAGTTTAATGTGAATAAAATAAAGTCTTTGGAAATTCAACCAGAAGTAAGGCATGTAAAAAGTAGTCATCTCACTTACCTTAGAGTAATAGCAGATTACAACGACCAAGAAGAAAGTTATAAAGCTTGGTTTAAGCTTTGGGATTATGCGATGAATCACCAACTAATTAATGGAGAGAATGAACTGATTGGCTTTAACCTTGATGATCCAACAATTACAAAGAAAGATAGATGCAGGTATTATGCTTGTATATCTACTGAACATGCTGTAAAGCCTTTTGGAGAGTTTGGTTATCTGCTATTAGAGGAAGGGAAATATGCCGTATTTACGATTAAAGGTGCTTACAGTCAACTTGATGAGTTGTATGATTTTATTTATCAATCGTGGGTATTCGAAAGTGACTACATATTAAGAGATAGTTGGCCGTTTGAAAAATACCTCAATACGATAGAGGAAGTAGAAGAAAAAGATTTACTAACTGAAATTTATATTCCAATTTTATGAAAAAGTTATCAATACAAAGTTTAATCACTGTATTCTGTGTATTAATTATAGGAGTTTTTGAGTCTGTGATTTATGCTCACCCTAAACCAAAAGAAACGTCTTCAAAAAAAGTAATTGTAGTAGGTGCTGGAATATCAGGTTTAATTGCAGGATTACGTCTTCAGGAAATGGGTCTTGAGGTAGTGATTTTAGAAAAAGATCCCCAAGTTGGTGGACGTGTTTATTCCGAAAAGCTGGGTGGAATCTATGCCAATCTAGGTGCTCAGTATTTTTTTAAAAGTGATAACGAATACCTCAATAAATATTTAGATAATGCAGACAAGTTTTATCCAGAAGGTGGTAAAGTAGCCGCAATTTGGCAGGGAAAAATGGTGTCTTCTTGGAACGAAAGTTTTTTCTTAAAACTCCCAATTGATAGGAAGGCGTCGGAGGATTTTGATGCATCTATTAAGAAAATGCAAAAATTGTATAGTCAATTTAGTACGGGTAGAGAATATATTTTTGATAAATATCCTAATTCACAGACTTGGGTAGATTTGGATCAACAAACAGCAGCAGAGTTATTATCTGAATATCACCCAGACGTAAAAAACTTATACAATATGTTTTTAATTCCAGAAGGTGGAGCTGGAGTAAGTGAGACATCTGCACTTTTACTTACGGGTTGGTATGGCCAAGCTAATGGAGAAGCAGGCAGTTATTTAATCCGCAACGGTAATCAGAAATTACCTCAAGCCATTGCCAACGATATTAAAAAAATGGGAGGAACCATTCATTTGTCTAAAGAAGTAACTTCTATAGAAAACATAAATAATGGGGTGTCAGTGCAATGTAAAGATCAATCCGTTTATACTGCAGATTATGTAGTCGTTACGACACCTGCTACAGTAACAAAGTGGATTGTAAAAGGACTCTCTGAAGAAAAGCAATCGGCATTAAATGCGGTAAAATATGGTGCGAGTATGGAAGTAGGGCTTTACTTGAAGAATCTACCAAAATCGAAACGTATCTCTTCTTGTATCTTTCATGATGAAGGAATTAATGCTTACATGGATCAATCGGGAAAAGTATTAAAAAATGAAACGGTAGTGAGTATCAATATAGCAGGCACTGAAATACAGAAATTATCAGATCAAGAAGTGGTTGAGAAAGTAACACAAACACTACAAAAGATATATCCAGGATTTACTATGGAAAAAAATATTGCTGATTATTCAGTGAAGCGATGGAAAGATGGTATTGTGAAGTATCCTCCTAACTTTTTAAACACTTACCAAGAAGCATTACGGGAACGATCTGGAAATATCTTTTTTGGTGGAGACTATACACATAATCCGGCATTAGATGGTGCTGCTTGGTCAGGGATTAGAGCTGCTGAGCAAGTACTAAAGGCTGTAGAACAATAATTGAATTACAAATTAAATGGCTTATTCCTCTTCATTCTTTCAAAGAAGTGGGATAAGCCATTTATGATGTGATGAACTTTACTTATTCCGTTCCATTTTCTACAGGAACCAATAAGAATTTACTTGATGATCCATTTCTTCTAGCTTCTTTGAAGGGATAATATTCCTTAGAAGCATAAAAAGCAAGAGCATCATCTTTGGTAGCAAATTCAGCCACTAATGAGTATTGTGGTTTCTTTTCTCCTTCTAGGATTTCAATGTTGGATGTTCTAGTGACATATTTACCAGAAAATTTAGAAAGTAGAGGAGTAACTTTGATAAGATAATCCTGTACCCATGAAGGGTCTGTGATGTTCGTTTCTACAATTAAGAGGTGTTTCATACTTATTTAATTTAGTTTGTTTTTAGTAGAGTGCGAGTGATATTTATTTAGATGTGATCCTCAAGTTAGTCATATTTATTTTTAGTGCAAATGATATAACTATCAATATATTAGCTTTAAAATAATTCCTAAAATACCTATTCCTAAACACAAAGGTGAGAATAGTTTGGTATCCGCCTTCGCGAAATTAGTGTCATTAATTTTTTTGAAGAAACCAACGTATTTAAAATCTCCTATGGCTCTAACAATAAATAATACAGGTATGATCCACAGGCTAAATTGCACCATAAAACTAGGTAATGGAAGCAAAATAATACCGGTGCTATGAAGGTAAAACAAGCCAAAAGTAATTAGTATTGCAGCGACAATTAGAGTGGCTAATCTTGGTATAGCAACGACCTCTGCACCTTCCCTCTTTGTAGGTATCACTTTACTAATTCCCCATGTACCCCCCAATAGCCAATAGAAGTGTATTGCACCGAGTGTGATAAATATGAATGATAAACAGATGGAAATAATAGTAGGTATCATACGCTTGGAATTTGAAAGATATATGCAGTTTGTTTTCTATTAAATGAAGCAGTTATTTTCATCATAAAATTGCGCAATAAGATCAATAATGGATGGGAGAAATGTGATATTTTTCCAATCATCCAACTTGTATTCACTACTTTCTTTGCTTTTGATAAACGTAACTGTTGGAAATGCTGAAAGGCTTCATTGGCTTCAAAATGTTCCATACATTCCGAAAGTACATAAGCATCTTCTATAGCTTGACATGCACCTTGTCCCATATTGGGTGTTGTTGCGTGGGCGGCATCTCCAATCAAACATACATTTTCCTTATACCATTGATTTATTGGAGCTAAATCAGCGATTTCGGCTGTGTTTATCTGATCAGTAGAAGTAACACCGATTATTTCTCTGATGATTGGATGATAGTTACTCAGATTCTTTTTAAAGTCATCGAACTGTGGTGCAATACCGTCTTTATTATAAGATTTCAGTGCATACCAATAGACTTTATTCTCAGCAATTTGAACAAATCCAAACCTACTCGAAGTATTCCATGCTTCATTTAATTCATGCTGATATCGGGTTGATAGCTTAAAGTCTGTGACTCCTCTCCAACAAACTTGCTTGGCTTGTCGGGTTTTGCTTTTATGAAAGAGCTGTGTTCTAATAGATGAGTGGATTCCGTCGGCACCAATGATGAGCTGTGATTGTATACGTTTCCCATTTTGAAAAGTAATTTGATATCCATTTTCAAGAGGTACTATATCCTTAGTTTTATGATGCAGATAAACTTCTGTTTTTTCTAAGGCGTTCATTAAGATAGTCTGTAATTGACCTCTATGGATAGCAATGTTTTTAACGAGATGTTTTTTTTCAAAAAAGGTCAGATCAATTTTCGAGAGGGGAGAAAGATTGGGATGAGTAATGTTCATGGAGGATATAGAATTTCCTTCTTTTTCAATGGCTTTTCTTAATCCTAAATGTTCAAATACTTGCATGGCATTATTGGCAAGGATAATTCCTGCTCCTAAAGGTTTAAGTGTCTCTGCTTGTTCAAAAACCCTGACATTAAATCCTTTTTTCTCTAGTGCAATGGCAGTGGTAAGTCCACCAATTCCGGCACCGATAATATCTATTGTCATAATATTGAAGATTGATTAGTACAAACGTACTAAATTTATTTTAAATAGTACACTTGTACTAAAATTTTTATCTTTGTACTTATGAATGCTACCAAACAAAAGATATTAACTCAATCCCTTTCACTTTTTAATGAGAAGGGCATCTCCAATGTTTCTTTAAGAGCGATTGCAGATAAAGCGGGTATCAGTGTAGGCAATCTTCAGTATCACTTTAAGAAAAGAGAAGATATTGTAGAAGGATTGTACTTCCAATTGGTCGAGAAGATCGATGGTATATCTCTTACTCTATCAGAAGATATATTGAAATCCTTCTTTTCTCTTGCTCAACAGGTAATGACTATCTTCTTTGAATATCATTTTTTTCTTTTAGATTTCACCACTGTAACAAGAGGGAATCAGAAGATAAAATTACATTATGCCACTCTTTCAAAAAGAAGAGAAATGGAGTTTTTAAAGGTTATAGATGTGATGATTGAACAGGGTTTATTTAGAAAGGAGATGTTAGAAAATGAGTATCAAAATTTATTTAGAAGGACTGAGGTAATTAGTAATTTTTGGTTCTCTTCATTACTAATCCAAGCAGATACGCTTACAGAAGATGCAATCAATGAATATACATTAATGATAAATCAGAGTGTTTATCCTTACCTCACCAAGAAGGGGAAAGAAGAATACAATAAGTTGATGGATAGCTGATCATCTAAAAGCCATCAAATAGAATAAATTTGTTTGATGGCTTTTGGAAGGAATTTCTTATGTTATTTGTGTTTTTCTACCCAAGATTCAATTAATCGGATGAACCTTTTGTAATCATCTTGATAGACAAAATGCCCACAATTTTCAAAAATTTCTAGTTCACTATTAGGTAATCGTTGATTAAGTCGTATACCATTTTCTTTATGTAATATGGCTTCATGTTCACCCCAAAAAATTTTAGTAGGAATAGTGATGTTTTTCAAGTTCTCGTCTATATCCTTTACCGCATCAGGGTATTTTTTAAACCATTTCATATTGTTAGCCACCTTACCAGTATGTGACTTTTTATAATCTGAAATTTCAAATTTATTGGGGACGTATTGAACGTTGCCTAAGTTCTTGGCAGATTCAATTAATGCACCACTTCCAGCGATTACAAACATCGTACGCCAGAAGCCTGAGTGAACCATTTTTTTCATGACACTTGGCTCAGATGTAGGCAGTGCTGCCGGTCCATCACCAATCATTAATGATTTGATTTTATGTTTATGATGGATGACATAAGTTAAAGCGGAGGGCATACCGACATCAGGTCCGACTAAATGGGAAGATTCAATGTCAAAGTGTTTTAAAAATGAGTTTAAGAAAGATCCTTGAAACTTAAACGACATATAGTCTGATTTCCCCTCACTTGCTCCAAATCCTGGTAAGTCATAAGCGAAAAGGTTATAGTTGTTCTTTAGCTGTTCCCAAACTGTAGAGTAGGCAATGATACTATGGGGAAAAGCAGATAAGAGAACAACAGTTTCTTTTTCTTGGAGATCGATAATTGATTTTGCCATTCTAATTTTAACCCCATCAATAGAGGTAAACTCCAAAGGCATATCAAAAGGTTTTTCAATAGTTGGTTGATGAGAATAACCGTTTTGCTTTCTGATTTTATTCAACTCAGACATTTCTGGAGTAATAAGGCTTACAAAAGCAGCGTTAAAACGATCGTATAAGTTAATTGTAGATAATTTCTTTTCGTCTATCATTTGAAATAAAGTTTTTAAGTAGAATAATTTAGTAAAAACGAACCACAAAAAGAATAAGTCAATAATATCGTTATCCTTCTTCTTGATAAATATAACTTACCATTTGATTGATAAGGAAAGAACCACCTCAGAAATAAACCTGAGGTGGTCTTATGTTATTGTATTACTAATTTACTTTTTTGATTTTTTCCACTAGAACTGATGATGGAAATAACATAAGTTCCTTTTTGTAAATGAGAGATGGCTAAGGAAAGCTGAGATGTAAAAACTTGAGAGCATACCTTTCTTCCCATAAGATCATAGATAATGATCACATTGGTAGTCTGATGATGTGAAGATTTTATATTCACTACATCAGAGGTGGGATTAGGATATATACTAAACTTCATTTTCTCTGCAGATGGTAATTCAGAAACGAGATGATCTCTAGTATTACTGGTATCAATCGTTAATTCTATATTATCCAAATAGGCATTGCCTACAGCATCTTTTGGTCTCCAAAAGCCGACCTGACCAACAAAATCATCTTCTGATGTAGTGAAATGCACAACATGTTCAGTGTAATTTGAAGAGGTGATTTCTTCTTCAAAATATTTATTACCATTCGCATCTTTGATATACAATCGAGGAGGAATACTTGGATTATCCACCTTTGCTACAAATTTTAAGGTATATGATGTATTGGCTTCTGTAGTAAAAAACTGACTGACTCCACCTTTTTCTACCATTTTTAAAGATTTCGTTCCTGCAAATGGTGAAGTAGATTCTATAGAGGTTCCGCCATAATAAGACCAAGCTGAAAGTCCATCTTCAAAATCAGGGTTAATAATAGTGTCTGAAATTTCATTTCCTGTACTGTTAATTTTGCATGTAGCAGAAAGACCTTCTTGTCCAATGACAGTGGCGGTAATTGTTGCACTTCCTTCAGCATGTGTGAGCACAAAACCAGTTTCATCAACAGTACAAACAGCGGTATTATTACTAGACCAAGTTACTTCATAATTATCCTCTCCGGTTACTGTTGCATCTAAATCAATAAACTTACCGGTTACTAAATTAGCAGTATTCTGTGATAAGGAAATAGAAGTAGCTAAAGCAGGATTGCCCACTTTAACGATACATTGCGAATAGATTTGTCTTAAATCAATCACCTTTGCTGTAATTACAGTATGACCTTCAGCCAAAGAAGTAACTTTCCCGTTTTGATCCACAGTAGCCACAAATGGATTACTACTGCTCCATTCTAAGACATTATTAAAAGCATCTGCAGGAGCGATCGAGCCATTAATAGTTTCACTAGAATTGAGCGACATGGTTAATTCATTAGTAGATAAATTGACATCGGTAGCCCAGATCTCTTCATCATGCAATAAACCTAAGAAGATAGGATGAAGTAGTTCTCTTTCCCATCTTACCATTACGGAATCCAGAGTATCTCTTGTTGCCCTAAAGTCGGAATTCCAATATAGATTTTCAGTATCATCTTCATTTACATTGGTACTTAAATCATACAGCTTTTTGTTCGATCCGTCTTTATGGTAAAGTATCTTATAATCTTCATGGCGAACAGCATGTCTATCATTGTCAAACTTTTGAATAAAAATAGATTCATGTGGCCTTCCTGATACTTGTTGAGTGAGATAAGGAATCAGGTTTTTACCATCTAATGGTTTATCGGGATCGATAGGAGAGTTGGACAGTTCAGATAAGGTAGCAAAAATATCCAATGCAGAAACGGGATAATTGTAATCAGTTCCTTCTGTTAAGACCCCTTTCCATTGCATTGCAAAAGGCACTCTAAAACCCCCTTCATAGATATCACTTTTTCCTCCTCTTAGGATACCATTATCTGAAGCATTTTTGGGTTCAGGGCCTCCATTGTCCGAAAGGAAAAATACCATTGTATTTTCTTCTAAACCAAGAGCAGCCAACTGATCTAAAACTCTACCTACTCCTCTATCTACAGCATAGACCATCGCTGCGTAAGTTCTTCTCTTTTCATCTGAAATATGAGAGAAGAGTGCAAGGTCTTCATCTTTCGCTTGCAAGGGGGTATGTGGAGCATTATAAGAAAGAAATAGAAAGAAAGGATTATTCTGATGTCTATCGATAAAGCTGACAGCTTCTGTAGAAAACTCATCTGTTAAATATTCATCTGTTTCTTCAGGAGTATGGTCTCTCATGATCCATGTATCATAACTTTCTTCCTCATTGGCTGCTTGGTAACTATCTTGAATCACTAAATCTTCAGGATGGTAATTATGACCACCTCCTAAGTGACCATAAAATTCGGTAAAACCTCGATTGAGAGGGTGGTTTGAGATATGGGCCCCTAAATGCCATTTACCAATAATACCAGAACTATAGCCTACTTGTCCAACAGATTCAGCAATGGTTTGTTGATCCAGCGGCAAACCTTGGTTAGGGTCATCAACTCTATAGAGCGGGTTTCTACCAAAACCAAAACGTTGTTGGTATCGACCTGTAATAAAGCCGGCTCTACTTGGGCCACAAACAGAATAAGTAGTATACCCACTAGTGAATCGTATACCATTTTCAGCGATACGGTCGATGTTGGGGGTTGGAATATCTGTAGCACCATTAAAACCAACATCGGCATACCCAAGGTCATCAGTCATGATCACAATTACATTGGGTTTATTTAAATTGGGTAAGTCCTTAAGGATAAACTTATCGATAGAGATCGATGTTTGATTGGCTTGGAAAGTAAGCGTATTACTTCCTGCTAATAAATCGACTTCAATAATAGATACTTTAGCTGAGTCTTGGTATGCCCAATTAGAAGGTTGGATGACTACAGGGGAGAAATCTCCTCCATTGATAGAAAGGTCTATACTTTGCGTCACATTTGCATTAAAAGCATACAATTGGAGTTTATATTTTCCTGCTGTAACGATGTTCTCAAAAGTAAGAGCCATAGCACCAACAGGAGTTTTATTCAGTTTGACAAAGCTTCCTCCCGAAGCAAATTCTTTAGACACAATTGCTGTGTTACCAATCAGAGTAGTATTCTCTGCCTCAATAGTTTCACCCACCTCATAGGCCATTGAAGTGGTAGTGAAAAATAGCATTAAATACAGTAGTAGAAAGTCTGGTTTTTTCATAGCTTTCATTTCATAGTTTAACATTAATTCATTTCAATGCATTCAATTTAGAGGGAAAGCCAAAGAGAAAATTATACAGAAATGATTAATACTAACAGAAATTTAGCGACTGAAAAAAAAGGATTTCTTTACTGAAAATTAATTAACATAAACCGGACAAAGACGGCAGATAATCAACACTTTATCAAAGTGTGTGATACATTTTCGACTTGATTTTTGTATAGGAAACAACTTTAGCAATACACTTATAGAATTTCTTCAACTACATCTCTAGCACTTCGAATCGCGTTGTGTGCACCACCCCAATCGTCTTCTTGAGTATACGCTTCTCCTGCAAAATATAGTTTATTGTCAACGGATGTAGAAAGGTTTCTTGAGATACTGCTTGAAGCACTATCAGCTAAATAAGCGGCTTGGATAAAAGGTTCTTCATTCCAGTTCTGTACGATATGCTGAACATAAGATGCCGTTGCTTTGCCATCAAAAATGGCATCCAATTCATTAAGAATATATTCTTTTTGAGCAGTACCTGTCAGGTTTTGATATTGTTCCGCCTGTTTGCCTACAGCAAATAAGCCCAATATATATTTATTTGAATTCTGACCATATGATGCATCATAATAGATCCTTTGTCCTTCACTAGTTTCACTATCTGGAAAACCAAGATAAGTAGGGTAAAACTTCTCAGAAAATTCAATAAATACTTTTATACCTCCCCATACAGTAGCTTTACTAATGGTATTTTCTTTGGATTCTGGAAGAGCAGGAGCGAAGGTTATTGCATTGGATTGAAGTATTTTTAGGGGGACAGTTATTATCCCTTTTGCTGCTTCATAAGTTTGGCCATTACTATCCGTGACGACAACTTTATCACTTTCATAGTTTATATTAATTACTTGTGTATTGAAGATAAAATTAGACTGAATACTTGGAACGATATACGTTTCAAAAAAATCTAACCAACTACTGTTGATGAATTTTTTGTCTTCATGGTCTCCAAAGGTACTTGCCAATGAAAAAGTAGCATAATTACCATCATAATAACCAACAGTATCACTACCTTGATAGCCTTTTGTTTGTGTGGTAATATTTACAGAAGGATCGTTTACAGCATCAGATAAAATGGAGGTGTCTACATGAATCCACTCAGCTCCTAATGGGATAGGAAAATCAGTAAAAGCAGTATTGTGTTTTATTCTACCACCATAGGTTGGTGCTGCTTCGAGAATTTTGAAATCAATACCTTGTTGAGCAAATAAGTAAGCTGTAGACATACCTGCAGGTCCTGCACCAATTATTATTACTGAATCAGAAAAACCTGTAGGTGTATTTTCATCGTCTTCATTTGAACAAGAAGCTATTACTGTTTGAAATGGAATGGAAATACCAAGAATACTACAAGCTTTGATAAATTCTTTTCTAGTCATTGTTAATTTTTGAGAGTTATTTCTTTTAGCAATAAGAGTATTTATTTAAGGCAATGGACCATGCCCACATCTAATATAATAACTTAAATACAAAAGACTACTCATTCTCAGAGTAGTCTTTCATGGACAACATATTTTATCTATAGCAATTTAGAACTTGCCATTTTGATTTTTCCATTCATCCTTGGAAGGAATGGGCTGAATGACATCCCAATGCTCTACAATTTGTCCATTTTCTAAACGGAACAAGTCATAATAAGCGACATGATTACCAGGTGCTTTACCAAACTTACCCTCACTCATAGTTAGGACAAAATTACCTTCGGCTAACACTTTGTGTACTTTGTCATATTTCATAACCATTCCATTTTCAGCAAAATATTTAAGGGCAGCTCCAAGGCCATCCAACCCATCAGCAACAGCAGAGTTATGTTGAATGTATTTTGTTGGATTGACAAGAACAGTTAAGTTATCCATTTTACCATTCAATAAAACTTCATCGACAAACTGTTGGACCACTTTTCTATTGTCTTCTGTTTTATTGATATCCGCAATTTCCGTAGCACCATCAAATTGAGTTCTTCCACTTGGATTGACTGGTGTAACAGCAGCTAAATTATCCCAGTGCTCAACTATTTGACCATCTTCGAATCTAAAAACATCAAAACCAGCTTTTGGACCGAAGAAATTATACTCGGTATGTGTGAATACATAATCTCCATCTTCAAAAGCGCGGATGACATTGGCTTTAAAACCACCTTCCGGTGCATTTTTCATTACTTCTCCGAATCCAGATAGGCCATCGCCAACAGCAAGGTTGTGTTGGATGTACTTTTCAGGATTGATGTATGAAATAGGTGTAGGGTCTCCTGTGTTGAAACTGTTTAGTAGGGCTACGACTTTCTCTTTGTTAGATGATTCCATTTTTACTCCTTTTTTTAGATGTGAACTTTGATTTGAGTTGCAACTGCTTAGGACGAATACAAAAGCAATTAAATTAAGAATAACTGTTGACTTCATAATTGAAAAAAATTGTTGAAGAGTGTATTACAAAGGTGCTATTCTCTTTGCCTCAAATCGCTATTAAAAAGAGCATAAAGACTGTAAAAATGGGAAAGTGTTAGTGGTTGGCTCTAAATTGTTCAGGAGTTGATTGAGTTTGGCGTTTAAAGTATTTATAGAAATTCGTGGTTTCTTCAAATCCTGATTGATAAGCGATTTCTTTAATGGATAGCTCTGTATTGATAAGAAGTCGCTTGATTTGTTTTGTACAAATCTCATCAATAAACTCTTTTGCAGACTTATGTACTATACTTTTTGTAATGGTATTTAAAGTTTTGCTGCTAATACTCATCATATTTGCATAATCCTGAACCTTAGTAGTTTTAGTGATGTTTTCTTCTGCTAATTGTTGAAACATGACAAACTCTCTAAGATATTTTTTTTCGAAATCGATATTTTCAGAATTTGCTTTAATACGGAATAAATTAGTAATCAAGATATGTAACTCACTTCGAATGATATGCATCGAATGTTCATCGTTTACATCAAAATATTCTTCCTTGATCCGATGAATAATTTGAAACACTTTTGAGAAATCCTGGTCATGCAACTGTAATTTTGCTACACCTAGAAGTTCGTTAAATAGAAGCATTGTTTTTTGTACTTCTGCTTTTTCGAGATAACTTACCAAGAAATCATTAGTAAAAAGTAGTAAAGATCCTTTGAGATTATTGTCTTTAAAAAACTTATGTATTTGATCTTTTCGAATGGTAATTAATGTTCCTTTCGAGCATTGAAAATCATTAAAGTCTATAGAATGATAACCTTCACCGTCCTCTATAAATATGATGATATAAAACTCTACTCGATGAAGAGCTTCGGGTTTATGGTCTAGGTCTTTGCGTAAAAAAAGTTCTTCCAATCTGAGAAGGTCAAATTGGGAATGGGGATTTTGATGATTTTTAAATGGTATATTTCTAGTTTCCTCTTCCATTATGCTAATTACTCAACAAAAATTTTATTTCGCCTTAAATCTATCAAAAATAAAATCAACAATAGGGTTATCTAGTTCCCCTAATTTATGTACTATTTCATAATGATTAAGTTGGGGGTATTCAAAGTATTCCAGTGGAGACGCAGACTTATTCTCTTGATATAATCTTTTGGATTGTTCAATAAATAAATCGGTTTCACCTGCTCCTACAGTCAAAAAGACTGGACATTTGAGCTGGGTTAATTCTTTAGTTGTAGGACTAAACTGCTGAACACTTCGGTCATCTAATTGTAAGATATCATTTAAGTAGCTGTTCTTGATGGGTGCTAAATCGAATAAACCACTAAGGCTACATATACCTAAAATATTTGATCTTATATCGTTATTGATCAAGTAAGCCATCAAGGCAAGATGTCCTCCGGCAGAATGACCAGAAAGGACTAAACTTTTGGGGTCCCCATGGTATTTATCAGCATTCTTTTGAATCCAATATATGCAAGATGAGATATCTGAAAGGACACCTTCCATCGTTACATCAGGTATTAATCTATAGTTGATGATACAAACAGTGATGTTTTTTTGAATAAATGGCTCTGCGACAAAACTATAGCTACTTTTATCTAAAGCTTTCCAATAACCACCATGGATAAAAATTAGAATAGGAGAATTGGGTGAACTAGATGGGAAGATATCTAAATTTTGAAGAGGAGCCTCTCCATATTTTACATTGAGGTGGCAATGGTATTCTTTTCTAACTCGATCAGACTCGTTTTCATTAATAGCCAAATATTCTTGAAAGTTAGGATGTCTAGACCTTAAGTCTAATTGATGGCTTGGCGTCATGTAAAATGATTTAGATGAAAAGTAGTTTAAGGAAAAAATAGTATACTCTTTAAATGCAAAAAACGGTTCAATTTTAAGTTCGAACCGTTTTTATGGTAGAAATATGTTATTTTAAATTCAATTGCCATGAAACGCCAAATTGATCGATTACCCAACCGAATTTTTGACTAAAACCATGCTTAGCTAATTCCATGGGTGCATTTCCGTTTTCTAATAACTTTGAATATAATCGATGGATCTCTGTTTCATCTTGGCATTCAACATAGTTGGAAACAGCAGGAGAGAAATTCCAATCATGAATAGCAGGACTATCACTACACATAAATAAGTTTCCATTGAGTTCGAAAGTAGCCTGCATTATTTTTCCTTCCATATTAGGCATTTGGTTCCCCCATCTATTAATATTTAGAATACTTGAATTTTCAAATAGTTCTACATATAAATTCATAGCATTTTCAGCATTACCATCTTGGAAAGTTAGTGAACGAATTATTTGGTTTTTCATTATCTTTTATTTAATGTATTACTTAATATATATAATAGTGATTAGAGGACTTCAACAATTTGGATATAGTTGCCACAAGTATCATTAAAGACAGCAAGTTTAGCGGTCCCCATTTCGATGGGTTTTACACTAAATTCAACCCCTAATTTTATTAATCTTTCATATTCACTTTGAACATCTTCAACATCAAATTGCGTATAGGGAAGTCCAGCATCAAATAATGCCTTTTGATAGATTTTTGAAGGTTCAAAATCTTTTGGAGCAGGTTCTAATAATAACTGAGGTCCATCTTGCTCTTCCTTAGAGACTAGCGTTAACCATCGGTTTCCACCGCCAACGGGAATATCAATCTTCTTTATGAAATTTAGCTTTGAGGTATAAAATTCTAGTGCTTTTTCTTGATCACCTACGGGAATACTTACGAGTTTAATTTTCATGTTTTCAATATTTTATGATTAGTATGACACAAAGATTGACATTAGAAAATGAAGAGACTTATCGAAAATTGCTCTTTTGATAT
This sequence comes from Flammeovirga sp. SubArs3, assembly GCF_947387565.1. Lineage (NCBI taxonomy): Bacteria > Pseudomonadati > Bacteroidota > Cytophagia > Cytophagales > Flammeovirgaceae > Flammeovirga > Flammeovirga sp. SubArs3. Next base: position 206,003 of record NZ_CANDOA010000001.1, on the reverse strand, counting down.
TCACTTGGAGAATATCCCGTTTTTTTCTTGAATAATGTGCTAAAAGAACTTAGGCTTTCAAAACCTACATCATAACAAGCGTTCGAAATGGAAACACCTGTACTGATATATTCTTTGGCCTTTTCTATTCTTTTATCGATTAAATATTGATTGGGCGTTTGACCGTAATACCGTTTAAATAATCTCAGTAAATGGAATTTAGAAACGAACCTAATACGAGAAAATAGATTTAAATTCAGTTTTTCATTAAAGTTATTGTCGATATAATTTCGAAGACCGATGACAGTATCTAATTGCCACTGGTTGGAATAGATATCTTCCTTTATTTTTAATATCTCTTTCTCGTAAAGACTCATTGATTGACTGTAGGTTTTTTATTCTGATATGGGTTGTTATTAAATCTACATAATCAATATACTCAATAAAAAACAAAAACGGTTTGAGAAACCCCAAACCATCCTTGATCAAAGTAAGATACTTTTTATTTATTAAAGAATTCTGCCACAGCATCAGTGGATACTTTTACTGCATCCGGATGATGATAGAAATCCACATGACCAAAACCTGATACTGCTAAAACTTCATGCTCATTAGTAAGTTTATCAATAAATCCTGTAGAGCATATTGCTGTTGGAGCATCTTTACCATAAACCACTAAAGTAGGTTGTGCAATTTTATCTGCATAATGTTCAGAGATAGATATTAGCGATTCCATTGCTTGGTCACCAATATGCATGTTAGTAAAGTTTTCTACTGCTTTAGGGCCTTTTATACCATCTTTACCATAATAATCATAAGATTCACCTGCCATTGGTGTACCTGCTAATTCGATATATTCTTCTCTAGATTGATCATCTGTTAATCCAAAAGGAGCAACATAATCTGGAGCACCTGTTTCATAGATTTTCTGTTTAGAGTGATTGGCTCCTGCAATCATTTGATTAACAACAGTCTTGTCTGTCCATTGGAAAGCATCAGCTGCCATCATTCCTGAAACTGTAGCTAGTTTTTTAATTCTATGGTCTGTTACTGCAGCAGAGGCCATGATAGAACCACCTTGGCAAACACCTAACCCCATAATCTCTTCAACAAAAGGAAGTGTTCCTAAGTAAGAAACGGCATCCCAAGTGTTTTCAATTAGTCTAAACATATACCTAGACTGCTTAAATTCACCAGGTAAAGACGGAGAATCACCCATACCTAGATAATCAAAACCTAAAAAGACAAACCCTCTTTTTGCCATCTCTGGTCCATAAGTCCCTAACACTTGTTCTTTTACCTGTGGGAATGGACTTGCACCAACGATAGCTTTATATTTTTTGTTTTCATCAAAACCTTCTGGAAGGTATAAGTTACCTACTAGTTCAATACCAAAAGATTTAAAAGTGACTGTGTTTTTTCCTGCTGATAAATTCATAATCATATACTTTAATAGGTTGTTTAATTATTTGATTACAAAGGTATAGCATGGCACTGTTCAGCTACTTATACATTTTCGTAGAAGAGTTATACATTTTTGTATTAGCGACCTAAAAGTACTTTTTCAGTTATCTTCATTAAGGTTTTCTTTTTTGTATTGTAAGAGCCAGTCATAAATAGATACTGTAAAAGGATCACCTTGAGTTCGTTTTGTAAAATTATCGGAGTACACTCTGCTCCATGCATCATGACCTGTATTATTAAAGACTGTAATTTTTGCTTTTACCTCAGGGTTTCTAGCATTTATCGCTGAAACCAAAGGGACAGATCCAAAGTTTTCATTATGTGGTACCGTTGTATCAGAATCACCATGGAAAGCCCAAATAGGAACTTTGGATAAATTGGTAACGATACTAGGTTCTCCTCTCGCACTAATAGGAACAATTGCAGCAGCATAGTTTTCAGTGCCCATCACTCCAACATAGTACCATGCACCTCCACCGCCCAAACTGAGACCGGTAATATAAATTCTACTTGTATTGACCTGATATTCTTGAATAAGATAATTGATAAACGAATGAACATCTTGTGGTCTCCAATAATCATACGATTTAAGTCTAGGAGAGGCGACAATAAAAGGAAACGATGGGTTCCATTTTCCCTCACTTATTAATCCAGGGGGAGTAACGCCTTGTTGAAGTTCATTGAGTTCAGAAAAGTCAGAACCTGTATATCCCGAAGGGTCCCAACCGTGTAGAAACACTAGAAGCGGATACTCAGCTCCACTATCAGTATAACCACTTGGTGTATATATGTAATGTCCAAAAACAGCAGGAGTAGCACCTAAAGTGAATGCTTTATGTACTCCGCCAGTATCTAATGGTAGAACCACAAGGTCTGAAGAATCGATTGCTAATGGAAGAATTTCGGGTTGTTCGAGATCATCTTCTTCATTATCTGATGATACTGTAGAAGATGTAGGAATAACAGCTTCTGTAGAAGTATTATCGCATGAATAGAAACCCATCGAAATAAATGACAATATGATAAAGTATTGATAGATGCGGAAGTAGATTGCCTTTCTTCTTAGTTGAGTGAACATTGAAATAAATTAGCTTTTTGAGTGGATGGTATTAACCAATTGTTTGTGATTTAATTGATTAAATATGGTTGTAAATTACTACATTAGAATAACTTAATCCAAAAACTAAAATAGAATAGCAGTATTCATAAATACATCTATACTACTTCAATATTACATCATTAAGTCAGCTATTTGTTTTTGGCATTTTAAGGAATCTATCTTATTAAAAATAATTAGAATTATGAAGCTAGGAGCATTTTCGATCAGCCTTACAGTAAAAGATTTACAAGTCTCTAAAAAATTTTATGAACATCTTGGTTTTGAAGTGATTGGTGGAAACGAAGAAATGAATTATCTGATCCTTAAGAATGGCAATTCTATTATTGGTTTGTTCCAAGGGATGTTTGAAAAAAATATCATCACTTTTAACCCAGGTTTTGATGAAAACGGAAACACTTTAGATACATTCGAGGACATCAGAGAGATTCAGAAGAATTTGAAAAGTCATGGAATTGAACTCTCATCAGAAGCTGACGAAACGACAACAGGTCCCGCAAGTCTGACCTTGACAGATCCAGATGGGAATCAAATTCTTATCGACCAACATGTTTAATATTATAAAATCGTTTATGTTAATTGATCTCCACATCGAAGTGTTTTATCACTGTTTTCCCTGTTGAGTTACCAATTTCATTTCCGAGTTCTACAGAAGTGAAATAACTGTTTGATGATACAATCCCTTTATTTATTAAATAGGAGAGTAGTTCATCAATATCTACAGTACCCTTACTACGTTTTTGGGTGCGTTGGAAGGCTAGATAAGTCCAATTGCTACCTTCAGGTTCCCAGTCTGGTTCTCCCATAAAAAACTTGTAGGTACCATTGGTTGTTGTTACATTTTCTTGGAAATCCCCAAAAGGAACTAATTGGTGATCATCTTCCCAAATCATAAACTCAAACAGAATATTTTGAGGTGTCACCTCAGCAGAAGAGTTGATCCAATTATCAAAGGCAAGATTGTAGTCTCCATCATTTCTAGTGACTTCCACCTCATAATTTACTTTTAGTGTACTGATATCTTCAATTTTCTTTGGCAGTGCAGTTGTAGAAGAAGCCGATTGCCACGGTTTCCAACCATAGATAAGTTGTGGGTATGCATTAACACCATAGGCATTATCAGGGTATTGCCATTCCCAACCTACTATAGAAAGGTCATTTTTATCATATGCATAAATACACTGAGTATAACTGTTATTTGGTAGATTTCCAGCATTCCAAGCATTATTTTCAATGATCAAATCATCAACGGCGATCGTAGCATAGATATCACAATTGGAGTCTGTAAACTGATTAAATAATAAATCAGCGTAGTTGGGGATGGTATCCTTTTCTAAGATTAGAGAATATACTTTTACATTTTCTCCATTCTCAGCAGTTACTTTTATTGATATGGGACTTTCTTGAAATGAAAATCTATCGCCCTCTGTTGTATTGACAGTTGCCATTGCTGAAACACTAATCTTGTTAATGCCTACTTCATCAGCTTCGTAAGGGAATAATTGATTCATTGAAACGATAGAATCAGTAATGGTTGATAAGAAGGTTTCTTGATGATAGACCAACTCTAGCTCAAGCAATTCCGCTTGATCAGATTTAGGTAACAAGAGATCATTAACCTCTTCCTTCTTGCAAGAGTTTAGAAAAAACAGAATAAGTGAAAAGACGACGATAGCTCTATACATTTTCTAGTTGTTAGTTAGATGTATTGGAGTTTATACTTAATTCAACAGAGGCCAACAAAAGAATAATGATCGCTTCAGCAATTAAATAACTCCAACCCAAAAGTGTTATTTGTTCTTTATGATAAATACCAAAACTCAAAGATAAGAAGCAATATAATAAGTTAAAGACAGCAATTCCTTTTATGTAAATGGATATGGATTTGATGTTGACGAAATAGCAAACCAAATCATATACTGCAAAAAGGCAAGGAAATATCGCTAGGACATAAAGTGTGGAAATGGGAATTCCGAAGAGTTGTTCAAAATGTACTAATATGACGCCTAACATAACGGAAGAAATACAAGCACCTATTCCATCTATGATAAAGATTTTTCTAGGGTTTTGATTTCCCCACTGTACGATCTTATGTAGTAGCATTTGTGTTTAGTCTATGATGAATATATGTCAAAGTATGTGTGTTTAAAGTAGTGTATATTAGATCGAATTCAATTCATAAGAACAAAAAATATCCCTTATACTATCAGAATTATTGATGTATAAGGGATATCAGGATAAATTATTTTAAGATAAATGATTCTTTTAATCCTTCAGCTGCGGAAGGAGCAATCCATACATTAAAATCTCCTTTTTCTAAGACCTGTTTTAAGTCTCTATTGTAAAACTTAAGCTGGTTGGTATGAATGGTAAATGTCACTCGCTTAGCTTCTCCTGCTTTTAGGAAGACTTTTTCATAATCCTTCAACTCTCTTACAGGTCGAGTTAAAGAACCTATCACATCTTGTATGTAGAGTTGTACAGTTTCAGTTGCTTCTACTTTTCCTGTATTTTTAATCAGTGCAGAAACTTCTATTGTTTCATTTTCTACGATTTCTTTTTTGGAAATTTTGATGTTTGAGTAGGCAAATTGGGTGTAGGATAAACCATATCCAAAAGGATACTCAGGAAGGTAACCTACATCTAAATAATGTGATTCATTACCCAGCGAACTTTGCCAAGCACCAACAGGGATGTCATACATCTGAACAAACTTTTCTGCTTTAGCAGGTCTACCCGTATTTTTGTGATTATAGTAATACGGAAGTTGTCCTGAAGACTTTGGCCATGTAATTGGTAATCGTCCTTCTGGAGCAATATTTCCATACAATATATCATTTAAGGCAGGGCCGGCCATTGTTCCTCCATGCCATGCCATTAGAATACCCTCCACTTCATCTTTTATATTACCAATAGTAATAGGACGTCCAGCCATGATGACTAAAACGATAGGTTTCCCTAATTTCGATAACTCATGGATAAGTTCTTCTTGTGCACCCGGAAGATTAATCTCAGCTCTACTATGTGCCTCACCAGAAAGGATAGCTTCTTCACCCCCCACAAAAACAATGACATCACTTTTCTTAGCCAATTGAATGGCCTTTTTAAATTGAGAAGTGGACTTGTCCCTGCTGTATTTTAGGCCTGCTTCATAACCATATACTTTTTCTTTCATGGCCATATAAGGTGTTTGAGAGTGCTCTTTCTCTCCATCAAAACACCAAGTACCCATTTGATCCAATGGGGCATCAGCAAGAGGTCCAATAAGTGCCACCTTCTGAGATTTTTTGAGAGGAAGAACAGTATTCTCATTTTTTAATAATACCATACTTTTTGCAGCAGCATCTTTAGCTAAAGAAAGGTGCTTTTCTGAATACAGATGACCATCATGTTTTTTATCTCGGTGAGGATTTTCAAAAAGCCCCATTCTTATTTTAACCCTTAAGATATTTTTTACTAAAAAGTCTAATTGCTTTTCTTCAAGTTTACCTTCTTTGATTAAGGTTTTAATATGATGCTCGTACGACTGTGATGTCATTTCCATATCTACACCTGCATTGGATGCCAATTCTGCAGCATGTTTTTCATCGGCAGCATACCCATGAGGAATCATTTCTGTAATAGAGTTCCAATCACTTACAACAAAGCCATCAAAACCCATTTTATTTCTTAAAAGATCCGTCATGATTTTTTTGTCACCAGATGCAGGCACTCCATTGAGCTCATTAAACGACGACATAAATGTCTGAACATTAGCATCAATAGCAGCTTGGAAAGGAGGTAAGTAGACATTGTACAGTAAAGGATCTGAGATTATTGCCGTATTGTAATCTCGTCCACCTACTGCAGCACCATATCCAATAAAATGCTTGGCACAAGCGACCATACTTGTTTTATCTGTTAAGTTATCCCCTTGGAACCCTTTAATATAGGCTTCTCCCATTAGGCTTCCTAAGTACGGGTCCTCTCCAGGAGATTCTGCGACTCTACCCCAACGACTATCTCTTGCGATATCCAACATTGGAGCAAATGTCCAGTTGATACCTGAGGAAGTACCTTCGATAGCTGAAATTCTACCTGTATTTTCGGCCTGTTTTGGATCCCATGTAGCAGCAGTCGCCAATGGAATTGGAAAAATAGTTTTAAATCCGTGGATGACATCTCTACCAAAAATCAATGGAATTTTGTTCGGACTTTCAGTGACTGCTATTTGTTGTAATTCATCAACATAGTCGGTATTCATGATGTTTAAAAAAGCACCGACATGGCCTTTTCGAACCGCTTCTTTCATTTCCTCTGGCAAAGCTCCTTTAACCCTACTTGACGTACCTCGTAAAGCCGTCTGACCTATTTTTTCTTCTAAGGTCATCTTTGAAAGTAATGCTTCTACCCTTTGTTCTATTGGATCTGTTGGAGTTTTTTGTTGGTTACAACTTACAATGAATAGTAATAATGTAATGGTGAAGTAATAGGATAGTCTCATTTCATTTAGTGACGTTTTATTTATCAATTCAGCTCATGTGACCACATGAGTAGGGAAGGTTTAGTTTATTGTTCTCAATTCAAAGATAGCTATTTTTTCAGATTAATATAGATGAAGAAATATAAAGAAAGTTATGAAGTAGTCGGTAATATAAAGGTCTGTTAAATCTTCAAGTGTTGACGTAGTGCTAAAGGATAGAAAAAATAAATACCCCAAAGCTCAAGGGAATTGATTTGAACTTTGGGGTATGGATTAATTGCTTCTATACAACTTGTTCTGTAGTTTTTTGTTCCTCTGTCCTTAACTCATCAAGAGCTTCTTTACGAAACTCACCAGCAAGTTTTCCGCCATCAATATGGTTCCAGCCTGGAGGATAAAGGATATATTTGATCTTATCGATAAAGGTTGGAGCCCCTTTTACGTCTTTCCATAAATCTTTCCAGAGAGTAAGTTGTACACTCTTTAGATTACTTGGATCTAATTTATCATTCATAATCCCCAATTCAGGTTTTTCATGGTCCAATTCTGTTTGGAATGTATTAAATATTCGATCCCAAATTGAAAAGGTCTCCCCAAAGTTTCGGTCGAGGTAAATTGGGTTTTTGGAATGATGTACCCGATGTGCTGATGGAGAAATAAAAAACAATTCCATCCAGCGTTGCTTACCAATTACTTTTTCATTCCCATGTTCTAAAACAACATACACCCTACATATCGTATCAACGATTAACACCAAGAAAGGATTAAAGCCTAATATTGGCAACCAAATAAAACTATGAGGTGATAGTAGAATACCTAAAAAAGAACCTCTAACTGTAACGGAAAAACTCATTTCTTTTGGAGTATGATGAACCCCATGAATACACCATAAAATTCGAATTTTGTGTCCTAAAAAATGAATAAACCATCGTCCGAAATCGAGTAATAGAAAGGCTGCTAACCATACATACCACTCAGTTCCTAAAGTAAAGATCCTGTGTTCGTAGGTAAAGTTCATGACACCTAGAATGACAATTGGTCCAAGTAATAGATAAGGAAGTGATTCTATAACATAAGAGAAGATATTAACTAAGGTTTCTTTGTGTTTTTTTATGACCTGAATTCTCCACAAAAAGAACCATTCAATGAAAATGATTGAATAAACAAAAATTGCTGATTTGCCTTTTAAATTGGTTGAAAAATCTGCAACGGAATCCCAAATTGCTCCCATAACATAGATTATTAAAAAGTGATGTTAGTCTTTTAGTTTTTATTTAGACTTAATATAAATAGATTGATATGCAAATATAGAAGAAAGCTTCTTACTTAGAAGAATTATTTATGGTAATCTTAAAATTGAAGGAATAAAATAGTTGAAATATTATTTGTAATGCTATTTATAACGGGAGTTCTTGCTTAACTAATTATTTTTTTCTTTTTGATAAAGGAACAATGGCAATCCCGCAGATACACCGATAACGAAAGTGACAACAATCGAAAGCCAATAGTTTTTTACATCATCTTTTTCTTTTAGTATGAATAGCAATAAAACAATGGCAGAAATTATAACATCATAGGCAAAAAAACGACTGATAGGAGTAGCTAAAAGTTGGTCGAATAAAAGAGCAAGATCTAACCCATTTTTTATGATAAAACTAATAAACTCATAGTAAGGTATAATGGATCCCAAGATGAACAATGTAAAATAGATGTTTTTGGTGCTCATTTGTAGTGATGGTTTAATTTGTAGAGTAACGTTTAGCGTATAAGTGTTATGGTAAATATAATCAATAAAAAAGTTAGAAAGTCTAGCCCGATAATAAAAAAATAGCGATTGAGAAATTTATCACAATCGCTATTTTGGTAATATTAGAATTCCATCATTTGGCCATCTTCTGGGATATATGTTTTTTCTAGTAACCCCTTTTTGGATAGCTCTGAGGATAACTCCTTCCTCGTAATTGGACAGTGATTTACTGCTTCTAAGTGATTCGCTATTACTTTATTTGGAGAGTTTTCTACGAATTTCACGATATCTTCCATTTTCATTAGCAAGGGTTGGAAAATGTCTAATTGAGCTCTTCCACTCGCCACTACACTAATTTGAGGTTGATATTCTACCAACACTTTATGAACATCATCAGTATAAATAGTGTCTGCACTTAAGTAAATCGATTGTTCATCAGGTAATTGAATGTAAAAACCCATTACATTGCCCATTGGCTTTGCTATAAATCCATAACCATGTACAGCAGGAATCCCTTCAATGGTTCCTCCTAAGAATGGCGAATGTTCCCAATACTTGACTACTTGTGTAACGTTTAACCCACGTTTTAGAAGTTCAGCTTCATCTTTTACGCTACAAATCACAGGAATGTCTTTCGCTCTTAAAAACTCCTCTCCATCTTTGTCTAAATGATCAGGATGTAAATGAGTAATAAGACAATGTGTAGTTTTCTCAACGACTTGATTAGCATTACTTGGTAAATCAAGAATTGGATTGCGTTGTGGTTTATATCTGAAAAGTGTGAATGTAGGGCCAGCAGTACCTTTTGCACCAAGCATAGGATCAACTAAAATCACTTTATCCTTGGTTTCTATGACCATTGTTGCGTTTCTGATGTGTGATATCTTCATAATAATTAATTTAATTTGCTCTTTTCCATTCGTTATAAAAGGTGTTAAATCTCTTTTCTGCACCTATGGTACTACTTCTACCATGTCCAGGATGAATTAACATATGTTCTGCTTGTTCATCGATTAATTTGATGACCGATTGCTTGAGATCGTTAAGATTGGCTGTTGGTCTATCCCATTTTCCTACTGAACCTTCAAATAGTGTATCTCCAGTATAGATATCATGACCTATTTTATAGGATACGCCTCCTTTGGTATGTCCTGGAGTAAATATTACAGATATCTCGTAGCCTTCAAGATCAATAATGGTATCTTCATTAATAGGCACAATATCAATAGTATTGATGTCGTAATCTTTTTCTTTATTGAAAAAACCGAAACCATTTAAATCATCATCTAGTAAAATCTCGACTTCTTTTTCATGAAGATAAACCGGTACATTAAAACAGTCTAATGCTTCAATATGGTCAATATGAGCATGGGTTAATAAGATACCTACTACTTCTAAATTTTCATCTTTAATGTAGTTTTGAATGGTTTCTTTCTGATAACCTGGATCAATGATAAAGCACTTGTTATTTCTTTCAAGAACATAACAATTCATCGGGAAAAACCCGTCTAATTGAAGTTTTCTAACTGGATGTAATTTCATTCTGTTTCTGTTTTGATAATTCAAAAGTCAGAATACTCTACTCCAATTCCATTGATTTGAATCAAGAAATGCGTTTACGAATTCTACTCAATGTTTCTGGGGTAATATTTAAGTAAGAAGCAATATGGTATTGGGGAATAGATTGAAGCCAATTGGGTTTATATATTAATAATTCTTGGTAGAGTTCTTCTGGGGATTTTGTAACTCTATTGTATTCAAATAGTTCCTTCTGTTTTAGCAGCTTTTGAAAGGATAAATCTATAAAGGATTTACCGCAATCGTATTTTGCTAAGATGGTTCTGAACAGTTCCTTATCAATTACTAGTAACTCTATAGAGGTGAGCGACTCTTGGTACTTTTTTGTTTTGGTATCGTTCATAAACGACGATAAATCGGTTATAAACTGAGGCTTTGTATAGAAATTGATATTGGTTTCTTTCTCAGTCGATGCATAGTATTCTCTAATTGCCCCTTTATTTAGAAAACGCAGTTGGTGTTCTTCGGTATCTGAAGTAAGGATTTGGGTGTTCTTTTTATATTCAACTACACTAAATAAACCCAGAAGTTCTTTTAATCCTTCTTTGTTAAGTGGATACTCTGTCTCAAAAAATGACGATATTTTTGTTGTATCTAGGTTCATTTAGCGTATTGATGAATAGGTTATATATAATTTTAGACCAAATATAGAAAAGTATTATTACTTAAAAATTTTGCTCCAAACTACTTAGCAGGTGCTTAAACCTTCAAACCGAAATCATAGCGTTGTCCTAAGACTTTTTTCAGTAGCCCTAGCTGACCACAATGCCACATAGTATGTTTTACATTCCAGTCTAATGCTTGAAATTTATTTTTCGCAATAGGATGAGGAACTTTCGTAGGTTCTAATTGTGCATTCAAATCGTCTTCAGATAAATTAGCAATGATCTCGATTGATCTATTCTGTATCAACCTCAAGTGCTCAACCAATGCTACTGCATCCGTTTTTCCGATACATTCTGAAGGTTGAGTGTTGACGAATAGTTTAAAATACTCTTGTATAGGAAGTTGTTGGTATAGATCAAGTTGTGGACCTCTAATTGACATTAATGAATGATAATTAAAGCTAAGGATCAAGTGACCAATTTGCCAAGTAACATTAGTATCGATAATGTCAGGTGTTTCATCCCATTGTTCATGAGGTATACTTTCTACCAATTTATTGACCCAATTGTAAGCATCTTCAGTTTGAGTTTTTATTATTTCTACAGTACTCATTTAGTTTTTGTTGTTTGTATTACTTAATATTTATTTTGACTACTTTTTGTCTTATTTATTGAATGAATAGGCCTCTTCAAAACTTGCTCCTTCATTTATTTTCTTGATAAAAAGGGATAGGTTTTGCTCAGGATCCCATTGTTGAATCTTGTATTTGGCAGTTAGATAGTTCATTCTTATATCCGAGTGATTACCTCCCCAAAATTGAGCAGGTCCCATATTTTCTATATCAGGTAGTTCTGTAAATTGATTTGATTTAACAGCCAATGAGTCTAGTGAATAGTAGTTCCTGTGATCAATTTGCATGGCAACACCTTCATCAAACCAAACTGGGAGTTTTAATGCTCTAGTTACAAAACCAACTCTAGCCGACAACTCTGCATGACAGATTTCATGAGCTAGAATATCAAGATTTAAACCCTCTCTTGATATGATAACATAAGATTGAAAGTGAGGGTGAGTTCCTGCAGGAGTCATCATAGGAGAACCAAATTTCCTGTAATCATCATCAGTATCACAGTAAATAAATTTTGGAGAAGCGGTAGTATTTCCCCAGAATTCGAGGTTTCGTTCTTTTGCTTGTTCAAGCAAGGTAGTTAAAGCCGTGATTTTTTCTTCACTTACATCAGGCCTGTAATATAAATTGCCAACTTGCTTAAATTCATAAGCATCGATAACTAGACATCTGGATAGTTGAGGCATGGCAATAGCATGAATAGCCATGGTGCTCATCAGAATTACCAATAAGATAAGACTTACTTTAACTATTTTTTTCATGAGAGAGGTAGTGTTAATTTTGGGATAGAAATGAAAAGTAAACGTAATGTTTTAGACTATTGATCCAAAGGAATATAGCGTTCTTCAATGATATTTAAGTGATGTATTTGATGTGCCGCAATGGTATATCCAATAGCATATAGTGGCATTTCGTATTCAAAAAACTCACAATTTGTATTTAAGATCTCATCATTAAACGAATCGAACAACAAAATACTGGATTGACGGACTACTCGAAGCTCTTCGATTAATCGTTCAATAGAAAGTTCATCTGCATTGGAGTTTTTTGCCATAATCTCTTGGTCATGGGCATCAGGAATACTTCCTTCGCCTCTGGCAAATAGGATGGCTCTAAAACACCAAACCCTTTCCCAATCAATTAAATGTTGGATAATCTTATTGATAGTCCATTTTTCAGCTTCATAAGTTTTTAAGCCGATACGTTTTAATTGGGCAATATCAATACGATCAATATTCTCTAAACTCAGTGAAAGTGCTTCTTTAAGATCAGTTCCTTCTGTTAATTTATAGACATATTCTAGGAAGCCAGGATTGTGTTTTTGTTCTTCTTTTTCCATTGGTTATAATAGATTGTGATTCGTGTTTATAGTTATGACTAATATCCACGATGTGAATCAAATAATCAAGTCAATTCGATGGGTATATAAAAATCGACTATCGCAATACCTTCAGGATGTTCGTTGAAATTATTATGATAGATTTCAAAAGGATCTTGTTCTGCTTTTTTATATCCATTTTCATTCATCCATAGAAACATTCCGGTCCATGCTTTCTCAAATTCATTAGGGTTGATTTCAAAATGACCTACAATGCACTTTTGAGGAGAAAACGAACTTAATGCTATAGCTCCATCTACAGTTTCGTCTTTTTGAAGAAGTATTGAAGCACTCATCCTTACCTTATTGGGTTCAGTGATCTTAAAACTATCATGATAAACGGTCATCATTTTTACCTGATCATGCATTAACCCTTTCGGTGTTGCCCATTGTATCAGTTGTTGAAAAGCATTACCAAGGTTTTGAGGTCCGATACATGAAACGTATGCGTAATTCATTTTTGGTAATTCTACAATTTCAATTTTTGCATTCATAGTCATCCATTGTCTTAAATTATTAATGATACAAAGGTATTTTTCATCATTCGGATACTCTTGTCCATTCTTGCTATTGACTTGTCTAATCTTGCTATGTCTAAGATGATTGAGTTTGATAAATGAAGTAGGACTTTCTTTGAAATATTTTTTAAAAGCTTTCGAATAAGAAGAAGCATCACTAAAACCAAAATGATGAGCGATTTCAGATATACTTATATTTTTATGTAATAAGTCTGCTGCAGACTTCTCAATCCTTTTTCTTTTCACATACTCATTTAACGTCTCACCCGTAATCAGTTTAAAAATTCGGTGAAAATGGAAGGGTGAGAAATAGGCAATTTCTGCTACTTTATCTAATGATAAATCATTGCCTAGATTCTTATCTATAAATGTAAAGACTCTATTGATTCTGTTTCTATAGTCTTCTTGAAGTTCTTTTTTTTTATTGGTATTCAACTAATAGTGATTAGTTTATGAAATAGATTTTCCTTGATAATTAAACGTACTTAACGTAAGGTTTTTTACTTCTTACTTTCCATTTTTCTTTTTGTAGCATCGGTTGTCCATCATAGTCTGTAGCAGGTTTTCCTAAGCACATATATCCTAAACTTCTCCAGTTTTCTGGCACTTCAAATAAGTTCTCGAACTTCTTATAATCTAAAATCGAGACCCATCCTGCACCATAACCTTGTTCTGTTAGTGATAACCATAAATTTTGTACTGCACAGGCACAACTCCATTCCAGTGTACTTGTATTTCCAATGGTTCCGATAGTGAAGGAATCTAAAGTACTTGTATCACAAAATATAGCGATACCAATAGGTGTTTCTTCAATAGCTTCAAGCTTTAACGAGTTATACAGTGCTGTTTGTTTGGAATCTGTAATTTGAGATTCTGCTTTTGTATTGGATTCCTGGAATAAGTCTTTAATCTCTTTTTTTCTTTCTTGAGACTTGACAACGATAAACCTCCAAGGTTCTGATAAACCTACTGACGGAGCTGCATGTGCAGCATCTAATGCTTTTTCTAGTACTTCTTCTGGTAAATCATCTTGTGTGAAATGCCTTGTATCTCTTCGTTTATATATGCAATCGTATAAGTCCATATCCTAAGTGAAATAGTTGAATTTTATATGAAAGATCAATTATGGTTACTAAGCTAAGAACAAGATGGAAGTATACCTAATCTAAAGAAATCTATACATGGCTGTATCTACTCGATTGACATAAAAAAATAGCCAACAATTTTACTCGTTGGCTATAGATTCTATTCACTAAAAGATGATACACTCACACACTGTATCAAGTCTTTTTACTCATTAATTATAGGTAAGTTTGAAGCTGCCTTCAGCCACTTTACCATCACTAAAAGTTACTTTATATCCGTAGGCAGGAATGATCTCACCCTCTTTAGTTTTTTGATAGACTGGTCCTAAATTGACAATCACTTCTGTACCTGAAGAGAATTTTGATCGTTGTAATTTAAAATCATCACTGATGTATTCATGGTCTGTTAACTCCGCAAAGAACGTTTCTCTATTTACAGGGCTAACTACTTTATTTGCGATTTGAATCATTTCTTTCATTCCTTCAAACTCATAAGGAGAGAAGAAAATCGTTGTACCCATACCAAAAAGAATATTTCGTAGAGATTTCACTCTAAAATCACCATTAATTGAGATCTGGTTATCAGGATCCTGAATCTTACCAAAGATGGCAATAGCATCATGGTAAACTAAATTGAACAATGGTGCTCTATGAGAGAACTGTACTAAGTTCGGGTTAGGTAGGTAAGTAAGACCTTCGAACATATCGAAATAAGGTATAAATTGCTGTTGACCATGCTCAGTACCATTCACTAAATTAAGCGAATCGATATATTTAGCGAGATTAAATAAACCTGTGTTGTCTTCGTCAGGGAAAGTAGCAAATGAAATATCAGTGATATCTGCTTGTAATTCTAAAGCAGCAATTTCTTTGTGTAAACTCTTTTTCGCAAGCCCTAATTGTTTGTTCTGATCAATATTGGCCCATCTACTTCCTGTATTTTTTAGTTTACCTTCTTTGTCTTTAGCAAACAGTTCAGTGTTGAATTCTGGGTCGTTTTCTAATGTTGCAGAGTAAGCATGATATGAAGAGTATAAATAACCATATTTCTTCGTTAGGTCTACTGCTTTTTTCAACTCTTTTACACCTCCAAGATTTTCATTAATTGGCCAACAGTTAGGAACAAAATTAGAGAATACACCCCAAGCATGGAAAAATGCATTGTCTACGCCTAATTCATCATGAGTTGTCTTAATAATATCTTGTAACTCTTTAAATGTAAAGGCCATACCAGGCATTTCCACATAGTGAGGATAACCTCCATATACCCCCATATAGATAGCACCTTGTAGTTTTTCTACGTTTGGATCTCTTTTCGCTTTTTCTTTTAGAGAGACAAAGTAACCATCTTTAATTGCTTCCTTTCTGTAAGCTTTTGCCATATCCACATGGGTTCCTTTTGGAATAAACTCATAGGTAATAAGTTTTCTTTCTTTTTCTCTATTGATCTTCCAAACAGGATCTAAAAAGGCAATACGCTTGTAAGGTGACATTTCTCCTTTACTATTAAATAAGTATTGTCCATTGTTATTGATATTGTAGAACATATCGGGTCTAGCAGAAACATCGACAATACCCACTACAGCTGTTTTTTCCGTATGCGTTCCCCACCATGGCATAGTAAGCCCGATACCATTATTAAATAAAGGTAGCTTACCACTCGTTTTTCTATAATAGGTAGCGTCGTCCCACATACAGAAAGAACCTCCGTTCATTGGAGAAATAAATGAAGGACAGATAACTCCTTGTTTCTGAGGGATAACTGCAGCACCTTTGTCGACATCTGTCTCTAAACTAAATGCTCTTGTAGGGTATCTTAACTCCATTAAATTGTAGTCCCCCTTATTCACAGAAAGTACTTCAACTTCTAACTTTGCATTACTATCTACTAAACGTAATTCCGTTTTGATTTCAACACCTTTTGCAACGTCACCATTAGTAAAAACAGGATTGATAAAAGACAAAGCAATACTATGATCACCTTCTTTCTTAACAGTCACTTTTTTACTTTCAGAGATATTTAGATATTCTATTTTCCCTTTGTTTTTTATTGTAAGCAACCCTGCAGAATTTACCCAAGGATCATCTTTCCAAAGGTGGTTTGTTTCTTTTTCAAGAACTGTAAATGATCCTGTTTTTTCATTTACAGTTACCTTGAGTTTATTGTTTTCTATAACTGTCTGAGTAGCCTCGTTAAATGGATTGCCATGCGTTAAAAATGTCCCTAAGTTAAAAATTAGAATCATTAATATTTGCATGAAATTTTCATTTCGTTTCATAAATCTTCGGTATTTCTATGGATGATTAGATTGATGTAAATCAACAGTTGTAAAATTAGGTCGAGGCCGAAAATTGGATGTTGCTATCAATATTATTTTTATTGCTTTAAATACTTTTTTGATAGAAAACCTTTAAAATAGCCTTGTAATTAAGGTTTTTTAATAAGTTTGACGTCTCTATCTATTGAAAAATAGAAATTGGTGATGATAAAGAATCTGAAGAGATAAGGGATGCGATTTTGAAGTTTTTCCTATAAAAAGAGAAAGTATTGCATTATAAAAAACATGCCCTGTAACAAATAGCTACAGGGCATGATTAGATTAAATAGCCTTTATGATTATAACTTAATAATCATTATTTCCGACTGTAAATTCTGATTCAGATTTTTCACTTATCCAATTATCAATTGATATGCTCATTTTATATTTTCCTGGAGCTAATCCTTGAGGAACTGTGGATTGAAGAGTTGTACTATTACTGTATGTGGCAAGAGCAGATCCTTTTTGTACATCATTCTGATAGAAAATTACATAACGATTAACACTTTTATCTACTTCTAAATTATTAGCTGTAATTGTAAGTAATTCACCAGAGGAACCACTTTGAGGGGTGAAATAACTAATTTCAGGGCGATGTATAATGTCTAAGGGTGCACTATTAATACTTTGTACACCATTACTAATAACATATAAAGTACCGCTTTTAGCCTCTTTTGGCACTGTAACAGTTAGTCTATTTGTGGAAACGGTTGAAGGTGTAGCTTCAGCTCCACCTGTGAAATACACTTTATTTTCATTGATATTGTCGCTGAATCCATTTCCAGTAATCGTAAGTGTTTTATCTTCTCTTATTGAGGTAGTATTCAAACTGATATTAAGAGGAGTGATCTGTAATTTATTTAAAGATCTAGTACTTCGAATACCGTTAGAGATAACATGCACAAAACCTTCTTTTGTTCCTAATGGTATGGTGACAGTAATACTATTTTCTGTTGAAGAAATAGGCGTTACTGGCATTGAAACTCCACTGAAAGTTACTTGGTTATCATCATTATTACTACTGAAGTTCTTGCCACTAATGATAATGTTTTGATTAATCATACCAGTGGAAGGTATACTAGTAATTTCAGGAACTGGAAGAATTGTAAGGCTTTGCTCAGAATAAAAGCTTGATTTTTTAGAAATAGTCAATTTTACTTGACCAGATCTTGCATTATCAGGAACCGTAAAAACAGCAGATGTAGTAGTGGAGCTAATCGACCTAGCTACCACTCCATTAGCAAAGATCAACGCATTATCGTAGGGATTAAAGTTCAGCCCTGTTACAGTAATGTTTTCACCAGTTCTAACGGTATCAGGACTAATTGATGTGATTTGTGGTATTCTACCTGATGAGAAATTACACCCAAGTCTTATTAAATAGGGAGAAGACTTGTTTGTTTCAAATGTCGTAGCTTCCCCATCTGGAATAATGTTTCCCATACAGTCAACGATATATGCTTTATTAAAGTAACCTGATGGATTGATATTTTGTTGTGTGGAGGTCCAATAAGCAAAGTTACATTGGCTCCCAGTAAAAGGAGTTGGTCCCGGTCTTGGACAAAGTGCTCCCATTTGTCCACTTGGGTTGATGACATTTTGAACAATGGCTGCCATTTCATCACTACTTGGCAAGAACCAATTGCCTCCTGTTTCTTTCGAATAATTGTAAGCTAACAAAGCAGCATAAGAATAAGTAGAGTCTTGGAAGTAACTTCCTGTTATTCCATATTTCGCAATAATTAATGCTGTGTTTAGTACGCCTGTTCCTATTGCTGAGCTTGTACCTGGAACATTAATACTTGCACTATCCATCGATGCCTTTACTGTCACCCATGAAGCACCTATTTTGGTTACTCTAGAATCTGTTGTAATAAATCCATTTCCTTTTAATGTGTCTAGGTAGGCAATAGGATATTTACCTAAATAGTATTTACCATAAATTTGACTCAGTTGTATATCAGGACAAGATTGAAAAATCTCAAAAGGACTTTCTCCTTCATCTAATCTGTTTTGGATGTCTTCATCAGTACAATTGGATGCATTTTGTGCATTAATAGGGGAATGATTTAGTAAAAATAAGCTTAGCAATAAGCCATAGAGAAAATTGCTAGTAAGAGAATTATTCATAGCGTAGTAATAGTTTATTTAATAAATATTTAGTCTTGGCTATTTAATCAAATGGCAAATATGTGTTTAGAGTAGTTAGAAATCAACTATTTATTTAAAGATTTAGTGAAATTCATTTTTATATAACCTAAATAAATATTCTCCATTGCTAAGGAAATGAGGGTTATGTTGTCATTTTTTACTTTAAGGATAAAGGATATAAATGGTTATTGATTCGTCTCCTAACATTTAAAACACTTCTATGGTTACGGGTAATATAAACTAGGATTACATATAAAAAGAAATGCCAATTATCTACTTAATAAATAATTGGCACAGGTAATATTGATAAGAACGAGTTAATAGTTCTGTTGTTTGTTTTTAGATAAACCGATCAAACTAGAAACGATCGCTAAGGAAGAAACAATTGTCATCAGAGTTCCCGGAGCAAATCTTACATACCCACCTAAATCCATAAATAAAAAATAACCTACATCGGCTAAACCTCCTGTTAAGATAGCTAATAAGATCGCATTTTTATTTCCCTTCCAAATGAATATTGAACATATAAAAGTGGTGACTCCAATCCATAAAAGATTAAATCCATGTTGACCAATAATAGCTCCTGCAGCATTGGGATAATTTGCTTGTAAAGAATTTGGGTCAATTGCGTCTGCAATTCCACTCACTGCACCTATTATGTCTCCATTTAAGATGGCATAATCAGTAATTACTCCTGCCATAATATGGACGAAACCCCAAATCAACCATAAAACCGATGATATTTTGAAATAGATGTTCTTATTGTTCATAATGTTATTTTTTTGTTTTAACCTGATGCAAAAGTCGTATCTGCCTAAAACCTATGCATTATGATTTCATAAGAATTCAAGAAATGTTATTCTTTTTTTGATCGTTTTGCTTTTGCCGCACTTAATGTCTCTGGTGTAACACCAAGGTAAGAGGCAATCATTTTTTGAGATACTCTCTGAACGATATTCGGGTAAGTTTCTATAAAATGCTCATACCTTTCTATAGCGTTTGTACTGATTAACATTATGATACGTTCCTGAAGGACTTTCATTCTTTTGGCTAGTGGTTCAATATTATCTTTCTCTCTTTCTAACTCTTTGGGTAGTACTATAATTGTTGAGTCTTCGAGAGCATCAATAAATAATACAGAAGGTGAAGTAGGTGCACAGGAATCTGCAATAATCCAACCTTCAGGGGCAAACATAAAAATATTTTCATGTCCATTTTTATCAATGGAATAACTTCGTAGTAGTCCATTCTTTACTTTATAAATTTTACTATTTATTTCACCACTATGTTGAAGAATTGTCCCTTTTTTTACCTTGATTTCCTGCATTATTTATTCATCGATTAAAACCTTTATGATTATACTAAAATAGCCAAAATTATGCCTTGTAGAGGATTACACTTCAAAAGTACGTCATTATTGTGACGTATTTTTATTGTAGTACATTTTTAGTATTTACGTTTTTCTATCAATTACTTTGGCGATAGTATTATGTCACAAACTATTGAATATGAAACGTCTTATTACTCTATTAATGGCTTTATTTTTAAGCTATGCTCTCTTTGCTCAAGATAAATTACTAACCTTTAATGTGGGTTATGGGCTATCTAGTATGTCTACGAAAATCAATGAATACAAGGGGTTTGATCCTGGTACATGTGGAAATATTGGTTTGTATTATAATCACAGTCCAAAATGGTCATTTGGGGCAGAAATGTCATATTCATTTGCTTTTGTTGGTAATTATGTTGATACTAATAATGGTGGGTCTGGTTTGACCTTTATCTCTTTTTTTAGTCATTACCTTCTAAAAACAAGGTATTTTCTTGGTCGAAAAAAAGTGAAAACACATGTAGGTTTAGGTGTCGGTTACTTTGATATGAGACCTGCTGTTGTTAGGGTAGAGGATAACTTTTATAACCATCACCCTATTAGTGCAATTGGTTTTGTCCCAGAGTTTGGTCTACATATTTACTTCTTTGAGTTGACTGTATTATATAGTATGGCTCCAAATACGGTAATCGGAGAAGATTTTAATATGTCTTATTCAAATTTTCAAATCAGAGCAAACTTCAATATCAATTTCATCAAAAAGAAAAAATAACTTCATTGATTTGAAAAGTTAATGAAATTTGTAATACTTTTTATTTATGTAATGAATAATTAAAATACTTATTACTGTTAATGCTGCACAGCCAAGTATCCATTTTGCTATCAAAGAATACCACTTATAGGATGCTTGGTGTACAGTTTCTTCAGAAAAAAGATCACTGATTTTAATATTAATATTTCCCTTTGCTAGTTCATCTTTTACATGAAGTATGACTACTTCCTCGTATTCATGTTGGTAGTATAAGTAGATAATTCCTCTTTGTAAATCAAAAATATTGGAATATAAAGTTCGACTAAAAATACCTTCCTGATGAACGCGGTCAAGGATATTCTTAAAGAAACTGACAGTGATATCATTCTCTTTTGTAATCGTACTAAGCATCTCTTCAGAAACAGTGTACCTATGGCAGGGATATTCTAATGCATTATTTGGATTTGCCTTATTGTAATTCGTAGAAATCAAAAAATAGGCGTCTTTATTCTTTCTAGTAAAAGCAAGCTCACCAGATTGATCTACACTCATGACCACGGCATCACCTTGAGCATCGGCAAAGTTTAATTGATAACCGACGCCATCTGATGAAGGGTACCAGTTGTTCTTTTGATATTTTTGTGCAATATCAATCGCTTCTTGAATAGTTGCCGCTCTTCTTAGAATTAAAACAGGTAGCCAAATCTCATATTGGTCATAAGGCACATCATAATGGGGTGGTTGAAGTAATTCTTTATGAAGATTGATCTTTACATCAGGAAGAGCATTGGCATCAAAACAAAGTCCTTTTTCATTAATGCCTCCCTGATGTGAGTAATCTTTAAATCCTAAATATATACAACCATAATTTCCACGTGTGGCTGGTTCTGTCCATAAATACGTATCGGGGTCAAAGTAATCCTCATTATTGCCAAATAATGTTTGATTACCAATAGAGGCCGAGAATATAGTACAAGAACCTGGAACAGGATCAGAGAATTTATTTTTTATTCCAATTGATGAAATAAAAAGTAAAAGAAATGAGAGCGATATTTTCATGCTACATACAAAAGTCAATTTTTATCATAAGATGAAGCCTTTAGTTATCAGAATGATTTATTTACCTTGCTTCAATCGTAAATGAAGCCGTTAAACCAACACTGAAATTTCTCGGTAGTTTATCAACTCCAAAAATGGCTCTTGAATGTTCACCCTTTTCCTCTAACACTTTTACAAAAAGATCAGAAGCACCATTGACGACAATTGGAGAATCATCCCAATCATGGCCAGATTGAAAATAAGCATCGATATGGTTTAATCCTATAATGTTCTCAAAACCTACTTTTTTGTCGATTTGTGATAAAACATTTAAAGCACAAAGTTGCATGGCTTGATATCCTTCTTGAGTAGAAATTTCTACACCTAATTTCCCTTGATACAAATATTCTTCATTGAGTATTGGAAATTGAATAGCAATGTAAGCAATATTGCTCCTTATATTAACAGATGCATAACTTCCCCCCGGAGTTGAAGGGAAAGGAAGTTGGAGTCCTAGTTTATTTAAGTTTTCTAAGGGTGTCATAATAATAGCTAAAAGTTGGATTCCCACTAAATTAGCAAATGACTTTTACTTGTCAATTTATGACAAAGGGAAATGTCTATACCTCAAGAAATTGATGGATTTTTTCTACAAAATCTTGGGGGTTATCTTCCTGAACGTAGGTTTTTGCATTTTCAATTTTCACAAATTCCACATTTGGAAAAATATTTCTAATTCTTTCACCTAACTCCAATGGGAACATGTCCAAGTCATCCATTCCCCATAAAATGAGAACAGGCTTATTGAATTCTTTTAGATCTGTAGCAGCCTTTTCTGTATACTTTGGATTCCAACCGAGAACAAGACGTTTAAAGTTTTCCCTTATTAAGTCATCAGCAACAAAGTGCTTTGCATAATGTTCATATAATTCCTCGGGGTTTAAAGCATTACTTAGGAGGCCAAAAGATAAGTCCCATTTCAATGAAGGCTTATACTGAAACAATTTCGACATGGTCCATAAGTACCCAGGAACTTGAACCATAAATTGTAAACTCTGAAATTTTTTAGGTGGGAAAATCTCAAATCCTTCGCAGTTACTGATTACTAGTTGAGAGATCATCTCTTGATGTTTTGACGCAAAGATTTGAGTATATGCGCCACCTGTATCGTTACAGATAATCGCAGCTTTTGAGAGGTTCATTGCCACAAAGAATTGATAAATGAGATCCGAAATACCGTTAGGAGAAAGGTCTACTTGTTGAGATACGGCTACTTTATGTCCTCCAAATGGCCATTCTGGGACAATACATCTATATTTTTTTGAGAGTGATGGAATGATCTTTCTCCAAGTTTGGCCACTTGAAAGGGTTCCATGGATAAAAATGAGAGGCTGACCAGTTCCATATTCTTGGTATTCAATTGTGTTTCCGTTGATGTTGACGTTTTTCATAGTGCTACTGTTTGATGTTGATAATGTAAAGTTGCCTATGAAAAATCGAAACTTTTAGACGGTAGTGTACAATTGCCCAATGAGTTGTTTTGTAGTATCCTGAATCCCTTTCATATATTCTCCAAGAAACTCATGGTTGAGGTTGTCTTCATTGATTTTCATATAAAAATCATCAATAACGATTTGAAAAATTGCGTTAAGCTGCGATTTTGTCAGCGGATGATAGATATCTTGTGCCCAAGCCATTTCTGAAAAATTTCCAAGAATGGTTTTTGACTTAGAAAGTACAACCTGTGCTTGTTTTTCCTTCTGATGAATTCTTAACTGACGTTGAAATAATAGGTCTGTTTTGTGCTCGATAAAAATATCAATTAAATCAGGGTGGATCTTTTCACAATGTCTCTCCTTTTCTGCTATGATCTTGCATTGTTCTAAATGATATCGAAAAAGATCATCAATAAAACATTCTAGGTCAGCAAAGTAATGATAAAAGGAAGATTTACTTACCCCAACAACCTTTGCCAATCGTTCTACCTTTAAACCATTTGGTCCTTCAGTAGAGTAGACTTTATAACCTGCATTAATCCATAGCTGCTGTTTTTCCATCTTATTGGATTGTTTATTTTTCATTAAAGAGCCTGACAACATCTTCTAATATAGTGGAACTATTTATTTCATAAAAATATTTCAATTGCCACGATTGAGTTTTCTTAGCTTGTTGATTTAGAGTTACATCCCATCTAGGGTATACTCTGAAACCTCTTTTGCCATCTTTATTTTTAGTAGATAAAATCCCTTTCTGTATAAGTACACTTTTAGGGAAAACAAATTGTCCAAAATGATCTTCCTTTCTTACATTAACTGTAAAGAAATCAATTGAGTCATTTTCCTTAAAAGGTGTTGTAATACCATTGATATCTCGCTTCCAAAAGGTGACAAATTGCCCTACTTTTTTAGGCGTAATTTTAGCACTTCGATTGATAATTTTCTTTCCATCTAAATCAAATTGACAAGCCTCATATTCTTTCCCTTCTGCCTCTTCATGGTAATTGGAAATAGTAAAAGAACACTTATCGTAAATAGCTAACTTGATATGAGTTAAGTTTTCGTTCATTTGTTACAGCTTCATATTAAAGTGGTATGATACACTCAATAATCGTTCTATTTTAATCTGTATAGAAAGTATTTATAGTGTTAATTGTCTATGTAATTGAAAATATAAATGTGTTTTATTTTTATGAAATTCTATAATTTTATTGGAGAACGAGAATTTTAACATGAAGAATAAATTAATTATTATTTCTGACTTATGGGGAAGCCAAAAAGCCCAATGGTTAACTAACTACACAAAAATTTTAGAAACTAATTTTGATATTACTTTTTATGATTGTTGTGAGATAGGTAAGGTAGATATATCTAACTACAGTCAAGAAAGTTTACATCATCAGTTTATTGAAGGGGCGATTGATGAGGCTGTAGATTATTTAGTTCAAAATGAAAGAAACCTAGTTGATATACTAGCTTTTAGTATCGGAGGTGTTATTGCTTGGAATTACGGTTTAAGAACGAATAATATAAAGTCGTTGACTTGTATTTCATCAACAAGGTTGAGAAAGGAAACAAAGAGACCAAAAGGGAGAATAAAACTTCTATTCGGTGAAAATGATGAATTTAAACCTAATCATGAGTGGATAAATAAAATGGAACTTGAATGTGAAATTATAAAAGATAAAAACCACCTGATGTATACAGAAACTGAACTAGGAGAAGTTTTTAGTTTATCCGTAAAATCATTAGATAGTTGATAATAGGTACTTATTTTTCTCCCTTTCCTAACATACTTATGGCAATGGATGTATTTGATTGGCTATTGCATACACCACTAAACCTACAGTATTCTTTGCTCCAACTTTATCGAGGATTCTTTGTCGATGATTTTCTATGGTACGCTTACTGAGAAATAGTTTTTCAGCAATTTCTTGGTTTGTATTTTCCTGACAAATCAGTTTTACTACCTCAATTTCTCTTCCCGATAGCTCTTCTATGGGACTTAGCGAAATCTTTTTGGAACCACTATTCATATACTGAATAAGCATTTCTTTGTCGGATTCAGTAAAATAAACGCCTGATTGGTGTACAGATTCAATAGCCGTTACCAAGAGTTGTTTATTGGCATTTTTTGGAATAAATGCAGAGACACCCAACTTAATCATATGCCCAACAATATTACTTTTGTAATGAGATGAAAGTACAATAACTTTTAGATCTTGGTACTTATCCTTTATTGATTCTACAAGTTCAAATCCATCCATTGGTTTCATCTGAATATCAATTATTGCAATATCTAGAGGCGTAGATGGTTCTTTTTTATCGAGATATTCAAGAAACTCCAAACCATTGTTGGCTGTTGTAATTACATTGATATTATCGACATTCGAGAAAATAAGTGATATGCCTTCTATAAATAATGCCTCGTCGTCTACGAGTGCTACGTTGATGATATCTTTCATTTCTTTGGATGTACTATTATTAATCTAACTCCTTTCCCGGTTTTACTTTTCCATTTACTGTAAGCTTCAATGGATTGGATACGACTATTTATATTCTCAAGTCCCATTCCTGCTTGAAGTTGCTCCTGATCAAACCCAATTCCATTATCTGATAAAACGACAGCTAACGCATTTTCCTGATCTCTTAAGTGGATGACCATTTTTGTGGCTTTAGCATGTTTGATTACATTACTTAAAAACTCCTGTATTATTCTATAGATTTGAAGTTCAAACGATATATCTCTTTGTCTATAGTTTTGATGCACAAGATCTATAGACAAAGAATGATTTACATTAGAGACCAATGCCTCTAAAGTGAGAATTAGCCCAAACTTTTCTAAGTTCACTGGGTACAAGGAGTGAGATATTGTTCTAGTCGTTTCTATTAGTTCTGGTATTTGCTGAACAATAATTTCCTTAGATCTCTCACTATTCCAAGTATCTTCATTGTTAATCCAAAGAGAAAGAATGTTCAGTTTGTTTCCCACATCATCATGTAAGACTTCTGCTATCCTTTTTCTTTCATTTTCTTGAACTATGGTTTGTTGTAATGCGACTTCCTTTTGGTGTTCTATTTCTAATCGATAGTGAATGGTTTTCTCTTCTAATATTTTTTTGATGAAAGCTCTATATAATTGAAAAGTAAATAAAATGATTATTGTAAGTACGATAATCAAAACGACTATATATTGGACTTTGATGACCATTGGATTTGACTATAAAAAGTATAAACAAAACTACCGTATAACACAGTACTAAGAATATTATTTATAACCCAAATAAAAATATTCTGATCCGTCAGTTGGTTCATGACCATAAATAAGAATAACGATACGCTATAGTATAAAAACAGAAAGGCATGAACGATAGTCGAAGGACCATTATTCTTCAATTCATTGATGTTTTTAATCAATAGGTATGCAGCAAAACAGATGATAGTTAAATGGGATATTATTTTACCATAACCTGTAGATGCATCATTATTGGTGAGCCATAAAACATAGGCTTCGATAAAGAAACAACAAGCAATAATACCTGTTATTACTTGCCATTTCTTTGTCGATTTTAATTCTGATAGGAATAAATTAATAACTACAAAAAACTCACCTCCAACATAAAAGGGATAAAGTTGTTGTGTTGATTCACTTTCGAGAATATAAATGGAGAAAAGAATCATCACCTCTATACCTAGGATAAAACCAATGTAGGCAGTATACCAAATACTCAGTTTAGTACTACTTAGTTTATCACTAATAATACCATTGATTAAAGCAATTGATAGGAAGGAACGAGATAATATGATAGATATAATTATTAAACTATCCATTCTGATTAAAACAGAGTGAAGCCAGATTTATCTTTGCAAAGTGGAGGACACGGCTGCGACCAGTCCTGAGAGTTGGTTGGTGCTGCGCTAAATCCAAGTTTTGCCCTTAATATTTCACCTGTTCCGCTATCTTTCTCAGATTGGGAAACAAAGATTAAGATAGGAATTTGCTTCTGGTAAATTGGAGAAAGTTTTAACCCAAAAAAGGCAATAACATCCCCTTTCTTATTATCATCTCGATCAAGATCTGATAATGGAACAGTAAACGTTCTGAAAATATTTCTACCACGAGAAGTACTGTATTCGTAGAAGAACCAATTAAGGCTTTCATTTTTCCACTTTTCAATATCATAAGCAGAAGCTTTTTCTGTAATTGTTGGTTCGTTATGAACAGGTAGATTTACCTCTTTCCAGAATTTTGTTACCGCTAAATCTGCTGATAGTTTTGTTTTCGTAACAGTGGTGACAACTTCTGTTTCCACTAAAGTGATATCCTTTTTTAAAGCGGTTAAAGTTTTTGTCAGGTACTTTTCAAGAGCTTTTTCCTTTCCTTTTTTTGTTAAAGGAACAATGATGAGGACAAAATGATCATTGTGAACTCCAGCATACACATGAAAACTGTGGTTTTTGTTGTGTTCTCTAATCCAAGACTGATCAGATTCATCGAAACGAAAAACTTTAGTAGCATCTATAAGTGCTCTAATTTTTTCGAAGTCAGTTTTAGTTTTTTCCCATTTAAGAATTGCCTGTTTGCATTCTTCTCTTTTTAGTAGCATAGTTGAAAAATTTTAGCTTTTAAAGATTGTAGTTAGAGTGAACTAGTAATAGTATAGTTTCGGATGTCTAGAAGTATGATATAACCTATTTAATAAATGGAATCATTTATTGGGTATACATACTCTATACACTGTTAAAAGTAATTTAATTTTTAAAAGCATGCAATATTGTCTCTTTTTATTGTTGATGTGCTGTAGATAAACAATCACAAGGTAATAAACACCGAACGAGTTTTTCCACTCTAAATACTGCACCATTTTTTTAAAATATCCATTAGGTATAAATACTCAATTTCAGAAACCAGTATTCTTACTCTAAGATCGAACACCTAATATTCAGACATTTGTAATGTAATCAAAAGCAAAATATCCGATTGAGTAGCTACTATCAAACTTTTGTTACTATGGCGGAATCCGAAAAGCCAATATCAAATAGAGTAGGAATGCCATCAACTAATTTTTTACACAAATGAAAGGTCCACATTTAAATATTGGGTCCGATGCTGGATTCAAAGTCGATATTATGCTTTTAGCTGATAATACAGGTAGTATGGGTTCAGCAATTAATGATGTGAAAGCAAACTTTGTTAGTGCTTACCAACAATTGCTTACTTCAACAGATTGGGATGCAGAAGTAGGGGGCTCTTATTACAAAGACAGTACTGACCCAGATCCATTTGTTGTTCTACAAGAGATCACTAATGATGATGTTCTTCTACAATCAGCAGTAAATAATCTGAATGCAAGTGGTGGTGGAAACAGAAAGGAAGGACAGCTATATGCACTGACACAATTGTCTGAAAGAACAATTACAGGCTGGAGACCTGGTGCAACAAGAATTATTTGTTGGTTTGGTGATCAACCTGGCCACGATCCGGTCACAATAAATGGTCAAACTTGTACTTTAGATAGTACTTGTGAGGCTTTACTTCATACCAATACATTTGTATGTGCTTTCAGTATGGATCCTTCTAATAACTTAAATGGGTCAGAACAACAAGCTACAGTAGTTACTAATAAAACAAATGGTGTGAATGATGGAGAATACGTTAAGTTTAATGTTGTTCAAGATGGAGTAGTTGACTTCATATTCAACTTTATCAAGAAACACACACCGTAAAGAATCAATTGATTTATAAATCAAAAAGCTACCCATCAGTATTTCAAAAAAGGATACTGATGGATAGCGTCTTTACCCAATACTGTTCGAAGTGTTTGACTACAAATAGTTACACTTCGAACTTTTTGAGTTTGTAAATTAAAAATGTGATGTTTTTTATTCTGCCATTTCTGGAAGTGAACTTTTATACATCGTAAAGAAGTAAAAGGGTAGAAACCCAAATGCAAAAACAAAAGCTCCTGTTAATAATAATACACTGGCCCCTTGTAAATGCATCACTTTAAACAAGCCAGATAAACCAGTAATTACTCCGGCAACAAGGCCTAAAATAATCTTTAACCTTACTGAAAGAGCTTTCTGAAGGGATACTTTATATTTATCAATCGCAAAAAGAGGAACAAAGACTAAAAGTAAAGCCAGAAATCCAAACATAAAGAGTTCTGTGGCCAATGGCATATGAAGTAGTTTAAACGTTACTCCTGCAGTTAAAGAAACTGATCCAATAAGTCCAATTAAATACATAAGCTTTTTCATGAGAATAATTCGTTTAGAGTTAAGTAAAAAAACTGTTTTATGTTGAATTTCAATCAAACCATTGGGAGCTAATTCCTTTACGGCATGATCCAATAATTGATCGAATGATTTTCCTTGTCCTAATTCACTTTCGACAACGCAGCACAAATGATCGATGATATCATCTCTAAGCGTTTGAATCTTAATCCCTTGATTATCGACAAGGTTTTCTATTATTTTTTCTTGTTCATTATTTAATTTCATGTGAGGTTAAGTTCTGGGAAGACAAGTTTATTGAGAGTGGCAAGAAAGTCCTTCAGTTCTTCTAAATATCGAACCTTTTCGGTTTTGCCTTTGGGAGTCAGAAAGTAATATTTTCTTACTCTTTTACCGTAGAACTCTTCTTGATAAGAGAGCAATCCATCTTTCGTCATTTTCTGTAAAGCAGGATATAGAGACCCATCTTTGAGTAAGATTTTTCCATCAGAAATTTCTTTTACCTTTTGAGAAATCTCATAACCATACATTCTTTCATTCTCTGATAATAGATTTAAAATAATCGCAGAGAGAGTTCCTTTTAATAGTTCTTTTGAGTACATAGAACAAATATACATAAAAATACAATACATCATAATTCTATGTATATAAAATTTAATAAATCACTGATAATTAATCTGATATCAGATTGCTTTTTTAGGAGTAAAGCATTACTTCTTGAATTTTAAGCTAAAAAAAGGTATGTGTGGTAATGTATTGTACTGAAATTCTAATTTAATTGGAGCGGGTAGAATATACAATCATCAATTGCCTTCTTGCTATATTATGGGCTACTTGTTTTGCTCTTTGTGCTAATTGATCATCGAATAAAGCATCAATTGTGGTAAACCATAATTCTAACCATCTTTCAAAATGTTCTGGCCCCATTGTATTCTTCATCATATTGTCTGTTTTAATATGAGCTTGTACAGGATTACCAGTAAATGTTCTAACACCAAAGAGATTTGAGTACCAAAAATCGGTTAACTTTTCTAAGTGCTCGGGCCATTTTTCTTCTTGGATAGCCGTATTAAATATTGGTCCCAAAACAGCATCTTTTCGGATTCTATTGTAAAAAGTAAGCACAATCTTATTTACGTCTTCTCTGTTTTGAATTTCAGGCATACATTATTATTCTTAAATAAATTGAATTTGAAAAAGGCGATAAATCTCTATCATCTATTCGTTTATAACTACTCCTTTTTCAGAATACAAATGTAGTAGTTCATTTTTGGTTTCAGTAATTGCGTCCAAAATGTTCTCTTTTATTTAAGAAATAATACTGTCCAAAATGCACTACTTTATCTTTTTCAAGTCTTTATTTTTATAAGAAGATATTAGACATTTATCTTATAATTCAGTGAAACTTCATCTCCGGTCATACCTCTAAATCCCCAATTTGAAGCGGGGCTTTCTTGAATCAGAATTTCTATATCTGTTGTAGATATATCAGTTTTCTCACTTATTTCTTTGAAGAGCAACTGAATAAGCTTTTTCTTAGTTTCTACGGTTCTTCCGGTAATCATCATAATTTCAATGATAATGTACTGATCAGTTCTGCCTTCAGGGTAGTAAAAATCGTCTTTTTCTAAGTTAATAAAACGATGTGCTCGTTTGTTTTGGGGATATTGTAATGCTTCAACAACGCAAGCATGTATAATGTCTGAAAGTTGTTGCTTTTTACCATTTAAGTGAGACCTTAGTCCGTAAATTTTAATTTGAGACATTGTATTTAGTTTTAAAAGAGGTTGTTTTTGAGAAAAAGCAAGTATGATTCCAACTTATTATCATATCAACATTTAATCTGATTTTAATAAATGGAGTTTAGGAGTAGTGTAAAATTCATGTCTATTGAATTGATATTTAGTTACTTATGTTTGTGTTTTTACGGGCTAAAAAATTAGTTTGATAAAAAATCACAAAAACATAGGCGATTCAAAAACTAAATCTATATTTGCGCCGCTGAAAATGATATAATGATCAATCAACGAAGACGACTACTAAATAACTAACACATTAGGCCTAATGATTTCTCATTCAGCAAGGCGAACATAATCATTGCTCTTATATTAATTATTCAAGAAATTTCATGAGAACTAAAACTAATACAGCTGTAATAAGTTGTTGTTTTTGAGTGTATTATAATTTTAAAGTTGTAATAGCCAAAAACTTATCAAAATAATAACTCTAATCTGTTTACCTACACATATAAACCTTCCAACGCATTAAATAATGGATCTTAAAAGTATCGATAAAATCGAATTGGAATACCTAAAGTTCGATGACTATATGGAGATAAAAGACGTGATGGTCTCAGCTTATTCTTCCATGCCTGATTCTTACTGGAAAGAAGAACAAATAAAAAACTTATTGGAAAAATTTCCAGAAGGTCAGGTGGTCATTAAGGTGAATGGTCATATTGCCGGGACGGCTTTGTCGATCATTGTGAACTATAAAGATTTTGATGATAACCATACCTATCGTGATATCACTGCAGATTATACATTCAATTCTCACGATTACGAAGGTGATACACTTTACGGCATTGATGTATTTATTAAACCGGAATTTAGAGGCTTAAGACTTGGTCGAAGATTATACGATTACAGAAAAGAGCTTTGTGAAAATAGAAACCTGAGAGGAATAGCATTTGGAGGTCGAATTCCAAACTATTATAAACATGCGGATTCACTTTCACCAAAGGAATATTTAGAGAAAGTTAAGCTGAAAGAAATTCATGATCCGGTACTCAACTTTCAGATTTCTAACGACTTCCACCCGACAAGAATATTAAAAGGTTATTTGGAAGGAGATGCGGATTCTGGGGAGTATGCGGTGCTTTTAGAGTGGGATAACATTTATTATACAAAGCCAACTAAAAAAGCGACAACCCAAAAGAAAGTTGTACGTTTAGGCTTGATACAATGGCAAATGAGACCCTACAAAGACATTGAATCACTACTACAACAAGCAGAATATTTTATAGATGCAGTCTCTGGTTATCGTTCTGATTTTGCAGTATTTCCAGAGTTTTTCAATGCCCCACTAATGGCAAAATACAATCACTTGTCGGGAGCACAAGCGATTAGAGAACTAGCAAAGTATACAGACGAAATTGTAGAGAAATTTTCAAGTTATTCGATTTCATATAACATCAACATTATCGCAGGATCTCTGCCAGAGATTAAAAATGGTGAGTTACTAAACGTTGGCTATTTATGTAAGAGAGATGGAACAGTTGAACGTTACGAAAAAATACACATCAACCCAGATGAGGCAAAAGTTTGGGGGATGCAAGGAGGAAATGAGATCAAGACCTTTAATACAGACTGTGGTAAAATCGGTGTTTTGATCTGCAATGATATTGAGTTTCCAGAGATAAGTCGCCTATTGGCAGAGGAAGATATGGAAATTTTATTTGTGCCGTTTTTAACAGATACTCAAAATGGATATTCAAGAGTGAGGCATTGTGCTCAGGCAAGAGCGATAGAAAATGAATGTTATGTGGCCATTACTGGTAGTGTAGGCAACCTACCAAAAGTACACAATATGGATATTCAGTTTGCACAATCTGTAGTTTTTACCCCATGTGATTTCGCATTTCCAACTAGTGGAGTAAAAGCAGAAGCGACACCAAACACAGAAATGATATTGATTGCAGACGTAGATCTGGATTTACTTAGAGAATTACATCAACACGGAAGTGTCAGAAACTTAAAAGATAGAAGAAAGGATTTGTACACGCTTTCCAAAAATTAAACGATTAATAATTTATACCTCAACTATTTATGTAAAGATGAAAAACACATACTTTGATTTAATAGAGCAAAGCTACTACTTCCCACAAGAAGGCTTTGACTTAAGAGACAACTCTCTCACATTTCATGGGGTTTCATTGAAACACTTAATTGAAAAACACGGAACTCCTTTTCGATTTATTTATCTGCCCAAAATCGGAGACCAAATTAAAAAAGCAAGAAATCTATTCAACAGAGTAATTAAAAACAACGCTTACAAAGGGGAATATAACTTTTGCTATTGTACTAAATGTAATCACTTTTATCATGTGGTCAATGAGGCCATAAAACACAACGTCAACCTAGAAACATCTTCATCTTTTGATATTGACCTTATCCTTTCCTTATATCAAAAAGGAAAAATAACTACAGACATAAAAATTATTCATAACGGGTATAAAACAGAAGAGTATTTAAGAAAAATAGTTGACTTACAAAAAGCAGGTTTCCACAACTCTGTGATTATTCTGGACAGCATTAACGAGTACCATAGATTGGCTAGAATAAAAACTAAGCATGTGGTGAAAATTGGAGTGAGAATGTCTATCAATGAAGAAGCACAATCGGCTTACTACACTTCAAGGTTAGGCATTCCACAAAAAGACATCCTTGAGTTTTATAGAACATATATTCATGATAACCCTAAAGTAGAGTTCAAGATGTTCCACTTTTTTGTGGATTCGGGTATCAAAGATACGCCATATTATTGGGGAGAATTTAGAAGAGCATTATCACTTTACATTGACTTGAAAAAAGAGAGTGCTTCTTTAGACTCACTAAATATGGGTGGAGGTTTTCCTATCCGAAACAGCTTGGGCTTTGAGTACAATTATGAATACATGATCAATGAGATTGTAGGAACGATAAAGAGTGCTTGTGCCGATAGCAATATTCCAGAACCACACTTGTTTACCGAGTACGGAAAATACACTGTGGGTGAAGCAGGTGCAATCATCTTTGAAGTATTAGATAAAAAACAACAAAACGATAACGAGACTTGGTATATCATTGACAATAGTTTGATGAATACGATTCCAGATGCGTGGTCGATTCAAGAAAAATTCATCTTGTTACCTGTCAACAAATGGAATCATGAGTATGGTAGAGTAAATATTGGTGGAATCAGTTGTGATCACTCAGATTATTATAACTCTGATGATCTAAATCAGGAGGTATTATTGCCTCAATTTGATAAGGAAAAAGACAAAGAGCCATTGTACTTAGGATTCTTCCATACGGGTGCCTATCAAGATTCAGTGAGTGGTTATGGTGGTATTAAACACTGTTTGATTCCAGCACCAAAACATGTAATCATTGATAGAGACGACAAAGGAAATATTATAGACACTGTTTACAGAGAAGAACAATCTGTGGCTGAAATGTTTAAAATATTGGGATACAATGAGTAAGAAATATGTATTCGCTGGAGTAGAAGAGAAGTACTCTTCCTATGATACCGCTAATGTATTACTCCAGCCCATTCCTTATGATGGAACAAGCACATGGGGAAAAGGCGCTGATAAAGGTTTGGAAGTATTTATTGAGGCTTCCGAAAATATGGAAGTCTACGATATAGAAACAGATTCTGAAGTTTATAAAAAAGGAATCCATGTTTTGCCTGCAATCGAGGAAGATAATAGTCCAGAAGAGGTATATAATGCAGTCTATTCCAAGACAAAATCACTATTGGAAACTGGTAAATACCTGACGTTTTTTGGAGGAGAACATTCAATTAGTATTGGTGTTATCGATGCCTTTAAAGAAAAGTACAAGGACTTGACAGTGGTACAAATTGATGCCCATGCAGACCTAAGACCTGATTATTTGGGAACGGAATTTAATCATGCCTGTGCGATGTATAGAGCATCAAAAAGTACCAATTTAATACAGGTAGGGATTAGAAGTATGGACATCAGTGAGAAGGAGCATATGAATAGGGAGCAGACCTATTTTGCAGAAGAGATCTATGGAAAAAATGATTGGATGAATAAGTCTATCGGGCAGATGACCGATAACGTTTACCTTTCTATTGATCTTGATGCATTTGACCCTGGAATTATGCCTGCAACAGGTACTCCAGAGCCTGGAGGCTTTGACTGGAATACTTTAATGATTTACCTAAAGCGTGTTTTTAAACAGAAGAATGTTGTGGGGTTTGATATTGTAGAGTTTGCCCCAATAAAAGGTTTAACAGCACCTGGTTTTCTGGTTTCTAAATTATACTATAAACTATTATCATATCAATACTATGGAAAATAAAGGACAAGTTTCTCAATTCATACTAGATCATTTTAAGCACTTCAATGCTGCTAGCTTAGTGGATGCAGCAAAAGGTTATGAAGATCAATTAGCAACTGGAAATAAGATGATGGTAACACTTGCCGGAGCAATGAGTACTGCTGAACTAGGTAAGTCGTTAGCTGAAATGATCCGTCAGG
This sequence comes from Flammeovirga sp. SubArs3, assembly GCF_947387565.1. Lineage (NCBI taxonomy): Bacteria > Pseudomonadati > Bacteroidota > Cytophagia > Cytophagales > Flammeovirgaceae > Flammeovirga > Flammeovirga sp. SubArs3. The sequence continues at coordinate 169,846 of NZ_CANDOA010000001.1, read as the reverse complement.
ATAAAATCCAGATTATTAGCTGTACAGGGGCCAACTTGGAAGAGGACATAATGAATTTAGTTGCTCACTCTTTCTATAAGCGAATTCCTGAATATAGAGATTTAACTCCTCAGCAAGAAAGAGAGTTACTAGACCAAGGACTGAATAGAGTGACAGACACTTGTATTCCTGAAGAAGAGGCATTCAGAAGATTACAAGGTCACATATTTAAGATTTGGCAAACTGCTGAGGAAAACGGCGAGCGATACTTCCCGCATGAGTACATGTACAAGATGTTATTATCAGGAGAGTTGGAACAATATTACCAAATCGATCCTAAAAATAGCTGGTTATTGGCTGCAGCAGAGAAGAACTTGCCGATCGTTGTACCAGGATGGGAAGACTCTACAATGGGGAACATTTTTGCTTCTTATTGTATAAAGAATGAGTTGAAAACTTCCACAGTGAAATCAGGCATAGAATACATGACCTTTTTAGCTGATTGGTATACAGAAAATACAAAGGACAATGGAATAGGATTCTTTCAAATAGGAGGAGGTATTGCTGGTGATTTCCCAATTTGTGTCGTACCAATGTTGTACCAAGACCTAGAGAGAGAGGCGACGCCATTCTGGAGTTATTTCTGTCAAATTTCGGATTCTACGACAAGTTATGGTTCTTATTCGGGTGCTGTTCCTAATGAGAAAATAACTTGGGGCAAATTGGATGCAGATACGCCAAAATATATAGTAGAATCGGATGCTACGATAGTAGCGCCTTTAATATTTGCTTATTTATTGGGGTATTAATCTCCCTTTAAATGAACTGTAGGGGTCTATAATGATACTATTGCCAGTACATTGTAGCCCCTACACTCATTAAAAAAAGGTGTGTCTTTATTGAATATATTAAGTGGTATACTATCGATCTATTCGTACTTAAAAAGCTTAGTTAATCCTTTCTGTAGGCCGACAAAAAGTACCTGAAATAATCCAATGACTACAACTATTATTGCTAAGGCAACAGGTGCCCATTCATGATCACCCGATTTGAAAAATCCAAAAGCAGCATATAAGCCTAAACCAACAGTATAGAACTGAAGGTAAAGTTTAAAAAGGTTCAGGTTATGGATAAATCCAAATCCAAAACTTTTGAACTGTTTCTGTTTTTTTTCTGATGAAGAATACTTCTCCACAATTTCATTTCGTAATACAGCTAATTGATGTCCGAAAAACACCCAAGCTAATAATGAAACATAGATAACATTTAGTGGTAATTGAATACCTTGGTTCAGCGTATATAACAACAGAAAGTCATAGAGATACATAAAAACGGCTGAATAGAAAAAGGCCCAAAAGGTGAAATTTAAACCAATGTATAACAGGCCTATAGGTCCGAGAAACGAAAGTAAAGAGGCAACAGTAATGTTTACTTTTGATAATTTGCTCATTTTTAAAAGTGAGGTTTGTAAGGCATTTAGTTAATAATCAGATAGCTGTTATTCCCATTAAATTATCGATGGATAGTGTATAACACTATCAAAAATAGAAAGTTTAATTGATAAATCAAGACTGAATTCATAGAGTTTTTTATTGAAATGCACATTGTTATCAACTGGTTTTGATAAGCTACTGAAGGACATTGATGTAACAAAAAGCACAATGGTTACTTTGTGTAATCAGTAACTCAATACAGTTTTTTTAATTCTAGTATAAATAAAGAAGGTAGACGTACTAAAGTGTATTTAGAAAGTGTATCACAAAATTAAATACCTATATTTCTCTTCCATAAGATGAAACCCATGAAATGTATACTTCGTTCCTTTAATTTTTTAATTCCTCTCCTTTCATATCAAGTTCTATTTTATACCTTTGTTGGGCGTTGATTATTTACTGTATTGAAAAGAAGACGCCTTAGAAATTTGTCTGGAATCAATTTTTTAAGATTTACAACTCAACAAAACTATTATGCAAACTAAACAACTACTGCTATTACTGTCTTTTTTTGTCACAATTTCCTGTGCTCAGGACAAGAAAGCTGTTATGTCATTTAAAACAAGCCAATTACGATCTGCATTACCCGAAATGCAAAAAGAGTATGAAAGCTTGGAAGCAACCCGAAGTGCCCTCGCTAAAGAGAATGATGATTGGAAAGCAAATTGGGTAGAGAAAGTGGTCCCTACACTTGATAAAGAAGACTATTATATCCGCTCTGCTGCTGCACAGCAACTGTCCAGTTTTATTCGTTTAAAAGAGCAACCTCAATTAGATCCGTTTCTTATCGATTACCTTTCTGAGGTGGAAGAGTATCTATTTAAGGTACAAATGGATGAAAAAGAAAGCTTTGAAGAAATGGAAGAACTTTTCAAAATGGTTCAATCTTATCGATGGATACAAACACAGAAGTATGCATTGGCAAATCCATTACAAAAAGTAGCAGATAATTTCTTTTATAGAATACCCTACCTCGATCATTTGGAGGAATTATATAAGAACGCCACTCCTGAAGAGAAAGAGGAATATGAAGACTTATACGATGACGTTCAGCGCTTCTGGAAGAATGCAAAAAGTCAATCACTAAACTTTGATCGAATCATACAAGAACATTTGGCTGCAGGTACAATGGACTACAATACTACATTGATGCTTGTTGGTAAAATGTACAGTACAAACCAATATTATCTGGCGACGAAATTGGTAAAGGATGCGATCGAAAAAATCGAAAAAGAAGGAGATACCACATCACACTACTACAGTTCGTTTCTATTGAACTTAAGTAGTCTATATATGCTCCAAGGGGATTATGAAAATATGCTGACTGTCCAATTAAAGCAAAAGGAGTTAGGCTATTTACAAAGCGATGCGATGTTAATTTCTAACTATCAGATGTTGGGTAGATACAAGGAAGCTTTAGACCTGGCTAATAATTTCTTAGACAATAACGATGCAACCAATCCTTTATATCCTGGAATTAAGAATATGAAGATGACGGTTTTATTTGAGATGAAAGATTATGAGAAGACGAAGAAAGAATGTTTTGACATGATCGAGGTGGCAGAGAAACTTGGTGGTACAGTTGGATCTGGCCCTTACTTTACTTTAGCCAATGTGTATAAATATCAAGGAGACTTAAAGAATGCTCAAAAGTATGCCTTAATCGCCTATAATACTTCCATTGAAGAGTATAAGCGTTTTCCGGAAGTGGATGCAAATGATGTAGCTTCTTTGCTATATGTTAGAATGTTCAGGTTCTATTATTATATCAATTACGTGGGTATTCTAGTAGAAGCAAAACAAACAGATAAAGTGGATTTAGCAAAGTTGACGGAAGAGTATGAAACATTCAAATATCTGATTAAAAATGTCATGCTGAACCCATCTAAAATGGATAAGAAACAGATGGTAAAGATATCCGAAGAAAGTGGAGATATTTTGTATTCCTTAGCCGAAAAACTACCCAATCAGGCTACACAACAACTGGCCTACGATTATACCCTTTTGTCTAAAGAAATAGGACTGTCATCAGTAATTGCCATTAGAAAATATGCAGCTGATAGTAAAAACAAAGATTTGAAAAATCTATTTGAACATTGGATGGATGTACGAAAAGAGATCTTATTCCATGATCCTAGGGTAGATATAGATAGTTTAAAAGACATTGCGTTTGGTCTGCACCGAGAGTTAGCGACAAAAACAAGAAAGGAAGTCTTTGCTGTAATTGATGAGGATGATGTAAATTGGGAAATGGTGAAAAAGGCTTTAAAGCCTAATGAGGTAGCCGTTGAGTTTGTTTATTATGCTCCTGAAAAATATGCAGCTTTAGTACTAAAAAGCGATATGAAATCTCCTGTTTTTATTCCTTTATGTGATGAACAACAATTAAAAGAGTTACTTCCTCCAGACAATGGTCAGCAAGAACAATGGCAAGTAAATTATATTTATAATACCAACTCACAGAAGATTGCCAACTTAATTGTTGATCCATTAAGGCCTTACCTTGATAATGTAAAAACGGTGCATTATTCGCCGGCAGGGATTCTACATGGTTTGTCGATGGATGCACTTCAATCTAAAAATTCAGAAAAAAGATGGGGGGAAGAGTATAAACTGAAACGCGTAAGTAAGACATCACTTATTGCGAGTAAATCACAATTGTCGCCTCGAAAAGCAACTATTTTTGGTGGTATGAACTATGATGAAAATGCATTAGAACAGATCACAAGCGAAAGTGGTGAAAGAGGTTTGAAATTAAAGGCGAAAACATCTGGATCATCAACTTCAACAAATACAAAATCAGAAATTCAAACAGTAGGAGGTACGTTCACTTATTTACCGGGAACACTAAAAGAAGTCAAACTAATTAATGAAGAGTTAGAAGCTTCTAAATTACAGGTTGATCTTTTTACGGGGAATGATGCTTCTGAAGTACAATTTAAAGATTTCTGTAAAGCACCATCAGATATTTTACATATTGCTACTCATGCCTATTTCTCTCCTTATATTCCAAAGGATAAAATAGCAGCAGGATCTTATAAAGGAGCAGCGATGATTTATTCTGATCCCGATCCTATGAATAGAGCAGGTATAGTATTTTCTGGAGCGAATTACTTCTGGGAAACTGGCGAACGTTATGATGATAAAAATGATGGAATTTTGATGGCAAATGAATTATCGAATTACGATCTAAGAGCAACTAAACTAGCCATCATCTCTGCTTGTCAATCAGGAATTGGACAAAGTACACGAAGCGAAGGAGTGTATGGTTTCCAAAGAGCGATGAAGCTAGCGGGAATTGAGCATCAAATTATATCTCTGTGGACAGTGGATGATGCTGCAACACAAAAATTTATGACGCTTTTCTACAAGTACTATGTAGAGTTGTCTGATATCGGTGAGGCGGTAAGTAAAGCTCAAGCTACCATTAAAGAAGAATATGAAAATCCATACTATTGGGCAGCGTTTGTGCATGTGCAATAGGAAATAATTCGTTATAAAGAAAACCACTTCATAATGCTTATTTATGTATTGTGAAGTGGTTTTTTTTTAGTCTGTATAAAATTTTTCGAAATTACTCTGTAATCTCAATCCAGTTTCCTTCCGAATCTTCAATGACACTTTCATAATAACCATCACCAGTTGTTCTAAGCTCACCGATAATAGTAAAGCCGTCTTGTCTAAACCTTTCGGTAAGTTGATCTACTTTTTCTTTACTTCCAACGGAAATTGCTAAATGTGTTAAACCAAACGAATGCCCTTTACTTATTTCAGAAGCTTGGATATCTGGTCGCATCATAATTTCAATTCTAGTATTTTCACCTTCAAAAGATAAGAAGTACGAGCTGAAATTCTTTGTTGTGTTGGTATACTTTTCACTAGTACTCATCCCAAAATATTTTAAAAAAAAGTCTTTTGAAGCTTCTAAATCCTTCACCCAATAAGCAATGTGTTCAATTCTCATTTTTTATTTATGTTTTATGATATGACAAAAGTAGAAAAGCTAAAATCAGGAGAATTGTATATTTTAAACACTAATGTAATTTGAAGTTGTAATTGATGATATTACTTTCTTTATCCGCTTCTTTTATCATTTTCTTATACTCAGAGGGAGTTTGATGAAGGAATAATTTGAATTCTCTGATAAAATGGGCTTGATCAAAATACCCTGAATTGATACCTATGGAGGTGAGTTGTTCTTGACTATCTATTATACTACAAAGCGATTTTCGAAACTTAATTAAACGTTCAAACTTCTTTGGTGAGATTCCAATCACTTTACTAAATAGTCTGTTGAGTGAAGTATAATTTGTCTCAGAATCTTTACAGAAGCGTTCTATGGATTCGTTTTCATCATTCCATCGGAATTTTTGGTAGAAATTTAGTATTGGTTTAATCTCATTATACCGATCAACAGAAAAGTGAGATAAAATGGTTTTTTCTAGCTTCTTAATAAGTGCATCATCATTTTTATGCTCTGTTATAAAAGGAAAACCGTCAAGTTGAATAGGTATTGAAGTGTCCATGATCTCTTTTCCTGCAAATTGGAAGAATGGATAGAGACCATAAGCAAAGAGTCGAATCCCAAAAACTTTGGTATTCGGTGGGTATGTAATGGTATTGTTCTGTAAAGAGATACCCTCTATTTGAGGAGAAGTGACCCAGCTTTCATTTCGTTTATAGTTTGATGTCCCAATAGGGAAAATAATATTGACATATTGGCTTGGGGGAGTCACAACTTTCGTTTCTGCTTCAGTATTTTCAATCATCCAAAATCTTTCAATGAGATCTGAATGAAATTCTGGAAAATGTGTTTTTATCTTTAACATTCAAATAATGGCAAGGGAATAAACTCTTTCTATTAAAGGTAAAAGAAATCTATGAATTCCGACCTTTGTAGATTGACCGTTCTGTGCAAATTCATTATTCTAATGTGTAAATGATTGAATGTGATTATCAAGACCTTTGTAAGGTAATAATTAATTAATCTGTTGATCATTTAAAAATCAGAATGAAAAAGTCAATTAAAATCTCATCAGTCTTAGGTTTAAGCCTAATTTTATTAGTTCACTCAACAATCTTCGCATGTACAGGTATTCGCTTAGTTGCTGAAGATGGAAGTATTCGATATGGTCGAACAATGGAATGGGGCGCTTTTGATCTTTTCTCAAAAGTAGCAATTGTTCCTAAAGGTTATGCATTTTCAAGCTTAACCCCTGAAGGGAATAACGGGAAAAAATTTGAAGCAAAATATGGCATTGTAGGTCTTGATATGCTCGGTAAAGATCTAATTATTGATGGTATGAATGATGCAGGTCTATCAGTAGGAATATTTTACTTTCCAAATTTAGCAAAATATACAGAGTATGATCCTTCACAAGCTGAAAATACGATATCATCACAAGATGTTGTAAATTATATTTTGGCACAGTACGCTACTGTTGATGAAGTAAAAGAAGGAATTCAAAATGTAGCAGTAGTAGGAGTAGTTGAAGAAGCAATTGGTATTGAAGTTGATGGACACTGGATGGTAACTGATGCTTCAGGTGAGTCAATTGTTATTGAATTTGTAGATGGTCAACTTCATATTCATGATGCTCCACTAGGCGTAATCACTAATGCACCGTCTTATGATTGGCACATGACGAACTTAAGAAATTACTTAAATCTTGATTTTAATTCAGCTCCTTCAAAAACGATCTCCGGAGTTGAGTTTAAACCAACTGGAATGGGTTCGGGTATGGTAGGCCTACCTGGTGATATGACACCAACCTCACGATTTGTAAGAGCAGCAGCTTGGACACAAACGACTAGACCAATGGAAAACTCAGAGGAATCTTTGTATGAAATGTTCAGAATATTAGATAATTTCAATCTATCATTAGGTGCGGATAGAGCAGAGGGGACAGGTATATTTTTCGGAAAAGATCATAGTACGATGAGAAGTGCAACTATATGGACTACATCTTTTGATTTAACTAATAAAGTATTCAATTATCATACTCAAGACAATAGAAGAGTTCAACAAATTAATTTAAGTGATATCGATTTTACGACAATGGGAAATGAAATTAAGCGTTTACCATTAGACATCGACAGATCACAAGATATTTTAGATAGAACACCTCAATTTAACTAGTTAAGTGGTAATAAAATAGAGAGGCTATAAATTCAGTAATTTATAGCCTCTCTATTTTTATATATTCATAGTATTTTAAAACACATCTTGTCTTTCTATTGTATAGCTTGCTAATGGTAAAGTAAATCCATATTTACTTACAATTACGATATTATCATAAGGAATAAGATCTTTGATATTTCTCTCTTTTATCTTTGCTTCAATAATTTGAGCTACTTTTTGTGTTTCATCATCATTGACCTTGACAGTGGACTTCACCGTAATGATGAAACTTGTAGATGTCTGATTATAAGTAGTAAAGGATACATTCTCAACTTCCTCAATCTCATCAATACTATTTATCTCAGTCATTAATGAAGAAAACACTTCTTCATTATTATGAAACACATCTATGTTATTCTTTTGAATTTCAATAGGTTGATCTTCAAGGAGATAATTTAAAGAAAGAAATAGAGATAGGAAAAAGACTGGAACACACCCTAAATATTTTAAGGAGTTGTTTTGGTGAAAGTAGTTACTACTATTGACATTGCATGGAGTTACTCTAGTTTTCATGATTAAATCATGATACAATACTCTATACTTTTTATTGTAAAAAAAGAGAAATGGAAAGGATAAATAGTAACTAAATGACAAACTGTCAATTATTACAAGAATGAATTCATTTTCAATATCAATTAATTCTAAAAATTTAATACAAAAATAAGGACCTAAAATAAGTAGGCTTCTCATAAAAGATTTTCCAATAGACAAAGTGTTTTGAGCCTCATCGATGACATGAAGTCCCATATTTTGTTTACCATATGTACTTCCTTTGGTTACAGCACTATTACCAATGGTAAAGTATCCAATAATAAGTATCGCACTTATTACTAACGAAGTAACAGCCCCTGTCTGTGATGTGAATAAAAGAATTCCACCGATGATATAACTACATATGGTTAAGATTAATAAGTCGATGGCAAATGCTAATACCCTTTTTGGGGTAAAAGAAGTAGTAGTCTCAGAATTAATCTTGTTCTGTTGTCTTTCTTTTAATTCTAATAGTAGTTGTTCTTCTTCAGTTATTGCCTCACCTCTTTCTTTTAGAATTTTAATGGCAGCAAAAATAGCTTCCTCTTGATACCTTGATTTATGGCGAATAATGGAATGAAGTTCGTCGTTAGGTTTGTCCTTAAACCTACTATAAAAAATACTCATATCGTTACGGTCAATGTTTGCTTTATTATTCTAAATATCTCTATCGTCTACATAGTCACTTATAAAATTCGATGATAAAAATATAAACTGACTAAAAAAAATAACATCGCAAAAACATGCAAATCACGTAATGAGAAATAACGTTTTGTCACATATTGAGCTATTCCATTAAATGGTTTTTCTTAGCATAATCGATAATGGTATCCATATCTCCTTTTACTAGTGAAGTAATATTTTGGTCGATATGTTTTACAGGCCAATCCCACCAATTCAATTGTTCTAAAATGGCAATTTTTTCCTCTGAAAAACGCTGTTTGATTACTTTTGCTGGATTGCCAACAGCAATACTGTATGGAGGAATATCTTTAGCGACTACTGCATGACTACCAACGATTGCCCCATTACCGATCTTAACACCAGGAAGAACAGTCACAGATTTTCCTAACCAAACATCATTACCAATTACGATATCATCGTACTTCTTAAAAGGATAATCTGTTATTGGAAGTTCGTCAGACCATTTTCCTCCAAATATCGCAAATGGGAAAGTTGTAATGCCTTCAGTGGCATGGTTGGCATCTGCCATTATTATTTTTACGCCATCAGCAAAAGCACAAAATTTACCAATATGTAATGAGGTGCCTGAGAAGCCGAAATTATACAAAACATTTTCTTCTAAGAACTTTGTTGGATCTTTAAAGTCACTGTAATAGGAGTATTCTCCCACATGTATATTTTCTACTTCGCTCTTCTCTATTAGTGGTTTCAAGAAGATCGTATTCTTGAAATTTTCGACAGGGTATAAATTATTAGGATTGATTTCTTTCATGACCTTAAAGGTAATAGATCAAGAGTAGGTTGAATAAAAATGGAGGCATTAATCTTTAAAGTTTTTGTCATTTTTCTTCAGATAAAAAAGTGTAATCAATTCTGAAATGAAGAATGTGGATAATACAGCGACTTTATTAAAACCTCCATGATTTTAACTTGTGATGATTCTTCAATAGAAGAAAAAGAGATGTTAAAGAATAGCAACTGCAGTGACCGTAACTTCGATTAATACATCCCCTTCTAAGTCTACACCTAAACAAGCTCTTTGTGGCCAGTGATCAGGGTTGTAACCAATCCAATCTTGCCAAATAGAATCCATCGTTGGTTTATCATTTATATTAGCAAGGTACACTTGAGCTGATACGATTTGATGTTTATTTGAATTTAACTCGAGTAGATTTTGCTCTATGGTTGCTAGGGTTTGTTTGGTCTGATCTTCTATTGAAAGAGAAACATCTTTAGCTGTGGCTACAGTCCAAACTAAATCTTTATAAGCTGATGATTTATTCCTTCCAGTATATACTCCTCTTTTTCTTGTAATCATGGCGTAGAAAGTTTATTGAATTTAATTATGAAGTTATATGTCATACAAATATAAAATCAATTTCCACTAATTGTATTGTACTCTTAATTATTTATTACGGAAAAAGGGTAATGCTATTTACTTATACAGCATTACCCTAGACTATTTCTAATAAGTATTGAAGACTATTGTTTTAAGAACTTCTGAGAGTATGACTCATTATCTGTATAAATCTTCACAATATAAATCCCATTTTTGAGTGAACTAATATCGATATACCCGTTGGGCATTTGTTTTGCTAAACAGAGCTTTCCATCGAGGCTTAGTACTTCAATTAATTCTATATTATTGATATTGAAATTTAAAGTAGAATGTGCGGGATTTGGAAATAAAAGAGGAGCAGAAGATAAATCATTACTACTAGTAATACTACCATTTTCTGAAGAATAACTAATGGTTGTAGAATTATACCCAGACCATCCATCTGTTACAGTAATAGTTATATCATTAGTACCAGCAACCAATGAAGTGATGTTAAGGTTACCGTTTTCCTCAGTGACTTGTATTTTTGTTTCATCATAATCTAAGAAGAAGGTCATTTTATCCCCTTCAGGGTCACTAAAAATTGATTTTAGATTAACTTCTGCGACATTATTTGTAACTACAATTCGGCCATTACTCACCAATGAATCTTCTTCAATTACTTCAGGAGCTTCATTGGTCCATCTAAGAATTGTGCCACCTCTATTTGGTCCGCCTTGCAGAGTAGCAAAAAATACTTCGTCATTTAAGTAAGCTGGACTTGATACAACATCATAACCAAAATCGGAATTACTCAATAAATCATCAAAAATTCTTACTTCTCCATTTACAGGATTGAGACCAAAAATATTAAAAGAACTCATGCCATAGATAAGGCTATCTGTTAATAGTAATCTTGTAAATGCTCGATCTGTAAGACTTCCTAGAGCTTCATAAGAACTTCCATCCAAGTTACTTTTAAAAAAACGGCCACCAGAAGCCGCATTACTTCCAGAATAGCCAAATAACCCTATTAATTTTCCGTCGTGTATTAATAATGATGAAGGTTGTGTACCTGTACTATCACTTCCTTGAATGATGTTTTCATATCCTGAGCCATCAATATTCACACGGATAAAACATCCACTAGAATTAGTTGAACCATCATTATTAACATAAGGGATACCACCACCGTTAAAACAAGCGATATATATACTATCTTCATAAAACACAAAATCTACAGGGTTTTGGCCTGTTTCGGAACTAGTGTTATTATATATTTTTTTGAAATTTGATCCATCCTTATTAATAGTGAAAATACTTCCCTCATCAACAGGAGACATCTGGGAACATAACCAAAACACACTATCGGTTACGTATTTAATTTGTATCTCTTGAGCATCATCAATATCAAAGTCTTTAATCACTTGTAAGTTGTGGTCATTTAGGGAGTATTGAAACAATACTCCACCACCATTTTCACTAAATCTAGTTGTTCCGTAGATGATAGAATCGTTTGCAATTAAGCTATTTGGCATTCTAGTTACTTCATCGAATTTCCATATTTCTTCAAACCCTTCTCCATTTCTGTCGATTCGGAAGAACATACCATTGTAATCAGGTGTTCCTGAAATAATATATAGAGAATCGTTCAAACCTACCATGGCTTTAACGTTATATTCGAAATCTTCCCCTTCAAAATCATATATAAGTGATAGGTGTTTTTCTTGGTCTGATTGGCCGAAGGCTAACGGCATTATTCCAAGAATCATAGTGAGTGTAAGAAGTAATTTGTTCATTATTTGCTTTAAATAGGACTAACTTAAAGTATTAATTCTCAGATAAAAAATTAAGTGCTAGTCTAGTGTTTAATTGATTTTCGGATGTAATATAAGAAACAATAATGGAAGGGATAAAATAGGTATCTATCTAAAATCCCTTTTGATGGGTTTTACTTGTATTTATACTTTTGGTTTGGACGTATTTCTAATAAACATTGTGTACAATAAAAAAGTAAATCCAGAAAAGAACTAACCTTTCTGGATCTACAGTATTGAAGGATTTACCTCCTACAATTTCTCATTAAACCATTTTGTACCATTTTCAATCGCCAAGCTGACCTCTTCATCTTGGTCGTAGAAATTGAATTGTTGCATTGGAGAATCTAATGCTGTTTCTAACCAAATTAGCTCTTTGTCTGATGTACCAATCTCTTCGAAAAAGTTTTTTGTGTATTGAGGTAAAACACAACCGTTCGAGTGGATCATTAATGTTGGTGCTTGAAGTTGCTTTGCATAAGGCATAGGATTTAGTGTCAACCAATTTTCCCAACTCATTACTGCAAATTTATCATTACTCCATTCTTTTACGCCACCTCTGGCTGGGTTAAGGTAATAGTCATATTCACCATACATAGCCGCCGAAGTATTGGTGGTTGAAATGGTTTCAATATACTCTACTACACCATTTTTAGCGAAGTTGTCTTTTGCTTTTCTTGCAGCGTCTAATTTGCTATTTACCCCTTCTTCACCACCATAGAATAATTTTACAGCTTCATCATCATGTAACCAAGAAGCAGCAGTAACAACCGCTTTAATACGATCATCTTCTGAGGCTGCCATTAATGTATACATAGAACCTGCACATACTGCAAATGCTCCAATTTTATTGCTATCTACCTCAGGTAGAGATTGTAAATAAGTGACTGCGTTTTTGATATCTTCTACTTTCATCGTAGGGTTTTCCCAAAAGCGAGGCTCTCCTTCACTACCACCGTAATTTCTAAAATCAAATGCTAAAGTGATAAAGCCTTGTTCCGCAAATTTTTCAGCATATAAACCCGCCATTTGCTCTTTGACAGTGGTCCAACTTCCTACTGAAATAATTGCTGGATAAGTTTCTCCCTCTTTATAGTTTGCTGGATAAAATAAATTACCTACTAAGTTTAAACCTTCGCTTTTGAAATTAATATTTTTCATGTCTTTATAGTTTTGTTTTGATATGGAGTTAAAAATTGAGATGAATTCTATTTTATTTGATCTAGTAAGCCAAAGCCTTTGGCAGCAACAATAGGATTAAAAATTTCTACATATTCCGTGATTTTTCCTTCCTCATTAAATTTGAAAGTGGCGTAATAGTTATTCTTATACCAACCACCATCGTTTTTCAATTTGATCTTACCTTCAAACTTTACAAAAGTCATATTTGCTTCATTCATGGAGTATATTTCTTCAACAGGAAATTCCATTTTCTCAAAATTTTGAAAAACAGGTTCCCAATAAGATCTAACACCGTCCTGACCCTTTGTACCTTCTGGAAATAACCCCGAGGAATAAGGGTTAATATGTACACCATCTTCTGCAAATGATTGTACTACTTTTTCCAGATCATAATCTTCTAAAGCTTTTAAAAAGGCTAATGTATTTTCTTTATTTCTTTCGGATGAATTGTTCATAATTATAATCTAGGAGGGGTTTACTTTAAACTTTCAATTGCTTTTGAAGGGAGAGAGGTATTACCATCTTGGTATTTAAAGTTGAATTGCATAAGAGTGATTTTCCACTCATTTTTCACTCTTTCTAACTCAAAATTGTAGCTACCAACCACTGTCCAAATATTTCCGTCTTCATCTTCTAAGAAGTGAGTGGCAGTACCATAACAGAATACATCTGCTTTAGTATTTCTGATGGTTGTGACAAAGTTTCCTATTTGGTGGTGAGTGGATGTAAATCCTGGAAGAATAGTTTTCCACCCATCGATGATTTGTCTCGGAGTTAATGTTGTTTTAGGGTTCCCGTTCATGCTAGAATAATCTAACTCTACTTGATCAGAAAAGATACTTTCAATAGTATTCCAATCTTTGTTATCGGTAGCGATAAATAATCGAGTGACGGTTTCATTAATTATTTCCATAGTTCTTCGTTTTGAAAATTAAGAGATAACGTGTTGATCTCTAATGCTTTTGTTAATGTGATGATACAAAAGTCTGAAGATTGGAATGGAAACAATTTATAGTTTCAAAGTAAGAAGTATGAATTTCAAAGATTAGCTGTTTTTTCTGTAGGTAAGTGGCGTCATCCCAGCATTTTTCTTGAAGAAAGCACTAAAATTATTGGGTGAGTCGAAGTGTAACCCATAGGCAATTTCTTTCACACTAACATCTGTTTGTGCCAATTCAGCTTTGGCTAAGCGTAAAATATGATGATGAATATGATTTAATGCTGTTTTTCCAGTTATTGATTTAACAATGGCATTCAAATGATTGGGGTGTACACTTAAAATCCCTGCATAATAAGTTGGAGAATGAATATTTGCTTGTGCTTCAATTTCAGCATCAGGATAAAAACTGATTTTTATTAATTTCTGAAAACGGGAAAGTAGTTTTAAATCGGCGGAGCGATATTGTTCGTCTGCAGTTTTTACATCAATATTTTTATTGAAGAGTCTTTTTACTTGATGAAGAAGTTCAAGAACATATACTTGGATAAAATTGAACTGATCGTTTTCTGCTCCTGTATATTCTTGTTTAATCTTACGGTAGATATCCAATATTGCGGGTAGTTCCTCCTTTGGTATTTCAAAAGGAATCGATTCATCAATCTTTAAAAAAGGGAAGTCTTCTAAAAAGCGATCAAAATAATGTGAGGATGCTAAGAAATCTTGAGAAAGCATGATATAAAACCCTGTCCAATTGGGGACAATATCCCAAGAGAGGATCTGAAATGGAGAATTAAAGAATATCGTCACCCCATCAGGGAAATCTGTATTGTGACCTGTTATCGCTTTTCCATCACCATCCGCTTTAATAGCAATGGAGAAAAACTCATGTCGGAAGGGAGGCATATTTGGAATCACCTTACCCATGTTTTCCTCAAAACTTCTGATATCAAAATGAGGGTGTAATGGGGCTGAAATTCCTATCGTTTTACAATAATCAGTTATACTTTTAAAATGCTCCAAAAAGAATAAAGTTTAGTTACAGAACAAAAGTTATGTTCGGGTTAAAATTAGAATTGATATATATCGAATATTAAATCTACAAAATTTATAAAAAAGAACACCCCACTACCTGGGTTAATGATAGTGAGGTGATAGAAAAAATTTCTTTCAAAGAATAAAGTACTTCGGGTATAGATTATTTACACATCGTTGTACCCTATTGCTTCTACTTTCGACAACCAATCTTGTCTAAATTTTTCTGTTGATTTTCTGATTGTAGCTATATAGGTTACTTTAACAGGATTCACTCCACAAAACTGTAGTATTCCTTTTTTCATTTGATTGATAATCGGGTTACCTATAATAATGCGGTGGTACCAATGTGGACTGTCTGCAGTGACAATTAATCTGCCTGTTTTTCCTTTTAATAATTTTTTCGGGAAGACTTTTCCTTCCACATAGTCAAATGTGATTCCGGGTAAAAAAGTACGATCAATAAACCCTTTTAATTTTGCAGGCATGCTACTCCACCACATTGGGTATACCCAAACAAGATGATCTGCCCATTTTATTTTTTCAATAGCCATTTCAAGGTCAGGCTCAAAGGATGTTCTTTTTCTATAACCAAATTCTAAATTTGGGTTAAACTCTAACTCACCTATATTTAAGACCGAAACTTCAGCATCGGTTTTCTTTACTCCTGTATGATAAGCATCAGCCAAGGCTTTATTAAAACTTTCTGTATCAGGGTGTCCGTTAATTATTAAAATCTTTTTCATCGTTGTATTATTTATTTATCACAAATCTAGAAAGGGCGAGAAACTCATAATAGGACAAATGTCTAATTCAGTACTTATTTATGTTATTTTACTCATTGACCGATAATAAACCCATCATTTTTCTGTCCATTTTGATGTTAAAGGCGTAGATTAATCATGAGCAAAAATTGGCAAACCTATCAACACTATTTCGACAGGCTGAATACAAATTATTCCAAAATGAACAGATCAAATCAATTAATTAGTGTAGTTATTACGTTATAAATAGTCATTTCAGTGATATTTAATTTGTGTGGTTGTGACCGTCCTAAACAAAGAGTACAACTAACTTGCTTTCAGTTAACTATTCGTTCTTCAGCAGATTCTAGATGCTTAGAAGAACATTATATATGCTTCCTTTTTTTCAATACGACACATGAGTTTTTATCCTAGGCTACTTCATGTATAGGAAGCGAACGGAAACTTCAAATTAAATGCTATGAAAAGAATGTATTTACGGATTATTACAACTTTACTATTTCTGACACAAGCTGCATTCGGCAATACTTCCGATGGGAATGTAATCGAAGCAGAGGGTACTAATTTAACTGGAGATACAAGCATCTCTTCCAAAACGTATGCTTCAGGTGGTAGTTTTGTAAAATTAAAAAACACAGAAGGGAACAAAGGAACAATCAACATTCCTTTAAACAGTATTCCTGAAGCAGGAACCTACAAATTACACATCTATGGTTTTAATGGTGGAGTATCTCAAAGTCTATCTTTAAGTGTAAACGGTGGGACATCTTCTGTGATTACTATTCAGCCTTCTAACTGGGCTTTTGAGGACTCTGCTAAAGTGACTTTAGTAGACGTGGACCTTTTAGGTGGAGATAATACGATTAGTCTTACTCCTCACGATGCGGATATTTTATTAGATAAGTTTGAGGTCACTGAACATTACAATGTATTTTATTTTAGTGCAGATGGTGATGACAATTTAAATGATGGAAGTATCAATTCTCCTTGGCATACACTTGCAAAAGCATCTGCTATTGCCGAAAAACAAAGTAGTGGAGGTTTATTATCCGGAGGTGATAAAATGCTCTTCAGAGCTGGAGATACTTTTGAAGGTGAATTTCTATTTAAATGTTCGGGTGAAGAAGGAAACCCTATCGAGGTGAGTAGTTATGGTACTGGTGAGTACCCAATTATCTCAGGTTCAGGAAACATTGCAGGTGGTGACTATTTTGAGGCGATGCGTTTGATCAACGTTTCGCATGTAGTGATGTCTAAGCTTTGGTTTAAAAACGATAGACAAAGCAACGCAAGATATACTTATGGAGAATCTAACAGTTACGGGGTGAGAGTTGTCGCTAACAAGTGGGGCGGTGTATCATCTGACCTTGTATTTAGAGATCTGAAGTTCTCAGATATTTTTGGTGTTGGTGTTCCAGAGGAATTCAATGATTATAGTGTGACAGGATTACGCTTTGAATCCGAACAAAATGAACCAAATTTAGAAGTAACGATTAAGAACGTATTAATTGAGGATTGTTATTTTACTCATCTAGGTAAAGCAGGTGTATGGGCAATTCATAAAGGTAGTGATGATCCTAATAATGATGTGACGAACAGAAATAGTGATTTTATCATTAGAAATAACACGTTCTTTAAAACGGGTGGTTCTGGTGTGATTCTTTCTAAGATGCTGAATGCTTTAGTGGAAAATAACGACTTTGATCATTCAGGACATAGCCAAAGTAGTGAAGGTCGTTTGGCCGGAAGAGGAAGTGGCATGTGGGTATTTAAATGTGTCAACGTATTGGCTCAATACAATGCATCTTACAGTGTAAGAGGACCAAATGATTCTTATGGTATGCACATCGACTTTGGTAATAAGAACATTATTTTCCAATACAATTATAGTGAAGATAGCGAAGGTGGTTTTGTAGAAGTATTAGGTGATAACCACAATGTTGCTTACCGTTATAATGTAAGTGTGAACGATGGAATCAGAGATTTCCATGGAAGTACAATCTGGACTTCAGGGTATGTAGGAACGGGGAACACACCAGTACCTTCGAATGATGTTTATGTATATAATAACACTATATATTTAGATGCGAATCAGAAACCAGATTTCTCGATTTTTAGTGAAGACACTTATATCTACAATAACATTTTTGTACAAACAGGAAGTGGTATTATTGGTGAAAAAGTAGAGATAGATATCCAAAATGGAGGCGAACTTATCGTTGACAACAACTTATTTGTGGGTAATATCAATTCTGCTTTTAAAAACCTAGATAATTCTTCATTGACTCAGGATCCTAACTTCGTTAACCCTGGAGCAAAAAATATAGAAGGATATAAAATCAACTCAGGTAGTCCTGTAATTGATTCAGGTAAAATTTTCCCTGAGCCAACTTTCCCAATGGCTGGACAAGGAATTTTTAAAGATATTTCAATGGTTGCTACTCAAGATATTTATGGAAATGAAGTGGATATCGCTACTTTCTATCCTAACGTTGGTGCAGATAACAATTACAATACAAAAGTAGACCCTACTGTAATTAGAGTAGATGGAGTAACTGTTAGTCCTCAAAGTACACAACTTGTAGTGGGTGATACGCAACAATTGTCAGCTGGAATTACTCCAGCGAACGCGAATAATAAAAATGTAACTTGGTCAAGTAGTGATACCAACATTGCAACAGTAGACCAAAATGGATTAGTGACGGCTGTAGGAGATGGTTCTGTGTCGATTACAGTAACAACGGAAGATAAGGG
The DNA here is from genome assembly GCF_947387565.1 of Flammeovirga sp. SubArs3. Classification (NCBI taxonomy): domain Bacteria; kingdom Pseudomonadati; phylum Bacteroidota; class Cytophagia; order Cytophagales; family Flammeovirgaceae; genus Flammeovirga; species Flammeovirga sp. SubArs3. The sequence goes on along the minus strand of NZ_CANDOA010000001.1, from coordinate 151,171 downwards.
GCTAACTGCGGTAGCAACTATTCATGTTGGTTTAGATGTCATCACAGAGGTATTAAATAACGGTTTTGAAAATGGTTTAACAAATTGGGAATTCTGGGCTGATGCTTCTACTTCAACAGATGCATACCATGGAAATTCTGCAGCGAAGTTAACGGGTCCATCGTCAATTAGACAATGGGTGAAAGTAAAACCAAATACAACTTATACTTTATCCGCATTCGCAAGAGTACTGGATCCTGAAAATGATCGTGTTGTTTTAGGTGTAAACGATGAGAAAAACAAAGGTATCGATAATGCTCAAATCTATGATACTGAGTATACCCTACATCACTTTATGTTTACAACAAAGGCAACGACAGACTCAGTGAAAGTATTTTTCTGGAGACCTGGAAATGGAGTAGGAAATGCCTTTGTAGATGAAATTACATTACAAGAAACGGCTTATGCCATCAATAGTAATTTCGATAAAGGATTATTAGGTTGGAATCCTTGGGGTACTGGAACTGTTTCGAATAGTGCTTCTTCGATGAAAGTTGTTGGGTATGGTGGAGCAAATCAGTATATCAAGACAAAATCTAATACAACTTACGAGGTATCTTTCTCTGCTAAACTAGACGATGCGTCTGTAAAGGCAAATTTTGTAACTGGAGAATCTGGTGGAGGAAATTATACCACCAAAGATATTTTTGACACTGAGTGGACAGATCATACCATTACGTTTACTACATCAGCAGAAAGTGAAGATACTAAACTGGGCTTCTGGCGACCAAATGGGTCAACAGGCGGAGCGTATTTAGATAATATCGTCATCACTGAGGTGGGAAGTAATGCTAGAAGTATTAATCAAGAAGTAGCTTTGGAAGAGGAGTTATCAGTAATGATGTATCCTAACCCAGCAAAAGGGGTAGTGAATATTTCTACGAATGTAGTAAATGGAGATGCTACTGTGAATGTATTTAGTCTTCTAGGACAACCATTGTTGCAGAAAACTTTCCAAAATCAAACAAAGCTATCAGTTACAGACCTTAAAGCAGGTTTATACTTAATTGTAGTAACTGATGCTCTTGGGCATAAATCTTCTGAAAAACTTTATATTAAATAACTACCAAAAACGACTTGTAATAGGGTTTAAAAGTGAAGAGAGAATGTACTCTTCATAAAATGAGGTTCCTCTTGAAGCGGGTAAATTATGCATCACATGTGTAAATCAGTCATTACCTTCTTTGGGAGGGCCTTTTTATGTTTTCATGACCATTTTATGTTACCATTTGACTAATTTGTAGCAGTTAAACCTATCAAACATCCATATTATTGTATTGATCGAACACAGCAATCAATAAAGTATGAAACGAATAATTTTTTTTAGCCTACTAACATTGGTGTTTTTTTCTTGTAAAACTTCCCAAAGTGAGACTACTCGACAAGAGACAAGAAAACAACCGAATATAATTCTGATTATGGCAGATGATATGGGTTTCTCAGACCTTGGCTTTATGGGGTCTGGAATTGAAACACCGAATATCGACAGATTAGCTAAGGGAGGACTTACCTTTAATCAGTTTTATAATGCAGGAAGATGCTGTCCAACTAGAGCGACTTTGCTTACAGGACTGTATGCTCACAATGCTGATTTAGGATGGATGACGGCTTCAGATTTTGGAAGACCTGGATACAGAGGAGCAATTAGTCAAAATAGTGTAACCATTGCTGAAGTTTTAAAAACAGCAGGTTATGCGAACTATATGACAGGAAAATGGCATGTAACTTACGATAAGACAATGGTACCGGGAGGTGACAATAAGAATTGGCCATTGCAGAGAGGTTTCGATCAATATTATGGAATATTAGCCGGAGGGGGAGGATATTACGACCCCAACACTTTAACTAAAGGAAATACTATTGTTCCACCAGCTGATGATTTTTACTTGACTGAAGCGATCAATACTTCAACAATAGAAATGTTGGAACAGCATTATACATCTAAAAAAGAGCAGCCTTATTTTTTCTATGTAGCACATTATGCACCACACCGACCTTTGCATGCCTTGGAGGAAGATATCAAAAAATATAAGGGAAAGTTTAGTAAAGGTTGGGACCACTTCAGGAAGCAAAGATACAATGAGATGAAAAAGAAAGGTTTAGCGGATGCTTGGGCATTAAGCAAAAGACCTGTAGATATACCCGCTTGGGATACACTTACTGACGACGAAAAAGCAATGTGGGAAGTATATATGGAAGTATATGCAGCACAGATAGATAGAATGGATCAGGGTGTTGGACAGATTATCCAGTTTTTAGAAGAGAAAGGTGATTTAGAGAATACGATCATCATGTTCCTTTCTGATAATGGAGGAAATAAAGAGCCAGAAGGTCAGTTGATGAATGTAGCTGATATGAAAGATATTGGTGGAAAAACATTCAATCAAAGTTACCGTAGAAATTGGGCGAATGTGAGTAATACTCCGTTTAGACTGTATAAAAGCTCCAATCATGAGGGAGGAATTAGCACACCTTTAATTGTTCATTGGCCTTCAAAAATTCGAATGGCAGGAGTATCACAACAGTCTGGACATGTATTGGATATTTTACCCACTTTGATGGAATTAACAGGTGCTACTTACCCAACAGAAAATAAGGGCCATACCATTAAACCTTACCAAGGGAAAAGCTTTGTTTCGGCTTTCGATGGAGAAATACAAGAGAGAGGAGCCATGTATTTTGAGCATGAGGCGGACAGGGCAATAATAGAAGGAAGATGGAAACTTGTTGCTTTAAAAGGAAATAAACCTCCTTACAAAGGGCAATGGAAATTATATGACCTTACAGTAGATAGAACAGAGGAAAATAATTTGATTGAGCAATATCCAGAAGTTGCGAAGAACCTTGAGAAAAAATGGAATACTTGGGCTGAAGAGAACAATGTCCTTCCATTAGATGGTAGAGGTTGGGGAAAACGCATAAAAAGTGATATAAACAATAAAGATATTTAATAAGAAACAACATTATTAGAGTGAATATAGTGGCTAACCCCATTTACAATTGTAGATGGGGTTTTCATGTTTTTTTTATGCTAGTTTTTAAGGCAAATCTGTTCATACCGACTGATAATATTTATTTACTTGACAGTACAAATAATCACTCACTTTTTTGGATGACTACAAACATGAACAGGTTTTTATTATTCTTTTCGATTTTATTAATAGGGTATTCCTACCCCATTTTTTCACAAGAAACATCAAGATCATATTATTTTAGTAATGAAGGAAATGACGATAATGATGGCTCGATAAATTCCCCTTGGAAGACGCTTGAGAAGGCTACAGAAATTTCGAAAGCAACTAATAAAGGAGGCATCTTAAAACCCGGTGATCAGGTGTTATTCAGATCAGGTGATACTTTCGAAGGACAACTTATCTTTTCAGTTTCAGGAACGGAAGCAAAACCAATTCTTATTGGTCATTATGGAGAGGGAGAATTACCCATTCTTTCAGGTTCAGGAAATATACCGAATGGTGATTATCATGAAACCATAAAAATGATAAACATAAGTCATGTTACTTTGGATGGACTTTGGGTAAAAAACAATAGAAAAAATAAGGGCAACCTAAATTGGGCTACAAACAACTCAATTGGGATTAAAGTAATTGCCAATAAGTGGGGAGGTATATCAAAAGGCTTAACGTTCAGGAACCTAAAGCTGACAGATATTTTCGGTATTGACATGATTGACTGGGAAGGGAAGTTTACCTTGGATTATTACTCAGCACATGGTATATTTTTGGATTCAGAAGCCAATGATCTTACTGTAAACCCCATCAAAGAAATAGGCATAGAAGATGTTTTAATAGAAGATTGTTATTTCTACAATATTGGTAGTAGAGGTATAACTTCTCGTCATCTAACAAATATTAGAAACAACCCAATTGATGATGAAGATAGAAATAAGAACTTCATTATTCGTAATAATACGTTCGAACAGCTTGGGGCGGATGGTATCGTATTATCTTCTGTTTATAATGCTTTGGTAGAACATAATGACTTTATTGATTTAGGTTGGGGAGATCATAGATCATCAACTGATTTATATTTTGGTAGAGGAGAAGGTTGTTGGATTTGGAATGCTCGAAATGTGATTGTACAATTCAATAAACAATATCGAGCAAGAGGATTTGGTGATACGTATGGAGCAGCTGGACATATCGACTTTTTTACTAAAAATGCCATTTATCAATACAATTACAGCGAAGATACCGAAGGAGGTTTTGTAGAGATTTTAGGTGATTGTGTCAACAGTACATTCAGGTATAATGTAAGTGTCAATGATGGACAACGTGATTTTCATGGCTATTCGCTTTGGGTATCAGGGTTTGTAGGTAAGGATGTTGAACCTGTACGTTCAGACAGTAACTTTATCTATAATAATACGGTGTATCTCGACAAGGAAATCTGCCAACCTGATATTTCAATTTTTGCGAAGAATACCTATATCTACAATAATATATTTAAGGTGAAAAATGGTGCAGCAATAGGAGCAGATGGGGTAGAAATTGATATTGAAGAAGGAAGTGAATTGATTGTAGATAACAACTTGTTTTTTGGGGATATTTCCACTGACTTTACAGATTTGGACAATAATAAAATCATCGATGAAGACCCAGAATTTATCAATGAGGGTACTAGTGGAATAGATGGTTATCAGATTAAAGAGAGCAGTCCGGCTGTTAATGTGGGAAGAAAAATTCCTGAACCTTCTTTTCCAATGGCAGGGAAAGGTATTTTCAAACATATTTCGATATATACAGCCACAGATATTTATGGTAACGAAGTAGATGTCAGAAACTTAATATCAAATATTGGGGCTGATAATAACTTTAATGAAGATATTAATGCAGGTCCTTCACTTCCTGTATCATCAGTGCTGATTGAGAATGAAGTAAAAGAATTGATCATCGGAGAAGAAAATCAATGTGTTGCTCAAGTTTTGCCTTTAAATGCAACGAATAAGAAGGTAACATGGACTTCAAGTGATCCGTCCATTGCAACTGTAGATCAAACCGGGAAAGTAAAAGCATTGGCTGAGGGAACGGTTAAAGTAACCGTAACTACGGAGGAAGGCAATTTTACATCTTCTATAAACATCACTATAAAATCTGATTCCAATGGTGAGGTTTTAGGTGTGGATGATCCATCATTTCAATCAAAAGTTTACCCTAATCCGACGACAGGAAAGGTGATGATTACATCAGCAGGGAATCATGATTTAGCTATTTACTCGGTATTTGGGAAATTAAAATTTAAAAATAAATTTTCAGATACATTATTCTTAGATCTCAATAATTATATTACAGGTACTTATATCCTAGTGATTACAAATGAAAAAGGTGTATCAACTACTCATAAGCTAGTGATATATTAAAAGACTACTTCAAAACATCAGCAAAAAAGAAAAAGCAACTATTACTGTGACTGAAATAAAGCAAGCACTTTCTCTTTAATTGTGACTAAAATATTGTAATGGAGTAGTTAGAAGGTCTGAATATGCTGAACAAAGACCCAAAATAGAAGTAAGCTCACAAATTTCATCTATTCACATGATCTTAGTATGGTCTGGGAGAGGTGGCCTCTCTGTATTGGTATTATTGGTATCGATATTTGGCTTAGTACAAATTGTACCAAGAGACTTTGCCTCGTATGCCTTTGTTGTTAGTCTTTTCGTTACTGCAGCGTTTAGCTGGGTGATGGGGAAGAAATGGAATGGGAAAACCCAAATTCTCATGAACAAATCGACAGGGCAAGACATTTTGCTAAAACCTAATCATTCTCTTTTCTGGATTAAAATGCAGTATTGGGGAATAATCTTTGGCATCTTAGGATTAATCATCCTAATTCAGGAATTAGGAAAAGCAATGTAATTATTAAGTGGCTTCAAGGAAATACCTTGAGGCCTTTTTTATGGATATTCTCTCCTTAATATAGTCAGAAACTGACTTTATAAATTGTATATATAGTAAAGTACACCTTACGATTCGAAGATTATTCGGTCGTTTTTTTTAGCACAAAATTTAAATTAGTGTATTATTTACGTTAAAAATTCTACTACTGTTAAAAAATCTAAGATTGTGTTATCCAAAATGCAGTTTTGTGCCCTTCTCTCTCTCGTATTTCTCCTTAATTGACAAATATTCTATCGAAGAAATGCTTACCAAAAGAGTAAGTATCACTTTTTACACAAATGGTATTCAGTTGAATTTTGGGTTTAAAAATCAACATAATTAGAACGTAATAATGAAATGAATAGAAAATGAATACCACGGTTTTTTACTTATTAATGAATTAAATGCTATGAAGAAAACGTACTTATTTTTTCTAGTTACATTCTTCTCACTAGGACAACTTCTCTATGCTACAGGAGTTAACGAAGATCAAGAAGGAGAAACAGCAAATCTTACCGGCGAATTTTCAATTTCCACGAATGAAAACGCCTCTGGGGGATCTTTTGTGAAATTAAAAAATGTGGCACCTTATGGTGCTATGGAAGTAACCTTTACAGATGTACCTTCTGCAGGAACTTACAAACTGGAAGTCTACTCTTATAATGGAGGAAGCGAAGTAGCGGCAGACTTAACAGTGAATAGTAACGCAACAACCTCTGTTACACTATCTCCTTCTAATTGGGCGTTTGAAGGGCCAGCACAGGTGACAGTACTTGATGTCGTATTAGAAGCAGGGACTAACACAGTAACAATATCAGCAACTTCTTCGGTGGGGTTGTCTATTGATTACGTGACTTTATTAGAAAATTATAACGCTTACTATTTTAGTGCAGATGGTGATGACAACAATGATGGTAGTATCAATTCACCTTGGAAAACATTAGCGAAAGCTACTGCGATTTCAAAGCAGTCGAATAAAGGCGGGTTATTAAATCCGGGAGATAAACTGTTATTTAGAAAAGGAGATACTTTTGAAGGGCAACTAGTAGTCTTGTGTTCTGGAAGCGAAGGTAAACCTATTGAAATTGGTAGTTATGGAACAGGTGAACTTCCTATACTTTCAGGTTCAGGTAATATCCCTACGGGAGATTATTTAGAGACAGTGAAGTTGACGAACACAAGTTTCATCACAATGGATGGACTTTGGATTAAAAATAACCGTAAAAACATGGGAGATATCACTTGGGGTACAAACACAGCTTATGGTATCAAAGTGATTGCAAATAAATGGGGTGGTGTTATCCAAGGTCTAACATTTAGAAACCTAAAAATAACAGATGTTTTTGCCATCAATATGCTCGATTTTGAGGGTAAATTCACTTTAGATTATTATACAGCAAAAGGTATTTTCTTTGATGCTGATAAAGACGATTTAACTGTTACACCAAAATTAGAAATAGGAATTAATGATGTATTGATTGAGGATTGCTACTTCTACAATCTAGGTTCAACAGCGGTGAGTATTCGTCATTTATCCAACGTTGTCAATAACCCAATTGATGAAGAAGAAAGAAATATCAATTTCGTAGTTCGAAATAGTCATTTTGAGAAATTAGGTGGTGATGGTGTAATTCTATCATCAGTTTGTAATGCGATCGTAGAGAAAAATACATTTATTGATTTAGGTGTCGGAGAGAAAAATGTTCAAGACCTCTTTTATGGTAGAGGTGAAGGATGCTGGATTTGGAATACAAGAAACGTTGTAGTTCAATTCAACAAACAACTTAGGTCTAGAGGTTTTGGTGATACTTATGCTTCAGGACATGTGGATTTCTATTGTAAAAACTCAATTTTCCAATACAATTATAGTGAAGACACAGAAGGTGGATTTGTTGAGATTTTGGGAGAATGTGTTAACAGTACTTTCCGTTATAATGTGAGTAAAAATGATGGTTTTAGAGATCATCATGGATATACTATTTGGTTATCAGGTTATGTAGGCACAGGAAACGATCCTGTTCGTTCAGACAGTAGCTTTATCTACAACAATACTGTTTTTTATGATCAGGCAGGCTATAAGCCAGATATCTCAATTTTTGCAAAGAATACTTATATCTACAACAATATCTTTAAGGTTATTGATGGAGCACAAGTAGGAGCTGAAGAAGTCATGATTGATATTGAAAATGGAAGTGAATTAATAGTAGACAACAATATGTTCTATGGAGATATTGCACCTGCTTTCACAAATCTTGATAACAATAAAATTATTGGTGAAGACCCTGTTTTTGTAGACGAAACAGCAGGTGATATTTATGGATATCAGCTACAAGAAAGTAGCCCTGCTATTAACAGTGGTAGAGTACTACCAGAACCATCATTCCCAATGGCCGGTAAAGGTATTTTTGAAAACTTCTCTCTATATACTGCAAAAGACATCTATGGTAATGATGTGGATGTTAGAAATTTAATTCCAAATATCGGAGCTGACAATACGTTTAACAGTGGTTACCATAAAGATGATGTTCGTGTTTCTGGAGTAGAAGTTTCTGGAGCAGGGAATGCTATTGAAATAGGAGAAACGGTACAGCTTACGGCATCGCTTTTACCATCAAATGCAACTCACAAATCTGTAACATGGTCGAGTAATGATGAAACAATTGCGACAGTTGATCAAGCAGGTTTAGTGACTGCTGTAGCTAACGGAAATGTTGTAATAAAAGCAACAACAACTGATGGAGGGTTTACAGCATCAACAAATGTAGCAGTAGGGGTTGAACCTGAAGTAGATTTAGTTATTAATGGCGGTTTTGAAGAAGGGTTTAATAGCGAATGGAGCTCATGGAATAATCCTCAAGAAACCTCAGATGCATATGAAGGCAATATTGCTATGGCGATTACAACTAAAGGATCTTTAAATCAGTGGATTGACGTTGAAAAAAATACCGACTATATTTTATCCGCTTACATGAAGATCACAGATACATCAAAAAGAGTAGTTTTAGGTGTAAATGATGCAGCCAATAAAGGATTGGAATCGAAAGATATTTACTCTGGTGTATACAAATACCATGAGGTCGTATTTAATTCTGGAAATAATGAAACAGTAAAAGTATACTCATGGTTACCGCAAAGTGGTAGTGCAGTGGCTACTGTAGATAATATGAAAGTGGTGAAAAAACCAACGGTATATGTACCTGTTACTGAAGTGACAGTCTCAGCACAAGTGAATCCATTGTTTGTGGGTGATGACTTAGTTTTATCAGAAGATGTATTACCAAATACAGCGTCAGACAAATCAGTGACTTGGAGTAGTGACAATAGTGCGGTAGCAACTGTATTTAATGGAACAGTCACAGCTGAAGGAGTTGGAACGGCCAATATTACAGTGAAAACAGTTGATGGCGAGTTTACAGCTACTACTCAAGTAACAGTATCTCCATCAAGTATTGAAGCATTTAAAAATGGTGATTTTGAAGATGGTTTAAACCATTGGGGTACTTGGCAAGACATCACTACAACAACGAGTGGTGCTTATGAAGGAGCTGCATTACGATTAAATGGAGTAGCTTCATGTAACCAATTTGTAGAAGTAGAACCAAATACATCTTATATTTTCTCAGGATATGTTAAAGTAGATAATCCTTCTTCTGAAAGAGTAGTGTTGGGAGTAAATGATGAGAATTCTAATGGTATTGCATTCAAGAATATCACCAACCAAAATTATACTTATCACGAGGTCGCTTTTGAAACAGGTGCAAATCAGACAACAATAAAAGTTTATTTCTGGAGACCTTCTGGAGGTACAGGTTATGCTTATTTAGATAACGCGATGTTGTACAAAGCACCAGCTTCCTCTGCAAGAAAAATTAGTGCAGAGACATTAGAAAATGAACTGGAAAACTTAATGGTTTATCCGAACCCTGCCTCTAATTATATCACTTTTAGATTGGAGAATCATAAAGGTGAAAAATCACTTGAAATCTTTGATTTAGTAGGTCATTCTATCCTGCAGAAACAGTTTGATAGTTCTATCAAAATTCCTGTTTCGCAATTATCAAAAGGAACATATATTGTCATTGTTACTGACCAAGATGGTCATCGAATCCCAAGCCGTTTTATTGTAAAATAAATTGGGTATAAAACTGATAAAAAGCAGTATATCTTAATTGGTATACTGCTTTGTTTTTTTAAGACTTCGCTAATGAGCTGGAAGTTTTTCGATCTTATGGTAAAATATTTTTACTTAGGTTATTTCACTCAATCACTATCTCATTTTCCTTGATGAACTATTGTATTAATAATTAATGCTTTGTGTTAATCTCATACTTTTCTGTGTTCATATTTTTATCTAAAAAGACTTTTATTGTCATTGAATTATTACTTCAATACAATCAAACAAAGCAGATTTATGCAGCGGCTATTTATATTTTTTCTACTTACATTTTTTACTTCATATTTTGCCTTTTCACAAGAAAACCTTTCTCATTTTCAACCTTACAATACACAGGGAGACAATCTAATTCATGTAACAACAGCAGATTTAGATGGTGTAGGTTATAAAGATTATGTGATTGCAATGACTGTGGAAGGAAAAGTAATTGCATTTCAAAGACCTTCTGAAATAACATCCCCTGAGGCAGATAATCGATTGTGGGAATATACCGATCTACCTAGTCTTGGTATCAGAATATTTGCTGAAGAGTTAATAGCAAGCAGTAAAGGGGAGGAGATAATTTTGCCAGGTACGGATGGACATTTAAGAATACTGTCCTCTACAGGAAAACTATTAAAAGATAAGAATGTTAGTACAGGAGCCTTGTATACAGCAACAGTAGGTAAAAACTCTGATGGGGAAACTATAATTATGACCTCGGGAGTAGATGGACTTGTCTACTTTTTTAATACTGATTTGGAATTACAAAAAACCGTTCGACCTAAAACAGATAAATCAGGTAATTTAGCTGGATTGATTCGTCATTTGGTAGCTGGTGATTTTGATGGAGATGGGAGTGATGAAGTTGCTGTATTTATTAATCGAAGGAGTTTTGAAGGGAATAACTTCTTAGATGTGTTGGATATTTCTACTTATACCCGTCCTAGTTATTGGAATGGAGATACAGGTTTTATTTCTGATAACACTACTCCTGGTTTGGGCTTTACTGACAAACAATTACCTTTTGCTTATGATATAGATAATGATGGAGACGAAGATATTGTAGCTCATTGGGGAGTATTTCATCCAGAAAATGGTTTGGGTTCAAAAGAATTTTCATCAATGCTGGAGGAAGATGAGAAGCTTACACTCAAAAAGTATGAAGACTTTGCCAAGCAATACTTAAAGGGCCTTCTAGGATATAAAAACAAAGACCATATCACAAACACTGGAAAATACCTGATGCAACATGGTTTGCCTGGTAATTTTACAACTGATGAAGCAAAGGAATTATTTACTTTATATGGCGATGATCTTTTCTTATCAAAATATAATGTTGATGAAAAGGCATTTTCTATAGAAGAATATACATGGGCACATTCTGATTATCATTTTACAAGTATTGCCCGATTAGAAGATAGAAATGGAGGATATGATAAAGTAGTGCTGTCGGGACCTATGAATGGTGATGATCATTTCTATGTAGTAGATGTTAGTACTTCTGATTGGCAGCAGCAAGCAAGAAAAATTGCTTATCGAGGAGCTTTTAAAGAAGTGAATGATAACCTTGATGAACTGACGAACAGCCTCCAACAAATTAAGACAGAAGAAAAAGAGGAAAACCGTGAACCCATCTGGTTTGTAAGTTCTTCATTTGGAGGATGGTTAGGTTGGGACATGACCGCTGATAATTGTAATGTAAGAGCACAAGCAGCCTACGATGAAATGCAAAAATGGTATGCTAAAATTGGAGGAAGTAAGAATGTTCGACTAGCCTTGACCATGAATACTGCCATCTATGGCGAAACAACCCAAGGTGAAAACCCCAATATTACAGCTGAGGGAGTAATTGCTTTTAGTAAGGCATTAGCAAATAAGGGCGTATATTTTAGTATTATCATTGGTCATGGTAACCATTTATACATGACTCCTGAAACACTGGCATCCATCTACGAAGCTTCGATAGTAGATGGAGAATGTTACATGATGGCTAGATCTAAAGAATTAAGAACAGACGAATACTTCGATTTTTATACCCCAATGTTGGATGCAGTTTTAGAAAAAGCTGAAGCTATTAAGGCAAAACCACCTATGATAATGTTATGTGCAAAAGGAGCAATAATAAGTTCTTTTTCTCAAGAACAAGGGGATGAATATTTTCCTAAATACAGAGATATTTTAGTACCAGGGGTTGAGAATTCGAATGTAGGGGTACAAGATTTAAGTATTCAAGAAAGAGTAGGTTTATGGATGAATGGAGACGTTAAAAACTGGGGTTGTAATATTATTGGAGATAACCTGACTCCAAATAGAGTAGCAGAATGGGGTGGTATGCGTAATGCTCATGTAGTCTTAAGACAAATGCTATCTCAATATGCCTTAGGAGCTAAGGTTTTTAGATTAACATCTGTAACTAGTAAAGAAAATCCTTTATACACTAGAGGTGATGTTTCTGATAAAGAAGAAGAATGGACACAGGCCTATCAGAAGGGGGTTTTGAATTTCTTGAAAATAGTAGAAAGTGGTATTTACCCACATGCCCAAAGTCCAAGTGAAATGAAAGGGATTTCACCTGTTGCAGTAACGCTTTATAATGGAACTGAACGTATGAAAGAGCAACATTATAAGCATGATCATGAGTTATACAATGCTGATATAAAAGAATATGTACTAAGTAGATTAGCATGTTGGAATGCTTTTAATGATGTACCTCAAACAGATGTAACAAGCTATATCAGTAATGCAAAAAGAAGGTTTGATAATATGCTACCTACCTCAGAAGGCGGATTTGTTACCTTCGTTCCTCATCGACAAAGCGTTGAAGTCGAGGGTAATAATTGGTGTAATGTGGCCTACCAAACAAACGGAGATTCTTGGGATGATTTTTCTTTGCAACAAGGTAGAGAACATATACTTTCAGAACTGAGAGTACAAAAGAAAAATTTAGATTTCTATGTTGATGGGACTTGTTTCTGGCAGACATTGAGGAAAGATAATGATCCATTAACGTATTATGTGATGTTAATGGGGAACAGCTTTCTAACTCCAGAAGAAAGTTTAGTTAGCTTTAAAGCAGGAAATACATTAACAGGATCTTGTGAAGTTATTGATCAACTCTCAGGAAACTCCTTAGGTATACTGTCTAGTACTGAAAGTGAAATCGCTATAAAGATTCCAAAAGGTGTACCCAGAATCTTAAGAGTAGAACTTGAGCAAGCACCTCTGGAAGGACTTCATGAAAATGGTGATTTTGAAGCAAAACTTATCAATTGGAATTCTGATGATCAAGTGATGGCTACAACTTCTGCCTATTATGGTGTATATGCTGCAGAGTTAACAGGAACAGGGCAACTGAACTCATGGAGAAGAGTATTGCCAAATACCACATATACATTAAGTGCGTTTGCAAGAGTACAAGATATAGAGAATGGCAATGCCGTTTTATCTATTCAGGATAAAGATGGAAAACCAATCAGAGCGATTGAGGTGAACAGTGAAAATTATACCGGATACCGATTAATGTTTACAACTGAGGAAGTAACAGACTCATTGCAGATTGTATTTGAAAGAACAAAAGGTAGTACAGGAAAATCATATCTAGATGAGGTTGTTTTTAAGAAAACAGCTTATGTATTGAATCCAGACTTTGAGAAAGAGCTTTCATGTTGGGAAACACAAGGAACAGTAAATATTGATAATTCGTCTGCTAAAATAGGAGCCAATGCGAAACTATCACAGTGGATCAAAACAGCTTCTAATTCTCAATATGAAATTGTCTTTACTGCTCAATTGGAAAATCAAACGTTACAATTCAGTGTTTTTGATAAAGACGAAGAGTTAATCACAAAACAAGAAATAAGCAGTACTCAAAATAATGAACAAAGTATCATTTTCAATACAGATCCTAATAGTGAAGATGTGAAAGTTGAATGGTCAAGTACTGATAGCAAAGGAGAAAATGTTTGGGTAGATTCCATTAAAATTAAAAGATTAGGTGATGCTGAATATATACCTAATCAAATCTTTGACGATGGATTATTACTTAAAGTCTTTCCAAATCCAGCGAAAGAAGTGCTGACTATAGAAACAAACGATCATCAGCATAAAACAGTAAAGATCTATGATATCATGGGTAGACTTATGTATCAAGATGATTTATTAAGTGGGTTAGAAATTAATGTAAGCCAATATCCTAAAGGGACTTATGTGATATTATTGACAGACAATAATGGAGAAAATATCACAGCTAGATTTATAGTTGAATAAAATGAATATAGTGTAAAAAGGATTAGGTCAAACGACACTAATCCTTTATCACTACTTCTCTAACGCATTGTTATTATTGGTATTTCACACGTATTGTTTCTGCCTGTAATTCGCCAGGTACACCGGGAGCGGTGCATATATCTATGTACTTATCTGAAAACTCTACAATAATCCAGAAGTTGGTTGTTGCTTGATTTTCATCAACATACTTTCCAATGGGGTATTGTTTAAATAGATTAACCCATTCGTAAACCGTCATCCATTTTTTATCCGTTAATTCTTCCTTAATCATTGTATATCGAGTTTCACTGTCTGCATTGTGTTCCCAATATCCTTTTGGAAGTCTTTTCATGTTGACCTGTTCATCTAATTTAAAATGTTCTTTCACTGAAGCTTTTAAATCATTATTTACTCTAGCAGCATTTGCTATAGCAAACCAGTGACTTCCAGGGTTATACTTTTCTGTTTGATTCGGAGATACTTCATAGGCAACAGAACCATTTTTATCTGTAATCACGTATCCTAAACCAACAGCGATCTTAGTTTCTGATAATTTTACTACCGCATCGTGTTTATCTTTTGCTTCCATTAATCTTCTAGCAAAGAATAAAGAAGGTAAACCATTGAGGTCTGCATTAAGATCAAATTTTGAATGTGCATTTACAGAAAACCCATTACTGAGATTAACCCCTTGTATACCTACAGTGCCGACATATCCAGTGATCAACATCGTCGTACCATCAAACTTTTTATACACCATCACGCATTGAGAGCCTTCAAAAGGACGAGCCCAATCACAAGTATAGATAGATGTCGTTCTCTTTTTGCCACGGATTGATCCAAAACTACAATGACCATTTAAATCATTTCCTTCGATAAAAGCAGGGTTATGCCCTGTCATCTTTTCGAGTACTGCAAATATCTCGTCAAAGCTAATATTGTAAACCAATAGGTCTTCAAGGTTAACTTCAGCTCCTTTAGCAATTCCTTCTAACTCTTCGAGAAGATCAGGGGTTTGTGTTTTTATCGCTTCTATAAATCCAGTGTTTTGTAGCACATAATTGTGGTATTGATGATACTCTGCTGGTAAACCAACAGACTGCATCATAGGTACAGTTAAATCGTACTTAAAGCGGTTAATGGCATACCTAATTTCTTTTTTCAGCTTTTTGCCGTGGGTAAATCCTCTTTCAAAAGGAGTTCCTTCTGCCTGTACTGTGTAATAATGGCTATTTTCATTTAACTCAATTTGGTAATAAATCGGTGGAACTCCTGCATAAGAGTTAGTAGGGAATGCCCAAACGGTTACCATCCAAACGAGAATGAATCTGATTTGATTTATCTTTATATTATTCATAAAATTCATGTTTTGAGAGGGAGGAGTAACTGAATACTCCTCCTTTGTTAAGTAGTAATGTAAAGAAAACGTTTTGTGGTTATCAAAGTAAATTTCCGATAACTACGAGGGGTAAAGAACCCGTAATAGATTAGTTAATTATAGGTGTCTTATCCATTTATCTACTATTTTTTATTTCTTTTAAAGTCATGGATATATAGATTGAAATCGGTCTCGACGATCTTATCAGTAGGAATTTCCCCATGCAATTCTTCAGGGATTCTCATCTCTCGTTTTACTTGTTTGGGGACTATCATTTTATCCACTTCTGATTTCGGATAACCAATGAAGTAAACGGGTTTTTCTTTTGTAATCATGATTTTCGTTTGTAATGTGATTTGCAACAAACCTTCTTCCTTTAATTGCCATAAGTCTTCGGTTTCAGCAATAGTAACGTCCTCTTCATTACCATAAGCATCCCATATTTTAAATCGTACCTCATCAGTGGCAGGGCATAAATCGTCCAAGTCATACTCCGACATATCAACGATCATATTTTTAAAAGAGAAACCTGCCTTTGCCTCAGGTCTAGGAGGGGTTGGATTAGGATCGTTATTCTTTTCTTTACTACAAGAAGTCAAAGAAGAAAAGATGACCCCCATAGAGATGGAGAAAAGAAGATAAAATGCAGTAGTTAATAATTTTCCGTTTTTCATTGTTTTGATTTTTGTGATTAATAAAATTGATTTTCGAGCTTCGAATTGACAGTAGACAATTTCTCGCTCAGAGTTAAATTCTTAATAGCTGAAATGAAACAGATTGAAGTGTTAGCAAACATCATCTAAAACTTACAACTCATGTTTTTCAAATTAATTAAAAATGAAATGTCATTTTATATAGTATTGAGACGTAGTTATTCAAAAAGGGTTACAGAGAAAAATGTATTTAACTTTTCTTAATTATGAAATGTATTAAATATATGAAATGACATGTCAAAAAATAGAATTAAGAATGGTCTTATAGTCAGTTTAAAATCAAAAGTGCATAAAAAAAGAGGCAACTCTGCCTCTTATTATTTTTGTAACGGATAGATGATTATTTAATCTCTATTTGAGAAACAATGGAGTCAATAACATCATTAAAAGTCTTTCCAGTTAATTTTGACATGGTTGTACACATATCGTATATTTCTTTCCCATTTTTCTCTACATACTCAATAGCGGAGATATAATCAAAGTTTTCATTGTTGGTTGCAAGTGAGAGTGCAATTCTTGTCATGGACATTAAAGGCGATTCTTCAAAGCCTTTTTCAAACTCTGTATTTCTTTGTAAAATAGTACTTATTAAAAGTAAGTCTTGATTTTCAGCAACAGTTTTCTCACTGTTTTTAATCTCTTTTCTATACAAGTTGAGCAGGTCAGAATTTACCCTTACCGATATACTTGTATCTTTATTTGCTTTTTTATTTTTTGCCCCCATTGAAATGTATTTTCATTATTATTGAATAGCCAAAATACTCTTTAATGGATTACTTTCAAAAATACATTTTAAAATTCTTCTACGTTAAAGCATAAATTTTTTGCTTGATAAAGAGTATCTTGTCTTGGTTGATAGTGTTTGTCATGAAAATAAGCAGGTTGACATAAAAAAATTGTTGACCTACTGGTCTAACGCTACTTTAGAATCATGAAAAATAAAATACAAAAATACGGCAGATCAATAATCATTGGATCTTCATTCGTCTTCTTTATGCTTATTCTCATGTCATTGATGGACATGATCATCATTCCTTTTGATAGGGAAGGAGAAGTAGTGGCTATATTCTTGTTTTGGTCAGGGCTATCTTCAGTAATTGCTCACAACTTCAATTACTTAAAGAGAAAAGTACCTGCCCTATTAAAATTAGGAGCTGTAATTCTCGCTCTTATTTTTATTAACATTTACGATGAAAGTGCTGGAATTCAAGAGAACTATACCACCATATTTATGGTAGTGATGTGGTTTAGTATGATTGGTTATTTTATCACTCCACAGTTTTTCCTAAAATATGTATATATCTATTATGCATGCATGATGGGTATTGTTCTGTTATGTAACATTGGCATGGATGAACATGAAAGGTTTGAGACGATTACGATTTCTTTGGCTTTATCAATTCCTATTCTTTTCTGTTTGTGGGTATATGAACAATGGAAGTGGATAAAATCATTAAAAAATGAGAAAGCAAGTGCTGAGTTACAACTTCTAAAAAGTCAGATTAACCCTCATTTTTTCTTCAACACGCTCAATAACTTATATGGGCTTACAGTAGAAAAATCGGATAAAGCACCAGAAGTGGTGCTAAAGCTTGGAGACATGATGCGCTATACGATTTATGAAGGAAGAGAAGAAAAAGTACCCATTCAGGAAGAGATTAAATACCTTGAAAATTATATAGAGTTACATAAAATTCGCTATCAGAAGAATGTACAGGTACATTTTATCAACTCGGTAATTTCTGAGTTTGAAATAGCACCGTTATTGTATATCATTCTACTTGAAAATTCATTTAAACATGGTGTTGAAACACTTGTGGAAAACGCCTACATATTCATCGAAATTGAAGAATGTGGAAATTCTGTCGCGTTCACTATTGAAAATAATTTTGACAAAGCAATGCAGGATCACCGCGTTGGAATAGGCCTTGAAAATTTGAAGAAAAGATTAGAATTAATCTATCCAGATAAATATACATTTGAAGAAATTAAAGGAATTAACACCTACAAAACACTTTTGACTATCGATCTATCATGAACTACATTATCATCGATGACGAACCAATAGCCCATAGAATAATAGAAGGGTATTGTGAAAAATTTAATTATTTAGAAAAGAAAGGCAATGCTTATGATGCATTTGAAGCCATGGAATTGATGCATGAACAAAGTTTAGACTTGATCTTTTTAGATATTAATATGCCTAAAATGAATGGGTTTGAATTACTTCGCTCACTTCCAAAGGCCCCTCAGGTAATTGTAACTTCTGCTTATAAGGAATACGCAGTAGAAGGTTTTGAACTCAATGTCGTCGATTACTTATTAAAGCCTTTTAGCTTCAGTCGATTTATGACCGCGATTAACAAATTAGAAAAGAAGGTATCTTCGAAAGATCAATTTTTTGTAAAGTCGGAGAAAAAGCTAATCAATATTGATATTAAAGACTTACAGTATGTAGAAGGCTGTGGTAATTATGTGAAATTGGTAGTGAAAGATAAACCTGTGATTTGTTATCAGAAGCTTTCTTATTATGATGAGTTTCTATCACAAAAAGGAGGCTTTATTCGAATTCATAAATCATATATAGTCAATGAAAAATGGATAGAAAGTATAGAAGGCAATACTATCGTTATTCAAAAACATTCCATCCCCATAGGGCAGAAATATAAGAAGCAGTTGTTGGATCAACTTTACTTATAGTGATCAACATATGCATCACCTTCATCAATTCAATACTCATATTCTCCCTTCATTATTACTACTTTTGAAATAGACTATAAATTGAAATGATGAGAAGATATATTTTTTTAACGATCGCCTTTTTTAGCCTTTTCCATGTAGCATCAGCACAGAAAAAAAAAGGTAGAACACCAGAAAAAGAGATCAACATTCCAGAAGGATTAACGTATCAGGTTATACAATATAGAGAGGATGCAAAAACACCCAAAAGAGCCAATCAGTTAGGAATTTCCTACAAAGATGATGGACAGAAAAAGAAACCGGTAGTTGTATTTATTCATGGAGGTGGATGGGCCAACGGTGATAAGGATAATGTTTTGTATCAAGTGTTTAATGTCGCGAAGCAAGGATTTGTTGGAGTGACCATTTCTTATCGTTTGGTCTCTGAAGGAGATTTTCCAGTTTGTATTGAGGATGTGAAAGAAGCTATTCGTTGTTTAAAGTCAAAAGAAGGGGAACTCCCATTGGACTTAGATAGGATAGGCATTTGGGGATACAGTGCGGGAGCACATTTATCACTAATGATAGGTCTATCGCCAGAAGATACTTTTCACTCTGGTACATATACTGATTATGATTGTAAAGTGAAAACAATAATGCCCGTTTCCACACCTACAGATTTTGTGATTAAGCCGGAGAGAGAATGGTTTCCCAAGTTTTTAAATGAAGAACAGGTGGCAGATATAGCTTTTCAACAAAGTGTTTCACCCACTCATTATGTTCATCAAGGACAGCCAAAGATTTTTATGATTCATGGTACTGCAGATAAGATTGTTCCTTCCTATCATTACTTAAATTTCAAGAAGGTGTGTGAAGAGAAAGGAATAAATAACTTTACTTTATATGAAATCGAAGAGGGTGGGCATATGTTATACTTTAAAAGAAGACAAGATGTAATGCCTCTTTTTAAAGAGTTCTTGAAAGAAGTGAAATCACAGAACATCTAAAAAAAGAAACCCCTCAAAGATTTGATAAAGATGTCTTAGAGGGGTTTTGCTTATAAAGTGGGTTGCTCTTTCACTTTAATTTCAATTTGAGCAGTTTTTAATCCTTTCCCCTTTACCTCTAAAATACCTTTCCCGGCTATATCTTGTGATTGTAGAGTAACGACTAATTTTCCATTGAAAGTTTTCATGGTTGGTTCATGAAACATTTCAAGAGAAGTAGCATCTCCATTACAAACCACCTTATAATCTGTAGCACCTTTGACTTTAAATGATAAAGGGATATTGGCTGTAGGACAAAAGTTGCCTTCTTTATCAACAACAGAGACGGTTACATAACTGAGGTCTTCACCATCTGCAGATAAGATAGAACGATCAGCTTCTAACTTTAAATGATGTGGTTGTCCTGCTGTTTCTATTTCTTTTTCAGCAACAGCTTGTCCATTGTCATCATAAGCAACGACTTTAACTGTTCCTGCTTCGTATTTCACATCCATCCATCGCAAACGGTATCTATCCAAACGAGAAGTGACATCTTTAGTACGCTTTCCTTGGCTAACACCATTAATGAATAGTTCAGCGGTATTATAATTAGTATAAACAAAAACGGGAGTAGTTTCTCCTTCTCTACCTTCCCAATTCCAATGTGGCAAGATATGTAATGTTTCTTCCTCCGTATTCCATCTACTTTTGTAAAGGTAATAGCGATCTTTAGGTATACCCGCTAGATCGCAAATACCAAAATAGGAGCTTCTAGAAGGCCACTCCTCATTGTAGGGCGACGGTTCTCCAAGGTAGTCAAATCCTGTCCAAACAAATTCGCCTAATACCCATGGTTGATCATCTTGTAAAATGAAATCATCTTCAGGAATATTGGACCAAGGACAAGCCTCATAGTCATAACTTGATGACTGGAAATCTGAATATTTCTTTTTCTTATACTCTTTTACTGGAAACTTATAAACCCCTCTTGAACTTACCGTTGAAGCTGTTTCAGATCCCAAAAGATACCCTTGAGGAAATTTTTCATAAGCTTCTTGGTATAAATGTGTTCGGTAATTTAACCCCGGAATGTCTAAAATAGCTCCGAAACCACTTTCCATAACCGCTTTTACCTGGTCCATACCTACAGTAACAGGACGAGTAGGATCTTCTTCATGGAAGATATTTTGTAGCCAAAGTGCTCTTTTTACTCCTTCACTACCATATTGATCAGGAACTTCATTGCCTGCACTCCACATCACAATAGAAGGGTGGTTCTTCAAACGTCTTACCAAATTTTTTACATCAACAGCTGCCCAATCATCAAAGAATCGATGATAACCATTTTTCACTTTAGGCTTTTTCCATTCATCAAAGCTCTCAGCAATTACCATTAAACCCAGTTCATCACATAATTCCATCTGTTCTATTGAAGGCATATTATGAGCGGTTCTAATCGCATCTGCTCCCATGTTTTTCATCATAACTAACTGACGTTTTAAAGCAGCCCTATTAATTGCGATCCCCAAAGGACCTAGATCATGATGAAGGCAAACTCCTTTGAACTTGCGTTGTTGTCCATTCAACTCAAATCCTCTTTCAGCAGTATATTTTATCTCTCTGATACCAAAAGTTTTTTCTATTTGATCTACAGCTTGTCCTTGTTTGAAGGCAGTAAGTTTAATTGTATAGAGGTATGGCGATTCAGGACTCCATAATTGAGGATTTTCTACACTAAGTTGAGTACTGATAGTATTACCAAACTTTAATGAAGACGCTCCTTCTGAAACGACCTCTCCATCTGTTGTAGATATTGAGTAATTGACTTGGTCGATATCACCCTCTAATTCGCTTGTTACATCTATTCTTGCTTTTTTCTGACTGATAAATGGAGTAGTTATAGTGGTTCCCCATTGTTGAAAGGCATCTTTATTCGTAGTAATAAGGTGTACATTTCTATAAATACCCGCTCCCGGATACCATCTCGATGACTTAGGTTGATTATGTAATCTTACCGCCAACAAATTGTCTCCTTCTTTTAGGAATTTAGTGATATCGAAGAAAAAGTAAGCATATCCATACGGATGTTCTCCTACTTTTTGTCCATTGATATAGACTTGTGCCTCACTCATCGCACCATCGAATTGTAGCAATACTTTCTTTTCGGAAAGAGAATTTTCTATCGTTATATTTTTTCTGTACCAGCCAGTACCAATATATGGTAATGCACCTGTTCTTCCAGATTTTTCTGTAGGGACTTTTTCACCGTCTTGAAATATGGCTACTTGCTGTAAATCGTATTTTTTATCAAAAGGTCCTTTTATCGCCCAATCATGTGGAATAGATACAGATTCCCAATCTTTGTCGTCATAACTTCCTAGAGAAAAATCATCATGATGTCCTTTAAAGAACTTCCAACCTTCTTTCAAAAGTACTTCTTGTCTTCCTGAATTAAATGTATCATCAGATGTGTTCTGTGATAACACAATTATTGGAAGGAATATAAATAAGTATATAAATTTTTTCATTTCACTTCTACTATCAGTTTGCGATTTTATAAATTTAAATCATACATAGCGAAAGGGATGAAACATTCTCGTTAAAGTATAATAAAGCCTGTTAAGTATCATAAATTTGTTTTTTTATAGCATAATTGACGATTTAATGCCCATAATTGATGAAAATAGACACCATAAACGAGGAATAAAAAGTGACCTTTGAGATATACTAAAATATTTTTGAGATGAACTTCAGACTGAACTTATTACTTACATTCCTCTTAGGGTGGACATTGTTAGCTGTTGGCCAAGATAAACATAAGCAACCAAACTTTGTGATTATACTTGCTGATGATTTGGGTTATGCAGATGTTGGGTTTAATGGAAGTAAACAAATACATACACCCAATATTGATGCTTTAGCAAACAGTGGAATTCAGTTTACACAAGGGTATGTTTCAGCACCCGTTTGTGGCCCATCAAGAGCCGGATTAATAACAGGTAGAAATCAAGTAAATTTTGGTTTCGATAATAATCCTATTGTTGATTTACCACAATTTGATGAGAATTATATTGGTGTGCCAGTGGAGGAGGTAACGATTGCAGATAGACTTGCAGACTTAGGTTATGTAAATGGTCTGATAGGAAAATGGCATTTAGGTGAAGCAGATCATTTTCATCCAACAAAGAGAGGTTTTCATGAATTTTGGGGATATAGAGGTGGAGGCCATAACTATTTTGCCAATAGACCGAATGGAACTCCTTATCCTTACCGTATTGAATCTAACTATAAACAACCACAGCCTATCTCTTACATTACAGATGATAAAGGCGATGAATGTTTAGACTTTATAAAAAGACATAAAGATGAGCCATTTTTCTTATTTGCTTCATTTAATGCACCTCATGCACCAATGCAAGCAACAGAAGAGGATATGGCATTGTATTCAGAAATAAAAGACAAGAAAAGAAGAACATATGCTGCGATGATTCACCGACTAGATATTAATGTTGGTAGAATAATTCAAGAGTTAAAAGATCAGGGACTATATGAAAATACAGTTGTTGTTTTCTTGAGTGATAACGGTGGTCCATGTAATCATAATGCGTCTATAAATGCCCCATTGAATGGACAAAAAGGGATCCTTTTAGAAGGAGGGATTAGAGTTCCTTTTGTGATCTCATATCCAAAACATTTAAAAAAGGGACAATACGATTTACCAATAACATCATTAGATCTAACACCCACTTTTGTAGCATTAGCGGGAGGAAAAACAACGGAGGAAGATCAATTAGATGGAGTGGATATTTATCCTTACCTCACAAAAGTAAAAAAGGGCAACCCACATGAAACAATGATGTGGAGGTTTACGATCAGTGCGGGTATTCGAAAAGGAAATTGGAAACTAATCCGACTACCAGATCGATTACCGATGTTGTATAATTTGGATAAAGATCCATCTGAGCAAAATGACGTAGCAGACCAACACCGAGAAATGGTAATAGAAATGCTAAAGCAATTAGGGGATTGGGATGTTTCTTGTCCTCAGATATTATATATGGAAGGAGATCGATGGAGAAGAGAACAAGTTGATTTATATGATACTGAATATCAATTAAAGCAACCAAAAGCCTTATCAAAGAAATTATAGTTTGGCTACTTATTAATTTTAGGAATGTGAAGGAAGTGATATCAATTTTGAAGTCATTTCCTTTTTTTTATTGAATATTTTGGATGAAAAACTCTAATTTAAAGGTATCAAACTTACAAGATCAATGAACAAACAGACCATGAGGAAATCTCTTTTTATTTACATAATGATGAGTCTTTTATATTCAACAACTTACGGACAAGAACTAATAGAATTATGGGATGAAAAAGATATTCCCAATTATAAATCCACTGAAGAGCGTGAAGATATAGCAAAGCGAGATATTACGTTTATCAGCAAAGTACAAAAGCCAACATTAGAAATATTTTTGCCTTCAGAAAGAAATGCAAACGGCAAAGCAATATTAATATTACCGGGAGGCGGCTATGGAGGTGTAGCCTATGATTGGGAAGGAACAGACTATGCAAAATGGTTGAACGCACAAGGGATTGCAGCTTTTGTATTGAAGTATAGATCGCCTCAAGCAGCCTCTGTCATAGAGTCTTACAAAGCACCCATTCAGGATGCACAAAGAGCCATTCGATGGATCAAAAGGAATGTACAAAAGCTACATATTAAAAAAGAATTAGTAGGTGTAATGGGTTCTTCTGCAGGTGGGCATCTAGCATCCACATTAGCCACGCATTCTACTAGTTATTATGAAGCTACCGATGAAATTGATAAAGAGTCTTTTCAAGTTAGTTTTATGATGCTAATTTATCCTGTTGTGTCTATGAAAAAAGGGATAACACATATGGGTTCTAGAAATAACCTTCTTGGTAAAGAACCAACGAAACAATTAATAGAGCAATTCTCGAATGAAGAGCAGGTGACAGAGAAAACACCTAAAGCTTTTATTGTTCATTCAGCTGATGATGGAGCAGTGCCGGTCCAGAACTCTTTAGTACTATATGATGCCTTACTGAAGAACAATATCAGTACAGATATGCATCTCTATCCCAAGGGCGGGCATGGTTATGGTTTCGGAAAGTCCAATGCTGATGCTCCAGATTGGACAGCAGTAGCAGAGGATTGGTTAAATAGCTGGTAGGTAAACCTTAAACAATAGATCTGAGATAGTATAATTCTTTTTAGGCTCAACTTATTAAGAATTATGCTATCTTTTTTTGATTCTGTGCCTATCCATTAAGTAAGAAAAAATGATATTCGATAAACACTTAGAATGAAATGAATATCTTGAAACCAATACTAATTTTTCTGCTACTTGTAGTAACAAGTAAAGGATATAGCCAGAAAAAAGAGAAAAAGACTACCAACGAGCAAAAGGAAATTGCTGACCTAGCCATGAAAATGGAAGGCGGACATAATTCTGGAGACTTACCATGGCGTCTAACATTGAGTAATCCTCTTGAAATGACTGAAAATGCCCAATGGTTTAATAATGCGGGCTTAGGACTTTTTATTCACTGGGGAACCGCTGCGGGCTATTATGGATCTCCATGGGTCATGCGAAGACCTAAAGAAAAAGGGAGTGACCAACCTATGGCATCTTACCAAGAGTATTATGAAAAATCTATCCAAAGGTTTACTGCTGAGAATTACGATCCTTCGCTTTGGATGAATGCTGCAAAAAAGGCAGGTTTTAAATATGTAGTGCTTACGGCAAAACATCATGACGGATATACCCTTTGGCCAAGTAAACATACAGACCTTGGTGTTCAAAAGAATTTAGAAGGAAGAGATTTGCTTCAACCATTTGTAAAGGCAGTAAAAAACGAAGGTTTGAAATTAGGCTTCTATTTCTCTGGAGCAGATTGGCACTTGGACAAGGAATATATGTCCTTGATGAAATATAAAGGAAAAGTACTGAACTGGAAGGGTGAATATGTATCAGAAGCTTCGATTCCACCACTTCCGGTGAAAATTCTAAAACAGAAGAAAAAAATTGCTTTTGAATTGATGAAAGCATACACTCCTGATATTTGGTGGTGGGATTCGGGTTTACCCGTTAATTTTAAAGAAACAGCCTTGGCGTATAACCCAGATATGTTATTCAATAATCGAGGAAATGTCTATCATCTAGATTTTGAAAAAGGCCCTTACCCTGGAACTCATTTTGTTACACCTGAGAACTTTCATATGGTGAAGTGGGAGCATATGAAAAAGCTTAAAGCAAATGGTGTAAAGTGGGAAGTATGTATGAGTTTGAATAAAGGATATGGTTGGTTTTATGAAGGGAAATCCAACAAAAGTGAGTCAATTCGAAATATGGGAGATGTACTCTTTGCGATTGCTAGAGTGAGATGTTGGGGAGGAAATGTTCTATTAAACATCAAACCAAGACCTGATGGCTCGTTGCCAGATGAGAATTATGTGATGTTTAGTAAAATGGAAAGGTGGATGAAACATAGTAGTCAGTCGATTTACGAAGTTGAAGGAACTCATTTCCCTGAACAATCAAATGTGCCTATCACTACTTCTTTGGACAAAAAGGTTTGGTATGTTCATGCAAGACCTGGTGAATCGAAATGGCAGAAGGGGCCTTTTTATGAAGGTTGTTCACCAAATCAACCAATAGCCATTCAAAATGTACCTAAAGTCTTGTCTGTAACATTATTGAGAACAGGAGAAAAAGTAAAGTACCAATACAACGATAGGGAATTAATTATTGATAACCCACCAGCAAATAAAGATGGGTTACATGAAGTGATCAAAGTCGTTATTGACCCCAAAAGTGTTGAATAGTTGTTAGGAACAAACATTTTACTAATAAAAAAAAGGAGTTGTCAATTTTGTGATATTATTATGAATATCCATTTCAGCTCCTTTTTACTCAAAATGTCAAATTGCTGATAAACAATCTTTGATTTGACTCTTATGAAACGATCCAATTTTTTAATTACAGCATTACAATGCTTAGCAATAGTGACTTTATTTGGATTTGATTCTCCTCAAGAAGATGTTCTAAACCTTAAAAAGGTGGATGGAGAAACTTATACCACTAACAATTTAACCGTAAATCAGGTAAAACAAGGTGTTGAAATTACTATTCCCAAAGGAAGTAAAGGAGTGATTTCTTTTTCAGCATCTGATGAATATTGGGACCTTACGTCCTATAAATACATGAGTATAGAACTTGAAAATAAATCGGATCAACAAGTGCGATTTGACCCTGTACTCATTTATGACAATCCTAGAAAAAAATACCTTAAGAAAAAAGAAAACCTAAGGAATGAGCATATCGGCTTTATTAATTCAGGAGAGAATTTAGTCTTTAATTGTACGATGATTAGAGATGCGGTAACGAAAAATGATTACCCACAATCTTCTGATTTTAAAGGGATGAAAGGAATTCCTGAAGGTGTGGTTTTAAATTTTGCTGGGGTAGATGCTTCTCGTATTAAAAAGGTAAATATTGAGTTTCCATCACAAGAGTTTGAAAGAAGGGTAATTTTGAAAAGGGTGTTTAAAAATCAAAATGCTGTTTCAGAAATCTATACCAAAAATAAGGAGGAGTTTTTTCCATTTATCAATGAATATGGACAATATATTCATGAAAATTGGGAAGGGAAAATTACCAATGATGCTCAGCTAAAAGAAGCACTAGTCAAAGAGGAAAAAGAATTATTAAAATATAGTGGATCTAAGGAATGGGATAGATTTGGTGGCTATAAGTTGGGGCCACAATTTAATAAAACAGGACACTTTAGAACACAGAAAATAGATGGTAAATGGTGGATCATTGATCCAGAGGGACACCTTTTTTGGTCGAATGGAATAAATGGAGCAGGTAAACTAGAAGTGAAGACACCTATTAAAGGAAGAGAACACTATTTTAAAAACCTTCCTGCGAAAAATGCCCCTGAATATGCAAAGTTTTATGATGGTCAAAAATATATGTTCGGAAAACAGAACCTTTACAAAAAATATGGTGAAAATTCTGAGTTTAAATATATCGATTTCTCTTTAAGAAGAATGAGAAGCTGGGGACTAAATACTCTTGGAGGTTGGTCTGAAGAAAGTATCAATGAACATAAAGAAGAAAATAAATTACCCTACACTGTAATAGTACATGAAACTTATCCAGAAATTCATGAGAAATTTCCTGATGTCTTTAACCCAAAGTGGGAGTCCAATTTGGAAGAGAAATTAAAGAAGAGATTAGAAGGTAAAGCAGATGACCCTTTCTTATTTGGTGTATTTGTTAATAATGAGATCCATTGGAAGAACCCTGCAGGTTTGGCAATCAGTACATTAGAAAAAGGGAAGAAATCTTATGGTAAAGCAGCTTTTGTGAAGCTTTTACAAGATAATTTGAAAGAGATTCATCAATTCAATAAACTTGCTGGAACTAGCTTCTCTAGTTGGGAGGAGCTTTTAAATACATCTGTAAAGAAAAAAGAGATCAAGTGGACGAATATCAGAAAATATACGGAAGCACATTATAAGAAAATGTGCGAGACTTACTTTGGGGTATCACAACGTTTGATAAAGAAATATGCACCCAACACAATGTATATTGGTTGTCGTTGGCATGGTAATCATAAGAACAACATAAATTTAGAAGTGAGTGCCAAATACCTTGATTTGATGTCGTTTAATGCTTACGAAAATGAAGTGGAACATTATAAGTATCCCTACAAATACATCGATAAGCCTTTTATTATTTCAGAATTCAACTTCGGTGCTTTAGATACAGGTAAGTTTTTTCCAGGATTGGGATATGCTTCCAATCAACGTAATAGAGGAGAGAAGTACATCAATTTTGTTTCTGGAGCATTAAGAAACCCTCGTTGTGTGGGAACCCATTGGTTTATGTGGGCCAACTCAACAACTGCAGGTAAGGGCAATGGAGAAAATGCCAACTGTGGAGTAGTTTCTGCAACAGATCAGGTTTACTACGAATTAGTAAACTACATGAGACAAATCAACTATAAAATGTATAGTTATCGTTTACAGCAACAGTAATAATGTATTACGAATGATAGAAGGTCTATAAAGTGTTATGAATAGGTTCATAAGTGACCATCATTTACACTTGGACTGAGTAAGTTTGTAATGTTCAAAAAGAAAGTAAACAGACTTCACCACAAGTTGAACAGACTTATGGAAAGTTAATAAAATGAGAATTATTAATAGTAATTACATACCATGATAAAAGGTCAGATATTGTCTGACCTTTTTTGGTTTCTAGACTCATTTTCCATTAAAAGTATAATTTACGCTAATTCAGGTCTGAAATGTGACCATTGAGCTGATTATTGCTATTTATTGATGATTAATTGTCCTAACAGGTCATAATGAAATAATAAATTTGTTATACAAGGATGCAGAAAACGCTGCTACTTTGTCATTCGATGACTAATTAATTCGGATGAGTTCTTTGAGAGAAGTGTAGCCATATTTTAGGCAAGATTATAAATAATGGGAATATTTTTTTTTACTCCTTATTTCGTTTGAGGAGGTTATAGTAGGATTTATTTCTAAGTATGTTATGTGTGACTCACTATAAGTAGATTAATGAAGACAATTAACAGTAATGGATTTAAGAATAGACTTCTCGTTTGAGGAGTCTATTTTTCTTTTAAAAATGAGAAAAAGAATCTAAGCTGTAGATCACATTCATTGGTTTTTCAATTCCCGCACTTTTTTAAAAATGACAAACTAAAGTTCTAATATGCAAAAAGTACTACTACTCTTTTTTGCTTTTTTACCTTCATGGGTATTTGCAGAATATGATCAATCTTTGGAAGCTGAAAAAGCTTTGTTTTCATCTGGTGCAGTATTGACCACTAACGTTAATGCTTCGGGTGGAGAATTTATGAAAATAGAACCTGATGAATGGATCACTTTTGATATTAATGATATTACCGAAAGCGGCACCTACGCTCTACAGGTTTTTAAATTTAATGGTGGTTCTTCACAGCAAGTAGAAATAAAACCAAATGATGATGATTTTCAAGAATATAACTTGAATCCATCAAATTGGGCATATGTTGGTCCCGCTGTTGCTACACTATTAGAAATCGAACTTCAAGAAGGTGACAATACGATTACTTTTAAAGCAGTTTCAGGTCATACGATTTTGTTAGATAGAATTAGAATCTATCAGGAAAGTGAAAGCTCAATTCCCAAAAGTTATTATTTCAGTGCCGAGGGCGATGATGCAAATGAAGGAACAATGGCATCTCCTTGGAAAACGTTGGCAAAAGCATCACAAATTGCTCAAGACATTAATACAGGCGGATTATTAAAACCCGGAGATCAATTGTTATTTAAAAGAGGTGACACATTTGAAGGAAACTTGATTCTAAAATGTAGCGGAACTGCTTTAGCACCAATAACAATTTCTAGTTATGGTGAAGGTGAATTACCAGTGATTTCAGGTTCTGGAAATATTGACGGAGGAGATTATTTTGAAGCAATAAAGTTGATCAATACTTCTTTTCTAGATATTTCTCACTTATGGATAAAGAACGATAGAAAAAACATGAGTAGATTTTCTTGGGGACATGAAAAGAGCTTTGGAATTCTTGTGGTAGCCAATAATTGGGGAGTGGGGGTTGCTGAAGGTCTAACCTTCCATGACCTAAAATTCTCAGATATTTTTGGAGATTCTTTACCTGAGGACTTTGATGCATTAAACGTAACTGGACTTCGTTTTGAATCGGATAGTAATAAGGTAGATAAGGAGATAACCATTAGAGATGTTTTAATTGAAGATTGTTTCTTTACAAACATAGGAAAAGCAGGAGTATGGTCTATCCACAAAGGAAAAACAACCGAAGAAGATAGCGTTAACAGGTCGATTAATTTTGTGATCAGAAATAATGAATTTCAAAAAACTGGAGGCTCTGGAGTTATTCTATCTAAGGTCCATAATGCATTGGTAGAAAATAACCTCTTCGACCATACGGGGTATAGCACTGAAGAGGAACCAAGATTGGTAGGTAGAGGAAGTGGAATGTGGGTGTTTTCTTCGAATAATATTATTGCTCAATACAATGAATCATACAGTGTAAGAGGTCCAAATGATTCTTATGGTTTACATATTGATTTTGGGAATAAAAATATCTTATATCAATACAATTATACAGAAGATTGTGAAGGTGGTTTTGTGGAAATACTAGGAGACAATACCAATGTAGCTTATCGTTTTAATGTTAGTGTGAATGATGGTTTTAGAGATTTTCATGGAAATACACTATGGACTTCCGGTTTTGTGGGCACAACAACTGTAGATGGAATCAAAGTTCAGAGAGAACACATCCCATCAGATAGTGTATATATTTATAATAATACAGTATACATCGATAAGCCTTATACTCCAGATATCACAATGTATAGTAAAAATACCTATGTGTACAATAATATTTTTGTTCATGAAGGAGAGGGAAGAATAGGAGATATTATCGAATTAGAAATGGAAGAGGATTTTATAGTTTCCAATAATTTATTCTTTGGTAATGTAAATGAGGACTTCTCTAAATTAGATACAAAAGCATTGATGAAAGATCCTTTATTTAAAGATAAAGGGAAAAGTCAGAAAGAAAATTATCAAATTTTAGAAGAGAGTCCAGTAATCAATGCAGGCCAATCATTTCCTGAACCTTCTTTCTATGTTATAGGGAAAGGTATTTTTAAAGATGTGACACCATTCCCACAGCAGGATATTTTTGGTAACTCGTTAACAGTATCTACCCAAATCCCCAATATTGGAGCAGACAATAACTTTAATACGAATACAATTGTTGAAACACCAGATTATAACGTTTCGTTTGGTGATCACTTTACTGAGTTGTCTGTTGGAGATGTGATTACTTTAGATCTTATTATCGATCATGAAGAATTAGCGTTAGAAGATTTCGAATTTATTGTTGATGACAAGAATATAGCAACTATCACAAATAACATTCTGATTGCAAAGGCAGAGGGAGAAGTGACGGTAACAGCAATCAATACTTCTTTTAATATTGAGGCATCCATTACATTTTCAATTACAGAAAATAATCAAGTTACATCTACAAACTCTCATGCAACTCAGGTAATGGTTTATCCAAATCCAGCAACGGATCAATTATCGATTAATACTAGAAATTGGGATGGACCTAAACAGGTGACCATGACCAATCTATTGGGAGTAAATTACCTAATAACAGAGATACATCAGGTAGATGTCATTAGCGTAAGTAGTCTTCCTAGAGGTATTTATGTGCTACAAATTAAGGGATCTAATGATGAGATTTATCGCTCTAAAATAACATTAAAATAAATGTTGTTTATACGCTAATTAACCTATATTTTGTGTCATTTATGTCAATTATTTGTCATGAAATGGTCTAATTTGAGCTCATATAAACTACTTGATTCCAATAATTTTACAATATGATGTTGAATGACCTCTTACTAAACAAAATACTACTTAACCATAGAAGTTGACTTTACCTTCTATAACAGGAATTCAATATTCAAACTTTTATTACGCATTCGTAATATCTAATAATATTACGAAGCGGCTATTTTCTTATTTTATTTTATAATGGAATGAAAATTTTTTTACTAAACTTATTGACAATCACATTCCTCTTCAGTTTCACTCAGGCTTCTCTCGCTGAAGATGTAACAGGAGATGTGATCTATGTTGATGCCACAAGTGGTAATGACAGTAATGACGGAACAGAGTTAAGCCCATTAAAATCGCTTACAAAAGCATTAAGTACGGATCACTTACAACAGAAAGTGGCTACTATTATTTATGTGAAAGGTACTTTTACAGAGGATAAGAACATTACGCTTAAAGGGTCTAATAATTCTACTTCTAGATATGATGTTACCATCAAAAGTTGGGGAGATGAACAAGCCGTATTCCAAGGTGATAAAGCATACGGTGCTAGATTTATGAAAATCCAAGTGACAGATATGGTTTTCGAAAATGTTACCATTAGAGACTTTGGAAATGCTGATAATGGAGGAGCCTTATTTATTGATTGGAGTGCCAACGTAGAAATTAGATCTTGTAATATTATTGGTAATAAAGCGCTCTACAATGCGTCAAAAAAAGTAGGTGGTGGAGCCATTCATACAGCAGGTTTCCTAAAAGTATATGATTCTTATTTTGCAGAAAACTTTTCAGAAGATAAAGGAGCGGCAATTAGTGTGGCTTTAAAGGATCTGACAATGGAAAATACATTGATCTATAATAACTCTACGAATGCGGGTGGAACTGAATATGGTGGAGCAATTATGGTTGCTGCTAATGATAAAAATGATGCAAACCTAAAGATGAATAACACTACAATTGTAGGTAATTATTCAAATTTTGCAGCAGGTGGTGCTGCAGGTATCATTTTATTAGATCATTGGAAAGGACCAAAAGCAAATATCCTTGAATTTAGAAATAACTTACTTTACAATTATGTAGCAGGAAAAAGCCAAAATTGGTCTGTCGATTTATTTGCAAAGCAGTCTCGTATTATTGAAGAAGCTCAAAATTTAGAATACAACATTCTTAATGTCAAAAATTCTACTGTTGAGTTCGGTGAGAATTCAACAAACCAGGTCATTTCAAATATCTTTGATGAGGAGGACCCTGAGCTAATAGTGAAGAATGTAAAAGAACAAATGAAAGTGGGTACCAGCTTAGCAGTGGATGAGAATGGAGCATTTGTCTTACCTAAGAATGATAAAGGTGTATACTATTTACCCATCTACTTTGGTAGTGTAGCGATTGACAATGGATACAATACAGGTACGAATGATATTGTAGGAAACGCAGCGATTGGAGGTGGAAAAGATGTTGGTCAGTATGAATTTTCAGGTTCACCAGCAACTATTAAATTAACATCTGCTAGTGAAATCGAGTATACAGGAGAAGCTATCGATACACCTACTTTCTCTATCGAAGATGAAGGTGGAAACGATATTTCAGGAGAAGTAACTTTAACAGTAACTTATAATGATGGTGCTGATTTACCTTTAATGCCAGGAGTTTATACTGTAAAAGCAACATTGGATGTGTTAGAATCAGGTTTTAACGCCGAATTAGTAACTGAGATTACAGTAACAAAACAATCAGCAGCAATTACATTAACTACAGAAGACTTATCAGCTACTTATGATGGTACTGAAAAAACTGTGGGCGTAACATCGGATTATAACTATACAATTACGTACCAAGAAGGTGAAGAAGATCCAACAACTACTGCTCCTGTAAATGCTGGAGAGTATAAAGTTGTAGCAAGCATTGACGAAACTTTATACCAAGGTGAAGCAACTGCTACTTTAACCATTGATAAAGCTACGGTTACGCTTTCAGAAACAAGTACAACAGCTACTTATAATGCTATGGCTCAAAGTTATGGTTTCAAAATTACAGGTGCAGCAGATGAAGATCTAACTGATGTTGTAAATGCAGACGTTACTTACGATTCAGAAACTGAAGATCCAGTCGATGCTAAAGCTTATGCAGTGGTAGTGACCGTAAATGATATGAACTACAAGAGTGATGCTACTTTAGAGGGTACTTTTACAATCGAGAAAGCAGCTGTTGAGTTTACTGTTGGTGAAGACAAGTCGTTTGTTTATAACGGTGAAGAACAAACTCCAGAGATTACAGTGACGCCAGAAGTAGATTTCGATGTGGAAATTTCTGGAGAAGATAACACTTTAGGTATTGATGTCGCTGAATATACTGCCACAGCAACAATTACAGACCCTAACTATGAAGGTAGTGTAGCGGTTGATTATGAGATTACAAAGGCAACAGCAACAATTCAATTATTTGACTTGGTACATCTGAATGATGGAAATGTAAAAGCGGCATCTTATAAAGTACTTGATGGTGATGGTGAGGAAGTGATGGTTACTGTAAACTTAACTTATTCACAAGAAGGCGAAGAAGTAGTAGATCCTAAAGAAGGTGGTGACTATATGGTATATGCTGAAATTGATGATAAAAACTTTGAAGGTAGTAACGAAGCAGAGTTTATCATTTCAAGCAAAATGACTACTGATATTTCTGTTGAAATTACATCGGTAGTATACAATGGCTCATCTCAAG
The DNA here is from genome assembly GCF_947387565.1 of Flammeovirga sp. SubArs3. Taxonomy (NCBI): domain Bacteria; kingdom Pseudomonadati; phylum Bacteroidota; class Cytophagia; order Cytophagales; family Flammeovirgaceae; genus Flammeovirga; species Flammeovirga sp. SubArs3. Next base: position 115,890 of record NZ_CANDOA010000001.1, on the reverse strand, counting down.
CCGTAGTATATTCAGTAGCTGATGAAAGTGAAAACGCAATCGATACCTCTGCGGGTACGGTTACTGTTACTTACAATGATGCAGAAGAGGTGCCATCAGATGCTGGTACATACCAAGTGAAGATTACTTATGAAGATGATACTTACTATGGATTCACTTCATTTGATTATGAAATTACAAAGCAGGAGGTGACAATTACAAAGAACTTGGATAGCTTCGTGTATAATGAAGCAGTTCAATTACCAACTTATACTTTGTCAATGGATGCATTGAATGTGATGGAAGAATTAACAAGCGGTAATGGTACAGATGCAGGTGATCACCAATTAAAGGTAATGATCAATGAAGTGAACTACCAAGGTGAGTTAATCATTGAATATACAATTGAAAAAGCACCAATTTCAGTGGCGTTATCAGATCTATCTTATGTTTATGATGCTTCAGAAAAAAGTGCAACTGTGGTACTTGGAAAAGAAGGTTTAATGGTAGATGTGATGTATAATGATGTAGCTGATTTACCAATGAATGCTGGAGAATATGCAGTGAAAGCCATGATCAATGAAACCAATTATCAAGGTGAAGCGGAGGCAACATTAACTATTGAAAAAGCAGAAGCGACAGTAGAAGCTGTTGACCTTGCAGTAGATTTTGATGGTCAACCAAAGACTCTGTTAGGTACACCAAGCATTGAAGGTCTATCGGTAGTAAGTACTTATAATGGGTCAACAGAAGCACCAACAATTGGTGGAGAGTATGCAGTTGTTACCTCAATTGATGATCAAAACTATCAAGGATCAGCTACTGCAACATTGACAATCAATAAAATTGAAGCAGCATTATCGTTTACTACTTTAGAAGGTAAATACGATGGAACAATGCAATATGCAGAAGCAGCAGGAGAAGTGGAATTCGAAAGTATTACATACAGCTACATGGTTGGTGAAGAAGAAGCAGAACCAATTAATGTTGGAGAATATACTGTAGTAGCTACGATCAATGACCCTTCTTACTTTGGTAGCCTTGAAGGTACGTTTGTAGTCAACAAAGGCACAACAACAATCACTTTCGCGGATTTAGAACATCAGTTTGATTTCGAAGAGAAAGAAGCAACAATTACTACATCAGAAGAAGTAGATGACATCTTTGTAACTTATAATGGTTCAACATCTCTTCCTACTCTGCCAGGTGAATATGTAGTTGCCGTAGCAGTTATTGATGATAACTATGAAGGTTTTGCTTTAGATACATTAGTGATTTTTGAAGAAGTGGCTGAGCCAACAGCGATTGATGATACAACATTTGGAGTATCAGTATATCCAAACCCTAGTAATGGACAATTCACAGTATCACTAAATGATGTCAACGAAGCTGAACTTTCAGTAATTAACTTATCGGGTGTAGCAGTTTACACATCACATGTTGTACAACAATCTGTAGTAGATTTACAAAATGTGGTATCAGGTGTATACATTGTGAAGCTGGTAAGTGGTGATCAAGTATCGACATCAAAAATCTATATCAAATAGAGAAGAAATAAGACAACGACCGACAAGAAGAAAGGTTACCTAATAAGTTAGGTAGCCTTTCTTTTTTTGAACATAGAAAAGCCTACTTATGAGCACAAAATCTACAATTTAAAGGATGTACAGATTAGTAGTCTATCTTATTGAATCAAAAAATAGATCTTTACTGTTGAAATGAAATAACATGACCATGAGAAAAAATTTATTAAAACTTCTAGCTCTTTTATCGATAGGTGTTGTCACTATTGCGGCAATGGATTACCCATTAACGAAGAAGAAAGCAAAATCACCGAACCTAATTGTGATTATGGTAGATGATATGGGATGGGAAGATGTTGGTTTTAATGGCTGTAAAGATATCCCTACTCCAAACATTGATAGAATAGCGAAGGAGGGAGTACAGTTTGAACAAGGTTATGTTAGTTTCCCTGTTTGTGGACCTAGTAGAGCGGGTTTCCTAACAGGTAGATATCAAGATAGGTTTGGTTTTACAACGAACCCTTCTATTAATCCAGAGGATGAAAGATGTGGACTTCCAGTAGAGGAAGAAACAATGGCTGAAGTATTAAAAAAGGGAGATTACAATAGTGCAATCATTGGAAAATGGCATATGGGTACTCATCCGAAATTTCACCCATTAAAAAGAGGATTCGACTATTTCTTTGGTTTCTTATCAGGTGGACACCATTACTTACCTGAGTTGTTAACACTAAAAGATTTATCGGAGGTGACGAAAAAGTGGGACTGGTACTCAACAAAAATTAGAGAAAACTATGATGCGGTAGAAGTCGACGATTATTTAACAGACGAATTAACGGATGCTACTGTAAGATACATCAACAAGCAAGCGGAAAATGACCAACAATTTATGGTCTATTTGGCATATAATGCTCCTCATGCACCTTTAGAAGCAACAGAAAAATACTTATCAAGATTTGATCATATTGAAAACAAAAGGAGAAAAACATATGCTGCTATGGTAAGTGCAGTAGATGATGGAGTAGGTCGAGTATTAAAGGCTTTAGAAGATAAAGGAATAGATGAGAACACACTGGTTGTCTTTTTATCAGACAATGGAGGATCCAAGAAAAATGCATCCAATAACGGTCCTTTAAGAGGTTTTAAAACGGACATGTTTGAGGGTGGCGTAAGAGTTCCTTTCGCAATGCGTTGGAAAGGCGAATTACCTGAAGGAATGAAGTACGAACATCCTATTTCGTCTTTGGATATAATGGCTACAATTGTTGCTCAGGCTAATATTAAAATAAATAAAGAGCGACCATTTGATGGAGTAGATTTAGTCCCTTATTTAAAAGGAGAAGTTGATGGGATTCCTCATGATTACTTGTTCTGGAGAAAATGGGAGCAAAACTGTATGGCAGTTCGTCATGGTAACTATAAGCTATTGGCGAACAAAAATATGGAGAGTAACCCTACTGAGCTCTTTGATATCGAAAATGATCCATATGAGACAACAAATATTAAAGGACAGAACAAGAAATTATCCAAAGAATTAATGTCTGAATGGATGAAGTGGAACGACCAACTGAAGGATCGTGTTTTCCCTCGTCTAAACGGTGACAATTGGTGGACGAAACAATAAGATTTATTCTGTGTGATTTACTTTAACTAACTAAAAACTAGGACGAGGAGTGTAGCAATATTATGTATTCTACACTCTTTTTTACGTTAAAGAACTTCTATCGTTAAATGATCAGTCAAAATAGTACTGCGATGTGATGAAAAGGGTCTTATATCACATGTCTTTCTACTCTAAATTTACAAAAAATGAAATGGTGAATTACTGAAATGACTTTTATATGACTAACATTTACTTTCGAACATTAATAATAGGACTTTTTCTATCCATCCCTCTGAAAACGTTATCACAATCTTCAGACAATTATTTACTGAATGGTGATTTCGAGGAAGGTCATTCTGAACAATGGGGTACTTGGTACAATGGAGTTTCCAGTGAAGAAGCCTATTCAGGCACTTATTGTGGTTATATCTTTAGTGACACACAAGGAAGTCTATCTCAATCTATTGAATTAAAATCTAATAGCGAATATACCATTACCTTCTGGGCGAAAGCAAAAAGAGCTAGTGATCAGGTAAGGGTGATTATGAAGGTAAATGGGAATTCAGTGATCAATAAAATTATTACACTGACAACTTCCTATCAACAATATACAGAGACGTTTTCTACAGACGATGTAGAAGAAATCAGTCAACTTTCTTTTTATAAGTTTGTAGATGTTGATAAAGAGATCTATATCGATGAGGTCACTCTAGTAGAAACAGAAGAGACATTACCTCAAGTAAGAACGGTTGCTATTCAGAATATTTCCCAACCATTAGTGGGGCTAGAGTATCAACTGCAACACATTATTATACCGGGATGGGAAGATCCCGGAACCATTTCATGGGAAGTTTCAAACGAAAATGCAGAAGTAGATCCAACAGGTTTACTGACAGCTCTTGAGGCAGGTGATGTGACAGTAACGACATCTTACAGTAATTTTCCAACATTAAAAAGTACCATCGATTTATCGATCAAGGGGTATGAGTCTCATATTTATTATGTTGATGCTTCTAATGGTAATGATACTGCCGACGGGATAACGAAAGAGACAGCATGGAAATCTTTAGATAAAGTAAACAGTAGAACTTTTGTTCCGGGAGATAAAATTCTATTTAAAGCAGGAGAAATCTGGGAAGGTCAATTGGAGATAACCACTACAAGAGGTACAGAAGATCATCCTATTCTTTTTTCTAGATATGGTGAAGGAGACAAACCCAAAATTAACGGTTGGGGGAACAAAGACTATACTGTTTTATTAGAAAATGCAGCATATACAGAAGTATCTCACTTTGAAATCACAAATATGGGTAACTCACCCGGAAATCAACGCTATGGAGTAGTAATGTTAGCCAATAATCAAGGAGAAATCTATGGGACCAAAGTAAGACATTTAGCAATTCATGATGTTAATGGTCAATACAGAAAAGCTTTGGGCCATGGTGGAGGTATTCTCTATTATATGATTGGGGAAAATAGATCCAGATTAGTAAATGCAGTGATTGAAAGAAACCATATATATGATGTTGTTAGGAATGGTATTTATGGGAAAGCTGGATATGGAAGAGATTACTATACAAAAAATTTATTGGTGAAAAACAATCTGATCGAACGAATACCTGGAGATGGGATTGTTGCTTTTGGATGTGAAGATGCGGTAATCGAACATAATAACTGTAGGGCATTTACAGACTCCTTACAATATCATAATGATGGAAATAATGCGGCTGCAGGGATTTGGGCATTTAGTTCAAACAATACGATCATTCAATACAACGAAGTGAGTGGTCATAAAGCTCATCATGATGCACAAGGCTATGATTCCGATTTTTATTGTGATGGTACGGTCATTCAATACAATTATTCGCATGATAATGCTGGTGGATTTATTCTAATCTGCTCAGACGGTACAAAGACAAATGGTGGAACGGCAAATACCAATTCAATCGTCCGTTATAATATTAGTGTTAACGATGGATTCAGAACATGGGGATCGAAGAAAAACTATGGTCCCGCAATCCATGTGGCGGGGCCAGTGGAGGATGTTCAGATTTATAATAACACCTTCTATTGGCATAAAAAGCCTGAGACATATGAAAATGAACTTATAGATTTCACCACTTGGGGGCCAGGTACACCCAAAAGGTTCGACATCATCAATAATATTTTCTATTCTGAAGAACCAACAAAATTTATTTACGGTATTGGTGAAGATGTAGTATTTGACAACAATGCCTACTTCGGCGACATGACTGTTCCCAATGATAAAAATGCCATTGTTGGAGATCCACAATTTAAAGCTACGGGAGCATCGGAAGTGCTAGACTATATTTTACAAGAAGATAGCCCGTTGATCAGTAAAGGTAAGTTGGTCAGCAATAATGGTGGACAGGACTTCTTTCAGACATTTGTTTCAAGTATACGTCAACCTAATGTTGGTGCATATAATGGTGCAGGAGAAAATCCCATTTATAATGGAGGTATTGAAGAAGAAACAGAAGATGACCTTCCATTTGATCCTGATAAAGAGGAAGAAACCCCTGTTGATCCTGAAGAACCTACCGATCCCGATCCAACAGATCCGGAAAATGAATTGCCAACTGCAATACATCCAGAAAAAGGAGTGTCGATAATTCTAAAACCCAATTATAATGTGGAGAACATACTAACGATTGGTTTTGGCAAGACGTACCAAAATGTTTCAATCAATATATATAGTATTACAGGAGAGGTACTTTTGTCTTCGTTTTATGAGAATGTACAGAATAATCTTCAAATAAATGTTCAAGGAATATTACCAGGGATGTATGTAACAGAGGTGGTTACAAATGAAGGAAGAGTGACCAAGAAGTTCTTAAAGAGATGATCATTATTTAATGAAAAAATCTATGGTAACATTTTGGGTAAAAGCAAATTAACATGATGAATAAGACTACACCTTTCTTTATATTTCTATTTTTTAGCATCTCTGTTTTTGGTCAAGTTTCTACATCCCCCAATATCATTGTGATTATGTTGGACGATCTAGGGTACGCAGATCTTGGTTTCCATGGCTGTAAAGACATTCACACTCCTAATATGGATCGATTGGCTGCACAAGGAGTGACTTTTAGTAGTGCATATACCTCTTATCCTGTATGTGGTCCTAGTAGAGCTGGTTTTATTACGGGTAGGTATCAGCAAAGATTTGGTTTCGAGCGTAATCCCCAGTACACTACTGAAGATGATAATATGGGACTTCCATTAGCAGAAGATACATTTGCTGATATCATGAAAACGGCAGGGTATCATTCTACAATTATTGGGAAATGGCACTTGGGAGCCACTGAAAAATTACATCCCTTAAACAGAGGTTTTGACGAGTTTTTCGGCCATCTAGGTGGTGGTCATTCTTATTTCCCTGAAAAGTATACTATACAATATCCCCATCAAGCTTCGACTGAGAGTGAAAGCTATAGAACATGGATACAAAGAGATTTCGAACCAGTTAAGGTATCTGATTATCTCACTAAAGAATTTTCTAAGGAAGCGGTAAGATATATTGAAAGGAATAAAGACAACCCCTTCTTTATGTTTTTATCATATAATGCACCACATACACCCTTAGAAGCCCCACAAGAATACTTAGATAAGTATGCTTCAATTGTAGATAATGATAGAAGAACGTATGCAGCAATGGTTGATGTTGTAGATGAAGGTGTCGGACAAATACTAGATAAACTAGAAGAGTTAGCAATAGATAAGAATACCATCATTTTCTTACTGTCAGATAATGGAGGTCCTGAGGCACAAAATGCTTCAGATAATAGTGTCCTTAAAGGAGGTAAGAGCAGTGTGACTGAAGGAGGATATAGAGTACCTTTTCTGATGTCTTGGAAAGGTGAAATTACACCACAAAGTTATGATAAACCAATAAGTGCGTTGGATATCTTGGCTACTTCAGCAGCAGTATCAAATGCAAAGCTTGATCCTGAAAAGCCTCTAGATGGAGTCAATTTAGTACCATTTCTAACAGGAGAAAGAACCGGAGAACCCCATGATGCGATTTACCTAAGAAAATTTGATAATAATAAATATGCTATCAGAAAAGGAGATTATAAGTTGATGGTTACAGGAAATCGACAATGGCCCAATGATCTATACAATCTTAAAGATGATATTAGCGAAACCAAAAGCTTGGTTTCCACTCATAAAGATCTTGTCAGAGAAATGGAAGAAGATTTATATGCTTGGGAAAAGGAACTTATATACCCTACTTTTTTAGGTCTAATTCATATTGATGCAAAAGCGAGACAAATCATAGATTTTCCTGCTATCGCTGACCGAAATATGTTAGAAAGAACTTTTGAATTAGAAGTTCAAGCAAGCTCATATTTACCTGTTGATATTAATATATTAAAAGGAGATGCTACCGTTTCTGGAAATGAGCTAACGGTAAATCAGGCGGGTGAAATTGAAATAGAAGTACAACAATTAGGAGATGAGCATCATGAATCAGCAGAAGCTGTAACACAGTCTTTCTATATCACAAAAGTAGAACAAGAAATAACGATTTTACCTATTGATGATAAAACAACAGCTGATGAATCGTTTGCAGTAGAGGCTTCTACAACTTCTGGATATCCATTGGAATATACCATTGATGGGCCAGCTACTTTAGAGGGGAATATGATCACATTAGATATTGCGATAGGTAAGGTGACAGTCACAGCCTCACAAGAAGGTGATCATATTTATCATTCGGCAACATCCACTATTTCCTTCCAATTGAGTTTGGCAAATAATCAAGAACAAGAGGAAAGTAAATCAGAAGATGATAAAGTGACCTCACTTGATAGTAGCAGTACTGAATTAACACTATTTCCAAATCCTACTCCATCGGAGCTACATATTAAGGCTGATTTTAAAGTAACAGAATTAATAGTGCAAGATATAAATGGTCGAATCCTAGTAAAGGCATTGAACACCAATACTATTGATGTCTCAAAACTTATAGCTGGGACCTATTTCTTGATGATTAATAACCAACTCATTATACGCTTTAATAAACGCTAGATCCTTATAGTCAAAATAGTACTTAACTAGGGTAAACAAATGCTAACAAGAGACTTAAAAGAGTAGTAGGTTTACATAAAGTGTATTAAACACACAAAAAAATATTTTTTTACTAACACCTTCTTTTTGAATTAGATGATGATAAGAATTTTACTCAACAAAATTACAGCTATCTGTGCTTTTCTCGCTTTCGTAGCTCTCCAGGGAAAGGCTTTTGCTCAAGACGCATTTTATGTAGATGCAGAAATTGGTGAAGACTTAATCTCTGAAACAATTGATGATGAAGAGATCATTTATGGTTTAACACCAGAACATCCTTTTAAAACATTAGGCTTTATCCTTTACCACACAACAAGTATTGGAGAAGGGAAAGAAGGAGCCTATACAGGAGAATACTCGAATTTAACGGAGATCAATATTTATATTAAAGGTATTGCAAAAGTAGACAATCAGACAATTTCTGGAGGTTCAAAAACGTATACGTTTTATGGTGAAGGAGCAGATAAAACATTCTTACAGCCTACGGACGAATACGATAATTCAGTACAAGGTTTAGTATTTAATACCACTGCTGTTCTACATGATCTTACACTAAGAAATTATAATTCCACCGTTAATGGTCCTGCAATAAAAATTAACCCTACGGGAGCCGGTACTTTGAATAATGTCAACGTAATTGACAATTATGGTAGTAACAATGGTGGAGCCATCTACTCTTCAGGTGAATTGTATATTAATAACTCGTTTTTTGCAAGAAACCAGACAAAATCGAATGGTTCCGCAGTGCATGTTAATGAAGGAACGCTGGAAATAATCAACTCTTTATTTACATTAAATAACCTGTACCAAACGAGTTGGACTGCAGGAACGATAAATGTCGCTCCTCCTGTAGGAAAAACGGCTACGTTTAAAATGATCAACAGTACAGTGTTTAATAACAGTAGTGATGGTACAGGTGGTGCAGGTATTAACCTAAGTGATAAAAATGGTAAGCTAACTTCTGTTGAAATTATCAATACCGTTGCTTTTAATAACTATAACCTGAAGAACAGTTGGTACAAAAGTATTAACTGGGATACTAAAGGTGAAGATGATACCTACGACCTTTTGGTACTGAAAAATAATATTGTAGAAACAACAAGTTTTGGTGATTCTTTTAAAGCCGAAGATCAGAATGTTATTGGTGGTGATATCGAATCATTAAAGTTTGGTGAAAACATAGAGGTTGCAGCAAACGGAGTACAATTTATTCCTGTTTTAGCTGGAAGTGTATTGGAGGATGCTGCAAATATGACGTATGCTCCTGAAAAAGACATGATTGGTAATCTACAATCGGGTGATAGTAGAGATATTGGTGCTATTGAGTACCAGGCTCCTGCATCAGAATTGTATGTGGATAGTCAAAATGGTTTAGACACGAATAGTGGTTCTATGGATATGCCATTACAATCTTTTAATAAGGCATTGACATTATTGAATGGTTCAACAGGCGTAACAATTTTTGTAAAAGGAACATTCAATGACCAATCTTTAGAAATTGCAGAAGGGAGTGATATAACGATTAAAGGATGGGACGAACAGGCTGTATTTGCGGGTTCTGGAACAGGCAAATTCTTATCTGTATTGGGAAGTGTGACCTTAGATCAAATTACTGTAAAAGATTATTTATCTGCCGATGGTGGCGGAGCTATCAACGTTCTTTCAACGGGTAGTTTAGTAGTAAAGAACTGTAATTTTATCAATAACCAAGCGATTAATGGAGAAGAATCCTTAAATGGAGGTGCAATTGTAAGTGGTGGTATATTGGAAGTTTATAACTCTTACTTTGGCGAAAATAGAGCATTCAATAGAGGAGGAGCTATCGCAGTCTCTACAGGTTCATTTACTATGAAAAATACCACTGTTCATAAAAACACAACTGCTAAAGGTGGTGGTGCAGTAGCGGTTTTTGCTAACTCAACAAGAAATACAGACTTAATACTTGAGAACAATACTTTTACTGCAAACTATAATTACTTAGGAGAAGAAACAGTTGGAGGAGCTACAGGTTTATGGTTAAGTCATGGTACCAATGGTTACCTTTTAAATCTTATTAATGTAAGCAATAACTTATTGTACAATTATGTATGGCAAGTGAGCGATGGGTGGCAATTGGATATTTTTGTGAGTTCAGGTAGTGATGTGATCAACGCAAATACAACTACTTTTAGAAATAATCTTTTCCATACTGTGAATGCAGTTTTCCAAATGCCTACAGCCGGTAATAACACACAAGCGTCCAATGCGGATGGTGTAGAAGTTATTGATAAAATGAAAGTTGCAACAAATCTTTCTACCAATCTGCTTGGAGTACATTTTATAGAAATTACAGAGGGTAGTGTTGCAGTAGATGCTGGTGTTAATGATTTTGGTACTGCTACTGATATATTAGGTAAAGAAGTGAACGGTACAAGAGATATAGGCGTATTCGAGCTAAATGGTATCGATACAAGAGAGCCGGTTTCAATCACATTAAATACAGCCGACGTTGTCTATACTGGTGAAGAAGTAATGTTGGATTTTACAGTTTTAGATGACCAAGATAACGATATTACAGAAAGTGTATCTGTTATGGTTAAGTATAATGGTAAAGATGAAATGCCATTAAATGCAGGAGACTACAACATCGTAGCTACAGTAGATGAAGCCATGTATTCCGGTCAATTAGAGGCCACTTTTGTTATTGAAAAGGCGGAAGGTGAAATCACAATTTCAGATGATGACTTATCAGTTGAATATAATGGAAATACTCAGGAGGTGAATGTAGCAACTGATTTTCAATATTCTATTTTATATGTTGATGAGCAGAATAATGAATCATCGGATGCTCCAATGAATGCAGGAGATTATGACGTAACAGTTGAAATTGTTGATGAAAACTATCAGGGAGATTTCTCTGCAACTTATACTATTACGCAAAGAGCTGTAACCATTGAAGAAGTTAGTTCAATACCTTCATATACAGGTGAAGCTATAGCTTTTCAATATGTAGTGAAAGATGGAGATGATAATGATATTTCTGATCAAGTAAATACGGTAACAACTTATGATATGTCTGAGACAGTACCATCAGATGCTGGAACGTATGCTGTTGTAGTCACTGTTGTGGATGATAATAACTTCTCAGAAAATACTTTGAGTACTAATTTCACTATCGCGCCTGCAACAGTCACTTTTGCAGTAGGTGAAACCACATTTACCTACAATGGACAAGAACAAATACCTACGGTGACCCCAAGTATTGAAGTAGCTTTAAATCAAACCGTAACAGGAGATGCATCAGAAAGTATAAATGCTGGTAGCTATACGTTAACAACAACTATTGATGATGACAACTATACAGGATCAGATGTAAGTAACTTTGTGATTAATAAAGCTACAGCTAACATTGAAATTTCAGATTTAACTTTTATCCATGATGGTAATGCAAAAGCAGTTACTGTTATAATCAAGGATAATGAAGGTCAGGATTTAGATGTAAATTATGATATCACTTACAAACAAGATGATGAAGAAATTTCGCCTATTGAGGTAGGAGAGTATGATGTAACCGTTATGATATCTGATGATAATTATGAAGGTACAGAAACAGCCACATTAGAAATCACGGAGAAGATGATTGCTTATATTACTGCAACAACATCAACTACATATAATGGTGAGGCCCAACCAATCGTTTATGAAATTAAAGATGCTGAAGGAACACTAATTTCTGTAGAGCAAGTAGATATTACTTACGATAGTGAAACAGACGTTCCAACCAACGCTGATATATATGATGTAAATATCAGTATTACGGATGATATGTATGCAGGTAATGCCGATTTCTCTTATACGATTCATAAAGCAGAAGTTCAGTTTACAGTAGGTGCGGAAACTTTTACTTACACAGGCGAACTTCAAACTCCTGAGGTCACAACCAACGTTAATGGTATAGAAGCGATCACTGAACTTACTGCAGGTAATGGTATTGATGCCGGTTCACATACACTCTCTTTATCAGTAGATGATCAAAATTATGAAGGTTCGGATGAAGTGACTTATTCAATTGGTAAAGCAGTTGTTGACATTTCGGTGTCGGGATTAAATCATACATATGATATGACAGAAAAAGAAGCTACCGTTACAACTGATATGGATAATTTAGAAATGACGGTGACGTACAATGACTCTGAAGAGTTACCAATGAATGCAGGATCTTATGAGGTTGTTGCAACAATTGTAGACGATAATTATGAAGGGTCAACGACGGCATCTTTGGTGATCTCTAAAGCAATAGCGACGATCACCCTATCAGATTTAGTACATGATTTCGATGGTACTTCTAAATCAGCAACTGCAACATCAGATGTTGAAGGATTGGGAGTAACAGTAACCTATGATGGAGAAACTGAGGCTCCAACGGAAGCTGGAGAGTACGAAGTAGTAGCAATTATTGAAGATGCTAATTATGAAGGTACAGCAACAGAAACTCTCGTAATTAATGCAGTAACGGAAGAAGAACCACCATTATCTGCAGCAGATGATCTAATTGGTGTAAGTGTTTATCCAAACCCAAATACCGGTCAGTTTACTCTTGATGTAGGTACATCAAACCCTACAAGTATTTCGATTTACACAGTAAGTGGTGTTGAGGTGTATAGTACAGAATTGGTGAACAGCAAGGTTATCGCTCTTCCTTCAAATGCTAAAGGAGTATTAATTGTAAAAATGATTAGCGGAGATAAATCTTCAATTGAGAAGATATATGTAAAATAAAATGTGTATTTAAGTTCAACGAAGTTTCCAGTAATTGGGGGCTTCGTTTTTTTTTGATTAATTCATTCCGAATATTGGAAAGAAATGATGAAAAATAAAACACAGTAAATCCATCGAGAGGATAATTTAATAGTGATACAAAAAAGAGGTTATTGAGGAAGTAGCCTCTTTTTTGGTATTTATTCGGAAGCATTTGACTTCAATTTGGTAATACTAACTTTATTTACTCCCGTTATACTAATCGAACGTCATCCAAACTAAAACCAAATTCTAGGATGGCGTCAGAATTTACCTATCATTAATTTTAATAACCAACTTTTAAAAATGAGAAAAATCTTACTATTCGGATTGTCTATTGTTTTGTTGTCATCTTGTGGAAGTGATGATTTGGGACCTATTGGCGGAATTGATAAGGATGATCCTATCGAAGGAATTCCTCCAACAGATGGAGACGGTAATGGTTCAGACAAAGACGGTGATACTGATATTGGAATTAGACCTCCAGTAGTAGACCCAGAAGCACCGGAAGAGCCTATCGACCCTGATTTTGGTAACCCAGGTGGAGATGACGATATCATTGTATCTCCTGTAATTGGTACAGCAAAAAGAATTAGCGATGACAATCTTGACCTTCAAGTTACTTTGAATAATGAAATTGTACCAAGAACAGCAGAACGTTTCGAAAGTCAAAAAGAGGTCTATTACATTTATAAAGGAGAAAAATATATTGATAGAGGATTTACAGGTAATACATGGGAGATGATCTCAAAAACTACTAGACAAGTAATTTATATCGATATCAGTAATGGTAATATTACTAGAAAGCTTTAAAGAATTAATAACCCTTTACCCAGACATCTCGAAAAGTTAAAGAGATGTACGATTACTATTTATTCAGCCTACTTCCTAAATGGAGTAGGCTTTTTTGTATAGCTAAGGTTTGTAAACACAAAAAGGAAGCGAAGGTAAATAAATCACCTTGCTTCCTTTTATTTATATTAAAAACTTCTCGGGAGGTCATATGACCTAAACATGATAATACATCTGGAGGGAACCTTACTTTTAGATATACATTACCTCACCTTCGAAGTTTATCAATTTTATTAGATAATTAGTCTAACTCAACTACTTCGTCGTCGATTACTAATTGTACGAATTCGAATTCTGAAGTTAAGTCTTGGAATGATGGAGTGAATTTCTCATCGATATCGAATACGAAACCTTTAGATAAACCGTTCTCGATTGAGAAAGTTTTGTCTTTGTGACCATCTAATGTCCATTGGTGGAATTCACCAGTTCTTTCGCCTTGAGAGTTTACTTCTACAACTTCGATTTTGATAACTACGAACGCACCTGTTACAGCTTCAACGTCAGTGAAGTCAAATCCGATAGCGAAGATATCGTTAGGCATTTGGTTTTCTACTGGAATACCTTCTACTTTACCGATTTTCTTACCTTGCTTGTTGTATACAGTAAATTCAGCACCAAGTCTCCAGTTTTCGTTTGGAGATTCGAAAGCGATACCTACAGCGATACGACCGTTTTGAGGCATCATTACGAATGGATCAAGAACTGTTGCAGAGTTAACATCTTGAGATTGAGTTCCTGATAAGAAGTTAACGATTGGCTCTCTTTGCTCACGCATGTAATCTAAAACAGCTTCACCGTTGTACTCAGATAATTGATCGATGTGGATTGGCTCTCCAACTGCTACTTCATGACCTGCAGGAATAACTGCTGGGTAGTCTGCGTAGAAGTCGTTGTAACCGTAAGGAATGTCTTTTAATAATTGGTTTACTGGGTCGTAAGAATAACCACGAGCAGCAACACCGTTTTGTGAAACATGAACGTTAATGTTAGCATAATCTACAGTTACGTCGTCAGTTTCTTGACCTGCAGCTCTAGAAACACCACCCATGATAAATGAAGTTGGTAATTCTGATAGAGACTGTGAAGGAATTACGTTTTCTTGATCAGCTCCTGGAGTCATTAATGATTCTTGTGGGTTACATGCAATTGCACCTAACGCGATTGAAGCTACACCTAATTTAGCAAGTAAATTGTTTTTCATTTTTAAAAAAATTAAAAGTATTTGTTATAATTAATATGTTTGAGTCGCTTTCTTTAACTTACTCTGGGTTATTATTTTTGAAGATTATTAGAGCTGTTATTGAAAACTTAATTACTATAACGCCACTTTTTAGGGTTGGACATACGAATAGTGTTTGTCTGTTTTCAATTTCTGTCTTTTGAAGAAAAAACATCATTTATTGCTATTAATGAGTTATTTTAAGGAAGGAATCATTCATTTATAATCAAATGATGAGATGAGAACTTAAAGAAGAAATAAAAAAGAAGCTTAGTTTTAGTGATGAATAATTACGTTTTCGGGAATTATATCTTTTTGGGTTTTTCTGCCTACTTCTATTGATTACCTTTGTGATTCATCCAGCATGATAAACTACAAACAGTACTCATCAGAAGAAGAACATTTTTGATCTCAATCTGTTTACTGTCTATATAAGAGAACAATCAAACTTTATACAATGCTTACTGTAGAAAATATCGAAAAGGAGATTCAAGAATTAAGGAATGAACTCTCTAACCATGCGTTATATAAAAACTTAAAAGAGGTAGAAGATATCAAAGTTTTTATGGAGCATCATGTTTTTGCTGTTTGGGATTTTATGTCCCTTTTAAAAGCATTACAACAGCAGCTTACAAATGTCACATTCCCTTGGACACCACCTGCCAATCCTGCCGTAGCAAGATTTATCAATGAAATCGTTTGTGGAGAGGAAAGTGATATCAATGAGTTGGGTGAACCAAAGAGTCATTATGAAATGTATTTGGATGCAATGACTCAAGTGTCAGCTAACACTGCTACTATCTTCCAATTCGTAAATGAAATTCAAAACGGAGTATCAGTAGAAGAGGCATTAATAAATACTGGAATCGATCAACGAGTAGCAGCGTTTGTCAACTATACATTTTCTGTAATCCATACCAATAAAACGCATTTGGTTGCATCTGCTTTTACATTTGGTAGGGAAGATGTTATTCCAGATATGTTCTTTGAAATCTTAAAGAATACAGAGGAACAAGAAAAGTATAATAAGGTAATCTATTACCTAAAAAGACATATAGAGCTAGATGGTGATGAGCATGGCCCATTGTCCTTACAAATGGTGACAGAACTTTGCGGAGATGACCCAATAAAATGGGAAGAAACTTTAGTAACTGCTAAGGAGGCTCTGAAAAAAAGAATAGAACTTTGGGATGCAATTAATGATCTCATTAAAGAGAATCAGCCTGAAGAAGCGATGGCATAAAAAAAGCGTCAACCACTTATTATCAATAGGGTTGACGCTTTTATTTTTATTGTCTTTCTAAACGGACTTTTAGTTTGGGAGCTGCATTATTATCTATATCAATAGAGATACCTTTGGAAATACCGTTTTCTATTTTGAAACGTTCATCCAATTGACCATCCAAAGTCCAGGATTTGGTATCGCTTTCGTTTTCAGTATTGATCAATGAAACATCAATAATTACAAAGGCTCCGGTTGTGGCAAGGGGATCTGTAAAGTCTAAACCTACACCGTATTCATTTCTACTAGAAGTAGTTTCTATGTCATCCGAGTTTACTGTAAAAATCTCTTTTCCATGTTTGTTATACACTTTCATGATGGCAGAAATATAATAAGTAGTGGAAGGAGAATTATATGATATTCCAACGATTATACGACCATTTTTAGCATGCATATTAAATACATCTAATGTTGTATTTGCATCAACACTTTGGTATTGTACTTCTGATCGGAAGTTCATTATTGCTTCTTTCTCATTCCTTATTTGTTCTATTATAGAAGCTGAATTAAAGTAGGACACTTCATCTTCATGAACTAAAGAAGCAGTCGCAATCTGGTGGCCTTCTGGAATTGGAGCCAAATACTCCGACCAAAATGAATTTTCACCAACTGGTACATTCATTAGCATTAATTCCTTTTCATCATAATAATATTCACCAGGAGTTTGACCATTGTGTTCATCATAAACAACAATTAAGTCCCGATTAAATAGAATTTGGTCTTCAGCCCTTTGTCTTCCTTCTATATCATACATCTTAATCAAGAAGTCTGCTTTAAGGTTAACAGCATCGATTTGTTCAGCAGGACCCATAGGAAATCCTGGAATTGTATCTTGTTCTACTAAAGTAGAATCTACAGGGGTTGTGGCAATACTATCATTTAGTGTAGAATCGGTATCTGCTACATTATTGGGTATAGTGTCGCTGATAATATCAGTATTATCTTCTATTGGTGCTTTCTCAACAGTCTCACAAGAATAAACTAGAAAACCACAAAAAAGTATATTGGCTACATATAGTAATTTCGTCTTCATCGAATAAAAAAATTTCGTAATCTTTCTTCTTACGATCGTATGCTTAATCCTTTATTCAAAATATGGTTATTAGTTTATGAAAAAAGAGAGTAGAGTAATGCCTAAAAAAGAGGTGTTCTATTAAAAGTCTCTTTTTGATAACAATTCAGCCTTTTTCGACAAACAAAATCGGATTATGAAATTTTTGTGTCGATAAATAAAAATGGAATAGGCTAGAAGTAAAGTATACTATACTGTGATTCATAGTTTTACAATCTACTTTTTTAACTCAATAACTAACCAATTTTTTTAACTGACCGATGATTTTTTAACCCATCAATTTTTTTGCTTTGTTAAGATGATGATAGTTTAAAGATGTAAAGATTTTAGACAGCCATTTCTATATTGAGATGGCTGTCTTTTTATATATAATTCTATCCTATAGAATGTTTAATTCTTAAGGTGCTTAAGAAAGAAAATAAACAAACAGAGTACAACAAATATTACTAGAGGATACCAACTCCAAAATATGATCTTATTATTTACAAAATGTTGATAATAAGAGAATTTATTCTTTCTAGCATGGATAAATTCAAGAATCAAATGTATTAAGAAGAACCATACTAGAAATAATATCTGAAAGTAGAAACTGAGTAAGCCCAGTGTAACAAAAGGCCGAGAATTAGAACCTAATATATGATATTGAAGGATAGGGATAGTCATCATGGACAGCGAAAAGCATTGTAAAAAGGCAATGCTAATCCGCCTTACATCCATTAGTCTTTCATTGAGATGTTTAACTTTCCACATGATCAAGAGCTATTTTTTGAGCAGCTTTTCTTTTCCCTCTAAAGAATAAATAGAGATTGATAAAAAGCATAATTCCCAAATAGATCGAAAACCCTCCAACCTTATAGCTTAGTTCTTCTACTAATTTTTGGTAACTTGATTCTCTGTCAAGATTCATTTCAATGATATGCAAAGCACATCCAATGTTTAGTAAATAAAAACCTGTTTCAAATAAGCGATTCGTTGATAGAGCAATTTCTGAGCGTCCGCGGAAAATATCTAACATAAAAACTCTACTATTTTTAAAGAGAGACCTTGCCACAAATATTGTAAGGGCAAATACGGTGGGGATATAGATAAGGTAACCAATTAGTGCTTTTGAATTTTCCATAATGATTAGATTAAGAGATTTAAAATAGTTTGTGAATGTAATTTTTGATGATGTATATATTCATATAATGAAGTAGGCCAATAACCAGTACGATAACACCAATTTTATTAGAGATGGTAATGATTAACTCTTCAATACTATTGATGTTATTCCAGGAAATAATAGTGATTGCTGCATAACCAATATTTAATAGATAGTAACCTATCAATAACATTTTATTGATTTGTACAGATAACTCTTCTTTTCCTTTTAAGTAGCTTTTGGCAAATACATTTCCGTTATCGTAACAGACTTTACCTACTTTCACAATAATGAATATGACGCATATCAAATAGATGAAATACCCATAAATGTTGTAATTCATATTTGTGAACTTTTGAAGTTTCAGAAATTATTGAAACTTTAGAGTAAAATTTTTTACTTTAATATTTTCATAATCAATTTGCTTAACCAATTTTCTTTGTATTGAGTAACCTTATCCACAAGACTATCAGCTTTTGATACAAAATCGTGTAGCTTTTCTGTCTGAGAAACAAATTCCATTTCAGCAATAGAATCGTTAGTTTCAATTGTAGAAACCTCTTTTAACATTCTAATTGCAGGTTGTAATTCTCTTCGACTTCTTTCTTTAGCAATCGTCACTGCCAATCGATCCAAATTCTTTTCGGTTGTAAAGAATTCTTTTCGTTCACCAGATTTTGTTTCCTTAAAAACGATACCCCAGTCGATTAAAGCTCGAATGTTCATCGATGCATTCCCTCTAGAAATTTGAAGTTCACTCATAATCTCTTCTATCGAAAGTGCTTCGGTAGAGATCATTAAAAGTGCCTGGATTTGAGCCATAGTTTTATTTATGCCCCATTGTGAACCCAAAGCCCCCCAAGTTTGAATGTACTTATTTTTTGCTTCTTCAAATTTCATATTTCAAATATATACAAAGTTTTTAAAGTTTCAGAAAAAATTGAAAATTTATTTCTGGATCATAATCTACTAGATACAAAAAAGAGCTTAATACTCTTATAATGCTCATTTTATGGTATGATTTAATCACTTTTCATTAAACAAAATCGGATTATGAAATTTTTCTGTCAATAAATAAAAGTAGAAAGGGCAAGAAACAGGGTATACTATATTGTGATTCATAGTTTTACAATCTACTTTTTTAACTCAATAATTAACTAATTTATTTAACTGACCGATGATTTTTTAGCCCATCAATTTTTTGCTTTGTTAAGATGATGATAGTTTAAAGATGTAAAGAATTTGAGGAAGCCGTTTCTTTTTTGGAATGGCTTCCTTTTTTTATACCACAAAATCAAATGGAATAAATTAATATCTTATATTGTTTACTATCAGTGATTAACGAGTTTTTATTTAACTGCAATAACACAACATTTTAAAATGAATAGTATCCACCCAAAATTATTTATTAGTGCCTTTCTATGCTCTATGTTCATATTTTCATGTGGTCAGAAAAGCAATTACCACGATGAATTGGCCAAAAAACATGATCAATTTGAAAAGGATCATGCACAAATGGAAAAGGCACATGAGAAAATGGAACAAGACCATCAAAAGATGATTGACGAACATATGTCAGTGATGAGTGAAGATGATACCCTCCATATAAAAATGGAAAAAGATCATAATGCAATAATAATCGAGCACAAGGAAATTGTTGAAAGGCATATCGAACTTGTTGCCGATCATGAAGCATTAGAACAGAAACATGAAAGTGGATCTATGAGTGAAGAAGAGGTAAAGGCAGATCATGTTAAGATGGAAAAAGAACATAACCAAATCAAAGCCGATCACAAGAGATTAGATGAAAGTCATGCGAAGATGATGCAAGACCATAAAAAAATGATTGATGATCATCAATCAAAATAGATGAGAAGGAAGAGTATGTTTTCTAGTGAGACATACTCTTTTTTTATGCTAAAAAGAAAAGCTTGCCTCATATCCAAAATGGATACAAAGCAAGCTTTTAGCAAAGTTGTAAATAGATAATGAATAATTTCTAAATACTAATTTTTGATGATCTCAACACCTTGTGCATTGGAGAAAGTGCCTTTATAGCTACTCCACATATCTACAGTGTTGAATTGTCCTGTGTTTCCAGCATCACCACGTTGTCTTTCCACCGCCTCTTGGTAGTTGGTAGTGTTAGAAGACATTTCGTTATTAGGATAATCAAAACGTCTCGAACGAACGTAAGATGTTGAACCTGGAGAATGGAAAGGAACTTTCTTGATTCCTACTGGATCTGGTAAATCCTGACCTGCGATATATAATGGTCTGATATCTTCAGTATATACTGGGATGTCTAAGAATTCATATTTATCTCTATCCAATACAGGAGTTACAAACGATGGTAGGTGCGTTCTATTCCAAAGTGAGAATGTAGAGATACCATTACCTATTTGAGATACCCAAGCTTGGTAAATGATGTTATCTAATTTATTTGTTGAGGAATTAAATGCTTGCAATTCTGCACTTACATAATCAGCCATTGCACCATCATAAGAATAACCTTGATCTCCAGAAGTCTCTCTATATACTTGCATTGCTGCTTCAGCATATTCCTGACCTGGATAGAACACTTGGTATTTCTTGAAAGCATCTCTAATACCCGCTTCGAAGTGAGTGGCAGAATTGCCACCTACTAAACCTTTTTCAATCGCTTCAGCAATTAAAAAATGAACTTCATCAGAACCCATAATAATGGTAGGAGATAATGGGTTTAAGATCGTTTCGTTATTTAATGATGCTAACGTAAATTTATCAGCACCACGTAATGGTAATTCACTAGGATATGCAGTTGAATCTGTTGTATTAACTCTAGCAAAATAATCAGCATTAATAATTGTAGCGTCGTCAGCGTTTCCACTAGCTTCAAAAGCAAACATGGCGATTTGTCCATCTTGATCACCCATACGAGTACCTCTTAATGAAACAGGCTTAACAGCTTCACCCCATTCTTCAGCCATTTCAAATGGATCGAAGTTTTCTGTAGGGTAAATCATTTTACTTGGTGCTTGTGAGTAGTCATGCACACCAGCTACATAAAATAAACGAGGATCTTTACGAGATTGCATCGACTTTAAAGAAGTCTCACTTATGTAACCGTAAGCGAATCCACCTACCTGAGATGTCATTGCAGCACCAGCGCCATTCATATGTTGTCCCCAAGGGCCACCATTTAATGAGTGCTCTAATTTTGCTGATTCATTTAATGTTGAGATATAACCTGCACTGTGGTTAAATGCTTCTTGGAATACCTCACTAGCTCTTTCAGCATTGCCTTCAGACATAAATAATGCAATCTTCATTAGCATAGAGTTGGCTAATCTTTTCCAAGCAGCGGCATCACCTCTATAGTAGAAATCATCAGTAAATGTCTCACCTTTATCCATCATATCACGACCAGCTTTTAAGTCTGTAATCATTTGTTCGAATACAGCTTCTTGGCTATCGTATTTAGGGTATAAAATATGCTCAACATATCCTTTTCCTGCTTCTGCATATGGGATGTCTCCGTAAAGTTGAGTCACCTTCATCATGTCAATCACTTTGACAATTTTTACTTGGCCTAATTGTGCAGTCTCAGGAGCAAGTTTTGTTTCTAGGTCAGTGACATTCTTTAATACATCCTTAAAGATGTTGTTCCAAGCCCATTCTTTGTAAGAAGTACTGAACGCTTCACCAGATGCATACAAGTTACCTGTTGCTTGAGACATCGGGCCTGTCATAATAATATTTGTTCTCCAGCTTTCACCACCATCCGTATATGGTTTATTTTGGATGTGAGTGAATTGGTACTTAGGATCCATTTCACTAGAAGCCCAAGGGTCATTGTTCATTTCTTCGAACTTCTGAGTACATGAGAACATAGACGCTGCCAATACAGCACCAACAATATATTTATTGAATTTCATAACTATTTTCTATTTGAAACTAAAGTGATGTAAGAGGATTAGAATTTAGCATTAAGCTTGAAACCGAATGTCTGTGGTAGAGGGTAAGAACCCACTTCCATACCTTGAGCATTACCGTAAGCAAAAGATGCTGCTGGATCAATGTTCTCTGTTTTCTTCCATAAGTAGCAAACGTTGTTGGCTACGAAAGAAACTCTTAGATCTTGCATCTTAAGGTTGCTAATCATCACTTTAGGGAAAGTATAACCAAATGATAATTCACTGATTCTGATGTATGAAGCATCATAGATAAACTCTTCGTCTACACCAGAAGTTGCTTGGTAGTAGTTTTGAATATCTTGTGAGTTAGTGAAACCTGTGAAGGCTGTACCATCTTCATATACCATATTTCCAGGGTTGTATGTACCAGTGTTATGCATTTGGTTTCTACCGTCTGCAGTATCTTGGTGCTTACCATTGGAGTACATTTGAGCATTTGTTTGAGAGTAAAGGTCACCACCGAATTTACCTTCAATCACGATACCCAATGTGAAGTTTTTATATTGGAAGTTGTTGATCCAACCTGCCATCCAAGGTTGAACAGAATTACCAATTTGTTGGTAACCATCTTCTACTTGAGGAATACCATCTTCGTTTACAATGATATTACCGTTGTCATCTCTTCTATATGCTGTACCATAAATGGCACCGTAAGGTTGACCCGGAGCAGCTACAATGTTTACAGGACCTTCACCAATTAAGTACTGATTTACCTCATCCGTTAATGAAATTACTTCGTTTTGGTTGTAAGCCATGTTGATTTGTGAATGCCAGTTGAAGTTCTCTTTTCTAACAACATTAATACCTAAAGCTATTTCAACACCTTTGTTGGCAATTTCACCTGCGTTAATGATCGCATCTTCATATCCTGATGATTCTGGAATACGCACCTTCATGATTTGATCTTTTGACATTGAGTTGTAGTACGTTACATCAAGGTTAACGATGTCATCAAACATTCTTAAGTTGAAACCTAGTTCGTAAGAAGTTTGCATTGATGGTTTTAAAGCAGAGTTATTAATTGTGTTACCTTTAATACCACCTGTTTGTAAACCGTCTTGAGAGTTACCATCGATCTCATAGTTTTGATATAACATGTAAGGATCTGTATCTGAACCTACTTTTGCCCATGATGCTCTTACTTTACCGAAAGTTAACCAGTCTGGAGTATCCCAATCCATATCAGAGAATACCCATGAACCACTGATTGAAGGGTAGAAGTACGAATTGTTATCTAATGGTAGAGTAGATGACCAGTCATTACGACCTGATACGTCTAGGAATAAGTAACCATCATAACCAATAGAAGCGGTTCCGTATACTGATGCAATCGCTTTTTCATAAGCACTGTAGTACATAAATCTATCAGAACCAGACATCGGGTTTTGTTGTAATGGATCTGAGAAATTTGATGAACCTGTATCAGAATATTGTCTTTGAATGTGCATGTATGAAGTACCAACATTGGCAACCACATCGAACTTACCAAACTTGTTGTCGTAAGTTAACATGCCATCAAAGTTGTCTTCTCTCTCTAATTGTGTTCTTTCATAAGCACGGCCACCTGAGTATTGAGGTGTGTATAATGGGTCAACAGAATAAGCTCTCCATGAAGTATAGTCAGTACCTGCTCTACCCATCACTTTTAAGTGGTCAGTGATATCGTACGTTAATGAAGCCATACCCATAAAACGGTCTTTTGTATCTTCATAAGACACCTCATTCATTGTCCAGTAAGGGTTGTTGTTGTTTTGGTCATAACCAACTGGGCGTCCGTTTTCATCTTTGTAATCCTTCATCCAATTTACATCATATGAATTTGGAATCGCAGCTAGGTAGCCCATATAGTTATAACCGTTGTTACCCATGTATGGTCTGTTTTTGGCATCTTCTTTCACATAGTTGGCTCTTGCATCTAAGTGAAGTTTGTCATTTAAATCAGAAGTACCTCTCAAACTGAAAGTGTTTCTGTCGTACCCTTGGTTGTCCACGTTACCATTGTTACTCATATTTGAATAAGAGAAACGTACTGAGCTGGATTCAGTGTTTTTTGTCAATGCAACGTTAGTGTTAGCAGTATATGATGGTTTGAAAAGGGCATCGTAGTTATCATAGAATTTTACTTCTCTTTCCTGACCGTCATAGTAAGCATTTGTTGTCATGCCTGGCGTTACCTTTGGACCCCACATACCAAAATCATCTTTTGGAGAAGCTGGGAAAGCTCCGTTTGTACCATGTGCATATTGTTCCTGGTTATCTGGAGTGATACCAAAAGTAGAGATAGTAGAAGCATGTGAAAAGTCCACACCTAAACCTTGGTTTCCACCTTTACCAGATTTTGTTGTAATCATGATTACACCATTGATACCTCTTGAACCATAAATCGCAGTCGCTGCAGGTCCTTTCAGTACAGACATTGATTCAATATCTTCTGGGTTGATACCCGAAAGACCATCACCAGTATCTACACCGCCATTGTCTTTGTCATTGGCATTTTCGTAGTTGTTGTTGTTTAATGGAATACCATCGACAACGTAAAGTGGTTGGTTTGAACCATCTAAGATAGCATTACCACGAATAACAACATTGGAAGATGAACCAGGACCACCACCAACTTGATTAATTTGAACACCAGCTACTTTACCTGAAAGTGAGTTCATCACATTGGCAGAGTTAGGTACAGATCCAAGATCGTCACCTGTAACCTCCTGAACGGCATATCCAAGAGAACGTTCTTCTCTCTTAACACCTAAACCGACAACCACAACTTCTTCCATTTGTGTTGCATCCATATCCAACGAAATGTTTAATACAGATTGGTTGCCTACATTTACTTTTTTTGATTGATAACCGATGTAAGAGACTTCTAACACCGTTTCGTCTGTTACCATTAATGAGAATTTACCATCGAAATCTGTAATGGTACCTGTAGTTGTTCCTTGTATTTTAATACTTGCACCAACAAGCGGATCTCCATTACCGGCATCTTTGATTGAACCACTAACACTGCGTTCTTGAGCAGAAACAGTGTTACTCATAAGGAGAACAGAACAAAATAGAATAATAAAATGTAATAATCGTCTCATTTTTGTTTTGCGAAGTGAAATAAAAAATTTAGTCTACTAATTTATGTTTGTCATACAACTATACTATTTAAGTGTATTGATGACACAAATGTATCGAAGGTTTTTAAATATTTGCAACATAATGCACGACTTTATCTGTTAATCAATGCAAATACATGCAAAAACATGCAGTAATTGGCGATTTTATATTTAAAAAAAATAGATTCGGAGATAAAATATCTTAATTATTTGCAAGTAATTTACGGTTTTCATGAGTGTGCCTGTTTTTGGGTTATGCATATTCACATTGTTTTTAGTGGTTTTGTTAATAGAGGTAACTCACTTATTGTTAAGTGTATATAGTGTTATTAAAATTATGATTAACATCAAACTAAAAAGACCCAAAATCACGAATTTATGCAGCATTTATAGGCTAATTTGATGTTGATTTTGCCTGTTTATGCTTGTTTATTAAAAAATGTAGGTATTATTAAGATTTTTTTTGTTAGAGAAAGGTAATTTGTATTAAAGTTTAATTTTATGTTGTGCGTGTTTATGCATGTTGCTACGTTTGTAATGTAAACAAAACACTTATATACTTCAGAAGAATAAAAGTAACATTATAAAACCATTTAATTTAACTAGAATAAAGTATGATAAAACACTACATTATCTAAACTACGTTTCTAACTTTTTATCATTCTACACTATTCAATTGCCTGATCACCATTTGTTGATCTAGAATGTAACGTTAGTTCATTTATTACTTAAATAGGGCACTACCGCCTTTTTATGACTTTACTATACTAATCTAATTCTATTATCATATCATGAATAAATTTTTCTTGGTGCTGATCAGCATGTTTATGCTTTCGGCGGGGGCTTCCTATGCCCAAGAAAGAACCATTACAGGTACTGTAACTGATGCTGTTGACCAAGCACCACTACCTGGGGTTAATATCTTAATAAAAGGAACTTCAAGCGGTGCTGTTACCGATTTTGATGGTAATTTCACTGTTCAAGTTCAAGAAGGACAAGATGTCTTATCTTTTTCATTTATAGGTTATAAGACGATTGATTTTAATATCGCAAACTCAGACCATGTCGATATCGCTCTTGAAGCAGATGCTGAAGAACTTGAAGAGGTAGTAGTTACCGCTTTAGGTATTAAAAGAGAGGAAAGATCGCTAGGTTATGCGGTATCTGAAGTGAAATCTGAGCAATTAGGAGAAAATTCATCAGCCAACTTAATGAACTCATTAAATGGTAAAGTTGCTGGTGTTCAAGTCACTCCGGTTTCAGGACCAGCTTCGTCATCTAATGTTGTTATTCGTGGTAACGCAGTACTTTCGGGAAGTAACCAACCATTATATGTTGTTGATGGTGTTCCGATGAGTAACTCGACTTTCGAAAATGCCGACGATATGGACAATGGTGGTATCGATACAGGTGATGGTTTATCATCGATCAACCCTGATGATATTGAATCGATGTCAGTATTAAAAGGACCTGCAGCAACGGCTCTATATGGTACAAGAGCCATCAACGGTGTGATCTTAATCACAACAAAATCAGGTGAGAATAGAAAAGGATTAGGTATTGATTTCTCTACAGGTGTAAACTTCGATTTAGTAGGGATCACTCCAACAATGCAAAACCAATATGCACACGGTACAATGGGACAATTCCCAACAGATCCAAAGTCAACGGATGGTACTAGAATGTGGGGTCCAAAAGTGACACCAGGTATGACAACGGATAAGTTCTATGATGGCCAGACAAGAGAAGTAAAACACTACAATATTTACGATCAATTCTACAAGCCAGGGGTAACTTTCAACAATAGTATCTCATTGACTGGTGGAAACGAAACTTCCAATGTACGTTTCTCTTACTCAAACATGAACAACAGTGGTAACGTTGAAAATTCGACATTTAACAGACACACTTTCAACGTTAGAGGTACCACAAAATTGATGAATGATAAGTTAACTTTAGATACAAGGGTAACTTATACTCACCAAGAGGCAAATAACCGTATGGCAATGGGTAACTCCATTTATAACTACCAAAATGCATTAATGGGTATTCCTAATACTATCAGCATGGATTGGATGAGTAACTACAAAGATGCCAACGGTAGACCGATTGGTTATAATGAGAGAAACTCTAACCCATACTGGACGATGAACGAAGTGCAGAACATGGATAAGCAAGATAGAATGTTAGGTATGTTAAGCTTAAACTATCAGTTTAACGAAGCATTAAACTTAGTTGTTCGTGGTGGTACTGACGTTACTTCATTTAGACAAAATACTTTAGATCCGCTTTATACTCCATTGTATGAGCAAGGTAGAGCTTACGAAAGAACAAATCTACAGACTGAAAACAACATGGATTTCTTATTACAATACAGTAAGAAGTTCGGTAATTTCGATATTAATGCAACTGCTGGTGGTTCATACATGCACCAATTACATGATATGACAGATATTGGTTCATCAAACTTCACTTCTGAAGATTTACAAAACCCGCAAGCAGGTTCTGATAGATTTATCTCATTAAATAGATATGAAAGAGCGATTGCTTCAGTATATGCTACAGCATCAATTGGTTATAAAGGTTTCTTATTCTTAGATGTATCAGGTCGTAATGACTGGTCTTCAACACTACCTTTAAACAATAACTCATACTTCTATCCATCAGTAAGTGGTTCATGGGTATTCTCAGACATGGACTGGACAATGCCTGATTGGTTATCATTCGGTAAAGTTAGAGCATCATGGGCACAGGTAGGTTCTGATACTGACCCTTACAGCTTACACTTACAATACATGGTGAACGGTAACCCTGGTGGATATCCAAACAATGGATGGTCAATGGGTGGTATTGATGGAAATGTTATTCCTAACCAGAACCTAAAGCCTTCAATGTCTAACTCTTATGAATTCGGTTTAGACTTAAGATTATTCAACAACAAAGTTGGATTTGATATCGCATACTATAACCAAAGAGCAACAGACCAAATTTTAGGTGTTGATGTTTCTAGTGGTTCAGGATTTAGCCAAGCATTAATTAACGCTGGTGAGATTCAAAACAAAGGTGTGGAAGTAATGATTAATTACTCGCCAATTCAAAAAGACAACTTCCGTTGGGATATGATGGTAACAGCAGCATACAACCAAAACGAAGTAGTTTCTTTAACAGAAGGTGTTGAGTCTTACTTATTAATGCCAACAACAGGATCTGTATCAGTACAAGCAATCCCAGGTGAATCATATGGTGTGATTATGGGTAAAACATATACAAGAGATAATTCAGGTAATATCGTAGTAGATGAAAACGGTTTACCAGTAGTATCGGATGAAGTATCAGAAATTGGTAACGCGATTCAACCTTGGATGGCAGGGTGGAGAAACACATTCACTTATAAGAATGTATCACTTTCAGTACTAATCGATGGTAAATTCGGTGGTCAGATTTACTCACAAACAAATGCTTCGATGTATGCCAACGGTAAGCATGAGGAAACACTTGTGGGTAGAGACGAGTATTACCAAGGCGGTCACTGGAATCCAGGCAACCTAGTTACTTCAGATGGACAACCTTACACAGGTTCTGTAGATCCGGAACAATATTATAGAAGAGTAGCAACAATCGATGAGCAATTCGTATCTGATGCATCATTCATTAAGCTAAGAGAAGTTTCAATTTCTTACAGACTACCAGCCAAGTCTTTAGAGAAAACACCATTTAGAAAC
This sequence comes from Flammeovirga sp. SubArs3, assembly GCF_947387565.1. Taxonomy (NCBI): domain Bacteria; kingdom Pseudomonadati; phylum Bacteroidota; class Cytophagia; order Cytophagales; family Flammeovirgaceae; genus Flammeovirga; species Flammeovirga sp. SubArs3. The sequence goes on along the minus strand of NZ_CANDOA010000001.1, from coordinate 86,567 downwards.
TTATCGCTTACTGCTTATGGTAACAACTTAGGTTACTTATGGAGAAATACGGATAACATCGATCCAGAGGCATCATTTACTTCAGGAAACGGTCAAGGTATTGAATATTTCAATATGCCTTTACCAAGAACATTTGGCTTCAAATTAAATGCTAACTTCTAATCAGATACTATCATGAAAAAAATTATAAAATATGCAGCATTAGCTGGTGCATTACTTTTCTCAACTGCTTGTACTGATATGTTCAGAGAAATGAACGATAACGATTATACAAGTGGGGATATGGACCCTAAATATCAGTTCACTTTTATCCAAGCAAAAGTGTTCTCTAGTGGTCACGAAGGGTTTAGAGGAAACCTGATTATGGCTGGACCAATGTCTGGTGTAACTGCTAACCCTCAGTATAATCAAGGACAGGGTTTTAACAGAAATGATTCTTACACAGAAGCTACTTGGACATTGATTTACAATGATATCGCTAAAAACATAGAGGATATCAGAGTTCGTCTAGAAGCTCAAATGGAAGCTGAAGGTGTAGAGAATAAAGGTAAGTTAGCTCAAGTAGCGATTGTAAGAGTAATCAACTACTTAAGAGCAACATCAATATATGGTGATGTTCCTTATTCTGAGGCAGGTAAAGGATATTCTGAAGGGATTTTATACCCAGCGTATGACCCACAAAAAGATATCTTTGAAGCCATGGTTGTTGAATTAAAAGCAGCAAGAGAAAACATTAGTGAAGGAGCGTTATTTACTGAAGATTTCTATTATGGTGGTGATGCTGACTCTTGGGAGCGTTTATGTAACTCATTACTAATGAAGATTGGTATTTACATGTCTGCAGGTGACCCTGCAAGAGGTAAGGAGATCTTTGCAGAAGCTTTTAATACCAACAAATATATCGATGGTTTATCACAATCTGCAGTGTTAGGACATAACGAAAGTGATGGTCCTTGGGGACAAACAGTGAACGGTTCTGGAGTTGCCAACGAAGGTAGAGTAGGTGGACAATCTTATCAGTTTATCTCAGACCAAGCGTTAGTATCAATGCAGAAGTTAGAAGACCCTCGTATTTTCTGGGTAGCTTCTCATATCGATAACTCTGGTTCATCAACAGCAGCGTTTACAGACGTTAGTGCTTATACAGATTTTGATCCATTTGCTTATGATACTTCAGAAGGAAAAGAGTTCCAAAAGATTCACTTCAGAGGTAGTAGAGAAGGAGATAGACCTGACGGTAACAGAGGTGTTTATGTAATTGATGACCAAGTGATGTATACTGCCTTAACTATTACAGGCAAGGATGAAGATGGTGATTATGTAAATAATATGCATTACAAATTTAATGATGGTGGTCAGTACTCTCAATTAGTTGCTGTAAACCCTTCTACTATCTTAAATGCAACATCACCAACAATGGTATTAGCTTCTGATGAAGTTCACTTTATGATTGCAGAAGCAGCTGAAAGAGGTTGGATTAATGCAGATGTGGTACAACACTTTAGAACAGGTGTAGAGCAAGCCATTAAGAAGTATCCAAACTTCTACCAAGGTCAAGATTATGTAACGTCATTTGTTGATCTATATAAATCACAGACGAACCCTTCTTATTTATGGGATGTGGCAGTAGAAGATTATATCAGTAGAGTAGTTGCTAACTTCGGTCAGGAAGGTAACCGTTTAGAGGATATTGTTTATCAGCACTGGTTATCTCAAATTGGAAATGGATATAATGCCTTCGCATTATGGAATAGAACTCACCTGCCTAGCATAGTACATGCAAATATGGGTGGGGATCATAAAAATGTGACTATTCCTACATATAACGAAGATCCACTAATGGAAGAAGGTGTGGCTCCAACAGGAACTACTGACGTAGAATTACACTCTGGAGGTGTAACAAACGGTATTCGTCCAGCAAGATTCCCATATCCAAATAGAGAGTTTACTGTAAACCCTACAAACGTAAATAGTGCAATCAGTAATCAAGAGAGTGGTAATCCTTCAGGTGATTTTATAACGGCAAAACAATTTATGAGTTTTAAATAGAAGATGGTTTTTAAATGAGCCAATTTTACCCCTCAGAAGGTAAAAAAACAGCTTAGAATAATTCATGTTTTTAAGGAGTTAGATAATTTGTCTAACTCCTTTTTCATTCATTCAAGAATCTATTGTATTAGAAGACAAAAATCACCCTATTCCGAACCAATATTTAGTGTCTAAGTGTTTTATTATCAGCTCTAAAGACCTGTGAAAATGAAATACCTAGTTTTACTTATTATATCAATACCGTTCATTGCCTGTGAACCGTATCAAGACATTTCTATCAATGAAATGAGGAACACTAATGTCATTAGTTCATCCAATTGGACGGTAACAAATGCTACTTATTATACAAATTTTGATCATGTTGATCGTTCTTACTCATCTTCCTTAGATCATGGGCCCGGAGAAGTAGCCGTTAACTTCGACGTTGAGGCTAAAGTAGATGGATCTATAAGTTGGCATACACAGCAAAGTTTAGAATCTTCATATATCTCACATTTTTTCACTATTGAAGATCCTATTTTCTTCAGTTCAACGGAACACCTATTGAATTGGTCTTACAAAGAAATCTTATCTAAAAATACCATCGAACATTACCAAGCAGGTGTACTAACGGTAGGGCCTACAAGAATAAGAACTAGGGTGTATGATGATGAGCCTGAAAAAGTTTTTTGCTATATGGAAGAAAATTTAAGATTCGAAGGTAGAACATATCGCTATAGAATTGAGTTTTGGTTAGAAAAGACGAATTGACAAAGTATTTACCCTTAATTATTGAAATAAATGAAATTCCTACCTAACCTCTCAATTACAATTTTAATAATTCTTCTTTGCGTTTCTTGTGATACGAATGAAGAACCCAATATCTCCACACTAACATTAGAAAGCACCAACAACTTTGATGTAAATACAACTTTTAAAGATACTGCAGGAGGTTTTGAAGATGATAAAATCTATGTCAGTTTTTCTGTAAAGACACCCTCTAGAATAAATTCTGCACACTTAAAGGTATTAGTCAATAATACTGAAGCTGAAGTAATTGATCTACTTGATCTGCCTGCAAACTTAATTGCACAATTAACCGTGGTAAATCAGCGTAGTACGACAAATGTTCCCATTGGTAATAATTTATTAGGTCAAAGTGAAGCAATTTTTACTTTGGATGGCTATATCATAAATGCAGTATTGTCTTATACAGGCTTAGTTACTCTTCGGTTTATGTTTGAAGATGAGATCGGCAATGCCAATCACTTGGATGTGAAATTTGACCTTGTTGCAGACCCTGCGGATGGCAGGTTTTTTCTAAGTGGTAATTCATGGAATGTAGAAAATGCTCATTTATACACAACAAGTAATGGGACGGATTGGTTGGGACCGTTTCCTGTTGAGTTAGATTATTCTATGGTTTTCACAGGAAGTAGTACTTTTAATTGGTTCGTAGATTCTTCATTACATAATTATGTTTCAGAAAATTTTCAAACCACTCAAGACCCTTTGTTTTTGCAAAATGGGGAATACCATGGTACATGGAGTTGGGAAAGTGGAGAACAGTCAAATAGGGCAGATATCTACAATGGAATGGTTCGCTTACAATTGGATGCCCAAACGGTCTATCAATTTATGACTCAACACAACGAGGAAGGAGATTCCATGTGGGTAGAACATGAAGGTCCAATCAATGTAGATGGATCACAATATTTAATAGAATACCTTTTATTAAAAGAGTAAATGCAGATAAAATTAACGGGTAACGTGGTAGTGCATCTCAACAATACCTGAAGGGTGGTTTTTACAAAAGGTGAGTTCAAAAGTTGTTGTCTTACCAAAAGGTGAAAATAGAGGGACACCATTGCCTAATACAATAGGAGCAATAAATAATCGAAGTTCATCAATTAAACCATTATCTTGTAATAGTGCATTTACTTTACCACCACCAATCAACCAAATATCTTTATCCGAAGGTTGGTTTTTTAGAGACCTAATGGTTCCCATAACATCATCAGCAATGAAATCTACATTATCATCTTTTTTGGTTTCAGTATTTTTTGTGATGACGTAATTTATTTTTCCTTTATATGGAAACTCTTTGCCACTATTTTTCAGTTTCTGATAAGTAGTATTTCCCATAATTGTGGTATCAATCCCCTGATAGAATTCAGTAAATCCATACTCTTCATGTGTTTCTTTCTGAAGGTCTTCAAGCCATTCTGTACTTCCTTTAGAATTGGCAATTTTACCATCAATACTCATTGTAACAAAAGATATGATTTTTCGCATGGGTTAGTTTTTGGGGGGTCGATTGGTGAAATAATAACTATTAACAATTTAATAAATTTAAACGGGAAAAATAAAATTGAATTTTAAAGAACTTTTATCGTTAATAGTTGTTCTTATTATGTTGCTGTTTAGTTCATTACCCAAATAATGTAAAGTCTTTGATTTGAACTATTAAAGGAATGTGAATAAAAGTATATTTTACACTATTTATCGAACAAAATCATTGATCTTACGTATATAAAACCTATATTAATTACAGAAATTACTTAAAAACATATATACATGAAGCCACTTAAAATAGGATCTATTCAATTATTACCAATCGCACAAGTAGGAATTGTATTAACATTCGTACTTTTAGGTTTAGCTGCATACATTAAGTCTTACTTTTTAGCTCAGGGTTTTGATATCCCTCAGAGGTATTACATATATGTTCCAGTAATTATATTCAGTAGTATTTGGCCTTTTATGATCAGTAGAGGAATTGAGCCAAACCCTGAATTTGAAACAGAAAATTAAAAGTTTTTCAACAATAGATTTAAAGAGCGGTATTTCTTATTAATGAAATATCGCTCTTTTTTTATTCCGTTTTCTTTTTCCTTTTCAAGTCAGTGTAAAGTGATGGTAGAGTAATTTCTCTAGAAACAACCAAAAGCCTTAATAGTATTATTATTGAAATGGGAATGAGTTGATACAAACCGTCACCAAAACCAAAATAATGCATCACTAGAAAAATAGCAGAACCCAAAATACTGATGGTGGCATAGATCTCTTTATGGAAAATATAGGGGATCTCATTTACTAGAATATCTCTGGATACACCGCCAAATGCACCAGTGATCACTCCCAAAATAATACAAATACTATAGCTGAGATTATAATTCAGTCCTACCTGAACCCCTGCAATTGTAAAAAGGCCCAAACCTATAGTGTCAAAAAGCATTAAATGCTTTCTTAATAATTCTAACCTTTCTTGAAAAACCATTGCAGTGATAGCTCCGCCAATGATAAAGTAGATATAGGTAGGATCATCAATCCAAAATACATCTCTACCTTCTATTAATGTATCTCTAAGGGTACCTCCGCCAACGGATGTAACAAAGGCCACGATGACCACTCCAAAGGCATCTAACCTTTTATTCATAGCAACCAGAGCTCCAGATATGCCAAAGGCAAATGTACCTACAACCCCAATGTAATAGATGATTTCTTCCAAATACGTATAGTTATTATGTCTAATTGATGTATTAAAAATATCATTTTAAAAATATTCTACCATCAAAATTCTGAAATTTTAATAGATATTTATTCAACTTCAATAAACTAAATGTCTGATTTCCTTCAAGCGATGATTGATAAGTTAGATTATCAATTTTTATATACACTTTAGGTCCTTTTTTGTTAGCTTTGTAGACTAAATTTTAGAGCAGGAAAGTAGCATGGCATACATCATATACGATACGGAGACCACAGGTTTACCGAAAAACTTTAACGCACCCATATCAGATCTTGAAAATTGGCCCCGAGTGGTTCAATTAGCTTGGCAGTTGCATGACGATCATGGTCAACTGATTAAAGCACAAAACCTGATTGTAAAACCTGATGGTTATACAATTCCATTTAATGCGACTAAAGTTCACGGTATTACTACTGAACATGCAATTGAGCATGGTCATCTGTTAAAGGATGTATTGGAGGAGTTCAAAATCGACTTAGCAAAAGCCGATCGACAAGTGGGACACAACCTCCAATTTGATATTAATGTTACAGGAGCAGAATTCTTAAGAGAAGGCATTGAAAGTACCATCACAGAAGTGGAAGTGATTGATACAATGAAGTCTTCGACAGATTTCTGTGCTTTACCAGGAGGTAGAGGTGGTAAATTCAAATCGCCAAGCTTAACAGAACTTCATAAAAAACTATTTGGTGTTCCCTTTGCTGATGCCCATGATGCAGCATATGACGTTGATGCTACTGCTCGATGTTTCTTTGGGTTAATTGAGCATGGCGTTGTTGAGCCAATCAATAATGTACCTGTTGAAGCAGTTGTTTATGAAGCTCCTGTTCTTGATGAGGCCAACTTCGCTTTTAAAGAAAAAAGTAAAGATAAAGGTAGAGGTAAGGTAAGTAAGGAAGAGGGTTTAGCTCGTCTAAAAGATGTCCCTTTTACTCATTTGCATACACATACACAATTCTCCATTCTAAGAGCAACTTGTACCATTGGAGATTTAGTGGCAAAATCTCAAGCAGATGGCTGTACTGCAGTTTGTCTTACTGACCATGGTAACATGTACACAGCTTACCATTTTGTTAGAGATGTATTAAAAGCAGATTTAAAACCTATTGTAGGTTGTGAATTTTATTTGGTAAATGACCATAAGAAGAGAAAGTTCACAAGAGATGATCCTGATAGACGTTCTCAGCCGGTATTGATCGCAAAAAATAAGGCAGGGTACCATAATTTAGCAAAGCTATCCTCACAAGGTTTTATCGATGGTGCTTATACAGATAGAGATGGTACTTATGCTCGTATTGATAAAGAACTTCTTTTACAATATAAAGGAGATCTAATTGCAACTACAGGTGGACTGTCTTCTCCTGTAAACAACTTGATCCTGAATGTTGGTGAAGAGCAAGCTGAACAAGAATTTGTATGGTGGTTGGAACAATTCCAAGATGATTTCTACATAGAACTCTGTCGTCATGGATTGGATGAGGAAGACCACGTTAACGAGGTATTATTACGTTTTGCTGAAAAGTATGGTGTTAAGTACTTTGCGGCAAATAATGTTTATTATATAGATGAAGAGGGAGCGTCTGCACATGATATTTTATTATGTGTAAAAGACGGAGAAAAGCAATCTACTCCTATCGGTAGAGGTAGAGGTTTCCGTTTTGGCTTTCCAAACAATCAGTTCTATTTCAAATCTGCTGATGAGATGAAAGAACTGTTCTATGATTTACCTGAGGCGATTGAATGCACACAGGAAATTGTAGATAAAATTGAATCATATAAACTAGCAAGGGATGTCCTCTTGCCTGCCTTCGATATTCCAGAGGAATTTGTTAATCCAGAGGATGAGAAAGACGGAGGTAAAAGAGGTGAAAATGCTTTTTTACGACACTTGACATATGTTGGGGCGGAAAAAAGATATGGAACAATCACGGATGATATTAGAGAGCGTCTTGACTTCGAATTACAGACCATTGAAAATACAGGTTATCCAGGTTATTTCTTGATTGTACAAGATTTTACCACTGAAGCAAGAAACATGGGGGTTTCTGTAGGACCAGGTCGTGGTTCAGCAGCAGGATCCGCCGTAGCTTATGCTATTGGTATTACCAATGTTGACCCAATTAAGTATGATCTTCTATTTGAGAGATTCTTGAATCCTGACCGTGTGTCCCTTCCCGATATTGATATTGACTTTGATGATGAAGGTCGTCAGAAGATTATCAACTGGGTAGTGGATAAATATGGTTTCAACCAAGTATCTCATATTATCACTTATGGTACTATGGCGGCAAAATCTTCAATAAAAGATACTGCCAGAGTAATGGATTTACCATTAAGTGATGCCGATAGAATCGCTAAGCTTGTTCCAGATATGAAACTGAAGAAACTCTTCGGAATGTCTGATGAACAACTAAATGAAAAGCTAAACAGTGAACAAATTGAGATGGCCAATGCTTTAAAAGAGCTATCTCATGAAACAGGTCTGGAAGGACAGGTAGTGAATACAGCAAGAGTATTGGAAGGGTCTGTAAGGAACACCGGTATTCATGCTTGTGGTATTATTATCACTCCAGATGACATCACTAAATTTATTCCTGTAACTACAGCCAAAGATGCAGATCTTTTGGTGACACAGTTTGATAACTCTGTAGTAGAAAATGCAGGAATGCTTAAAATGGACTTCCTTGGTCTTCGTACACTATCGATCATTAAGGATGCTATTAAGTTAATTAAACAACGACATGGAATAGAAATCGATACAGACGATATTCCATTGGATGATAGAAAGACATATGAGTTGTATCAAAGAGGAGAGACAAACGGTACTTTCCAGTTTGAATCAGCTGGTATGCAAAAGCACCTTAGATCACTGAAACCCGATGTTTTTGGTGACCTAATTGCCATGAACGCCTTGTACCGTCCAGGTCCTTTGGAATACATTCCAAACTTTATTGCTCGTAAGCATGGAGAAGAGGAAATTGTCTATGATATTCCAAAAATGGATGAGTACCTTGCGGAGACGTATGGTATTACAGTCTACCAAGAGCAAGTAATGCTTCTGTCTCAGTCATTGGCTGGATTTACAAAAGGTGAGGCCGATATGTTACGTAAAGCGATGGGTAAGAAGATCTTCGCCTTACTAGAACAACTGAAGCCTAAATTTATTGAAGGGGGTACTTCTAATGGTCACGATCAAAAAGCATTAGAGAAGGTTTGGACAGACTGGGAAGCCTTTGCAGCTTACGCCTTCAACAAATCTCACTCAACTTGTTATTCTGTTGTCGCCTTTCATACGGGTTATTTAAAAGCGAATTACCCTGCAGAGTACATGGCATCGGTATTAACCCATAACATGAATGATATCAAAAAGGTAACATTCTTTATGGAGGAGTGTAGCCGTATGGGTATCCAAGTGTTAGGACCAGATGTCAACGAATCAGAGTATAAATTCTCAGTAAATGAGAATGGAGCGATTCGTTTCGGACTGGGTGCCGTAAAAGGTGTCGGGACAGGACCGATCAATGCAATTATTGAAGGTCGTCAAGAAAAATCTTACGATTCAATTTTTGATTTCGTTGAAAGAGTAAACCTTAAAGCCGTAAACCGTAAGGTGATGGAAAGTCTAGCTTACGCCGGTTCTTTTGATGATTTCGAATTTCATAGAGCACAATATTTCCATATTCCTGAAGGTGAAAAATTCTCAGGTATTGATCTGATATTAAGATATGGTAACCGTGTGCAGGCAGATAAGTTGTCCGCGCAGGCTTCTTTATTTGGTGCAGCAGGTGGGGCATCGGTGCCTCCTCCGAAAATTCCAGATGTGGAAGAATGGTCAAAACTTGTTGAGCTTCGTTTTGAAAAAGAAGTAGTAGGTTTCTTTATCTCGGGCCACCCACTGGACATGTATCGTATGGAGTTGGAAAACTTTTGTATTCCAATTAAAAACATTGATCTTCATAAACAGCAAGAGATCAAAGTTGGTGGAATGATTACAGAAGCAAAGATTCTTGAAAGTAAGAACGGTAATAAGTTCGGTATTTTTTCTGTTGAAGACTATGACCAAATTACTCAAATGGCCATGTTCGGAGAAGCTTTCAATAAACATAGACATTTCCTTAATGAAGGTGATTTTGTTTGTGTAACAGGAAAAGTAAAAGAGAGCTACAGAAATAAAGGTGTTTGGGAATTAAGCCCACAGCGAATTATGGCACTTTCTTCTGTAAAAGACCATTTCTGTAAAGGTATCGACTTGTCAGTGGATGTATCCTCTTTGAATGATGATATGATTATGGAACTTGTCGAAATAGTGGGTGAGCATCAAGGAACAAGAGAAATGTCTTTAGAGGTTTTCTCTAGAGAAGATAATATGGTATTGAACCTATTCTCTAAATCTTATAAAGTAGATCCATCTACGGAGTTATTAAATAAGCTAGATCTCTTGGAAGGAATCGAATATAGAGTATTCTAAAAAAGAGAGAATAAATATTATTATTAAAAGGTAATACTTCACTGTATTGCCTTTTTTATTATTTAATTTTTTTGATTGAGATGTTAAAAGTAAATTCTGATTACATAATTAAGTTTTAAATAATATTTCAGATAATAAAATTCAATAATAATGTAATGATGGTTGCACTGTTATGAGCTATTAATTTCTTGATTTTTCCAATATTTTGAGATTTTTCAAAAAAATATTGGTGATTCCTATCATTAGATTGAAAATCAGTCAACTGTGAAACTTGTATAAAAGTGTATGTAGGACAAAAATATTATTCTGATTTATTTTTGTATTATAAAATAATATACTGATTAATAAGTGTATTTTCTGACAACTATACTATTAAAATGACTTTTATATAATTATATGAAGATTGCAATACTTGTTTAAAAAAAAGTAATCGTGTATAATTGTATAGTTAATGATACCAGAATTATATCTGTTGCAACAAAAAAAATAACCATGAGCGAAGTAAAAATCGTAGCTGCTGCTGAAGCGGCGTTAACAAAATTAACGAGTTTAAACAAAAAAGGAGAATACGAGCAACAAGTAAACGACCTTACTTGGGTATTAGCTTCTTTCAAAAATGACGGTAACCCTGAAGGTGTATTTCAAAAAGTTGCTGAGGCAAAGTCTGCTTTAGCTGAATTAAAAGCTCAAAAACCGAGAAGCGTAGCTAAGAAGTTAATGGATCAACTAGAAGATGCTTTAGCTTAAGCTAATTTCTTAAAAAGGTATTGTGAAGGTTACCAATTTGGTAGCCTTTTTTTATGTCTAAAATGTAGAATCTTTGTATATTTAAGCAAATTGATGTGACAATTTTTATTTTAAATAAACTAGGGAAATGAAAAGATTACTACAAGTTATCAGTATTGTTGCAGCATTATCGATGATGAGCTGTGCTCAAGAATCTTCAGAAGGATGTTGTAAACAAGAATCATGTGCAAATTGTGAAAAATGTAGCAGCGGAGATAAGTCAGAATGTAAAATGGGAAAAGAAGAGGCTGCAATGCACAAATGTTGTAAAGAAAAAGTAGCTAATGGCGAAAAGGCTTGTTGTACAAAAACTTCATAGTCTGAAGCTTAATGCTAAAAATATAAAAAGAGCTCATATGGAAATATATGAGCTCTTTTTTTTTGTTATGTTGTTGAGTGAGAGATTTTACAGTCATCTACATAGGAAATAATCTGTAATTTTTTATATTGAAATACAATTCAAACTCAACACATGCAGAAACTATTATTTTCATTTCTACTTCTATCTATTGTAACATCTCTCTATGCTCAAGAGGAAGAAGAAGAACCTATACAAAACAATAAACAATTTGAATTTCATTCTTATGGTAGAATAGGAGTGTCTTCTTCTGTCTATGAAGAAAAAGTAGGCTCTCGGTTAAATCTATCAAGTCAAGGAGCAATAGGTGGTAGATTTGAGGAAAACGACTACATTGAAATGACTGTAGTAGCCAACATAGATCGGCTATTTGAAATGGAACCTGAGCAACCTAAGATTAAGTTTGTCTTAACTACACAGTCTTTCTCTGGTGATAATACCTTTATTGCCAATAATACTGTCATAAACTTCGCAGAGATGTATCTTGATGTGAGTGATACCATCTTTAATGTTCCATTAAACTTATGGGTAGGTAGCAGATATTATAGAGATCGGAATATCGACATGGCTGATTACTGGACCTTTAATAACTTAACAGGTCAGGGTTTCGGACTTACTGTTGGTAATACACAGTTAGCATTTGTGAGCTCTTTGGTACTACAAGATCAACCGAATAACCCCTATGGTGATGAATTGTATGAAGATGGAAGACAAAAGCATATCTTAGCATTACAGCATCGCTATCATCTCAATAAATATAATACCATCAACTTTCTTGGTGAGTATCATTTTACAGGTAAAGACTCTTTAGATGATCCTGTTTTTATAAAAGATAGAGTTAGCGATTTTGGGTTTGTCGTTGGAGCAATGCACTTACACCAAAAAGGTAATTTTCTAAATAATGCATCCATAAGGTATGGTACGAGAATAGCCAATGGACCCGGAGATGATGGATGGTCATCAAGAACGTTTATAAACTTTGGGAACCCTAATCAAACAGGCCAATATATTGGAGCATATGGCCTGAATATTACGGAGAACTTTGTGTGGGATGTCAATCAAAAATGGGGCATTATGGGATATTCTGTTTTCAGGTATGCCATTGGAGCAAGAAATCCAGTTTTTGTGAACGATCAACGACCAAATGAGAAATGGGATTTTACCATCGGATTCAGACCTCAGTTATATATTACAGATAAGTTACAGATGATTTTTGAATACCATTATCAGATAAGAGACTTTGAAGAATATTCTAATGGTATTGTAGGATACAATCCTGGGTTAGGTATGATGAATAAGTTTACTATTGCTCCTGTATATGTTCCTTCTGGAGAAAGAAAACTAATGGCAAGGCCTCACATAAGGTTAGTTTATACATTAGCTTTCTATAATGATGTGGTAAAACAAAACGGTCTTTCTCAATATTATGAAGCCGGTAATGCTGGAGATTTTGGTCAGTATTTAGGACTTAAATCAGAATGGTGGTTTTAATCAACAACCATTCTGAAATCAGATTAATACTGTTCATTAAAGTATTTCTTTCCCGAAAAATAAGAGATCAATAACGCTACAATGGCAATTATTGCAGGTAATTGTTCGTTGTCATTTACAGCAATATGTGCAGTGGCTGCTAGTACTAAGTCAAAGAAAAAACCTGCATATGCCCATTCTTTGAGGCGTAAATTGGAGCGGGACCATATGGCAACGAGTCCAAGTATTTTTAAGCCTGCTAATGGATAAATGATGTACGTTGGATACCCAAGTTTAGTAAATGCTTCTTGTATCATTTCATTTTGTAAAAAGTACATAGAAGCAGAAAAAACCATGATTAACGACAGGAATCCTGTACTAACTAGATAAGTAATTTTAGTTTTTTTCATAGATAAGTGTGGATAGTAAAAAAGGTAGATTTTTCAACCTACCTTTAATGATTATAATTCAATAGTATCTCCAACTGTAGGAAGTACTAATTTTTTGCCTTTCTTATTATAAAGATCAATAGCTTTTTCTTTATCAATAACAATAGGAGGGAAGGTATCAAAATGATAACCCATAATATGGTCACATTCGATAAAATCAGATGCAATGAGAGCATCTTCATAGCCCATTGTGAAATTATCACCTACAGGTAATATCGCTAGATCTAATTTAGGTGAAGTCATAGGGATAAGCTTCATGTCCATTGTTAAAGCTGTATCTCCTGCTATATAAAGACAACCTTCTTCGTTGCTTAATACAAAGCCACCAGGATTACCCGCATAAGTACCATCAGGTAGAACACTTGAATGGATGGCATTGACATACTTCAGATTACCGAAATCAAAATCGAAAGCACCACCATGATTTAATGGGTGACCAGTGAATCCTTTTTCTCCGTAATACGATACAATTTCAAAATTAGAAATAATTGTTGCACCAGTTTTTTCAGCTATTGCATCCACATCGACTACGTGGTCTTGATGACCATGTGTAATAAGGATATAATCTGCCTTCAGTGTATTAATATCGATGTCTTTTGCGAGTTCATTGGGTGTAATAAAAGGGTCAACAATTAAGCTCTTACCTTTTGTTTCAATCAATAAGGACGCATGTCCTAAAAATTTTACCTTCATTGTAATTAAATTGAAAAATTATTGATATGATGATTAAATTTATAAAAAACATTACTAATTTGTGCATATATTGTATTGTTAACTATCAAAAAAAGCGGTTCAAATCGTGAAATTTCTTCTTTAGCTTATAACTTAAATCAAAGAATTTCATGTGCTGTTTTTACTTAAATAAGCGTATTGCTTAAAATCAAACTATCAATAAGTATGGATAAGTTATTTATTTATGACGCTCTAGACTACTCTCTCGTCTTAGAAACAACTAAAAGAACAATCTTAAAAAGAGAATTAGGCGTCATATTAAACTCAAACAAAATTAAACTATTAAAAGAAGGACATCCGGTGATGATCCTTTCTGGTAGCAACACGACAAAAAGACCTTTATTTATTGGCTCATCTGAACTTTCGGAAGAAATAATAGAAGGAATGTTTGTGAAGTATCAATTAGATAAATTCTATTTGAAAGAGGAAGACAAAGTAGAGGAGGTTTAGCCAATTTTATGGATAATTGGTTGAAAAGCTTTAGTAGTAACAACAACTGTATCATGACTTTTTAAGGTATGACCAAGTTCTGGATCAACCACAACTCTTACAACTTCTTCCCCAATAAGTAAGGATACTACATGCATAATATCTTGATGGATAACATCTAGGACTTTTGCTGTGAACTGAAATTTCCCATGTGATTTTTGACCTTGGAAAAATTCAGAAGGGCTTTTTATTGCCGTAACTTTCCCAGAATCAATAGCAATAATTTGCTGACATAGTTTGTACATCTCAGCAATGTCATGACTAATGAGAAAAGTGGTAAGGCGATATTGTTGATGTAATTGTTGTAAGTAATCTTGAAGTCGAAGACGCATTTCTTGATCTAATGCGGCAAGTGGTTCGTCTAGCAGTAATAATTTAGGTTGTTGAACGACCGACCTTGCTAAGGCGACTCTTTGTTTTTGTCCTCCAGATAGTGTTGGTGGAAATTGGTTTAATATGGATTCTAATTCCATAAGTTCAACTAGATCTTGGAGTACTGCTTTGTCTTTTTTCTTTGGAAGTGCATATTCCAAATTCTCCTTTACAGACATATTGGGGAAAAGAGCATAGTCTTGAAAAACCATTCCTATACTTCTCTTCTGAGGAGAGAGATTGATGTTTTTGGTTGCGTCGAACCATATTTCATCGTTGATGATGATCTTCCCTTTTTGTGGAGTGATAAAACCACAAATGATATTTAGTAAGGTTGACTTACCTGCCCCAGAATGACCATAGACACCATAAAAGCGCTGTAATTCACCTTCAATTTTGAAGTTGATGGAGGTATTACTATTTGGGAATTTATGTTGTACATCAATTAAAATCATAATTTATTATCACTTTTTTGATGAATAATGTAAAGGCAAAAAAGAATGCAAAATGCAATAGCTAATAATACAATTGAATAGAGGTGTGCATTTGTATAATTCAACATTTCAACTTCTTCATAGATAGCAATTGAGGCAACTTTAGTTTTTCCAGGTATGCTTCCACCGATCATAAGCACAATACCAAACTCACCTAATGTATGTGCAAATGTGAGCACAATTCCATTCAGGATATTATGTTTCATATTGGGAAGTATTACTCGGAAGAATGTTTCCAGATCTGATTTGCCCAATATTTTGGAAGCTTGAATCAATTGCTGTGGTATCTGTTGAAACCCAGTTTGTAATGATTGAATCATAAAGGGTGCACTGTAAATTACAGAGGCAATCACTAATCCCGTAAAAGAAAATAACACTTGGATACCTAAGGTGTCTTCTATCCATTGCCCAAAGGTATTGGAAGGACTGAAAGCGAGCAAGAGGTAGAAACCCAAAACAGTGGAGGGTAATACTATGGGTAAGTTGATGATACTTTCAATAAAGGGCTTAAGTATAGAATTTATTTTAGATATGTTATAGGCTATAGGAAGACCTATAACAAGAAGAATAATTGTGGTAATAGCAGACAACTGAATTGTCAATAATATTGGTGTCCAGTCCATTTACTCTAAAATAATTTCATTAGTTTTTATAAAAGCAACTGCATTTCCTCCTACCTGAAGTTGAAGACGTTGTGCTGATTGTGTAGTAATTACAGAGGAGATGCTACCAATATTTGTTTCTAATAACACTCTACATAACACTGTACCCCAAGCGATTTTAGTGATAGTTCCTTGTAACTGATTTTGAATACTTATCTGCTCTGTAAGTAATTCATTACCCATAAAAACTTCTGTCTCTTTAAATACAATTTGGATCTCTTGCCCAATAATTAAGGGAGAAGATGTTGAACTTATTGTTAAGGTGGATAATGTTTCACTATTTATTTTCACCTTAATTAATAAGATACTTTCATCACCAAGAATTTCTGTAATATGTCCTTTGAATTTGTTCAAATTAGTTTGAGAATGATGCAATAATATCTTGTCCTTTTTTACTCATAAGCCAATTTAAGAACAATTGTGCATTTTCTTCATCATTGCCCTTAATTACTACAGCACCTTGATTAATTTTTGGATATAGTTCATTTGGCACTTTCACCCAATGCCCTACATTTTTTAGTGAGGGAGAATTTGCAATAAATAAAGAAGTAAAGGCAACATCTACGCTACCACTATGGACATATCGAGTGATCTGAGAGATACTTTCTCCATACACTAATTTTTCGTCTAAGTTAGTGCCAAAAACTTCATGTATAGCAGAGATCGCTGCAACACCATAAGGAGCAGTTTTGGGGTTGGCAATACCAATTTTATGGATACTGGCTGAGAAAATATCATCCATGTTGCGTAATTCAATTGGTTTTATTGTCCAAGCGACTAAAGTTCCTTTAGTATAAATATCGGGCGATTTTAATGTTTTACCTTCTTCAAATAACTGTTGAGGATATTTCATATCAGCAGAAACAAAAACATCGTATGGAGCTCCCTCTTTTATTTGGTGGTATAATTTTCCTGATGAACTTAATATAATATCACACTCAATACTTGTTTCTTTATTGAATTCCTGAACTAGCTCTCTTATCACAAAATTCATATTGGCAGAGGTAGCTATTTTTAATGTTGATCTCTTAGAAGTATCACAACCTTGAAGTGATATAACTAGAAATAGGACAAGTCCACTTAAAATATTACGCATACACAAATTTAAATAAACAATGAAAACATTAAACAAAACTAAGATAGCTCTCACCTTTTTTAGGTATTTTTATTACGTAATCTACCTATTAACAAATATTTTCATTACCATTACAATGCCCGATGTTATACAACAAAAATGACTAATTCATGTACTATCAGTGTTTGTTGCATGAAGAATATTCAAATTCAACCTTTACCTGTTTTTTTAAATATTCTGAAGCACCTTTTCAATTTAAGCATCATGATAAAATTTTTACCCTAAAGAAAGTTTATCCAAGTGCTGTTCAAGAGGTTCCTATTGGGGAATTGCTCTTCAAAAGAAATAATTTTTACAGGATGGACAGTGAGAAAAAACCTCAAAAAATCTACTGGAACCAGCTGTTAAAACAAATGGCTTAATCATCAAAGCTCATAAAGAATTCATTTTCTCCCATAATGAATATTGGGAAACCCTGTGATCTATATACCTCAGCACTCTTAATTTTAGAAGATTTAAAACCTTGTCCATAGCGTTCAAAGTCTTGTCTTCCCAACACTAAAAAGTCTGTCTGAGGTGTTAGAGAGTCAGGAGAAACGTATCCTCCGATATTGACTACTTTTTGCATTGCGTTTTTTCTTGTCATTTCAGATAATCGGCCAGTAAAAACGACATGTTTTTTATAGAACCGATGATTCGGTTGAGGATTTTTTGGTGCAGAAAAAGTATATGCCTTTCTTTTTTTCTCAGGTCTACCATTACCAAAAGATTGGTAAGAACCATCCGTTTTAAGTTGGCCTATCTTTGTTCCTAACTTATCTGATAAATCATAAAGAGAATCAACTTCATGTCGTTCGATCATTTTCAATGCTACGATAGCCGCAGCCATTGCATCACTTTCAGCATTATGGTGGTTTAATTGGATATCGAAGTGATCTGATAAAGCACTTAAACCATACGATGATAATTCTGGAAAGGCTTTTCTTGACATGATCAACGAACAGAAATAATCAATAGATGGTGGTGCAACATCATAAAGAGCTAAAGAATTTCTTAATACACTCAGATCAAAAGCAGCATTATGAGCAATCAATGGATATTTTGTCAATAACGGAGACAATTTAAACCATACATGTTCAAAGGTTGGTGCATCTAATGTCATTTGTGGTGTTATACCATGAATAGCTACATTATTTGGTGCATAATAATCCGGGAAAGGTTTAATAAGATGATGTTGTGTATCAACAATTTTACCTTTCTCTACCACTGCAATACCAATAGAACAAGCTGAAGTTCTTTTTGCATTCGCCGTTTCAAAATCTATCGAAATAAAATCCATACAGCAAAGATAGTTAATCACAAGGATTTGGATGTAGTAGTGAAATGAAGTTTCATTATCCCTCTTGCTGACGATTTTTCAAAAAAATTATTACATTTAAGGAACGACTTCTCATTTTACTCAATATTTTCATCCAACTAACGCTATGAGCTACTATAAAAGAAACTATTTTATATTGCTCTTTTTTTTATTCACCATAAATAGCTTTGGTCAAGAAAAAGAAGAGTATTTGAATGAACTAGATACTGTCTACAAAAACCAAATCACCGCTTTCCCGTTTTGCGGATATACGGTAGAAACACGGTTGAAATTTGGAGTGACTGGTATTTATCAATTTAAGGTTCCCAAGGCGACTTTGGCCACGAGACCCTCCAATATTACATTATTTGGTTATTATACAATTGAAAACCAGATGAGGATAAAACTGGCACATACAGTATTTACCAAAAATGAAGACTGGCTATTGGAAGGTGCCTGGGAATATGTGATTTTCCCTGAAAAATATTACGGTATTGGAGCAGAAACTCCAAATAGCAATGAGCAAATCATCAATTGGACAAAGGTTGATTTTAGACAACAAGTGCTTCGGAAGGTTTCCTATAAAATGTTTTTAGGCCTTCAATATAGATATGCTGATTATTGGGACATTAGTGTGACCAAAAGAAAAGATGGAACATATAGTGATATGTCTGAAATTCCTGGATATGCAGGAGGTAGTATGTCAGGTTTTGGTTTCGTTTATAAATGGGATAAAAGGGACTATGTAATGGCACCAACTAATGGCCATTTTATAGAAGCTAAATTAGAAGCCTATGAAACATGGATGGGATCAGAATATAGTTTCCGCCGTTTTTTTCTTGATGTTAGAAAATACTTTGACTTGACTAGAGAAAAGGAAGGAAATACAGTCTTAGCACTTCAAAGCATATTACAGACTACCAACGGAAATGTACCTTTTAGAGAAATGTCATTGATGGGAGGAATGTATATGATGAGAGGAATTTACGAAGGAAGGTATCGAGATAATAATATGCTTGCGGTACAGGCTGAATTGAGGCAACATTTATTTTGGAGAATTGGAATGACTGGTTTTGTCTCTACAGCCAATGTTTATAATCAAATGAATGGCTTTCAATTCGATCAGACAAAACTTGCTGGAGGAGCTGGACTTAGATTCATCTTCAATAAAAAAGATAAAGCTTCATTACGAGCGGACTATGGCTTTGGGCCTAATAAAAGTTCTGGGTTATACCTTACTTATGGTGAAGCATTTTAATAATGTTGGGAGATTAAATTTATTCAAAAGGAATCGATTTTTCTCCCTTTTTTGACAATTCTATTCAATAATTTTAAACTTCTTTATGAATACCCTATAATGTGTCTGAAAATTAGTAGATTTACGATCTTATATTATCGCTGAACTAATATTTATGCAAACATCGAAATCACTTCTACTTATTTTATTTTCACTATTTATTTCATCATCGATTTTAGCACAAGACGATTCAATTTCGAGTGAAATAGATACATTATATAAGAGGAAGATAACCGCCTTTCCTTACCCAGCTTATGCCCAAGAAACAAGTTGGGAGTTTGGCCTAGTAAGTGTGTTTCAATTTAAAACACCCAATGCCACTTTAGCTACTAGACCATCAAATGCAACATTTATAGGTTTCTATACTTTAGAAAATCAAATGAGGTTGAAGTTGGAGCATACTATTTTTACCAAAGATGAAAACTGGTTATTCGAAGGAACATGGGAGTATGCTAAATACCCAGAGAAATATTACGGTATTGGTGGGGACACTCCAAATAGCAATGAACAGTTGATGGATTGGACCAAAGTTGATTTCCGACAACAGTTTCTGAAAAAAATTAGAGATAAGATGTTTTTTGGTCTTCAATACAGATACGCTAATTTTTGGGATATAAGTGTTGGACCAAGAGAGGATGGAAGTTATGGTGATGTCTCTGAAATACCTGGGTATGCAGGTGGTTCACTTTCAGGATTAGGATTTGTGTACAAATGGGACACAAGAGACCTTGTATTGACACCTTCTGGCGGGCATTATATTGAAGCTAAAATCGAAACCTATAACTCTTTTTTAGGAAGCGATTATAAATTCGAACGTATTTACTTGGATGCAAGAAAGTACTTTGATGTGAGTAGAGAGAAAGAAGGAAAAACAGTAGTGGCTTTTCAGGGTATTTACAACTCAACATATGGTGATGTTCCTTTTAGAGAAATGGCACTTATGGGAGGTTTGAATATGATGAGAGGTGTCTATGAAGGTAGATATAGAGATAATAATATGATCGCCTTTCAAGCAGAAGTAAGACAGCATATGTTCTGGAGATTAGGAATGACAGCCTTTGTTGCAACTGCTAACGTTTATGAAAATAGCAGTGATTTTAATTTTTCAGAAACTAAACTTTCGGGAGGTGTTGGTGTAAGGTTACTGATTAACGAAGAAGACAAAGCATCACTAAGAGCGGACTATGGAATTGGCCCTGATGGAAGCTCCGGAATTTATCTAACTTTTGGTGAAGCTTTTTAAGATGACATCATTATTATTTTTTGAATAAAAAATCAAGACAATAATTCTGTTTGTTTGAAATTTACAAACAGTCATTAAGCTCATTTTTAATAAAAGGTGAATCATGAAAAAAAATCTTTTATTAAAAATGAGCTTTTTTTTCATGATACAACCCAAATTTAATTTTGTATATAGTCGTTATGTGATCTCTGAAAACAAATCCTGATTTATTGTGTTATATATTATATTTTTTTTTGAACGAGTAATACAAAAAATGTTTCATTGATTGGGACAGGTGTTACTTTTTGAAATATTAGAATAGTACAATTATTGATAGGTAGTTAGCTCTCTTCTTATTAGCGCTAATTTTTGATTCAGTCAAGTAAAAAATGATAAAATTGAGAATATTTTTTTTTATAAAATTACCATCAAAAATGTTTGCAATAATCACGAAAAGGCTATTTATTTGTTAAAACGAAGGTGCTGAAGTGAAGTTGAGAATGCTTCAGTGAAAAGGGAAATAGGTGTAATTCCTATGCTGTTCCCGCAGCTGTAAGTTTTTAGATGAGTTCAATTTTTAACCACTATATCTTTTGGGTATGGGAAGGGAGAATTTCATCACTTAAAAACGAGCCAGAAGACCTGCCATCGTGTGCTTAATTTACCTCCTTCGGGATAAGGGAGAGCAAATCGTTGATCTATCTTCTTTGAATGTTTTCAAAGTTTTAGTCAAAGAGTCTTGTAAAGTAAAATTAGCAAACGTCAAATGTGCGGCAACAAATTAGTTGTCAGTGTTGTTTACATTAAAAACTTTAAATATAACAATGAGTTTACTAGATAAACGTGTAGCTTACAAACCTTTTGAATACCCAAAAGCACAAGAGTTCATTGATGCAATTCATCAGACTTTTTGGATTCACTCAGAAGTGAATTTTGATGCTGATATTCAGCAATTCAAAACAAACTTAAGTGATCATGAGCGTGATGTTATTGGTAATATTTTAAAGACATTTGCACAAACAGAAACAAACGTTCAGGATGATTTCTGGGGTGTGATCGGACAATTTATTCCTAAGCCTGAGATTAAAGCAATGGCGATCACTTTTGCAGAAAATGAAGCTAGACATGCATCAGCATACGCTCGTTTAAACGAATTGTTAGATTTGGATAATTTTGAGGCATTCCTAGAAGATGAAACAGCTATGGAACGTCTTGAAATGTTATCACAAGTGACAGTTGATGCACAAGGAAATGCAAAACCAGAAGATTTACTTCAGTCGATTGCAATTTTCTCTTGTTTCACTGAAAATGTAAACTTATTCTCTCAGTTTGCTATTCTTCTTTCATTCAAAAAATTCAAAAACCAATTAAAAGGTATTGGTAATATCATTAAGTGGTCTGCGAAAGATGAAAACTCACATGCAAGAGCAGGTATGTGGTTGTACAACTCCATGATTGCTGAATACCCTGAGTTGAATACTGAAGAATTACAAAACCGTATCTATGAAGCGGCTAAGATTTCTCATGATGTTGAAGTAAGATTACTTACAGGCATCTTTGAAAATGGCGAGTTTGATTTCTTACCAATCAATCACTTGGTACATTTCATGAGAGACCGTTTAAATAAGAGTTTATCAGAAATTGGTTTAAAGCCAACTTTCGAAGTAGACAAAGAAGTACTTAAAGAAATGCAATGGTTTGATGAGGAAGTATTCGGTCTTGCTCATGATGATTTCTTTGCCGTACGTCCAACAGAATATACAAAGAAAACTCAGTCAGTTACCGCTGACGATTTATTCTAAGCAAAAATACTACAATACAAGGGAGCAGCTATTCTCCCTTGTAATTTCAATTTCTTTCTAAACACCACTACACACCCTCAGTTCTTAATTATGTCTGAAATTACTTTAACTGCTGAAGCATCTAATTTGGAAGCAAGCCCAAAATGGATGACTCATGAAGGATTGCAAACTTTAAATAACGGTTACCTATTAGAAGGTGAAACTGTAAGAGATGCTGTAACAAGAATTGCTAAAGCTGCTGCAACTCGATTAAAAAGACCCGATTTCGAAAAAAGATTCTTTGACGCTATTTGGAATAACTATTTATGTCCTGCTTCACCTGTATGGTCAAATATGGGTACAGAAAGAGGATTACCAATCAGTTGTTTTGGTAGTTATGTGCCTGATAGTATTGCTGGTATCGGTTCTACTTTAGCAGAAGTAATGATGATGTCGAAAATTGGTGGAGGTACTTCTATCAATATGTCTGATGTACGTCCTAGAGGTGCTGAAATAACAAATAACGGTACTTCAAACGGTGTATACCCTTTCTTGGAAATGTTTGATTCAGTAATCAACGGTACAAACCAAGGAAGTACAAGACGAGGTATGCTTGCTGCTTACCTTGACGTTGAGCATGAAGATATCGACGAATTTCTAACTATTAAAGATGTTGGAAAGACAATTCAAAATATTTTCATGGGTGTAACTGTTTCTGATAACTTTATTCAAAAGGTAAGAGAAGGAGACAGACGTAGCCGTGAGGTTTGGGCAAAAGTGATCAAATCTAGAATTGAAAAAGGCATTCCTTATGTCTTATATAAAGATAACGCAAACAATCAACGTCCAAGATGGTACAAAGATCAAGGGATGGAAATCAAAGCCTCTAACCTTTGTTCTGAGATCATGCTTCCTTCTAATGAAGAAGAATCATTCGTTTGTTGTTTGTCATCATTAAACTTAGTGCGTTATGATGAGTGGAAAGATACTGACTTAGTTGAGACAGCTACTTTCTTCTTAGATGCAGTAATGGAAGAGTTTATTGATAAAGCCAAAGGTATTGATCACATGCAAAGAGCTGTGAACTTTGCTAAAAACCATAGAGCATTAGGTTTGGGTGTTTTAGGATGGCATAGCTTCTTACAAAAGAAGAAAATTCCTTTTGCTGGTATTGCGGCTGATTCTTGGACAAGAATTATCTTCAAACAAATTAAAGAGCAATCTATCAGAGCTTCAGAAAAGTTAGCGAACGCTTATGGTGAGCCTAAGGTAATGATGGATACAGGTAGAAGAAACTCTACATTGTTAACTATTGCTCCTACAACTTCTAATGCTTTGATTGCTGGTGGATACTCAACTGGTATTGAGCCAATGGCAAGTAACTATTATGTAATGGACTCTGCTAAAGGTGTATTCTCAAGAAAAAATAAGCAGTTAGAAGAGTTGCTAGAAGAAAAAGGATTGAACAATGATGATATCTGGAAACAAATTTTAGCAGACGGGGGTTCAGTACAAAATATCAATGCTTTAACTCCAGAAGAGAAAGAATTGTTCCTTACTTTCAAAGAAATCAACCAGATGGCTATTGTTCGTCAAGCTGCGTTACGTCAACAATTTATTGACCAATCTCAAAGCTTGAACTTGAACTTCCCTCCATCAACACCGGTAAAAGATATTAATGCAGTAATGCTTGAAGCACATGCTTTAGGAGTAAAAACATTATACTACCAAAGAAGTGAAAGTATTTTGAGAGCTCAAATGAATGTCACAGAAGATGTTTGTGTCTCATGTGAGGGTTAATCTCAAATCAAAGATAAACTTAGAAGCTGTTATCCTTTTAGTAGGGTAGCAGCTTTTTTTGTTGCTCTTTTTCATAATTATTGCTTTTTATGTTAATACAGTTTAACTGTGTTTCCTTATTTGGAAACTTACCCGTATAATTGTATCATAGTTTCTGAGTAAGGAAACTAAAGTGGTTAAGAGTTTTCAATAAAAGTTTAATGAATAATCTTCTGACTTAAATTGATGTAATTCTCTGAATTATTTGTTTCCTTTGTTGGAAAGTAAAAATAGAACAAGATTTATTTACGATGAATAAAGAAGAAATATTAGAGCAATTATCTATCACCCACCAAGGGGGAGGGTTCTCGCCATTAGCAGGTAAGATATTAGGTGTATTTTATTTGTCAAATGATAAATACCTTACTTTTAATGATTTAGTGGAGATCACTGGAGCAACGAAAGGAGCAGTAAGTAAAGCCCTTAAATCATTAAAAGATAAACATAGAGTGGACTCTATTTTGGATCCTAATTCATCAAGAAAAAGATTATTCTACTTAGATTCTGATGGTATTTCAACCTACATGGATCTTGTTGTACAGAATATGACTAGGGAAACAGAACTAATTGATGAATGTGTTTCTAGAAGAAATGATAATGCTCCTGATATTAAAGAATTGATGAGTAAAACAGTTACTTTCAATAAAGAGATTATTCAATTTCTTAAGTTGGTAACACATAAATACTTTCCAAAGGATTAATTATAAGATCCTAGTCAATCAATAAAACTTTAATTTTTCCAATACCATTATCAGAACAGTCGATATATGGGCTGATTTTTACATCCTATTGGTTTCCATTTACAGAAACTTAACCCTAATAAAAATGAAAAAAGACAATATCATTCAATGGATTAAAATGTATTTACCTTTAATTATTATCTCGGTAACTGCTATCATTATAACAAATTAAGGTAAGATCTATCTTCATCTAATTCTCCACTGTCAACTTAAGACAAATCGTTAAATCATTATCTCTAATAAGTTTCCATTATTGGAAACAAAAATCAATATCATGAAAAAATATTTACTACTTACATGTTATGTATTTATGCTTAGTCTCTCTCTATTTGCTCAAGAGAAATTATCAATAGGTATTATGGTTGATGCTAAATCAATTGATAATCAGACTTTGTACGAACAGCTTACCTCTGAAATTAATCATCTTGTTGGGAAAGAATATGTCATCGACTTTCAAGAAGTATTGTCTTGTGACAATGACCCACAAAAGGCAAGGTTAAATTATAAAACCCTTGTAGATAATAAAGCAGATATTATTCTCTCTTTTGGTATTGCTAATTCAATTATGTTTTATGAATCAAATATTGAGTTTGAAGTGCCAACCATCTTGCTAGGCTTTGTCAATAAGGATATTATAGATGAAATACCGTTTAGACAGAAAAGTTCTGGAATAAAGAATTTTACCTACTTTATAACTCCTTATTCTTATAAAGATGACCTAAAGGATTTTAGTCAATTGGTGAAATATCAACATGTAGGGATTGTAGTTGATGATTATGTTTTAGAATTAACACCAATTGTTTCATTTTTAGAACATGCTTTAGCAGCTGAAGATTTTAAATACACTTTAATACCTGTTCAAAAAGGACAAAAAGTAGATTTGCCTTCTGATATTGATGCGGTATATGTGAATAGTGTGTCCCAATTATCTAAGTCAGAACTGTTAGACTTAATAACAGAAATCAATACCAAAAAATTACCTTCATTTTCTGCCTATGGAGTTAAAGAAGTAGAAATGGGGATATTGGCGACAAATCAACCAAAAGTAAATATTGATCAGATTTTCAGAAGAATCGCACTAACATTAGAAGCAATTTCTTCAGGTGAAGATGCTGCAACATTACCTGTGGAGATAAATTATGATAAAGAACTGACAATTAATCTTCAAGTAGCAGATTGGTTGGGTTTGAATGTGACAAACAGCGAATTAGTGCAATATAATTTAGTGGATGAGAAAATTAATTTAAATCAGGAGCAATTTTCTCTAAAGCAACTCATGAATTTAATGGTCAATCAAAACCTTGAATTGGATGTAGAAAGGAAGAATATCGAGTTGAAAAATCAGGAAGTGAAACTTTCCAAGTCAAATTACTTACCAGAAGTAGCTGTGAATGCTGGAGGAAATTATTTAAACCCGGAAATGGCAGAGTTATCATTTGGACAAAATCCTGAATATATGGTCAATGGGAATGTACAATTAAATCAGACTATTTATTCTGCTGCTGCTTCAGCTAATATTTCTATTTCAAAATCTAATTTAAAGGCTCAAAAAGAAGAGTACAATGCAAAAGAGCTGGATGCACTTTTAGAGATAGGAACCGCTTATTTTAATACTTTAATCTTTGATGCTAATAAGCATATTCAGTTTCAAAATTTGAGCTTAACCAAAGAAAACTTAAAGTTATCGGAACAAAATATCGAATTAGGTGTTGGAGGAAAATCGGATCTACTAAGGTTTAGAAGTCAACTGGCTCAGAATACTCAATCTATGATAGAAGCTAAGAATGCGGAGGCACAATCACATTTAGTATTAAACCAACTTTTGAATTTGCCGATGGAAGAAAATATAGCATTAAAAGATAGTTTGATGTTATTTAATGAGAAAACATTGAGTGAATATAATGCCTTAATTTCCCTTTTGGATAATCCTAGAGACCGTATGTTACTGATTGATTTTTTAGTTGATGAGGCAAAAGTAAATGCTCCAGAATTGAAAGGGATAGAATACAGTAAGGAGGCTATAAACAGAAATTATAAACTGCAGAAAAATGGTCGTTTTCTTCCGACGGTTGCTCTTCAGGGACAGTACAATCAGTTTTTGTATCGTGATGGAGCAGGGATGAATTTACCGGCAGGGTTCCCTGACGTACCACTTAATAATTATACTGTTGGAGTTAATGTATCCATACCAATATTCCAACAGAATACTAGAAATATCAATCAACAAAAAACTAAAATTCAATACGATCAATTATTGGTACAAAAGAACCAATTTGAAGTAGGAATTGATAAATATATTCATGAAATAATATTGGCACTAACGAATGAGATTGCTAACATCGAAATCTCTAAATCAAACCTAGAAGTGTCTCAAGAAAATGTAGCATTGTCGCAAGACGAGTATGCTAATGGAATTATCCCTGTGATACAATTGATTGATGCACAAAATGATTTTCTAGAAACACAACTAGCATTAACCACAGCACAGTATAATTATTTTATGGTGTCTCTACAATTACAAAGAGCAATTGGTCATTTCTTTATTATTAGTAGTGAAGAAAAGAACACTGCATTTATGGCTAGAGCAATGAAATATATTCGTCAATAGTATAAATGTGTGTTGTAGTAATCTATTGAAATTCAGTGACTGGTACTGTGAAATTTAATAAAATGAAAGAAGTCGAATTAATATTGTTAATGGACTTGAATCATGTTTCCTGTTTAGGAAATAAACTATTATGTTTGTATCATAAGTTTCCAATAAAGGAAACATTTAATCTATTCATCTATCAAATTTTATTATGTTTCTCAATTACTAAAATTTAATCTTCTGAATCTAATTGGTTTCCAAATAAGGAAACATTTTAATTCAATTTGTAAAATCATTAATGTCAATTGTTATCATCCATATGAAGATTGACAAAATTATAAAACATTGGTTTCCTTTTTAGGAAACATAAAATACTAATTATGAAAAATATAAAGTTTATATATCCTTTTTTAGCTGTTCTAATGATTTCTATCTCATGTACAAACGAACAATATGAAGAAGAAAAAGCGATTAGAAGTGTACGTTATTTAAAAATTGAAAAGCAAAATATCGACGACAAGAGGACATACAGTGGTTATGCAGTCGCAAGTCAGGAAGTTGAATTGAGTTTTAGAAATAATGGGATCGTAACAGAAAAATTAGTAAAAGTAGGACAGAAAGTAAAGAAAGGAGATTTGCTAATGAGACTGGATAACGTAAAAGCAAAATTATCATTTGAGCAATCATTATCTGCATTAAACGCTGCAAAATCAGATATGCTTACGGCGAAGTCAGAATACATTAGAGGTAAAGTGTTGTACGAAAAAGGCAACTTTACTTTAAGTAAATACGAGACACTTAAAAACACATTTGAGAATGCTATTAATCAATACGCCTCAGCTGAGAGAAAGCTTGCAATAGATAAAGAACAAATTAGATTTGGTTACATCTACGCCCCTAAGGATGGTACTATTGCAGCTGTGGAAGCTAACTTAAATGAAACAGTAAGCAACGGTCAAACTGTGATCAAACTGAATGAAGGCGACGGTATAAATGTAATGGTGGGTGTACCTGAAAATGTAATTTCTCAAATTAATCAGCATGAAACAGTAGCACTGAATTTCACTTCCAGCGATGAAATTCTAAGTGGTAGAGTAACTGAGATATCACCGATTATTGATAACGAAAGTGCGACTTTCCCAGTGAAAATAGAGTTAGAGGAAATAGCATCATCGATTTATTCGGGTATGGTTACTGAAGTCACTTTCAATTTTTCATCAGACCAAGAAGTCCATACATCAATTGTATTGCCTTTAAGTGCAGTAGGTGAAGATCAGGAAGGAAACTTTGTCTATTACATCACCAAAGATCAAGGCGATACTGCTACTGTACACAAAAGAAAAATTCAAGTAGGAGACCTACTGGATCATGGTATCATCATTGAGTCAGGACTAACTGAAGGCGATATGATTGTTACTGCAGGCCTTCAAACTTTATTAACTGGACAAACTGTAAAACTTTAATTTCTTATTCTTCTACATCTATTTTAAAAAGCCATGATTAATTTAGCCAAATTTTCAATCGAGAAAAACCGTATTGTATTAAGTGTTTTAGGCGTAGTAATGCTAATGGGCGTAATGTTTTATGATACTTTATCTAGAGATAGTATGCCCCCTTATACGGTGCGAGTTGCGTCAATAGTTACTTCATTTCCTGGAGCGAGTCCCAATAGAGTCGAAGACTTAGTTACAGATAAAATAGAGAAAGTTGTACAGGAATTACCAGAATTAAAAGAGGTAACTAGTGATTCTAGAACAGGACTTTCAGTAATTAATGTTGAGCTAAAAATGGAAGTTGCTCCTGAGGACTTACAGGATGTATGGGACAGACTAAGAAGAAAATTGGAAATGATGAATGACCTTCCGGAGAATGTTCACCCTCAGTTGCAAGATGAAGGAATTGGAGAGGTTTTCGGAATTGTATTGGGGATTTCAAGTGATGGATTTTCTTATGCAGAAGTAAAGGAAGTAGCAGACGATCTAAGAAATGATCTTATCAGCTTGAATGATGCCGCAAAAGTAGAAATAAACGGCATACAAGAGGAAAGAGTCTTTATTAAGTTTGATAATGTAAAATTGAAAAGATATGGTTTGACATCCAATGGTTTGCAATCAATTATTAGTGCGACAAATATTTTAAACTCTGGAGGAGAAATTAATGTTGATGACACAAGAATTGTATTGGAACCTACAGGAAACTTTGACGAACTGTCGGACATTAGAAACATGTTATTCTCAGTCGGAAGTAAAGGAAATGTGATCAAGCTGTCGGATGTTGCTGTGATTGAAAAAGGATATATCTACCCAGAATCGCAGATCGTAAAAGTGAGTGGTAAAAAAGGAGTTTCATTACATATCTCTTTAAAGGAGGGAAGCAATATTTTGACTCTTGGAAATGAAGTAGATCATGTAATTGAAGAGTACAACGAAATGTTGCCAATTGGTTTAGAGGTGTTAAGAATTTCATCATTGGATGAATATATAGAAAACAAAGTAAATGATTTTGAAGTCAACCTTTTACAATCTATTGTAATTGTACTAGCAGTAATGATCATCTTTTTAGGTTTTAGAACAGGTTTAGTCATTGCGAGTTTAATACCTATTGTAACTATCACAACTTTTATGGTAATGGGATTGCTTGATGTTGGTATCAATCAGATTTCATTAGCCGCATTGATTATGGCATTAGGAATGATGGTAGATAATGCTATTGTGGTTGCAGAATCGATTATGGTTAAAATGGAAGAGGGGATTGAAGTCAAAAAGGCGGCCATCGATTCAGTACAGGAATTATTTAATCCTTTATTGATTTCTACACTAACTACCTCTGCTGCTTTCTTATCATTCTATATGGCGGAATCAGTAATGGGAGATATCATGGGACCTATCTTCGTCGTGATTACTATAGCTTTACTTTCTTCTTGGGTGATCTCTTTAAGTATTATTTCACTCTTATGCGTTTATTTCTTAAAAGTAAAACCAGTCAATAAAGTAGAAAAGCAAAAGCTTTTGGATAAGATGATTGATGCGTTAAAAAACGGGTATCAAAAGGTTATTCTTATTGCTTTAAAATATAAGAGAACAGTGGTATCTGGCGTAGCTGTTTTGTTTGTCATGTCAATCTTTGGCTTTGGTCTTTTGGATGTATTATTCTTTCCAAAGAGTGATAGAAATATGATTACGATTGATATTAATTTACCTCAAGGAACAAAAATTGAAAAAACACAAGAGGTGGTATCAACTATGGAAGAATACTTTAGAAGTCACTTATTAGTAAATGATGACAGAGAAGAGGGTATTGTTTCTTGGACTTCTTATATTGGTGAAGGCCCATCTGCATATGATTTAGGATACAGTGCAGACGAACCTAATGCCAACTACGCACATATTTTAGTCAATACTACCCACCACCTAGTGAACTCTAATTTGATAGAACAAATTGATAGCTACTGCTTTAAAGAGTTTCCTAATGCAGATATAAAAACGGTTTTACTTGGAGCTGGTGGCGGAGGAGCACCAATAGAAGTGAAAGTGTCAGGTAAAAACCCAGAACGTTTAACAGAAATTTCAAATACCATAAAAGAGAAGTTGATTTCAATTTCAGGAACTAAAAATGTAAAAGACAATTGGGGGCCAAAAGGCTTGAAATTTATTGTTGAAATTGATCAGAATAAAGCACAAGCTGCAGGTATAACCAATCAAGATATTGCTATTTCATTACAAACGATTTTGGAAGGCTTTAAAACTGGGGAATATAGAGAAGACGAGAAATCGATTCCAATAATATTACAAAGTAAAGAGAACTCTTCTCAATCATTATCTACTTTAAAAACAACCAATGTTTACAGTCAAAATTCAGGAAAGAGTGTTCCTTTAAGTCAAGTAGCGAAAGTGATACCTCATTGGCAATACACACAGATCAAAAGAGAAAACCTTAAAAGGTCTATCAATGTCGAAAGTGAATTGACAGCAAGTGGTAATGCCAATGAGATTATGATAGAATTGAAACCTTGGTTAGAAGAGCAACAACAAACTTGGGATAAAGGGTATACTTATAGTTTAGGAGGTGATGAACAAGAAAGTGCTGAAAACATGGGAGCTGTATTTAAATACTTACCATTGTCAGCTTTTATCATCGTGATGTTATTGATAATCCAGTTCAATTCATTCAGAAAGATGTCACTGATTGTGTTAACTATTCCATTGGGTGTTATAGGTATGGTGTTAGGTCTTTTAGTCTTTCAAGTACCATTCGGATTTATGGCCTTTTTAGGGGTGATTTCACTAGCAGGTATTGTGATCAATAATGCCATTGTATTGGTAGAAAGAATAGAGGTAGAGGAAAAAGAATTGAAAAAATCACCACAAGAAGCCATCGTTTCAGCTTGTCTTCAAAGATTCCGACCTATCATATTAGCAACATTCACAACGGTGTTAGGCTTAGTACCTCTTTATTTAGGAGGAGGAGCGATTTGGGAACCAATGGCAGTGACTATCATGGTAGGATTATTATTCGGAACAGTCATTACCCTAATCTTTGTACCATCATATTACAGTATTCTTTTTAAGGTGAATTATACTCCAGAACAGTTGGAGGCACTTAAAAAGTAATGGATATATATAGAAAATGATGTATTAAATAACCGCCACTTTTTGGCTAAAACTTTATAAAAAATGTTTCCATAAGAGGAAACTAAATTGATCATTAACTTTTAAACTTAATTATATCTTATGTCAATCATTGTTATTCAAGCTGTTGCTTCTGCTATATCACTTCCAACTGAAATGGACAATATCAATATCCACTTAAATGATGGAGAAGTTGTTTCTGTTACTAAAAAGGAATGGAAAAAAGGGAAGCATTTATCTACCGAAAACACTTTTGCTTTTGTAAGGAAAAAAGAGGTTCACTTTATACAAAAATCGGATATAGATTATGTAAGGTATGAGTCTTTTAAAACCCATGAAGCCACAGCCGACTTTATGAAAGAATACGCTGAACTTCAAGAATTAAAAGAAGAAGCTATTCAGTACCATCATACCAAATTGCATAAGAAGGCACGTTTCTCACAAGTTCTAACCGTTGGGGCTCTCTCAATGGGTGTGTTTGCTGCACCAATGGTGTTAATTGTTTCTCCTGTGCCTTGGATTCAGGCAAAACTAAGAATGAAGAAAGTGGATTATAATTATTGTCTGAAGGGAAAAGATTGGTCTGAATTAAAGAAAAATCATAAAGAGAAGAGAAAATCATTAAAAATCGTCAAAGCATAAACCTGTATCTCAAATCAAAAGTATCATGAAAAAAAGAACTACCTCACTACATTTTATTTGTCTATTCCTGCTTATCTCATCAACATCATTTAGTCAAAAAAATGAACACACTAGAGACTTTGATAGAGGCATTAAAAATAGAGTTTTTATTCCGAAAGGACAGTGGCTTGCTGGGGCAACTTTTCAATATTCACATCATAATAATGATAACTACCAATTTTTGATTTTAGAAGATTGGGATGGAGATGGGTATAACCTGAACGTAAGTCCTTATTTTGCCTACTTTGTTAAAGATAACCTTGCAATTGGGGGGAGATTCGGTTATACAAGAGGGCAATTGAATATTGACCAATTAAACATGGATTTAGGAGACGATCTGTCTTTTTCAATCAATGGTTCATCTCAAGTTTCTCATACATATAGTACTTCTTTTTTTATGAGAAACTACATCAGTTTAGGGATAAGTAATCGATTTGGACTATTTAATGAAGTAAGGTTGTCCTACAGTTATGGGCAATCTAAAGAATTGGCAGTTGGAGACCATAAATTGGATATAAGAGGAAGTTATACCACTACAAATCAAGTAAGTTTAGGAATATCACCAGGTATGGTTGCTTTTATTAATAATAACATTGCCATCGAAACATCT
This sequence comes from Flammeovirga sp. SubArs3, assembly GCF_947387565.1. Classification (NCBI taxonomy): domain Bacteria; kingdom Pseudomonadati; phylum Bacteroidota; class Cytophagia; order Cytophagales; family Flammeovirgaceae; genus Flammeovirga; species Flammeovirga sp. SubArs3. Next base: position 52,907 of record NZ_CANDOA010000001.1, on the reverse strand, counting down.
CTTGATGTGATAGGTATTAATTATCAATGGACACATCAAACAGAAAACCAAGTTGATCAAGGAACGCGTAGATCAGGTAATGCTAACTTCAACTTAGATATTTTCACATTAAACATTGGCCTTTCCATCTATATCTAAATAACTGCAACCATGAAAAATATATATAAATTCATCATCTTATTATCATTACTTTTTACTTCATGTATCAAAAACGATGTGCCTTATCCTTACATCTTTGGAGAGATATTAAGCTTCCAATTGGAAGTTCAAGAAGGAGGTGCAATGATATCTTCTGACGAGCAACGAATTGAAGTAATGGTTCCTTTTGGGACAGATATCACTAACCTTGAAATTGTGGATCTCACTTTTACCGAAGATGCGACGATCACCCCTTCGTTTAATGAAGTGAAAGATTTTAGTGAGGAGGTTCGTTTTATTGTTTCTACTTATCAAGATTATGAGTGGACAGTCCATGTGATTGAAGCCGATTTTAATGTGAATATTACTTCTTTCAGCATAGAAGGACAGATTGCAGCTGAGCTTGATAATGTGAATAGAATAGTGAAGGTGAAAATTCCATTTTTCCTTGATAAAGAAAATTTATTTATTGAGACCTTTAGCTATTCACCTGCAAATGCAATAGTTTTTCCTCTTCCCCAAGAAACACATGATTTTTCCGAAGATGTTATCTTTTCTTTCGAGGGGATAGAATGGACGGTTCAAGTAGATTATGACAATGATGAAGAAAGAATTGGTGATCAAATTCCATATTCAGATTTTAATACTTGGTATTATGGTGGTAGAAAAGATGATGAAAGTAATGCCAATAGAAAATTCTATTTACCCGGTTCCACTTTTGGTGTTACTCCGTGGCGGACAGGAGATGTAGGGGCTGCAGATCTAATTATCCCAACTGGAGTCCAAACAGTGTTCCCATATCCATCGATAGAAGAGTATGAATATACGGTTTTGAGAACAACTTCTATGTTAGGTGTGATAGCCGCAGGATCATTATATACTGGAGAGATTCAAGGAAGTGGACTGACCAATGTGATCACAGATTTTGGGATTCCATTTAACGATAAACCGAAGAGTTTTACAACATCTATACAGTATTTACCAAAGCGTTTTGATCAAGGTATGGATGCCTGTGATGTGTATGTATTATTACAAGTAAGGGAAGGTAGTGGAGAGGATGAAAAACGATACCGTTTAGCGACAGGTTGGTATAGAACAGATGAGAGTATGAATGATTTTCAGGAAATTAGTATCCTACTTCTTTATGGAAATCATAATGATCTGGCTCCGTATATGATGCCAAGTACGAATAATGAAAGAATGCCTGAACATGGGTTTGCAGAGGTCTCTAAATCACCGACACATATTATTGTGGTTTACTCTTCTAGTTATGATGGAGCAAATTTTAATGGAGGTGTTGGTAGCGAATTGAGGGTGAAAGAGTTTCAGCTTAATTACTAAAAGGTAGGAGAAATGGTAAAACTAATGCATTGAGTCATTAGTAATAGAATATTATTCAGAAACAGGATAATAAATAGATCTTTATAAGGTTATCTCAACTCACCTATTTTCCTCAAGGCTGATTTTAAGCGTTTTATCAAGTTCAAGGTACTGGATTGGAGAATATTTATTGAGACTTGAAGAAATTTTAAGTTTAAAGTAGGGTTTTTTACTTCGTTTTGCCCTATTCAAGGTAAAAGAAGTAAAAATGAAAAAAATAACTTTTATCCTACTAACAATCATTAGTGTTGCATGTTCAGAAAAGAAAGAAGTAAAACATGTATTAGATATCAAATATGTTTCATCTCACAATTTCGTAAAAGGGGGCTTATATAAGTACACTCCAACTAGTGAAATTCTTTATGTATTTAATACTGAAGTAACTTCACCTAAAAGAGATGGTTTTTTTGGACAAGGCCAGACACTTGTGAATTTTGGGAGAAATACTGAAGGAACTTTCTATGTATTTAATGAACAACTAGACTTCTATAGAGAATTCCATGAAGAAAAATGGATCGAAGCGTCAACTAAATGAAAAGTTAATTATTACAATTTTATCATTAGTTGCATTCATATTAGTATCATATTTACAAATAAAACAAGATGTATGCACAGTAGTATTTCAAATTAGTGGTTCAAACTAAAGCACATTATTTGTAGAATAACTTATTTATTAACAAGTGTGTTAGAATCGTATAAGTCTCTTTAAGAGGTGGGATATAGGAGAAGAGATAGCTATTTCCAATGGTCAAATCAGTATGTATTAAAGTTGGTCTAAAAGAACTCAATGGAAATAAAATCGTTAGCTGTTGTTAGTTTTTGCTTATAAACACAACGTACAAAAAAAGCTGCCCTTTTTAGAAAGAACAGCTTTTTCCACACTCTAATCACTCACTACAAACTAAATTCTTGACAAGTACTCCTATACCCGTTAAGGTATAGGAGACTTGTCTATAAGTATGGCGGGAGAGTGTCCCCGCGCTCAAAAATGAGCCACATTAAATACTGACGATCTCCTTGAGATCATTTGTGAATCGGTATACAGAAACGTATACCTTATTAAGCGAACAATTCTCAACTAACCTCATGTTTAAGGCAAATTCGAGTTTCTTTATGTATTTATGTGCTACTTATATGAAGACCTTTAAGTCTTTAGATGAAAGGGAATGTCAGAGAGGCATAAATCCTCTCTGACTTTTTTGCAGAGTCATAGACAAAAACTCCACTTTAACCCGCCATATATCGTTGTAAATAATTGTACTTAATGTAGATTAACGTACAATCGTTATCATGTAATAATTCTAATTTATAAATTATCTAATTTTCATATTTACTGTCCTAAATGGTACAATAAGGACAGTTATTCTTGTTTTCATTTTCATTTTCTTATTACAATAGTAGTACAATCTGTGAAATTTTACAAATATTAGAATACGAACAAACTATGTGATTTTTACTGAAAATTGTACTTTTCTAATATTATTTTGATAAAGGTGTTTTCTTGTGGTTTTTACTATTGCAATCGGTTGATATTATCACTTTTTAAAGATTACTCTCCCTTCAATCGGTTGCAAATGGAAGTGTTTATATCTATTTCTTGTAATAATTACGCTTTTAATTTGGATATTTTTTATTGAAGAAAATTTCATTTTTTTTTGAAAAAAAATGAGTAGATGCGTTAAGTCTCAATAAGTTATCATAAAGTGTAGTTTAATTTGTATTTTCTAACCTCTAATCGTCACATTTTGATGAAGATGTGATAAGTATTAAACACAAAAAAGGTATCAACGAAAGGGGTGTTTATTTATAATTCAACAAGTTGTCATCAAAAGAAAAGGGCCCGATTTACATACAATGATGTATACCGGAGCCCTTGTCTACGTAATGTTAGTTATATGAAAAGCGAAACTAGGTTTACTTATTTAATCAATAGTTTGAAAATTTATCGAAATCCCAAGTAGAAGTTAGTAGCAGTTAGCTTATCAAAGTATTTAACTTATTATCGTATTTTATTGAATAGGGGAGTAGAAAAGAGACTTAGCGACTCCCCTCACTATATTCAGTTAGGTATTAATAACCGTCATTTTGATTTAAGTTTGGATTCGCAGCGACTTGTGTAGGTGGAATCGGGAATAATAAACGGTGGGTACCATCAGAAGCTTTACCTTCACTAGGTAACCAGAATTTATATTCATTACCATCATCACTCGTTCTTAATTCAAATGCATCTGGATCATTTTCCATTTGCTTGTTTTGCCACGCACTTAGGTATTTGCCATGTCGAATAAGGTCCTGACGACGGACACCTTCCCAGCAAAGTTCCCATCCTCTTTCCATTAAGATGAAATCAAGTTCATTTTCTACTTTACCATCAGCCAATAGTTGAGCATAATGAGTAGCAGCATCTGCTTCAGGAGCACCTCCCAAAAATCTTTCACCTTCTGTTCTTAACTTATTGATATAGGCCATAGCATCACCAGGATTGCCTTTTCTTGCTAATGCTTCAGCATGCATAAGTAGAACATCTGCATAACGGATAATAGGGAAGTCATTTCCTGACCATCCACCCCAAGTAACTCCAACAGCACCTGCATCGGGTTCCCATTTCATTAATCGAACACCTTGCGTTTTGTTGGCATCAAATAATGGTAGTTCCACTTCATGTTGAACGATAGTACCATCCACTTTCTCGAATTCCGTATAGAATTGTTCTTTACGTAAATCATTTTCATTGAAAGATTGATATCTATCAGTCATGATTGAGAAACCATTCCATTTCGAAGGAACTGCCCATTCTACTCCTTTTACTTTGTGAGTGTCGTAGTGAACACCCCATGAGTTACCGTGGTTTCCAAGAGGGTCATCAGCAGTATATGTGATATAGAAAATATAATCAGTGTTACTTTCCTCGTTACCTAAGTTAAATGTTTCCAAGTAGTTAGGGTAAACAGCATATCCCATACTTTCAACTTTAGTAGTGTACTCAATCACTTTGTCCAATTGAGCATCAGTAGGAGCAACCACAGTGGAACCATCTTGGAAATAAACACCTGCATTAAGATAAATTTTAGCCAATAAAGAATAGGCCGCACCTTGACCCACTCTACCATATTCTGGTTCAGCATCAAGAATATCTTTTACAGCTTCTAGTTCACTTACAACAAACTCAGTGACTTCAGGTCTTGAACTTGCCGGAGTATCACCATTATGTTGAGAAACAAGAACTAATGGCACATTACCAAACATATCCATTAATGTGAAATAGTAATAAGCTCTCAAGAATCTGATTTCAGCTTGAGTTTTAATTATTTCATCATTTTGTTCAAACTCTGCAAGTGATTCTATTAATCCATTTGCTCTTGCAATACCTGTATATGGAGCATTCCATAAACCAGGTAAATGGGGGTGATTAGACGTCCATGTATGAGCATTGAGCTCTAACCATTTACCACCGTCATACCAGTCACCACCTCTCGATGGAACTAGTGTTTCATCTGAAGCAACTTGGTTGAAACCCCAGTAATTTTCATGGTGATAGAAACTTCTTAATGAAGCATATACAGGGGCAACAGCTGCAGGTAAATTTTCTGGGTCTTGGAAATATTCATCTGTAACAGAACTATATAGTTTCTCTTCTAAGTTTGTACATGCTGAGGCACCGATTAATGTTGCAGCAGCAAAGATTTTAATCCATTTATTTTTTATCATGATGATTTCTTTTTGAAGTTATTTGTGAAAGTTTTATTGATTAGAATTCTACTGATACACCACCCATAAATGTTCTAGCAGCAGGGTAGTTGTTATAATCAATACCAATAGGAGGCACTTGGCTACCACCTGCAGGTGCATTCACCTCAGGATCGTAACCAGAGTAGTTAGTGATCACAAATAAATTTTGTCCCGAAACATATAATCTAAGACGGCTCACTGATTTTACATTAGACATATTAAATGTGTAACCCAATGTCATGTTTGATAGTCTTAAGAAAGATGCATCTTCGATAAATTTCGAGTTGTATTTTGTCGCTCTGATATCTTCTTCAGCAGCAGATTTCATTACGTTATAAGTACTTTGATCGCCGTATAGGTCATTTGTAGAAGAGAACTCAAGTGCAGTATTGTTAAAGACTTGATGACCAAACGATCCGTTAAAGAAGAAGTTAAGGTCAAAGCTTCCAAAAGTCATTGAGTTATTGATACCTAATGTCCACTTTGGTAAAGCTTGTCCTAGTACATAGCTTTCTTCCGATTCAATAGCATTTCCACTTTCATCTAAACCTTCAAAACGAGGACCATAGAAAGTACCGTATGGAAGACCTGGTTTAATCACCTGTGCAAACTGACCTACTTGACCACGACCACCAACAGCACCAGTAAAGATTTCTTCATAATCACCGATGTTTTCAACTTCATTTTTATTGAAAGCCGCTACCACACCAGTTTGCCATGTAAAGTTATCTTTTGAGAAGTTGACCGTATTTAATGAAATCTCGATACCTTGGTTTTTCAATTCGCCAACATTCTGAAGGTAAACATCAACAGGAGCAGGTTGAGGAGCTTGTAACTCTAATAAAAGGTCTTTTGTATGTTTTTGATAAGCATCAATAGTACCGAATAAAATACCATTGAAGAATTCAAAATCTAAACCAATATTCAACTGAGAAGTTTCTTCCCATTTAAGGTCAGGGTTAGCATAATTGTCATACGTTACACCAGCACCAATCCCCACAGCTCCATAGCTTTTATCTCCAGATAAAGTTGGAAGAGAACGGTAGTTACCAATTTCTTGAGAACCTGTGATACCCCATCCAGCGCGTAGTTTTAAATCGCTTAATACATCACTTCCAGATAAGAATAACTCTTCAGAAATTCTCCAAGCACCAGAAACTGATGGGAAAACACCCCATTTGTTATTATCACCAAATCGAGATGAACCATCGACACGCATTGTACCTGTGAATACGTATTTATCTTTAAAACTTAAGTTAGCTCTACCAATCCATGAGATTAATTTGCTTGACTCTTTGTATGAATCCACCAAGATATTATCACCACTTGCTGCATTTAAGTTATACTCAGCGATATCGTCAATTTGGAAACCAGTAGCATTTGCTCCATTGTACTCTCTACCAAACTCTTGGAAAGTATAACCAGCTAAGGCATTTAATTTTACATCACCAAAAGTCTTTGTATAGTTTAAAGTACCTTCTAATAGTACGTTGTGTAAGAAATTGTTTCTAACATCAGCAGAACCATTTCCTTCACCAACCCACTCAATACTACCTGGAAGGTAAGCGTTACGTTTTGCAGAAGTAATATCTCCACCGATATTTATCTTACCTGTTAATCCTTCAACAAATTCAGCCTCAACGTAAGCGTTACCTAAAACTCTTTGTGTATTTGTGAAATCACGTACAGAATTCGCCATGATGTATGGGTTTTTCTCTAGTAAGTTAGGTGACGAATAGTCTTGAGGTAATAATGGAGACATACGGATCATGTTGTTGATAACACCTCCATCAAGAGCACCACCCACACCATAAGGCAAGTTGTTGTTCTTTGTAAATGAACCCATCATATTAGCACCTAATGTTACTTTCTTAGATAGCTTTTGTGTGATGTTCATTCTACCTCCAATTCTTTCCATACCAGAGTTAATCATGATACCATCTTGGTTAAGATAGTTTACTGAGAATCTATACTGAGTATTTGCCGTACCACCAGAAACCCCTAAATTGTGATTTTGAGTGATAGCTTGTCTTGTCATTACTTCTTGCCAATCTGTATTAGCATCTAAATCTAAAGGAGTTGAGCCTTCAGCTTGTGTGGCTGCTCTGTATTCTGATGCAGTAAGTACATCTAGCTTTTTTGCGATGTTTGAGATACCTACATATGCATCGTAATTGACTTTGGCTTGTCCTTCTTTACCCTTCTTTGTTGTAATAATAATAACACCATTTGCACCTCTGGCACCATAAATTGCTGTTGCAGATGCATCCTTTAGGATATCAAAAGATTCAATATCCGCAGGGTTGATAGATGCTAAAGGGTTTTTTGAAGCCGATGCAGAGTATACTCCTGCTGTACCTGGGTCTGAGGCAGTATTATCAATAGGGAAGCCATCAATAACATACAAAGGCTCATTGGATGCAGTAAGTGATGTACCACCTCTAACTCTGATGTTTACACCTGCACCTGGTTCACCAGAAGAAGGCGTCATCTGAACACCAGCAATTTTACCTTGGATCAATTGATCTGGTGATGTAAGTACACCTTGGTTAAAATCTTCAGATTTCACAGATGACATTGCACCTGTAACATCTTTCTTTTCCATTTGGCCGTATCCAACTACCACCACTTCTTCAAGTTGTTCAGCATCTACTTTCATTGAAATACTGAAGTTGGAAGTGTTTCCAATAGCGATTGATTGGTCAAAATAACCAATATAACTAAACGTTAATGTTTCTGCACTTTCAGGGACATTTAGTGAGAATTTTCCTTCAAAATTGGTTGTAGTTCCGGTTGTAGTTCCTGTTACAATAACGTTTACTCCAGGCATTGGGGAATTCGTTTCATCATAGATAATACCCGTCAGGTTTCGTTCTTGAGCATACGTAGAAGTCAGTGTTGCTAACGACAGAATCGCCAACAGACTGAAGAGTTGTAATAATCTTTTCATTAGTTAAAATTGTAGTTTATAGGACAGACATGAATTGTTGTGATCATCTCATGTTCAAAAAATAGTTAGACAAAAGAGTATAGCATTAAATAGATTGTTTATTTCATTTTCATCAAGAGCGCTCATGTGTTGGCTATAGTTTGTCTATCACAATTCTAAAGCTAATCTGAATTAAAAACAAATGTTAAATGCAGTGCTAATTCTTGAGATAAAGCGTTTTTATTGCACTTTTTATGGAAGCACAAACGTTTTGTAGCGCAACACCTGAATCAATCACCAACTAAACCGGTTGCATTAATATGATAACGAAATAAAATATACGAATTAAATTATTTAGAAACCTGTTGCGCAATCGGTAGATAAAATATTTAAAATGTACTGAATACGTTTAAAAATTGCATATTTCTATCATTTATCATCTGTCAAAAAAATCAAAAAAAATTACTGATTTTTCAATAAATCGGACCTTTTCATGCAAAATCTGTGGGCTTTTCTTCATTTTGTCATTATCTTGCGGCGTGCTTATCAAGAATGACAGAGAGAACGGGCTCGTAGATGTCATGGCAACCGTTGTTCCCAGCGATAGGTGCCAATTCCCGCTTCGGAAGTGTCCGAGAAAGATGAGTAGAAGCATTCGATCTAGAATGAGGGTCTCAGAGAAACTTTAAGCACGTTTTAACTCTCCTATTTTATAAAATAGTTGAGTATGTGAAACGTAACTTTCAAAATATTAAGATGTCAGAAAAACTCCAGGAGTTAGCAAAAGAACGAGTGTTGATTTTGGACGGTGCCATGGGTACTATGATCCAAAGACACAAATTAGGTGAGGATGATTACAGAGGCGAGCGTTACAAAGATCACCCATGTGACGTTAAAGGTAATAATGATATGTTATCTATTACTCAGCCGAATATTATCAGAGATATTCATAAACAGTATTTTGAAGCAGGTTGTGATATCGTAGAAACTAATACATTTAGTGGTACTACAATCGCAATGGCCGACTATGAAATGGAAAGCGAAGTTTACGAGTTAAACTATGCGTCTGCGAAGTTGGCAAAAGAAGCTGCATTAGAATTTACTGAGAAGGAACCTCACAAACCTCGTTTTGTAGCTGGAGCCATTGGTCCTACCAACCGTACTGCTTCAATTTCGCCAGATGTAAATGATCCTGGTTATAGAGCCGTTACATTTGATGATCTTGTGGAGGCTTATTATTTACAAGTTCAAGGCTTAGCAGAAGGTGGTGTAGATACGATTCTTATCGAAACCGTTTTTGATACCTTAAACTGTAAAGCTGCACTGTTTGCTGCAGACAAATATTTTACTGATGTAGAAAATGGAAATGTTACTCCCGCTGCCCCAAAAGGTAGAGAAGAGGAATTTCCTAACCAATATAAAGGAAAACGTCTGCCATTGATGGTATCTGGTACTATTACTGATGCTTCTGGTAGAACACTTTCAGGACAGGTAGTAGAGGCATTCTGGAACTCTATTAGACATGCCGATTTATTTAGTGTAGGTTTAAACTGTGCATTAGGTGCAGATTTACTTCGTCCATATATTCAAGAGTTATCTAGGGTAGCAGACGTAAATGTTTCTGCATATCCTAACGCTGGCCTACCCAACGAATTTGGCGAATATGATCAGACATCAGAAGAAATGAGTGATATCTTAAAATCTTTTGATGGATTAGTTAATATCGTAGGTGGATGTTGTGGTACTACTCCAGATCATATTGCTGGTATCGCTAAAACATTTAGTCAAGCAAAAGTAAGAGAGGTTACTACAAAAGAACCTTATCAAAGACTTAGTGGTTTAGAACCTGTAACGATCAAGCCAGATAGTATCTTCGTCAATGTAGGTGAAAGAGCCAACGTAACCGGTTCAGCAAAATTCCGTCGATTAATTGAAAACGGAGAGTTTGAGGAAGCGATTGAAGTAGTAAGACACCAAGTGGAAGGTGGTGCTCAAGTGATCGACGTCAATATGGACGAAGGAATGTTAGATTCTAAGGAGTGTATGACACGTTTCTTAAACCTTATTGCTTCTGAACCGGATATCGCTAAGCTTCCAATCATGGTCGACTCATCTAAATGGGAGATTATTGAAGCAGGCTTAAAGACTTTGCAAGGTAAAGGTATTGTTAACTCGATTTCACTTAAAGAAGGAGAGGAAGACTTTATTCAAAAATCAACACTCATTAAAAAGTATGGTGCAGCTGCTGTTGTCATGGCTTTTGATGAAGAAGGACAAGCAGATAACTTCGAAAGAAGAAAAGAAATCTGTTCTCGTTCTTATGATATCCTAGTAAACAAAGTAGGATTCCCTCCACAAGATATCATCTTTGACCCTAACATTTTAGCGGTTGCCACAGGTATCGAAGAGCATAATAATTATGCTGTAGATTTCTTTAAAGGTACACAGTGGATCAAAGAAAATTTACCACATGCATTAGTAAGTGGTGGTGTATCTAATATCTCTTTCTCTTTCAGAGGTAATAATGCTGTTAGGGAAGCCATGCACTCAGTCTTTTTATATCATGCAGGTAAAGCAGGTATGGATATGGGTATTGTAAACCCAGGTATGCTTGAGGTATATGAAGAGATTCCAAAAGACTTATTAGAACATGTTGAAGATGTTCTTTTAAATAGAAGAGAAGATGCTACTGAACGTTTAGTTGATTTCGCAGAAACTGTAAAATCAAAGGGTAAGAAAAAAGAGGTTGATCTTTCTTGGAGAGAGAAAACAGTTGAGGAAAGACTTTCTCATGCCCTTGTAAAAGGTTTAGTAGAATTTGTAGAAGAAGATGTAGAGGAAGCTCGCCAAAAATTTGATCGTCCAATTGAAGTGATTGAAGGTCCTTTGATGGATGGTATGAATGTAGTAGGTGACCTATTTGGTGAAGGTAAAATGTTCCTTCCACAAGTAGTGAAATCTGCTCGTGTAATGAAGAAGGCAGTAGCGATTCTTATTCCATATATCGAGGAAGAAAAAGCAAATAATCCAGAGTTGTCTGCATCCTCATCAGCAGGTAAAATTCTAATGGCAACTGTAAAAGGTGATGTACATGATATAGGAAAAAATATTGTAAGTGTTGTTTTAGCATGTAATAATTTCGAAATCATTGACTTAGGTGTAATGGTGCCTTTGGATAAGATTATTAGAACTGCCGTTGAAGAAAAAGTGGATGTTATCGGACTAAGTGGTTTGATTACGCCATCTTTAGATGAGATGGTATACGTTGCTGAAGAACTAGAACGTCAGGAATTAAATATCCCTGTATTGATTGGTGGTGCTACGACTTCAAGAGTCCATACTGCCGTTAAAATTGATCCACAATATTCAGGTTCTGTAGTTCACGTTTTAGATGCTTCGAAATCAGTGCCAATTGCTTCTGCTTATACATCTGAAAATAAAGAGTATAGAGAAGAAGTAATCCAAGAATTTAAAGAAGAATATGCAGTTTTAAGAGAAACTCACGCTAAACGTCAAGGGGCGAAAAAGCTAATTTCTATTGAAGATGCTCGTAATAATAAAGTGGATATCGATTGGGCAACAACACCAATCACTAAACCATCATTCTTAGGTAAAAAAGTATTTGAGAATTATGATTTAGAAGAAATTGCAAAGTATATGGATTGGACGCCATTCTTCCAGACATGGGAATTGGCAGGCCGTTTCCCTGCGATCTTAAAAGATGAGATTGTGGGTAAGCAGGCATCAGATCTATATGATGATGCAAAGGCGATGTTGAAAAATATCATTGATAATAAATTACTTCAGGCCAATGCTGTTATTGGATTCTTCCCTGCAAATAGTATCAATGACGATGATATCGCTTTGTATGATTTTAAAGAAGAAGATGTAGAGTTACCAGATGCAGAACATCATCATTCGTTATTCTACAGAGAAGATCGTACAAATCAAGTAGGTACATTATGTCACTTACGTCAGCAGAATAAAAAAGCGGCAAGCAAGCCTAACTTCTGTTTAAGTGATTTTGTTGCTCCAGTAGAATCTGGTCGAAACGATTACATCGGTGCTTTTGCAGTAACTGCAGGTATTGGGTTGGACAAATTAGTTGCTAAATATGAAGCGGATTTGGATGATTATAACAGTATCATGGTAAAAGCCTTAGCCGATCGTTTAGCAGAAGCCTTTACGGAATTAATGCATGAAAAAGTGCGTAAGGAAATTTGGGGTTATGCAAAAGATGAGATCTTTAATAATGAAGATTTAATCGATGAAAAATACGAAGGTATTCGTCCTGCACCTGGTTATCCAGCTTGTCCTGATCATACAGAAAAAGACAAGTTATTTGAGATGTTGGATGTAACAAATTCAATTGGAGTAGAATTAACAGAAAGTTATGCAATGACTCCAGCTGCTGCTGTTTCAGGTTGGTACTTTGGTAACAAAGAATCTCGTTACTTTGGTTTAGGAAAAATCAATGAGGATCAACTTAAAGATTATGCTGAAAGAGTAGGAAGACCTGAACACGAAATGAGACGTTGGTTAGGCACCGTTCTTTTATAAACAGAGAAATATCTTTGAGGTATTTAATCCTCTCTAATAAATAACTTAATGAGACCAAGCTTAGACTTATTCTAAGTTTGGTCTTTTTACTTTTAGATTAAATGCAAGTATTTATTTGACAAAAAGAATATGTAATTATATAGCTATAATTTATTGGTTACATTTTCTTTCCTTACTTTTTACTTCTTGCTTAAATTTTCTATTTTCACTTCATAATTAAACCTCCACATGTAAGCAGAATTTATGAGTAAATTAGTAACCTTAGAGAACGCAAATTTATCGGTTCAAATTTCAAAAAATGGAGCAGAATTGCACTCTGTATATCATAAACAACATCAGCAAGAATATTTATGGCAGGGAGATAAGGAAGTTTGGGGTAGACATGCACCAGTTCTTTTTCCAATTGTTGGTCAGGTTGAAGATGGATTCTATGAGGTCGATGATGTAAAATATAAATTACCTCAACATGGTTTTGCTCGTGATATGGAGCATAAGCTGATTACTCAAGACGAATTAAGGTGTATTTTTGAACTTAAGTTTGACCATTCTACAATGGAAAAATATCCTTACAAGTTTGTATTTAGAACAATATATGAGATAAAAGGAAGTAAACTATCCATTACCTATCAAGTGGATAATATGGATATGGAAGATATCTATTTTTCTGTAGGTGCCCATCCTGGTTTCAATACCAATTTTATCCCGAATACTAGTTTTGAGGATTATGTAATTGAGTTTTCGGATAAAGAACCTTTCGAGAGATTATTATTAGATAACGGTTTAAGAAGTGGAGCCATTGAACATGATGCATTAAAAGGTGAACATATTCTTCCATTAACGTTCGAAACTTTTAAAGATGATGCATTAATCTTTGACCATTTCAAATCTGAATATTTAGATATTTATGCCAAGCATTATGAAGATAGAAGATTAAGAATTGGTTTTAAAGACTGGCCATTGTTAGGTATTTGGACGCCGTATCAAAAGAGAGCTGATTTTGTATGTATTGAACCTTGGTATGGTGTAGCAGATCTTAGAGATGAGAACCATGACTTTAAAGAAAAATATGCTAATCAGGTATTACATAAGGAAGAGACATTCTCAGCTACTTTCACTGTAGAGATCATAGATAATGAAGATTAGTGATTATACAGGAGTTTGGCAAGAGGAACAAGTAGTAAAGTCATTTCAAATTGGGCCAAATTATATTTTAAAACCTACTGCAATTGCAGAGTTTTTTCAAGAAGCTGCAGGTAATCATTCAAATGCAGAAAAGTTTGGAATGAGAGAAATGATGGCTCTTGGAAAAGCATGGGTGTTAGGTTCCATAAAATATAAGATCAATCAATGGCCTAAATGGTCAGATAATCTATTGATTGAAACTTGGGTTTTTGATGTTCAGAAGTTTTCTTCACAACGTAATTTTATCATGAAAAACCAAAAAGAAGAAGTTTTAATAGAAGGTTCTTCGAATTGGTTTGGGATTGATTTAAAAAAAAGAAAACCTACTTATATAGATGATTTTATGGATGTTGTCCATGTTAGAGAAGATCTTACAACAACTGGAAAACCTGATAAGTTAAGAGGTTTAGAACGAGTAGATCATTCCTCTCAGCGTAAGGCAGTATTCTCTGACTTGGATCCCGTAAACCATGTCAATAACATTAAGTACTTAGAATGGATGATTGATAGTCTTCCAGCAGAAGTAAAAAAGAAATCACTCAGTCAGGTGGAAACTAATTATCTAGCTGAAGTCCGTCTGGATGAAGAAGTGAAAATACTTTCAGAAATAAATCAAGTTGAAAATGGTTTTAATATCATTACTTGTATAATGAAAGAAGAAAAACCTGCTTGTATTTTACATACAGTTTGGGAATAAGACTCCTTCCTATATAATGAATAAACCTTGTTGTTTGAAGAGAATTCAGGCGGCAAGGTTTATTTATTTATCCATAAATAATACAACTTATCCTTTACTGTTATTTCCATCCCTATCACATTCTTATCACTTTCTATAACAAATTAACTAATCTCAACATCTTGAAGCTAAATCTGTAACATTGAATGGATTATGTCAGTATATACTATCGAAATCATCTTAAAATAATTTAAAAAATTAAGAACAATGAAATCGTTAGACCTTTCAACATTACACTTTGAGCATAATTCTTGGGTAAAAGAATTAGCCTTTTATAAAGAGCAAATCAAATTATATACAGATAGAGTAGAAGAACTAACTGAGAAAAATACAAAAACTGGAATTCGTGAACAGTTGTCGCAGTTTATGAATCAGTTTAAAGTTCAAAATGAACTAATCGATACTTTAAATCATAAAATTAAGTTACAAGAAGACGAATTAGTTGCTGCAGTTGAAGCGAATGAAGTGAAAGCTTCAAAAACTTCATTTGATGATCAGGCAGGTATGTATTCAGAGATGGCAAAGTTCCATTCAATCTATAATGAATTGAAAACTAAATTTCTACGTTTCTGCGAAGAGTGGATGTAATAGAAATACTAATTAATTATTTAAAATCACTGACTTAACAATATTATGGAAAATTCGATTGCTTTATTAAAAATTGATCATCACGGTGCTGATATTTATAAATTAGGAGGAAAAACAGAAGGTGAAATTGCTTCAGAGCAGCCATATGATCCTGAGCATATCCATTGGCATTTGCACAACAAAAAAGTAAAAAATGGCAAAAATAATAACGAGGATACAGCTTTTTTTAAAGACATCATTAATGATCTTCAAGGATTTAAAGGCTTAGTTGTAGCATCGCATGGTACAGGTAAAGCCAATGAAGGAGATGTATTTATTAAATATTTAGAAGATCACCATAAAAGCCTTCATCAATTGGTTATTTCAAAGGTGGAAACAGATGAGCATGAAACTGAAAAGCAACTTTTAGCAAAAATTGATGAAGCAGCTTTGCTAGATCATTTAAGAAAATAATCAGAGTAACCACTCGTAGTATATATATGAAGACCAATCCTATGAATACAGGATTGGTCTTTTTTATTCGAATATCTTACTGATACTTTCTCTAAAACTTTTACTCACAGGTAACATTTCATCACCAATTTCAACAAATTCTTTATTCAATGCTTTGACATGGTTCATATTGACAATATATGAGCGATGTATACGAATAAACTGTTCTGGTAATTTTTGTTCTATTCTACTTATCGTTTCTTTTGTTTTAATATTTTCATCTTGTTGATGTATATAGAGGTAATCACCTTTGCTTTCAATAAATACAACTTGATCAAAATCGATTTTATAGTGCTTTCTGTCTGATCTTACAAAAAGAAATTCATCTAAATACTTCTTTAGTTGTTTACGGTTTGGTGCTGCATCTTCAAATTTTTGAATAGCCAGTTGAAACCTTTCTAATGCTACAGGTTTTAAAAGGTAATCCACAACATTGAGATCATATCCTTCAATGGCATATTCTCTATAAGCAGAAATGATAATCACTTTTGGTGGATTAGCGATTGAGCGAAGAAAATCCAGACCATTGATTTCAGGCATTTCTATATCAAGAAAGATCAGATCTATATCATGTTTAAGTAAAAGGGGAAAGCCCTCGTTTGCACTAGACGCCTCACCAATTACTTCGTAACCTTCGATTTGTGATAAGAAGTTTTTAGTAATTCTTCTAGAAATAGGCTCATCATCTATGATTAATACTTTATGGTTATTCATGTGATAATTCAAGTTTTAATGTGATGGAATACTGTAGCTTTTCATCATTAATAATAAGCTCATGTTTATTGGGGTAGCAAAGTTCTAACCTCTTTTTTAAATTGATTAAACCTGTACCTCCTTTTAAAGGGGGCACAATTTTCTGTGGCTTACTATTTTTTACTTCAAATGAAAAATTAGAGGCATGATAGTCACTTTTTATTGATAAAAAGGAGTGATCTTGATTGGAACGAATGCCATGTTTAAAAGCATTTTCAACCATCGGAAATAGAAGAAAAGGAGTAATCTTTATTGTTGCCGTATTTACATGAAATTCAGTTTCAATATTTAGTTTGTCATCAAAACGCAATTTCTCTAATTCTAGATACTGTTGGATCACCTTAAGTTCCTTTTTGACATCTACATCTTCTTCTTTAGACTGATACACAAGATAATCTAATAAACCACTTAACTGTAATAATATTTGAGGTAGTTCATCTGATTTTTCCAGTGCAAGTCCATATATATTATTCAGTGTATTAAATAGAAAGTGAGGATGTATTTGGTCTTTTAAAGTGTTTAATTCCAGTTCCTTAAGCTGAACGCTAATCTGTAACTTTTCCTTTTCAAGTAAATGAATTTTTTCTTTTTTTAGTTGTTCCTCTTTAAGTTGATAAATCGCTGTATAGAGCACTGAAATAAACATCTGAACAAACCAGAGCATCGATAAATCATTGATCATTGGATTAATTGATTTAAATTCTAAATCTACTATTACAATGAAAAACAGGTAGATAAGTAAAATTTGAATCCAGCTACTGACTATAAAAGAATAGATGAGATAAGTGAAAAACTTTACATATCGTTTGGCATGAAGAAAATTCTTGATAAGTACCTTATTAATATATAATGTGATACCTATATTAAATGGGAACCAAATAAGGCAGAATATAAATGTATTAAAATAGTCATGGTGGAAATGTCCCAAAAACAATATGGTAATACTAAACATCACTCCCCAAAAGAGGGATTCAAAAATAATTTTCTGCCAAGGTTTATTAATTTTCATATTCAAATATGATAAATATAGAGAAGTGAAGTTTCTTGAGTCGATGAAATTCTGTTACTTGAAGATAGATATCATTCTTTTATCGATGAAATTTTTCATGAATTAGAAAAAGAAAGAAAAGCGATCGAATGGAGTTATTTGCCTTCGGAAATTAATATACTATCGACAGACTAAAAATGGAAAGCTGTATCGTTTTATGTTTGAACTATTAAGCAATTACTAACTTATATTTTAGAACTATGATCGAACTATATGAAATGGGCGGCTATTTTGAGATGAATATCATCTCTATAGTCGGGGGTGTCATGCTTTTTTTTATCATTATGAGGACCCTCAAGGTAGATAACAAGTGGTTATCGTTGGAGCGTACTCAAAAAATTATTCGAGAACTATCTGTATTAGTCATCATTTTAGGAATTCTAATTCAGTTTCTAGGACTCTTCTCTGTAATGCAAGCGATTGAAGCTGTCGGAAGTGTTCCACTTGATTTGCTTGCTGGTGGGTTTGCCGTGTCTTTACTTCCCACTTTATATAGCCTCTTATTTAGCGTTATTGGGAGAACATCATTAGTGTTTTTTACAATTAGAAATAGATAATACATATAAATTAAAGCGATTGAATTGAGTTTTGATCGCTTTTGTTTTATATAATGAATGTATTTATTCGTTAATAAATTTATTTAAAAATGATGATAATGAGTGGATTACGTTATTGATAGTGAAGATTTTTTTAACCTATTTTTTTACCTATCAATATGAAAAAGTGCTACTCATTGATTTTAGCTGCTTTACTATTTTTTGTCAATTCCACTTATGCTCAATTTGAAGAAGCAGTAATCAACGATTCTGATAAAACAGTCTTAGTGACTAAAAATACCACCTTACATGGCGACCCTGAACCAATAGAGTATTTTGCACCTGATGGGTATACATTGGTTATTGGAGAAGGCGTAACGTTAACCATTCAGAAAACAGATAGTTACAAGGAATATGTTGATATTTATGCTGATGTTAAACTTTTGTCTGGAGCAACTTTAGTTGTAGAAAGAGAGGCTTACCTTGCTATTTTTGGCTCATTGATTATTGAAGGTACTGGAAGTACTGTTGAAGTGGGACAAGGTGGACGTAAAAAAGGTTCTTACCTGATTGTTACTGATGACTTTGTCAATAATACAACAGACGGTACGTCAACTATAAATATCTTTACTTCAGGATCATTTTATGTAATGGGTGATGCATTAGGCACATCAGATAATATTGATTTAAATATAAGAATCGGAGCTGATAATGAAGGAAGAAGCGGAATCTTTGTAGAGGGAGATGACCTTTTAGGAATTCATGATTATGTTAATGATTTTACAGAAAGTCTAGAATATAAATTAGCTCAGATTAAAAAATCTCAAGAAGATTTGCCAGTTGAATTGATTTCTTTTGATGCAAAACTAGAAATAGACTATGTTGATGTAACATGGGCTACGGCATCAGAAATCAATGCTGATTTTTTCGAACTCCAAGTTTCTAGCGACCAAAGGAATTGGGAAACATTAGGTATGGTGGAAGCCCAAGGAAATAGTACGGAGTTAACAGAGTATCATTATAAAGATTATACAGAATATTCTTCCAATGTATATTATAGGTTGGTTCAATATGATTTTGACGGAACTTCTGAGGTCTTTGGACCTATTTCTATAGTTTTTAATGAACAGCTGGACTTCACTTCAAACGTATACCCTAACCCTACTAGAGATTTTTCATTTATTGCATTAAATAATATCAATAATAATAATGCAATTGCTATTTATGTATATAATAATACAGGTCAGTTGGTTTTTACAGACCAATTCTATTCATCTGATAAGCATATGGTATACCGTCTAGAAAGTATGGAAACTCTGCCAGAAGGGGTGTATTATATTTCGATTCAGAATGGAAAGGAAGTAACAAAAATGAAATTATTAAAAGAATAAAGAACTAATTAATACAGAATAAGAAGAGAAACCAGCAATGGTTTCTCTTTTTTTATTTATTAAAATTTAATTCATCTAATGATGCTTTTACTCTTTCCATGATATGATCAAATAATTGTTAATCAAATAAAAGATAAACTAGTCTTTTATTACATTTGTATAAGTAGGTTAGTTAATAAAAAATATTGAAAATGAATACAACGCACATTCACGAAGTCATTTTTCTAGTACAAGACAATGACGGAGTTTTTACTCCAGAAACTTTAGTTGATGCCATTGCTGAAAAGATGGGAGCTGATATTCAATTTACATCTTGTTCTGGAGTACCATTCCCTAAAGATGAAGCTTTACAATTCTTATTAGATAGAAATAAAGTGATTGTAAATGCTACAGGGAATGTAGAGGTACATCCATCGATGAAAATGTGTGATTCGCATTTAAGATAAATAATTATAGTGTGAGAGAAGGGTTATACTTAGAGGGTTGCAAAATTTGTAACCCTTTTTTATTTTTCATTACATAACTAACAAATAATATTTATTCATTTTACTACAGATTGCTTACACATTTATAATATTTCTCTTCATTTTAATCAAATCAAACATTTGATGTTGACAATATTGGAATTGGTTAACAATTGTTTAATATGAATAAATAATAAAAATTAGTTATTTAGTGTCATAGAAAAATATTTAGTAATAACACATGTCAACTACTAAGAAGGTGAAACTTAAAACCCACCTTTTTTGAACCATTTTCAATACAAATTAATCACAAAGACAAAGGATTATTACCTCTTAAACACTCGTTATATGAATAATCTATCAAGAATCTTTCATCAGTTTAGATCTGATGTAAAGGTAAAAAGTGCTATATCTTACGGTTCTGGGCACATTAACGATACCTACCTAGTGACTTTAGAAGATGAAAAAACAACTTACATACTTCAAAGAGTTAATCATCAAATCTTTCCAAATGTTCCTGAGTTGATGAGGAATATAGATGGAGTTACGCAACACTTAAGAAATAAATTTCAAGAACTACCTCATAAAGATCCACAAAAAAACACGTTGACTTTCTTTCCTGCATCATCAGGTTTGTTATACTATCAAGATGAAGAAGGAAACTATTGGAGAGCAATGGAGACCATCACTCCAGCTAAATCTTATGACCAAGTAGAAACTACTGCACAAGCTTTTCAAGCGGGAGTTGGAATTGGAGAATTCCAAGCTTTATTGTCTGATTTTGATGGGAGTAAATTATATGAAATTATTCCAGATTTCCATAATATGGAGACAAGGCTTGCTACTTTTAGAGAGACTGTCAAAGCCGATGTTTCGGGTAGAGTAAGATTATCTCAAAAGGAGATTGATTTTGTGGAAGATAGAGCAGAATTAATGCAGACTTTAGTACGTCTCGGAAAAGAAGGAAAGTTACCGATAAGGGTCACCCATAATGATACAAAGATTAATAATGTATTGTTAGATGAAAATGATGAAGCACTATGTGTTATTGACTTAGATACAGTAATGCCAGGCTTTGTTCATTATGATTTTGGAGATGCTATTAGAACATCTACCAATACTGGGGCAGAAGATGATAAAGATCTGAATAACGTTGAGATGGATATCCTATTATTTAAAGCATACACTGAAGGTTTCTTGTCTAAAACAGCTGATATACTAACTCCAATCGAAATAGAATATTTGCCACTATCTGCTCGTATTATGACGTTCATTATTGGCTTAAGGTTTATTACCGATTACCTAGACGGTGATAATTATTTTAAAACACATCACGAACATCATAATCTTCAACGAGCAAGGGCTCAGTTCAAACTTGTGGAAAGTATGGAGCGACAGTTTGAAGATATGAAAGCAGTCGTAGAAAATGCAACACTAATCAATCAATAATATTAAATAGTTGGCAGTAAGTTGATTATTGCCAACTATTCTCTAAAAATTAATTGGGCTGAAATAAAATGGAAACGGTCAAAACCAAAATCAATCAGGTCGATCAAGAACTTGATATAAAGCTAAACCAGCTTTATGAAGAAGCTTTTGAAAGTCAATACATTACTGTAGAAGCATTAGAAGGAAATGATAGAATACATTTTTTTGATGTAGAGGATGAAATTGATTATCGTATCCAACTCAATCATGTTCGCTCGAAATACAGTAAAAGCATGGCAGGTAAATCGAAACCACCATTGCCCAAGGGAGCTCTTTGTCCTATCTGTATTGAGAATGTAGGTAGTGAAGGAAAGGAAAATTTAAAACATTTGCCTATTGAGTTAGAAGGAGAACCTTTTTTCTTGCAGTTAACTCCTTTTCCTCTATATCATCATCACTTTGTATTGATTTCAGAAGCACATAGACCAATGGAAGTGAGTCTGAATAGTTTCCAAAAGCAATTGACATTTCTTGATAGAATGCCCAATTATACGGTGTGTTCAAATAGTGATAGGGAAGGTGCTGGAGCTTCAATATTATCACATTTACATTATCAGGTGTTTAAATCACTGAGGTTACCAATTTTTGATACAAAGCCTATTATTGAGAAACAACTAGGAGATGTTAGCTACACTCTTTGCAAATACCCAATGACGGTAATTAAGATTTGTACAAAATCAAGATTTCAGTTAGAAGTTTCTCTATCAAGAGTACTTGAATTATGGCGAAAAGAAACTACTGAAAATACTTGTAATACGGTCTTGAGAATCCATGAGGGGCAATATGAGGCTTATTTAGTATTAAGAAACGCAGCATTCAATACACCTTCAAAGTTATTAAAGTATAAATACGAGGGAATTGGTGTTATAGAAGCTTGTGGTGAAGGAATCTTACCAACTCCAGAAGGGGATGAAGCATCACAAATAAACAAAGACATTCGAGAAGAAGGAAAAGCAATTCTAAAAGGGATTCTAAAAAGCATTAACCCTTTAAATAGCGAAGATGCATTATCTTTTTTCGATGAAATTGTTTCGTAAACTGAAAAGAAAGAGAATTAATATTCATTTTTTGAGGATTCAAATGTCAGATATTCAGTAACTAAAAGTATAAAGTTTCATAGGTTTAAAAATATTAAGAAATTCATATTCTTTATTAATAAACAATAAATAATAAAAATTATATATTTGGATTATCAATTACTACAGACTCTTAGATAAACAATAAATTAACATAGACATGAGCAATCGCAGAGATTTTATAAAAACAGCAGCAGTAGCAGGGTTAGGTACAATGATAGCCCCATCAATGGCATTTGGAAAAAATAAAAATGGAGAGAAAGTAAAAATTGCTTTCATAGGTGTAGGTGCAAGAGGTATTTGGCATTTAAACAATGCATTACTGAGAGATGATACTGAAGTAGTTGCTATCTGCGATATTGATAATAAAGCAATAGACAATGCTTTAAAATACTGTGAGAAACACGGAAAGAAAAAACCACAAGTTTTCGGTAAGAACGAATACGATTATAGAAACTTATTAGAACTTAAGGATGTTCAAGGCGTAATCATTTCGACGCCTTGGGTATGGCATACACCGATGTCTGTAGATTCTATGAAGGCTGGTAAATTTACTGGAGTAGAAGTTTCTGCAGCAATGACTTTACAGGAATGTTGGGATTTAGTTAATGTACATGAAGAAACAGGATCACATTTAATGATTCTGGAAAATGTATGTTACCGTAGAGATGTAATGGCAGTATTGCAAATGGTTCGTGAGGGATTATTTGGTGAATCAATTCATGCTAGATGTGGCTACCAACACGATTTAAGACATGTAAAGTTCAATAATGGTGTTGATATTTATGGGGGTGGAGTTGAATTTGGAGAGAAAGGAGCTTCTGAAGCAAGATGGAGAACACATCACTCATTACATAAAAATGGAGATTTATATCCAACACACGGTATTGGTCCAGTAGCTATGTATATGGACATCAACCGCGGAAATAAATTCAACACAATTTCATCTTTTGCTACTAAGGCAAGAGGTTTAAATGATTATGTAATTAAGCATGGCGGTAAAGATCATCCCAATGCTAACCTAGATTGGAAATTAGGTGATATTGTCACATCAACAATCTCCACTGCAAACGGTGAAACTATCATTGTCACTCACGATACCAATTTACCAAGACCTTACTCATTAGGTTTCCGTTTCCAAGGTACTAACGGACTTTGGCAACATGAAGATGGTTATACAGCACCAGGTGGTAATTTAATGCATATTGCCGGTAAGACCGAAGATCATAAATGGGATGATGCTAAAGAATGGTTAGATAAATATGATCATCCATTATGGGCTAAATATGGTGAAATAGCAACAGGAGCAGGCCATGGAGGAATGGATTACTTTATTATGCATGAGTTTGTGATGTCGATAAAGCATAATGTAGCACCTCCTATGGATGCATACGATGCGGCTGCTTGGTCAGCTATTACTCCTTTGTCAGAGAGGTCAATCGAAGAGGGCGGAGCAGTGCAACACTTCCCAGATTTCACAAGAGGAAAGTGGTTCAAACGCCAACCTGTTTTTGGTAAAAATGAGGTCTATTTATAAGATCAATTAGTGAATAAATAATCAAGCTTCTCTTTTTTGTAATGATGGTATCATACAAAGAGAAGCTTGATTTCATTTTTTATTTAGTAGTTGTTTGAATGTCGAAGGAAATTACTTCCAACCTTCTACCCATGCAGTAGCTTTTCTTAATTCTTGGAAATACTGAATTTGAATTTCACCAGATTGCGCCTTGTCTTCATCAAAAGTTTGTTCAATGGATAAGTCTCGAATAAGGTCGCCACTAAGACAGAATGCAATCTTAGTAATTCCACTGGCAATATATTTTGGAACAATTACATCATCATGCCACTTCTGAACATCTAAGTTCATAACATAATGGTATGCTCTAGTATCTACCACAAAACCACTAATTCGATTGTTGACACCATCGGTTTCAACAAGCTTTGCAAAGGAAGAAATATGATCCATGAATTCTTCATCATTCATTTCACTTCCTGCATCTTTCCATTGAATAAAATACCATGAATCAAGTCTATAAACGGACCAAAAATCAGTAGTTAGTAATTCTGTTTTCGTATTCTGTTGAATCTTTTCCATCGGGGAATAAATAAGTATATTAATGAAAAAAGTTATTTGGTTTTATCAAGATGGTCAAGATGTAGCAAAAAAGCAAGTAGATGTAGGGTAACAGATGGTTACATGGATAAAAAATCAAGCATTTTATTAAATACTTAATATTGTACTTTTTGGTTTTAAAAGAAAACTTAAACTCGAAATAAAATATTGCTAATTATGTGATTGATGATTTAATCTACTGATTGGTGTTTTGAAATATGAAGAATTCAATATATAATTCTAAATTATTAATATTCGTTTAGGTGGATATTTGAAATAAGTCAATTATGTTTGTAAGCAATTGGAATTGGTTATTTTGCAACCGATTTAAAAGGATAACATTCATACAATTACGATAACACATACTACACATAACCATGAAAGCATTAGTTAAATCTAAAGCCGAAAAAGGCTTGTGGATGGAGGACGTTGCCATTCCAGAGGTAGGTCCAAATGATGTTTTGATCAAAGTATCTAAATCATCTATTTGTGGTACCGATTTACACATTTACTTATGGGACGAGTGGGCACAAAATACCATTCGTATAGGCCAAACTATTGGACACGAATATGTTGGTCACGTTGCTGCTTTTGGTAGCGAGGTGAAAGACTTTAAAGAAGGTGATAGAGTTACAGGTGAAGGCCATATTGCTTGTGGTAGATGCCGTAACTGTAGAAGAGGACGCCAGCATATCTGTGAAAAAACAATAGGTATTGGTGTGAATACTAATGGTTCTTTTGCGGAATACGTAAAGGTACCTGCTTCTAATGTAATGAAGATTAATGCTGCAATTCCAGATGAGGTAGTCTCAATTATGGACCCTCTTGGAAATGCAACACATACTGCTTTGTCATTTCCTCTAATAGCAGAAGATGTTTTAATTACAGGTTCTGGATTAATTGGTAGTATGGCGATTCAAGTAGCTAAATTTGCTGGAGCTAGAAATATCGTTGCTACAGAAATGAACGAGTATAGAGCCGAATTAGCGAAACAAATGGGTGCTACAAGAGTAGTTAACCCTAAATATGAAAAACTAGAGGATGTCATGGCTGAATTAAAAATGACAGGATTTGATATTGGATTGGAGTGCTCTGGTTCTCCAATTGCTTTCAACCAAATGATCAGCCATATGTACAATTCAGGTAAAGTTTCATTATTGGGTATTTTGCCTAATTCTGCTCAAGTGGATTGGAATAAGATTATCTTTAGAGGCCTAACCTTAAAAGGTATCTATGGTAGAGAAATGTATGAGACTTGGTACCAAATGGAACAGATGTTACTTTCAGGTTTAGATATCGCTCCAATTATTACTCACCGTTTTGGAATTGATGATTTCCAAAAAGGTTTCGATATTATGGAATCTGGAAATTGTGGAAAAGTAATCCTTAATTGGGACTAATTCTTAAATAATTTGTGAGTAGTGATAAATGGTACTGCAACTACTTACGGCAACTTTTAAATAGACATTATTGTGAGCAAAAAAATATATGAAAGTCTAAAAGAAGACTTAAAACAAATTGAGGCAGATGGCCTTTATAAAAGCGAAAGAATTATTGTAAGTCCACAAGACGCAGAAATTACTCTTGACTCTGGACAATCTGTATTAAACTTTTGTGCAAATAATTATTTAGGTCTTTCCAACCATCCACGTTTAATTCAAGCAGCAAAAGATGCAATGGATTCTCATGGTTTTGGCATGTCTTCAGTACGATTTATCTGTGGAGCGACAGATCTTCATAAGAAACTAGAACAAAAAATTGCAGATTTCTTCGGTGCTGAAGATACAATTTTATATGCAGCTTGTTTTGATGCTAACGGTGGTGTTTTTGAACCATTATTAACAGCAGAGGATGCGATTATTTCGGATACATTAAACCATGCGTCTATTATTGATGGTGTGCGTTTATGTAAAGCAAAACGTTTCCGTTACGCTACTGCTGATATGGAGGATTTAGAAAAGCAATTGATTGCTGCTCAGGATCAACGTTTCAGAATTATTGTAACAGATGGTGTCTTTTCAATGGATGGTCATGTTGCTCCAATGGATAAAATTGTGGAGTTAGCAGACAAATATGATGCATTGGTGATGGTAGATGAATGCCATTCAGCTGGTGTTGTAGGTAAGTCGGGTAGAGGTGTTACAGAACATTTCGACATCCGTGGAAAAGTAGATATCATCACAGGTACTTTAGGTAAAGCTTTCGGTGGAGCAATCGGAGGTTTCACTACAGGTAAAAAAGAAGTAATTGAAATGCTTCGTCAACGTTCTCGTCCATATTTATTCTCTAATTCAATTCCTCCTTCAATTGCTGCAGCGGGTATTGAAATGTTTGATATGATGGACAGTACCAACGAGCTTTCTACTCAACTTCATGAAAATACTGCTTATTTCAAGGAGCAAATGTTAGCAGCAGGTTTCGATATCAAACCTACAGAATCTGCAATTTGTGCTGTGATGTTATATAATGCAGAGTTATCACAAAGGTTCGCTGAAAAATTATTAGAAAAAGGAATCTATGTGATCGGATTCTTCTTCCCAGTTGTTCCAAAAGAGCAAGCTAGAATTAGAGTTCAATTGTCTGCAGCTCACACTAGAGAACATCTAGAGAGGGCCGTTAAAGCATTTACAGAAGTAGGTAAAGAATTAGGAGTGATCTAATCACTTACTTTATGAATATTAAGAAAGCGTTGTTTCGAAAAGGGACAACGCTTTTTTTATTAATTATAACTATTATCAGTATATTCAAAAGTCAATAATTGATACTTCTTCAATCATTTAGTAATGAAACTATTCTCTCTTCTTTTTCTACTATCCTTAAGTGTTCATTGTATTAAAGCTCAAACGGATTCATTGTCTAAAGAGCAAAGTGAGTCGATAAATATCTCATCACAAAACGATTTTTATCAGTATTGGCTACAATCCGATCGTAATTTTACCAATGGTATTCATATTACATGGGCTAGTCATCATTTTAATAATAAGGTGATGGATAAAATACTATTTGGCCTAAAACATTCAACACAAAAGGAATTCAGTTTAACGGTTGGGCAAGATATGCATACTCCTGAAAATGCAGAATTGTCTGAAGTAGATTCAACGGATAGGCCTTATGCGGGCTTATTATATGCAACGTATAAGAAAGTGACATCTGATTATTGGAGAACACTAAGAATCGAAACTAATTTATATTTTGGGATACAAGGTCCTGCGGCTTTTGCAGGGCAGACTCAGAATTTCATGCATAGCTTATTTCTAGAAAACAAAGACTTTAATGGTTGGGATAATCAAATTGGCAATGGTTTAGTTTTAGATATGGATATTACGGTTCATAAGATGTTACCGTTTGTTGGTAAACTCTATGAAACAAATGTATTTGGTAAAGCTCATATTGGAACGATATATAATTATGTTCTATCAGGTTTACAGTTCAAGATAGGTAAATACAATGATACTTATTACAGTAAATATGGTGTACGTCAGAAAAGACCTCCAGTGATTAATAATTCGAAAAACAGAAGTAAAGCAAGAATCTTAATGAATGAGAAAAGGTCGATTGGCGATACATTTTCTGATATGTTATATAGCTTGAACCAAGTGAAACAAATCTATTTTTTTACTGAGTTTCAAGTAGGCGCATTGTTTTACGATGGAACAGCACAAGGAAGCTTAATTCAGTTTGAACCAAGTCCATATGTTTTAAAAGCTGATCAAATCGATCCCTTAATTCTTAATTGGGTATATGGTATTAATTTCAATTTAAAACGATGGATGTTTAGGTATTATAGAGTAGTAGAGAATGATAATTTTAAGAATAAAAATTTATTTGGTTGGGGTGAGGTATCTGTATTCTACGGTCTTTAGTAAAATAAAAAAGGGACTAGAATTACTCTAGCCCCTACACATTTTGCCCTAAATAAATAATGCGATAGTTTTTATCTTTAAGCGTAAGATTTCTCTTACTCTGAATCGTTAATTTTTTTTACTTTATTATCATCGAATTGATATTTATCTCCTGATTCGGGACAGATTCCAATTCCGTTTTTATCAAATTCTAAACGATGCCCATACTCAGACATCCAACCTATTTGTTTGGCAGGGTTTCCTACTAATAAAGCATAGGCGGGGACATTTTTAGTTACAACTGCACCGGCACCAATAAAGGCATATTCTCCAATATCATGTCCACATACAATTGTAGAATTAGCACCAATAGAAGCACCTTTTCCCACATGAGTTTTCGCATATTGCCCCCTTCTGTTCACAGCACTTCTTGGGTTAATGACATTTGTAAACACCATAGATGGACCAAGGAAAACATCATCATCACAAGTAACACCTGTGTATATAGAAACGTTATTCTGAACTTTAACATTATTCCCTAAAACTACTTCAGGAGAGATCACAACGTTTTGACCAATGTTACATTTTTCTCCTATTTTACAATTCGGCATAATGTGGCTAAAATGCCAGATACTTGTACCTTCCGCAATTTCACAGCCATCATCTATTACAGCTGTTTCGTGTGCAAAATATTTTGTTTCACTCATGATAATTCCTCAATTGATGATAAAACGCTTTGAATAATGTACTGTTGTTGCTCTTCTTTCATTTCTGTATGAATAGGTAAAGACAACACAGATTTGGATAAACTTTCAGTAACAGGAAAACTTCCTTCACCAAATTCCTCCTTTACATATGCCTTTTGAAAGTGTAGAGGAACAGGATAATAAATCATAGAAGGAACACCTTTTTCTTGAAGTTTGTCTTTCAAGGCATCTCTATCTACACCGTCTACTATTAAAGTATACTGATGGAATACATGGGTAGAATAATCTGCTCTTTTTGGAGTTTTAATTTGTGGAACTTCTGCAAAAGCTCTATTGTAAATTTTTGCTACATAGGCTCTATTGGCGTTATAAGTATCCAAATGTGGCAGTTTTGCTAACAATACTCCAGCTTGGATAGTGTCCAGTCTTGAATTGCAACCCACTACATCATGATGGTATTTAACCGATTGACCATGACTTGCAATCATCTGAGCTTTCTTGGCTAATTCATCATCATTAATCAGCATTGCTCCACCATCTCCAAAGCAACCTAAGTTCTTTGAAGGGAAGAATGAGGTACAGCCAATATGTCCTATGGTTCCCGCTTTTACTTCAGTTCCGTCAGAGAATGTATAATCTGCACCTATAGCTTGTGCAGTATCTTCAATAACGTAGATGTCATGTTTCTTTGCGAATTTCATGATACTTTCCATATCTGCACATTGTCCATATAAGTGTACAGGAACAATTGCTTTTGTTTTTGGAGTTACCTTATCTTCTAGTTGAGTAACATCAATGGTAAACAATTCTGGATCAACATCTACAAAAACAGGTTCTAACTGTAATAATGCAATCACTTCTGCAGTGGCTACATACGTATGTACAGGTACCAAAACTTCATCACCAGGTTTTAATCCTAGTGCCATCATTGCTAATTGTAAAGCATCAGTCCCATTGGCACAAGGTACTACATGATGAACATTGTTATATATTGCTAGTTCACTAGCAAACCTTTTGACAAAAGGACCATTGATAAATGCACCAGTATTAATTACTTCTTGGATGTTGTTATCAACTTGTTCTTTTATGTTTTGGTATTGAGTCTGTAGGTCTACCATCTGGATCTTTCCTACATCTTCTCTGTTTACAGTTTTGATCATGACAAATAGATTATGAAGTATGATTCTTTTGTATAGAATCGTGGGTATATATTTTCTTATGAAATGATAGTAAGCATGCTATCATTTTTTAATTTGGGTCTTTATTAACTGTTGGCTCTTATTTTTTCAACAGTAAACTTTCCATTGAAGCGATTAGAAACGGTGGCCATTTCAATCACTTTAAAAGCTCTTTTCATTTTAAATCTTTTTACTCTAATTTTTAAAGCTATAGGTATAAAATAAAAAGAAACGATCATAATTCCCAAGATAATTCCATCATTCAACACAGTACCAAGACCAAGTGTTAGGAATAATGCAATAGCAGTAGCCGTTACTACAATTGCACTAGTTTTTGAATGAGTAAAACCTGTTCTTACAAACACATGGTGAATATGTTTTTTATCTGGAGAGAATGGCGATCTTCCACTCATAATACGAATGGTAAATATTCTCAAGGTATCAATAAAAGGGTAACCAAATAATAAAATGGCCACACTAATAGGGTTATCTATTTTAAAAGGATGGGAAGCTGCTAAGGCATAATCTGTATTGATGAACATGACCAATGATGTGGCAATAAAGAACCCTAAAAATAGAGAGCCAGTATCACCCATGAATATGCTTGCCTTTCCCCAGTTATAATACAAGAATCCGATACAAGCACCAAACATTGAAATCATCAAAGTGGCAATAGCAAGGTTACCGATAAGATAAAACCAAATACCTAGAGTCATTGTAATAAAAGCAGCAACTCCGCCTGCTAATCCGTTAATTCCATCTATTAGATTGAACGAATTAGTTAATGCGACAATAACAAAAATGGTTAATGCATAGCTGATGGCTTGTGGAAATTCTATTCCTGGAAATAGAGTGTACAATGAAGTTAATTGTGCATTGCCCATCACAACCACTAAGGTAGCTGCGACAATTTGAACGAATAGCTTATTCTTTGGATTTAATGGCATCATGTCATCACGTAATCCCATAAAGAAGATCATGAACATGCCTACGAATAAGTATTTTAAATCGAATACTTGTTCTCCTGAAGTCCAAAGGTAGGATGATATTAAAAATCCAAGGAAGATACCTATACCACCCATAGATGGGATAAGATCTGTATGTATTTTTCGCCCACCTGGAACATCAAATACATTATTTTTTATGACTACTTTTCTTACTTCAGGGACGGCAAGGATGGCAACAACCAAAGAAGAAAGTAATGCTAAGCTAATACGAAGCATAATTTATTCTATTAAAAATGGGCTATTTGTATTGAATTTCTTTATTGTTTTACGGCAATTTATCGAGACCTTTATTCATTTAATTGTTGTACTTTTTTAAAAAATGGCTATTAGTATATTATTAGTATTACAACAATTATTTTGGGTTTAGAAAATGAATAAAGCTAGGTATCCAAAGAACTTAAAAAGTTCCAAATTCCTTCTAGTTCTTAATTGAGGTTCTTTGATCCATCTGTATAACCATTCCATTTTCATATTCACCCAAATTTCTGGGGCGCGTTCAACAGTACCAGTATATACATCGAAACTACCACCTAAACCTTGATAAATGGCTTTGTGGACCTCTTGCATTTTCATCATTAATAACTCTTGTCGAGGTGAACCTTGAGCTACAAAAACTACATCTGGTTTTTTCTCTTCGATATCAGCTAATAAACGTTCTTCATCACCTTCTTTAAGGTAGCCGTTTCGATAACCTACGATATTGATTTGAGGGTAATCTTCTTTAAGTTGTTCAATAACTTTATTGATGACTTCATCTTTTCCGCCAACAAAATAAAATGTCTTACTTGTTTCATATTTAGCAATCAAATCTAGCCAGATTTCACAACCTGGTATTTTGATACTATTTAATCCTTTTTGTTTGAGTGCCATAACAGCACCAACACCATCGGCATAACCAATATTATTATTGATAATATCTCTTGTTTGATCTGTGGCATTTAAGATTTTATGAGCATTGATTGCTACTAACATCTTTTTCTCCTTATCAATGATTTCCAACAGCTGATCTCTTGATTCAAAAGCATACGTTTTTACATCGTTGATGTATGCATAGTTGTTGTATTCATCAGGATTGGATTTTGAAGAAGAACTTACTTGTTCTCTTTTATCTGAAATACTTTCTGGAGTAGGAGCAATAAATAAAGTATTGGATGCAAAATTATCTAATGCAGCAATGGCTTCTGCTCTAAAATATCTTTTTCGGATCTCTACTGTTGCTAAAAGTATTAAGAAGGCTAGGCAACTTATTACAAAAAGGTATGAAAAAAACATACAATCACTATTCTGAGTTAAAAAAATTACTGTTTGTTATTGTATTGATACGTAGTTATTTGGGCTTCATTATTCATTATATAATAGTATTCTTTCATATTTCGACTATTATAATTGGAGTAAAAAAAACAATCTAAAAAAGGTCTCTGATTATATAATTAAACCAGAGACCTTCAATAGGGATAAATTTCTAATTAGGCGTTTTTTGAATTTTCTTTAATGTAGTGGCTAATTCCATAAAACATAAAAGCTTGACTCCAACGCATATATGGAATCTTAGATGATAATCCCTTCTTCATTTGATAATAAAAGAAGCCTTTCTCATCCTGCATATTATCAAATGTCCACTGCATTACCTTATCTGTTAATTCTTTGTGCTCATTAAATTTATTTAAGCTGGATAAAGTAACTGGAAGTTGGCCTGGGCAATGAATATCAATAGGATAAACTTTGTCGTGATAATACTTTGGAGTACCATCAGCTAAAAAGAAGTTGTTGATATAGTAATCAAACCCTCTTTTTATATTATCCTGATAAGTATAATCACCAGTATATTTTTGGAAATAAGATAAAGCATCAAGATTATACCCTGTATGGAAGCTATCAATCCAATTTTGAACTTTTAACTCACCATACAACCATGAACCATCTTCTCTTTGTTGATCTACACAAGCTTGTACAGACGCTTTGGCTGCTTCATAATATTTTTCATTTTTAGTATAGTGGTAGCATATAGCTAATATTTTACTACCTAATAACGAAGCGTTATATACTGTATTGTTTCCATTTAATGGAGAGTAAGAGAATAGGAAACCATTTTCTTTCTCTGTTCTATTCAGATCATTCATGACAAAGTCAGCAGCACTTAATGCCGTGTTCAAGAACTCTCTGTCTTTTGTGATCTCATAGGCTTTGATTAATGCATCTACAGCGAAGCTGGTAGCTACAACTGTCGGTGTATTCTTTTTGAATAAGAACAACCTTCTGGCTTGCCAATCAAAATTATAGCCCCATGCCGCCCCAGAGTAACCTTCCGTTTTTAAAGAGATTAATAACTCTCCCAACGATCTGATATTATCAAGCAGTTCAACAGGTCTACCATAACTTGTATTTCCATTTTTTGCTGCTTGGTACAAATTACAATAACCGTTTAAAAATAAAGCAATTCCTTTTGCATTGTACTCTTTAGGAACCATTAATACCTTTCTTAAATTGATAGGACTTCTTTTAAATCCTTGTATCCATGCCAAACGAGCAATATCATATTTTTTAAAAGGTAGTGCTTGGAATACTTTAGAGTTTAACCCATCATAAGGGTCCCAACCTTTGTATTCTTCATTCTCACAATATTCTTTATGTTTAATGAAATTTCTGTCGATGAAATTACTTACCATGATCTTGGGTTTAATCTTAAATATAATAACTGATATATATGCGCTTATGCTCTGATTATGTTTTCTACTTCATCGAAGAAGAAACTTCTACTGTACTTGTTTCTGATTACTCTCATTTGTTCCTGTTTCTTTTTGATCACCTCATGATCAATTGTGTCAAGAACTTCCTGAATTTTATTCTCGTCAAAAACTGTAGCCCAACCAATGCCTTCTTCAATCACAAGCTTAGATGTATCATGATTACCGATTGACATAATTGGTAGTAAATTGGCGATATAATCAAATGTTTTATTAGGTAAAGAGTGTCTTGCTCTCATAGGCTGAAGTCCGATATCATATTTACTAATAACACCACCTACTTCATTTT
Organism: Flammeovirga sp. SubArs3; assembly: GCF_947387565.1. Lineage (NCBI taxonomy): Bacteria > Pseudomonadati > Bacteroidota > Cytophagia > Cytophagales > Flammeovirgaceae > Flammeovirga > Flammeovirga sp. SubArs3. The sequence goes on along the minus strand of NZ_CANDOA010000001.1, from coordinate 18,537 downwards.
GAGCTAGCATTCCTTTTATTTTAATGTTGGTAGACTTGGTCTCCTCTAAGTATGCTTTTACTTTTCCATACATTTCACCAATACCTGGATCTCCATATAAATCTAGTGAGTACTTAGGGTTATTGTTGATTGCCTTAACAAATGGCATTACGTCGATCACTTTTTGTAGCATACCTAGGTAGACAATACTAATAGGAGCATCTTTTTCTTGTTCTTTTAATAGGTGCTCATATTGGAACGTCGAACCGAAGCGAGTTTCACTAAAACCTAAAGGGATAAATTTTGATTCTTTATCTGCAGCATATCTATCAATCCACTCTTGGAATGTAGGGATAGTTTTTATGAACTTATCAAACTTCTTTACAGATGGTTTTAGCCATAAATTACAGTAAAAAGTAAATGCTTTTAATAACGCTTTATTCGATAGGTGTTCAAATGCATCAGGCCAGATGTCTCTTACATCCATCACTAAAGTATTGTTCTTATGGAAGAAACTAATGAAGAATAAAAGTTCTACCGGTCGAGAAGGAACAATAATTATGGCATTTTTTGGCTTTTCTTTAAAGGCTAAACTTAAGAAAACCTTTAAACCAAAAATAAGGTTAGAAATCACTCGATGGATACTAATATTATTATTGTATCGGATTGTTCTAACCAAGTTTAATTTATAATCTAAAACCTTATTGGCTTCTTTCTCTTGTTCTCTAGTAAGAAATTCTTTTTCGCCATGATAGAAGTTAGAAGAATAATAAGTGACATCATGCTTCTTCGACAAGACTTCAGCCAGTTCAGTATGTCTTTTACCTCTTTGCGTTAGGTGATTTTCTGTTTGACTAATAATATAGATTTTCTTCTTCATATTAGAGAGATTAAAAAATTACAGAGTATTTAATGGGGGCTTCCATTGAACTTATACATAGACAAACGATACCCAACGTAACAGAACTTTCACATTACGATTGACTACTTTCATGATTTGTCTTTTAAAAAAATTCTTAAAATGTAGATAGGAATAGATAAAGTATAGACAGTGTTAGATCCTCTTCACAGTTTGCTTATTCTATGGGAAGGGGTTTCTTTTTTATTTTAATAGTTTTCGGTAGATACCTTTGATCTGGGATACAATCACATTTTGCTCAAAATTATTATTTGCATAATCGATATTATTATGAGCTAATGGTTTTAATGTAACTTTATTTTCTACACAGTATTTGATAGAATCCATCAGATCTTTATGTGTATCAATAGAGATAATATCTCCATTTATCTTATTTTTTACAATTTCATCTATTGCACCAACTGGTGTAGCCATAATATATAGACCAGCTCCTAATGCTTCAATAACACTATTGGGACACCCTTCATCATGTGCTGTGGGTAAGATAAAAATATCATTTTCAGCATAAGCTTTAAATTTAGTAGCTTTATCTGCAAAACCACAAAACTTAATATACTGCTCAATGCCATGCTTGCTGATTAGCTCTTTTATTTCTTTCTCTATCTCAGTATTAGCAAAATGACCAAATACATTAATTTTATAATTAAGCTTTTGATCTTTAAGTAGATTGATAGCTTCTAATATCTGGAAGATTCCTTTTTCTTTACTGATTCTACTTAAGAAAACGATCTTAAGTGTTTCATTTTCAAACTTCTCTTTAAGAACGATATCTTCTTTATTAAACATCGTTCTAGAAACACTTACTTTGTTGGGATCAAAACCAAAGAAATTAACTAACTGATCTTTAAATTTTCCTGCCAGAACAATCGTTTCATCAGCTTTTTTATAGGTTCTAAACATTACCGTTTTCCAGAAGTTCTTTTGCTGAGAATATTTTGTATTCCATCCTCTAATGAATGTAATGGTCTTTTTACCAAAAAGCTGGGCGATAAAAAGGAATATAAAGTCTCTTATCACAGGCACTGTGAAAAACGAAGGGCTAACCTGAACAATCTTGATCTCTTTGTCTACAACCAATTTTGAAATAAAGGCAAAGATATCTCTAAGAAGCTCAAGTAAATATTTAAAACCTCTATTATGACGTTCGTAGTAATCTTTTGCTCTTGAACCAATGACAAACCATTCTAGCTGAATTTCATCATCTGAAAAGGAGTTGAAAAAGTTGTTATAATAGTTGACAACCCCTCCTTTACTTTTGGGATCTTTTGTAATAATCAGTACTTTATTTTTCATTTTCTTTGGCTGGATATTAAAAAATAATGAGAAATTTTAAGGTGTCTCAATACACCAAGAATTAGGTTGATTTAGTTAAGCTGCGAGCGTTTTAATGATCTCTTTTACTCTCACATCCCAAGTATATTTTTTCTCCAAAAGGGCAGGGTTGTTTACTCCAATCTCCATCAATTGAGGATTATCGATAGCACTCTGAATCGCACTCGATAAATGATCGATATCTTCAGGTTGAGCAATTAATGCATTTTCCTGATCTTTCAATACCTCAAGGATTGGTAAATAACCTTCAGCAACAATTAGTTTCCCAGCACTCATATATTCGAATACCTTTAATGGAGAACAATAGTTCATTGTCGGTACATCGTAGGACCAGATAGCTAATAGAATATCAGCCTTAGTTAGCATATATGAAATATACTTGTGCTCAATTTTACCTAAAAATTTTACGTTTTCTACACCTTTAGCTTGTGCCTTTAATTCTTCAACTTCTTTTGGGTTGCCACCAACGACAACAAAATATGCCTCTGGACTTCTTCTCGCTAATTCAATAACTCTATCTACTTTTCTATCTGCATATAAACTTCCAGCATAGAGTACAATTTTACGATCACCTATTTCTTCAAAGAAAGAAGTGAGATGCTCAGGAACAACAATATTATCTGAGATGGGCTCTGCTCCATCATGCAAAGCAACTATTTGAGAAGAATTTAAAGTTTGATCTACCCAGTAATTTTTTAAGCTATCACTGATAGTAACAAAAAGTTTGAAATTATCTTTCTTCATAAGTTTCTTCATATGTGAAGTCATCAACTTGTTGAAGAACTTATGTTTAGTGAAATAAGCATTATGAGACTCATAAATAAGCTGACCACCTTTACGCATGATATATTGTGAGATAAAATATGATCTTGTATAATAATAATCATACGTAAATGAGATACTCTTCTTTAACGAAGTGAATCTATCCAAAGATTGAGAGAATTTAAACTTAGAGTTAAACTCCGAGAAAATATATTTTACACCTTTCGCATCAGGCATAATATTATTGATTACTTCTTCAGATTTCTCATTGGAGTGTGTTGTAGGCATTAGTAAAGTAACATCATAATTGTTATCTCTATATGCTTTACACATCTGCAAAGTCTGAATTAAGTTAGCTTTTATACTCTTTTGATTTAGTGGAGTTTCTAGGATAAAAAGGATTGAATTAGGCATAATGGTTCTTTTTGATATTTACTGAATAGCCAAGGGTAATCATAAACATAAATAATGGCACACTAAAAATGACGAATGTGGTCGAGTAGAAGAAGAAGGAAACAAACCAAACGATAAATCCTGTAGATGTACCAAGTTGTAATGCCTTCATAAAATGATCATCTGGGTTAGATGTTTTACTTCTTTCTTTATTAAATACAGAGTGCATTTTTTTATATAATCTCACATAAAAGAAGAGACCTAAGAATCCCACACAAATCATCACATTACCCCAACCCACAATTCCGTAAAGAATCTTATAAGGGTGGAAGATCATATTTCCCATCAGTACTTTTGGACCAAATCCAATAAGTTGAACCATTATGTCATCACTTTCCAATGAATAATTGAATATGTTTTTACTAGATCCAATACGCCCCATTGCATAGTTGTCTGGGGAGATATTATTGGTATATGTATTGGCATATTCAATGGCCTGACTATAGTTGTCTATAATATTAAAGAAGCCGGTACTTTGTACTCCAGAACTTACATTTAGAATTACAAAGTTTCCACAAAACAGTATCAGTAGGATAAAGAATAGTGTTTGGGCTGAAAACTTCTTGTTGGTAGCTCTAAAATATGTAATAAGGTTGATTACGATATAGAAGAAAACCACTGCTCTTTTTCCACTGGCAATACCAATAAATAAGGTACTTACAGTGAGGTATAAATATTTTTTTTGTTTTGTGAATAAATAGTAGGATAAGAAATAAGGAGAAATGAACATTACATAAATGGTAGCTAATGAACCTCCTGTACTTACTAAAGTACCTACTTTTCTTTCGAGTGGATGTAATAACATTTTTGAGTTGATCAAAGATGCTACTACTTGAATAACAGCTATTAGGGCAAGAAATCTAAATATTTCTCTTGAGTGGTCCTCCGTTAAATCGATCCGTCGCGCAGCAATAAAAAATAATATACCAATAAATGTGTATCTACTGTATTTCACAGTATCAATTACGTCACTACCATTATAAACAACAGAAAATGTTACTACCGTAGCATATATAGCAAATGCTCCCAGTATTTTAAGATCTATGCCGTCTAAATTGATTTTACTAATGATCACCATAAGAGAGAAAAAAGTGATGGCTTCACTAGCATATTTAATAGCAACAATTGGTAAGCCTATTTCTTGTAATATTCCGTTAAACGTGAACAGATACAGGAGGTTTAAAATAAACCTTGGCTTCATAAAAAAATGATTTAATACGAGGTAGAATAACAAATTTTAAACTAGCCTTGTAATTTTGTTCTTCGATCTTTTTATACGTGTTTTCTGTGTCTCTTGATATAGAAACTTTAATGTTGTTAGTATTTTTAACAATTCCAGTTTGATTACTGTAGGTTGAATCTACTAACGTATCTTTCTTTTGTCGGTTAATGGATGTATTCGCATGGTTATTTCCAAAGAAGTTGAACTCATGCTCTTTATATGGGGATTTTAATTTGAAATTATAGCCTACATAATCCTCAAGGTCATTGATTAACTCTGGAGTTTCGTAGAAATCATTTGGTAAGGCATGGAAATTTTTGAAAGTATTGAAAAAGAAATTGTGATACCTGTTGTATACTCTTTCCCATTCTTCCTTACCTCTTTTTATATATGAACTAGCAATTTGTGATGGACTTTTATATGTAAGAATAATCTTACAGTCAAATTTGTCTTTATTATAATTATACTGTTGTTTAATCCAGTTCACATCTTTTGAACTATCAATCATTATATCAGCTTCAGGGAAAAAGGTACTGATATTTTCGTATAATTTCTTCTTGCCATCAGCAATGGTTATATCCCAACGGATGTCTGTAGATCTTAAATCCTTAATTTTTGCAACATGATGTGGTTTATAGTGATCAAATAATCGATTGATCTCACCAAAAGACATTGCTTTTTTATTGTTCCCTAGAATTAAGTTAAGAAAAGTAGAACCTGAGTAACTTGTCCCACCAATAAATATTAATTTTTTCTTTTTCATATTGCTAAATCTTTAATGTATTCCATTCTGTTTACGATACCATCATAATAGGCTTTAGTTGCTTTTCTAGCTGACATGTAATCTTTTGAATCTGCTAATTGGGTTGCATCATTTATAGCTTTTAAAACAGATTCTTTGGTAAGGTCACAGTAGGTAACTTCATCAAAGTTGAATTTTTCTTTCGTTATACCAGTATCGCTAAGTAGCAATAAATTCTCATAGTTCATTGCTTCAAAAACACTGTTCGAAGGGAAATTGCCTGTTGTAATGATTGAGACAAAAATCTTTGTCTTTTTCAAATCATACTGTAAGTCGTCTGTATAAGATACTTCAACTAAACCTTCGGCGATTTCCTTACCTAATATATTGTTAATTTGCTCCTCATCAGCACCTTTACCTCTGAAAATTACTTTCCACTTTTTATTTTCTTCGTTAGAGTAAAATTCTTTCACTGATTCTGCAAAAAGGATAGCATTCTTAGTTGACACAAAACGATGTGCAAAGCAGATAATGTCTTCCTTCTTTGGGATATCATAAAGTCTCGGGAAATATAAAAATGGACCACTGTAATGGTTGGTAAGTTTTAAATGATCCTCTTTCAAATACTTTTTTAAATTGTTGTGTACAGTTTGACTTACACAGTTGATATTTACATGAAGACTTTCATCAAAGTCGAAGCGGTTCAATTGCTCCGCCCATTTATGGACGTGTCTGTTAGATGTAATCTCAAAAATGACTCTATTTCTATGATTTTGAGAGAAAAACAATGTACCTAATCGAGCACTTTCTCCATGGAAACAATGTACAATATCTTGTTCTGATTTCACCAGATCATTAAGAATATTATACCAACTTAATTTCTTTAAAATTGGCTTTGGAGCATATTTAACCGTCTTATACAGGCGATGGTCCTTTAATGCCTTATTGATAAAAGTATCATCAAATTTGCCACTTTCAGAAATTACATGTGTTTTAATTTTATTGTGTTCTAATATATAGGCACAAAATCTGTTTTTTTGGTAGGCTTCTAAAAGTTTTTGGTTAAGTACAATCTCTACATCTAGTTTGCTCTCATTCACTAAGTAATGGGTAAGTTTTAATGCGCGGGTTTCAGCACCACCAATACCATTTGATGCTATAACAATATAATATTTCATGGAGTTAAAAAAGTATTTGAAGTGAAAGGAGTGAAGTTATCTAGGCAGGGTACACCTAGATAACTGATTATATTTTTGTGGATCAAGCAACTAATGCTTCTTTGGTTACATCAATCTCTTTTGTTGATTCTGGGAAGACTTTTTCAAGTTGACCACCTAAGGCATTAAACTTTGTAACAAAGTTATTATAACCTCTTTCTATTTGAAAAGCCTCTGTGATAGTAGCTGTTTCTGTACCTTCGTTTAACAACATAAGTACAGCCATACCGCCACGTAAATCCGTTGCTCTTACTGTCTCAGATTTTACTTTAATGTTACCTGAAATCGTAATTGTGTTTTTATCTTGAACAATGTTAGCACCAAGTTTTGCCATTTCTTCTAAATATTGGAAACGGTCGAAAAATCTTAGTTCTGTAACAACAGAGTTGGACATCGCGAATGTACCATAAGCAGCAAAAATTGGATGCATATCTGAATTAATACCAGGGTATGGACCTGTAGCAATTTCAAAAGAAGTTGCATTTTTACCATCCACAGATAAAGTTTGTGAAGCTTCATCAAACGAAATACCTGAGTTACCTTCCAGTAAGAATTGCATAGGCACTACCAAATGAGCATATGGGAAATTCTTAATTTCCATTTTTGACTTATTGACAATGGCCATCATTAACCAAGTAATCGCTTCAACATTATCTGGCACTACTTCATGCACAATTGGAGTAATTGGAGTTGATTGACCACCGATACCTGTGATCTGAATATAATCTTGACCAAAAACTTCAACTTTAGCTCCCATTTTAGAAACAAGATCAAGTAGATCAAGTACCTCTGGACGAACGTGTGGGTTGAAAATTCTTGTTGTTCCTTTTGCTAAAGATCCGATGAGAATAGAGTTTTCTGTAGCTCCAGTCGAACGGATAGGTAAATGGATATCTTGTCCTACTAACTCAGTTTCTTTAGTTAGCATAAGTGTATCATTTGTTTCGCCAGTCTCAAATTTGATCTTTGCACCAAATTTTTCGAAAATATCTAGGTGAATATCGATTTTACGGTCACCTAATTGGCATCCACCAGGAAGCGGAACACTAGCATAACCACTTCTTGCAAATAAAGCACCTGCAATCAAAACTGTATTACGTATAGAACGTTTGTTCCATACTAATTCATTATTGAATGATTCATCTTTGATTAGAATACGGTCTTCTTCAATAGAAATGTTTTTACCTAAAGCCTCTAACATTTCAACATGGATTTTTACATCTAATAGTTCGTTAGGGTTATTTTCTAAAGTTACATCTCTATCAGTTAGGATAGAAGCAGCCAGTAAACGAAGTGCTGAGTTCTTAGCTCCACTTACATTTACAGTTCCATTTAATTTACTTGGGGTTATTTTATAAATAAAGTTTTCCATATCTAATCAAAAAAATTGTATGAGTATAAATATCCATTCCAGTCACCAAAAAATAAGTTGTTGTGTTCATCGATAGTAGGAGGAGAGAGCGTCTTTCCGCAATCGATGGTATGGATTATTTTAAAATCGTTATTAATTATATTTAATTTTCCTTCGGTTCTTGAAGTTTTCACTGTAACGTAAATATTGTTATTCTTGTCTACAATGGGAGAGGTCCATAAAGCACGATCACAAGAAGTGAGTTTAACTTTTTCTTGTAATTGCCCATTCTCTTGATCTAAAAAAAGTAGATTTCCATCAAAACAAGGTACAATTAATTGTCCTTTATGATTAAGAGTTGACGTTCCTCTTATTTCACTATTAATTTTGATTTCCCAGACTTTTCTTCCTTCGAAATTAAGACAAACAATTATGGATTCATCACTTTTTGAACCTGTTAAAAAAATTAATTTCTTTTCAAGACAAACAACTGGGTTCGACCATAAATTATACGTTTTATCGATATTGTACGTCCATTTTTGTTTGAAATTGTTATCATAAGCATAAACAACTTCTTTTTCATCACAAAAGACAAAATCATCATTCTCTAGAAACGATACACCTGATAATGGGAATTTGTATTTTGTAGGCAATTGCTTAATGATATTACCATTAATATCAAGCACATTAACTCCAGTTCCAGCGGTATTTATATATAACCTGCCTTTACTATCAAGGTTCATGGATGCCCAAGTACGGACTGTACCAATACTAAATTTAGATTTATCTCTTTTGATGTATTGACGAATCACAGATTGTAAATAGGAGGGTTTTTTAAGCAATGGTTCATTACTAACCTGCGTTTTCCAAGCTAAATTTCCTTTCTCATCTAACGAGTACACATAACCATCTCCTGAAGCAAAATAACAACGGTTACCAATGGTAATAGGGGTAGAGAAAATCTTATATTTTGTTTGGAAAGTATTTAATAATTGTCCTTCTGGGTTAAGCTTATATAAACTCCCATTATGATTCCCAACATAAATATTACCATCTTCATCTTTTACAGGCATCGATTCAAAACCATATACAGGATGACTAGGAACTTGAAATTTCCAATTTAATTTAGGCTGATTTTCTACCGTTAATCCACGATTGGTTCGACCATTACATTGTGGGTTGAACAGATATTTTTCTTTTAAATTTGACATTACTTATGATGGCAAAAAGAATAAAATTAAGTGCCCAGACTAAGACTGAAGCATAAGCAATTCCGATCAAACCGTATACTTTAAACAATACTACATTTAAAATTAGGTTTGATAATGCTCTAAAAATTCCAATGATTAATGAAAGCTTCTCATTATAATTACTTTCCAACGCTGTTGAATAAGGAAGTACCAGATAATGAAACAGTAAAAAGAAGGCAAGTGCATTTAAAATAGGTACACTTTCTAAGTACTCTTCTCCTGCAATTCCTGGAATGACATATTGTGAGGTAAGAATTATAATCCCTACAATAGGTATAGAAGGTATTGCTAACATTAAACAGTGTTTATTTAATGTTGCTGCCGTAAGCTTTTCTTTTGCAGCATAAACTGGAAACAATGGTTGAGCTAATGCTCTTCTAATGATCAGACCTTTTCTAGCTATTGTATTGGCTAATGCATATAGTCCTACAGATTTTGGGTCTGCTAGAATGGATATCACAAAAATATCTATTCTTGAGGTTAACATGTTTAGGAAGTCAATAAATGAAAAGTATACTGAATCTTTTATTAATTTAAAATTGAGCTTTCTACCAAAATCAACTTTAAGCTGAAAATCTATAACGGCTCTTTTGTATAAAAATAGTAATCCAAATATTTCTGTAATCAAGTAAATGGCTATTAATGGGAAAATGCTTTTTGAAATAAGTACTGCAATAATGGATACCCCTGATTGGAAAATGGATTTATAAATATCTATCTTAGAAAAGACTTTAAAATTTTGCTTGACTATAAATAAGCTCTTTAGTGAATCAAAAGCAGAGAAAATCAATAGATAGGAACAGAAAAAGAGAATTCCGTATTTAGCGTTAGTGGAATAATCAATAATAAATAGAGAGGCTAGCATTAATACAATTCCGATTGTTGAAACAACGAGCCTAATCTTTAGAGTATCACTTATTCTTGGGTCTATATCATCTTGGTTTTGACTTAATGCTCTAATATTTGTCTTATTTACTCCTGGCACCGTAAAGGCCTTATATAGAAGAATATAATTTAATACTAGTTGATATTCCCCGTAAATACTTGGACCAAGCAAACGGGGAATAAAAAATGCATTCAGTAGTGAAATCAATTGAGAAATCACTTGGCTTGAAAATAGGTAGGCAAAATTCTTAAAGAACTTATTCTTCCTAAATTTATGAAGCATGTGATATAATTAGTTTTGATTTTTTCTTATCAAATGGGTGATCAGTTAAGCTCTCTTTTGCTAGTGGGTGATATTCACCTCTTACACCTACAATACCTGCATGTCTGATATCGTGAACAATTTCGATAGCTTGACGAGCATCTTCAATGCCATAACCGTTGCCATTCATAATCTCTGTATAAGAAGTAGTGTGTAGGTCTGTAAATCCTCCACTAAATTCTAACTCTTCACCTTCGATTGTAATAGAACGGAATGTTCTTTGGCCTTTTTCTTTTATTTCCTGAGGAAGAACATCTTCATTGATTGATAAGAACCATCTTACCCTTGCTTGATTGAATTCTAAATAGCCAGCTGCTCTGTCGTGAGTATGAACATGAACTTCATTTCTCTTTACATCACCAAATACCCATGATAACATATCGTAGAAATGAACTCCAATGTTTGTAGCAATACCGCCTGATTTAGACATATCACCTTTCCATGATGTATAGTACCAGTTACCTCTTGATGTTAAGTAAGTAAGGTCAACATCATAAATTTTATCTTTAGGACCATTTTCAATTTTCTTTTTAAGAGCGATAATAGAAGGGTGTACTCTTAATTGAAGAATGTTCCATATTTTCTTTCCAGTATCTTTTTCGACATTACTTAAAGCATCGATGTTCCATGGATTTAGTACTAATGGTTTTTCACAGATCGCATCAGATCCACGACGTAATGCCATACGAATATGAGAATCATGAAGATAATTTGGAGTACAAATAGAAATATAATCCATGTTGATGTCTTGCTCGTACTTTAATTTCTCTAAATGACGATCAAACCTTTCTGATTCTACAAAGAAATCAGCATTTGGGAAATAGCTGTCTATAATACCAACGCTATCAAACTTATCATATGCTGCCATTAAAGTATTACCTGTATCTTTAATTGCTTTCATATGACGAGGTGCGATATAACCTGCTGCTCCGATTAATGCAAAATTCTTCATGATTGAATAATATGTTTATATAAAAAATAGATCAAATATCTAGGTGTATCATACTTTGTGATACAAAAAAATGAAGTACTTTTTTCATGGATTGTACTTCTTCAAATACATATATAAATACTGTTAATGGAGGGGTTGACGCTTTTATGAAAAGGTTATAAAGTTTCATAATCCGTCTTTTGTCATGAATTGGTAGTCAGTTCTTTATTCGAAGTGAAGTGTGCTTTTTAAAACAAAAAAGGTTTATCTTTTCTTCAGATACATGAAGAAAAGATAAACCTAATTTATCAAGGGAGTATTAACTTATTTCTTATTGAAATAATTCCAATACCATTCTATAGCTTCTTTAATTCCTTGCTCTACATTGTGTGTAGGCTGGTAATCCATCAAGTTTTGAGCTTTAGAGATATCAGCCAATGAGTGTTTTACATCACCTTGTCTTTCTTCTCTATAAGTGGGATCTACAGTACTGATCTCTGCATCAAACTGATGTAAATTTTCTTTCAAAGCAGTAATTAGTTCGTTAAGGTTCGTATTTTGACCTTGTGCTGTGTTGTATACTGTATTAATAGCATCAGGATTTTTCGTTGTAGCTGCCAATTGATTCATCTGAACCACATTGTCAATATAGGTGAAATCTCTAGAATGAGTACCATCACCATTGACCATTGGACTTTCATGGTTGATCAGTGCTTTTACGAATAATGGAATTACTGCTGCATAAGCACCAAAAGGATCCTGACGTTTACCAAAAACATTGAAATATCTCAATCCGATGATCTCCATACCATATGTTTTTGCAAATACATCAGCATATAACTCATTGACATATTTTGTAACAGCATAGGGAGAAAGAGGTTTTCCAATTTTCTCTTCTAATTTTGGTAATCCAGGATGATCACCGTAAGTAGAAGAACTTGCAGCATAAACCATACGTTTTACACCTGCATCGCGTACAGCAACAAGCATATTTAGGAAACCACTTACGTTAACATCGTTAGAAGTAATAGGGTCGTTAATTGATCTAGGAACAGAGCCTAAGGCTGCCTGATGAAGTACATACTCCATCCCTTCCACAGCTCTTTTACAGTCTTCAAGGTTTCTGATATCTCCTTCAATTAGAGTAAAGTTTTTATCAGATAAGAAGGGTTCTATATTTTCTCTTTTACCTGTGGCAAAATTATCCAGAACAACAACTTTGTTATTTTGTCCAAGTAATGCCTCAACTAAGTTAGAACCAATGAATCCGGCACCTCCGGTCACTAAAACATTACTATTTTCAATTATCCTTGACATTATTAGTTGAGTTATGAATGAAGATTTAGGAGTTAAATATTGACTACTCAACTCCTAAATCAAGTATTTTTTATATTATAATCTTGAAGTGACGATATCTCTAGGAAGCGTATGCTTCACATCATAAACTACAGTATTACTGTTAGTGAATGAGCTCCAGTTCATATCTTGGAACTGATCATGAGCAACTGCAGCTACAACACTTTCGTAAGGACCTTTTACGCTATCGATTAATTCGATACCATATTCTTCCATTACTTCTTCCTTATCTGCATTTGGATCATATACATCAACAGTTAGACCATAATCCTGTAATTCACGAATTACATCAATAACTTTTGAATTTCTGATATCTGGACAGTTTTCTTTGAATGTAATACCCAAGATTAATGCCTTAGAGTTCTTTACAGTGTGTCCGTTATGAAGCATTTTCTTAACTACTTCAGAAGCAACATGAGAACCCATAGAATCGTTGATTCTACGTCCTGCAAGAATTACTTCAGGGTGATACCCTAGTGATTCAGCTTTATATGTTAAGTAGTAAGGGTCTACACCAATACAGTGACCACCCACTAAACCTGGTCTGAAAGGAAGGAAGTTCCACTTTGTACCTGCAGCTTCCAATACATCGATTGTATCAATACCGATTTTATCAAAGATTTTCGATAACTCATTAACAAAGGCAATGTTTAAGTCTCTTTGAGAGTTTTCGATCACTTTTGCAGCTTCAGCAACCTTAATACATGATGCTTTGTGAGTACCTACAGTAACGATTGATGCATATAAAGCATCTACTTCGTCAGCAATTTCAGGAGTAGATCCCGAAGTTACTTTCATGATATTATGAACACGGTGAACATGGTCACCTGGATTAATTCTTTCTGGAGAGTAACCTGCGTAGAAGTCTTCGTTAAACGTCATACCAGATACTTTTTCTAGTACAGGTACACATTCCTCTTCAGTACAACCAGGGTATACTGTAGATTCATAGATAACGATATCGCCTTTTGATAATACTTTCCCAACCGTCTCAGATGCTTTTTTCAAAGGCGTAAGATCTGGCGTTTTGTATTTATCGATTGGGGTAGGAACCGTAACAATATATATCTGAGCATCTTTAATGTCTTCTAAATTAGAAGTATACGATAATCCTGATGCTTCTTTTAATTCTTCTGAAGTAACTTCTAAAGTACTATCTGTACCTGCATTTAATTCGTCAATTCTTGGTTGGTTAATATCGAAACCTACAATGTCAAAACCATTTTTTCCAAATTCTACGGCTAAAGGAAGACCTACATAACCAAGACCAATAACTGCGATTTTTTTATTTTTAATTTCCATAATATTCTTTATACCATTTAACGAATTGACTAATACCTTCTTGTATACTTGTTTGTGCCTTATAGTTAGTATACTTAACTAGTTTTGAAGTGTCTGCATAAGTGGTTGTGACATCTCCAGGCTGAGCTTCAACAAAATCTTTATCGATTACTGTGTTGAATTCTGATTCAAGAGTTTCTATAAAATGTAATAGATTAACTGGTTTACCGTTTCCGATATTAAACACTAAATTAGTTCCATCGATTTTTTGAACAGAAACTTTTTCAATTCCGTTCACGATGTCACGAATATAAGTGAAATCTCTTGATTGATTACCATTATTAAATACTTTAATGGTGTCATTTTTCATTACAGCTTTTGAAAAAATCATTGGTGCCATATCAGGGCGTCCCCAAGGACCGTAAACTGTGAAAAACCTTAATCCTACAGTCTGTATGCCATAAAGATGAGTATAGGTATGTGCCATCAACTCGTTACTTTTTTTCGTTGCAGCATATAAACTGATCGGCTCATCCACTCTATCTTCTTCAGAGAAAGGTACTTTGCTGTTTAAGCCATATACACTTGAACTTGAAGCATAAACTAACTTCTTGATATCATGATTTTTACAACCTTCTAACATATTTGTAAAAGCCATAATGTTAGAATCAATGTAAGCTTGAGGATTGATTAATGAGTATCTTACTCCTGCCTGAGCTGCCAAATGTATCACTAAATCAAACTTGAAGTCTTCAAACATTTGTGCAGTCCTTTCTTTATCAGAAAGGTCAATTCTTAAGAATTTATAAGCGTCATACGTAGTACTTTGTACCCATTTGAACCACTCAATTTCTTCCTTTTGGATTCCTGTATCGGCCAATCGATCATACTTTAAACTGACTTCATAATAATCATTGATATTGTCAGCTCCGTAAACTGTATGACCTTCATTCAATAATTTTTTAGTTAAATGATAGCCTATAAACCCTGCTGTTCCAGTTACTAGAATATTCATCACTAAATTATTTATTGTTTTTTACACCACAGAAATCTAACTCGATTTGACCATTGTGAACTTCAACAGTCTTAAACTCATCATGAGCAACTAAATAACAAATGATATCAGCACTTTCAACGGCCTCTTTGTAATCTGTTAATTTATATACAGGATGAGACTCAACATTAGGTTCAACAACAAAGAAATTGGCTTCCGCATTTGCATCTTGTAAGACCTTTTGAGCTATATATTTTGCAGGTGATTCTCTTAAATCATCAATATTTGGTTTAAAAGCCAATCCCATTAAAGCAATATTTGGCTTTCTATCATGCTTTAATTCGAATTCTAATTTTGCAGTTTTAATTTTCTCAGCTACCCAAAATGCTTTATAATTATTGATTTCTCTAGCTGTACCAATAATCTTAGATTCCATAGGGTAATCAGCTACAATAAAATATGGATCAACAGCAATACAGTGTCCACCAACACCGGCACCAGGTTGTAAAATATTTACTCTTGGGTGCTTATTTGCAAGTTTAATTAACTCCCAAACGTTTATATCTGCTTTATCACAGATTAGGGATAATTCGTTAGCAAATGCGATTTGTACATCTCTTGATGAGTTTTCAACAAGTTTACACATTTCAGCAGTTCTAGCATTTGTAGGGTGTAATTCACCTTTTACAAAATTGGCATAAAACTCAATTGCTTTTTGTGTTGATTTCTCATCGATTCCTCCGATAACTCTATCGTTGTATACTAATTCATGCATTACATTTCCAGGTAATACACGTTCTGGACAGTATGCAATGTTTAACTTTCCTTTCAATTCAGCTCTTTGAGAGTAAATAAGGTCAGCCATTTTTTCTGTTGTACCAACCGGAGATGTTGATTCAATAATGTATAGGTCATTTTCTTTTAATAAAGGCAAAACTGCTTCAGTTGCTGCTTTTACATAAGAAATATCGGGTTCATTTTTATCTTTAAATGGAGTCGGAACTACAATAAGATATACATCACCTTCTACAGGTTTAGTTCCAGCTTTTAGATAACCTTCAGCTACACCAGTAGCAACAACTTCTTTTAATGAAGGTTCAACAATATGGATATCTCCTCTATTGATCGTATCAACAACATTTTGGTTGATATCAACACCATGAACATGAACTTGATTTTGTGTGATAAGGGCTGCAGTAGGCAATCCAATATAGCCCAAGCCAACAACTGTAACTTTCATATTTTCTGATTTTGAAACTCTGGGTAAGGAGTTTCTAGGTAAAAAAATGGATTGATAAAAAAATGGAGCAAGTAGGGGTTTACGATGCTGATTTTAGAACCGTAAATACTTGTCTATCTATATTTTTAATGAAGTCTACAATTCTTTGTGAGGCATTACCATCACCATAAGGATTGTTTAAACGACTCATTCTTTCATATCTTTCTTGATTATGTAGCAGGTCTAATGCTTCTGAAGAGATTTTTTGTTGGTTTGTTCCAACTAATATTACAGTACCTGCTTCAACAGCTTCTGGTCTTTCCGTTGTGTCTCGCATAACTAATACAGGTTTACCTAAAGAAGGAGCCTCTTCTTGAACTCCACCGCTATCAGTGATAATCAACTTTGCCTTATCCATTAACCAAACAAATGCTGGGTAAGATAATGGGTCAATGAGGTGAATGTTTTCAACGTCAGACAAAATTTCATATACCGGTTTTTGAACATTAGGATTTAAGTGGACTGGATATATAATTTGAGCATCTGATTTTTCAGCAATTTCTTTAAGTGCTTTACAGATATTGATAAATCCTTCTCCATGATTTTCTCTTCTATGGCCAGTAACAAGAATCATATCTTTTTCATTGTTGACTAAACCTTTCAGCATTTCAATTTCTTGATTTTCTTGGAGTTGATTTACTTTATTAACGCTAAAATGAAGTGCATCGATCACAGTGTTACCAGTTATTAGGATATTTTGTGCTGGAGTTCTTTCACTTAATAAATTTTGCTCAGAAGTAGTAGTAGGAGCAAAGTGATAATCAGCAATTTTTCCTGTTAACTGTCTATTGATTTCTTCAGGAAATGGAGCATATTTATCATACGTTCTTAAACCTGCTTCTACATGACTTACTCTAGCTCCACCATAAAACGAAGCAATTCCAGAAGCCATTGTAGTTGTTGTATCACCATGAACAAAAACGTGATCAGGTTTAAACTCTTCTAAAATGGGTTTCATACCATTGATGATGTCTGCCGTTAATGAATAAAGGTTCTGGTTGGGCTTCATCAAGTTTAAATCAAAATCTGGCTTAATTTCAAAGAAGTCTAATACTTGATCCAACATTTCTCTATGTTGTGCTGTAACACATACTTTCGTTTCGAAATCTGAATCATTTTGGAAGGCCTTTACTAATGGAGCCATTTTGATTGCCTCTGGGCGAGTTCCAAATACTAATAAAATCTTCTTCATATTGTTTTTGTTTTCTGCATTTGGATATTTTCTAATAAGGAATTGCAAAGAGTTGTAGATTGAATACCTAAAAAATAGAATAATATCTTAGAGCGTTTTTGATTGGTGAACAATTGATTGATGATTTATTTAACTAGTTTTTAAGGAAGTCATTTTTAATATTTCGATTGTAAACTTTCAAATTTCGGCTTTCATTAAAAAATTCTATACTTAGTATGAAGAGTTGATTTCAAAGATGACTTAATAATTTATCATACAACCCTTTATATAAAGGAATAATGTATTCTGACTAGTAAACTTACGGTGTTGTAAAATGTTAAATAATGGATTGCCACTTTTTTATATAAATCTCTAAATGACATCCTAACTTTTTGATTATTTGAACATAATATTTCATATTACGATTAAAAGCATTTATATAATGACTATTGCTATATACCAACCTTTGATTTGATTTCTATGTTTATTAACTAGCATGCTGAAATTGACTAAAGATCAAATTTTTTAAAATTATATATTCTAAATACGATGAAAGAAATCAAAAACATTTGCTGTATAGGTGCTGGATATGTAGGAGGACCTACAATGGCTGTGATTGCATTAAAAAACCCAAATATTAAAGTAAACATAGTAGATATTAACGCTCAAAGAATAGCTGATTGGAACCATGAAGATTTAGATAAATTACCAATTTATGAGCCAGGTTTAGCCGAAGTAGTAGGGCAGACAAGAGGGAAAAATTTATTTTTCTCAACCGATGTTGTACAAGGAATTAAGGATGCAGATATGATCTTTATTTCTGTAAATACACCTACGAAAACTTATGGTAAAGGAAAAGGTCAAGCGGCTGATTTGAAATATATTGAGCTTTGTGCTCGTCAGATTGCTGAAGTTGCTGTTAATGATAAAATTGTTGTTGAGAAATCTACTTTACCTGTTAGAACTGCTGAAGCATTAAAGGATATCTTATCAAATTCTGAAAGTAAATTTAATTTTGAAATACTTTCTAATCCAGAGTTTTTAGCTGAAGGTACAGCAATAGATGACTTAATGAACCCTGACAGAGTTCT